>NZ_JAIMJB010000029.1 GCF_021295345.1 Motilimonas eburnea
ACTCACCCGTCCGCCGCTCGTCAGCAGAGAAGCAAGCTTCTCTCTGTTACCGCTCGACTTGCATGTGTTAAGCCTGCCGCCAGCGTTCAATCTGAGCCATGATCAAACTCTTCAATTAAAGTTTTTTCGGTCCGAAGACCTGCTCAATGAATTCTGTTTATTTGTTTGTGCAAACACTCAGAAACATTGATAAATAAATCGTTTTAGCGATTCGTTACCATTGCGTTGTTAGCCGTGGCTTTCAACATGAGTATTCACACAGATTGCATGATTAGATTGTTAAAGAACAGTGACTCAGTGGCTTTCGCTTCACCTCGCCAGGGCTGCGCATTCTACGCTAGCCGCTTTGAAAGTCAATCGTTAATTTTAAGAAATTTTCGATTTTTCTTTCGAGTGAGAAACCTCAGCTTCTTACTCCCTGATACCGCGTTTCGCTAAGCGCTGCGCCGTGTCAGTGGATGCGCATTATAGGGAGATCCGTTTTCGGTGCAAGGCTTTTTTTAAAAAAATGTATTAAAAAGCGCTAAACGAGTAAGAAGCAATCAAAACGAGTATAAACCAGCGGTTAGTGCCTATTTATCACCCTAATGTAAAGCGACTATAGACAGTTAAAATCCCTAGCAAAGGCCTCAACTTTGTGCCAGTCGGTAAATTCAATGTCTTTACTCTTGTCAGTACTGCCCCCAGTCATTTTCATAATGAGCTGGATAATCAATGTTTGCCACCAGTTATACTTTGAATACAACAAAGCACCAGCGAATACACCTTTCATTTTCGGTTGCCATTGGCAGAGGCGATCAAACTTCATCATATAAGCACTGGTTGCTGGGCTGGCTTTTTCAGGTTTGCGTGCGGTTAAGCAAACCACAAAGAAAGCGTTAGGCTTCTTATGTAGAGATGCACGGTGCTGATTGAGAAAAGAGATGACACCTGATTCAAAGTTACCATAACGAATAGAAGCACCAACCAGTACCTTATCGTAGCAGTCAAAATCAACCGCGTCGGCTTGATTAATGTCGAGGAGGTCAGATTCTTGTTCCAACAAAGCTTGCATACGTTTGACTATTTTTAACGTTTGTCCATCACGGCTTGAATATAAAATTAATACTTTCGACATACTAAATAAGACACCATAAAAATAAAGGGAGCGTTAGCTTTTCCAAAATACGGGGGTAAACAAAACAAGTAACGTAAAAATCTCTAATCGCCCAAACAACATGGCTAAGATCAAAATCCACTTACTAGCGTCGGACGTTTCACCAAAATGAACTGCGACCTCTCCCAAACCTGGGCCTAAATTATTAAGGGTAGCAACCACAGCCGAGAAGGCCGACAATTCTTCCATCCCTGTGGCAATTAATGCCAGCATACAAATTACAAATACCAAGGCATAAGCCGAGAAAAACCCCCATACGGCCTCAACAACTTTATCAGGTAACGCTTTCTTACCCAGTTTTATTTTGTAGATGGCTCTTGGGTGCACTAAACGCTTTAACTCACGAAACCCTTGTAAGTTGAGCAGCAAGACACGTATCACCTTCATTCCCCCACCGGTTGATCCCGCACAACCACCGATAAAAGATGAAAACACCAAGAGCACAGGTAAAAATAATGGCCAATCAGAAAAACTTGTGGTGCTAAAGCCTGCCGTCGTCGAAATAGAAACAGCTTGAAACAAAGCTTGATCTAAGCTTTGCTCTAATGAGTCATAAGTTTGATGCACAGCCAATACAACAAAACAAATAGCGGTAAGCGCAAATTGTATGAATAGAAACGCCCGTACTTCAGGGTCGCGCAAGTAGACTTTAATACGCATACCGTGGTTACCAAATGCTGCAAAATGCAGGGCAAAGTTGATACCCGATATAATCAAAAACACCACGGTGATAAGATTGATCAGGGGACTATTAAAATAGCCCATACTGGCATCATGAGTAGAAAACCCACCAATGGCAACGGTTGAAAAAGAGTGACAAATGGCGTCAAACAACGTCATCCCCGCTAACCAAAATGCGAGCATACAAGCGATGGTTAAACACAAATAGATGTACCACAAGGCTTTGGCTGTTTCTGCTATTCTCGGTGTCATCTTAGAGTCTTTTACCGGCCCCGGTGTTTCCGCTCGATACAGCTGCATGCCACCTATGCCAAGAATAGGCAGTACTGCAACGGCTAATACGATGATCCCCATCCCCCCTAGCCATTGCAACATCTGACGATAAAACAGTATGGCTTTCGGCAAGCTATCTAGCCCAGTGATAACGGTCGCCCCGGTTGTCGTCAAACCTGAGAAAGATTCAAAAAAGGATTCCGCCACATTCATATCAGGTCGTTCACTGATCAAAAATGGCAATGCCCCCACGCTGCCTAACACAGTCCAGAATAATACAACTATCAAAAAGCCATCTTTAGCTTTTAAATCACTTTTATAATCACGGTTAGGGAACCATAAGGCCAAGCCCGACAATAAAGCAATTATAAACGCACTAATAAAGTCGCGCCCAGCGCCATCCTTGTATATTACAGCCACCAAAGCAGGAGCCAGCATCGTGACACTAAACAGCGCAACCAAAAGCCCAACAATACGTAATATTGCCCTAAACTGCATCTAGCCTATTTCCTTATTGACATTCATTTGTGTCTTGCTCTGCCCTAAACACTAATTGTCCTTGGCTCTTGTCAAATACACTTTGCTTAAAAGCCCCTACATTCCGTGCATCAATAGTGATATGCATTAATACAGCAACACCAAAGTCACTCTCTATGATCTGACCATTAAATTGAGCCAGTAACTGCTCCACTAAACTAACATGCGCATACTGGCAAGTAAGTTCACCGGTGACTTGTGGTACCTCGATAACAGTTTGTGCCAATTTAAGGGCAGCTTGCACACCGCCGCCGTAGGCTCGAACCAAACCACCCGTACCCAGCTTTATACCTCCTGAATAACGAACGACAACCGCGGTGACTTCACCAAGCCCACTTCCTTGCAAGGCTGCTAAGATGGGTTTTCCAGCCGTACCACTTGGCTCACCATCATCACTAAAGCCAAGCTCAGTACTGACACTGGGTGCACTGGCAATAAATCCCCAGCAATGATGTCTCGCGCCAGGATGAGCCACTTTGATTTGGTTAACAAATGCCATCGCAGCGTCTCGGCCTTGTGTTCGCTGCAATAGTGTGATGAATCGACTTTTCTTTATTTCTTCTTCATATTCGGCCGCTTGAGCCAATACTGAATAAGGCTGTAGCATCAATCTAAGCCCGCATCACGAGTCAGGTTTTCGATTTGGCTGCTATGAACAACAATATTGTCTTCAATACGTATACCACCATAAGGGCGAAACTCATCCACTTTAGCCCAATTAACCTGTTTATGCTCTGAGCGTTGCTTCAATTGGCCCAGTAAATCATCAATAAAATAGACACCAGGCTCGATGGTATACACTTGGCGTGGCTCAATAATACGGGTGCAACGTAACGCACTATGAGCCTGCGGAGCAGCAAGCGGGGTGCCACGTTCATCCTGCATAAACCCTGCAACATCATGAACTTGCAAGCCTAACACGTGCCCTAGACCGTGAGAAAAAAAGGTATTGGTGATCTCTGTGTTAACTAAGCTCTCAATGCTGCCCTGAGCTAAACCAAAATCCAGTAATACTTGAGCCAATAATTGATGCGACCTTAAATGTAAGTCGGTGTAGCGCATCCCTACTTTAATATCACCAATTAACGCTAACTGAAGCTGGTTAATTGCCTTAATCAAATCCGCGAAACGGTCCTGTTTTGCACTGTAGGTTCTCGTAATATCCGATGCATAGCCGGCAAAATTAGCACCCGCATCAATTAAAAATGAGCGCAGCTCTATCGGTGATTGTCGCTCAGGATGACTGTAATGCAACACCGCAGCATGCTCATTTAAAGCAATAATGCTGGCGTAAGGCACTTCATTATCACTCTGTCCTACGGCATTCAAGTAGGCTTGGTTTATCTCAAACTCAGACAACCCTTCGAGAAAGGCGGCCTTCGCTGCTTGATGCCCGCGCACAGCAATCTCATTAGCTTGACGTAAGCAGTGCATTTCATAATCTGTTTTAAAGCTTCGATGATAATGTAAATAGTTTAATACGTACTCAGGGTTAGCGTGTCCTATCCCCAATGCTTGCGCGACTTCAAGATGCTCACCAATATAAGCCATACTAGCTCGGTCGTAAGGTAATAAATCCGCGACTAATTCGGCTCGCGATAGCAATTCAATATCAAAATAGTCCGCCCAAAAATCAACTGGTTCGGGAGGAGCCTTGTGCCAATAATCCACCGGACGAAAATAGATGAGCTTAGGTTTATCAATGCCATTGACGACCAACCAGCAGTTGGGATTTTCAAATACAGGCAGCCAGTGCTTAAAATGTGGATTCGCTTTAAAAGGATAGGTTTGATCATCTAAGAAGGCTTTTTTCAATTGCCCAGAATGAATGATCAAAGCGTCAAAGTGTTGTAACTTAAGCGCTTCAACCACACGGGCTTGAAGCACCTTAATGTGTTCAGCGAACAGTGAGTGCATTCTATCCATAACTCCGCCTATAACCATTTCAAACCACAAACCAATATCTTAACACATAAGCAGGGTTCCTTCGCCAGTATCAAACATGGGTTCCTAGATCCTTGACCATCCCTCCTCTCATTCGCGCCCACAATCCAGCGTTCCAACATTTACCTTCTATACTAGTGTTAAGGGTGCAAGGAGAAGGTAGAAATGGATCGACCTAAGCAAAAACTAAGGATGAATAAATCTTCATTAACCATCCATGCCTGTATCTGGCTATTAGGGATGTTTGCTCTATTATTCACACTTACCCAAGTCAGGCCATTTAATACCACTGACCTTATTATGGAAAGCATATTCTTTCTGGCTTGCACTAGCACCTTTTTTGAAATCATGCGGTTACGCTTAGGCTGGCTAATGAGTATCGGCTGGGGAACATTTACCTGTGCGCTCGCTTTAGACGTTATCGATGAGTTTTTACCAGAGCGGGATTACCTCACCTTACATGATGTCCTCGAACATTTCTTGCAGTTTGGATTAATCCTGATTTGTGTTGCTTTTTTGCAAAGCATCATCACAAAGCGCAAACTGATTAAAGAGCTAGAAAGAGAAATTGAGTTTAGGCGACAACTCGAACAACGTTTAAAGCGGATAGCTCACCACGATACCTTGACCGACCTTTACAACCGCCGCGCTTTTTTTGAAAAATACCCCAGTTTGCTGATCCAGTATCCTGCCCCAGTACTGATCTACATTGATTTAGATAACTTTAAGCAGCTCAATGACACTCAAGGTCATGAGGCCGGTGACAGTTACTTAATGACATTTGCAAAATCCCTAAAAAAGCTATTACAGCAAAGCGGTGCCGCGTTTCGCTTTGGCGGCGATGAGTTTGTCGTGATTTACGGAGGCAACAGTGCAGAAAACTTCATTGGTCTGCTCAGGCAATCTTTATCCAAGCTCAACCAAGAATCTGGCGTAGACCTAAGCTATGGTTTGTTAAATATGAGTGAATCCATTGCTGCAGACCAACTGATTAAAGAGGCCGATGAGCTCATGTATCGCAATAAACAAGAAAAAAAGCACCGCCAAGCTCGAGCCAAGGAGCCAAGAGCACACGGTTAAGCCTGAATCCACTTATCGCAGTGAATTAACGCAGGAAATAAGTGGCGGTCATGGCTGTTAATTCACTCAGGCGATTGGCTATGTTTACATAACCAGTTAGTCAGGTTTAGCAAGGCGCGGGTCCGTCAGTAAGGTTTCATCCGTTAATGTCATTAAAAAAGCGACTAGCTGATTTTGCTCTTGCTCTGACATATCAAAGCCTTTGATTAAATGGCTCTTGTTTGGGTTTAACTTACCGTCTCCCTTGATGCCGTTTAAATTAACAGAGCCCCCTCTGGCATAATGCTCAACCACTTGGGCTAAATACCTCATACTGCCATCATGCATGTAAGGTGCGCTCACACCAACATTACGCAAGGAAGGAGTTTTAAACTTGCCTCTATCGGCGGCATCAAACGTCACTTCATAAAGCCCAAGATCTGAGCTTGGATATCCTGTCTCGGTATAATACAGCCCGGTATTATGGAAGTTTTTCGTCGCCTGGTTATGTCTGCTTCCCATAAACTGATTAAAATTACTTCCTTCATGGCACTGACGACAGCCAAAACGCTCAGATTCAAATAAGGCTAGCCCTGCTTTTTCAAACTCGGTTAACGCATCATGTTGGCCTGCTTGATAGCGATCATAACGGCTATCATAAGCAAGCAGTTGCGATTGAAACGCGGCCAACGCATCGGTGATTCTGGCAAGGTTAATCTCACTGGAGCCAAATGCACTGACAAAAAGCGAAGTATAATCGATAGACGAGCTAGCTAGGCGCTGCTGGATTTGCTCAACGCTGCCCGCCGCCATTTCAATGGGGTCATCACCAAACAAGGGAATCAGCGCCTGAAAAGCAAGATCGGTTTGTAGCGGGTTCGCCCAAGTAAAACTGGTATTTTGCGCCAAATTAAACAGCGCCGATGCATTGCGTCGTCCTTTATCGCCATGGACATTAATCGCCGTTTTCCTTCCATCTGAAAAGGCAAACATTTGTTGATGGCAGTTGGCACAGGCTAAACTGTGCCCTTCTGATAACCCTGTTTCATAGAAAAGATAACGCCCCAGCTCGATTTTCGCGCTGGCGGCTTGCTTTTGATGTCCAACCCAGAGCGCCAGCAAGCTGAGAATAAGGCTTATTCCACAAATAGCTACGAATCCATTTCGCCATCGCCACATTGGCTCACCACTTAATCGACAACGTGAAATAAACGCTGTTCATGCTGCTGTAAGCCAATCAGGTTGAATAATGTTTCACAGCCCTTATCTTGTGGTTTTCCAAAACACCTCGCATGAGGCAATTCTGTAAAAAATTGCCTGAGCTCAAGCGCGACCTTATCTCCGGGCTGGAAATGGGTCAGTGACACTTGGGGCCGATTCTTATATTGACAGCTTATCGTTTCCCCAATGTTGCCAGTGCAGCCACTGCTTCCAAGATGGTACTTCACCGAATTCTCGCGCCATGCCAAATCAAAGAAGGCAAATTTATAACCCACTGTCCAATGCCACTGAAATGCAGGTAGATCCAATGGCGGCTTGGCCTGCAAAGGATCTTGATGATTAAGGGCTTCAGGCACCCCCAATGTAAAACGTAATCCTTGATATTGGCCCTTTGGCAAAACTAAAGGCAGAGCCTGCCCGCCTACAGGCTCGGCCTGACAAGGTGTTAAATCAAGTAACGCGATCTGCTCATCATGCCAAGCTTGCTCAGTAGCCCCCTGTAGCCGAGCCCTGACCCACTGACCTTGATGGTTTTGCAGCTCGACATTGTGCACGTAAAGTGTCACCGCATTGACCACAGGTTTAGGGGTGGCATTGAGATCCAAGCCCTGAGAATCTACCTGACAATTGTTCGCATCAATAAGCTCACCTTGAAAGTGTAAACTAAATGGCACCTCTAGACGTTGCTCTGGCGCTTCACTGCATCCCAACAAGAGCAATAACCCAATGAATATCCCTATTCTTTTCATTGCCTGCTTCCATTCCATTGCCAATATCACCTCAGTGCTTAACTAACGGGTTAGCTTGCCTCGTAGACAAATCAAAACCTAGATGACAAAATGCCTGCTAACTCAAACAATCGCGTTAAGCCATGACTTATTCCAACAAAGATCTTGCCCTTTACCACTTTGGCGCCTGTCCATACTGCCGTAAAGTAAGGGATAAACTTGCAGAGCTCAAGTTGCATATTGAATTAAGAGATATCAAAAAGCACAGCCATTTTCGTCAAGAGCTGTTAAGCAAAGGGGGCAAGGCCACCGTCCCATGCCTAAGAATCAAGCAAGATAAAGGCTATCAATGGCTTTATGAATCCAATGATATTATTAAGTTTATTAGGGCCTGTTGATCTTTGGAGCTTATTTTTGCAGCGATTTGTTGGGCGTTTATACAAGGCTGCGACTTTGTGGCATAGTCATCTACGCGAAAAGGCGCTAACGCAGTAGAAATGACCAACAAACGCTGTCCTGTGGATTCGGCTAAAAGCGTTTTGTTCGTCGTTGAGCAGTATTTACTTAGAATGCTAAGCTACACACTGCTCGCCTTGCCCAAAACGCTTTTATCTCGAACAAAAATCAACCACGAAAGGTCAACAGGCCCTAGCACACAGGTGAAAAAGTAACCCAACTCAGTTGGACTGATAGTCAGAACGCTGTAACATAACAACAAACCTCAAAAGATGGCGAGTACATGGCCAATAGCATCCCGCAGCATGCATCATTATTTATTATTCCCCCTCAAGGCGTGATAGACATGCTCGAATTCTTACAAAGTGATGACTACAACCAACGGGTTAAGGATTTAGCCTATCAGCAGTTAGCCACCAAATATGGCATCGACAAGCATCAAGCAGATAGGCTAAGCCGCAAGGCATCACTTCACACTTTGCCCACCCCTTAAAACCATGGACTAAACTTAGCGAAGACTTAGGGTGTATTGACTTAACTATGATGCTTTTTTAACCTTGAGCTAACACCCCCAATCATGCCAAATCAAAAAAAAGGCTAAACCTATGACTAAAGTATTCTGGTTCGCGGCACTTGTTTTGTTAATCGACATTTTTGATATCGCATTTTCTCCAGCACCTGCACCGGTTTCCCCCACCGCAAAAGCAGCAGCGGCAAGCAATGACCATAATTGGAGCTACCGCGGCGACACGGGACCAAAGTTTTGGGGCGAAATATCAAGAACTTGCCAACAAGGCCAGCAACAATCCCCTATCGACATCCTTGATGCCACACCCGCTCGATTAGATGACATTGAATGGGACTATGAGCATAAGCTACAGAATATCGTCAATAACGGCCATACCGTGCAGATTAATCTGCAACCTGGCAGTGAGATCGAGTTTCAAGATCGAGATTACCAACTAAAGCAAGTGCATTTCCATACCCCGAGTGAAAACCACGTTAAGGGTAAAAGCTACCCGTTTGAGGCGCATTTAGTTCACAGTAATAAAGCCGGTGAGCTCGCCGTCGTTGCCGTCTTTTTTGAACAAGGCGAAGCCAATCCCGCCCTCACATCCCTGTGGCAAGCCATGCCCATGCATCCAGGTGAAAAAGTCTCGTTAAAAAAAGTGCAGATTGATCTGAATGACTTACTACCAAAGCAGCGCAGCTATTATCATTTCTTAGGGTCGTTAACCACACCTCCTTGTAGTGAGGGGGTAAAATGGCTCGTCATGCAGCAGCCCATCACCGCATCAGAGCAGCAAATTGCTGCCTTTAAATTAGCCCTGCCTTCGGCTAATAACCGCCCCATCCAGGCCCTTAATGATCGCCCGATTTCTCGTTCAAAATAAGCGTTAGGCTAACGGAGCCAAGCTCCCTCAGGGGAGCTAATTTCGCTTTCGCTTCATCAGCAAAAACCTTCATCAGTGTAGGCCGTCACCTGTGCATCGGCAACGAGGCCATTAGCATCAACCACTTGTTGAGCAAAGAAATCTCTTATCGCTTGGCGCTCGCCATGGGCGCTCCAACTGGCGGCATCGGCCCAAACTTCATTAAATAAAATAGTGTAATCGCTGCGAGTCGCACTGGGATGATCGATTTGGCGGGTCAAAATATATTGCAAACACCCCTCCTCGGCACGTGAATCAGGCTCTAACGCTTTTAAAACCTCAAACAATTGCTGCTCTTTACCCGGCTTGGCTTTGAATTGGGCTATCACATACACTTTAGACATGGGGGATCTCCATAGTTGAATAGTTAAATTCAACTATAGCGACAAAATCGACACCAATATTGATCTAAATATTATTTTAGATAACAAAAATAAAAAAAGGAGCCGAAGCTCCTTATTCGAAGTATTACTTCTTAATACGCGTATTAAAAATCAGCTCTAATGCCACCTCATCACACGAGTGTTGACGGAAGCAATCATCGCAATCTTTTAATACTTTTTCTGGCAACATGGCTTTGCTGGTTGGGCTAAAGCCAAGCTGCATAAAGAACTCAGAAGCTCGGGTCAGTACAAAGAGGCGCTGGATCGCCATCTTCTGTGCTTTCTTAATCAAGAATTCCACCAAGGCTTCGTCTTGTCCTTGACCGGCGACTTCAGGATCTACGCCTAATGAGCGTACTTCTGCAAGACCGGTGTCGTAAACATACAAAGATGCACAGCCGGTGACCTTGCCATTAACTTCCGTCACCGCAAACTCGCCCACCGCAGAAACCAGTTCAGAACGAGCTCGTGGCAGATTTTCACCGGCATTGGCCCAGTAATTCACCAAACGCTCGATATCATCAAGGTCCGTTAAACGCGCAGCACGGGCATAAACGCCTGAAGTATCACGCTTGTTTAAACGCTTCTCGGCTTCGGTTAAGGCAAACTCGATTTGCTCTGGCGCCACACCGCCTTGCGCTTGACGTGCAGCTAAGGTCGCTTCAAGAGTCAATACAGGATAAACATCGGCTTCAATCACAGGTGAGAAGGCTTTAAACTCTTCCACGCTTAAATCTTCTAGCGGCACGCCTTTGGCAATAGCGCCAACCACAGCCGCCCCCACAATATGGTGCGCTTCACGAAATGGAATACCTTTCGCTACTAGGTAATCGGCCAGCTCGGTTGCATTAGCGTAACCACCTTGCGCCGCTTCTTTAGTGCGCTCTTCATTCACCTTAAGGTCTGTCAGTGCCATTTCGGCCATTTCAAGACAGTCACCCCAAGTATCTAGCGCATCAAACAAGCCTTCTTTATCTTCCTGCATATCTTTGTTGTAAGCCAAAGGCAGTGCTTTTAGGGTCATCATCATGCCGGCCAGTGAGCCGTAAACACGGCCCGCTTTACCGCGGATCAATTCCATCGCATCGGGGTTTTTCTTTTGCGGCATTAACGATGAGCCGGAGGTGACTTGGTCTGACATTTCAATAAAGCCAGATTCACCCGAGTTATAGAAGATCAAATCTTCGGCCATGCGCGATAAGTGAAGCATAGACAAAGACGCGGTGCTCATTAGCTCGACCACGTGGTCACGATCCGACACGCTGTCTAAGCTGTTGCGTGTGGCACGGCGAAAGCCCAAGTTGTGAGCCAGCACGGTGCGATCCATTGGATAAGCCGTACCTGCTAACGCGCCGCTGCCTAATGGGCTGGTATCAAGGCGCTTCACACAATCTTTCATGCGGCCATAATCACGCTCGAACATTTCGACGTAAGCCAAACACCAGTGTGAAAACGTCACCGGCTGAGCGCGTTGTAAATGGGTATAACCAGGTAACACAACATGCTGATGAATGCGTGCTAGCTCAACTAATTTTTGCTGTAAACGATCTAGCAATACAATCAGCTCTTGAGCACGCTCTTTACACCATAGTTTTAAATCGGTGGCCACTTGGTCGTTACGGCTACGACCAGTGTGTAGCTTTTTGCCTAAATCACCGACTTTTTGAATCAGTTGCCCTTCAACCCAAGAATGGATGTCTTCGGCATCGGATTCTAAAATTTGTTCTGGATTTTCAACCACAGAGGCTTTGAGTTCATTCAGCGCCACTTCCAAACGCTGCTGCTCTTCTGTAGTCAACACATTCACTTCTAACAGTGCTTTTGACCACGCAATTGAGCCCACTATATCTTGCTTCGCGAGACGATAGTCAAACCGCAAAGAATCATTAAACAACTTAAATTTCGCGTCTGCTGCTTGGCTAAAACGCCCGCCCCAAAGTGCCATGAACTTTTCTCTCCTGAAAATCGAATTTCAATTGGTCTTTTTTATCAGAGTAAGTGACCAAGGTGTCTTTTAAACGACAAAATAGCTGCACGCTGGCAGCTATTTTATCTAGTACAAAAAACAGCTAATTACTTGTTTTTTGCGTTTAGCGAACGAATACGACTCGCTAGTGAGTACAGACGGATAAAGCCTTCTGCATGCTTTTGATCGTACACGTCATCTTCACCAAAAGTGGCAAAGTCTTCTGAGTATAGGCTGTTCTCAGATTGCTTCTGTACGGCTGTTGCTTGGCCTTTGTATAGGCGAACCACGACTTCACCGTTAGCGTCTTTTGCTAGGGCTTCAGAAGCGGCTAATAAAGAGCCACATAGCGGTGTAAACCAACGACCATCGTAAACCAAGTGAGCAAATTCCTGACCCACTTGATCACGCCAGCGACGTGAAGGCTTGTCGTGAACAAGTTCATCAATACCACGTAGCGCCGCCACCATCACAGTACCACCCGGCGTTTCGTAACAACCACGAGATTTCATACCTACGGTACGGTTCTCTGTGATGTCCACGCGACCCACACCGTGTTTAGCCGCTTTTTCGTTTAGTAGCATTAGGGCTTGATATGGCGATAACTCAACGCCATCAACTGCCGTCACGCGGGCGTTTTTCACCGTTAGCTTGACGTATTCCGGCTCATTAGGTGCATCCAGCGGATCAACCGTCATGGTCCAAACACCTTTACTTGGCTCGTTCCATGGGTCTTCTAGCTCACCACCTTCGTGGGAAATGTGCCAAGCGTTCGCATCTCGGCTGTAGATCTTAGTCGCGCTTGCCGTGGTTTTAATGTTGCGCTCAGCAAGGTACTCAAGTAGGTCTTCACGAGAAACCATGTCCCACTCACGCCAAGGTGCAATCACTTTCAGCTCAGGCGCTAATGCCGCGAAACAGCTTTCGAAACGAATTTGGTCGTTACCTTTACCGGTACAACCGTGACATACCGCATCCGCACCGACTTTAAGGGCGACTTCAACTTGCGCTTTAGCGATAATTGGACGCGCCATTGACGTACCTAATAGGTAAGTGCCTTCGTACACCGCGCCGGTCGCAATAGTTGGGTAGATGTAGTCTTTAACAAACTCTTCTTTAAGGTCAACAATGTGACACTCAGAAGCACCCGATGCTAAGGCTTTTTCTTCTAGACCGACTAGCTCTTCTTCGCCTTGACCTACATCGGCGCAGAACGCAACGATTTCACAATCATCATAGGTTTCTTTTAACCATGGAATGATTGCCGATGTATCTAAACCACCTGAATAAGCCAGTACGACCTTTTTAACCTTGCTCATTAAAACTCTCCTTTCATCAATGTCAGCATGATGGCATTTTGGATATGCATTCTGTTTTCTGCTTGTTGGAATATAAGTGATACATTTTCGTCGTCCATCACTTCTGATGTGATATCCAACTCACGATGTGCCGGCTGACAATGTAACACATGTTTAATGCCGGTTTTATCCAGCAATGCCCTATTTATTTGATAAGGCATAAATCTATCTTTTACTGCTTGTAAAGGCGTGTCATCACCCATCGACACCCAAGTGTCGCCATAGACGATATCGTAACCCTTGATGTCTTCAACCGAGTTGGTCACGCGAATTTTAGCACCCGACTGCGCGGCAATCTCTTCGGCTTGCTTTAAAATTTGCGCGTCAGGGCTTGAGCCCAAAGGACAAACCGCGGTCACTTCAGCGCCGACAATGGCACCAACGATAAATAATGAATGGGTGACATTGTTACCATCACCGACATAGGCTAGCTTCACCTTAGATAAGTCATCGTAGTGCTCGGCAATGGTCATAAAATCAGCGAGACCTTGGCATGGATGATACAAGTCACATAAGGAGTTAATCACAGGCACGTTAGCATATTGCGCTAGCTCTTCGATGGTGCTGTGAGACATCACGCGCGCCACAATACAGTCGGCCCAACGTGTTAAATTAGAAGCAAAATCCTTAACAGTTTCACGTTCACCAATGGCACCATTTTGTGAATCAAGATACACAGCATGGCCGCCCAATTTGTGAATGCCGATATCAAAAGTAACCCGAGTACGCAGTGATTGCTTTTCAAAAATCGTTACTATGCTCTTCCCTTTAAGGGAATTTGCGTATTTTTTCGGATTTGCTTTTAAATCTTTACCCAGATTGATCAGGTCAAGTACGTCCTGTTTACTGGTTTCTTTACCCGTTAATAAATGTTCCATGGTTAACTCCTTGATGGCTGGTTAGTTCGCCACCAGCAAAAGTTGTTTGGCATTTGGCTCAAACATAAAATTATTTAAGAACTTTCGTCCCTTTATTCTCACCTTTTAATAAGGCCACTAAATTCTCTGGCTGTTTCCAGCTGGCTAGCATCACGTGGCCTAGACTATCGGCCGCATCTAATGCCGCTTGTACCTTCACCGTCATGCCGTCGCGGATCACGCCACTAGCAATCAACTCGTTGGCAAGCTGGGTATTAAGCTCAGGGATCAGCTGCATATCACCGTCTAGTACGCCGGCCACATCCGATAAAAACACTAACTCTGCGCCAACCAGCTCACAAATGGCAATGGCCGCTTGGTCAGCGTTAACATTGTATAAACGACCATCGTCACCAATACCAATGGACGAAATCACAGGTAGCTGATTTGCCGCCAGTAGCGTGTTGATTAAGGTGGCATCGTTAGGGGTGCAAGTACCAACCGCCCCTAACTCAGGATCAAGCTGGCTCACCTTAGTGCTAAAACCATCGGCCAATGATAACCCCACTGCGCTTAAACCGGCTTGCAGCGCCTTGGCCATCAGCAATTTATTAGAAGTACCCGCTAACGCACCTGCCACATAAGGAATTTGGTCAAAAGGGGTGATGCGCAAGCCATTTTTCTTCTCGCTCTTGATGCCCATTTTATTGAGTACATCTTCCACCACCACGCCGCCACCGTGCACTAAGATCAAAGGACGCTGATTCGTCGCTAAATATTGCGTTAGCGCGGTAAACAAGTTGGCTAATGCCGTGTCGTTCTCTAATACCGCACCACCGAGTTTAATTAACAGCGGTTTGTTCATGTTAGATTTACTTCCTTTACTGCAATTGCTAATGAGCCGATGGCCAAAAAAACGTAATATTTTATGTGTTTTTATGCATCACTTAACCGTCATGCTTCACATAATCGAACATGCTTGGTTTAAAGCAATGACAGGGTCATCGGGAAACCAAACTTCAAATTGATACATTGCATCGCTTGCGATGATGCGCCTTTTAATAAGTTGTCGGTGGCGCTAAATACAATCAAATCCTCGCCATCTTGTGCCCAAGCAATATCACAAAACGGCGTGCCTTCAACATTTTTAACCGCAGGGTAAGTTCCCTTCAATAAACGCACAATCGGCTGGTCCTGATAAGCTTGCTCAAACACCGCACTCACTTGCTCAGGGGTCACGCCCTCTTTTAGCACCACATTAATAGACGCCAAGATGCCGCGTTTATAGCTGCCTAAATGGGGTGTAAACACCACAGGCGTACCTAAGTGGGTATCAATTTCTGGCTTGTGCCTGTGATTAAACACGCCATACGGGTGCAAGCTGACTTCACAAAAACTCGATGTGGTTGAGGCTTTACGCCCTGCGCCGCTCACGCCGCTGGTTGCATTAATAGTCGGCTTGATGCCTTCCTTAATTAACCCTGCTTGTTGCAAAGGTTTCAGGGCAAGCAAAGAGGTGGTGGTATAACAGCCCGGCACCGCAATCAAATCCGTTGCCTTCACCGCACCCCCGTTCCATTCGGCTAAACCATAAACGGCTTTTTCGAGTAGTTCAGGGTATTGATGGGTAAAGCCATAGAATTTTTCATAGAAGGCTAAATCGTTAACACGAAATGCGCCCGACAAATCGAACACCGTGGTATTGGCAGCTAAAAAGTGCGGCGCTAAATCATGACTGACTTCATGAGCGGTGGCTAATACCACCACATCAATGCCCTCACATACATTGGCTATGTCATTCACGCCAAGGGGCTCTAAAGTCATGTCAACAACACCTAATAGTTTGCCGTAGAGCTCGGCAATCGACTTGCCTTTATCTAAACTATTTTCCGATACATATAAACCCGATAGCTCAAGCTCAGGGTGTCTTGCTATAAATAAGGCTAATTCGGCACCAGTATAACCACTGGCCCCCACAATAATCGTTTTTAACATGTCGAATTCCGTTTGATTTTAGATAATTAAATGCGGTTAAGTGTAACAAAAAGCACGCCCAGAAGCGCCTTGATTAAAGGTGGGAGCATCGTCGCGATTTGTGGGAAAAATTAGTCTTCATAATGGAGCATAATTTGTTATGTTAAACCAAGCTGAAATGCTAGCTGAATCTAATTTTTTATGCAATATTTCTGCATTAATATTTAAACTATTTTTTGAGGCCCTATGTCATTACCTGGATTTATAGAAACTTACCGTGATTTGATCGCCACGCCTTCCATCAGCTCAACGGATACAGCATGGGACCAGAGTAACCAAGCGGTCATCACCAAGTTAGCCAGTTGGTTTGAAACCGCTGGGTTTGCCGTTGAGGTCAGTGCAATCCCAGGGTTAGTGGGAAAATACAACATGGTTGCTACCCTCGGGGAAGGCGAAGGCGGCTTATTACTCGCCGGCCACACCGATACCGTCCCTTTTGATGAAGGCCAATGGAGTAAAGATCCGTTTAAGCTAACCGAAGAAGGCGACCGCCTATACGGCCTTGGCACCATTGATATGAAAGGTTTTTTTGCTTTTATATTAGAAGCCGTCAAAGACTTAGATTTATCTAGAATCGATAAGCCATTACGTATCCTTGCCACCGCAGATGAAGAAACCACCATGGCCGGGGCAAGGGATATCGCCAGTCGCCAACATATCAAGCCCGATTATGCTGTGATCGGTGAGCCAACGGGCTTAGTGCCGGTATTCATGCATAAAGGTCATATGTCAGAAGCCATCCGCATTACCGGGCGCAGCGGTCATAGCTCAGATCCGAGTAAAGGCTTAAATGCTATCGAAGTCATGCACAAGGTATTAGCCGAGCTACTCAAGGTACAGCAAGTTTTTAAAGACAAATACAACAACCCGCACTTTGAAGTGCCTTCACCCACACTCAACTTTGGCCATATCCATGGCGGTGATAGCCCTAACCGTATCTGTGGTTGCTGTGAATTGCATATCGATATGCGTCCCATCCCCGGCGTCAGCACCAATGAATTGTTTATGACCTTAAAAACCGCATTAGCCGAGATAGACAAAGCCTACCCTGGCGCCATTGATATCTTTCATTTACACGAGCCGATCCCGGCTTATTCATGCAGTGAAAGCTCAGCCTTGATCCAAACAGCAGAGCAACTGAGTGGCAATAAGGCCGAAGCCGTAAACTATTGTACCGAGGCGCCATTTATCCAGCAGCTGGGCTGTGACACCATAGTGATGGGGCCGGGTCACATTGGACAGGCGCACCAGCCCGATGAATATTTGGACTTGTCTTTTGTTAAACCCACCAGCGATCTACTAAGCTCTCTAATCAAACGCTTTTGTTTAGGGCCAATCACCTAAAGATTTTTGCATGCGCTAAGGATATTGTGGCAAGCGGATTAAGCCCACTTGCCACCACTTAGTTGCCAAGGCGCTTAGTCTATCAGCCCTATTGGCTCATTTAAGATTTTGCTTTAACAGTATAATTCAACATAAATGTAATTTAATTACATAAAAACCCCATCTGAAGTGGGGAAACGGATTGAACGAAAATGACGCTTAGTTTATTTGACCCAGCGCCCATTTTGCGGATAGATTAGAGGCAAGCTAACGTAAAGCTTAGCGTTATTTTAAAGAATGGGGTTTTGTTAAAGCCAAAATCAAACCGTTTTTGGCTTAATAAAAAGTTGTAAAATCACAACAAATGTAAGGACAACAAGCAATGAACGACAAGTATGCAGCACTACGCAGTAATGTAGGCTTGCTAGGGCAGCTGTTAGGACAAACCATCTCCAACCATCTCGGCGAAGAATTTCTCGAAAAAATCGAAACTATCCGCCAGCTCTCTAAGTCGGCTCGCTCAGGTAATCAAGCAGACGGAGAGTTACTTGTTGCCATGTTAGCAGGTCTTTCCGATGACGAGCTACTGCCTGTTGCCCGCGCGTTTACCCACTTTTTAAACCTAGCGAACATTGCTGAGCAGTTTCATACCACTTCGCGCCATTGCGAAGCACAAGTATGTGCCCCCGACCCCATTGATGAGCTATTTAGTAAACTAAAAGGCTCAGATGCCACCCCTGAGTTAATCAAAGCCGCCATTGAAGAAATGAAAATGGACTTGGTACTGACGGCACACCCAACGGAAATCACCCGTCGCACCTTGATCCATAAGCATGTAGCCATCAACAACTGCCTTGCGGCCCTAGAACTAAGCGATATCTCTGAGCGCGAAAAAGAAAAGCTACTCTACCGTTTAGAAGAGCTGATCAACCAAGCGTGGCACACCGACGAAATTCGTAAACAGCGCCCTACGCCTGTTGATGAAGCCAAATGGGGCTTTGCGGTTGTAGAAAATAGCCTATGGCAAGCCGTACCAGAATATATTCGCAACCTCGATGAGCGCGTGCAAAAAAGCTTTGGTTTTGCCCTGCCGATTGATGCGGCTCCCGTTACGTTTACCTCTTGGATGGGCGGCGACCGCGATGGCAACCCGTTTGTTACCAGTAAGGTAACCGAAGAAGTGCTGCTATCAAGCCGCTGGGTCGCTGTAAACCTATTCTTGCAAGACATCGAACAGCTCGCCAGTGAGCTGTCGATGATGGACTGTAATGAAGCGCTACGTGAAGCTGCGGGTGAAGATGCCCACGAACCCTACCGTAAAGTACTTAAAGATTTGCGCGCAGATCTCAAAGAAACCTTGAATTACCTCACCGCAACGCTACAAGGTGAATACACGGAATCTCGCGATCTGATCAACCGCACCGAACAGCTCACCCTGCCACTCACGTTATGCTACGAATCACTGCACGACTGCGGCATGGGGATTATTGCTGATGGCTTGTTATTGGATGTATTACGTCGAGTCGCGTGTTTTGGTATTAACCTGGTTAAACTCGATATCCGCCAAGATGGCGAGCGCCACGGTGATGTCATTGCCGAGCTGACCCGTTATTTAGGCATAGGAGACTACGCCAGCTGGAATGAAGAAGAGAAACAAAACTTCTTATTACAAGAGCTTAACAGCAAACGCCCGCTGATCCCGCAAGATTGGCAACCCCAACCTGACAACCAAGAAGTGCTTGATACCTGCCGCGTGGTGGCAAACACCGATCCGCAAGCGCTGGGGATTTACATCATCTCTATGGCACGCCAAGCATCCGATGTATTAGCGGTACAATTACTGTTAAAAGAATGTGGCTGTACTTTCCGCATTCCCGTTGCCCCGTTATTTGAAACCTTAGACGACTTAAACAACGCAGAAGAGGTCATTAAGCGCCTATTTGCCGTTGATTGGTATCGCGGTTACATCAATGGCCAACAACACGTTATGATTGGCTACTCAGATTCGGCCAAAGATGCCGGGGTACTGGCGGCAAACTGGGCGCAATATCGTGCTCAAGAAGCCCTGGTTGCGTTATGTGAAGAAAACAAGGTTCGTTTAACACTATTCCACGGCCGTGGTGGTACTATTGGTCGCGGTGGTGCGCCAGCTCATGCTGCACTGCTATCACAACCACCGGGCTCATTAAAAGGTGGCCTGCGTGTGACCGAACAAGGCGAAATGATCCGCTTTAAATTCGGATTGTCCAATGTCGCTCAACAGTCTCTTAACCTGTACACCGCCGCCATACTAGAGGCAAATCTATTACCGCCACCCGCGCCGAAGCAAGAATGGCGTGACATGATGGATCAACTTTCTGAAGATTCGTGTACCGAATACCGTGGTATGGTGCAAGACGAGCCAGATTTTGTGCCTTACTTCCGTAGCGTAACCCCTGAGCTTGAGCTAGGTAAATTACCACTGGGCAGCCGACCGGCTAAACGTAAACCCAACGGCGGCGTAGAAAGCTTACGTGCGATTCCTTGGATCTTCGCATGGTCGCAAAACCGCTTTATGTTACCAGCTTGGTTAGGTGCAGGGGACGCCATGGGACGAGCATTAGAGCAAGGCAAGCAAGAGCTGTTAACCGAGATGTATCAAAGCTGGCCATTCTTCCATACCCGTTTAGAAATGTTCGAAATGGTGTTTATGAAGGCTGACGAGCAATTAGCAAAATTCTATGAATCTAAGCTAGTGCCAGAAGAACTTTATGGCCTAGGCCAATCACTGCGTGACAAGCTCAAGCAAACGCGTGACTATGTACTACAAACCATTCCTAAGCATAAACTGATGGAAGATCAGCCTTGGATCAAAGAGTCGATTAACTTACGTAACCCGTACATAGATCCACTCAACCTATTACAAGCTGAGCTTTTAAGCCGTTCGCGCGCCAATGGCGAAGAAATTTGCCCAAATATAGACCAAGCTTTGATGGTCACCATAGCCGGGATTGCAGCAGGCCTTCGCAACACGGGCTAAGTGATTCTTGCTTAACAGATAAAGCGGGCCGACAGGCTCGCTTGTTCGCTCCTCTAACAACAAATTTTTCTCATCTCTCATCGCTCTACCTTATTGCCGCATAAAAATAGCCTAATGTTGTAGCAGAGGGAGGAGCAAAACATGAAGCTTGCTTGTCTGCCATTACTTTGGTTTATTTGCTCATTATCACATGCTGGAGAAGCATTAGAGTTAGTGCTGCCTGCGAGTAAGGATGGCAGTCACGAATATTACCATGAAATTTTAGTGCGCTCGTTAGCAGCCCAAGGCATCGAGGTCAGCATCATCACCCCCTATAGCCATATTCCTCAGAAACGCTCCGTTCGCTTGCTACAAAGTGAAATGTTGTCACTATTTTGGATGATAGAAACCCCCGAACGAGACCAACAATACACCAAGGTCAACGTGGGCTTAACTAACGGGCTCATTGGCAAACGTGTGCTATTGGTGCCTAAGCAAGATAGACGTAGATACAGTCAGGTAAAAAGCCTAGCAGACTTTAAGGCCCTTGGTGTGGTAGGTGGATTCGGCGCCAATTGGTTCGACATTGAAGTTTGGCAGGCCAATGATCTGGCCTATGTAGTAAGAGATGGTGAATGGCGCGCCCTGTATGGCATGCTATCCACCACAGGTGGTATCAATTATTTTTCTCGAGGTATCAATGAGATCATCGCCGAACAAAGGCAATACCCCTATCTGGCCATTGAGCCGCACTTGTTGCTCGTTTATCAGCGCGATTTTGTCTTTTACCTTAATAAACAAACCGCCCACCTCAAACCCATATTGGAATCTGCCCTACAAAAAGCCAAGGCTTCAGGCCTAATGGAGCAGATCATCACAGAATATTGGGGCGAACATTTTCGTCAGCTTAATTTACAAAACCGCTTAACCCTGAAACTGATTACCCCGTAATCATCGCTTCATGGCCCCTTAGTGACTTGCTTTAACCGCAGCCACTAAGGGCCCTAACACCTTATCGGCGAGGGTTTTGCTGAACAGGGTGTGGCTTAAAGCCACCTGTACGGCTGCGCTTCATTAAACCACCGTCACAGGTCAGGAAATCCTGCGCGGCGGCTGGGTCTAACAAGTACGCCGTGGTTGCATCATCAATACAGTCACTGCCGCGATAACTAAAGCCATGCTCAACCACATTCTCTACACGGATAAAGCGCGTTAAGCTAGCAAAGCTTTGCGCCATCGCCTCGGCCCAAACATAAGAGGTACGGGTGTCATACTCACCACCAATGATCAAAATCGGCGTTTGCAATTTTACATCCATGTCGGTTAATGGCGCTACCGGATCTTGTACACCCGGCCAATCGGCACACATAAACGCATTATAGTGGAAGGTAACAGGACCATAGACTGGCGCATTAGTTGAAAAGTCTGTTTCCATCGCCCAAACTTCTGCATTGGTCAGAGGGCTGAGTTCATCAGCACACAGCACCGCTTTAAACATCGCACTCGCGCGCGCATCATCGGCTGGGTTTTGCGGTTGCCACCACGGGGTACTGGCCACCAGACTATTGAGCAATTGTGTATTGCCATTATCTAATAATTCAAACGCCCCCGCCTTTTGATGCTGCCAGTAGCCATACGAAGATGACTCACGTAATGCATAAAGCGCCCCCAAAGCCGTGTCTAGGGTTAATTCGCCATCATTAAGTTGTAATACACCATCTTGGTATAAATAGTACGACGCGTCTTTAAGGGTTTGATAGCGCGCATCACTCTCCAAACGAAAACGGGCTGCCAGCTCATACCCTGCGGCATCATCTTTAAAGAACTCTGCCGCATTACTTAAATCTGGCGACATGGGCGCATCCAGCACCAAGGCTCTCACGCGCTCAGGGTAGGTATTAGCATACACACTACCTACTCGCGTGCCATAAGAATAACCTAGAAAGCTGATTTGCTCTTCACCCAAGTGAGTACGCAAGGCATCGATGTCTTTTACCAAAGTATTGGTACTGATATTGGCCGCCTTGGTCGTATTAAACGCGTTACACGCATTAATGTCGGTGGCTAACTTAGTCGCGCATTGAGTGAGCTCTTTGGCATAAGCACTTTGTCCTGTTCCACGCGGGTCCAGTGCAACTAAATCAAACTGTTCTACGATTTTGGGATCAAACTGGCCTGAGTCAACTAACCAAGCTAAGGTGGTATGGGCTTCACCACCCGGGCCACCAAAGTTAACAAACAAGGTGCCAATCCGATTGGCTTCATCGGTGGCTTTATGAATGGCGTAAAACACCTCAACGGTCGAACCATCGTCATTAAGGTAGTTTGTCGGTACGACTAATGTGTCACAGACAAAACCAGTCGCGCAATCGGGCGCATCGACGGGCGTCTCAATTGCGGTAGAGAGCTGATTACTACTGCCACCTCCACCGCCACAGCCTGCTAATAAAATAGTGGAAACCGCACTTACCAGTAATGTTCTTTTCATCATATCCTTGTTCTCATTGCTGTAAAAAACGATAAAGTCGCTTTAAGCTAACACAAGGACATAATATGTCAAAATAATTATTTTATATTTTTTTGCTTTTTAGCGTTTTTTGTAATGCCATCACCTACTCGCATGTTTGATACGACTCAATGCAACTGGTGTGATCCCCAAGTAGCGTGCAATGTCATTTTGTGTCACTCGACGCAATAAATCAGGCCGCTCGGCCTTTAACTGCAGGTAGCGTGTGGTCGCATCTAAACATAAGAACTCATACTCACGTCGCTCTTTTTTTTGTGCTAACTGAATCAAAGCATCGAGCATAAAACGGCTCAGCTCTAAATCGTTTAAGGTGTGTTCAAACAGGGTATCAAACCTCACCTTGGCTAACTCAGCAGGCTCCAATGCCACCAAGCTAAAGGTGCAAGCTTGGCGCCCAACAACCGCCGACAAATTGGTGATCATATTTTGTTCAGCGATAAAGGATTTAACCAACTCCTTACCATCGGGTTGCAAGTAATAAGCCTTGAACAGCCCCTGATTAACCCAATACAAGGCATCTTCTAACTCACCTTGACGAAATAAATGCGCTCCAGCATCAAGCTGAACAATTCGACCATGATTTTTAATGTATTGTTTTATATCCATCCAATTAAGCCCTGCCTCAATCCTTTGCTTATGGCTTCAAATCGGCTCCGACAGAATTAGCCGCAACCATATTTTTCACGTTTTAACTTAGGTTAATTTCAGCCGTTTTCACCATCGCTATAGTCAGCTTGAACCAAAGGAGCTGACTATGTCATTAACTAACCAAACTATTGTTATTACAGGTGCAACATCGGGTATCGGCTATCAGTTAGTCAAGCAGCTTGCGCCGCAAAATCAAATTATTGCTCTGGCACGCTGCCCTCAGAAGCTCGCGGAGCTAGCGCAAACCTTTTCCAACATTCAAACCATTCAAGTTGATCTTGGTGATCCTGACGCGCTCGAAACCAAAACCAAAGAGCTAATAACCCGTGCCCAGCCGATAGATATACTGATCAACAATGCCGCCATTCAAAACACACCCGCGTTTATTGATACCGATTTTAACTATCAAACGATCAGTCGCGAAATCACGGTTAACTTTACCTCTGTCTGTCAGCTGACGTATTTGCTGTTGCCGCAAATCTTGGCCAGTAAACAAGGCAAGATAGTCAATATAAACTCAGGGCTCGCCTTAGCCCCAAAAAGCCAATCCGCGATTTATTGCGCGTGTAAAAGTGCCATGTTCAGTCTTACCCTATCGTTACGTTACCAGCTCGCCCAAAGCCATCTCAGCGTGCAGCAGGCCTTGCTTCCCCTCGTTGATACTGCGATGACGCAAGGCCGAGGCCAACATAAGTTAACCGCACAAGAAGCGGCCGAGCGGATCATCATGGGGATCCAAACCAATCAATTAGATCACTTTATTGGCAAGGTAAAACTGCTGAGCTGGCTCAAACGATTCAGCCCCAGTTTCGCTTACCGCTTGATGCAAAACGCCTAATAAGGAGCAAACATGAAATCATTAATCAAAATCATGCTGATCTTAGGATTAGGCTTTGCTGCCACCTTCGTTGTGATGAAAGGACTTGGCATTTTAACTATTGAACAGATATCAACTTGGTTAAATCAAGCCAGCGAACTCGCACCACACTACCTGATCGGGCTTGTCATCAGCTTGTTATTGTTGGATTTATTGATCGCAATGCCGACACTCACCATCATCATCTTAGGCGGGTATTTTTTAGGCTTTTATCAAGGCATGCTCGCGGGAGCAACAGGGTTAATGTTAGCAGGCATAGCCGGTTATGGACTCAGCCGTTGGTTGGGACAGCCTTTTGTTGCTCTGATCATTCGCGATCAGACCAAACGAGATGAAATGCTGAGCAGCTTCAGTCATTACGGCGCCGTAATCATCTTACTTTCAAGGGCGATGCCCATTTTACCCGAAGTCAGCGCGTGTATGGCGGGCTTGAATAAAATGCCTTGGTTACGCTTTATTTCAATATGGAGCTTAAGCGCGATCCCCTATGCAGCCATAGCAGCTTATGCTGGATCCATGAGTAGCTTACAAGATCCCAAACCCGCCATCTTGACCGCCGTGGGGTTAAGCTGCTTTTTTTGGTGCGCTTGGTATGCCTTTATGCGTAAAAACAAAGCGCAGATTAAGCCCAGTGAGATTTAGTTAAAGTCAATCACGCGTCCGGCATTTATCGATGATAAGGCTGTCTATGGATGGCCTAAACAGCCCACTTGCTGTAGGGATGTTGCATTAGCTGAGAATTATAGTAGCGTTTGTCGCCCGTGACCTCTTCACCTAACCAGCTCGGTTTTACAAATTGCTCATCAACATGGCTTAGCTCGATCTCGGCAACCACCAGCCCAGCGTTTTCACCATAAAACTCATCTACTTCATAGGTATGCTGGCCAACTTCAACTAAATAACGGGTTTTATCGATAACACCGGGCTCACATAAGGCCAACAAGGCTTGCGCTTCACTAAGAGGGATTTTACGCTCCCACTCAAAACGACTTAAACCCGCAGCATCACTGATACCTTTAATGGTTAAAAAGCCTTGCTCGCCTTTAATTCTCACCCTAACACATCGCTCGGGAGCCGAATTTAAATAGCCTTGGGTAATACGCTCTGAACTGCGCGCATCTTGCTTAAATTCACCTGCCAGCAAAAACTTACGTTCGATTTCTTGTAACACCTGCGCCATTTCACACCTTTTTGTTTGGCAAAAGTATGTTGATGTTAGCCTGCAGGCCCTAAACTAAGCAAACATTATCAAATCAACCTGGTTTAAGCTGAAATCGTCAAATAATTAGCAGGAAATAATGATGAAGGAATGTACCCAACTTGGCTACCAACAACGGCTAGTTAGAGTGGTGGACTACATCTATCAAAACCTAGACGCCCCACTGGATGTAAACACCTTAGCTGATGTCGCTTGTATGTCACCGTACCACTTTCATCGTATCTACCGATTAATGACGGGTGAAACGATCAACACTTCAATAAGGCGATTGCGCTTATCTATGTCTGCTTCGGATTTGATCCGCACCGACAACTCCATTGCAAGCATAGCCAAGAAGTTTAGCTATTCCAGCATTGAAGCCTACAGCCGTGCATTTACCAAGTTGTTTCGACAACCGCCCAGTGAATATCGGCAATTACATCGCTCTTCACCAAACACGTTAGCGCAACTATCACCTCAGAATTGGATGAAATTCCAGCCTCTTTATGATCAGGAGAATCAGCTTATGTACCCAGTAGAAATAACGGAAATACCGACCATCCACCTCATCGGCGTTAAGCATCAAGGCGACTATATGAAAATAGGTCAAGCCTTTGACAAGCTTTGCATGTATGCCGGCAGTCATAACTTATTCACCGAGCGCAGTCGCAGCTTTGGTATTTATTATCACGACCCGAAAACGGTGCCCATCGAAGAGTTGGAATCGATTGCTTGTATCAGTGTCGATGATCCCAATCAAGTGATTGACGATGAGCAAATCATCAAGCTATCGATTCCTGCCGGCCGCGCAGCCACCTTGATGTTCAAAGGGCCATACGCCGAATTAGAGCAACCCTACGCCTGGTTATTCGGCCAATGGTTACCACAGAGCGAACAAAGCTTAGCGGATCACCCCGCCTTTGAGGAATACCTAAATGCGCCGCAAGATACCGCCCCGCAAGACCTACTAACGCGAATTTATTGCTTACTTAAGTAACCCTTTAAGTCACCCTAACGAACAAACAGCCCCTATTTGGGTGCTGTTTGTTCAGCAAAACCTTGAGCTATTCAATCCTTTTCTGGTTCATCTTGGGCTATGCTAAAACACAAGTCATTGTTCGAATCAATTAAGGCCCATGCTTAAACGACACACAGCCCTGCTGCTAGTTTTAATATCAGGGCTCACTTCATTAATCGCCACACCAAGCTTTGCCCTCACCTTAGGCATAGAGCCTAGCGTGTTGGAAAAATATCGACTTTTTTTAGCTGACCGAGACCCGCTCACCATTGATGATTATTCAGGCCAATATAGTCATCGCGGCGTGGCTGAGGTGATCCTCATTCAAAAAGCACTCAAGTTAGGTGGACTGGATGAAAAAATTGAATTCAAGATCGGCCCAAACTATGCGCGCCTGCTAAAACAGCTGCAAACCGGTGATCTTGACGTCTTAGCCAACAGTGCTTGGTTAAGTAATCTGGAGAACAACATCGGTGACTTCTATGTTAGTGATGCCGTCATACGTGATGGCCAATTCGAAGCCGGCCTGTATACCTTAAGTACCCGTGATGACTTACAGTCGGTACGCTCATTGGCCCAAATTCGTACCTTGTCTGCCGTTTCAAATAAGCACTGGCACAGCGACTGGCAAACCCTATCGGCACTCAAGCTGGTCAAGCTCTACAACGTCGCAAAGTGGTCATCCATGCTCGATATGGTGAGAGTACAACGTGCGGATTTTTTATTGGCGCCCTTTCAGGTGACACCCGATCTTAGCTTTACCAACCAAGATGACGTATTTGTGCCCATCGCAGGCATCAAACTGGGGTTAAGAGGGAGTCGGCATTTTGTGGTGAGTCGCCATATCCCTCGTGCCGATAGCTTCTATCTCATGCTACAAAAGGGAGTTAAGCAACTGCATGAACAAGGCGAGTTTGACAAAGCTTACCGAGAGTCGGGGTTTTACAACCCCCAAGTAGCGAGCTGGACCAAAATATCGCCCTAACCCGCTTACAGTGAACAATGAAAAACAGTTACCTGATTAATTGGCCGTGGTAGGACGCAAGCCTAACGCATGACAAATAGCGTAGCTTAACTCACTGCGATTTAGGGTATAGAAATGGAAATCTTTCACGCCCTCTTGAGCCAACACCTTAACCATGTCCATCGCAATACTCGCACCAATCAAATTACGTGTGGTTGGATCATTGTCCGTGCCTTCGTAAAGTTTGTGCATCCAGCCTGGCACTTTAACGTTACACAGCTTAGAGAACTTCACCAAGGTTTTGTAATTCGAGACAGGCAAAATCCCCGGCACAATTTCTTGATTAATTCCAATCGCCGCACAGCGATCGCGAAAACGTAAATAACTTTCTACATCAAAGAAGAACTGAGTAATAGCACGATCGGCCCCGGCATCCATTTTATCTTTAAATGCCAATAAATCCGCTTGCGCATTTTTCGCCTCAGGGTGCACCTCAGGGTAGGCCGCAACAGAAATATCAAAATCAGCCTGCTCTTTCAGTAAGCGCACTAAATCAGTGGCGTACATATGCGGCTTGTCGCTTCCCTCGGGAATATCACCACGCAGCGCAACAATGTTCTTAATGCCACTATTCCAGTAATCAAGGGCGATTTGCTTCAACTCATCTTTACTGGCATCAATACAAGTGAGGTGCGGTGCGGCCACCAGCCCAGTTCGCTCTTTAATGTCTTTGATCACACTGTGTGTGCGATCTCGCGTCCCCGAGTTCGCCCCATAAGTCACCGACACAAACTTAGGCTTTAACGTTTTTAAGCGATCAATAGACTGCCATAAGGTATCTTCCATGGCTTCAGACGTAGGTGGAAAAAACTCAAAAGACACATTTAGATCGCCTTTTAAATCCGCGATATTCTGGTTCAAAATTTCTATATTACGTGCCGTTTGACTGCCCATGATCCTTTCCTTTGTTATCTGCTAAATTGTACTGGGTCGCGCACTAGGCCTTGCCTTAGTCAAGGAGACCTAGTCAAGGTGACCTAACCAACAGGCTTAGACATTAGCCGTTTAGCCGTCTGAATGGCTTAATTTAATGAATTATGAATTTATGTCAACAACTTTGACTAAACTTGAATTATATTAATATTCATGGTGAAGCGAGCTCATAATAAAGCACCGCCACACCGTGACACGCTCATCCCAATCCCTATCATGGGGTTTGTTATACTGACTGAGTTTGATGCATCAACAACAGGAAATACCTAAATGGACCACAACAGCACTAAGCTTTCATTGCGCACCATCGAAGCCAATGATTATGTTCAACTTGCCGAATTAATGGACCTTGTGTTCCCAGACGTTGGCGGTGCTTGGCCAAGAACCACCATTATGGACCTGATCACCCAGTTTCCTGATGGCCAAATCTGCATTGTCGACGGCAACAAAATCGTCGCCGCCGCCCTGACCATCAAAGTCAGCTATAACCGCTATTCACTGCCCCATACCTATTACGATATCGTTAATCAAAATGACGTGATTCAAAATAACCCCAGTGGCGATGCCATGTATGGCCTAGATGTTTTTGTTCACCCTGATTATCGTGGTTTGCGGCTGGGTCGCCGATTGTACGATGCGCGTAAAGAGTTGTGCCGTAATCATAATTTTAAAGCGATTCTCGCAGGTGGGCGGATCCCAAATTATCACAAACACGCCGCTGAACTCAGTGTACCTGAGTACATAGATCAGGTTAAACGTCGCCAGTTACACGACCCGATTCTTTCATTTCAACTGGCCAATGACTTTGACGTCAAACGCTTAATGCGCAATTACCTACCTGAAGACGATGCCTCCAAAGGCTATGCCACCTTGCTAGAGTGGGATAACTTCTTCTATGAGGAAGACATCAATTCGGTTCATGACATTGAAAAAACCTTGGTTCGTATCGGCGTGATCCAATGGCAAATGCGCACCATGAATGATCTGGATGACTTAATGGATCAGGCCGAGTATTTCGTGACCTCACTGTCCAATTACAAAGCCGACTTCGCCTTGTTTCCCGAATTCTTCAATGCCCCCTTAATGGGACTGCAACAAGATCAAAACTCAGTGGAGGCCATCCGCTTTTTAGCCAGCTTTAGTGAAGCCATTAAGAATCGTTTTTCGCAAATGGCGGTCACTTACAATATCAACATCATCGCCGGCAGCGTGCCTGTGATAGAGGGCGACAAACTTTATAACGTGTCCTATCTACTACACCGTGATGGTCAAATTAACGAGCAACAAAAAATCCATATCACCCCCCATGAAGAAAAAGACTGGGTTATCGATGGCGGCAAATCGGTTAAGGTTTTTGATACAGATGCAGGCAAGGTGGGGATTTTAATTTGTTACGACAGTGAATTCCCTGAATTAGGCCGTATGCTGGCCGAACAAGGCGTTCAAATTATCTTTGTTCCGTTTTGGACCGACACCAAAAACGGCTACCAGCGCGTGCGAATTTGTTCACAAGCCCGTGCCATCGAAAACGAATGCTATGTGGCCATTGGTGGCAGTGTGGGTAACTTACCCCGAGTCGATAACGTCGATATCCAATATGCACAATCGGCGGTATTTTCGCCATCGGATATCTATTTTCCCCATGACGCCACCTTAACCGAAGCCAGCGCCAATACGGAAATGATCATCTTTGCCGATGTCGATTTAACGAAACTCAAACTACTGAACACCGAAGGCTCTGTGACCAACCTTAAACACCGCCGTCCGGATATTTACGGCACGTTTATCAAATAATGCCCACCTTCGCTAGCTAAGACTAAACCGCTTTAGCTAGCGCTCTTGGTTTCATTCGCCACAATGGCTTGATGCGCCTTGCCATCAGGTTGCCAGCAATCACCAAGCTCAACCCTATACTGGAATACACAGTCCAGTGATAAGACTCAAACACACTCGACACCACCAGCGCGACGATGGGCGTGATCAGCAAGACATAAGACGCACTGTTTGCACCGATACGATCAACCAATATCAAATACAAGGTAAACCCCATTACCGTGGCAGGTATCGCCAGATACACCAAGCTGCCTAGGTATTGGGTACTCAAATCGATGGTAAACGGCAAGCCGCGTAAATAGATAATTAACAGCAAGGCCAAGCAGCCATAAACCATGCCATAACTGGTTGCTGTATAAGGTTTAATGTTATCGCGGGTATTGCGAATGCTGATCATATTACCGATAGAAAAACACCAAGTGCCCATTAACGCATATACTAGCCCGAGTAACACATCCATCGACCAATCCGTCGCCATGAGATCCGCACCAAACAGTAGCCCGATGCCCGATAGCCCCACTATCACCCCTAACCAAAAGTTCGCCGTGGTTGGAGTTTTAAAAAATAACCGGCCATGCAGGGCATTAAAAATCGGCGCCGTTGCCATCACCACCGCGGTTAAGCCACTGGCGATATAATGGGTCGCACTGTAAAAGGCCAAGAAGTTACAACAAAACAAGCACAACCCCTGCAGGGCAAAAAACTTGTGCTGACTCAGCTTGGTTTGCTGCAATTGGTTAAACACTTTGCCAAAAATAAACATCAGCAGCGCCGCCAGTGCAAAGCGATAAAAAATCGACACCTCGGTCGCCACACTGCCCCCTTGCCATTTAATGGCAATCCAGGAAAAGCCCCATAACCCTATCATTAACACATAAATAAACGCCGACATCTTCGTCCTTCCGACATCAATCAATACCCAGTTCACTCATGTTGTCAGAGTTAGCGAGCAAAAAATCACTTTTTAACACGATCTTGCGGTTTTAATTGACGCCTGCAATTGAGCCAATCGCTCGATGCCATTATGATTTTGCTATGGATAAAAATGCCAAATACATGAACTTCTTCCAATCATCTAAGGTGTGCTTGCGCCAGCAAGGGATCACACCCAAATTGGCATGGGCGCAATATGGCAATGCGTTTGATCGCTTGTATTATCAAAACGATGAGTTTCATACCTTAAGTTTGTATATAGCCGGCGGCGAACAAACCGAACGCCTGGATATAAGAGCCGAACGCGGTGGGCCGGGTAAGTTTTGCCTAATGCCCCAAGGCAGTGAGAGCCGCTGGCAATTAGGCGAGCCGCAGCAGTTTATGCATTTGTACTTTAGTGATGATCACCTAAAGCAGCTGGCGTTAAAAGTGTTTGATATCGACCCAAGACAACTGGCGTTGCCCGACCTGACCTTTTTCAGCCATGGCGCCCTTGAGGCCATCTACCGCCAGCAAATCCAACAAATTGATTGGTCGATGCCCGAGAGCCACCTTGCCATGGCCCAGCTTAGCGACACCATTTTAGTTAACTTGTTACAAAGCTCAGGCCTAACCAAGTCCATCGCCATCGTCAAAGGCGGCTTAGCGCCCAAGGTCGCCAAACAAGTGCAAGACTTTATGCAGGCCAACTACCACAGACAAATCTACCTGCACGAATTGGCCGAGCTGGCCCAGCTCAGTGAATACCATTTTACCCGCATGTTTAAGGCGCACTTTGCACGCACGCCGCAAGAATACTTAATGCAACTGCGCATCGAGCAGGTCAAGCATTTGCTCACCGGCCCAATGAAACTCGCCGATATCGCCCTCGCCTGCGGCTTTGCCAACCAAAGTCATATGGGCCGTTATTTTAAACATCTAGTGGGTATGACACCCAGCGCGTATCAGAAATGTTTGGGGGTGAGGTGATTTACTAATAACAACCGGGATAAAGCGTGGAAATCGTAATCATACACCTAAATATTCATTCGAGGTCACTTCATGGCCGTCCCCTATAAACGAGCAGCCTATTAACAACAAGGTTAATTGTGAGTTAATGGAATATTTCTGGGGTTCTAGATAATCTCTTTTCCCGATATGCTTTCAGCACTTTCAAGCTTTTTCTCATACCTCTAAAGAAGGCATCTGAGAGTCACGCTTCCCATTAAGAATGCAGAAGAACTAAATAGGATTTATTAGATGGAAGTCATATTTGACACTCGTGTAGACGGTTATGGTTTTTTTGTTCAAACCGTAATCCAGATATTTTTAACGTTACTGATATCGGGTTTCTTGTTCAAATTAATAATAAAAAAATTTGACTGCATTACTCTATTCATTGCTTGTGGAGCTAGTCTTATAGCCGTTTATTTAGTGCTCTTTACATACTACGCAGGCAAGACCAAATTGTCGTATATGGCAATGTTGGATGAGGGGACCTATATGTCAATTTGTGGTGAGTTAACAGACTTCAATCGAACGAAAAGCATTGGAGGGGTAGAAACATTTAACATTGCCACAGTTGACTTTGAGTTAGCAAGCACAGTTGGGACTTTGAATTCAAAATACAACGGACGAAGTGATCTTATCGAAGGGGGGAAGTATCTTATTAAATACACGAGTCAAAATAGTAAATTAGTCATTTACATGGCAAAAGTAGTCGAGTGCTGATAACAAGAATGGGGGGTTACCAAACCAGCAAAACGTCATTACATGATTGATAAATAACAAAAAAACCACCCGAAGGTGGCTTTATATATCAACTGTATAGCTCGCTTACGCTAGCTTTTCACACAGGCTGATCAGGTCGGCTTGGATGGCGCCTGCGGTCACTTCACGACCGGCACCTGGGCCTTGAATAATCAGTGGGTTGGTGCGATACCAGTTGGTTTCAATGGCAAAGATGTTGTCACATGGCAGCAAGTTTGCAAAGGCGTGGTTGTCTGGTAGTGCTTCTAGGCCAACGGTGGCTTTGCCTTTGTTGTCAAAGCGCGCAACGTAGCGCAGTACCTTGCCTTGTTTGCTCGCTTTGGCGAGTTTTTCCGCGAGCAACTCATCTAACAACTGCGTCTTTTGCATAAAGTCATCGGCGCTGCCTTGTTGCAATTCTTCTGGCACCAGTGATTGCAGTTCGATGTCTTTCTCTTCAATCGCTAAGCCGGATTCACGCGCTAAGATCAATAACTTGCGCATTACATCATTACCCGATAAATCTTCGCGTGGGTCGGGCTCGGTTAAGCCTTGTTGCCATGCTTGATCCAGTAGCTCAGAAAATGGCACTGAACCATCAAACTGCTGGAATAACCAAGACAAGGTGCCCGAGAAGATACCGCTGATGCCCTGTATGGTGTCGCCCGAGCCTTGTAGCATGGCCAAGGTAGGTTGTACCGGCAAGCCTGCGCCTACGGTCGCGTTGTATAACCAATGGCAGCCGTGATCGGCGAAGCTTTGCTTCACTTCATTGTAAAAAGCGAGGTCCGCCGACCCGGCGTATTTATTCGCCGTGATCAAATGGCAATGACGCGCAGCTAACTCAGGGTAGTAACGGCTCACGCTTTCACTGGCGGTGATGTCTAACACCACGATCTCATCGTATGGGTGATGCTTAAACTTAGACAGCACTTCTTCCCAAACAAAGGGCTTAGGCTCAAAACCTTCGCTGACTTTAGCGAGATCTAAGCCGTCGAAATCAATCTCACCGCCGAGGTGGTTAAACACGGCGCATAGGGTCAACTTTTGGTTAAAGCGCTGTTCTACTTTTTGCCTTTCAACATTGATCAGTTTTAGCCATTGGCCACCAATATTGCCGGTGCCAAATAGCACTAAACCGATGCGCTTAGGACGCTTAAATAGCGCTTCGTGTAAGGTTTTTAGTAGTGGCTCAAGCAAGATTTCTTTGGTAACAGCAACTAAAGATAACTTGCGCTCACAGGCTTGAATAAATTCTAATGGCTGAGTTGAAAGAGCACGATAGAAGCGGTAACACTGCTCGGCATTATCACTCACGCCATTACCCACTAAGCCAACCATGCTGTAGCCTGAATGCAGCTCAACGCTTTTTAGGTATTGTCGGCTGTTAGCAAAGGCTTTAGCCACTTCAAATGCGGAATCAGCCACTTCTGGGGTGTAAACCAAACGCAGTAGGTTTTTCTTTTTGTCGATATGCTCCACCAGTGGCGCCACAAACTTGGCTCTGAGGGCTTGATGTAATTCGGCTTTTAGCTCACCAAGATCATATTCTGACTCGAGCTCTACTTCGATGATACAGGCTTGCTCGAGGCCGGTCACAATTTTTGCCGCACCGAGTTTATGTTGGCGACGCACAATTTGGGTTGAGCCTTCGTCTGGTGCGTAACTTGAGCGCAGGCTTAGACGCTGCGAGCTTTCAATCACAGGTAGTAGGGTGCGCGCATGGAGCACTGGTGAGCCTAGACGCGAGAGTTCGGCGGCCTCATCTAATGATAAACGCTCCATTAACTTGGCATTTTTAACCTTGCGAGGGTCAGCGCTAAACACGCCTGCGACGTCACTCCAAATGGTGGTAGAAACGGCATTGGCAATGGCGCCGGTCACGGTCGCTGAATAGTCGCTACCGTTACGGCCTAAGGTGACGGTATGGCCTTCACTGTCCGCCGCAAAGAAGCCGGTGATCACCACGCGGTGCTGCTCACGGCCAAGTAATTGCTGGGTTAATTTTTCACGCGATAGCGCAACATCAACCACGGGTTGCACACCAAATTCAGCGCTTAAATAGGTGCGCGAATCTAACCAGCTGGCTTGCATGCCAATTTGCTGTAGGTAGGTGGCTAATAAGCGGGCAGACCAAACTTCACCAAAGCTCAGGATTTCATTGCTTTGGAAGCGGTCGAGTTTATTTTCAAGGATCAAGGCAAGGCGGGTTAAATCCTTATCTAACGCCGCTAGCGCTTCACTTTGCCATTCACCTTCGAGTAATTCGGTGACAAGGTTACGCTGAAAATCCGATAAAGATGCAAGAGAAACCGCTGCCGCATTGTCGCCGTCTTTAGCGTACTCGGTGATTTCAATCAAGCGGTTGGTGGTCTTGCCTGCAGCAGAGACCACGATAAGATCCGTGCTGGTGGAGTACTTGTCGATAATATTCGCGACGCGACGAAAACAGTTGGGATCGGCTAAGCTGCTGCCGCCAAATTTGTGCACATGTCTTGTTTGTTTCACCTTTACTTCTCCTGCGCCATGGCCTTAAAGGCCTTGTCTAAATCGGCGATTAAGTCGTCAGCATCTTCTAGGCCAACGGATAAACGAATAAGCGTATTAAATATACCTGCCTCAGCTTGGGCTTCGTCACTCATGGCTCGGTGAGTCATGGTAGCGGGATGTGCGACAAGGCTTTCGACCCCACCCAAAGACTCAGCCAGTGAGAATAAGGCAAGGTTATCAAAAAAGATCCGCAAGCCATCCTCGTCTGCATCAAGATCAAAGCTAAACATAGAGCCAAAATCCTTTTGTTGGCGTTTTGCTATGTCATGACCGGGATGGTCAGGTAAGCTGGGATGATAAATCTTGCTCACTAAAGGCTGGGTTTGCAAATAGGCTAGGATGGCGTTGGTGTTTTCTTGGTGATTACGGATCCGCGCCCCTAGGGTGCGAATGCCGCGCAGAGTCAGATAAGAATCAAACGCCGAGCCGGTTAAGCCCAAACAGTTTGCCCACCAAGCTAAATTCTCACCCAACTCTGGATCTTTGGTCACTACCGCGCCAGCCACCACATCGGAATGACCATTAATGTATTTGGTGGTTGAGTGGATAACAATATCAGCCCCTAACTCTAGGGGCTGCTGCAATGCCGGCGAGAGGAAGGTGTTATCCACCACGACTAACGCGCCGACGGCTTTGGCTTGTTGGCAGATTTTCTCAATATCCACCACGCGTAATAACGGGTTGCTTGGCGTTTCTAACCAAACAATTTTTGGCTGTCTCGCGATGGCGGCAGCCATCTGAGCCTCATCGCCTTGATCGATAAAGCTGACATCAAAGGCGTTTTTCTTGGCACAACAATCAAATAAACGATAGCTGCCACCGTAACAATCGTGCGGTGCAACGAGCAGATCACCAGGGCTTAATAAGGCGGTAATAAGGTTAACGGCCGCCATCCCCGAACAAGTAATAATGCCGGTGCTGCCGTTTTCTAACTTGGCAATGGCATCACCCAGTATGGCGCGCGTGGGGTTGCCCGAGCGACTGTAATCAAAACCACGGATTTGGTTATAGCCTTCGAAGGTGTAGTTGGTACTTAAGTAAATCGGCGGTACAACCGAGCCATGTTGGGTGTCGGATTCAATGCCGGTGCGAACGGCTTGGGTGGCCTGTTTATACTGCGCCATGATGTAAGTACTCCATTATAAATATCACTGGCAACTTTAAGCCAGCAAGAGTAAGACGTCAACACTTCTGGACGTCTAAACGGCTTTATCTTGATTTATTCATGCATTAGTCTACCTGAGTGCTGCTAAGGACAACAATTAATCAATGATAAATAGGCGATATTTCAGCGATAAACCAGAAACTCGGATCTAGCCATCTAAGCATCTTTACCGATGGATTGCCTCGCTTGGCACATGGGGTTAGAATAACCCCGATATTTGATAAGGGTAATAACAACATGACGTCTAAATGGAACGGTGAATACATCAGCCCCTACGCTGAACATGGCAAAAAAAGCGAACAAGTTAAAAAGATCACTGTTTCAATACCTCTGAAAGTCCTCAAGATCCTGACCGACGAACGCACCCGTCGCCAAGTCAATAACTTACGCCATGCAACCAATAGTGAGCTACTTTGTGAGGCATTTTTACATGCTTACACCGGTCAACCCTTGCCTGAAGATAACGACTTGCGAAAAGATCAAAATGATGGCCTGCCAGAGCAAGTAAAGAAAATCATGCTGGAAAAAGGCATTGATATTGACGAGTACGAAACGGAATAGCTGCGAGTTGTCATCTTAACCCTCCATCGCTCCCTTGTGCCTCCCTTATTAACCGCGCACAAGGGTTAACTGAGGGTATCCCCGAGGACTTCCCCAAGGCCCGTGATTACCCCTTCGCTTTTTTAGCACATCAAACGCTCGCCCAAGTCGCATCAAATTATCACTGGCGTACTAATCCACATTTTTAGATCCGGGCACTTTTCAGTGATCCTCTATCCTGCTAGATTAACCTGAAGTTTATTTAAGCAGGGAGCTTATTGTGCGTCTTTTCGCTGTTGTTTTATGTAGTAGCTTGTCCATCTCAGCCTATGCCGAAAACCAATGTAATGAAAGTGCCATTCAAACGGTTGCGGCGGCAGATGCCAAAGCGGGAATTGAACGTTATCAAAACTTATCGATAGATTATGCCAACTGTGAGGAATACGATGAAGAAGCCGCTAAAGCGGTGTATGACTTCAGTTATGATTTGACTTACAGCCAAGTATGCCATGGTGAAGAAGGCTTTAAATTAGGTAAAGCTGGATTACCGCCAAATGATGTCTGCAAAGATTATGTTAATGCGGGTTACTACCGCCACCGCCATGCTCAAGGCATAGACCGTTACAAGCAAGATATGTATCAAAAGGCAAAAAAGAAAGCAGCGGCTGAAGCGGCAGCAGCGAATGGGGAACAATAACCCCCGCTCCCTTCCCTAAGGTTAGCGCCTCGTGCGTTAACCTTCATTATTTTCCAACCTTTTGGCTAAGTGGCCCAATTTGCGATTGTGTTCGGTATGGATAGGGCTCGTTAAACAACAGGCAATAAAAAAGGCCGCCGAAGCGACCTTTTTAATCTTTCAACTCAATCGAACTTATTCGATGATTGAAGATACAACACCAGCACCAACTGTACGGCCACCTTCGCGGATTGCGAAACGTAGACCTTCGTCCAT
>NZ_JAIMJB010000002.1 GCF_021295345.1 Motilimonas eburnea
GCTCTCGTACCAGTGCAATGGCATCAAGTTTGAATTCTTTTGAATAGGTTTTACGTGTTGTCATTTCAATCTCCAGTTAAATCAATTATGTCTTAACTGGGTTAGTCGTATCAATTAAACCACGTCAAGAAGCATCGAAGGTGTTTTGGTGGCTTTTACAATGGGGTTGCTAGGGGTTCTAGCCGGTTTCTTTATTAACCAACTGGTTGTTTGTAATACTGTTATGTGGTGCGGAGTATTATCAGTGTGAAAATGGCCAACAAACACATATTGTTGGACTGGTGTTCCGCTACACTTTAAACCAGCCGCAAATGCGGAAAATCTCCTCCTCAACTAAGCTTAATCCAGTTACATCAATTGGAAGTAATACCATGGGCATTTGGCCAACGTTACTGATAGTGCTGTTTCTGCTAATTCTGATGGGTGTGTTAGCCGTTAAGGTTGAAAAGTAGGGGAACATACTCGTTGTGAGCTCAATATCACCCCCTTTTCTTAGTTGTGATATTGAGCGACTAGATGAATCTCTTGAGTTTGTTAGAGCTGTTCACCAAGCTGGCGTAGCGCGTGCTCTAATTCTTCTTCCGTGTTGGGGACAGCGTTTATCTTAAAGGTAATCGGGCTGCCGGCATTGAGCATATAGACCTCTGATTCACCGTGATCGTAATGAAACCATTTTCCGTTGACACACATGTCGGTATAGCAGTTAGGTAATAACGTCATACTTCACCTCAAGTTACAGCTTACTTATGGTTAGTTTTAGGCCAAAACAGCACATCACGCCTTTGCGCTAGATCAATTTTTGTCGAGTGTGATTGATTTTCAACTTAGTCGTTTGCTTACAAAAATCGTGATTTAGTAACGCTGACGGCCTTAAGCTTTGGTTAAGTCTTGGTATTGTTTAGCTTTATCTCTATATTATTAATGAATTTTTAAACAAGGATTTATCATGAAGTCAGGAATCAACGTTTGGGCTGTTATAGGGGTATTATTGACAAGCTGGTCTCAAATGGTAACGGCTGAGACTACCGAGGAAGTAAGCTCTCAAAGTTTAGTGACCATTAATGTTGGCGTTGATTTAACGGGGTTAGAAGCCCCCGCGGTGAAAGCCTCCGATGCGCTCATTGTTTTGTCTGAGTCGATTACGCAATTAAGCCAAGGTGAGCACTTAACCGACGCTGAGCAACAGCAAATTCAAAAGATGGCAGAGCAAGTGGCGCAGTTAAGCTCAACCTTAAACACCACAGTGCAACAGATCCCCCAAGTGATCGAGCAAGCCAGTCAACCTGTGGTGGAGAGCAGCCAAACACTACTCAACGACATTAAATGGGTGGTGATTCTAGTCTTAGTTGCATTGTTAGTGGTACTGGTTCTTGTACTGATTGCAGTCTATTACACAGTATTACAACCGAGTAGACAGTTATTGGTGGATACTACAGAGCAATTTAATAAGTTAGCCACGGCGATGGAAAACACGGCTAAATCAGTGGAATTAAGCGGCCAATATCACCAAGGGATCTTAGCGCATCTACAACAGGTGCAGCAAAAGAATTAGCCATGCCGCTATATATTAAGCTTTTATCTGTTATGACTTAGTTAGGGGTGATGTCTATATGTGCTGCCAAAGCCTTTGCAAAGGCTTGGTAGCCTTTGCTATTTAAATGAATCGTATCGGATTTCATGCCTTTGTCGTCAAGCAAATCACTTAAAATATCCAGCTCGGCAGCGAGCTGATAACGCTTGGCTAAATCGCTATAAACAGGAACGGGGTCTAAAAATATCGCAGGTTTAGGTACGCCAACCAATAACACTTGAGCGCCATGTGCTTGACTGAGTTGGATCATCTGCTCCAAATTATTGGCTAATTGATTGACTGGCAATCGGCGCAATAAGTCGTTACCGCCGTAGCAAATGATCACTAAATCCGGGCTGTACTGTTCAAGTAACGCTTTAATTCTAGTCAAACCCTGCGCGCTGGTTTCACCGGAATTTCCCGCATTAATAACATTAACACCTAGCGCTCGTGCTAAATGGGCGGGATAGCTTTGCTCAGCCGGCGCACCAACGCCTTGGGTTAAGCTGTCACCAAAGGCCAATATCACACTGTCTCGGCTTAGCTGGACGGTTTTGGTGTCGGAGCATCCTGCTAGGCTAGCGATAGCCACTAAGATGACAGCAATAATCAGAGGGAAACGAACAGTTTTTAGCATCGGGTTTTACTCAATAGCGCGTGATAAGTCGAACGTTAGCATAGTTTTTTCTAGTATAGTTAGTGCAGCTACAATTTCTTAACGTGATGTTACCTATGAATAAACAGACAAGTATGCTCCCAGTTTTGACGTCAGAGCAGGTAAAACAGGCCGAGCAGGCATGGGCGAAAGCAAACCAAGGTGACACTTGGCCCTTGATGGTGAAAGCGGCGCACAGTTTTGTGGCTAAGTTCATGTCAAAACTGCAAGGTCAAACTGTGCTGGTGGTAGCGGGCCAAGGCAATAATGGCGGCGATGGCTATTACATTGGTGCGCTGCTGCGCCAAGCTAAGGTTAAGGTGACGCTTGTGGCACCGCTCGGTTTGCCTAAATCGGGTATAGATGCCGAGCGTGCGTATCAATTCTTTGTAGCCAGTGGCGGACAAGTGCTTGGCTCGTTTGATGAGTTACCCCAGAGCGCACATTTCCCTATTACTATCGATGCGCTATTTGGCAGTGGGTTGAACAGAGTATTGTCAGAGCCAGCGCAACAAGTGATTTTATGGCTTAATCAGCTAGACACAGAGATTGTTGCAGTGGATGTGCCCAGTGGTTTAAATGCCGATACCGGCTTGGCCATGCCCGTTGCCGTTAATGCCAAAGCCACCCATAGTTTTATTGCGTTAAAAGCAGGCACGCTGACCGCGATGGGGCCAGCGCATTGTGGCCTGCTATCCCTTGATACCTTGACGGTGTCAACGGGATCTACATGGCGCTATCAGGTAGATGTGTGTTTGCCAAGGCGCACGGGCAATACTTATAAATCTGAGCACGGCGGCGTGAATGTCGTTGGCGGGCAACCTCATATGATGGGCGCAGCGCTCATTGCTGCACATGCTGCCTTAAACAGCGGTGCGGGTAAGGTCTGGCTGGCCTGTGATCAGATGTTTTATGCCAGTGCATTAAGCTTAGCGCCAGAAATTATGTTAAAGCCAATCGGTGAAACGGCCAAGCAACCCTTAACTGACAAGGTTAAATGGGTAATAGGGCCGGGGTTAGGGCAAGATGGCCAAGGTTTAGACATACTTGCAAAGTTATTAGAGGCAACAAACGCTGACTCATCGCAGCAGTTGGCCAATTATGGCGTATTAGACGCCGATGGGCTGCGTTGGTTGGCAACCTCTGGGCAAGTTGCCACGGGGTGGGTGTTGACCCCCCACGAAGGTGAAGCCGCGGCGCTATTAGCTTGGCCGATTGCTAAGGTGCAACAAGATCGCATTGCAGCAGTACAAGCCTTAAGTGAGCAATATAAAACGTGCGTAGTGCTAAAAGGGGCGGGCAGTTTGGTTTGTGATGTGCGCCAAACGGGGCAACATTTGGTGTTTTGTCACTCTGGCAGCCCAGCAATGGCGACACCGGGCATGGGCGATTGTTTAGCGGGGATCATTGCAGCGTTAATGGCGCAGGGGCTAGATGGCTTTAACAGTGCGATCACGGGCGTAAACTGGCATGCCCGCATTGGCCATGAACTTGCCAAACGCCAACGTATCGTATTAGCCAGTGATGTGATTGCCCAGCTGCCGTTTGGCGCCGACTCGCTCTATTGACTCAGCCAAACCAAGGCTTGCTGGTGGTCGTCAAAGGCTTTGATTTCACCGTCTACAAACCAAGAGCCGACGCTGGCGGCGACGGACTGCCACTGCTGGTGGCCAACCAAGGCAATTTTATTAAATTGCGCGCCGTGTTTTAGGCCGAGCTTAAAGTCATCCCATGCTGCGCGCAGCTCCCAACCGTGAAACTCAGTGAGATCGGCGAGTACATCCACCTTGGCATAAGGCACTTCCTTCAGGGCGGCTTCAAACATCGGCGTCATCACTTCGTAGTCTTGATGGCTAAGTTTACCGACGGCGCGAATGGCAATAAACACTTGCTCGCCCACACGCTCAATGCCAATGGCGATACCATGTGTACTCTCTTGGTTTGCGTTGCTCATTTTTTACCTCCCTTGGTATTAACTTGAGTATAGCTGCATCAAGCAAGGGTGGATTTATGAACAAGAAAACTAGCTAACCGCAGTCAAGTGTTTAGGCTTTACGGTCAGCAACAAACCAAGTAGCAAAAGTAGGAGAGGCAATACGGTGATATTAAGGGTTTCCCAGCCAAAGGTGTCGAGCAGCCAACCTGAACTCAAGGTGGCAAGGGTCGCCAAACCAAAAACGCACACCTCATTAACACCTTGGATCTTGGCGCTGTTTTGATTTTCACATAGCGCCATCAGCCATTGGCTTGCCCCGACAAATAGAAAATTCCAACCCACTCCTAACAGCACCAAGCCCAAGGTCAAACCGGTTTTACTGCTCACGTTTAAGTTAAGTAAAGCCGAGGCAATCAGTATTACTGCGCCAGCGCTCATCAAGCCTTTTAAGCCAATGCGCTTTACTAGCTGACTGACAAAAAATGAAGGCGCAAACATGCCCAGTACATGCCATTGGATCACCCAAGCCGAGTCGGAAAACTCAAAACCACAGGCAAACATGTGCAGCGGCGTGGCGGTCATCACCATCACCATCACCGCAAAGGCAACCGCAGCGGTAAATATTGGGCGCCATATTTGATTAATCGGTAATTTAGTCGATGCAGCGTTGGATATAGATGCAGGAGCCGGAAAACGAATGTTCATCAGTAACAGTAAGCTCAACACTGTCAGGGGAATATAGAGCAACACCGAAGTGGAAAAGGAAGGACTGAGCCAGATGTCTTTGGTGAGCGCCCCTAAATTAGGGCCAATAAAGGCCGCCACCACACCTGCGGCCATAATCCCTGAAATTGCCAGTGGGCGCTGCGCGGGGGCCACCAACTCCATGGCACTAAAGCGATAAAAATTGGCGCAACTGATGGCAAAACCAAAGCCCACACTGGCGAGGATAAACAGCTCAAAGCTGGCCCATCGCAGTGCCAGATAAAACCCACAGCCCGCCAAACAGTTTGCTATCAAGCCAGAGGCAAACAAGGGTTTACGGCCAAATCGTCCCATCGCCATGCTAAGGGGAAACGAGCTAACTAACATGCTGAGCATACTGACCGCCATCGGTAAGGTGGCCAAGCTCATGGTCCCTGCCAGCTGATTTCCGAGCACAGGGGCGAGGGTAACAAACATCATATTGCCTACCATAAACAAAATTTGCATGGCGATAAGCAGGGCGAGATTAAGATTCATGGTTCGTAGGCAATATTAAATAATCAGTAGCTTAGCAATATTTATCGGATGAATGCGAACGAAAGTTATAGAAATTACGCTATAGGGAGTTTCCCTAACTAGCGCTGCGTTTGTTAAGCTTTTACCATTCGCAGTCGCTACAAAGTGGCCTGATTTCTGAATTCCTTAGTGATCCGGGCTTGTACCAAGAAGTAAGGACGACCTTACCGCTCTATTTTTTGTCGGGGACGACCCCAAAAATGGAGTTAATGTAATGACTTGGTTCATATTACTGCTGGCTGGCCTAAGTGAAATAGCTTGGGCGGTTGGCTTGAAATTATCAAATGGCTTTAGCCATCCTTGGATATCTCTTGTTACCGTATTTGGCTGTGGCGTCAGCTTATTGCTGCTGGCACTTGCGCTTAAATCGTTACCCTTGAGTGTGGCTTATGGCATTTGGGTGGGGATAGGCGTGATTGGTAGTGCTGTTGCCGGTTTTTATCTATTTAATGAACCCATTACCACAGCAAAGCTAGTGAGTTTACTGTTTATCCTGATAGGTATTATTGGCTTGAAACTGGGGAGCTAAGGGATAACTAAACCATGGATAAACCAATGCGGTTTATCCATGGCGTTCAACTTAGTCTAGGTTAGTAAGATTGTTCTCAAACTCAGCGTGTTGCTCCGCCACATCTTGCGCCGGCATCGGGCTAGCAAGACTGGCTGCCACAATTGCGATGGTCGAAAGTATGATGCCTGGGACGATTTCATAAACATCAAATAGGCCGCCACTAAACTGCTTCCACACCACGATAGTTACACCGCCAACAACAATACCCGCTAGGGCTCCTTGCCAAGTCATGCGGCTCCAGTAAAGGCTAAGCACAATGGCAGGGCCAAATGCCGCGCCAAAACCTGCCCACGCATATGACACTAGGCCTAATACCGAGCTATCGGGCGATAAGGCCAGAAGCAGAGCAATGATTGAAATACCGATCACGGCGAAACGACCCATACGCACGATATCTTCTGAGCTTGCATCTTGTTTTATCACTTGCTTGTAGAAATCTTCCGCAAGGGCCGAAGAAGACACGAGCAATTGTGAATCAGCGGTGCTCATGATGGCTGCTAAAATCGCGGCCAACAAGATACCGGCAATCACAGGATGAAACACGGCATTGACCAAAATCATAAAGATCTTCTCGCCATCAGCCAGTTCAACACTGCCATTGTTCACATAAACCAAACCTACTAGGCCGACTAAGATCGCGCCCGCCATAGACAGCGCAGACCAAGTCACGGCGATGCGTCTTGCCGTGGTTAAATCTTTATTGCTACGGGTGGCTTTAAAACGAGCCAAAATATGTGGCTGGCCGAAATAGCCCAGACCCCAAGCCGCCAATGAAATAATAGCAATGGCCGTTAATGGCTCACCTTTAGCGTCATTCCATAAGGTTAACAGCTCTGGGTTAATGGCTGAGAGGTCAGCACTCAGTTGGCCAAAGCCGCCGTTCATGGCCGCGATGGGTACGATCAAAAGGGCCGCCGACATCAACAAACCTTGCACTAGGTCGGTCCAAGACACCGCCAAAAAGCCACCAAATAGGGTATAAGACACCACACATACTGTGCCTAAAATCACGGCAGTGGTGTAATTAAGGCCAAATACAGTTTCAAATAATTTACCGCCAGCGACTAAGCCGGAGCTGGTATAAAACAAGAAAAACAGCAAGATAAAAAAGGCTGAGATGGTTTGAATGAGTTTAGAATTGTCTTTAAAGCGACGCGATAAGTATTCAGGTATAGTCAAAGAATCTGTGGTGATACTGTAAGTGCGCAGGCGTTTGGCACACAGGAGCCAGTTGGCCCAAGTACCTAGTAATAGGCCGCCTGCTAACCAAAATGATTCTATCCCAGCGGCATAAGCGTAACCCGGCAAACCCAATAGCAACCAGCCACTCATATCCGAAGCGCCAGCCGATAAAGCGGCAGGCCAAGGGCCTAGGCTACGGCCTCCTAAGAAGTAATCACTGGAGTTGACAGTGCGTTTATAGGCCACCACGCCGATGGCGAGCATCATGATCAAATAGGCGATAAAGGTCGCACTGATTGCAAAGCTGTGTTCTAACATAGTTTATCCTTATAGTTTTATTTTCCCCTCCTGCCAATGGGCAGGTTTTGAACGCGAGCGGGTGCTCGCGTCCTAAATGCATCTTGTTAATTTGTTATGTTAGCGATGGGCATCGTTGCCCAAAGCCAACAAATGTGCATTACCGCCGACGGCGGTGATATTAATTGTGCGTGTACGTTCGGTGATGTAGTTTAAAACAAGCATAGGATCATTGACTTGATGTAAGGCAACGGGCTCGGTTTCAGCAATAAGATGCACTATAGGCCCAGCTTTAGCCGCCAGTTGACGATTGATTTTTTGCACCAAAATCGGCGAGCCAATCATAGTTAAGCTGCGAATATCCCATGCTAGATGGCAAGCATAATCATCAAATGCGGCGATTTGCACTAGGTGCAAGGGTAGCTCTGCTTGCTTAATTGCGCTAACCAGCACTTGATTAAGAGCTAAGTCATCGCTGCAAATAATGGCGCTATTCCCAGCGGCTAGAGCGGCGGTTAGCATGCCAATCAAAGATTGTTGGCTGGCTAGGGTGCTGGAGCTAGGATCGACCACAAACAGCGCAACCCCGCGCGCAGCGGTATAAAGCTCATTGGATTCACCGGTGGGCCCCACCAATGGCTGAGGCTTGGCGACGACAGCAGCGCTTTGCTCTAGCTGATACAAACACACTTCCGCTAGCTCATATTGCTGCTTCTTTAGGCCTTGATGAAAGGCTAACAGCTTAGGTTGTCTAGCGCTAAACCCCGCTAAATTCCAGCTCGGCCACGCTTGTTGCGCATCGGCAAAAACAGTCACTTGATTCATTATTCGCTCCTATGCGCTGGTGGTATTTGACGCGCTTGCCAAAGTGGCAAACTCGCATGTGGTAAAACGATATAGATAGTGCGGACCACCGGCTTTGGGGCCTGTGCCCGACAATCCTTGCCCGCCAAAGGGCTGCACGCCTACCACGGCACCGACTTGATCTCGGTTGATATAACAGTTGCCCACCCGAGCGTGTTGCTCTAGCCAGCGATAGCTGGTTTCATTGCGGCTATGAATACCCATGGTCAGGCCATAGCCTGTTTGATTAATTTGCTCTATTACTTGTGGCAGTTGATCGGCTTGAAAACGGATCAAGTGCAAGATAGGGCCAAAATGCTCTTGGGTTAAGGTGTTGATGTGCTCGATTTCAAACGCACACGGCGGCACAAAGTCACCGTGCTGACAGGCTTCATCCAAACTTAATTTGGCGATGGTGCGCTGCGTGGTTTGCATATCTTCAATATGTTTAAGTAACTTAGCCTTGGCGTTGCCATCAATCACGGGGCCAACATCGGTACTGTGTAAATAGGGTAGACCCACTTCCAGCTCCGCCATGGCGCCTTTGATAAGCTCGATCACTCGCTCGCTAATATCTTGTTGCACATACAAAATCCGAAGGGCAGAGCAGCGCTGACCTGCAGAGGCAAAGGCAGAGCGCATCACATCGCGAACCACTTGCTCGGGCAAGGCGGTGCTGTCCACTATCATGGCATTTTGACCACCGGTTTCAGCAATAAACACCGCCGGTGCGCAGTCACGCTCAGCTAAGGTTTGCTGAATTAATTTGGCAGTCGGCGTGGAGCCGGTAAAGGCTACGCCCGCGATAGCACTGTTGCTGGTTAAGGCTTGACCAATGTCGGCACCGCGGCCCAATATCAATTGAATAACGCCAATGGGAAAGCCTGCTAAGTGCATTAACTCAACGGCGCGAGCCGCGATCAAACTGGTTTGCTCGGCGGGCTTAGCCACCACGGTATTACCCGTAACCAAGGCGGCGCTAATTTGGCCAAGAAAAATAGCCAGCGGGAAGTTCCACGGACTAATGCACACAAACACGCCGCGACCTTGACGCGTTAAGGTGCGGGTTTTGCCATCAAAGCCTGAAACGGGCTGCGGCCCTAACTGTTGGGCTTGTTTGGCGTAATAGCGACAAAAATCCACCGCTTCACGTACTTCGTCTATGCTGTCGTGAATGGTTTTCCCCGCTTCTTGGTGACACAAGGCGACCAGCTCTGCCATGTGCTCTTCCAGTAAATAGGCAAGTTGCTCTAGCTTGTTGGCGCGAAGGGCAACAGGCATTTGCTGCCAGTCGGCATAAGCCTGTTGTGCGACTTCAATGGCTTGCTTGACTTGAGATGGCGTGGCAAAGGTGACTGAACCGACATTGATGCGGCGATCATAAGGCGGGGTGATCTTGATAGTGCGCTCACTGGCATCCTCAAAACAGTGATGCCCATCAATGATGGAGCCTGCTTGCCACTGCTTGGTCATAAATCCATTCACTTGCTGCTCAAACGGCTCGGCTTCGCTATGGATATCAATGTTAACGCCATGAGCGTTTTTACGTGTGGCAAAAATGTGCGGCGGTAGGGGAATATTCACATTATTCATGTGCTCATGGCTGAGTAAGGTATCAACGGGGTGCGCGGTGAGCTCTGCAACGGGGCAACGCGCATCCACTAAACGATGCACGAACGAGCTATTGGCGCCGTTTTCCAATAATCGACGCACTAAATAGGGCAACAGATCTTTGTGACTACCAACGGGCGCGTAAATACGCACACTTTGTTGATGAGTGGCCATCACATGGTAATAAAGGGATTCGCCCATGCCGTGTAAGCGTTGAAATTCATAATCTTTGTGTTTGGCCATCACGGCGATGGCGGTCACGGTTTGTGCGTTATGGCTAGCAAACTGGGGAAATAGATGGCCGCGCACACCGTCACTGAGTAAAAAACGAGCGCAAGCCAAATAGGCCACATCGGTGGCTTCTTTGCGGGTGTAAACCGGGTAGTTGGCATAACCGGCTTGTTGTGACCATTTGATCTCACTGTCCCAATACGCGCCTTTCACTAAGCGAACTGGGATCAGATCGCCCTGTAATTGGGCGAGGCGATTAAGCCAAACCAGCACCGCCAACGCGCGTTTAGAATAGGCCTGGATCACTAACCCAACTTTGCCCCAGCCCTTGGCGATATCGCTTTGATACAGCTTGGCAAACAGTTGTAAAGAAAGCTCAAGGCGATCGGCTTCTTCGGCGTCGATGGTAATGGCAACATCGAGCGCACGGGCGCGTCGAATTAATTGACAAACGTTGTCATACAGCTCGCTCATTACGCGCCCTTTATTGGTGACCTCATAGCGAGGGTGCAGGGCTGAAAGCTTGATCGAAATAGAAGGCGCTGGGCTGGTATTGTTGCCGTACTGCTCTTTGCCCACGGCTTCAATGGCGTTGAGATAATCCGTTAAATATTTATTGGCATCCCCTTGAGTGAGCGCGGCTTCGCCAAGCATATCAAATGAATAGGTGAAGCCTATATCGCGCATGGGGCGACCTTTTTGTTGCGCCTCTTGGATATTTCGCCCAAGCACAAATTGATGTCCCATGATTTTCATGGCTTGGTGCATGGCTTTACGGATCACCGGCTCTGATAGCTTGTTCACTAAGCGAGACAAGGCTTGAGTTGGACTGTCGCTGATGGTTTTGTCTGATTTTAGGCCGATAACCTTACCTGTTATCAACAGGCCCCAGGTTGATGCATTAACAAATGCCGAATCCGAATTTTTTAAATGGGCTTGCCAATCGGCCACCGATAATTTGTCGCGAATAAGCGCATCGGCCGTGGCCGCATCGGGAATGCGAAGCAGGGCTTCGGCAAGGCACATTAATAAAATGCCTTCTTGGGTGTCTAGGCTGTATTCCAGTAGCAGCGCATCAATTAACTGGATCGCTTTTTTATCGGCGCGGATCGCTTCAATTAAATGGGCGGTTTTTTCACTGATTTTGGTCTTTTCTTGCGCCGTAGGCGTCGCAAGAGGAAGCAGTTGTTTTAGCCATTGAGACTCGTCCACCATGTATAGAGGGGAGATGTGATCCCACAACTTATCTAGGGGTTGCTCAATGAAGGGTGTTGTTAACACGTCGGTTGCTGTAAACATGTGTTGTCCTTAAACAGGCTTCTTGATATCAAAGCTTTCACTATGGCCACAGTCTATTTTGGCTGGGTTTAGAATACTTGTGAAAAATTCCGAGTATTTTGCTGAATACTCCGATTGTTAACAAACTTTAAACATGATCATAGCGAAATTGGTAACACAATATAGTGCTTGGTTCACATTATGCAGATCCGATTTGCTTTTTGTAGCGCGAAGGGGATAACCCTAAGGTGCGGCTAAAGGTATGAGTAAAGGTGCTTTGATTAGAAAAACCCGTTAATTCGGCCACTTGACTTAAGTTAAAGCCACCTTGTTGAATTAATTTTTGGGCTAAATCGATGCGCTTGGATAATACATATTGGTGAGGAGTGACGCCCATCTGTTGTTTGAATAACGAATAGAATTGACTTTGCGCCAGATAGACACTGGCCGCTAACTGGCCCATGGATATTTTATTAGCGATGTGCTGCTCGATATACCTATCAATTACCCCCATATCAAAGCGGCTGTTGGTCGATAGCTTGGCATTTGGGCGAACTCGTTGTTCATTATTAACCACATGGCGCTGCAATAAAGCGACAATCGTGTCTTGGCAAGCACGGGACAACACTAAATCATCTGGGCTGACGCGCATTTCGTTCACTAAGAGTTTAATCAAATGTTGGATGGCGTGATCCAGTTGAAAATAGGGCGAGGGCTTATCAAAGTGTTCAAGCACACTGACAATAGCGGGCGACAATTGTGCGGTGTCAGCTAGGTTCAGCACCAAAATATCCGACTGACTGACCAAAGCGCCAAACGCGTGGGGTGACATGGCCGATACCAAACAGCCTTGTCCCGGTCCTAATACGTTAGCTTTGCCTGACACTTCAAATTCAGCTTGGCCCTTAAGACCGATAACCAACTGCATGTATTGATGGGCATGGCTGTCCATGTAACTTGGTAAGGTGATGATTTGCGCAGGTTTTGGTAAGTTCAATGGTTGATCTATCTGGTAAACTGGTTTTGACATAGTGATACCTGCTGCAGTGTGAGATGGATTCAACCTAGCAAACTACGCTAAATGATGGCTTGGCTGCAAGTGAAATAGCATCAAGCCTGTCGATGGGGACGGTGAAGGGGGAAGCATCTTTGGACAGTCCCAACGTAACAGCAACTCGAGATCACATCTTGTGCTTTGTGAGGATAAAACAGGTTGCAGATTATATCTGGGGATGAGCATGATAGTGTTCTTGCAGGGGAATAACGAAATAAGGACATGCACTATGTTAACAGCCAAACAAATCACCGGCCGCTGGCAGCTGGTGGCCGCCGAGTTAACCGTAGCTGGCCAAGTCAGTAACACATTTGATGCCAAGCGCACCATGGTTAAGCATTTAACGCCCTGTGGCCGGTTTTATTTTCATTCCAAAACCCATGATCGTGTGCCCTTTAGTCCAGCTATCAATGACGAGGAACGTTTAGCTGCCAGCAAAACCTTAGACTTTGGCGCCGGACGTTATCGTTTAGAAGGTAACCAATATATAGAAGACATCGAGGTGTGTAGCTATCCCAACTATGAAGGCAAATCCATCGGCTTTAACTTAAGTGTCGAAGGTGAGGGTGAGCAAGCCATGCTCATTCAGCAAGGCGTTTATCCGTTAAAAATGTTGGGCTTTGGTGATCAAGATGGTTACGTCAAAGAAACCTACCGCCGCCTTGCGGATGATGAATAAAGCTAACTCATCAGCCCTTGTGGGACGCGAGCTCGGCGAAGCATACATTAAGCAGAAATAAGGTTAACTATTTTCCTAGCTTGGCCGATAATTAAAACAGGGCCAAACAGAACAAGCGCCGCTAATGCGATTAACCTACCAAGACTATTTGGCAAAGTTGTCCTTAAGCCCAACAAGCCAAACCCGCACGAAGGCTGATATTGTGCCAAGCGGTACGGATCTTAAAGCAAAGCTGAGCACATCAGACAGTTTAACCTTGTCTGATGAGGCCAAAGCCCGCTTTGCACAGCAACAAAATGAGATAAGTGAAAACCAAAAACAACAAGCCTTGTCGCAGGCGGCCAATGTACTGATGGGCTCAGCCAAATCATCAAAACAAAACAGCTCGGCACAAAATAGCTCAGCGCAAAGTGCGCAGGATGAAATCACTCAAGCGCAAATCAAGTATTTAAAAGATCAAATCAAACAAGCCAAGACGCAGCTGCAAAAGCTGGCCTATAAGAAACACGAGGGTGCAGATAAACAGCGCGCCATGCTCAATATGTCGGTGGTAATGATGACAGGGCAATTACTTGAGCTCATGCGCAACGAACTGCCTGATGCGTCAAAGCGCAGACCCTAGTAAGCCCAGTCTCTATTTTGTCACCACCTATTCAACGGCTTGCCAAGTGATGAGTCAAATCCCTGCAAAAGCCTGCTCTGGTGAGGGCTCACAAGCTAAACAGTGCTAGATTGGCATGAAATGGTAAGTTTAGTTACTTGTATTCACTTTACCAGATGGCTAGTTTCTCAATATATGTATGCTTTGCTGAACAGTTCGCTTTTTACACACAAAGTGATCTTGGACTCGACTGATATAGAAGGTATTTAGCCAAGCAACAAGTTGAAAATGTTTCAGTAAAAGGCCTCAATAAATGGAATTAAATATGTCTGCTCGGCGATCGGTTTTTGCCATTGGTTTGCTTGTTTTAGGCGCCCCTTTTTTCTCATCGGCGGCCAATTTTGGTGGTCCGGATGCTGTTGAAAATACCCTCTCTGAGCACAACAAGCAGCCACAAAGTTGGCGTAACCAGTTAGCGCAAGAGGGGTTGACTTTTGGATTGGACTACAATGGGATCGGGTTTAACTCTGCTAATGGCAGTAAAGGTAATACGGTTAACGCCAGCGGTGGTGTTGCGCGTTTCTACGGACAGTGGAACTTGATTGGACGTAACTCGAATAATACGGGGGGGATCGTCTGGAAGATTGAGCATCGACATGCTTATAGTGATTATGCTCCCAAATCGTATGCATTTCTCGCTGACTTAGCTGGAGCTGAAGGGTTAGGCTATATAGGCATGATCCAGCCAGCCTTTAGCGATCAGGGGGACAGGATCACTAATCTTCATTGGAAGCAGCGCCTCAATGATGGCAAGACGTCCTTCATTGTTGGGTTTCAGGATGTGACCGACTACGTGGATACCTATGCGCTGGCTAGCCCTTGGACTGGTTTTTCAAACCTAGTGTTCCAAACAGGTGCTGGTGCAATGGGATTGCCAGATGATGGTTTATTTGCCGTTTCGATTGGCCAGATGTTAACGGATAATTACTATATTGTGGCTGGATTGGCAGACGCTAACGGACGTTCAGATAGCGATGAAATATTTGATGGGTTCGATAGCTTTTTTAATGACAACGACTATTTCACAACGGTTGAATTGGGTTGGACTGCCTCACAGCAACAGATTTATACCGATAACCTGCATGTTACTTATTGGCACTTAGACGCCACCTTTAATGACGATGGATCAACACGTCATAGCGCCAAAAACAGCGAAGGCGTCAACTTTTCTTTAAGCTATTTTGTTACTCCTCAAATTATGCCTTTTGTTCGCGCAGGCTTTTCCATTGATGGTGATGCAGCGCTGTATGAGAAATCTATTTCTGTCGGTTTAGGCTATTTTGGCTTGGGCGCGCCTAAACATAATTTGGGGGCGGCGTTTAACTGGAGTGAAGCCAATAAAGAGGGATGGGGTACAGATGATAGCCAAACCACATTGGAGATTTACTACAACATGCAGTTTGGTGAACATGTTCAAATAACACCCGATTTCCAATGGATCCATGATCCTATATTGTCGCAAGAGAGTAATGCTCTGGTATTTGGCTTGCGCGGTAGAATATTTATATAACAAGACAATGCATTCAGGCCTGAGTCAATTGGGCTGGTTTGGCGGAAAGCCGTCCCATTTTACGGGGCGAATCGCGATATTTTGCCGATGAGAGGCAAGGAAACTGGGTAAAGCGTGTCAATCTTTGGTGCTGAGTTGTCACCAAATGGTAAGTTTATTGTCTTGAATAAACATAAACTGAACGCTAAGTTACGAAATGTATATATTCTATATACGTATTGTTAAAAAAGTTGCGTCTTTGGTTGTAAGTTGGGCTCGGTCTATGGGCCCAGTGGTCAGTTTGAGCCGTGAAATATAATCACAATATATGGGTAGAAAAATGAAAAATCAGCCAATTAAACTAAGCTTACTCGCTGCATGTTGTTCTGTGGCTTTTGGTGCCAATGCGGCAAGCACGCTCTTTACCAATGTTGATGTCTTTAATGGTAAAGACAACAAATTGTACAAAAATCACCATGTATTGGTGGTGGATAATCTGATTTCTGAAGTGTCAGCCAGCCCGATTGATGCCGGTGACGCAACGGTTATTGATGGTAAAGGCAAAACCTTGATGCCAGGTTTAATTGAGGGACACGGTCATTTACTTATGAACGGTGGAACCCTAAATGATCATGAAAATAACCGCACAATCGAAGAGTTAGCAGCGCGCTCAACCGTGATGGCCAACGCAGCCTTTCAGTCAGGCTTTACCACATGGCGTGATGCGGGTGGTTTGAACACCGGCCTGCGGAAAACTATCGATGCGGGTCTGTTAGTAGGGCCACGTTTATACACTTCGGGCGCATTTCTTGGGCCAACCGGATCACATGCCGATTTTTCAAACCTTACTACCTTAAATCAACATATTAACGGTATGCAAACGTCCATGGGACGTAGCAATGTCAGCGTCAACACAGACAGCATTGCAGAAATTAAGTCTGCGGCACGCTTGAACTTTAAGCAGGGTAACTCACAGATTAAAATCATGTCTTCGGGTGGCGTGGCTTCATCGTTTGACCCTTGGCAGCTCAACGCGATGTCAGCTGAAGAAATTGCTGCCGCGGTGGAAATTGCCGATGCTTACGGCTCGTATGTGATGTCTCATGCTTACAGCAAAAAAGCCATCATGCGTAATTTAGATGCGGGTGTGAAGTCGATTGAACATGGCTTTATGTTTGACGGCGAAATCGCTAAAAAAATGAAGGAAAAAGGCGCTTATATCACAACCAATATGACCGCATTTTCACCTTACCTAGCCACTATCCCAGCGATAAATGACAATCCTGTTTCGAAATTAAAAGCTGAATCGGCGCAAAAAGCGTTTAAAGACTATATCAAGAACGTCAATGAGTACCAGCCTAAATGGGGCTATCACACAGATTGTGTGGGTGGTTTAGAAGCCTGCATTAAGCAAACTGACCATACAATTTACCTTGCAGGTAAAGAATTTGGTAACTTTTTTGCTCTTAAGGGCTTAACCTCGGTGAATGGTGAACTGGTTAAATTATCCGGCGTTATGGATCCCTACCCACAAGCTGCATTAGGTGTGGTGGAAAAGGGCGCATTTGCAGACTTACTCTTAGTGGACGGTAACCCATTGGAAGATTTGTCCGTTATCGGCGCTAACGAAAAATGGTTTGATGCTGAGCCGCGTGATGTGGCTTTAGATACGATTAAGGTGATAATGAAGGACGGTAAAGTCTATAAAAATACGCTTTAACCCCTCTGTTGTCCGTTTTGCTCCCCCACCTTCGGGTGGGTTTTTTCTGAGGTTCGAATGAAACACGTTATTACCGCTTTTCTTTTGTCGCTTTTTTCTATGCCGCTTTATGCAGAGACGCCTCTGACATTGGATTGGTCAAACCTAAATAGTGAGGCAAAACCTGTCACCATTAAATTGCCTGAATTAACGGAAGATCAAAAGCGACTGTTGCAAGGGGTGATTATTTTAAATGATCAGGATTCAGAAGAATCAAGATTACAAAAGCAACACATTGAATCTCAATTAGCAAAACAAGGTCTTAATGCGAGTGAGCTTATTCAATTACGTCAAGACTACATGCAGGCAATGAAAGAAAACGCAGAAACAGTTACCGATGCTTACAATGGCAAACTTGTGCGTATGCCGGGGTTTATTGTACCTATTGAATATAATGAAAATTTAGAAGCCACTGAATTATTATTGGTGCCCGTTGCGGGGGCTTGCATTCATATGCCACCGCCTGCCGCTAATCAAATCGTGAGAATATATTATCCGTCTGGGTTTGAAGTTCAAAACGTGCAATACCCAGTCTGGGTGGAAGGGAAGTTTAATGCCAATGTGATAACCGAGGAGGTTTTTTTGGTTGATGGCGGGGCAAATGTTGCCATGGGTTACGAAATGAAAGCCACCTTAATTGAAGATTATTATGAGTGAACAATAAAGGAATTAAATATCCAAACTTCTATTACGGTAATGCAGGCAGATGGCGGTTTCATGGTTATTTCCGTGCTAACGCATTATTGGTTTTGATTAGCTTGGTTTGTTTTGATTTTAAATGACTTTGGGTAGTACCCAGAATGTGATTTAAACGCTCTGCAAAAATGCGTAACATTGCTATAACCCAGTTTTAGAGATATTTCAGTGACGGTTTCTTTACCTTCTGCCAATGATTTACAGGCTTTGTCATACCTTGCCTTAGATAATTCTTGTCTGAAAGAGGTGTTATTTTGTTTTAACCGTCGCTGAAGCGTTCTTTCGCTGACGGACATTAACCATGACACGGTTTGGATATTTAAACGCTGAAAGTGTAATAATCCGTTTAGTACTTGTTGAAACTGAACAAGAAAATCTGGGCTTAAATGATACTGCTGGTTATACGCCGGAATAGTTGACTTAGGGGTGTTAGTTAGTAATACACTTGGGATAAAGATACCCGTTTTATTTGCCTGGTGGGTTATATTACAGTCCTCATAAAAATGCTTGGCAGCATGCCAATGCGCCATGCTTTTTGAGGCGAGGTTGACAAAGTTAGGTAACCATGGATAAGTTGTAAAATGGTTAACTAAATTCACTGTCATTTGAAGATCATATAACTCTACATCGGCAAAACCTTGCGCATGAACAGGTAAGCTGTGCTTTTGCCAAAGCCAAATACCATTCAATGAAGACTCGATATAAATCTCGACCTTAGCAGATTCATGGTTCACTGCCTTTACCCAATGGTTAAGTGTTTGTAATAAAGACCAATGTTCACCAATCGCGTTGGCGAACTGGCCGTACATGGCAAGCCCGGAATTTTCCGCAACCATTAAACTATAACTTGCATCTTGTTGTAATCCACTGAGGTAGTGAACCGACGAAAAAAGCTGGTGAGTAAACACATATTCGTGTTCTATGTCCAAAATGTCTGCGGGAAGCTTTAGTTGTTTAAGGGCTTTTTTGTATTCAAAGCCACTCTTTTCAGCATGTACAATAAAAGGAGAAAGTTGACCTAGTCGAGTTAAGGTAAGCAAACTAAACGTTACTCAATCAGTTATATGAATTAAGTTAATTATATAACTAGTATAAATGGTGTGTAAATTGTTAGTTTAGCCGATTGGCGCAGAGCCGTGACACCTGAGGCGATAGGTTATCAAGCCAGATAACAAGGCTCCTTGGTTTTCTAGCTTGATTGAGCCAACTTAATTATATTTAACATGTAACATTTTTCTTAACTTGTTACAACGGCTCTTATTTAGCGGGTCACCAAGGTAATCACCATCTTCGGCTGCTTTTTTATACACCATTGCTTTTAATTTGGTTCCTTCATCGAGGTCGCCAAATTCCTTTGTTGTTTTTAATTTTAGTAATTTGTAAGTTGTTTCATTGCCATCAGGAAAGTGTTTAGAGCAGTAGCTCATTGCACCAGCATTGGCTCCTAATTTGGCTGAATCCGAAATAGCAAAACAACTTGCAGATACGCCCGCTATGACGGTAGTTAAAACTAGCTTGTTTATCAATTTCATCCTGTCCTCTCAACATGTTAATTAGTTCTATAATCATCATTTACCATGATAACCCGAATTATGGCGTTTAGTGGGTAAGCGCTTTAACTGTCGTAAAATGATCGTTAATTGATCTGCGTCATTATTGTGAGTGATTGCTATAATTGAATGAAAAATCAGTCATCAGTGCATAAAATGGCGATAAGAAAGGAATGTCGGTGAAAAAATTAACCATAGTATCTTGGGTAGTGGCTTTTGTCTTTGTCAGTAGTGCCAGTGCCGATAATAAATCGAATCAAGCTGAAGTGGCTAAAGAATTAGCCAATCCTAACACGGCTTTTGCCAGTTTAAATATAAAACTACAATATAACGATGGCTATCAAGGTGGTGGAGATAACTTTACCACCGTATTTCAGCCTTCATTGCCATTTCCGCTGGAAAATGGCGATAAAGTATTGTTTAGGCCTGCTATTTCATACATAGATAACGACTTTTCAGAAAATGATAAAAGCGGTTTTTCGGATATATCTTTTGATTTAGCCTACGCCCCTAATCGGTCTGATAATTCCATTTTTGCCATCGGGATGATAGCTTCGTTACCAACAGGTAGCGATGAATTTAGCGCAAAACAGCTGGCAATTGGGCCAGAGGTTTTATTCGGAAAAGTGAGTGCTGAGCGCGTTGTGGGTATATTTCCTAATCACTTAGTCGGTGTTGCTGGCTCAGGAATTGATGATGGAAGGGTTAACAAGACGTCTGCACAAGTATTTTGGACTGAGTTACTTGATCAGGGATGGACAATGGGCTCTGCCCCTACATTTTCTTATGACTGGGAAAGTGACCAAGCAGAAATCCCAATCAACTTCAGCATCACCAAAACCAGCATTTTAGGTGGCCGTCCATGGAAAGTTGGCATTGAAGCCAATTATTATGTAGAAAAAGCAGAATCAACTCGGCCTGATTTTATGATAGGCTTTAACATTACACCCGTTGTAGAAAATAAATTAACGGCACTGTTTTAGTATTGCTAGAGCCAAGATTCTTATTTCCTTGGCTCTACTATCATAAACCCTTAGATGCGTTTAATCACCTTGAGCTTAACCGCTTTTTTTAGTGAGGAGTCACGTTTATTTCTGACCACACGTTTGGCGGCTTTTGCTTTCACCCCGGTTTTGACGAGTGAGTCATCGTTGTCCATAAGTTCATCAGCGACATGTAATTTAACCAGTTTTTTCGTGGTTGAGTCATGATTATCCGAGATAATCTCGTCAGCCACTTTTAATTTGACGGCTGTTTCAACAAGTCCATCAGCATGAACCATAGCCATAGGAGCGAATAGAAGCGTTAGGGCAATTAATTTAGCTTTCATAGGGTTACCTCGTTAAATTGTTTGGTGTTTAAGTATCAACGAGGTAAATAGTAAGTTAGCCAGCCTAATAAAACTTACCATTTCGTGCCACGAGATCAGGCGATAATGTTCTTCCGCCATTGTCGTGGGCTTGCGCCATGCTGTTTCTTAAATGCACGTGAGAAATGCGCCGTACAGGAATAGCCAAGTGATAATGCAATTCTTGTGATAGGAATGGAAGGGTCTGCGAGCATAGCCAGCGCTTGTTGTTGTAATGCTTGTTCCATCACCGCGCTATAAGTTTGGCCTTCTTCTGCCAAACGACGTTGTAAACTACGAACGCTCATATCGAGTATATTTGATGCCTGCGTAATGGGCAGGCGGCCCATGGTTAGGTAGGGGGTTAGCGCCAGTATCAGTGACTCGGTAAAATTGTTGATGGTTGCAGGCTGTTTGATCGTTTGAGCAGCAGTGAATGAAGGGGGCAAAGGGCGAGTTAAAATAGGCCGCTCAATACTGCAAGCGGTTACACTTCTTGCTGAATACAGTTGCGTATTTTTCAGTAAAAGCAGTTTGCTGTGCTCAAGTGATAAATTTGACTGAAAAGCGATTTCTTTTGGTGACCAGTTTGCGGTTGTTAGGGCGCGGACTAATTCAATAATGAAGATAACTGAAAAATGTTCAGCGAGGATAAACCAATCTGCATTCGCCTTGCCTCGCTCTCTGACGAACCAGGTTTTACCTAGGACGGTCCTAAGGCTTAACCGGGTTTGTGTTGTATCTGCATTAATGGCCTCAATGACCTGGATTAACGCTTCTTCTACTGTTTGGGGATTATTTAGCTGTCTAATAAAATGTGGAATATACACATCTCGGCAAAGACGCCAGGTAAACACTGAAAAATGCGCTAATCCCATTTTCTCAACAAGTAGGGACAGAAGCTGTTGTAACGCAGATTTGGGTATGTATTGGTGCTGGGTTTGTAGCATGTCTTCGGGCAGCCCTGCTTTACGCAAGAAGGGGTAGACATCGATATCCATTTGACCTAATAAATCGACGAAAGGAATCGCATGATCAGCTTTGATTAAGGGTATTTGTTCCTTTGTCTTCATGATATACGCAGCATTATGTTTATCAGTTGATGTGCCGAGTATATCAAAATATCACTTGGTTGAGTTTGTCATCATTGACTTGTTGCCAATGGTTTTCACAAAGTTTTCATCATCCCACATGCACTGTAGACAGTCGGCTGTGAGACACACCGCTGTGGCATCAAATGGTAAGTTTAATTGGTGGCTGTGCCATATCATGTTGCTCAAGTTAACCAGACACCTGAGGTGGGAAAGATGAAAATAGTTAAGACAAGCATGATCAGTGGGGCGTATTTTTTGTTAGTTTTGTTGAGCTTTGATCACTTTTTTAGTTGGGTCGACATTGACAGTTTTGCTGCTGCTCTGCTGGCTGCCTTGATCATTAGTTTTACTTTACAAGCCTCTATCAAAGTCGAAGGCATCATGGCGGAAAAGTTGTTAAAGCAAAAAGTATTGCCATTATTGAAACGCGCCGTGAGCTCTTACATCATTTTAGTGGGCTCAAAATTTTTAGCGATGGGACTCATCGCGGTTGCATTAGCTGATCGGGTTATTTTTGCTGGCCCGGGAGGCGGGGTATTGATCTTTTTGATTATCGTGTTTATTTCAATGGGTCTTGAATATGCGATAAAAAACTTCGCCAGTAATGAAACCAGCTACGCTTAAGCAGCTAGCAAGGCGTTTGGTTTGCGTATGAGTTGTAAGCATTCAGCAATTCCCAGACAAGCAAGTATCCAGAAGGCCAAACAACACTGAAACAAACGAACAGCCAAAATCATGGCTGTTCGTTTGTTTAACTTAATCGTGGTTTTAACCGCGGCCACCTAAGCAAGTTGCTAGAAATTCATCAACCTTACTGGTGAGTCGCCGCTGGTTTTGCAGGTCACCAAAGTTGTGGCCAACGCCATCCATCTCCCAATATTCAACGGGTTTATTTAATTGGCGCATTTTTTCTACCATATTGCGTGACTGCTCTTTGGTCACGCGTACGTCTTCGGTGCCTTGAATTACAAGCAAGGGCTTGTTGATTTTATCGATAAAGTAAATCGGCGACGCTTGGCGCATTTTTTCTAGATCCTTGGGATCGTTAACATCGCCCACAAAACTGCGCCAAATATCCATGCCTAAGGTCCATACTTGCGGCACCGAGTTGATAAACAACTCTAAATCAGAGATACCAAAGATATCCACACCGCAGGCAAACTTATCGGGCGTTTTGGTTAAGCCCACTAAGGTGGCGTAGCCGCCGTAACTTGCGCCAACAATGGCAACATGATCAGGGTCGGTGATGCCTTTGGCAATAGCCCAATCCACTCCATCAATTAAATCTTGATGCATCTTCAAGCTAAACTCACCAAATCCAGCCGACAAAAAGTCACGGCCATAGCCCACTGAGCCACGGTAGTTAACTTGTAACACGGCATAACCGCGGTTAGCGAGTAATTGTACTTGCGGGTCGAAGCCATAAAAATCCCTTGCATGGGGGCCACCGTGTACCAGTAATACGGTAGGTAAATTGCGCGCAGGAATATTAGCGGGTGTCGTAAGGTAACCATGAATGATTAAGCCATCGCTGCTGGTAAACTGAATTGGCTTTTGTTGGCTGAGCTGATTGGTTATCTCCGTGGTGCTACTGCTTTCTAGCAAGGTGGAGCGCTGGGTCTTAGGCTCGTATAAGTAAACCTGATAAGAAACACTATCGGTGACTTCAACAATAAGCGCTTGCTCTTTTGTGTCACTGCTGATCACACGAACCGACTTAGTCTTGTCAGTTTGATACTGATCTAACACGCTCTGATAACGCTCGTCTAACACATGAACACGTTGGTAATCAGGGTAGGACACAGCATAAACCGGTTTTTTATTTTCATCGTAAACATAAGTATGTATGTCAACTTGGCTATCTTGCGCCAAGACTTGGATCTGCTTGCTCGTCAGATCCAGAGCAAATAAGAGTTGTTTATCGGATTGATGGTCACTTAAGATGATTAAGCGTTGTTGCTTATGATCATAAACCACATGGTTGATAAACTCACCTTTGCCCCCTTGATAAAGGACCTCGCCCGTCTTAGTGGCGACGACTTGATTGCCGTTTTTACCACGGATCAGCATGGCAAACGCATCACCTTCTGGCACCGATTCATCAATGATCCATTGCGACACTTTAGTAGCATTTTTATATAACCTGGTAGCTTCTTTATTTTGTAAATTTAATCGAAACAGATCGAACACTTCTGGGTCACGGTGGTTATAACTGATCAATATATGGTTGGGTGCGTTTGCTAAGGTACTTTCCACCTGCATACGTACATTTTGATGATCAAACAACTGCTTAGGCCAAGCGTCAGGGCGTGACAAATCATAAAGTAACAATACCGAATCTTCATTATGATAGCTTAAGCTGGCATAGACGCGCTTGCTGTCCGGCAGCCATTCAAACCCCCATGCTGGCACATCCATACTGGTAATGGTGCTGCCGTTGATATCGCGATAGTGAATGGTGTGCATCCAATCACCGCGCACATATTTCTTTCCAATCCACGCTAGCTTTGTGCCGTCGGGTGAGATCCGATAATTGTAAGTGTTGTTCGTTGAGCTTTGAAGCTCTGACCAAGACACAGGCTGCGGCAGTTTTTGCGTCTTGAGTGTTGGGTGGGTGGCATTGGTGGTGGTATTACAGCCCGTCAGCAGTAAACAGGCAAAAAATAAAGTCAGTAGTTTGATCAAGATGTTACTTCCATGAAAAATAAAGCAGGCATTTTAATGGGAATGCAGTGATATTAAATTGATTTTTTATCAATGGGTTGATTTTTGTGGGATACATCGAATTAACTTTCACTGATTCGCTTTCAATGAGTGTTTTTAGTTGACCTTATTGTGAAAGCCTGAACTTTTGTATTGCTGTTGTTTATGGTGGATCAATGTTGTATTGGTTTATCTAATAATATTGGTATTGCAAGCTCCATAGTAACCATCGAATCACTTACTGTACTCAGGCAACGATGGAGCTAATCAATGACTCCCAATGTCAGCTTGGCTATTTCGGCCTAACGGCTTTAAATACGCTGGCTAAATTAGCGTATTCCGCGCCGCCAAGGCGGGCGAGGGGATCTAGACTTAGGGCATCGATTTTAAGACGCGAATCGTCTTGTTCACGGATAATGCTTTCATCTAAATAGGCTTGTTTGACTTGTACAAACATCAGCTTCATCGGCAGCTCACCCATTTCAACTACTTTATGTAATTTACACGCAAAGGCCACCTTACATTGGGCCACGCGCGGCAGTGGCGAGCCTTCAAACTCAACTAAATCAAGGTGTGAAAGGGCATCTAGGCTAAGCTCTGAGTCTTCGTTAGGCAAGGTCGCCGCCGATTCGGTCACCACATCGGCCAATTGGCTATCGGCAATATGAATAACCAGATCTTGGTTAAGCTCAACATTCACGGCCGAATCCTTGTATTCCCCGGTCGGTTTTTTACCCACCGCATACATCAAGATCGCAGGGTTTGAGCTGATGGCGGTAAAGTAAGAAAACGGCGCTAGGTTAGGTTGGCCTTGTGAGTTGTTGGATAAAACCCAAGCAATCGGGCGCGGCACTATGGTTTGCGTTAGGGTGTGATAAATTTGGTTAGGTGATAACTGGGCAAAATCTAAGATCATGTTGGCTAAGCTGGTTACGAATGAAGAGCCCTAGTCTAAGGGATTTTAGTGCCAAGCTAAACACGGCAATCAGGATAATTTAGTTTTAGCATCAGGGAATTAGTTAAGCTAATTCCCCTAGAGCACGCTGCGGGAATCGAGAGTTTATTCCGCCACTAACTGTTCGCTGCGATAAAAGCCTTGGTTATTTTCACCCAATAGCTCACTGAGTAAAGGCAAGCAGGCATCCATTTCGGCTTTAAGCTTCCACGGCGGGTTGATCACTATCATGCCGCTTGAGGTCATGCCGCGCTCTTTGGTATCGGCCTTAATGCCCAGCTCAAAGAGTTGGATATTGCGAATACCGCTGTCAATCAAGGCCTGCTCCATATGGCGAATGCGATAGCGTTCAACCACAGGGTACCAAATCGCATACACCCCAGTAGCAAAGCGTTTATGGGCGGCTTTGACCGCATCCACTACCTTGTCGTAATCGGACTTTATCTCATAAGGAGGATCGATCAGCACAAAGCCGCGGCGCTCTTTTGGCGGCATTTTAGCAATCAAACCCCGAAAGCCATCACCGTGTTCAACTTGCACGCGGCGCTGGCGCGGAAAGCTCTGTTTCAATAGCTCAATCTCGGTGCTGTGCAATTCAAACAGATTCAGTCTGTCAAACTCACTGAGCAAGGCCTTGGCAATGGAAGGGGAGCCGGGGTAATGGTTGAGTTCGCCGCCCTCATTAAAGTCTTTAATTAAATCAACATAGTCTTGGATTGGCTCAGGTAAATCTGCCTGTTGCCAGAGTTTGGCGATGCCAGTTAAGTACTCTTGGGTCTTTTGTGCATGCTCAGAATTTAACGCATAACCGCCCGGGCCACTGTGGGTGTCCAGATACAAATAAGGCTTAGGTTTGGCGTTTAAATGGCGAAAAATACGCACCGCAACCAAGTGTTTTAAAACATCGGCAAAATTGCCAGCATGATAGGAATGACGATAGCTTAACAAGGGCACAGCTCAGGCTAAAAATAATGGCCGCTATGATAGCCTGAGTTGAGGGAGAGGTCTATTTAGAAAGGGGGATTACCACTGCCATGTTGATTTCGTAAGCAGGGTTATTTACGTCTAATCAGGTTATTTAAGAGGGTGTGCTGTTATTTTATAAAGAAGGAATCGAGCTCATCGAGGCTAGGGCTTGTCCAACACTCGAATAAGGTGTCGGCTGCGCGACACCTATTCTATTTGTTAGATGCTAATTGCCCACACTAACTAGTTCAATCGTGCAGGTTGAACTGCTTGAACCAAAGCTTGTATATCGACATTGTTTAAACCACCTTTTTTTGCCTTATTGTTCAGATAAGTGCCAAACTTCTCGGTGATATAAATGTCGTCCATCCAGCGACGAAACTCACCCAAAGCTTCAACAGGATAAATCCATGCCATTGGATCTTTTTGGGGGAAATCTTCCGGAAATACGTGCAGGTGTTTTCGACGAAGACCGTATTTTTCATCAAAGCTATTGTCACACCAATGCTTCCCCCATGCCATACCAACGCTTATATCTGGCATAGTTTTACTATCAAAAGGCATACCACCTCTAATACCGGAGATTACTAAGTTAGCAATCTCAGAGAAAACACTGAAGTAACCTGACGGTAACTCGTTAAGTGTTATACGCTCGTGAAAAGTTTTCCAATATTGTGGCAGCGAGTCTTCAGGATTGTAGCCTGTGCGCTCATAAATGAATGTACGAAGAGTTAGTTTGGCAAGACTACGATAATTACGTTTGGCCTGTTCCTGTGGTGTTTGAGACTCGAACGCATAGTATTCAAGTATTGCCATGCAATTGACATCGTTGATTGCATGGTAAGTTTTCCCATCGACGGTAATTGGAACATATAAACTACTTGGGTCGCCACCTTGATCCAGAATCAACTGCTCAATAGCCTGACCACGAGGCTTAAAGCGCAAATCTGCTTCCCAATCTTTTACAAGAGTGATTATTGCACTTGGTGCAACACCACATAAGGATGCCAAACCACGAGCACCAAGATACGGAGTGCCGTTGTTCATTACCCCCATTTCAATGCCATCTGGAGCAGTGTGTTTTACTGAGGATAGTTGAAGGTTATATTGTTCCATTTAGACTCCTTGCGATTAGATACCCATTTTTTATTTGGGGTCTTATATGCGAGAAAACAAGTATGAAATACGAAATTTTTAGCACCTAACGCTTCAATCAGCCTCATCGTTTTGTTCGCATCACTTAACCACCGCCACCTTGCCCGATGTGGGTTGTATTGAACTTGTTAAGTCTGCCGCGTGAGGACGTATAGCTCGCTATGGCGTTTTAATGCAACGCTCAGCCAGCTGAGTTAATTTTGCGGACCAATATACTGAGTTGTAGCTGGTTTGAATAGCCTTTATTTTTCTATTTATCTGAATGTTACGCACGATCACGCCTTCCACATCAGAGTAGAATTTTTGCCACACCTTCATTAGTGCAACCTTAGTTCTAATTGCTTGTTAACCTCCATATTTAGCTTCTCTAGTCGACTCAGCGGTGAGCCACATGCTTTACAGCAGCTGACTTGCTGCCCTTGTTTCATTAGATCTTGCCACGTAATTTCTTTGCTTTTGCTGACAGCAATTTGCCCCCATTCGGCTCTCGCTTGATTTAACTTTTCAACGCATCGGCTGTGGTACAAGCCCATGTATTGATATTGCGGTTTTTTCGGCAACGCGATGTGAGCCAGTATTCGCTGGATCAAATCTTGATGGCTTAAGGTCAGACATTCACGCCGTTGAGCTGCTGCTAGGCAAATCGAAGGACTTTGAGCCCTGTAGTAAACCAGCAAATTGAGGAATGCGTATGGTAAGGTGCCGTAAAAAAATTACGGCCAGAGTGATGGTATGCTATAGTCGAACCAAAATTTAGCTTCAACTACGGAAAATAATCATGCTCAACAAGCTTGCCGTCAAAAATTTTAGAAATTTTGAGAACTGGTTTGAGTTGGACCTCCACAGTAATAGATCTTACGAATTTAGTAAGCACGTGGTCCAAAACGATACCGTTAAGCATGCGGTTGTTTATGGAACAAACGGTGAAGGAAAATCGAACCTTGGGCTTGCGATTATTGATGCAACAAGCCATCTTACAGATAATCATCTCCAACCCGGTTTGAACAATAACTATCTGAATGCAAGTTCTGATTGCAAACTTGCGGAATTTATATACTACTTTCAGTTCGACGGAGTCGATGTAATTTACAAGTATGGAAAGGAAAGATGCACTTCAACGGTATATGAGCAGCTCATTATCGATGGAGTTAGTGTTGTTGATTTTGACCGCAGACAATCACCGTTAGCGAGTTTTAATTTAGCAGGCGCTGAAACCCTTAAGAATGACTTTGGGGGAAAGGAGATATCTCCGGTTAAGTTCTTGAAGTCTAATGCTTTACTTGATAAAAACCGAATTAATGATATTTTTGATAGCTTTACGCGATTCATTGATGGAATGGTGTTCTTTAGAACGTTATCTAAACTTCAGGAGTTCTATGGGCAACCGATAGGCAAACAACGAGTTTCTCAAGCAATAATCGAACAGGGCAAATTGCAAGATTTTGAGCAATTTTTAAACGACTCAGGGGTGAGGTGTAAGCTTAAACAATCAGGTTCCGAAGGTGAAGAAATCATAGAATTCGATTTTGGTGAGCGAAGTGTAGAGTTCTCCCAAGCAGCCTCCACGGGCACCATTTCACTAGGCAACTTCTATTATTGGTTTCTTAAGCTAATTTCTGGGGAGATCTCATTTGCTTACATCGATGAATTTGATGCTTACTACCACTTTAATCTTGCTCGACACATAGTAGAAAAAATATCTTTGACTGATTGCCAGTCAATCATCACAACCCATAATAGCACCTTAATGTCGAATAATATTTTGCGCCCAGATTGTTACTTTGTTCTTTCTAAACAAGAAATTAAGCCTCTATATGAATTAACAGATAGAGAGATAAGAAAGGCTCATAATCTCGAAAAAATGTATCGTTCGGGAGCCTTTGATGAGTAGCTATGTACTCTGTATTTTTGAAGGAAAGAAAGCCGAGCCAAACATCACTCATAGCCTTTGCAACTGTATATTAAATAGTGAAGATAAAGTTATTTTAAGAGCTTCGTACGGTTTCAATATCTATAAGCTATATGCAGAGTTAAAAAAAGATCCTTACTTGGATACCTATGAACTAATCGCTGAAGAATTGAAAAAACGGCGCGTTGCAGAAAATAGGCAAGGCAAAGAGTTGAATGAAGATGAGTTAGCCGTCATTAATATCGATGATTCGACTTTGATTAGTGACATTTATCTGATATTCGATTACGACGCTCATTGCACGAATGCTAATGATGAAAAGTTAACTGAAATGCTTGAGAAGTTCTCAGATGCACAAGATGAAGGCTTACTTCTCGTTAGCTACCCCATGGTTGAAGCCATAAAACACCAACAAGGAGCGAAGTATCAAGAAGAAGTATACCCAATTAGCGGGTTTGCAAACTATAAGTCTTGGACGAATACCTATAGTTTGTTAGATAAGCGATATCAAAATTGGGGGGCATATGATTTTGATATCTGGAAAGAAATTATTGAACATCATTTAGCAAGAGCTAACTATTTGCTGAATGAGCAGCTCAGCTTGCCCGTATCGCAGCTCGAATCAAGAGATATCTTTATGCAGCAACTTGAAAAGCATATACCGGATGGAAACGTTGCCGTCGTTTCATCATTTCCTCTGATGCTATTTGATTTTTATGGAGATAGGCTGCAGAGTAGGTTGATTCAAAGATCCTCAGTAAAGTCTTATGATTAGAGTAAACTTACTTTTCGATTTATTTGCTTAACACTTGGTTTTCGACCGCCAAGCCACCACAAAAAACACCGCACCGCCAATCAGGCCGGAATATAAGCACAGTTTATGTAGGGCAGGGTTGCTCAGTAGGTTTAGCAATGGGTTGGTTAGGCTGACGGGGTAAAAGGGCTCTACGTCATGGTGCATAATGGCATCGAGCAGTACATGGCTAGCGCTGCCAATGGCGGCACTAAAAAAGGCCACGGGCCAAGATATTTGGGTGGCCATAAAGCGGTTGATGTGAAGCCATTTTAGGCCCCACTGGGCAAGGTGTTTGCCAGATAAGGCGGCGACGACTGTGAGTAGCGCCGCGCCGACAAAGGTATGACTAAAACCGTGTAAATGCCCCTCGCCTGTGATCATGACCAGCAAAGGTTGGATGTCCATGATGATCTGCGCCCAGCCAAACACCATTAAGCTAAAGCTGCCTTGCAGCACGGCTTTAATGGCAATGCCGGGGCCCATATGAAAAGGCGTAAAGGGCATGGTTTTCCTTATCTATTTACGGCGCCGATTAGGCGCCTGATTGTTTGCGCTTTATTGTGCCAACGTTTGGGCAAATTGCTCTATGTCTTTGGCAATTAAATCTAAACTTTGCTGCCAAAAATCGGCTTGGCGTATGTCCATGCCAAGGTGCTTTTGCACTAGCTCTTCGGCGGTCATGGCGCCGGTATCGGCAAGTAACGCTTTATAGTCGGCGTAAAACGCACTGCCTTTGGCGGCGCGCTGGGCATACACCCCTTTACTGAAGAGGTAGCCAAACAAGTAAGGGTAATTGTAAAAACTCACCGAGCCAATACTAAAGTGCAGTTTGCTGGCCCAAAACATCGGGTTGGTCTCATCCATGGCATCGCCGTACCAATCGGCCCAAGTGTCTGACATCAGTTGGCGCAATTGCTCGGCCGATAATTCGCCGTCGTGACGCTGCTGATAAAAGGCTTGCTCAAATTCAAAGCGCACAGGGATGTTGATCAATAACGCCAAGGCCGATTGGGCTTCTTCCCACAGCATTTGTAACTTGGCTTGTTTGTCGGTGGCTTTGGCCAGTAGGGCATCGCGCACCACGTTTTCGGCAAAGATTGAGGCGGTTTCGGCCAAGGTCATCGGGTAGTGCGATAGGGCGCGAGGTTGGTCTTTAAGCACCCAATTATGAAAGGCGTGGCCCAGTTCGTGCGCCAAGGTGATCACATCGGACATGCTGTTACCCCAAGTCATAAACACGAGCGGGGTGCGGCTATTTGCAAATTGGGTACAGTATGCGCCCATGCGTTTGTTAGCTGCTGGAGCCGCATCAATTAATTGATTTTCGACCATGTGATCGACAAAGTCGGCCATTTCTGGGTCGATACCAGCGAAGGCGTCTTTAATGATGGCGATACCTTGCTCAAAGCTGTATTGCTCACTCACTTGGTCGTCGACGGCGCTTTCGGCTGGCATGCCGGCCAGCTCTTGCCAAGGTTTAAGGCTGGTTTGACCATAGCAAGAAGCCATTAGTTTACCGGCGCGCTGGCCAAGCTCACGGTTTTGTTTGGTCACCGCGATCATGGTGGTCAGGGTTTGCGCGTCGATGCGGCTATCAAATAATGAGGGGTCTAAAAAATGCACGGGAGCTGCGCCATTAGCCACGGCGACTTCGCTGCGTTTAGCGTATTCGGTTAAGCGATCACCCGCTAACGCATTTAAAATGGCGGCAAAGCTTTGCTGATGGGCAACCATGGCTTGATTTATGGCGCGCCATGCGGCTTCATGGCGCAAAGTATCACCGCCGTATAAGATACTGGCGGCTTGTGACAGGCCCATGGTTTCTTGACTGCCATCGGCTAGGGTTAAGGTCACTTGAATGCTGCCCGTTAGGTTATCGTACAAGCGTGACCATGCGTTGCGACCATTGACTTGCATAGCGCTTAGCAATTGCTCTTCTTTAACACTTAAGCTGGTGGCTTGTTTAAGGCGCTCACGCTGATAATTAAATGCAAAATGGGCTAGGCTGCCGGTGAGTTCATTACCCGCTAACACTTTTGCTAATTGCGCATCCGAGCCGTGAATTAAGGCATGGCGAAATGGGCTAAATTGCTGCTGCAGCTTGGAATAAAGACCATCCATTTGCACATCCAGAGCTTTAGCGGCTTCGTTACTGGCATCCACCGAGGTTAAGCAGTTGGCAAAGCTCATCAGGGTGCTTAGGCTGATGCCGATGGTTTCGCTGGCCACTAAGGCTTGCTGTAAATGATTAATATTGCTTGGGTCGAGTTCGGTTAGAGCTTGAATGCACTGTTTTATGTCTGCGATGTCGCTGGCGATAGCTGGGTCGGTGATGCCGTTATAAGCAAGGGAGAGATCCCAAGTAGGGGCTGTATTGGCAGTTAGCTCGGTCATTAAATACCTCAAGTCAGATTAATACATTTAGCAGTTATTTTGATATGAACACAAAGGGATGAACGTTGACAAGTTATCGAAGATAAAAACAAAAAGGCCAATATTTCATTGGCCCTTGGGGGTCACTAGGTAAGCTTTTCAGACTGATTTTAAGCCAAAAAGTCACGGCTTTTATACGAATAGCCGAAGCGAACAAATAAAGTTGCGGCAACAGGGCAACAACAGGGTACGACAACGATGTTGCATTAATCAATGAAACGAGTTTGCGATCCATGCCCGTGCAATATCACTCTTTGCTTGTCTCGATTGGCGCTGACTCAGGGCTTTCCATCTTGGCTGCTTGTGTTTCAGATTCCACCCAGCTCATAAAGACTTGGTAACCCGCAGAAAGGAATGCTGCCCCGACAAACATGCCCAAAATACCCCCTGACATCATGCCGCCGATGGCTCCGATAAGAACTACCGGCATAGGTACGTCTAAGCCTCGCCCTAAAATCATGGGTTTAAGTACGTTATCAACCAAGCTGGCTGCGATCATAAGCACAGTAAAGATAGAGTTGTGAACCACGGCTGAGCTGTCACCAGACCAGAGCAAAGCGACAGTGACAAAGGCAATCAGGGTGACAGGTAATTGCATAATGGCAAATAAGAGTGCAATCAAGGTGAACACCGACGCCGCAGGTACGCCAGCCAGTGCCACCGTGAGTCCAAAGGTCATCGCGGTTAAAAATGCAATACCAATAATACCCACCGCCACTTGACGTAGGGTGCCTGTGGTGAGTTTATGCAGGCCAGGGCCTCTGGCTTCATCGGAAAAAGTGATAAATATACGGCGAATTGACATGCCCGCTTGCTCTGCCCACGCTAACATAATACCGGCAACGATAAAGGCACCGATAAGCATAAATACGCTACCTGCAGCACCGCTAATGACGCCGACGATCCAGCTGGACGCATTTTTTAACTGAGGTTGTTTATCTTCAACAAAACCAGCTAAATCAGTGGATGCTGAAGACCAAGCTGCGTGTAGATCTTCACCTACTAAAGGCCATTCCTTTACGCTTGGTCCAGGGGCCGGTAAAGACAAGGTGCCGGCTTCATAAGCTTTAAACGTCGATACGGTTTTAACGGTCAGTGAGTTAGCCACCATGGCTGTGGGCACACCGATGAGCAACACACCTGCTAGCGCAATCACGGTGGAACTTTTGGTAACAGACAAGCCTAACTTGGCCTGCAGGAATTTACGTGCCGGGAACAGGGCGACGGCCAACACAATCGACCACATAAGTAGGGGTAAAAAAGGTAAAAAAGCCCAAGTACAGACCATCACCACAAAAGCAATAACGGCGAAACGTATGAGTGAAGCGGTGAACGCCTTCGAAATCCGTTTTTCTAAGTTTTCATAATTATCGTTCAAAGTTAATTCCTTTTCTCAAATGGAACAATGATCATTACTCAGTCATCGTTAAGTCGTGGCGACTGCGTTAACTGGGTTGGTTGAGTGTAATAAATAAGTCATTATTATAGCAAGGTAACCTCACATATTCGTTCTAGAAACGTGTTAGGTTTGATATTCCTGATCCCTTGCACCTACCAAGAGAATAATTCCTATTTATGACAAGTTTACGTTTGAGAAGGGGGCGTTTGCCCCCTGTTTAAGAGGATATATATTACATGGGTTTTAGGTTATATTGATGTCAATTCACTCTTGATTGCAATGTAAGGAAACACTTGTGGAAACTTATCTTATCACGGGCGCAAATCGGGGCATCGGGTTTGCCCTTGTTCAGCAATGTTTGGCCAATGGTCATCGTGTGATCGCCACCTATCGTGATAAGGCCTCTGCCAATGCGCTGTTTGAGTTAGCTTTTGAGTCTGGTTTGCTAACGTTAGTGCAAGCTGAGTTGGATACCGAGGCGGGTATAGAGGGACTTGTCGGTGAACTAGCGGGTCAAGCGTTGGATGTGCTGATTAATAATGCGGGCATTATGGGCCCCGATCAACAAGATCTGGATGGATTAGACAGTGCAGCTTGGCTGGCAACATTTACTATTAATACGGTTGCCCCATTTCATCTTAGTCGTTTATTACTGCCTAATTTATTGCAGTCGGCAAGGCCGCGTATTATTACCATTTCCAGTCAAATGGGCTCGCTGGCGCGTCAAAGTACGGGCTCGTATGCCTATCGTAGCTCAAAAGCCGCCGTCAATAAGGTAATGCAAGTGATGGCGACTGAGTTGGCCGATCAAGGTGTGATCGTTTGTCCTATGCACCCAGGTTGGGTTCAGACGGATATGGGCGGGATGGAAGCTGATATTAGTGCGCAGCAAAGTGCAGCGGGTATTGTTCATTTTGTCCAAAGCCTATCCATGGCTCAATCAGGGCGGTTTTGGACTTGGCAAGGTGAAGAGCACCCTTGGTAAAACATTTGGTAGACCAATGGGTCACTCCTTTTCAAGTTTTAGCGGCCATTGCTGCTAAAACTCAAACAAAAGATAGTAACCATAGCCAAATAGCAAAGCAGGTAGGGCAGAGTAAAAAGTCGCCACTAATGCTGCCTTGGGCGCCATGGCAAGTGCGGGGAACAATGCGTCACCGTCGTTGGCCAAGCCATTGGCTATTTGCGTTGATAAGGGCAATGCGCCACTGAGGTACAAGCCCGTGACAAGCATTTGCGGACCACAACCTGGCAGCAGGCCTATGGCTAAGCCAGCCAAGGGTAACCAAGCTCCCCAACCATTTAGGGCACTGGCGATATCAAGCTGACTGTAGTGGTTTAACAATTCAAAGCTGACAAAGGCGATCACCACCCAAGCACTAATAAAATGCGTATCTTGGGCTACCTTTTGCATCGGGTGTTGACAGTGGCTTTTACAGTCTTCACTGACACTGGATTGATAATTATCCACGGGTTTACTGAGCGCCCATAAGGTTAATGTGACTAAGGTCAAACCTGCTCCTAACCACTCAATACTGTGCTCAGGTAAGGCAAACAGTGCGTTGATGTCTACTTGCCATGACATCAATATGGCCACACTGGCGCAGGGGATGATCAGAAGTTGCCAGAACCATCCTTGTGCATTGATGGCACAACGTTGCATTGGCGAATGTGCGCTTGTCTTCGTCAATGCTTTGCCGGTGTTAGTGCGAGGAATAGGGCGTAAAAAGTCGCTCCGATGAAGCCAATTAACTACCAGGCCGGTTAATGTACCTGCAACAATCCCGAGTACCATCATAGCGAGACCGACTTGAGGCGAGCTGGCGAGTAATAGGAATGCGGCATCACCCATGGTGGCGGTGAGCACGGCCACCATGGCGGCAAAGCCAACTTTTCCTTGGATAAACTGGCTACTAACAATGATGGCCCCACCACAGCCTGGTAGCGCACCCAGTATGGCCGCGAATAGGATTTGGCTGACGCTTGATTGTTGGTAAAGCTTGCTGATGGCATGTTGGCCGTTAAACAATCCGGCTAGGCTGTGATAGATTGCCAGTGTTGCGGCGACATAGCAGGCAACAGCCCAAAAGCTGTCGGCCATGGCAGTTAGCACGACGCTGCGCAGGTCATCAACGCTCAATAAAGCAAACAAACTGAGCGGCAAGATCAAACGGCGATGGGATAAGCTGAGGTGATCTTGGCGCTTACTACTTTTTAAAATCAACAAGTCAGATACAGTCATGGCACTGGTTCCCCTGTTATTGCCGTGGTGACATGATTTATAATATGCAAATGATAATTATTATCAAGTGAAATTTGGGAGGGCGATGATGACAAGGCATTATTTAGATGAAATTTTTGAAGATGGACTCGACAAGGTGATGGAACAGCAGTGCTTTGAGGCATGTGTGTTTCGTGGCTTAGACTTAAGTGAGGGCCAATGGCGTCAATGCCATTTTATTGATTGTCGGTTTGTGAGTTGTAATTTAAGTAATGTGAGTGTACTGGGCAGCCAATTTGAACGGGTACAGTTTGAGCAATGCAAGATGATAGGCATCGATTGGACGTTGGCGAAATGGTTGGATTATGTATTCGATGCCACGGTGTCGTTTAACGATTGTCGTTTGTGTGACTGCTCCTTATTTGGCTTAGATCTTGACGACTTAATCATTACTAACTGCGTGGCCCATCGGGTCGATTTTCGTGAAGGGCGCTTTATTGGGGCTGATTTCAGTGGCACTGATTTTGCCAATAGTTTGTTTAATCGCACTGACCTTAGCCGTAGCGATTTTACCGATGCCGAGAATTACCATATGGACTTGACCGCTAACACCTTAACTAAGGCAAAATTTAGCCGTGATCAAGCGGTGTGTTTATTGGCCTTTGCCGATATCCAATTAGTTGATTAGTGAGCTTTTGTCTACGACACTTGGGCCGGTTTTTCATGAAGATGTTCACGTTGTGAAGCGCGATGACTTGGGTTAATTGATGGCTCAGGTATGATGGTAACGCTTTCTACTTGTGGTCTGTAACTCAACGTTACTGGGGCAATGGTTTGGTTGACGCACGGTGTCATAACACACGGATGTAAACAATTCATGGCAGGCATTTTTGATGACGAGCATATCCAATATGCCGCTAGACAATTATTACAAGGAAACGAAGTCAATCTTTCGGCTAAGCGCTTATCTGCCTTGAAAGGCTTGTTGACGGATAATCATTTTACCCTTTCTAAAGGCCAACGATATTGGCTTAACCCCCAAGGTAAGGCCTTTATTGAGCGTCAGCTTGCGCAAGCAAGCCTTCCTATTTGCCCCGACCCTGAAGCCGATATTCAAAGTTTACACATTGAGCTGCCGAGACAGGTTAACCGCCATGTGATCCAAGCGTTGTTGAAAAAAGACGCTAAACAGGGTTTGGATCAAGCAGATTGGGCACTATTGGAAGGGACCGAAGTGGGGGTCACCCGTGATGACACGTTAAGGCTGCGCAGTGCTCACGGGTTCAGCTTGTATTTGAATCAGGGCAGTTTACTTGATTTGAGTAGTTTACTTAATGTATCGAGTGAGTGCATATTACCTGAGCGGCTGGTGTCGCAAGTCACTAAGTTGTTGCCCGGTGATACCCACTTTACCCACGTTGTTACGGTAGAAAACTTGGGCGCATTCATCGAAATTGAATTGAAGCCAAATTGTTTGTTTGTATACACCCCCGGTCACCACAGCGAGTTAGCTCAGCGTATAGTGGAGACGTTACCGGCGAATGTCACCTGGGTGCATTTTGGCGACCTTGACCAAACAGGCATAGATATCGGTTTACGCCTAGCCCGCCATTTAGGCAGACCTTATAAGCCTTTATTACCGAGAAACCTAGCCGATATCGTAAAACGTTACGGCCGGCCCGTTCAAACAATTCAGCCAACCCACACTGAGTCGGTTGATCGTGTTAAGCGCGGCAAACAGCCCTGGCGAGTTGAAACCTTAGGGCCTGAGTTAGCAGCACGATTGGCGCCGCTAATTGAACAAAACTTATGGTTGGAACAAGAGGTGATTGTGCTGTGCTTGTAAAGTGGCGGTCACCACTTTAACAAGCAGGTTTTGGTGTTTACCATTTTTTCTTAGGCTGAAATAGCACATCCAAGTCGTCAGCTTCTTTTTCTTGGCGCTGTTTAAGGTCGCTATCACTGTCGGATTTAAGCTGAGTATTTAGCTCCGCCTTCATTTGCTGCATCTGCTCAAGTTTCGCTTGTAAATAAGCATCGCGGTCGGGCACGGCTGAGAGGGTCTGAATCGCTTTATCCAGAAGTTGTTTAACGGTGCCGAATTGGCGGTTCATTTTTGCGGTTTGGGCGCGAGAAATTGCGTTCTCAAGGTTGATTTTTAACTGCATGAGCTCAAGACGGCGGTTTTCCATCACATACACAGGGGTTTCAACTTTACCCTTTGAGTGTTCAGAGCGAACGATGGCGCGGATCTTTTTGATCACTTGTAGCATGAGCAAGGCTTGTTTGTCATTATCGGGAGCGCGATAGGCGTCGCTTTCGGGGGCTTGATAGCTTTGCTGGATTTTGCTGATTTGCCCCGTGATATCATTCATTCGCTGTTTTGCGGGCGCTAAATTAGGATCAACCTGCACGATGGCTTGCAATGCGTTTAAGATCCGGTGATGCAGTATTAACAAGAGTTCTTTACTAAATGGCAGGCGAGAGGCTTGTAGCAGCATCTCATCGGTTTCTTCAATCACCGCTTTTTGTTTGACGATAGTGGCACGTTTTTGCGCCTCCATCTTCTGGCGGTATTGTTGCAATATGTTGTAGCCGATGATCAAGAACAACAGAACACCAGCTAAAATTAAGATTAATGGAAGAACCATAGTACCCTCAGGTCGATATTAAAATGCGGATCGCCGAATATATTAAATATTACAGTCATCTATATTTAAGGTAAGGTTAGCATAAACTGACTACCGCCAAGCTCACCGCCATTTTTCAAGGAAATGTGACCTGTATTGTTTTTTATCTCATGTGCGGCGGCAATTTTCTTAGCAAAGAACAAACCTAAGCCAGTTCTGCCCCTTGTTACGTCAAATCCTGCAAGGGTATCTTCGCCAATTTTAAGCATTTCGTCGGGGTAACCTGGACCATTATCTTCAATCAATATTTCTAGCTGCAGGTTGTGGACTCGCGCACTCACTTTTACTTTATCTCTAGTATAGCGCAGCGCATTGACGAGGATATCGTTAATCAAGTAGGCGATTAACTCGCCATCCATATACCAAGTGAGATCGGGGTCAACATTGAGGGAAATATCAACGTTTTTATTATTATAAAAGGTTTGGTTGCGCCCGACTTGCTCTTCCAAAATGTCGAACACAAAGTGTTCTGCTATATTGATAGGTAGTTGTTCACGTTCATAACGATACAGGGCTAGAATTTGCATTAAGCTACTGTTTAAACGGGATGCTTCATAATGCAAGGTGGCAATTTGCTGGCGTTTTTCGGGCGAGTCGGTGGCGCTATCGGCGGCTAATGTATCAATGGATTGGAGCACCATAAATAGAGAATTCTTCATATCGTGTACCGCAGTGGCTAACACGGCTGCGAAATCTAAATTATCATTTTGGGACATAAAAATTCCATAAATTTAACCGAAATCAATTAGTTTCAGCTTACCTTTTGATGTTAATGGGGTAAAGTAAAACAGTTTTTGCTTTATTCTGTTAAAATTTAGCAGAAGATTATCATAGTAGATGGTGAATTAATGAAACTGCAGCAGCTCAGATATATCGTTGAAGTGCTCAATCATAGTTTAAATGTTTCCGCAACGGCTGAAAGCTTATATACCTCGCAACCGGGGATCAGTAAGCAAGTACGTATGCTCGAAGATGAACTAGGAGTGCAAATTTTTGAGCGCAGTGGAAAACATCTCACTCAGGTAACGCCTGCCGGCAAAGATATCATACGTATTGCGTCTGAGATTCTGGGCAAAGTTGAAAGCATCAAATCCGTTGCCAGTCAGCACACCCATCCTGATGAAGGTACCCTCAATATTTCAACGACACATACCCAAGCACGTTATGCCTTGCCTGATGTGATAAAAGGCTTTATTAAGCGTTACCCTAAAGTGTCTCTGCATATGCACCAAGGTACACCGGCGCAAATCAGCGAGGCCGTGGCTAAAGGTACTGCAGACTTTGCCATCGCGACGGAGGCGTTACATCTTTACCATGATCTCGTCATGCTGCCTTGTTATCACTGGAATCGCAGTGTCGTGGTGCCGAAAACTCACCCTTTAGCCAGTAAAAAGCGGATCACGGTGGAAGACGTTGCTCAGTACTCTTTGGTTACCTATGTATTTGGTTTCACTGGGCGCTCAGAGCTTGATGCGGCGTTTAATGCGGCCGGATTAACCCCGAAAATTGTGTTTACCGCCACCGATGCTGACGTCATTAAAACTTATGTGCGTTTAGGAATAGGTGTCGGGGTCATTGCCACCATGGCCATTGATAAAGTGCAAGATACAGATCTTGTGGCCCTTGATGCTAGTCATTTGTTTGAATCCAGCACCACCAGTATCGGATTTCGTAAAGGCACCTTTTTGCGTGGTTACATGTATGACTTTATGGAGCGTTTTGCCCCGCATCTGACCCGTGACGTAGTAGACAAAGCCATCATGCTGAAATCTAACATCGAAGTGGAAAATATGTTTAAGGACATAGAATTACCGCTCAAATAGTGCGATTTATTGCATCAAGGCTGATTGAACGCTTGTGGGACCTGAGCTTGCTCAGGGAATGGCATTTTAAGTTTGAAGTTGCTTGAGTTCGTTACTAAACCCAAGCTTAGCAATTTAATACATCTGCTGATATAGATTATCCAAGATTGCAGCCGTGGCGCCCCATATAAGGCGGTTGCGATAGGGGATAAACACCAAATTATGTTGCTTGCCTCGGATATTGGTCTGCCAATAGTGACGATGTTTTAGCTGCTTTAATGGCATTAAAAACGCATCGTGCACTTCATTTTTGTCTATTTGTAACGCATAGCCAGAGGTTAATTGAGCGACTATCGGTGTGATGGTAAATCCTGTACCTGTATTAAATTGCGGCAGGGCGCCAAGGACATTGACATACTCTGGAGCCAGTCCCACCTCTTCTTGGCTTTCGCGTAATGCAGTATGGATCAGATCTTTGTCTTGCTTATCCACCTTGCCACCAGGAAAGGCGATTTGGCCACGGTGATGGCGCAGATGAAAAGCCCGCTGGGTAAGCAACACTTGCCATTGCTGCTGATGATAGTGCAAGCCGACCAATACCGATGATGCACGTCCGGTATTGGCGTAATTGGTCATTTGCACTGGCGCTTGCAGCATAAAGCGATGGAGCATGGGCTAAGTCTCTATTTAATCCTGAGTCAGTTCGACTTGATTTAATATTGGTAATATTTTCGCCACTTTATCAAATGTTTCTTGATACTCAGCACTGGCATCTGAATCCGCGACCAAGCCTCCACCGGCCCAACAATAGATTTTCTGCTGGTGGCAAACGAGGGTGCGAATGGCAATGTTCGTGTCCATATTACCGTTGGCACTGATGTAACCTAAGCTGCCGCAGTAAAACCCGCGCCGATGTGGTTCTAGCTCTTCAATCACTTCCATTGCACGGATCTTGGGTGCGCCTGTGATAGAGCCGCCTGGGAAACATACGCGCAATAAGTCTTCGGCTTCATAAGGGGGCGCCAATGTGCCTGTGATTGTGCTTACTAAATGATGCACAGCAGGGTAACTTTCCACAGCGAACAGCTGAGGTACCTTGACGCTACCGGGCAGGCAAACACGGCCAATATCATTACGCAGCAAATCCACTATCATCAGGTTCTCGGCGCGATCTTTTTCCGCCGTGGCGAGGGCTTGTTGCATTGCCCTATCGGCGGTTGGATCCGGGCAACGTGGGCGCGTGCCTTTAATTGGCTTAGTTTCAACTTGATTGTGCTCAAGTTTTAAAAAGCGCTCGGGTGAAATGGACATGATCACCCCTTGCTCTAAGCGCATAAAACAAGAAAATGGGGCTCGGTTGGCACTGACCAAGTGTGCAAAGGCTTGATACTCATCTCCTTGATAGTGCGCCTGAAAACGCTGGGCTAGGTTGACCTGATAGCAATCACCGCTGTGTAAATACGCCTGCACTTGATCAAATTTAGTGCGATATTGCACCTCGCTCATATTGGATTGCCAATCACATTTTAGTTTAAAACGCGATGGTGCTTGAGCTGTGTGCATTAGCTTGGTTAGCCAAGTTAATCGCTGATTAGCATAGTCCTCGGCCTGCTGTTCACTGTCTTGATGACATACTAAGTGGACTTGTTCAAGCTGGTGGTCAAGGATCAAGGCCCAATCATAAATACCTACGGCCATATCCGGCAAAGGAATATCGGCCATGGCTTGCTCGGGCAGTTGCTCAAACCGACGGCCAAGATCGTAACTAAAGCAGCCCATGGCGCCACCAGTAAATGGCAGCTCGTCCAGTTCCTCTAATGGTGAAAGCAGGCAATAGGGCGGTGTAAAAGGCTGCGCGAGGCACTTTTTGCGCCAGATCTTGACCAATTCAAGGGGATCTTGGTGAGTGGTAAAACAGCTGTCAAGGGTTTCAACTTGGCTGGTATTGCCAAAGGTTTGAATTTTTACTATCGGCTCGGCGCAAATAATTTGATAGCGATTATGTTGACTGACGGGCGCTTGGCCGCCGAGGATAATGCTCCAAGGCTGCTTAGATAGTGTATTTTTTATACGATCTAGGTCGCACGTAGAGAAAGACAAGTTTTTTTTAACAACTAACGACATCTTTTTTCAAACCATACCAGAGTTTTTAACACACTTGCTGGATGCAAAGTTCGCGCAAGAGTATCATATGGGCCATAACAATAAAGCGAATAATGCTCCCCAGTGGAACAAGGAACAGTGAGGCAATTAATATGTCAGTGATAAAAAAAGAACACCTGATAGAAAGTGTGGCAGATGCGCTGCAATTTATCTCTTATTACCATCCCCTTGATTTTATACAGGCGTTAGAAAAAGCCTATAACAAAGAACAAAGCCAAGCGGCCAAAGACGCGATGGCTCAGATCTTAATCAATTCGCGCATGTCGGCCGAAGGTCATCGCCCTATCTGTCAAGACACAGGGATCGTGACCGCCTTTGTCAAAATCGGCATGAACGTGCAGTGGGAAACGGACATGACGGTGCAAGAAATGGTGGATGAAGGTATTCGCCGTGCTTACAACAATGCCGACAATCCATTACGTGCTTCCATCGTGGCCGATCCTGCGGGCGCACGTAAAAACACTAAAGATAACACGCCGGGTGTGGTACACATTGAGATGGTACCGGGCGACAAAGTAGAAGTGATGGTTGCGGCTAAAGGGGGCGGCTCCGAAAACAAATCTAAGATGGTGATGCTAAATCCGTCTGATGACATTGCTGATTGGGTTGAAAAAACCGTGCCGCTGATGGGCGCAGGTTGGTGTCCTCCTGGCATGTTAGGCATAGGTATTGGCGGCACCGCGGAAAAAGCCGCCGTGATGGCCAAAGAATCTCTAATGGATCCCGTTGATATTCACGAGCTACGCGAGCGCGGTGCGCAAACCACAGATGAAAAATTGCGTTTAGAAATCATGGATCGCGTGAACCGTTTAGGCATAGGCGCGCAAGGTTTAGGTGGTTTAACCACAGTGTTAGACATCAAAATCAAGAGCTGCCCAACGCACGCGGCTTCTAAGCCTGTGGTGATGATCCCGAACTGTGCGGCAACCCGCCACACCCACTTCACTCTAGATGGTTCAGGACCAGCCCAATTGAAAGCGCCGCGTATAGAAGATTGGCCAGAAGTGACCTTTGAAGTCGGTGATAATGCGCGACGCGTGAATGTTGACACCTTAACTCAAGCCGAAATGCAAGAGTGGAAGATGGGTGAGACTGTGTTGCTGTCGGGTAAGATCTTAACCGGTCGTGATGCGGCCCATAAACGCATTAAAGAGTTGATTGATTCGGGCGCAGGTTTACCTGAAGGCGTCGACTTTAATGGCCGCTTTATTTATTACGTTGGCCCTGTTGATGCGGTGGGTGACGAAGTGGTTGGCCCAGCTGGCCCAACAACCTCAACTCGCATGGATAAGTTTACCGATTTCATGCTAGAGAAAACCGGTTTGATGGGAATGATAGGTAAAGCCGAGCGAGGCCCTGCGACCGTTGAGTCTATTAAAAACCACAAAGCCGTGTACTTGATGGCGGTGGGTGGTGCTGCATATTTAGTCGCCAAAGCCATTAAGCAAGCAAAAGTGGTCGCGTTTGAAGATCTCGGCATGGAAGCGATTTACGAATTTGAAGTGGAAGATATGCCTGTCACCGTTGCAGTGGACTCATCGGGCGCCAACGCCCACGAGCAAGGCCCGGCTATTTGGCGTGCCAATATCGCAGATGAGAATGCATTAAATTAATCAATATAAGAATATTTATGCAAAGCTGGCTGGCGCCAGCTTTTTTTTTGCTGGTTTTTTATACGAAGAACATAGGCTGGAATGTTATCGTGTTGTTACTGGGCTTTCAGGATTTAGATTTTTTGGCTAGAAAAGCAAAAAAAGCAGTAAAATTACACCAAAATGTGACTTTCTGCTTTGTTCATCTAAGGTGCAATGGTATAACGGGCACTGCAACTTTTAGTCATTTTATTGAGGGATTACAATGTTTGAGAAGGTCGTTGAAGCAGCTGCGGATCCAATTCTTGGTTTAACCGAAGCGTTCAAAAAAGATGAGCGTGAAAACAAAATCAACCTAGGTGTGGGTATTTACAAAAATGAAGAGGGCCAAACGCCTATTCTCGACACCGTGAAGAAAGCTGAAGCACGCTTACTGGCTTCAGAAACGACTAAAAGCTACTTAAGCATTCAAGGTAATGCCGCTTACGGTGAAGCCGTGCAAGCTTTACTGTTTGGTAAAGACAGCGACATCGTAGTAAACAAGCGTGCTTGTACTGCTCAAGCGCCAGGTGGCACAGGTGCACTGCGCACAGCCGCTGATTTTGCTGTTAAGCACTTACCATCAAATAAAATTTGGGTGAGCAATCCAACTTGGGCTAACCACGGTAATGTATTTAAAACCGCTGGCCTAGAGGTTGTGACCTACGATTACTACAACGCAGAAACCCGTGACTTGGACTTTGCTGCGATGTTGGCTTCGTTAGAAGCTGCACAAGCCGGTGATTTGGTTTTGTTCCATGGCTGTTGTCATAACCCAACAGGTATTGACCCTACAGCAGAGCAATGGGAAGTATTAGCTAAGCTATGTGCGGTTAAAGAGCTATTGCCACTATTTGACTTTGCGTACCAAGGTTTTGCTAAAGGCGTGGAAGAAGACGCCCAAGGCCTACGTATTTTTGCTCAGTACAACAAAGAACTACTGATTGCTAACTCGTTCTCGAAAAACTTCGGCCTATACAACGAGCGTGTTGGCGCCGTGACTTTAGTAGCGGTAGACAGCAAAACGGCTGAAGTGGCATTTAGCCAAGTGAAAAGCGGCATTCGTGCTAACTACTCAAACCCACCTGCACACGGTGCGGCTGTGGTGACGACTATCCTGAATGATGCTGAGCTTTACGCCGATTGGGATAAAGAAGTGGCAGAAATGCGCGACCGCATTCAGGAAATGCGTACTTTGTTTGTACAAACACTAAAAGCTAAAGGTGTTGCAGGCGATTATAGCTTTATCGAGCGTCAAAATGGCATGTTCTCTTTCTCGGGATTGACGCCAGAGCAAGTGGCTAAGCTAAAAGAAGAGCACGGTATCTACATCGTTGGATCGGGTCGTATCTCGGTTGCGGGCATGACAAAGTCAAACATGGAAGCCCTATGTGAAGGTATTGCTAAAGTTGTTTAATCGCGACTGAGCATAAAAGACGCTGCAATTATGCAGCGTTTTTTTTGCCTAAAGATTGCCTTCATGCAATGTAAAAGTAGCGTAAAAGTAATGAGATGTAGCCAGCTTGTAAGCCTAACTAAAGTATGAGCTCGTTAATTCCGTTAATTACGTTAATAAGAACACTTAGAGTGGCTAACTATTCACCTAATTACCCGTCGATAGTCTGAAAAGGATTTAAAAAAGCCATACAATACAATGGCTTGTTTTTTTGTTTTTTTGACATGGTGACAGCTATCACAGTATCAAGTGACAGCGCTGGTGAAAGCCTATTTGCGCTTTGTTTCGGCGCAGCAATATGGTAAAAAACACGGCGCTACAAAAGGATTTTTTCACAGGGAAGCTATCTAGGTTGTTGGGCCTTGTGAATATCAGCTTTAATTACCTATTTTAAGAAAGCTGTTATTTCACTGTGTTTTGATTTGGACACAAATTTTAAGCAGCCACTATGATACAAAGTGATTTTTAACTTTTAGTTTTATTTTTTTGCGAGTATCACATTTTGGTATTTTGGAAGCACCGAAATACGCAACATAAGTAAGGATGGAAAATAAATGAAATACGGTTTTTTTGACGATGCAAATCGTGAGTACGTGATCACACGTCCGGATACGCCGGCGCCGTGGACCAACTACTTAGGTACTGAAAAATTCTGTACCGTAATCTCTAACAACGCGGGTGGTTACTCATTCTATAATTCTCCAGAGTACAACCGTGTGACTAAATTCCGTCCAAACGCGTCTTTCGACCGCCCAGGACACTATGTTTACCTACGTGACGACGAAACAGGCGATTACTGGTCAATCTCATGGCAGCCAGTAGCGAAAAGCCTAGACGAAGCGAAATACGAAGTACGTCACGGTCTTTCTTACTCTAAATTCAAGTGTGAATACAACGGCATCACAGCCACTAAGACATTATTCGTACCAAAAGGCGAAGATGCTGAAGTGTGGGATGTGGTTATTGAAAACACCGGCGACAAGCCTCGTACCATCTCTGCATTCTCTTTTGTTGAGTTTTCTTTCTCTCACATTAAATCAGATAACCAAAACCATCAGATGTCTCTGTACTCTGCAGGTACGGCATACGAAGATGGCGTGATTGAGTACGATCTATACTACAACACAGACGATTTTGAAGGTTTCTACTACTTAGCTTCTACGTTTGATCCAGATTCATACGACGGCCAGCGCGATGCATTCCTAGGCGCATACCGCGACGAAGCGAACCCAATTGCAGTAGAGCAAGGTAAGTGTTCTAACAGTGCACAAACGTGTTACAACCACTGTGGCTCGCTACACAAGCAATTTGTAATCCAACCGGGTGAAAAAGTACGCTTTGCTTACATCCTGGGTATTGGTAAAGGTAACGGCGCTAAACTACGTGCTAAATACCAAGATCTTGCCAATGTAGACGCAGCTTTCCAAGGCATTCTAGATCACTGGAGCGAGCGTTGTGATAAGTTCCAAGTTAAGTCGCCTAACCAAGGCCTAGACACCATGATCAACGCTTGGACCCTATACCAAGCTGAAACCTGTGTAGTTTGGTCTCGTTTTGCTTCTTTCATCGAAGTAGGTGGTCGTACTGGTCTTGGTTACCGTGATACCGCACAAGATGCGATTTCTGTACCGCACGCTAACCCGAAAATGACGCGTAAGCGTATCGTTGACTTATTACGCGGTCAGGTTAAAGAAGGTTACGGTCTGCACTTATTCGATCCAGACTGGTTCGATCCAGAGAGAAAAGATGTTAAACCATCTAAATCACCAACGGTTGTTCCAACGCCATCTGATGACGACAAGATCCACGGTATCGAAGATACGTGTTCTGATGACCATCTATGGATTGTTCCAACCATCTGTAACTACGTGTTAGAGTCTGGTGAGCACAGCTTCTTTGACGAAGTGATCCCATACGCAAACGGCGGCGAAGCCACTGTTTACGAGCACATGAAAGCAGCATTAGATTTCTCAGCTGAATACGTGGGTCAAACCGGTATCTGTAAAGGTCTACGCGCTGACTGGAATGACTGTCTAAACCTAGGCGGTGGTGAATCTTCAATGGTTTCATTCCTACACTACTGGGCACTAGATGAGTTCATCAAACTCGCTAAGCACTTAGGTAAAGATGAAGACGTTGCTAAATACACTGCAATGGCGCAAGGCGTTCAAAAAGCGTGTGAAGAGCACCTATGGGACGAAGAGGGTGGCTGGTACATCCGCGGCCTAACAAAAGACGGCGACAAGATCGGTACAGCGCAACAAACTGAAGGTCGTATCCACTTAGAATCTAACACCTTAGCGGTGCTTTCTGGTGCGGTTTCTCAAGAGCGCGGTGAGCGTGCGATGGACAGCGTTGACGAGCACCTATACTCGCCATACGGTCTGCACCTAAACGCACCGTCATTTGCTACGCCAAATGATGACATCGGTTTCGTCACTCGCGTATACCAAGGCGTTAAAGAAAACGGCGCTATCTTCTCACATCCAAACCCATGGGCTTGGGTTGCTGAGACTAAGCTTGGTCGTGGTGATAAAGCGATGAAGTTCTACGATGCGCTAAACCCGTACAACCAAAACGAGAACACAGACCATCGTAAAGTAGAGCCATACTCTTACGTACAGTTCATCATGGGTCGTGACCATCAAGATCACGGTCGCGCTAACCACCCATGGTTAACCGGTACTGCTGGTTGGGCATACTACGCGGTAACTAACTTCATCTTAGGTATCAGCTGTGGCTACCAAGGTCTAGAGATCAACCCATGTATCCCAACTGATTGGCCTGGTTTTGAAGTTAAGCGTCAATGGCGCGGTGCACAATACAACATCAAGGTTGAGAACCCGAATGGCGTGAGCAAAGGCGTCGCGTCTATCACCCTAAACGGTGAAGCAGTAGAAGGTTCGATCCCTGTTCAAGCTGAAGGCAGCGTGAACGAAGTAGTTGTGGTAATGGGCTAAGTTTTAACTCAGCCTCAATCATAATGCGATTTTTTAAGGGGCGGGCAGGTTTGCAAGCCCCTTTTTTATTTTTAAATTTTAGAGTGTAGGGATAGTCATGATTAAATTTGGAACAGGCGGCTGGCGCGCCTTTATCGGTGAAGAATTCACCAAAGATAATGTACGTTTAGTGGGCCAGGCATTAGCTAACATCATCAACAATGAAAATGTTGCTGACAAAGGCTTTGTGATTGGTTTTGACCGCCGTTTTCTATCTAAGAAAGCCGGCTCTTGGTTGGCCGAAGTGATTGCAGCCAACGGCATTACGGTAAGCTTTATCGACAAATACGTACCGACCCCTGTGGTGATGTTTAAGTGTCGCGAAATGGGCTGTCAATACAGCGCGTGTGTGACGGCATCACACAACCCAGCCGACTACAACGGTATTAAGGTCTTTATCGAAGGTGGTCGTGACGCTGATGAAGTGATCACACAAAAAATCGAAGCACAAATTGCGAACCTAACGCAAGCTGACGTTAAATCCATTGATTTAGAAGATGCTGTTGCCGAAGGTAAAGTACTTGTGATCAACCCAATGAATGAGTTTGTTGACTCTATCCTTAACTACCTAGATGTCGATGCGATCAAAAATGCTAATTTAAAAGTGTTGATCGACCCTATGTTTGGTGTAGCTAAAAACGCACTGCAAACTGTTTTGATCTCGGCGCGCTGTGAAGTGGACGTAATCAACGACGGTGAAAACCCAGGTTTCGGCGGTTTGATGCCAAGCCCAAGTGCAGCCACTTTATACCGTTTGAAGCATTTAGTGGCTCATGAAGGTTACGATATCGGTATCGGCACCGACGGTGACGCTGACCGTTTAGGTATTATCGACGAGCAAGGTAACTTTATTCACCCGAACGAAGTGCTACTACTGCTTTACTACTACCTACTAAAATACAAAGGCCTGAAAGGCTCGGTAGTACGTAACATTGCGACCACGCATATTCTGGACAAGATTGCCGCCGACCACGGTGAGAAGAGTTTTGAAGTGCCAGTTGGCTTTAAACACATTAGTTCACAAATGGAAGCCGATGATTCATTGATCGGAGGTGAAAGCTCAGGTGGTTTAACGATTCGTGGTCATATCAAAGGTAAAGACGGTGTATTTGCATCTAGCTTATTAGTTGAAATGATCTGTGTAACAGGTAAAAAACTGGGCGAGCTATTGCAAGAAATCTATGCACGTTACGGCTACGCTTACACCGCAGAGGGTGACTGTACCTTTAAGCCGTCGCAAAAAGAAGTGCTTTACAAGCGCATCTATGAAGACAAAGAGCTGCCCGATTTTGCTTACGAAATTGAGAAAGTCAGTTACGAAGACGGCGCTAAAGTTTACTTCAAAAACGGCGGTTGGGTGATTGCGCGTTTCTCAGGTACTGAGCCGCTATTACGTATTTTTGCTGAAATGGAAGACCAACCAACTGCGGAAGCGGTGGTCGCTCAAGTTAAGGCATTCTTGAACGTTTAATCTAGCCATTGGTCTGACACTGATTATAAAAGCCCCAAAGGGGCTTTTTTTTCGCCCAAACAATGGCTTTGTAGCGCAATTTTGCAATAAAGCCATGCCTTTGCTGCTTTGGCAGGATATGATATTTGGTATAGTAGCCACGCATTTCTGAGCGAATAAAAGAATTAAGCATGATGGACAAAGTGAACAAAAGTTTAGCATTTATTGCCGCACAGCCTTTTTTAACCGCGGATATTCAAGATATCCAATTTTTGTATCATGCCGATGAATTTAGACAGTCCATTTTAGAATGTATTGCCGCGGCCAAGCAGCGTATTTATCTTACCGCTTTATACTTAGAAGATGATGAAGCGGGTCGTGAGATCTGGTTATCGCTAGACCAAGCTAAAAAGCAAAACCCTCAATTAGAAGTAGTCGTATTAGTCGATTATCACCGCGCCCAGCGCGGTTTGATCGGCCAAGCCGCCGATTCGACCAATGCCACCTTCTACCAACAGTATGCCCTCGAACATCAAAGTCAGTTTAATATCTATGGCATCCCGGTTAAGAACCGTGAGCTATTTGGTGTACTGCACCTCAAAGGGTTTGTATTTGATGACAAGGTGCTATATAGCGGTGCCAGCTTAAATAATATTTATCTGCATAAAAAAGAACGTTATCGCTACGATCGTTACTGTTTAATCGCTAACGCCGCCTTGGCCGATAGCTTTGTTCATTATATAAAGCAGCTGATCGTGGAGGATTTTGGTGTTGTGCCACTCAATGTCGCACCCGTTCCGAGTGTGGCTGAAATGAAGGCGCAGCACCGTCAATTACGTAAGCATTTAAAAACGGCTCAATATGATTACCAAGGCCAAGCTTTGTCGCCTCAGGACGGTAAAATCGGGTTAGTGCCACTAGCGGGCTTTGGCGCAAGGGGCAACAAGCTAAATCAAATGATCCGCCATATTTTTCACAGTACCCAACGTGAGTTGGTATTGTTTACGCCGTATTTCAATTTTCCAGCGGCTTTATCTCGCGATATCACCGCCATGCTAAAGCGCGGCGTTAACATCACCTTAGTGGTGGGGGATAAAACGGCGAATGACTTTTACATTCCGCCAACTGAGCCGTTTAAAACCATCGCGGGTTTACCCTATTTATACGAGTTAAATTTAAGGAAGTTTGCTAAGCGCCATAATAAACACCTTGCTTCAGGTTTGTTAAATATTCATTTATGGCGTCATGACAATAACAGCTTTCACTTAAAAGGCATTTATGCCGACAAACAAACCATGTTGTTAACGGGGAATAATCTCAATCCAAGAGCTTGGCGCCTCGATCTGGAAAACGGCATTTTGTTGCAAGATAAAAGTGGCGCGCTCGCTGACATACAAGCTAAAGAGCTGGATTTAATTTTGTCGAATACCACCAAGATCACCCACTATGAACAGATTGAATCTTTGGATGATTACCCATTACAAGTGCGTAAGCTACTGAGCAGAATGCGCGTATTTCGGGCTGATAATATGGTTAAACGTATTTTATAGAACGGCTAATGTGATGAGGGGCTCACTGTCGGCTTGTGCGATTCGCCGAGCAAGCTCGCCTCCCCCAGAGGGGGCTGCTAGCTTACTCAGGTTGTTTATTCAGCATGCTTAAAACTGCTTCGTACTAGCAGCAAGTAGCTGGTAATAGCCAAAATGGCTGAAACTGCCATGCCTATGGCCAAGGTACTGGCATTGTCACTGTGAAACAAACTCACGATTAATCCTGCTACTGCCCCCATGCCAAAACGCAATGTGCCACTTAATGCCGTTGCCGTCCCTGCGATATCGCTAAAGTCATTAAGTATTCCCGTCATGCAATTGGAGCCAATGAGCGACATCACGCCAACATAACTGACCACGCCTGCGACAATTAGCCAAGGGTTGCTTACATCAAATAGGGCAATGTACAGCATCATTAAGGCGGCAAAACCCAATAAGGTTAAGCCTGATGTCAGCATAAAGCGATAGCCTTTTACCGTGACAAAGCGGCCATTGATGGCGGTGAATATCATCATAAAGACAATATTTAATCCAAAGTAATAGCCATACCTTTCACTGGGGATGCCTAAGTATTCGATGTATACATAGGGGGAGGTGGTTAAAAAGATAAACATGCCCGAAAACGAAAATCCACTGGTTAAGATAAAACCCAATGCGCGTTTGTTCGACAGCACTTTAAAATAATTTTTTAACACGCCTGCAAAACGGAGGGGCACGCGCCTTTCTTTGGCTAAGGTTTCGGGGATCAAGCACACCACCGCGACCACCGTGGCTAAGCCAGCTAAAGCCAATAAGTAGAAAATGGCCTGCCAGCCAAACCAAAGCTCGATGTAGCCGCCAACCAATGGGGCGACTAAAGGGGCCAAGGTCATGATCAGAATAACAAACGACATCATCTTGGCGAACATGTCTTGGGCATAAATGTCGCGCAGCAGTGCACCCACAATCACCGCTGCAGCACCGCCGCCAATGGCTTGAATAAAGCGCAGCACCATCAGCAATTCAACATCATGCACAAAGTACACGCCGATATTACTGACAATAAAGATCAATAAACCGGAGAGGAGCACATTTTTGCGGCCATAGCTGTCAGAGAGGGGGCCGTAAATAAGCTGACCAAAGGCAAAACCAAATAAAAAGATACTTAGTGTTATCTGTACTTGACTGATATCGGCTGCCAGAGAAGCAGCGATACTGGGTATAGCGGGCAGGTACATATCGACGGCTAAGGGCGTTAAGCCGGCTAATGATGCTAAGATGACGATAAAAATTATATTTGGCCGTTGGCTATTCATAAAAAAGGCAGTCAGGTATATGGATCTAGCCAAGATAGACAAGATATGTGCCTGTGTCCACGATTCTCTTGTCTACATCAAAAGTAATCCTTCTTTACACCATATATGAGCAAATACGTTTGCCTTTCACCGTTAAGATCTCAAAGGGGGTCTCGTAGATTGAGGACAGCACTGGCCCTTGAATGACCTCGTCCACCGCACCTGATGCCACGACTTTACCGTGCTTAAGGGCTAAAATGGTATCGCAGTAACACGACGCAAAGTTGATATCGTGGATCACGATGACCACAGCTTTTTGCATTTCATGAGCCATTTTTTGGATCACTTGCATGATTTGCAGGGAATGCTTGATATCTAAATTATTGAGTGGCTCATCGAGGTAAACATAATCTGTGTCTTGCGCCAAGACCATGGCAATAAATGCCATTTGCCTTTGTCCGCCACTGAGCTCGTCGAGGTACTTATCTTTTAGCTCGACTAAATCTAAATAGGCAAGGGCCGAGTGGATCACTTGATTATCTCGATCAGTGAGTCGCCCTTTACTGTATGGGAAGCGACCAAAAGCCACTAATTCTTGTACCGTGAAGCGCATGGCGAAGCTATTGGCTTGACGTAATACGGCCAAGCGTTTGGCGAGCTGCCCCGTATTCCACTGGGCTATTTCTTTCCCGTCTATGATGACGTTACCGCTATCCCGGCTTGTTAGTCGGGCAGCCATGGCTAACAAGGTGCTTTTGCCGGCGCCATTAGGGCCGATAATAGCGGTGACTTTGCCGCGTTCAAATTGCGCTTGTGCGCCATCAACGACTTTTTTTCCCTGATAGCATTTCGACAGTTGATTTACTTGGATCATAGTTAAGCAACTCGGTTACGGATCAATAAATAGATAAAATAACTACCCCCAAGCAAGTTGAATAACACGCTTAGGGTCGTGGCAAAGGTGAACACGTTCTCAACTATCCATTGGCCTGCCAGTAGCGAACATATGGCAATCAGAGCAGAGCCTTGTAATTGCACCTTGTGTTGGTAGCTTTGCAATAAAGCTCGGCTTAAATTGGTGACTAATAAGCCAAAGAACATGATGGGACCAACCAATGCCGTCGCAACGGCGATGGCGATGGCGCTGAGAATAAAAATTTGGTGGGTTAATTTAGCGACATCAACACCTAAACTGGTAGCATTATCCTGATCGAGCAGCAAAACATCTAAGCTGGGGTGTAAGCGAAACAATAACAGGCTAACGCCAATCAACACCGGGCTACAGAGATAGACTAAGTCCGTTTGAACATTATTGAAGCTGGCAAAAAGCTTGGCTTGCACCATAGCAAAGGTGGTTGGATCCATGAGTAAAGACAAAAACGATGAAATACTCGCAAAGAGCTGGCCAAACACCAAGCCAACCAACAGCAAGGTAATAAGGTTTCGATGTGGGCGGTTAAAATAGAAACGATACAAGATGACCGCAAAGGCCACCATGCTGGTGGTGGCAATCACAAAGTTGATATAGGGGTTGACCACTAAATGACTTAAGCTGCCAAACATTAAGACGAGCAGCACTTGCGTGGTGACATATAAAGCATCGAACCCCATGATACTGGGTGTAAGGATGCGGTTTTGGGTAATGGTTTGAAACACAAAAGATGCCTGCGCGATGGCCACGCCCGCTAAGATAATAGCCAAAAGACGGGGGATCCGCTTAGATAAAAAATAGGCGTAATTATCCGCAGTGAGGCCAAGTGCCACCGTTAAAATCACTAACCCTAAGGAAAAAGCAAGCAATACCAGTAAACGCGCACTATCAGGCATAGGTTCTATCTCTGAGCAGTAAAATGATGAACACGCCGCCGGCTAAGATACTCATCACAATGGCAATCGGCATATCATACGGGAAAATAATCAGGCGACTGATCAGGTCACAACACAGCACCAGCAGGGCACCGTAAATAGCGGTTAAGGGAATGTTTCTTTTTAAATTATCACCGTAATACAAACTAACTAAATTAGGCACGACCAAACCAAGAAAGGGAAGCTGGCCTACTATCATGACGACACTGGCCGACATGATCGCCACGAGTAACACACCCAAGATCAAGATCTGCTGGTAGTTTAGCCCTAAGTTTATCGCGAACTCTTTGCCCATGGCGGCAGCCGATATCCAAGTCGCAAATACATAGGTCAGTAACACCATGGGCACGGCGATAAATAAAAGCTCAAAATCGCCGCGTAAAATATGGGAGAAGTTGGCGACTGTCCAAGTGTTGAGGCTTTGCAGCACATCGTATTTATAAGCAATAAAGGTGGTGATGGCTTCGACCACATTACCGAAAACAATGCCGATTAAGGGAACAAACACCACGTTCTTAAAGGGGATGCGCTGGATCAAATAGATAAATCCAAGGGTACCTATAATAGCGCTGCTAAACACCAACCATAACTGACTAAACTCACCGAAGAACACCAGGCTGATTACATAACCTAACATGGCACATTCTATGGTGCCTGTGGTCGACGGGGCGGCAAAGCGATTTAGACTGATCTGCTGCATTACTAACCCAGCAATACTCAGTCCAGCACCAGCCAGTAAGATAGCCAGCAGTCTGGGCAGACGGCTACTAAAAAGTATTTCTAAAGCCAGTGGATCGCCGTTTAGTATCTGTTGCAGGTTTAAATTGGCGGCGCCAACAAATAAGGAAGCGGTGCTTAACACCGCTAAAGATAACAATAACTTTTTCAAGGTAAATCAGCCTGCTTACATCTTTATCGCACGTTTGATGTCACTCACCATGGTTTCGGTTGCGGTTACACCCGACATGGCTAAATACCATGCATCCACATCTAAATAAGTAATTTGATCTTGCTGGTAGGCTGGGGTGGCTTTTACTAACGGGTTATCCAGTGATTGGCGCAGACTTTGGCTTTGTTTGTTATGTAGGCTATTGCGATCCAGCACTAATATATGGCTGGGTTTAGCTTGCAACACAAATTCATAAGAAATCACGTCGCCATGGGGGTTAACGCTGTTATTAGAGACACTGGGTTTAAAACCGAATTCTTTGTAAATAACGCCAAATCGGGAGCTAATACCAAAGGTACTGATGTTATCACCTATGCTCAGTAAGGTGAGGGCATCGATATTTTTGCTCTGGTTATGTTGTTTGATTGCTTGAAACTGTGCATCTAACTCGGCAATTTTGGCTTCAACTTTTGCTTCAATTTCAAATATTTTACCTAGGTTGCGCCATTGCTGCTGGGTGCCTTGCCAATAATCTGTGCCTTCACCAATGGCGAATACCACAGTGGGGGCGATTTCACTTAGCTCTTTATATTTAGGGGCGCCTCGCGGCCCGACTAAGATAAGATCAGGCTTTTGGGTATAAATGGTTTCGAGATCGGGCTCAAACAAGCTGCCTACCGAGGGATAATTTTGCTTACCGTACTGGGCCAGATAAGACGGTAAATGTGAGGAATTAGATACGGCGATGGGCTTGATCCCAAAATAGTCTAAGGTATCCAACGGGCCAAACCCGATGGCGACCACGCGTTTGGGATCAGGGTTTAACTGGGTGGAGCCCATGTAATGCTCAATCGTAATCGGCTTAGCAAAACTGGCTGTGGTATAAAAGAGAGTAGTAAAGATTAAAGCGATAAAATAGTTCATGCGATCAAATGTGTTTGATATTGATTATCATATTTGTTCGCAATATACAGGTGTTTATTTTCCGATTCAACTACTAAGCTTCTACCGCCCCAAGTTTATGAGGCGCAAAACCAAACTCCTTACGAAACGCATGGGTGAAGTTAGAAGGGTACAAGTATCCTGCTTCATACGCTGCTTCTGTGATAGAAACCAACCCGAGCTGTAGATGCTGGCGGGCAATGTTTAAACGTCGATGGCGTATGTAGCCATTGACCGTCATATTGAATTCTTGTTTAAAACGGCGTTGTAAATTAGACACACTCATCGAAAAGGCGTTGGCGATATCGGATAAATTAAGTGTTTGCCCCAAATTGTTTTCGATATAGCTGATGATATTCTCGATGCGTTGATCAACATAGGTGCACAACTGTGCTTCCTGTTGATGATACTGATGAGGAAGCTGTAGACAGGCTTGATAAATAAGCTGAGTGAGCTGACTTTCAATGGCTATCTTTTCCATAAATTGAGTGGGTTTCACGGCGGCAATTTGCTGCGCTAGTGAGATAAGAGGAGGATCTAAATTGAGTTCAAAAAAAGCTTGGTGGGTTTGAAAGAAGCTTTGAGGATGAACATCGTCTTTTAGCCGTGATGAGAGCCATTGCGGTTTGATCAATATGTTGATCTTATTCACGACATTTTGTTTCGTTAGGCCTCGGCGAAAATTGGTTGGTTTGGTTAGGTTAACCACGACGCCCTTAGGCCCATCCTTAGCATCGAGTTCAAACTGAAGGTTGTCATAACTAAAGTTGAGGCGACCAGACAGCAAGATAGTAATGAGGAGCGCAGGACGGGTGGTGGCGACAATGTAGGAATCTACCAGCTCGGTACATAGGCCGCCATGGACATAAATATCTTGATTAAATTGATAAGACATTAAGTTGCCTTGGGCCAATTGGATTGGATTTGTTTGGCCTTGACTGACGATAAACTGGCTTTCTTCAACCGCAATGGTTTTGGTTAACGCCACTTTTATTTTACTTTCGGTCATTTTTGACTTCTTTATCACTTGCCCATTGCTCACAGCATCTGTGCGTTTTTGCATAACTCAATCGTCTTTGTATTGTGGAGATTAATGAATATTATATATGATAATCATTATCATTCATATTTATAGGTGTATATGAAAAACGCTCCAAGTCGTTCGCACAATCCTTCCGGTCTGAAAAAGTCCACAGTTGGGATAGCCGTGGGCATGGCGATGACATCAATGGCTTACGCGCAGCAACAAGAAGTGTCGGTAGAATCGGAAAAAATGGTGGTTTGGGGGACAAAGGTGTCCAGCAATGCCGAATCCTTATTGACGCAAGACATGTCGTTGAAACAAGCCGACCATATGTCGGACTTATTGCGGGATGTGCCGGGCGTTGACGTAGGGGGGACTCACTCGGTTAACCAACGTATTACCATTCGTGGCTTGAACGAAACTCGGCTTGATATTCGTTTAGACGGCGCATCGCAACACGCTAACATGTTCCATCACATAGGTAATTTAACCTTAAACCCCGACATCTTGAAATCTGCTGAGATCCAAGTGGGCAATAATTCAGTGACGCAAAGTGGTCTTGGCGGCTCGGTGTATTTTGAAACTAAAGATGCCAGAGACTTGATTAGCTATGGTGAAGTGTTTGGCTCACGTATTTACGGGGGCTATGCCAGTAATGATAGCCAGCAAGGCTCGCTAACTTTATATGGCCTCTTTAGTGAGCAGGTCGACGCCATGGTGTATGGCCAATATGTATCCCGTGACGACTTTAAAAATGGCGATGGCGAAACAACCTTTGGCGCGGCGGGCGATGTTTATAATGTGCTCGGAAAACTAGGTTATGAAATAAGTGATTTACATCGTTTAGAGTTGTCCTACGATATTTATCGTGACAGCGGGGATTATAGTCCTCGCCCTGATATGTTTGGCGGAGCGAATACCCAATTGTCTAAGGATCAACTGATCCCGACGGACTATGATCGTGATACCGTGACATTAAATTATGAATTACGGGGTGAGCAGCATAAAGGCAAGGTTACCTTGTATCAGAGTCAGACCGAAATTATACGTGACGAGTCGGTGATCACGGGTCGCTGGCCAGCGAATCGGTTGTCGAAAAATTCAGCAAAAAATAAAAATGTAGGCGCAAACGCACAATTTCAAAGCCAGCTTTTGTTGGGTGCGTTTAACCATACCCTTACCTATGGTGCGGATTATTTGGACAGAACGTCTTCGAGTAAATACGGTGGTCAAGGGTTTATGAAAGAGTCCGCCATATCAACGGCGCTCTTTTTAGAAGATAAGTTTGACGTCACCGAACATTTTTACATCACAGCAGGCTTGAGATATGAGGATTACCAACGTAAGGCTGTAACAGGCAACAAAACCTTTGATGAGCTCACTTGGGCGCTGGCGGCAGATTGGCAAGTGAGTGAGGAATGGGCGCTCTACGCGAGCAGCCGATCTTTGTTTAAAGGCCCTGATTTATTAGAGTCCTTTATTGCTTATCAAAATGTGGCCTATTTAGATAAAAATATCAAAGCAGAAACGGGCTTAAATAGCCAAGCAGGGATACGCTTTGACAAGAAGATAGGCAAGCATGTATTGAGCGCCAATATCAGTTATTTCATTACGGATATCGATGATTACATTGTTGAGCAATACATGTATGACAGCACCCCCGCGATTTATCGGATCTATAACTTGGGTGATGTTGAAATTAAAGGCTTTGAAGCCAGCGTCTTCTATGGTTTCGAGCAATTTAACACTAAGCTGTCTTACGCTAAATCAGACGCGAAAGATAAAACCACTGGCGGGCCGGTGCCAAACGGTATAGGCCAAAGTATTGATATGGGTGATAGCATAGCTTTAACACTGGATTACCAAGCTGATGAAATAGACAGTGTGTTTGGTTGGACGTCTATGGTGGTGCTTGAAGAAGACAACGTGTTTGAGGGCCAACCAGTGAAAGAAGGCTATGACGTTCACAATTTATATGCGCAGTGGGTGCCGGCTCATATCGAAGGGCTATCTTTAACCTTCGGCATTGATAACATCTTTGATGAAACTTACACCTCTCATGCTTCTCGCTCCGGTACTGCGCGGGGCGTCGTGGTGGATGACTATGAGCCAGGGCGTAACGTTAAACTGTCGGCTGCCTATCAGTTTTAATCGCTATTTCTTATTTACCAGAAGATGCTTGATGGGGTCTATTCCCCATCAACACAATCGCCTAAATCACGCTTCACCTAGTAGATGGGATAAAACATAAGGTAGGGGGGAAATGGTGCTAAGCAATTGAAGTGATAAAGACTGAACACGGCCTCGCTGTCTCAATGGGTTTATCTTAACCCTTTCAACATTCACTCGGCGCCCCCTCGTTAAGTGACTCAATGACTTGTTTACTGGCCAACCAAATTGGCCATGTTATGAGGCTGGTTATAGCAGTAAACCAAGAATTGGCCGATTAAGGCGGCCGAGAATTTTTATTTTTTGGCTATTAAGCATGCGCTTGATTTGTAGTAAGATCTGATCATTATTAAAGCTTAATGACAGAGAATAGGATGAAATTAACGCAATACTTAGGACTAGGTGTGGTCGTCTTTTTTTTGGCGGCATGTCAACCAGAAGTTGGCTCAGAAAAGTGGTGTCAGCAAATTAAAGACAAGTCGGCGGGTGATATTACCGCCAATGAAGCCGCTGACTACGCCAAACATTGTGTCTTTAAATGATCGTTAAAGACAAGGGGGTCGAACAGCTTATCTGGCAGTGGCTAGAGCAAGTGGTTATCGGGCTCAATTTGTGTCCGTTTGCCAATAAGCCACACCGTAACAAGCAGATTGCAGTGTGGGTGAGTGATGCTCATAAAGCAACAAATTTACTCAGTGATTTGGCCAAAGCCTTCACCCACCTTGACGAAACAGAGGCCCATCAGCTTGATACGATTTTGTTCGTGACCCCTAAGATGCTGGCCGATTTCTATGATTTTAATGATGCACTCGATTGGGCCGATGCGCTGATTGAAGAGCAAGGGTGGTACGGCGTGTATCAAATAGCCAGCTTCCACCCTGACTATCAATTTGCTGACACAGAACCAGAAGATGCGGAAAACCTGACCAACCGCGCACCGTTTCCGGTATTTCACCTGATCAGGGAAGAGAGCATGAACAGAGCACTGGACAGTTATCCTGATCATGCTCTGATCCCAGAGCGAAATATTGCCCGTGTCACGGCATTAAGTGACACAGAAAGAAGACAATTATTTTCATATTTATTTAAGGATTGAATTAAATGAAAACCTTAGTTCTAGCAGCGAGCATGGTTGCGTTATTTGGATTATCGGCTTGTTCGAAAGGGCCGCAAGGTGACAAGTATGTGTGCCAAGGAAACCTTGAATTCTACATTGATATCAAGCAAGACAAGGCGACCTTATACCTCAATGGTGATGCTAAGGAGTTGACCTCGGTGCCAGCTGGCTCAGGGGCTAAGTTCGTCAGCGATGAGCATATGTTCTGGTCGCACCAAGACAGCGCGATGCTAGGAGAGGGACAAAACTTACATAAAGAGTGTAAAAAACAAGCATAAACACCTTGATTACTGAATAAAACCGCCTAAAAAATTAATAAATATTCACAAGAGGTGGTTTAGTGTGATATAGATAATGCTTCTGTACTATTTATTATTTTAAGTATCAAGTGTCATATTTCATGAATATTGCAGATTAAAGTTCTAATTTTTTAGGTTCTGAACCTTTTGGATTAGCATTTTAGCCTGTGAAATTGGCTCAAACTATTATTTCTCGCTTGAGCCAATTCTAGTGATGATTTAATATTGCGATTTTCAGCTGATCCACCGACATGATAAGCAGATTCAAATTGCATTGTCAGCGGTTGATTTGCGTAGTCACGCAAGTAGTAACGCAAAGTGAAGAGTGGTAAGGGAAGCAATGAATAAAACGATGTATGAAAAGATATGGGACAGTCATTTAGTTCATGAGCCAGAAGGCGGCACGCCTCTGCTATACGTGGACCGACAGCTCATGCACGAAGTCACAAGCCCACAAGCCTTTGAAGGCATGAAGCTTAAGAATCGTAAAATCCGTAACCCACACAGTGTGCTTGCTACCATGGATCACTGTGTGCCAACCAAGAAAGAAGCCCGTGCGGTATTAACTGATCCGATTGCCAAAAAGCAAATCGAGACCATGGCTGCCAACTGTAAAGAGCACGGTTTAAATCTATACGATATGGAAAGCCCAAATAACGGCGTAATCCACATTGTTGTACCTGAGCATGGCTTTGTTCATCCAGGTATGGTGGCATGTTGTGGTGATAGCCATACAGCTACCCATGGTGCATTCGGCGCGCTAGCATTTGGTATCGGTACGTCTGAAGTTGAACACGTAATGGCAACCCAAACGTTACAACAGAAGAAATCTAAAACCATGCTGGTTAAGGTTGACGGCAAGCTATCTAAATTTGCTACCGCCAAAGATATCGCACTGGCTGTTATCGGCAAAATTGGTACAGCGGGTGGTACAGGTTATGTTATTGAATTTGCTGGTGAAGCAGTTCGTAATCTAACCATGGAAGGGCGTATGACCCTGTGTAACATGGCGATTGAAGGCGGTGCGCGTGCGGGTCTAATAGCACCTGACCAAACGACCTTTGATTACCTAGAAGGTAAAGAGTTTGCACCTAAAGGTGAAGACTGGGATGCAGCGGTAGCGTACTGGAAGTCGCTAGTGAGCGATGAAGGCGCACAATTTGATGCCGTTGTAGAACTAAAAGCCGAAGACATTGCACCACAAGTCACTTGGGGTACGTCGCCAGAGCAAGTGATCAATGTGAATGCGCCGATTCCTGGTCCTAATGATTTTAGCGACAAGATCAAATCGCAAGCTGCGGCTTCAGCACTTAAGTACATGGGCCTTGAAGCGGGTCAGTCGCTGACCGATGTTAAGTTAGACATCATCTTTATCGGCTCTTGTACTAACGGTCGTATTGAAGATTTTCGTGCGGCAGCAGAGCTGTTAAAAGGTAAAAAGGTTGCACCTGGTGTACAAGCGATTGCAGTACCGGGTTCATACTTAGTGAAAAACCAAGCAGAAGAAGAAGGCTTAGATAAAATCTTTATCGAAGCCGGTTGGGAATGGCGTGAGCCAAGTTGTTCTATGTGTCTAGCGATGAATGGTGACCAATTGGCACCAGGTCAACGTAGTGCATCGACTTCTAACCGTAACTTTGAAGGACGTCAAGGTAAGGGTGGTCGTACGCACCTACTTTCACCAGCGATGGCGGCTGCTGCTTCGGTAGCGGGTACTTTTGTTGACATCCGTGATTGGGACTAATCCTTAATCGCTTCACTAAGTTGTTTGGAGTTATAAATGCAACCATATAAAAAACACACTAGTATTGCGGCATTAATGGATCGCAGTAACGTAGACACAGACCAAATCATCCCAAAGCAGTTCTTGAAAAAAGTTGAGCGTACCGGTTTTGGTATTCACTTATTTCACGACTGGCGTTTCTTGGATGACGGTATTACGCCAAATCCTGAGTTTGAACTTAACAAGCCGGCTTTCCAAGGTGCGAAAATCTTGGTTGCGGGTGACAACTTCGGTTGTGGTTCATCTCGTGAACATGCCCCTTGGGCGATTGAAGATTACGGTTTTAACACCGTTATCTCGACCAGCTTTGCTGACATTTTTTTCAGCAACTGTTTCAAAAACGGCATCATTCCAATCAAGGTTACCCCAGCTGAATTGGATGCTTTGATGGATGAAATTCGCGCCAACGAAGGCGTTGAGTTTACCGTTGATCTAGAAGCAGAGAAATTGACCACACCGGGCGGTATCGAGATCAAGATTGAGATCGATGCGTTCCGTAAGCAAAGTCTATTAGAAGGTTTAGATGACATCGCTTGGTCACTTAAACACGAAGATAAGATCACAGCTTTCGAAGAAAAGCACAAGCAACAACTACCTTGGCTTTGGAAATAACCTAGGTTATTTGCTGACCTTACCTAAGGTAGCTTGGATCAAGGCGCGGCATTCGCCGCGCTTTTTTTTACGCATGATTTGCGTAAGTTTTACGTGAGACAAGGATAATTCAGCATGGGACAGTCAAAACGCCGTGTGCTATTAATGGACACGACCCTACGTGATGGTGAGCAGACCCAGTCTGTGTCATTTCCACCGACAGAAAAAGTCAGTATTGCTAAGGCATTATTGCAAAAATTAAAAATTGACCGCTTGGAAGTGGCTTCTGCACGGGTGTCCGATGGTGAAAAAGAAGCGGTTAAAAAACTTAATGACTGGGCACGAGCCGAAGGCTTAGTCGATCGCATTGAAGTGCTGGGTTTTGTTGATCACACCTTAAGTGTTGACTGGATCAAAGATACCGGCGGCCAAGTGTTAAACCTACTGGCCAAAGGCAGTTTAAAACATTGCAGTGAACAATTAAAAAAGACATTGGATCAACATGTTGCTGATGTTATCCAAACCGTTGACTATGCTTTAAGCCAAGGTTTAAGGGTCAATCTCTACCTTGAAGATTGGTCAAATGGTTACCTAGATAGCCCAGCATATGTTTACGAAATGGTCGATAAACTGCGCCACACAGGTATTGAGCATTTTATGTTGCCCGATACGCTCGGAGTGATGTCACCTGATGAGGTGTTTGACAGTCTTTCGGACATGATTGCGCGCTTCCCTGATACCAAATTTGATTTCCATCCCCACAACGATTACGGCCTAGCCACGGCCAATGCCATGTTTGCAGCTAAAGCGGGCATAAGCGCTATTCACTGTACCGTTAACTGTTTAGGTGAGCGCGCAGGTAATGCGTCGCTCGCGGAAGTCGCCGTGGTGCTTAAAGATAAGCTCGGCTTTGAGGTGGGCATTGACGAAGGCCAAGTGCATCATATTAGCCAATTAGTTGAAAACTTCTCTGGCAAACGCATTGCCGATAATACGCCGATCGTTGGCGCCGATGTGTTTACCCAAACTAGTGGTATTCACGCCGATGGCGATAAAAAAGGCGGGTTATACATGTCTGCCTTGACGCCTGAACGCTTTAACCGTTTACGTAGTTATGCCTTAGGTAAAATGAGTGGCAAAGCTTCTCTTGCTAAAAACTTGGAAGCCATGGACATCGAGCTTAGTGAAGAGCAGCAGCGTATGCTACTTAAGCGCATTGTTAAGCTAGGCGATCAAAAGGCGACCATTACGCCCGAAGACTTACCTTTCTTAGTGGCGGATTTATTAGAGCGCAAAGACTACAACCATGTTGAGTTATTAAACTGCTCGATCACTTCCGGGATGGATTTAGAATCCGTTGTCAGTATTCGGGTTTCAGTTAACGGCACTATTCACAAAGCCGCAGGCAGTGGTAACGGTGGCTTTGACGCCTTTATTGGCGCAATGAAACAAGTGCTGGGCGAGGACGATTTTGCGTTCCCTGAGCTGGTGGATTATGAGCTTAGGATCCCCCCTGGCGGCCAAACCAGCGCATTGACGGAATGTATTGTCACCTGGCGAGATGAAGGCAAGCTGCTGCGCACCCGAGGCGTAAACACGAACCAAGTTCTTGCCGGTATCGGAGCCACGTTACGCATGATCAATATTAAGCTGCATAACAAACAGGCATTAAACTAAGTTTGTTAATGGGTTTAATTCAGGTTATAGGATCAGCTAAAATCGCCTACGGGCGATTTTTTTTGGAATAAATACTAAATGACCAGTTACAACTTAGCTTTATTACCCAGCGACGAGAAACAAGCTATCGAGATAGATAAGCAGGCTGCCTATGACGTATGGAAAGTGAAAAATGGTCAAGAGCCGGATTTTTATCTTGAACAACAAAAGGCTAAATTTAGCGACGCAGATCAATTGGCGATATATACCGAATCTGTTGAGCGATATAAAGGGATATAATAGGTGTAGCAGGCCCTAGCCTTTACCCGAGATATTGTCGATGGACTCCAACAATGTTTCGCTTTTTTTACTGGGTTTAAGCCAAGCCAAAAGCTTATTTTTGGTTTTTAGTAAACGGTGATCCAAATGGCGTTGATCCCATTGCAGTAACTTGTGCTTGAACCGCAGGCGCCAGGCTTTGGTCAACTTAGCGCGAATGATCTTAGCCAGTTCATCATATTGCTGCGCCGTGAGCGCGGTTTCGATAGCTTGGTAATACTCTAGCTCGAGTATATTGCTTAATTGGATCTGCTGAAGGTGTTGTACCGTGATGGCTTGATCGGCAAAGTTTGTACCTTGCTCCAAATAGCCATTAACCAATAATTCCAGTTTCGTTCTTACGCACTTTTCACATTGGCCACAGTTGGTGTATTGACTGTTAGTTGGCGGACTATGACAGACGCGTAAGTAACCAATGGCATCCGGGACCCCTTCAAAGAAAGCGTATTTTTCAAGGCGAGTATAAGCTTCTAATAGGCCCTGACTGGTCAAAAAGCTGCTGCTGAAGTATTTATTCAGTAAAGGGTGTGAGCCGCGTGGCACATAGTTTTGAATTTGGTTATCTAACGCAATGGTAAATTCACTGGTTTTTGCCGACAAGGCGTGAGCGATCCCTGCCATTAAAGGGCCAAAATGGTAGTCAGCGTAGAATCGCCAGTGCCCGTAAAGCTGTCGAACATTGGTGGTCACGGGGACTAAGGTACAACCGTAGGGTTGTAAAAACTGGGTTAAGGCATGAACAGTTTGCTGATAGGTTTTCCGAGCATCAGGCTTATTGGGATCGCCCAGATCCATCCCATAAACAAAAAAGGCGTGAGCAAAACGGCGTGGGTGGTCAGCGGGGTAAGTCTGGACGCTGCGACAAAAGCTGGCCATCGAGTCGACCCCTCCAGATAGAAAAAGCCCGGCTTTAGTCGAAGTAGGCTGTTGCACTTGATATGATTGTGCCGTTATCTTTGGCAGGTGCGGGTGTTGATACCAGAGTTGAAATAGTTTCAATATGGAGGTCGCGTTAGCTAGGCTGTCAGGGCAAAGTGCGCCCTCTATATGAAGGTGTTGTTCTTGTTTAACGAGGGCAATAGGCAACAGCGAAAATAAAAATGGCTCGAAGCAAAGGCGAATATGATGGCTAAATGCAAGGGGAACACGAAAGTAGACCTGATGTGCTTGTTGTTGGTTTTCAAAGCTTACCTTTGCACTTAATTGGCAGTACTGGGTGTGCGTGGTTTGTTGCAATTGACTGATTTGCATACTATGCCCGTATGATAGTGTTACAAGTAGTATAGCTAACTCGAGTCAGTACCGGGCTTTAAATTCAGACAAGAGGATCTATGAATCTATCAGAACTAAATGACATGACGGATTGTGAATACGATAAAGAACATCGTTGCAGTGCGAATACGTATCCAAAATTTGACCGCATTCTTCATTGTGTTGCGAGCCAAGACGAGCCCGTTGATGCTTGGCAGCTTCACGGTATTCACTATGCCGACGAGGAAGAAGTGGCAATGGGCGAGGCAGAAGAAGTGGGTGAGATCATTTATCACAGTATGATTTTGATTCACTACTGTCCATTTTGTGGTGAGAAACTTGCCTAAGCGGGGAGACGTTTGTCCATGGCGTGAATTATTTCCACTAACCGAGCCAGCTTGGCATTGCTCAACTGACGGTAATCAAAGTAGGGGCAAACAATGAGTCGCTGCTTGGGCAATAGAGCAAGGTAGGGCTCAACCCAAACCAGCTGGTCGAATAGGTTGGCTTGACGGAGTAGCTGGTTTGCATAGGTTTTACCCATGATTAAATGCGTCACATTGGGGGCTAAGGGAAAGGACGGAGCACTAAATAATAACGCTGTTTTTGAATGGCGTTGAAGCAAGTGGCTATCGCGATAATCTTGCCAGGTGGCTGGCTTGGGATGAGCAGATTGGTATGGCTCACCCAAGGCTGCTACGAGTTTTGCGTAGACATTAAACACCTTACGCCAGCCATTACCACATGCCAGATTAATGGCTGCAATATCACCTTTTTGCAGGGCTCGAAACTCTGTCATCTGCTGGTAATCTGCGGTATCAGGGCGATTGGCAATATAAACGGCCAGTTTCATATGAGTACAACCCAAGCCGATGTGCTGCTGCATGTGAGCTCCTAACTAAAAAACCAAAAGCTGAAAAGCAAAAAGCCGGCCAAACGGCCGGCAAACGCTTAGATTGCAGTCTTTTGCGTTAAAGGGGTGGTAAGACGTTATAGCGTCTCTTCTATTCGTTTGGCTCGCTTAGATGGTGCAGGGTGAGTGGATGTAATACTGTCCACATCACCAAGGGTTGCCAGCTTTTTGAAACTCGAAACTAAGGCCTTGGGATCATAACCATGCTTTTTCATAAATTTAATTGAATAGTCATCAGAGCCTAATTCATCAGATTGCGAGAATTGTGCTTTGAGCACTTGGTCAGCTAAATCGGCAAGTTGTGACTTCGCTAAACTGCCCGCCACACCGCCTTGAGAGGCAACACCTTTTCGTGCTGCGCTAGTGGCATAGGCTTTTTGAAATTGGGACTTACTGTGTTGCAACTTTACGTGACCAATTTCATGACCGATCACCGCAATGAGCTCTTGATCTGTCATCATGTCCATCAAGCCAGCATAAACACGAATGCTACCATCGGGTAGGGCAAAGGCATTGACGTTATCATCCAAGTAAACTTTAAAGTTGAGGTTTAAACCATCTTCTTTTAGGTGTTTTTGGGTAAGTTTTGTTAAGCGTTTAGCATAGTCAGAACTGGGTGCAGCTACTTTGTTTTGGGCGTCATAGGCATTGGCTGACTCGCGACCCATTTTAATAATGTCGTCATCACTTAAGGTGGCTGCTTTACCCGCGTCTTTGGCTGCATCAACTAGGTCGTTATTAATGCTTAAATCAAAGGCCCAAGCCGGCGTGGTAGCCAAGGCTAAGGTTAGCAGAGATAATGAAAAAAACTTATGCATATCAGAAACTCAAATAAAAAATCTACCTCACATTAACAGCGTGGTAACACATGTGCAATATCAAAAATGCTAATTTTTTTACTTTTCATTATTTATGGTGAGAAAAAGGTTTATTGTTTTCAAAACTTAGCTTTAGCATCAAATTAATGTGACTTTAGTGATGCTATTTTTTAGGTAACTCAATACACTTAGTTGTTTAACGTTCAGGTTACCACTTGGTTGCAAGCCTTAGTAAAAGGGTGAGATATGAAACAAATATGGCGCTACGCTGGAGCTTTGCCTTATCTTCTGGCAGTTTTTCTCAATTCATTCGTGGATTTAGGGCATAAAATCATCATTCAAAATACGGTTTTCAAGGTATACGATGGCCAGCAGCAAATTATCCTGACAGCGATAGTGAATGCACTGATCTTGCTTCCTTTTATCTTACTTTTGTCACCCGCTGGCTTCTTATCGGACCGCTATCCGAAAAACAGAGTGATGAAAGGGGCGGCGTGGGCCGCTGTATTTTTAACGGTTGCCATTACAGCCTGTTATTACCTCGGCTTATTTTGGCCCGCATTTGCCATGACCTTCCTACTCGCGGTGCAATCTGCTTTGTATTCTCCAGCCAAGTTTGGCTACATTAAGCCCTTGTTTGGTAAAGAGCAATTGGCACATGCCAATGGTATTGTGCAAGCCGTATCCATCGTTGCCATTTTGGCCGGTACCTTAGTGTATTCCCTGTTGTTTGAGACGTTTTATCAAGAGCAAGCGACCACGCCCGCAGACATCTTACTACTCATTGCGCCTTTGGGCTGGATCCTAATTGCCAATTCATTGATTGAGTTAGTCATGGTGTATCGATTACCTGAGCTTGAAAAAGACAATAATAAGCAAGATTTTGATTGGGCAGCCTACCGCACGGGGCGGTTAATGAAAGCCAGCCTTGAGCCATTAAAGTCGCGTAAGGTGATCAGGCTCTCCATTATTGGCCTAGCGATGTTTTGGGCTATAGGCCAAATGCTGCTAGCGGCATTTCCGGCTTATGCCAAAGCCTATTTTGATGTTACCAATACCTTAGTGATCCAAGGTACCATCGCCACAACAGGGTTAGGCATTGCGCTGGGCTCATGGTTAGCTGGGCGTTGGTCTAAAGCCCATATCGAAACGGGCTTAGTGCCGCTAGGGGCTATTGGTATAGCGCTATCCTTGTGGCTATTGCCACAAATGTCGTCCTCGTTGAGCCAAGCGCTGTGTTTTCTGGTGGTCGGCACCATGGGCGGTATCTTTATTGTCCCCTTAAACGCGTTGATCCAATTTCATGCGGGTGAGCATGAGATGGGTAAGATCTTAGCGGTCAATAACTGGGTACAGAATGTGGCCATGGCCAGCTTTTTGTTGATCACGGCTTTGGCGGCGGTGTATGGCTTAGACAGTCGTTTTCTGTTGGGATTCACCGCTGTAGTTGCGGTGATTGGCGGTCTCTATACCATCTTTAAATTACCACAAAGTTTGCTGCGTATCTTGGTGCGCTGGGTGTTGTCACAACGCTACAATATCTCGGTGCAAGGCATGAAGAATATTCCGGGTGAAGGCGGGGTGTTGCTACTGGGCAACCATATTAGCTGGATTGACTGGGCCATATTGCAAATTGCCTGCCCGCGGCCGATCCGCTTTGTCATGCTTAAAGCGATTTATCAACGGTGGTATTTAAAATGGTTTTTCGATTTAGTCGGCTGTGTGCCCATTGAATCAGGGGCGTCGAGTGTCAAGTCATTAAATATCATTGCGCAGTTATTGGATGCCGGTGAAACCGTCGCGCTATTTCCTGAGGGGACGATTAGTCGCACTGGCCATTTGGCAGAATTTAGGCGAGGGTTTGAAAAGGCATGCGCAAGTTGTGAAACGGACGTTAAGATAGTGCCATTTTATTTAAGAGGTTTGTGGGGCAGCGAATTTAGCCGGTCCTCCGATCATCTTAAGAAAACATCGAATCAGGGGATCTCGCGCGAGTTGATTGTGGCATTTGGCCCAACCTTAGCAAAATCGACCTCAGCTGATTTAGTCAAACGTCGTGTGTTTGACCTGTCAATTAGCTCATGGCAAAGCTATGCCGACACCCTGCCTAGTTTAAGTCATGCTTGGGTCAATACGGTTAAACGCATAGGCAATCAAACCATTATGAACGATGCTTTGAGTGGTGAACTATCGGCCTATCGGGCGCTAACTGGCGCTGTTTGCATGTCTCGGCGGATCCGCAAACAGGTTAAGGGTGCCAATGTGGGGGTGTTGATGCCAACCAGTGCACCGGGTGTGCTGGTCAATATGGCCACCTTATTGGCAGGCAAGTGCATTGTTAATCTAAATTACACCAGTAGCAAAGAAGCGCTTAAAGCGGCTTTAGAACAAGCCGAGATTGATACGGTTTATACTTCTAAGCGGTTTTTGAAGAAGCTAGAGCAGCGTGGTATTAGCATCAGTGACGTGTTAGCCCCTTGCCAAGTTATTCTCCTTGAGGACATGAGTCGAGGTATTTCAAAACGTGAAAAAATGGCCACTTTAACCTTGGTTAAATGGTTACCCAAGTGGCTCCTACGTAGGTGGGTTTGTGTAAATACCTCAGCGCAAGATACCGCTGCGATCATGTTTTCAAGTGGCAGCGAAGGTCAACCTAAGGGTGTGATGCTCAGTCATCAAAATATCATGGCCAACTTAAAGCAGATTGCAGAGGTACTGAACACACAAGACACCGATGTGGTTATGGCTTCATTACCTTTGTTCCATGCATTTGGTCTAACCGTCACACAATTTATGCCTTTGATTGAAGGGCTACCTTTAGTGTGTCACAGCGATCCTACTGATGCCGTCGGGGTGGGAAAAGCCGTTGCAAAACACAGAGCGACCATCATGTTTGGTACTTCCACCTTTTTGAGTATGTATACTCGCAGTAAAAAAGTCCATCCGTTGATGTTTAGCTCACTTCGCATCGTGGTGGCTGGCGCCGAGCGACTCAGTAGCGAAGTAAGACAAAGCTTTGAGGCGAAATTTAAGTTACAGCTTTTGGAAGGCTATGGCACCACGGAGACGACGCCAGTGGCGAGTGTTAATTTGCCTGATCAACTTGATACCCAATGGTGGCAGGTGCAATTAGGTGGCAAATTAGGGACGGTGGGCATGCCTTTGCCTGGCACCAGTTTTAAGGTGGTTGATCCGGTTACCTTTGAGGAGCTAGAAACGGAGCAGGCGGGCATGGTGCTGATTGGTGGGGCTCAGGTAATGTTAGGTTATTTAGCTAATCCGGACAAAACAGCCGAAGTGATAAAACACATTGACGGCGTTCGTTGGTATGTTACGGGCGATAAAGGACAATTAGATAAAGACGGCTTTTTAACCATCATCGATCGCTACTCCCGTTTCGCTAAATTAGGCGGCGAAATGGTCAGTTTGAGTGCAGTTGAGCAAGGGGTCGCCCCTCATCTTGACGTCGAGGAGCCTGCCTATGTTGCGGTTGCTATTCCTGACGCGAAAAAAGGGGAAAAAGTCGCTATCTTGTATCAAGGTGATTGGGATCTGGATGGCCTAAAAGCCAAGTTACGAAGTGCAGCTATCAACCCTTTGATGATGCCGTCATTATGGTTGCAGGTTGAGAGTATTCCGAAATTAGGCTCGGGTAAGACCGATTTTAATCAGGTGAAAAAGCTTGCCATTGAACGTTTAAGTTCGCTGAATGAGGTGAAATAGAGATAAAAAAATGCAACGCGATTTTTGGGTAAGGAGCCAAAAGTTGCGTTGCAGTTTGCGGTGTAGATGGCGTTTAACTCACTATCACAGCCATTGAATTAGGCATGATAACAACAAGAGCCCATACTTTTTATTGTTATTAACATGGAACGCTTTAAAGCAGATTAATGCTCAAGTTGCGTTAAATCAATTTTTCGGTAATAAAACCGTTAACTGGGCCTTGTTTCGTGTTGCTATCTGTGACTTGGCTAACGGATAGCGTGACGGAAAAAGTGATCAAGCTCATGCCTGCTTTGGCGCTTATCGTCAGCTAGGGTTGGCATGGCTCGTTTAGTCGCCAATGTTCGCCAAGGGTTTTAATGTCAGGTAGCCTGAATACAGGCGAATTAGCCCGGTTATAAAGCATAAGCTGGCGAAAATAGCAGCAAGAAGGTAAAACGCGTCGGGAAATAAGCAACATAACACTAAAAAGGCAATGGTTTCGGTGCCTTCGGTGATGCCCCCTAAATAGTAAAAGCCTTTATTTGGGTAGTGAAGCTTGGTTAACTGATGTTTTTCCGCCAAAATAGCAAAGGCCAAAAAAGTGGAGCCCGTGGTCATAAAACTTAAGATTAATACGCAGCTAATCAAGGCATTTTGCTCTGGCGCTGAAAATGCAAATCCCACTACCATGGCTGAGTAGAAAATAAAATCACAACAAATGTCCAGGTAAGCTCCTGCACTTGTGCTGCCTTTTACCCGTGCGAGGGCGCCGTCTAAGCCGTCACAAAGGCGATTAATTAATAACAGCGCTAAGGCGCCCTGATACTGGTTAAAGGCGACCAAAATAGCGGCCCCCAGTCCACAGCCAAAGCCAAACAGAGTGACTTGATTGGCGCTTAATGGCGTTTTTGCCAGTTGTCTGGCACTCCACTGGCTCGGCTTTGACAGACACTTCAGTGCCCATTTGTCTAACATGACTTATTCCTTTTTACATGACCTATTAGCCCTTGATTGTCATACAAAACCTTCTACCTCTTTAGGGATGTTTGCCAGTTAGTTTGACTTACTACAAGCTTTTCTCGTGTCGCCTGCATATACTGAGAATTGCACAAGATTAGGAGAGTGGCAATGAGCACATTAGAGTCCATCATTTGGCATATATTGGGTTATGGCGTCATGCCGGTTATTTTTGCGCTAGGGTTTATTGGTGTGTTTTTCGTTTCATTATGGATCTTAAAGCTGACCGGTGCGAAAACATTACCGCGTGAAACGAATTAAGGCCCATGTTGGGCCTTAATGGATTGGCTTAATAGACCTTAACGACTAAACCTTTCAGGTAGAACCCCTCGGGGTAATTCGTTTTGATAGGGTGGTCTCCGGCTTGAGATAAACGCTCGACGATGTAAGCGTCTTTGTCGGCATCGACGGCGGCATCAGCAATGACCTTTTGAAACAGTTCACTTGAAATTAATCCCGAACAAGAGAAAGTCAGTAGGGTTCCACCTGGGTTGAGTAATTGCATGGCAATCATATTGATGTCTTTGTAACCGCGGCATGCCTTGACGACTTGTGATTTGTTTTCTGCAAACTTAGGTGGATCTAAGATAATGGTATCAAATTTAACTTGTTGATCCCGGTACCTACGCAGTAAGGCAAACACGTCTTCGTTGATGAATTCGGCCTTAGTCAAATCTAAGTTATTGAGTTCGGCGTTTTCCTTTGCTGTGGCCAATGCCATATCAGACACATCCACATTTTGTACCTGTTTAGCACCGCCTTTTAGGGCATAGACACCAAAGGTGCCGGTGTAGCAAAAACAGTTAAGCACGCTTTTATCTTTGACGTATTTTGCGGCAATGGCGCGATTGTCTCTTTGGTCTAAATAAAAACCGGTTTTGTGGCCATTCACCACATCAACCTTGATCTTGACGCCATTGTTTTCGCTGATCACGATATCGTCTGTGGGTAACTCTCCGGCCAATAAGCCTTGGCTTAGAGGCAGCCCTTCTTTTTTACGCACAGCGACATCTGAGCGCTCATAGATAGCACAGTCAGGATAAAGGGCTTGCAGCGCTTTTACGATATTCTCTTTTTGGTACTCGGCGCCAGCCGATAGCAGTTGGCACACCATGACGTGATTGTAACGGTCGATGGTGATCCCAGGTAAGTTATCAGCTTCACCCGCCACTAACCGATAACCGGTTAGGTTTTGGCGCTCAATTAATTCGTCACGAAGCTGCTGAGCTTGGCTGATCTTGTCGATGAAAAATTTCACATCGATGGCTTGGTCCGGATCAAAACTCCACACACGAGCACGGATCTGGGAATGATTAGACCAAGCCGCTTTGGCGAGCCAGTTGCCGTTTGCGTCAAGGATATCTACGGTTGCGCCGGTTTCCGCTTTTCCTTGAGTGGATTTGATGGCACCAGAAAACACCCATGGATGACGGCGTTTGAGGGACTTTTCTTTGCCCTTGGCAAGGGTAATTGTTAATGACATGAGATGGCCTCGAAAAAATTTGCCCAATTTTACGACTTGGCTAACCTTTTTAATAGGCAAATTGGCAATAAACTGTGTTCAAGGTGCAGGAAATTACCGCGTTAATTGCATAAACTAAAACAAAAGAGGAGGGTGTATGACTAAAATCGGTGTGCATGTGTTGGTCTCGGGTGTGGTACAAGACGTGGGTTTTCGTTTTTTTACTGTGCGAGAGGCAGAACGCTTAGGCGTGGTGGGCCATGTTCGTAACTTGACATCGGGTGATGTAGAGGTGGAAGCTTATGGTGAGCCTGAAGCAATAAAAAGTTTATTGGCTTGGCTTGAGCACGGGCCGAAAACAGCTCAAGTAGAGCATCTTGTTGCCAAAGAAATACCGGTAAAACATCTCATTTCGTTTACCTCAGACTAATCAAGCCAGCATGAGCTGGCTTGTTCGTCGTTCTAGCAAGGTTAACGCTTATGTTGTTACATAATACGCATGCCGGGTACAGCACCTTGGTCGGGATTAAGGATGTAGATTTCTTCTCCTCCTGGCCCTGCTGCTAGCACCATGCCTTCAGACATGCCAAATTTCATCTTTCTCGGTGCTAAGTTGGCAACCATCACCGTTAATTTACCTTCGAGTTGTTCTGGCTCGTAGGCGGATTTAATACCAGCAAACACTTGGCGTGTCTCTCCGCCTAGATCTAAGGTGAGTTTAAGCAGCTTTTTGGCTTCTTTGATGGCCTCTGCTTTGACAATTTTAGCAACCCGTAAATCCACCTTAGCAAAATCATCAAAGCTTATTTGCTCGGCAATCGGCTCTTTGTCCAGCTCAGATTGGCTTGCTTTTTCTGCTTTGGCTTGTGCCGATTGTTTTGCTTTGTTTGCCGCTTCAAAGCTGGCCTTTTCTTCGGCAATCATGGCTTCAACTTGTTTTGGATCAACGCGTTGGAATAGTGCCTTAAACTTAGCAATTTGATGGCCAGTTAACGGTGTTTGAATACCATCCCACGTTAACGTTTCGTTTAAAAAACCTTCGGCACGTTCGGCTAATTGTGGCATAACCGGTTTGAGGTAACCCATCAAAATACGGAACAAGTTGATGCCCACCGAGCAAACTGATTGTACTTGTTGCTCCGCGCCTTCTTGTTTTGCCAGTACCCATGGGGCTTTTTCATCAACATAGCGGTTGGCGACGTCTGCTAATGCCATAATTTCACGTATTGCTTTACCAAACTCACGGGTTTCGTAGGCGTTGGCGATGGTGTCAGCCTTATCTGTAAATTGCTGATATAGCTCAGGCTCAGCAAACTCTTCGGCCAACATGCCGTCGAACTTCTTGCTGATAAAGCCCGCGTTACGAGAGGCTAGGTTAACCAGTTTGTTTACCACATCAGCGTTAACACGTTGGACAAAATCATCAAGGTTAAGGTCTAAATCATCGACGCGGCTTGATAATTTAGCTGTGTAGTAATAACGCAAACATTCAGGCTCAAGGTATTTCAGATAAGTGGCGGCGTTAATAAAGGTGCCTTTCGATTTAGACATTTTTTCGCCGTTAACGGTCACATAGCCATGAACGTTCACTGCGGTTGGTTTTCTAAAGCCTGCGCCCTCTAACATGCCCGGCCAAAACAGACAGTGGAAGTTTACGATGTCTTTACCGATAAAGTGATATAACTCGGCATCGCTCTTGGTGCCCCAGTATTCATCAAAGTTAAGGCCCGGCGTACGATCACACAGGTTTTTAAAGGAGCCCATGTAACCAATAGGCGCATCTAGCCATACGTAGAAGAATTTGCCTGCTTCGCCGGGAATTTCAAAACCGAAATATGGCGCATCTCGGGTGATATCCCATTGCTTAAGGCCCGTTTCAAACCATTCTTCTAATTTATTGGCTACTTCGTCTTGCACCGCATCAGAGCGCACCCAAGTTTGTAGCATTTCGGTAAATTGGGGTAAGTCGAAGAAAAAGTGCTCGGTGTCCTTCATAACAGGTGTGGCACCCGATACGGTCGAGCGAGGGTCGATCAACTCGGTCGAACCATAGGTCGCGCCACATGAATCACAGTTGTCGCCGTATTGATCTGGCGCTTTACATTTAGGACAAGTACCCCGAACAAAACGCTCAGGCAGGAACATTTCTTTTTCAGGATCGAATAGCTGTGAAATAGTGCGGCTGCTGATGTAGCCTTTACTTTTTAGCTGCTGGTAAATGTAAGCCGATAATTCACGGTTCTCTTCACTGTGCGTACTGTGATAGTTATCAAAACTGATGTTAAAGCCTGCGAAATCACGTTGGTGATCTTCGCTTACTTGCGCAATCATGGCTTCTGGCTCAATACCTAGCTCTTGCGCCTTTAGCATTACTGGGGTGCCATGGGCATCATCGGCGCAAATAAAGTGCACTTTGTTATCACGCATTCGTTGGTAACGTACCCAAACATCCGCTTGGATATGCTCTAGCATGTGACCGAGGTGAATGGAGCCGTTTGCATAAGGCAAGGCGCAGGTGACTAAAATTTTGCGAGCTTGATTGGCCATATTTTCCAGTTCTTTTTAACAATGATAATTCTGGGGCGAATGTTACCTAATAGCGCCTGTAAATCCCAGTGGTGACATGAAAATAGCCAGAATTTTGCTACACTGGCGCAAAATTTCAGTTAGGTAATGAGCATGGATACGAACAAAAGAAAACAACAGGTAAATGTTGAGATGACTAAATTAGACAAAGCTATCGCCATCCTTGCCGCCGCCGAAACCACAGGGGTGATTAACACTTTAGTTGAGCGCAGCGCCATTAGCTGTCAACAGAACGCGCTTCTTTTGCATTTGCCCTTTTATGCCCCTAGTTGGTTGGCTAAGTTAAAACAAAAGTGCCAAGTCAAATTGGCCATGTTGGGCTTAACCCTCAGCGTCAATACCCAAGTGGCGACAATGGCGGCAAAGCAGGCGCAAACCATAACTGGGGTAAAAAATGTATTAGTGGTGGCTTCAGGAAAAGGCGGTGTGGGCAAGTCTACCGTGGCGGTGAATTTGGCGTTAGCGCTGGCTAAAAATGGAGCCAAGATAGGCATGCTAGATGCCGATATCTATGGGCCTTCGGTGCCATTAATGCTGGGACAACAAGATACGCGCCCACAAAGTATTGATGGCAAGACCATGACCCCGATTTCCGCTCATGGTTTAGTGGCCAATAGCATCGGTTTTTTGGTGCCTAAAGATGACGCGACCGTTTGGCGCGGCCCCATGGCCAGCAAAGCGCTGGCTCAAATTATCCGTGAGACACGTTGGGGCGAACTTGATTATTTGGTGGTGGACATGCCGCCGGGGACAGGGGATATTCAATTAACGCTGGCACAACAAGTGCCTGTCACCTCGGCCTTGATTGTTACCACACCGCAAAATGTGGCCTTAGCCGATGCCAGCAAAGGCATCAATATGTTTCGTAAGGTGAACGTGCCCGTGGTGGGCGTGGTGGAAAACATGAGTATGCACGTGTGCAGTGAATGCGGTCATCAAGAAGCCATCTTTAGCCATGGTGGCGCTGCTGAATTGGCCGAGCAATACGAGGCACCTTTGCTTGCTCAGCTGCCACTGCATCGCCATTTTTGCCAAGACACCGACCAAGGTACACCAACTGTGGTGGCGCGACCTGATTCGGCGTTGACCCTAGCGTATCGAGATCTTGCCGAGCAAGTGGCGATAAATCTGTATCAGACAGGTCAGCTTGGGCTGCAAAGTATTCCTGTGATGGCAGTAGATTAAGCGCTACATATATTCTTGACTTGCTGATGAAATATCTAGCTACCTATAATATTAGAAATATTTTCAACTGAAAAATGATCACAACAAGGCCACTATGTCTCAATCTCAAAATGAAGCCGTCATCATCGCCATAGCGGGTGCATCGGCATCAGGTAAAAGCTTAATTGCACAATCTATTTATCGAAAACTGCGAAAAGATTTTAGCTCGCAAGAAATCGGGGTGATTTCAGAAGACAGGTACTATCGTGATCAGAGCCATTTACCGATGGAGCAGCGGGTATTGACCAATTATGATCACCCTAATGCCATGGAGCATGAGCTTTTAGTCGAGCACCTCAAAGCGCTAAAAGCTGGTGAAGTGGTTCAGTTGCCAAACTACTCTTACACCGAACATACCCGTATGGATGAAACCACGGAGTTTAAACCGAAAAAGGTCATCATTCTTGAAGGGATTTTGCTATTGAATGTACCTGAACTTCGTGAATTAATGCACACTAGCGTATTTATGGATACGCCCCTTGATATTTGTTTATTGCGTCGGTTAAAAAGAGACGTTGAAGAGCGCGGTCGCTCGATGGAATCTGTACTGCAACAGTATCAAGCCACAGTGCGTCCTATGTTTTTGCAATTCATTGAACCATCAAAGCAATATGCTGATATTATTGTTCCTAGAGGCGGTAAAAACACCATCGCAATCGATGTGTTGACGGCTCGAATTCGTCAGTTTTTAAAAAATTAGGCTTGCTCCTTTACCCGATAGTGTTGGTTGGTGACCCTGTTAAGGGAGCAGGCATTCATGCGAAAGACACATAGGAATCATCATGAAAAAGCTATTATATGCTGGGGTGGCGCTGCTGATATTGGCTATTATTGGCCTCGTTTTGATCACATCAATGATCGACACCGATAAGATCAAAGCCTTAGTTGCAGAGCAGGTAAAAGCTAAAACGGGTACTGAGTTGGTGATATCGGGTGATCTCAGCTGGCAGTTTTTTCCTCGCTTGGGATTTACCTTAGGTAAAACCGAGCTGCGCAACCCAAGTGGTTATAGTCAAGCAAATTTGGTTGAATTTACCAGTGCTAGCATGGATTTAGCAGTCAAACCCTTGTTTGATAGAAAGGTTGAGATCGGGCAAGTCACGCTGTCAGGGTTAACATTAAACTTAATCACCAACAGTGCCGGTAAAAACAACCTAGATGAATTAACCCAAACCATGGCCAAACAAGGTGCGACGGCACAAGCCAATACCGAAAATGTGCCTTCTGAGCCATCGCCGGAGCCTTCGCCAAAATCTAAACCAGCCAGCGATTATGTCATCAGTATTGCTGGTATCAGTATTGAAAACGGTCAAGTCGAGATCACCGATGAGCAAACTGGTAAACAGCAAAAAGTATCCAATATTAATGTGAGCCTGGATGGTTTAGCGCTGGCTAATGCTATACCTACTCGTTTGTCAGCCGATTTTATTGCGGAGGGACTGGTGGCCCGAGCCAACACTGAGTTTGCCCTGACGCTTAGTCAAGATTTTAATACCTTCTCGTTAGATCGGCTATCAGCAAGATTTGAGCTGGCAGGTGATGCGGTGCCTAATGGGGATCAGGTTGTGCAGTTAGCGGCCGACGTGGTTTATCAGGTGAGCAGTAAAAAGGCGCAGATAAAGCAAATCGAACTTGACGCACTTGCCCATCGTATAACGGGTGAGGCTTCATTTTTGCAAGCCAAGGTCCCATCTATACGCTTTAATTTTGCCACTGAAAAACTTGATCTGAACAAGTTGCAAGGGCAGTTAGGGCAGGCGCAGCAAGCAAGCGCGGCTAAATCGACCTCAGATGATAGCGAGTCAACATCTGTATCGAGCGCCCCTGAGTCAAGCACAGATTTGAGTGGGTTAGCGGCTGTTGATGTGAAAGGTGAGCTAAGTGCCGCTCAAGTTACCCTAGATCAGGTCTTAATTGAACACGTTAAGATGACAGCGAATATTGGCAATGGCAAAGCATCGTTAACGGATATCCAAGCTCAATTATACCAAGGCAAGTTAACGGGACAGCTGAGTCTGAACGGCCAAGGTAAACAGCCTAGTTTTAGAATCAAACAAACCTTAACCGGCGTGCAGGTGAGGCCACTGCTGACGGCCATGGCGCAGTTAGATAAGCTATCGGGCAGCATGAATGCGCAACTGGATTTAACAGGTCGAGGGTTAACCGATGCCGAGATCCGTCAAAGTTTAGCTGGCACCGCGGGGCTTAAATTTAGCGATGGCGCTTTACATGGCATCAATATTGCGCAAATGGTGCGACAGGCTAAGGCGCAACTGAAAGGGCAGTCTCCTGATAAAGTCGTGGAGAAAAAAACAGATTTCACGGCCCTTACCGGCAGTTTTCAGGTTGCTAATGGGGTGGCTAAAACCCAAGACCTAGACATGGATTCACCGGCACTACGGATATCCGGTAAAGGGCAAACGAGTTTAATCAAGGAAACCTTAGATTTTTCCCTTAATGTTGCCGTAGTGGGCAGTCTGAAGGGGCAAGGCGGCAAGTCAGAAGATGAACTAAAAGGATTTAACGTGCCATTAAAAATAGCAGGCACATGGCAACAACCTAATTTTGCCTTGGATATGGAGGCCTTGTTGAAGCAAGAGATGCAGCAACATGGACAAAAACTAAAGGAAAAAATCGATAAGCAAATCGATGACAAAATCAAAGATGAAGGCACTAAGGAGCTGTTAAAAAAATTGCCCCTTGATGGTTTGTTTAATTAAGCTGTAAATGGCTCATTAGCGTGTGGGCCATATTTTTAGCTAGAAAATAGAGATGGATATGAAAATTTTGCTTGTGTGTTTAGGCAACATTTGCCGCTCACCGACGGCTGAAGCAGTGCTGAGACACAAAGCCGCGGCCAGAGGACAGGAGCTTGTGGTGGATTCAGCGGGTACGATCGCGGCTCATGCAGGTGAAGCTCCTGACCGCCGCTCAATTGCCGCAGGAGAGGCAAGGGGGTACGATTTTACGGGGATCTATTCGCGTAAAGTTCGGGCTGATGATTTTATTAATTTCGACTTGATTTTAGCTGCGGACAATCAAAATGTACGCGACCTAAAAGCCATTGCGCCGCAACAGTATCAAAACAAAATTAGGTTACTGCTCAGCTATGCCGCCTTAGACACAGATGAAATCCCCGATCCCTATTACGGTGGAACGGGTGGCTTTAATCATGTCATTGATTTGATAGAGCGAGCCAGTGATGCGCTGCTAGAGGAACTAAGTTAAGGGCTAATCACCTTAAGGCTTAATGATAGGTATTCGCTAGCAAAGGTGTTGCCAAGTATTGAGCAAATCGATAGTAGAGTAAACCTTGGTGGCTTGATCTTAGTGCCACCAAGGCAAAACTTAGGGTGCTAGAAAGATGTTCGTCGGTATTTACGATAAACAGGTTGCCAAAATTGGCTGATAAGCTCCTGATCGAGTACTTCTTCTGCAACGGGTAAAGCGAGCCCATCTTCGATGGCTTGCATGGCCACGGCCTTGGCGATTTGCTTACTCACACCTTGGATCTGTGATAGCGGTGGTAACAGCCCGTGTTGTTCAGACTTAAACTCCATCGCCGCATCCGCAAGGGCTTGGCTGGCCGCCATTAACATATTGTCGCTGATAGATTTAGCGCTAACAGCAAGCACGCCAAGGCCAATACCCGGGAAAATGTAACTGTTATTACACTGGGAAATCTCGATTGTTTCACCATTAAAACTGACCGGTGCAAACGGGCTGCCAGTGGCGACAATGGCTTTTCCTTGACTCCAATTTATAATATCCGCTGGTGCACCCTCAACGCGCGAGGTTGGATTAGAAAGAGGCAATACAATAGGTTGTGCAGTATTGTGGCACAGTTGATTGATGATCTCTTGGGTAAACAGGCCGGGTTGTCCGCTCACCCCAATCAGCACTGTGATGTTAGCCTGTTCCACAACTTGTTGTAAGCCGATAGGTGCAGGAGTTGGCCAACGGTGGATAGCCGATTTAGGTTGAACTAAAGCTTGCTGAAAAGGCTGTAAGTTTGGCATATCGTCAGTGAGCAGACCATATCGGTCAACCATAAACACTTGTTGTCTGGCTTGTTGTTCGGATAAGCCCTCACGCTGCATTTGTTTAATGATGTGCTCCGCGATGCCGCAGCCGGCTGATCCAGCCCCTAAAAACGCGATTTTTTGTTGGCTTAATTTTTCCCCTTTATTTTGACAAGCTGCGATCAAGGTGCCCACAGAGACAGCGGCGGTTCCTTGAATATCGTCATTGAAGCAACACAGTTGATGACGATACTTGTTTAGCAGGGGAGTGGCATTGGCTTGAGCGAAATCTTCAAATTGCAATAACACCTCTGGCCAGCGACGTTTGACCGCCTGAATAAATTGTTCAACAAATTCTGCGTATTGGTCGCCAGTAATGCGGGGATGACGCCAACCCATGTACATAGGATCGTTAAGCAGTTGGGTATTGTTGGTGCCCACATCGAGTACAATAGGTAAACAATAAGCAGGGCTGATGCCGCCACAGGCAGTGTATAGAGCCAGTTTACCAATCGGGATCCCCATGCCGCCAATGCCTTGATCACCAAGGCCTAAAATACGTTCACCATCGGTCACCACGATCACTTTTACATTTTGCTTGGTGGCGTTTTGTAACATGTCATCAATTTTGTCACGCTCGGGGTAAGAAACAAATAAGCCCCGCTTACGGCGATAGATCTTGGAAAACTTTTGACAAGCCTGGCCGACGGTTGGCGTGTAGATAAGAGGCATGATTTCTTCAAGATGATCATTGATCAAGCGATGAAATAGGGTTTCATTGGTATCTTGAATGTTGCGCAAATAGATGTGCTTGTCTAGATCGGTTTTGAATGAACTAAATTGCTGATAACATCGTGCGGCTTGCTCCTCGATGGTTTCAATATTATGGGGCAATAAACCGGTTAAATTAAAACTGTCGCGCTCCTCTTGTGAGAAGGCACTGCCTTTGTTGAGCAGTGAGGTTTCCAATAAAGCAGGGCCCGCAAAGGGAATGTATAAGGGACGTTGAAATGGCATAACGGTGAACTCAATCAAGTGGTTATCAAATGGCATTTTTATTGTGACCTATAAACATATATTTACAACTGGTTTTAATGTGAACTAAAGCTATTTCAGAACAATTAAAACAAGTCAAAAATTGCCTTATGTTATGGTTTTACTCGGATCATGGAATGAGTGTAATAGGGCCTGTTGACCTTTTGAGCTTGTTTTTGCAGCGATTTGTTGGGTATTTATACCAGGCAGTGGCTTTGTGGCATAGTATCCTACGCGAAAAGGCGCTAACGCAGTAGAAATGCCCAACAAACGCTGTCCTATGGATTCGGCTAAATGCGTTTTGTGCGTCGTTGAGCAGTGTTCACTTAGAATGCTAAGCTACACACTGCTCGCCTTGCCCAAAACGCTTTTAGACAAGGTGTCTCCCACTCCAACAAAAATTAACCACGAAAGGCCAATAGGCCCTAAGGAACCAATATGAATATTTGGGTTGATGCGGATGCTTGTCCGGTCGTGATCAAGGAAATCCTGTTTCGTGCTGCGCAGCGAGTCGGTGTACATACCACCTTGATTGCCAATATGTCGATCCCAGTTCCTCCATCTGCGTATCTACATAGTGTTCAAGTCTCCTCTGGCTTTGATGTGGCGGATCAAGAGATTGTAAAGCGCTGTGATGCAGGGGATATCGTGATCACCAGTGATATCCCTCTCGCTGATGAAGCCATTAGCAAAGGAGCACATGTGTTAAGTCCAAGGGGGGAGGTGATGACAAAAGACAACATACGTCAACGACTTAACATGCGTGACTTTATGGATACGCTGCGCGCGAGCGGGGTGCAATCAGGTGGGCCAGCGCCGTTAGGCAATCGTGATAAAATGAACTTTGCTAATGAGTTGGATAAGTTACTTACTGTTTATCAACGCAAACAAAAAGCGAAAGGGACGAAATAAGCAAAGGCACTTGGCGTGACTATTAGATAGCAGCAGACAAGTGCCCAATACCCAATCAACCTGGACAGGCTTGATTGGGTAGTAGGGCCTGTTGATCTTTGGAGCTTGTTTTTGCAGCGATTTGTTGGGTATTTATACAAGGAAGCGACTTTGTGGCATAGTCACCTACGCGAAAAGGCGCTAACGCAGTAGAAATGACCAACAAACGCTGTCCTGTGGATTCGGCTAAAAGCGTTTTGCGCGTCGTTGAGCAGTATTTACTTAGATTGCTAAGCTACACACCGCTCGCCTTGCCCAAAACGCTTTTATCTCGAACAAAAATTAACCACGAAAGGTCAACAGGCCCTAATGACGTCTTAGCCTAGGCTGTCGGTCATGACTTTATAGTTAGGGTCCTCAATCAGGTTCACTTCAACCAAATCGCCGGCTCTGGTTAGCAGCTGACGACACTCGGGGCTTAAATGCTTTAAGTGCAGGGTTTTACCTTGGTTTATGTAGCGTTCGGCCAAAGTATCAATGGCTTCGAGTGCCGAATGGTCTACCACGCGTGAACCAGCAAAATCGATGATCACGTCTTTGGGATCATTTTTAACATCGAACAAGGCTAAAAAGTGACTTACTGATCCAAAGAATAGAGGGCCATGGAGTTGATAGACTTTATGATCTTCATCAACTTGGGTACTGTCAGCATATATGTGCTTAGCGTGTTGCCAAGCAAACACCAGCGCAGACACGATGACACCAACAAATACGGCCACGGCTAAATCGGTGAATACGGTTACCACGGTCACGAGTACAATAACAAAGGCATCATGTTTAGGCACCTTACGCATTACCTTAAACGAGGCCCATTCAAACGTGCCCAGTACCACGATAAACATAACCCCAACCAAGGCTGCCAGCGGTACCACTTCGATGATACTTGAAGCAAATAAAATAAACGCGAGTAAACCAAGGGCCGCAGTGATCCCAGATAAACGGCCACGGCCACCTGAGTTTATGTTGATCATGGATTGACCTATCATGGCACAACCGCCCATGCCACCAAACACACCGTTGGTCATATTAGCCACGCCCTGAGCTACACATTCTTTATTACTATTACCGTGGCTTTCTGTCATTTCATCAATCACGGTAAGTGTAAGTAAAGATTCGATTAAACCAACGGCGGCCAAAATAAGTGAATAAGGCAATATTATCTGCAAGGTTTCCCATGACAGCGGCACCTCAGGCAGGGCAAAGCTGGGCAGCGATCCTTGAACGGTTGCGTTGATGTCGCCTGTCATGTTGACGAGGTAATCTTGTACATTGCGTGTATCAAGATCGAGCCCGATAGCCAACAGGGTGACCGTCGCTATCGCGACTAAGGATGACGGTACCGCGGTGGTTAATTTAGGTAAAAAGTGAATGATTGCCATAGTGAGTAAAATCAGGCCGCCCATGATAGTCAGCTGATCAGCTGGCAACCATTGGTATAGATTGTTACCCAGCTCATCAACGCCCACTTTTTCTTTAAACTGACCAAATTGGGCAAGAAAAATCACGATGGCCAAGCCGTTGACGAAACCTATCATCACGGAGTGGGGCACGATTCGGATAAATTTACCAAGGCGGAATACGCCTGCTAACACTTGGATAAGGCCAGTAAGTAATACGGCTGCAAACAGATATTGTACACCGTGTGTGGCTACGAGGGAGACCATGACCACAGCCATGGCGCCAGTGGCACCAGAAATCATTCCCGGTCGCCCACCAAATACGGCCGTGATCAAGCCAACCATGAAGGCGGCATAGAGGCCTATCATGGGCTCTACGCCGGCGACAAAGGCAAATGCCACCGCTTCCGGTACTAACGCGAGGGCCACGGTAAGGCCGGATAAAACGTCATTTTTGACGCTGACTTTGGTAAATTTGGGAAACTCAAACATCAGTTAACTTCTTATTCCTTTAATGGCTATTTTTTCAGCCTAGTTGAGTTGGCTGATTAACGACAGCATATTTAAACCATGCTGGTCATGATGACGCGTAGTTGGCTGCTATTGGGTTATAAACACGATTGATATAACCAAAAACGAGCGGCCTTACACATGAAAAAAGACCGCCAAGGCGGTCCTTTTAATTTCTGGGCAAATTAACACATTAAGATTGTGCTGGTCTGCTCATCTCGCTACTGGCACTGCTGGTGGCATGTAAGCTACCCGCTTGTTTAGCCGATTTGCTGATCAACGCACGCTCAGTGGCTATTTTTGTTTGCACCTTAGGCGCATTTGACGGCGCAAAATTTGGCTTAGTCATGGCTGCAGTCGCGTGGCCTTTTGGTACCAATACTTTTGCTGTATTGCTTGACGGGGCGTCATCCTTTTTGGTCACTTGCGGTAAACTGTTCACGTCAACGTCCTGTGCATCCGTGGTTATTACGGCAGGCTCTGATACAACAATCTCCTTAGCTTGATTAGCCGAAGGGACATCTTGCACGTGTGTGTCTTGTGCAGCATTATCCAAGCTGTTAGGCGTTTTGGCGTCAGCAGCTGAACTTGCTTGGTTATCCATTACTTCAGCAGGCGCTTTTGCCGCTGGTGCTTGTTCGCTATTTAGCTGGCTATCCTCGTTCACTTTCACTTGTTCACTACTATCAGAAGATGCTTCTTCAGGGTAGCGAGAAGTAACGGCATCATTTGCCTGTGGGGCAGACGATTCAGCGTCTTTGGATTCTTGATTACGTTGATCACTAAAACGCTTACGACGATAGTTCCCCGTACGTAAGTGTCTTGGCATACGGCGTGAGCGTTTCTGATCTTCTTCCTGCTCGGCATTCGCCTCTTTGGTCTGCTCGTTTGCCGGTGTTGGTTCACCTTTATCTACTGCTTCAAGCTCAGTTTTCGCTTCTAGCTCGGGTTGAGCTGGGGTCTGTGAGCTTGATTGCTCGGCGTCAGGCTGCTTTTTGCTCGCAGCTGGCGCTTCGCCCTGATGGGTACTGGCAAGTGAAGTCTCGGGTTTACTTTCTGCTCCAGGCTCCTGCGTTGAGGTCGTTTCGGCCACCGTTTGTTCAACCGGTTTTTTCTTCGCAGGCTTACGACGTGGCTTTTTCTCCGCTGTTTCCACAGGCGCGCTTTCCACCACTTTTTGCTCATTGTTTTGAGCCTGAGCTGGTTGAGAGGCGGCTTGTTGATCTTCAGCGGTTATGTCCACAGCGTTATCTTGTTTAACGCGCACTTTTTTACGTAAGTTGCGGCGTTGACGGCGCTCAGCCACGACTTGCTCTTTGTTGTGGTTGTCGCTGTTGTCTTGGCGTTTACGGTTTGGCTTTTCTTGACGCTCACCTTTAGCCTGGTTTGACTTGTTTTCTTGATCTGGGTTGTCCGCTTTGGCTTTGGTGCGACGTTTTGGTCGCTCATTGCGTTCATTTCGGTCATTGCGCTCGTTACTGCGCCCATTACGATCACTATTTTCACCACGGCGGTTGTTACGGCGGCGATTATCTTTATTGTTACGGCGTGCTTTCTTTGGCTTTTCTTCCTGCGCAGGCTCTTGAGCCTCAGGCGTTGAAGCTGGCGCAAAGAAACGGCCAATAGCATCAAAGAATCGACTGAGTAAAGAAGGCGATTTAGCGGCTGCTACGGGAGTTGGCGCTTGCGGTGCCCCTTGAGTCGATTCGGTGATAAAGCCATGCACAGCAGGCTCTTCCGTTGCGCGCTGGCTCGTGATTTGACCTGGCTGGTAGACCTCGGCCGTGCGCTCTAAGCTCTCATAATCAATGGCTTCAACTTCGTCATTTTTTCGTAAACGAGACACTTCAAAATGCGGCGACTGTAAGTTCTCATTAGGAATAATATACGCTTCAACATTGTGGCGTTTTTCTATTTTGGCTACAGCTCGGCGTTTTTCGTTAAGTAGGTACGCCGCTACTGGAACGGGCACCATGGCTTGAATTTGTTGCGTATTTTCTTTGATGGCTTCTTCTTCAATCAAACGCAAAATGGCCAGCGCTAATGATTCATTATCACGTATGGTGCCTTGCCCGTTACAGCGCGGACAGACATGAGAGGCCGACTCACCTAGAGAAGGGCGCAAGCGTTGACGCGACATTTCCATCAAACCAAAACGCGAGATACGCCCTAGCTGTACTCTTGCACGATCTTGGCGAACGGCATCACGCATGCGGTTTTCAACCTCACGTTGATGACGTACTGGAGACATGTCGATAAAATCAATAACAACCAAGCCACCAAGGTCACGTAATCGTAATTGACGAGCAATTTCATCTGCTGCTTCAAGGTTGGTATTTAATGCCGTTTCTTCGATATCACCGCCGCGTGTTGAGCGCGCTGAGTTGATGTCGATTGAAGTCAAGGCTTCGGTTGGATCGATAACAATTGAGCCGCCAGAAGGTAACCGAACTTCACGTTGAAAAGCAGACTGGATCTGGCTTTCGACTTGGTAGTGGGTGAACATAGGTGACTCTAGCTGATACAGTTTTACTCGGCTCAGGAAGTCAGGTCGAACCATGGAAATGTGCTGTTTAGCTAATTCATAGGTTTTGGCATGGTCAATCAGGATCTCGCCAATATCACGACGTAAGTAGTCACGGATGGCGCGAACGATGACATTGGATTCACGGTGAAGTAGACATGGAGCGTTGCGCTTATCGGCCTCCTCAGTGATATGAGACCAATGATTGATCAACATTTTAAGATCGTGTTCAAGTTCTTCTGCCGATTTGCCAACCCCCGCGGTGCGGACAATCAAGCCCATGCCATCGGGCAATGAAATATTACTAAGGGCTTCCTTAAGTTGGGTGCGTTCATCACCTTCGATACGACGGGAAATACCTCCAGCGCGAGGGTTATTTGGCATCAGCACTAAGTACGAGCCTGCTAAACTGATAAAGGTCGTCAGGGCTGCGCCCTTGTTGCCACGCTCTTCTTTGTCAACTTGGATGATGACTTCTTGGTTTTCTTTTAACACCTCACGGATGTTTGGGCGACCTTTGAAAGAATAGTCTTTGGGGAAGTAATTTTTGGCAATTTCTTTGAGGGGGAGGAAACCGTGACGCTCTGCACCGTAGTCAACAAAAGCGGCTTCTAGGCTGGGTTCAATGCGAGTGATTTTACCTTTGTAGATGTTGGCTTTCTTTTGGTCGTGTCCAGGGCTTTCAATATCCAGATCGTACAGGGTTTGCCCATCAACAAGGGCAACGCGCAACTCTTCTGCTTGAGTTGCGTTAATTAACATTCTCTTCATTTTTTACTCTATATAAATTCGGTTCTTAAATCGCCACATTCTGCGACTGCTTGGCCCCGGGTCGTTAGCATGAATGCAGCCTCACGGCTGGAATGCATGGGGCGCTGTTTCGGCATGCATAAAACCTTTTTACTATTTTATGGTGGTTTTATACCGTATTTACCTAGCAGGCTCTGTTTTGCTCGGAATGTAACGTACTAGCAGCTGCTTTATTACAACTTAAAATTAGTTCAGTCTGCTTAATTGTGTTTTGCTTTTTACCGTTTTGGCGGGAAAAACCTGCCGATTATCCCATTTTATTTGGAACAATAGCAAGGCATAATTTTTATTTGATTACGCTGCGCATCTGGTAGAATGCGGCCATGAATGAATTATATAAACAAGTGCAGCTACTCGATATTGATCAGGAATATCAAGGACAGCGCATTGACAACTATTTAATCGCCCGCCTTAAAGGGGTGCCGAAAAGCCTTGTCTATCGAATCGTGCGAAAAGGCGAAGTTCGGGTCAACAAAAAGCGGGTTAAACCTGAATACAAGTTGCAATCGGGTGATCAAGTTCGCGTTCCCCCTTTGCGCTTAGCGGAGCCCGATGCCCCGCCTTCGGTAAAACTAAATAAAGTGGCCGCGTTAGAATCACAAATTCTACATGAAGATGAATGGCTCATTGTGCTTAATAAACCCTCGGGGTTAGCCGTTCATGGCGGCAGCGGCCTCAGTTTTGGCGTAATCGAAGGGTTACGGGCATTAAGGCCACAATGTCGGTTCTTAGAATTGGTTCACCGAATTGATAGAGACACGTCTGGGTGTTTACTGATTGCCAAAAAACGTAGTGCATTAAGGCATCTGCATGAGCAGCTTAGAACTAAGACAATGCGTAAACGCTATCAGGCGTTGGTGCAAGGGGCTTGGCCAAAGTCGATCAGAGTAGTGCGTGAACCGCTATTAAAAAAAGCTGAGCAATCCATTGTTCAGGTGCACCCCGAGGGTAAAGCCAGTGAAACGCGCTTTAAAATTTTGCAGCGCTATCAAGGCTGTACCTTAGTTGAAGCGAGTCCCGTAACGGGGCGAACCCACCAAATAAGGGTGCACAGTGCTTGTCATGGCCATCCTATCGCAGGGGACGACAAGTATGGTGATGAAGTCTTTGCGAAAACCATGAAACAGCAAGGTTTACATCGCTTATTTTTGCACGCCGCTGAATTGGACTTTTATCATCCAGGCTTAGAGAAGGACATGTCGGTAACGGCGCCTTTGAGCCCAGAGCTGATTAACGTTTTAGACCAGTTACAGCGCACATAATATCTCATTGTAAGCCACTTTCAGCCCCGAGGTTCTGACGGGGCTGGAATAGGCATATTCAAGTAGATTAGGGGTAGCTTGTTTAAATCACATCAACGCCTTGCTCGGCTAGCATCGCGATTAATGATATTAAGGGGAGGCCGATTAAACTATTTGGGTCTCTGCCTTCAAGTCGGCTAAACAAACTTATGCCTAAGCCTTCACTCTTAAAGCTGCCTGCACAGTCTAATGGTTGCTCTAACCGAATGTAATTATCAATCATCTGATCCGTGAGTTCTCGAAAATGGACCGTATAGGGTTCCACTAAGGAGCTAATGTTACCTGTATCGCTGTTGATCAGGGCTAAGCCTGTATAAAAGGTTATTTTTTTGCCACTGGCAGCCTTGAGTTGCGCAGCCGCATTCTCTAATGTGCCAGGCTTGCCTAAAATCTGATTGCCATTCATACAAACTTGATCTGAGCCGATGATTAATGCGCCGGGAGTGTGCGTTGCAATGGCTTGGGCTTTTGCAATGGCTAAACGTTCAACTAATTCAACGGCCGATTCTCCGGCTAACGGCGTTTCATCGGTCTGCGGTTTGGCGGTGGTAAAGTCAAGGTGGAGCTTTTCCAATAGGGCTTTACGGTAAGGAGAAGTGGACGCTAAGACTATTTTTTTGTTCATTTTAGTTTCATTCTCATGGTCTGTTTTAGGCTATTGTATTTTAAGCGAGTAACATAAAGCGAGTTAAAGCGGAAAAAATAGGTTTTTCCTTTGACTCTAATACCCTGAATCTATATTATGCGCGCCTTATGCAAAGACTGAAGATTCAAATTAGCGTTGATCCTGTTCGCGCTGCCCAAAAACGGTTGGATGTCCAAGGGATAGTCCCAGCGGCAAATTTGGGTAGATTGGCAGAGTCGACTAAAGGTATTTGCAAAGATATTGAAACAAACTTGAGTTTCGATTTCGATCTGCAGAAGCTTCCGATTATAAAAGGAACAGCTGAAGTAGACGTTATGCTTGAGTGTCAGAGGTGCTCAGACGCATTTCAGTATACTTGTAAAGCCGAGTTTATATACACCCCTGTGCGCTTTGGCGCAGAGGATACCGATTTACCTAGCGCTTACGACGTTATTGAGCGGGATGAAGAAGGTGAAATAAACCTTCATCAGCTTGTGGAAGACGAATTGATCATCAACTTACCACTGATTGCAATGCATGAGGTGGAAGATTGTGGCATTAAAGAGTTTGACACCTCGTTCGGTGAAATCGTAGAAGAAGAGCGCGTTAACCCATTTGCAGTTTTAGAGTCTCTAAAACGCAAAAGTAAGTAAGGAGTCAGCCATGGCTGTTCAAAAGAGCAAAAAATCTCGTTCTAAGCGCGGTATGCGTCGTTCACATGATGCACTAGTTTCTACACAACTATCTGTAGATGCAACTTCAGGTGAGCAACACTTACGTCACCATGTAACTGCTGATGGTTACTACCGTGGCCAAAAAGTAGTTAACCTGTAAGGTTCTCTGCATTGCACGATCTGACGATCGCGCTAGATGCCATGGGGGGCGACTTCGGCCCCCAGGTCTCGGTGCCTGCAGTCCAGCAGGCACTCAATCTTTTCCCTCAATTACATATCATATTGGTTGGTGCAACCTGTGATGTGATGCCTTACTTAAAGCAACATCAGCTGGACTGTCACCCGAGATTTCGTTTTGTCCATGCAAGCGAAACAGTCGGGATGAATGACACGCCTTTGCAAGCTTTACGTGGTTTGAAAGATTCTTCTATGCGTGTTGCACTCAATTTAGTACAAGCAGGTGAAGCTCAAGCTTGCGTGAGTGGAGGCAACACAGGTGCGCTCATGGCCCTATCTAAGATGATTTTAAAATCATTACCCGGGATAGACAGGCCTGCGTTGATTACGGCAATGCCCAACACCCGAGGGACGCACACCTATTTACTCGATATTGGTGCCAATGTGAGTTGTGAAGCGGACACGTTATTCCAGTTTGCCTTGATGGGATCGGTGTTAGCGGAAAAGGTAGAAGGGCTCAGCCACCCAAAAGTAGCGTTGCTCAATGTGGGTGAAGAAGAAATCAAGGGCAACGATCAAGTAAAGCGGGCGGCGCAGCTGCTTGCGAATTGCGCACAAGTGAATTACGCAGGGTTTATTGAAGGCCATGATGTGTTCACGGGCAAGGCCGATGTCATCGTAGCTGATGGTTTTGTCGGCAATATCACCCTAAAAACCAGTGAAGGTCTAGCAAAACTCTTTAAACAACAGCTTATTTCAAGTATAAATCACAATTGGTTTACCCGCTGTTTGGGTTATTTATTGAAGCCTTCGCTGAAGCCGCAACTGGCTCACTTAAATCCAGATTTATATAATGGGGCGAGTTTAATTGGTTTACGTGGCATAGTGATCAAAAGCCACGGCAGTGCTCAAAGTCGGGCTTTTTTAAATGCAATTAAAGCCGCAGTGAAGGAAGTTGAGCGACAAGTCCCAGCGCAAATAACGGATAAATTAGAAGCAGTACTACTAGAAAGAGATTCGTGACTCCTTATGTATACAAAAATTATTGGAACCGGAAGTTATTTGCCAACAGCTGTTCGCACTAACGAAGATTTAGAAAAAATGGTTGATACCAGCGATGAATGGATCACCGCACGCACAGGTATCAAAGAGCGCCGTATTGCTAATCAAGAAGAAACGGTCTCTTACATGGCCTATAAAGCAGCAGAAAATGCCCTTGATGCTGCCCAATTAAATGCTGATAAGCTCGACCTGATTATTTTAGCGACCACGTCAGCAAACAATGCTTTTCCTGCTGCCGCCTGTGAGGTTCAGGCATTACTGGGCTTAACCGATGTCCCTGCGTTTGACCTAGGTGCGGCGTGTGCGGGCTTCACTTATGCCTTAAGTGTTGCCGACAACTTCATCCGCAGTGGGATGTACAAAACCATTATGGTGATTGGCGCGGATGCCTTATCTCATACCTGTGATCCTGATGATCGCAGCACCATTATCCTGTTCGGTGATGGCGCTGGTGCTGCTGTGGTACAAGCGAGTGAAGAGCAGGGGATCCTGTCAACCCAAATCAATGCCGATGGCCGTTTTGGCGAAATGCTAAAATTACCCAATCCGAAACGTGGTATGTCAGGCAGTGAACTTGAATCTTATATGTTCATGAAAGGCAATGATGTCTTTAAAGTTGCGGTAACGAAATTAAGTGAGTTGGTGACGCAAACATTAGCGGCCAACAACATAGATAAATCAGAGTTAGATTGGTTGGTGCCTCACCAAGCCAACTACAGGATCATTAATGCAACGGCAAAAAAACTTAACATGCCCCTTGAGCAAGTTATTCTGACTTTAGAAAAACACGGTAATACCTCGGCAGCCTCGGTGCCAATCGCTTTAGATGAAGGCGTGCGTGATGGTCGAATAAAAGCGGGTGATCTTGTTCTGTTAGAAGCTTTTGGCGGTGGATTCGCTTGGGGCTCTGCACTGATTCGAATGTAGTAAAGGAAACAACATGACAACATTTACACTGGCCTTTCCAGGTCAAGGCTCTCAAGCCGTAGGCATGCTAGCCGAACTGGCTGCGCAATACTCAAGTGTTGAAGCCACTTTTGCTCAAGCGAGTGAAGTCCTTGGCTATGACTTATGGCAACTGGTACAACAAGGCCCAGTAGAAGAGTTAAATAAAACATTTAAAACTCAGCCTGCGCTATTAGCGTCTTCCGTGGCGATCTGGCGCGTGTGGCAAGAGCAAGGTGGCGCTGCGCCAGCAGTCATGGCTGGCCATAGCTTAGGTGAGTATTCTGCATTGGTTTGTGCGGGTGTCATTGATTTTCAAGATGCTATCAAGCTGGTTGAACTGCGTGGCCAATTAATGCAACAAGCCGTACCTGAAGGTGTGGGTGCCATGGCGGCGGTGATCGGGTTAGATGATCAAGCCATTAGTGATGCCTGTGCTGAAGGGGCGGGAGAAGAAGTGGTTTCGCCAGTTAATTACAACTCGCCTGGCCAAGTTGTGATTGCAGGTAATAAGGCTGCGGTTGAGCGCGCGGGTGCTTTGTGTAAAGAAGCCGGTGCAAAGCGTGTGTTACCTTTACCTGTGAGCGTACCTTCCCATTGTGCCCTAATGAAGCCAGCCGCCGATGAGCTTGCTAAGGCGCTGACAAATATTGAGTTTAATACGCCTGTCATACCTGTGATCAACAATGTCGACGTGGCTCAAGAAACCGATCCAAGTGCAATTAAAGATGCACTCGTTCGCCAATTGTATATGCCAGTGAGATGGACAGAAGTGGTTCAACAAATGGCGAACATGGGCGTAAGCTTAGAAATCGAAGCGGGTCCAGGTAAAGTTTTATCTGGGCTAGTAAAAAGAATTAATAAAACCATCGCTGCACAAGCGATAAATGATGTTGCAGGTCTTGAACAAGCACTTGCTGCAACTAATGAGGGATAAAACATGAACTTTGAAGGCAAAATCGTTCTGGTAACGGGTGCAAGCCGAGGTATTGGCCGCTCCGTTGCTGAGAGTTTTGTTGCTAAAGGTGCCACTGTTGTCGGTACTGCGACCAGTGAAAAAGGGGCTGCTGCCATCAGCGAGTATTTAGGTGAACATGGTAAAGGCCTGGTACTTAACGTCACTGATGCGGCTTCAATCGATCAATTATTTGCTGATATCAAAGCTAATTTTGGTGAAATCGATGTGCTGGTGAATAATGCCGGTATTACCCGCGATAATTTGATGATGCGCATGAAAGATGACGAGTGGCAAGATATAATCGACACCAACTTAACGTCTATTTTCCGCTTAAGTAAGGCCGTGTTACGTGCGATGATGAAAAAGCGCAATGGCCGTATTATCAGCATCGGCTCGGTGGTCGGTACCATGGGTAACGCAGGCCAAGCCAATTATGCGGCAGCGAAGGCCGGTGTGATTGGTTTTACTAAGTCACTTGCCCGTGAAGTTGCATCACGCGGCATCACAGTGAACGCCATTGCACCTGGGTTTATTGAAACGGACATGACGAAGGCGCTTAATGAAGAGCAGCGCGCAGGTATTTTAAGTCAGGTTCCTGCGGGCCGATTAGGCGATCCGAAAGAAATTGCGGAAACTGTGTGCTTTTTAGCGTCTGACAGTGCTGCATATATCACCGGCGAAACGTTACACGTTAACGGCGGGATGTATATGGTTTGATGCCATATTGTTGCCGAGATGTGGTTTAAGCCCGTTTTTTCGATAAAAATCACGAAAAAATTGGTTAGACCAGTCATCTCGGGGTTGAAACTTTCGAGCGATGGAATACACTATCGCGACTAACGCAATTAGCGTATTTTCTAAAGGAAAAAATTGATCATGAGTAATATTGAAGAACGCGTAAAGAAGATCATCATTGAGCAGCTTGGTGTTAAAGAAGAAGAAGTAAAAAATGAAGCTTCTTTTGTTGATGACTTAGGCGCAGATTCACTTGATACAGTTGAACTTGTTATGGCTCTTGAAGAAGAATTCGACACAGAGATCCCAGATGAGGAAGCTGAGAAAATTACTACAGTTCAAGCAGCTATCGATTACGTAGTAAACAACGCTGAATAATTGCAGCTTAGCTAAAAGTTAATTTTTGGGGCGGTCTTTTGACCGCCTTTAATTTATCTACCATCCGGAGATTTTGACGTGTCAAAGCGCAGAGTAGTTGTGACTGGTATGGGAATGTTATCCCCTGTCGGTAATTCCGTTGATGCATCGTGGCAGGCTTTATTAGCTGGTCAAAGTGGTATCAGCAACATTGAACATTTTGATACCGAAGCGTATTCAACTAAATTTGCTGGCCTTATCCGCGACTTAAACGTTGAAGATTACATGAGCCGCAAAGATGCCCGTAAAATGGACTTATTCATTCAATACGGTGTCATTGCAGCAGAGCAAGCCTTGCAAGACAGCCAACTGGAAGTTAATGAATCAAATGCACGCCGCGTTGGTGTTGCTATTGGCTCAGGCATCGGTGGTTTGGGCTTGATTGAATCTAATGCGAAAAACTTACAAAAGTCTGGCCCACGCAAGATCAGCCCGTTTTTTGTGCCTTCAACTATCATCAATATGGTTTCTGGCCATGTTTCTATTAATAAAGGCTTGAAGGGCCCCAATATTGCCGTGACAACCGCGTGTACAACCGGCTCTCACTGTATCGGCTTAGCGGCACGCATGATCCAATACGGAGATGCCGATGTGATGTTAGCCGGCGGTGCAGAAAAAGCGTCAACCGAATTAGGCATGGGCGGTTTTGGTGCAGCTAAAGCATTATCTACACGTAATGACGACCCGACTAAGGCAAGCCGCCCATGGGATCAAGATCGTGACGGTTTTGTATTAGGCGATGGTGCTGGTGTGATGGTACTCGAAGAATACGAGCATGCGGTTGCACGCGGTGCCAAAATTTACGCCGAGCTAGTTGGCTTTGGTATGAGTGGCGATGCTTATCACATGACGTCACCCCCTGCAGATGGTGAAGGTGCGGCAGCATCGATGCAAAACGCCATCGAAGATGCCAAGATAGCACCAAGCCAAATCGGCTACATTAATGCTCATGGTACATCTACACCTGCCGGGGATATTGCCGAGACGCAAGCGGTAAAAGCCGTATTTGGTGAAGCGGCTAATAACTTATTGGTGAGTTCAACTAAATCTATGACGGGCCATTTACTTGGCGCAGCAGGGGCCATTGAAGCCATCATTACTGTGTTAGCATTACGTGACCAAATCGCGCCTCCAACCATTAACTTAGAAAACCCATCTGAAGGGTGTGATTTAGACTATGTGGTCGGTACGGCACGTAAAGCCGAGCTAGAATACGCACTTTCTAACTCATTTGGCTTTGGCGGGACAAATGGTTCGTTGATTTTCAAACGCGTTTAATGCCTTAATCCCTTATTTCTGGTATAAAGCCTGATATGTTTGTATCAGGCTTTTTTATTCCCTTATGATTTTAATAAACGGCAGCGAGCAGTTGACCCTTAGCCATGCCGATCGCGGCTTATCCTATGGGGACGGTTTTTTTACAACGGCTAAAGTCGTCGATGGGCAAGTGGAATTTTGGCGTGATCATCTTGAGCGATTAATGCTTTCGGCAAAGCGCTTTAAGATTGAATTACCCAGTGTGCTGACGCTTTTTAGCGAAGTGCAACAAATGATCCAAGGCGTTGAGTCAGGGTGCCTTAAGATAACCATCACCCGTGGTGCTGGCGGCAGGGGCTACAGCCCGCAAGGGTGTACGCAGACGACAAGGATCTTACAACTGAGTCCTTGGCCCAGTCATTATCAGCAGTGGCAACAGCATGGTGTTCATCTTGATACAGCGACTTTTACCCTTGGCATGCAACCGGCGCTGGCGGGTTATAAAACCCTTAATCGGCTAGAGCAGGTGTTGATAAAACAAGAATTAGCCGAGCTTGATTGCGACGATGTGGCGGTCACCGACTTACAGGGCAATTTAGTCGAAGCCAGTGCTGGCAACCTATTTTGGCGTCAAGGTGATACCCTTTACACGCCATGTTTATCTCACTCTGGTGTGAAAGGGGTGATGCGAAAACAAGTTTTAAATTGTGCCCAGCGGCTTGATTTGCCTTGTCAATTAGGCATGTTTCCAGTGAGCGCATTGGACAGTGCTGATGAGATCTTCATTACCAATGCGTTGATGGGCATAGTGCCCATAAAACAGTTCCAACAAAAACAGTTAAGTGATTTTTCACTTGCTGAAAAAATCAGAAAAGAACTCACCGATGATTAAAAAAATATTTTTCACTTTACTCTTGTTAGGGTTAATGGCTGCTGCAACCGCAGCCTATCTTTGGCAACAACTTCAAGATTATAAGACCGAGCCTCGAGTGAACGCCGAGACGGTATTCACGGTGACCAGCGGCAGCCACTTTCGCCAGCTTGAAAGCCAGTTAATCGAGCAAGGGCTGTTACCAACGTCACCTTACTTTGTTTGGCTAGGTCGACTACATCCAGAATTAACGCCACTAAAAAGTGGAACCTACTTGTTGCAGCCAGGTTGGAGCCTCGAGCAAATATTGCAACATTTTGTGGCTGGCGAGACTTATCAGTTTAAGGTGACCTTGATAGAAGGCATGACCTTTAAACAATGGAAATCTCAGATAGAGCAAGTCGAAGGGGTGGTGCTCACCGGCGCCCTAGAAGATGAAGCGGCACTGGCAAATAAACTCGGTATAGAGCAGACTAAGTTGGAAGGGTACTTACAGCCTCAAACGTACTTGTTCCCTTATAATAGTACGGATTATCAAGTGGTTGAGCGCGCTTTTTTAGCCCAAAAAGCAGAGCTTCAAGCCGCATGGGAAGCAAGAGCGAAAGACTTACCTCTGGCATCACCTTATGAAGCGCTTATTCTCGCCTCTATCATTGAGAAAGAAAGTGGTCATGCACCAGAGCGCACCACCATCGCCTCTGTGTTTATCAATCGATTAAACGCCAACATGCGCCTGCAAACGGATCCTACTGTGATTTACGGCATGGGAGACAGGTTTGATGGTAATATTCGCCGCAAGGATTTACGAGAAGCAACACCTTACAATACCTATGTCATAGATGGTTTGCCACCGACCCCCATTGCCATGCCAGGTAAAGACGCAATTTGGGCTGCACTTAACCCAGCAGACACTAAATACTATTACTTTGTCAGTAAAGGGAATGGCGAGCACTATTTCTCGAAAAACTTAGCCGAGCACAATCGTGCCGTTAGAAAATACATATTAAAAAAGTAGTATTATGAATCTTGGTAAATTTATCGTCATCGAAGGCCTAGAAGGAGCTGGAAAAAGCAGCGCGGTCGCAGGTGTTAAGCAATGGCTATTGGCCAATGGCGTGAAAGAAGTGGTGTGTACTCGTGAGCCCGGTGGCACCCCCCTAGCTGAAAAAATGCGTGCCTTAGTAAAAGAGCCCGGTGATGAGCCATTAAGTGATAAGGCTGAATTGTTGCTCATGTATGCGGCGCGGGTGCAATTGGTTGAGCATGTGATTAAGCCGGCTTTAAAGCGAGGCGCCTATGTGATAGGTGATCGTCATGATTTATCGTCGCAAGCTTATCAAGGTGGAGGCAGGGGCATTGATCTTGATTTAATAAAGCAAATCAAACGCGCTGTTTTGGCTGACTTTAATCCAGATCTTACCTTGTATATGGATATCGATCCGGCACAGGGCTTAGCTCGGGCAGGTCGCCGTGGTGAGTTAGATAGAATTGAACAACAAGCGCTGGATTTTTTCGAACGTACGCGCACCGCTTATTTATCTTTGGTTGCTCAAGACCCCCAAGCCTATATTATAGATGCAGGGCAAAATATGGAACAAGTGGGCGCTCAAATCCTTTCGCAACTTGACCAGGTGAGAGAGCATTTATTGTGAGCTATCCTTGGTTTGAGGCTCTGCAAAGCCAGCTTTATCGCCAAGTTGGCGAGCAAACCTTACACCATGCTTTATTAATCAGTGGTATCGCTGGTTTAGGCAAGGTTGAGCTGGCGCAGCTGTTGGCGAAGCAGTTACTCTGCCAACGACCTATTCAGGAGGGGCCTTGTGGCCAGTGTCATGCTTGTGCTTTATTCCATGCCGGTAACCATCCAGACTTTCACCCAATAAAACCCGAAAGCCGCCATATTTCGGTGGATTCGGTACGCCAATTAAATGCAAAACTTGCTGAGCGCTCGCAACAAGGTGGCGCAAAAGTCGCGTTATTTTATGATGCGCAAATGTTTAATGAATCGTCTGCTAATGCGTTACTTAAATCACTGGAAGAGCCCAGTGATAATACCTTTTTTATCTTAGTTTGCGAGAGTGTTGGGCGCTTAATGCCGACCATCACCAGTCGCTGCCAAAAGTTACTGATCAAAGCGCCTCCTGATTGCCGCCCTTGGTTGGCAGAGCAAGGCTTTAGCCATGTGCATTCGGGTATTTTACAGCTATATCAGGGGGCACCATTAGTTATTTTAGGGTTACTGCAACAAGGTCGAAGCAATGAGCATGAACAGATTGCCGATGGGTTTAACCAGTTCTTAGATGATCCTAGTCATTGCTTTGAGCTAGCGGATTTTATTGCTAAAGATCTAACCACACGGATGCGTTGGTTTAGTTATCTATTACATGATGTGCAAAAAGTGGCCTTAGGCGTTAAGGATGATCAATGGGTTTTTGTTAACCACAAAGGGCTGCTTGAGCGCTGCGCACGGCTATGGCCGCCTACCGTCGGCTATCATCTGATCCAGCGCTGGTTAGGGTTAACCAATGAATTTCAACAACATTCTGGCTTAAAAAAAGAGTTACTGTTAGGCCAGTATTTTATCGATCTTAAAAATCAAATTGGAGGAAAGGGTGCTAGTTGATTCCCATTGCCATTTAGACAAACTTGATTATCAAGGTAAGCATATCGATGTCGCTGATGTGATCAACAAAGCGCGTCAACGCGGTGTTACCCACATGCTGGCGGTGGCTGTCGAATTGGCAGAGTTTGAGCCTCTGCAAGCGCTAGTTGCGCCATTTGACAATGTTTTCTTGTCATGTGGCATTCATCCGTTGCATCAAAATTCAGATCAAGATGAAGCCAAATTATTGGCTTATTGTCAGCAAGATAACGTGGTTGCTGTGGGAGAAACCGGTTTAGACTACTTTTACTCACCGGATAATAAAGCGTTGCAACAGGATTGTTTTCGACGTCATATTCGTGTGGCAAAAGCGCTAAAAAAGCCCCTTATTGTCCATACTCGTGATGCCAGAGAAGATACCTTAGCCTTGTTAGTAGAAGAAGGCAAAGGTGAAGTTACGGGGGTGTTGCACTGTTTTACCGAGTCCCTTGAGATGGCTAAGGCCGCCATCGAGATGGGATTTTATATTTCTATATCAGGAATAGTGACGTTTAAAAATGCACAGGAATTGCGCGAGGTGGTTAAAGAGATCCCGCTAGACAGGTTACTCGTGGAAACAGACTCTCCCTATTTGGCGCCGGTACCGTATCGAGGTGAGCAAAATGAGCCCGCCTATACCAGAGCGGTGGCCGAATTTATAGCTCAGCTCAAAGGCGTCAGTACGGCGGAGCTTGCCGAGCAAACCACGACTAACTTTTTTAACTTGTTCCGCCATGCGCGTCCGGTAACTTCTAGGTAACGAAGTGAAATAATTTGTGAGTATGTGGTACTTTTTTGGCTTGGCCGCCGTGTTTACATTTGCCGCAACGGGAGTGCTTGCGGCAAGCCGTAAACGGGTTGATTTGATCAGTGTGCTATTAACGGGGATGATCACCGCCTTAGGTGGCGGTACGTTAAGGGACTTGTTGATTGGGCAACCTGTTTTTTGGTTAGTGGATGAAACTTATCTATGGGTAGCATTACTTGGCTCCCTTATCACTTTTATTACTGAGCCCAGTATGCGTAAGCGTTATCATTGGGTGTTGTATCTTGATGGCTTGGGCATTGCCTTGTTTTCAATTCAAGCCATTGACAAGGTGCAAGGTGTTGGCTTCTCGGCAACCGTTGCCGTACTGATGTCGGTGATCACCGCTATTATGGGCGGGGTGATGCGCGATGTGGTGACCGGGCATACCACCTTATTATCCACCAAAGAACTGTACGCGACTCCGGTTTTATTTGGGAGCATACTCTATGTGACCCTAAAAGCCATTGAGCTCGACCCTAACCTGGCTGCCGTGATCGGGTTTTTAGTCGTGTTTGTGGTTCGTTTTATCGCGATCCGGTTTAATGTGACTTACCCAGAGCGGTTAATGATTGGCCCGAGGGAGTAAAAAAATGCTCGGGACGGATTCCAAGTATCCCGAGCTAGGGGAAGTGAATAACTGAAGTTAATAAATCTAGTTTAGAACAGTACCGACAAGCTGCCAGTTTTTTGTCAATAAGAATCACTCCAATTAAATCTTGCGTTATTCCACAAACAGATGGTTGTCTCTCACTAACTCTCTTGGGTAATTGTTTTTGATCCTTGGCCCAACCCATTTACCAAGGCCAATAGGGCTGCCTTTGTAATGCACAATCAGCTCCCCCTTCTTACTTGGATCAACTTGCTCTAAGAAAATATCGCGGCCCATGTAATATTCACGGGCTTGTTCAGCCGTTAATTCATAAACATTGTTTTGAGCCAGCCTTCCGATACTCATCGCGAGTTCATGGCTAATTCGAAACGACTTTTTGATAGCGTCAGCTAACTTGATACCGACGCGATCAAACTTCACTTTACCTTGTACTTGAGAAAATGCGGTTGGAAAAAGCCAAAATTCGGCATCACGGATGTAGACATCGCCTGGCAAATGGTCAGGTGTGATGGCAAATTGCTGGTTAAGGTAGCTAAATAAACCATTGGCTTGTTTCGCGCTGGCTAAGCGAAAAGGAAATTGTCCTCGATGGCGTTGTTGCTTATCGGGGACAGCCGATTGTTTTTTACGAAAACCTGCCACAAAGAAACCTTCACTGTCGTATACTTGTGGCCAAACATGTAAATAGCCTTCTGGGGTGGCTACGCCTTTCGCTTTAGCAAAAAGATCTGTTAATGGCACAGGTTCAACCGCGTCACCAAAGGTGGTGAGAAGATGTTCACACACACCTTGGTTCTCATATTGATTCAATGTACATGTTGAGTAAATCAAAATCCCGTTGGGTTTTAAGGCATAAAATGCGCTTTGAATGAGTTCTTTTTGGCACGCAGCTATGTCATGAACCGATTCTAAGGTCCAGTTTTTCATGGCTAAATCATCTTTACGAATGGCGCCTTCTCCTGAGCAGGGAGCGTCAAGTAAGATGGCATCAACACTTTCTGTTAGCCAAGTGCCAAACACCCGCGCGTCGAAATGAGTCAGTGCTACATTGGTGGCAGCACAGCGTACTAGGTTTGCATGTAACACTTTCACGCGACTGGAAGAGAATTCATTGGCAATCAATAAACCTTGATTATTAAGGTGCGCGGCAATTTGGGTGGTTTTTGAACCGGGTGCGGCGGCTGCATCCAGCACAACTTGGTTATTATCCTGGTGCTTCCATAAGTGAAATAGTGCACTCACAGGCATCATAGAGCTGGCTTCTTGGATATAAAAAAGTCCGGCTAAATGCTCTGCGGTATTGCCTAGAGGCGTGCTTTCGTCATCACGCGTCAGCCAAAAACCCTCTTCACACCATGGGATAGGGGTGAGCTGCCATTGGAGTGGGGCGATGCGAGTTAAAAAATCCGCCACTGAAATTTTAAGTGTGTTAACCCGAATGCTCTTTCTCAATGGCTGCTGGCAGCTAGTGATAAAGTCATTGAGATCTAAATGACTGGGTAAGGTTTGCTGAATACAGTTTAAAAATGAGTCAGGTAAATGTATTGAATTAGCCACATGTCGCCCCTTATTACTTGAGGCGACATAGTAGCATGATTAGCGCGGAATTTTAGGCTGCCATGATAGCCATTTATCATCGAATTCCTGTTCAAGTTTAAACGTTTGTCCAGGCTTGGCTTTGCCTTGCACTCTGCCATCAGGGGTGGCAAAGGAAATACCGCCACTGAGTATCGCTTCAAGCGACTCGGCTTTTAAACTGGCCCCCGTGATGCCAATATCCATATTAAAGCCTGATGCCTGCCAAAATACGGTATTGGTGCGCACTAAGTGCTGAAACTTCGGCTCAATATTGATATGGACTTCAACCGCATCCCCGCCATAAGCTATGTTAAAGTCCGTCACCTTGCCAACTTCAACCTGTCTAAAATAGACCGGACTCCCTAAGCTTAATGATCCTGCACGCGGTGCCTTTAACACGAGCGCGAGGCCAGATGCTTTGCGATCAACAATGGGCGCACTGGCATTAACGCTAAATCGAGTTTGTCTTTTACCCGAACCCGGCACCGCCTCTATGTAAGGTCCAGTGATCACCGTGTCGAGGTGCTTTGCCCCTTTTAATGAAAGGTCTGCATTCACCAGCCAAAACTCGCTGCCTTGGCGTAAAAAACGGTCAGCATATTGGCTTTTTAGCGCAACCTTGGCCGTGACATTGTCGGTTCGCTGATCTAGGCTCAACTGAGTAATTTCACCTATGGTGAGGCCTTTATATTTGACTAAAGCATTGGTCTTGAGACCATCGGCTCGGGCGAGGGTCAACGCCAATGTATGCTTTATTTCGGTGGCCGCTTGAAAGGACTCAAACAAAGGGTAATACGCGCCTTGTTTCGTCGACTTATCGGCAATATTGTCAAAGGCAATCCCGCCGGCGGCAATGGCCATTAATGAATCTGCTTGCACTTCAACACCGCTTAAACCAGCCTTGATATCTAATCCGCTGACATCCCAGAACACGCTATTTGATTTAATCAAATGACGATATTGACCAAGAATAGACAACTTAATTAATATCTTACCGTCTCTGGTTAAGTCATAGTGGCTTACCTTACCCACCGGCAGTTTGCGAAAGTAAACGGGTGAGCCCAAGGTGACAGACGTCATGGTATCACTGAGTAGTTTAACCGTTAACGGGGTGGCGAAAGCGGTTTGGCCCAATTGTGCCAACGATTTATCTGGGTAGAGGCGGTATTTATTAAGTGGCTTGCCGGTCGCCTTATTGTTAGTGTTATAAAAGCTGATGCCACCGGAAATAAAACTGGACAGGGGCTCTGCGTTAATTTGTAGTCCTTCCAATGAGGCTTTAACGGCAATGCCACTGGATAGATAAAAGCGACTATTGGCGCCGATTAGATGTTTAAACCTTGGGTTGACCACGGCATTGACCATGACACCATCGGCACTGGGGTTGAGCTTAATGGAGGTGATCTTACCGACGGTTAATCGCCGATAATAGAGGGGATCTCCCGTGCTGATCCCCGCAGCATCATCGGCAACGATGGTGATACCGAGTCCATTAGCGATGTTAAAGTCGCCATCAGACACCAGAAATGTCCGCATTGGCTCACCTGTTTCCGGTTGAAAGCCAATGTAATCCCCTTTAATTAAATTACCGAGATTTTTTATTTCACCAAGACCAATATTGGCTCGCTCAAGCCAAAATCGACTCTTGTTGCTGAGTTGATGTTTAAACATTGGCTCAATAACGGCGTTTGCCAAGAAAAGATTTTGCTCATTATCAAAATCAAGGTGAGTAATTTTACCTGCTTTAAAGCCACGGTAGATAATCGGTGTGCCTAAGCCGATACCAGAGATATTCTCAAGTTTAAGTAGAACTTTAGCGCCTCGATCAGCTGCGCTGACATCGTTGTATAACTTAAATAAAAAATTAGAAGGTGCTTTATTACCCTCTGCTGGCGAATCGAAGGATATCGCGCCGGAGATGATAGACGCTAAACTTTCTGTGTGTACCTTAAGACCAGAGAATGAAAACTCCGCGTTGATGCCACTGACATTCCAAAAACGCGAGTTTTGTTTTACTAGGTTGGCATATTTTGATTGAATATTTAGCTGAATTTCAACTTGTTGCGCATCACGAACAAGACGGAAATTGTAAACTTCACCTACTTGGATCTTTTTATAATAGACGGGGGAGCCAATGGACACACTGCCCATGTCGTCAGCCAAGAGTTTAACTACAAGGCCGCGCTCAGGTTGGGTTAAGGGCTGCTCCTCGCTGGCAATGAAGTCACTGGCGGGCACGCCAACACCCGGGCGCATGTTAATGTAGCTTCCAGAAAATAACGTATCTAAACCTGAGATCCCACCTGTAAGAGAAGCTTTTGCTTTGACCAACCAAAACTGAGTATCACTTTTAAGCATGTGGGCGGCTTGCTTTTCGATTTCAGCTACCACGTAGACACCTGAAATATCCTCATCAAGTTTAATGTCGGTGACTTTGCCTATATCCACCCCTTGATATTTAATCCGGGTCTTACCAACTAAAATGCTGTTGGCGTTATCAAAATGGATACGAATTTCAGTGGCACTGTTGTTGAGGTGTTGAAATAATAACCATCCGCCTAAAAAAAGCGCGAGTAAAGGCAAAAACCAAATAGCCGATAAACGTTCTTTGTCCCTAATTACGGGTGTCGCCGGCTCAATTTGTCCAGTCATTATCTTCTTCCATGTCCCACATTAAACGTGTATCAAAATTTTTTGCTGCCAATAAAGTCAATAATACCACCAAAGCAAATGCGGTTGCAGCAGGTCCCGGTACAATCACCAATAATTGGCCTTTATCGATAACGGCGACCATGATCGAAATAACAAACAAGTCCAACATTGACCAGCGACCAATCCAATCAATAAATTTAAACATGAGTAAACGTAATTTGTGACTTATCTTAAGCCGAAAATGAATTGAAACAAGAATAATCATGATGCCAACGATTTTAGCTAACGGCACCAAAATGGAAGCAACAAAAACGATGATAGCGATGCCAGTACTGCCTTCATCAATGAGGGCATAGACACCAGACATAATGGTATCGGGTGTTGCTTTGCCTTGACTGACAAGTAGGGTGATAGGCATGAAATTAGCAGGGATCAAAAAAATGCAGGCGGTAATTAAATATGCCCAGGTTTTTTGTATGCTATGAGGTTGGCGTAAATGTAGCTTGGCATCGCAGCGTGGACATTGACTGTTAGGCTGAAAACGACACACCAAACCACATTCGTGACAGCGCGCTAAGCCATTATTTTTAGCTGATTCCATTGACGGTTACTCTATCCCAATAATCACTTGGATCAAATAAAGTTAAGATTAAACTGTTGGTCACCATTAAAAGGCTAAAGCAAATCAGGCCAACCCCTAATTCAATGTCAGCAATATCCACTAATTTAATTAATGCAACTAAAAAAGAAACTAAATAGACCTCTAACATTGACCAGTGGGACAAGTGATCGACCCATTTAAGAAATAACTTTAGCCTGGGTGATTGAGTGTGAAAAATCGATAAATAACTCGCACAAGCCAATGATAGTAGCATCATGGCGGGGGCTAATGTTGAGCATATGAAGATCAGCAAGGCGATAAAAAAATTACCCTCTTGATAGAGCTTCACTGTGGCTTGGATCAAACTGACTTTTTCGGTCGTACCTATCATGGTCATGGCGAGTAGGGGGTAAGTATTAGCAGGTATCAGCAGCAATAAAGCGGTGATGGATAAGGCTAAAATAGTGGAAGGCTGGCATTGTGCTTTGTGATACAGGTGACTGCCACAACGGGGACATTTGGCACTGTGCTTAATGTCTTGTGGACGCTGTGGTTGATAGGGAGCAATTAAGAGATCACAGTGGCTACACGCACTTAGTTGTGGTTTTGTCATGGTCATAACGGCTAGTTACTTTGCATAAAGTATATCTAAACTGTGATAACAACACGAATTTTATGTTGGCGTGCAAGAGAAGAAATGGTACTGTATATAAAAACAGTTATCGGAGAAAACCTGTGGCCGTCGTTATAAAATACATAGTTGAAAGAAATGGTGAAGAAAAAATGACCTTTACAAGCAAGAAAGAAGCAGATGCTTACGATAAAATGCTGGACATAGCGGATAAGCTTTCTGACTTTCTTGGCACGGGTCCTGTGGGCTTAGATGACAACCAGCTGGAAGAGTTAGGCTTGTTTTTAGCTGCTAATAAAGATGACGTGATGACCATGTTAAAAGGAGGCGTGCCCGCCGCTTCAAAAAAAGCCGCTGCCAAAACGGAAAAGAAGATTAAGTTAGCCGCTGAATCGGCCGCATAAGCTGAGTGTGCTGTTAAGGTAATTGATTTATACATTAGCATGATGCGGGTAGACAACAGCTCGGTTACGCCCTGCATGCTTTGCTTGATACAACGCCTCATCGGCATGTGCGAGGAAATCATTGACATTGATTGGCTCGCGACTTGGATCAGCATTAATGCCGATGCTCACCGTAACGTGCCCGCTAGGCTGGATGCCATGATGGGGAATCTTGACTGTATTCATCGAGTTAAGAATATTATCTGCAACGGCGATGGCCCCCGAGACATCGGTATTAGGAAGTAATACGCAAAATTCCTCACCACCATAACGACAGGCAAAATCAGAGCCGCGTCGGCAGGCAGATTTAAGCTGTTGTGCGATCTTTTTAAGGCAGTCGTCTCCTTCTAAGTGGCCGTGATGGTCATTGAATTTTTTAAAGTGGTCGACATCGATCAGCAAAATACTGATAGGGAGCTGCTCTCGAAATGCGCGGTTAAGCTCTGCTGGTAAGCTTTGGTCTAAGTAACGTCGATTGGCTATGCCTGTTAAACCATCACTCAAGGTTAATTGCTTTAACTCCTGATTGGCTTGCTCCAGCTGCGTTGTCGTGGCGATAAGTTGGGCACGCATTTTTGCTATGCGATCCATTGCTTGCAGTTTTGCACTTAATACTAAGGGATCGACCGGTTTAGTTAAGTAATCATCCCCCCCCGCATTGATACCCTGTGCAAGGTCTTCGGAGCTGGTTTTGCCAGAAAGAAAGATGATAGGCACCCATGGCTCATCGGACTGGCGGATCCGCTTTGCCACCTCATAGCCGTCAATTCCTGGCATCATTACATCTAACAAAATGAGATCGGGCCGCTCGGCGTGAAAAGCCTCCACGCCTTCTTCACCTGAAGAGGCAATGATGACCTGATGCTTTTGCGGATCAAGATAGGAACTGATCACCATTTGTTCGATTTTTGAGTCGTCAACGAGCAGTATCTTCATAACCAGTGGATGTGATAGGGGATTAATAAATAGTATATGCTAATGTCTATTTTCTGTTGGGAAAAATTTCAATTTTGGCTATTAAAACAAGCTTATACCCAAGACACCTCAAGATGCAGGAGCCAGAGGCGCGCCCAGCAGCTTACAAATTCTCGCTGAATAGGCAGCTTCAGCTAACTTAGGTATCAAACGCAACAGACAACAGTGAAGCAAACCGGGCTAGTTAACAAAGAATGTCAGACTGATAAACCTCATGGCAACAGCGATAAAGAGAAATACGACGCCAGAGCGAATGAACTTGAATTCACCTAGGGTCAGATCGTCTACACGATTAAAGAATATTTTCACAGGGGCGAAAAAATCAGATTTACGCTTACTATAACTAATACAACCTATGAGCACTAAGCAAATGCCAAATAGCAAAGAGACGGGCTCTGCGATGGTTAATATTTGTTGCCACATGAAAACCTCCTTTTTGATCATGATAGCAATGCAAGCAACAAACGCTATTACCCCTTAGTCTAATATCAACATGTTAAGGCCAATAATTGGCTTCGGTGATTAAGGGGGCAGGGGTTATAGACAAAGGTTTCTAGGGCCAGAAACAAAAAACCTTACCCTAGCGTATTTAGGGTAAGGTCTTAAGGCATTATTGCTTATTAGCAGGGATTACTTTTTGTAAGCGTCGTTATGTACCCCAGCCGCACGGCCAGATGGATCGGCATTGTTTTGGAATGATTCATCCCAAAGTAGTGCTTCGGGCGTTGAACATGCCACCGATTTGCCGTGAGGTACACATTTGGCTGCAGACTCAAGGGGGAAGTGCTCCTCAAAGATGCAACGGTAGTAGTAGGCTTCTTTCGTATCTGGGGTATTAATTGGGAAGCGGAACTCCGCGCTGGCCAATTGTTGGTCCGTCACTTGGGTATCAATGAACTCTTTAAGGCTGTCGATCCAATTGTAGCCAACGCCATCAGAGAATTGCTCTTTTTGACGCCACAACACATCGTCAATCAGTTTGCCGTCGAACGCTTCACGCAGGATATTTTTCTCAATGCGGCCATCTTTGATCATTTTAAGCTCTGGGTTAGTGCGCATTGCTACATCCATGAACTCTTTATCCAAGAAAGGCACGCGGGCCTCAATGCCCCACGCCGCCATCGATTTGTTCGCGCGTAAACAGTCAAACATGTGTAGTTTGTCTAGCTTACGGTTAAGCTCTTCGTGGAATTCTTGAGAATTAGGCGCTTTATGGAAGTATAAGTAACCGCCAAAGATCTCATCTGCCCCTTCACCTGAAAGTACCATCTTAATGCCCATGGCTTTGATTTTTCTAGCCATTAAATACATAGGGGTCGATGCGCGAATAGTCGTTACATCGTAGGTTTCAAGGTGATAAATTACCTCACGCAGCGCATCGATACCGTTTTGAACCGTAAAGATAATCGGGTGGTGAATGGTACCGATAGAGTCCGCCACTTTTTGTGCCGCGGCAAGATCCGGTGAGCCTTCTAAACCCACTGAGAAAGAGTGAAGCTGAGGCCACCAAGCTGCTGATTTATCATCATCTTCAACACGCTGTTTCGCAAAACGTTGGGTGATAGCAGAAATAACCGATGAATCTAGGCCACCTGATAGCAATACGCCGTAAGGCACGTCACACATTAGTTGGCGTTTAACCGCATCTTCAAGGGCTTGGCCGATTTCAGCCGGGCTTCCACCATTATCTTTAACGCCTTCGTAGCTCATCCAATCACGGTTGTAATAGCGGGTGATCTTACCTTCTTCACTATCTAGGTAGTGCCCCGGTGGGAATTCTTGAACCTTATTACAGATTGGCGTTAAGGCTTTCATCTCAGAGGCAACATAAAAGTTACCGTGCACATCCCAACCCATGTATAGGGGGATAATACCAATATGGTCACGGCCGATGAGGTATTTGTTTTTGTTCTCATCATAGAGACAAAAAGCGAAGATGCCGTTTAGATCATCAAGGAAGGCATTGCCTTTTTCTTCGTACAAGCCAAGGATAACTTCACAGTCAGATTTGGTTTTGAACTGATAAGCACAGGTTAGCTTAGCCGCTAAGTCTTTGTGGTTGTAAATCTCACCGTTTACAGCAAGGATATGTGTGTTGTCTTGGTTGTATAAAGGCTGAGCCCCTGTATTAACGTCAACGATAGAAAGACGCTCGTGAACTAAAATAGCATTATCGCTGCTGTAAACACCTGACCAATCTGGCCCTCTGTGGCGCAGTAATTTTGACATTTGAATCGCTTGTTCACGCAGTGTAGCGACATCGCTTTTAATGTCGAGAATACCAAAGATCGAACACATAGACTTCCCTTCTTAAATAAGTCTTTGAGCAATAGCTCATTTTGTTTTTGCATCTAAAGAGATCTGGAGTAAGGCAGGCTGCGATTTACAACCTGTTTCCATTACGCTTTTATAATTAGACGTTGGTTTTAACAAATATCCAACACAAAGTCACTGCCCAATTACATCAATAATTGAGCAGTATTACAGGATTAAATATTAATTCGGCTGGCTATTGGTGTTGTCATGCTTTGCATTTCATTGCAAACGTGGCGAGCAAAACCAGCCCCTGCCTCATCATACATATTAAACACTGCATCTACACCTAAGCCTTTTAGTTCTTCGATGTCCTCGGCGAAACGTGCGATGGCGGCAATATTCATGCTGCAGTTACGATTTCTTAACTGGATAGCAGCATAATGGTTACCATTATGATCCGGCATGGCCAGTAATATCAGCTTGATTTGATCTGTGAGTTCAAGCTTGTTCCAAAAATCGGAGTCCATCGCGTCACCGGTGATCACCCGTCGGCCCAATTCTCTGTGCTTGATGGTTTTCTCATGGCTGTTGTCGATACCGAGTACGGTATCGCCAAATACCTGTTTAAGTTCGTCATAAGCACCAGTGCCGATACGGCCCATCCCCATCACCAACACCGTGGCGTCACCCACACGTATCGGCCTATCCTCGACATGTAATCGCAGGTGCTGAAAGCGTTTCAAGCGGGGTGACATTTTTTGATAGAGTTCATCACTTTGATTGTTCAACAATGACGAGAGAACAAAACTGATGGAAAGGGCGATGGCCGCAATAATTAGCCAATCGTTGCTTAGCCAACCTTTACTGGCCGCAAGGGCCGCCACGATCAAACCAAATTCACTGTAGTTAGCTAATGAAAACGAGCCCAGCAGAGACGTTCGCGCACGCAGTTTAAATAAGTTAAAACAGAAAAAGTACAGCATGGTCTTGATGGGCAGCAGTAAAACCAAGATTGCAGCGATGATTAAGTGGCTCTCATTGGGCATATCATTTAACCCAATATTCAAAAAGAAACAAACTAAAAACAGCTCTTTAAGGTTAAATAGCGCTTTTGCCATGCCACCTGCGCTGGGATGCGCTGCGACCAGCATTCCCGCAATCAAGGCGCCCAAGTCGGCTTTCATTCCTACTGCTTCAAACAGGCCGGCACCGACCACTAAGGCCAAGAAAAAACCATACAATACCAAAAGCTCACCATGGCCCACCTTGTCCATCACTTTAAACAGGACTGGGCGCAGTAAAGGCAACAAGACGAGTGCAATGGCATAATATTCCGGTAACTTACCGGTTGAAAAAGTAAGAAACAATACCGCAAATATATCTTGCATGATCAGTACGCCAATGGCGATGCGACCGTACAAGGAGTTCATTTCACTCTTTTCTTCTAAGATTTTAACAGCGAAAACGGTACTTGAGAAACTCAGGGCAAAAGCAACGATAAACAAACCTGTGTTATCTAAACTGTCTACAATAGACAGGCCTAGGGCTTTTAAAACAAACAGCACTAAGGCAAAAAACAGCACTGAGCCCGTTATGTGTAAAGTTGCAGCGCCAAATACTTCCCCTTTAAACAAGGTGCGGATATCCAACTTTAAACCAATTGAAAATAACAGCAAGGTAACACCAAGATCGGCAATTGCGGTTAATCCGGCACTGGATTCAAAACCAATTCCATTAAGCACAAAGCCCGCTAATAAAAAGCCCACCATGGGGGGTAAGCCAATGGCGTTGATGGCCATGCCGGTTGCAAAGGCGATGCCTATGAGAGTAACAAGTAATGTTGGTTCCATTTATTTATTATCTTTATTATTTTTAGTTCTAGAGAATCTAACTTACATGATGCTAAACCAAGGTTAGCATCATGGGCTTATGTCGGTTATAAAAAGTCAATATCTTGAATAGAATTAACTATGTGGTTGGGTTTGAACGGGACCTTATCAATATCGGTTAATTGACTGACGCCACTTAACACCAAAATGGTTTCAAGGCCCGCCTGAAAGCCCATTAAAATATCGGTGCGAAGATTGTCGCCGATAATACAGGTATCTTTGGAATGTGCACCAATTTTATTCAATGCGGCGCGAATAATCCAAGTGCTTGGTTTACCGACATAAAAGGGCTCTCGGCCGGTCATACGCTCAATGGGGGCACATAATGCACCGCAAGCGGGGCTCATGCCTGGACCATGCGTGTCAGGATTAGTGGCGATAAAGCGTGCGCCCTCGGCGACAAAGCGCGCCGCTTTTTGGATCATACTCCAGTTATAGCTGGTGGTTTCCCCGACAATTACAAAGTCGGGGTTAATATCTGTAATGGTAAAGCCAGCCTTGTAGAGTTCATGGGTCAGGGCACCTTCGCCGATAACAAATGCCTTATTGCCTTCTTGGCGCTCCATAAAGGCCGCGGTGGCCATGGCAGAAGTGTAAAAATATTCAGCGGGAACATTCAAGCCGGCAGATTTAAAGCGGTTATGCAGATCATTTTCTGTCATGGCGGGATAATTGGTGAGGATGACCAATTTATTACCTTGCTCTATGATTCGGTGGATAAAGGTATCAGCACCTGGGATCAAGGTATTGTTATGCAGTAATACGCCGTCAATATCGCAGATAATGCTTTTTTGCATGATAAGTTCCGTATAATGTTGAATGCCGTTTAATACTAACCAGTAACAAAACGTCTGTATATACCCAATCAAGCTGGATATGCTTGATTTCAGCAAGGGTTTACAGGCCCTAGTAGTCAACGTCTCGGATTGGCATCATCACACCTATTTCAAGGAGAAAACATGACACAACAACAAGGGTATGAAGCGGTCATTGCCTATTGGTTTGGTGAATTAACCGATGAGATGGCTGATGCGCAGCATCATCAATTGTGGTTTGCCGGCGGTGAGCAAGCCGATGCCGACATTAAGGAAAAATTTGGCCTCATTCACCAGCAACTTGCCAAGGGGGTACTTAAACACTGGCAAAACCATGATTTAGGCCGCTTGGCGAGTATTATCGTACTTGATCAATTCAGTCGTAATCTGTATCGCGGCACGGCTCAGGCGTTTGCCTATGATGAGCAAGCCCTTGCACTGGCGAAAGAAGCGGTGGCTCAGGGCGTTGACTTACGCTTGCCACTTGATTACCGCTTGTTTATGTATTTGCCGTTTGAACATGCCGAAGACATTAAAGAGCAAGAACACTGCTTAGCGCTATTTCAAGGTTTGCTAGAAGATGCCAAGACGGCACAGGGTCAAAAACAGGCTCAGGGTTACTTAACCTTTGCTGAGCAGCATTACGATATTGTGCGCCAATTTGGCCGATTCCCCCACAGAAATGAAGCCTTGGGAAGATCTTCAAGACAAATTGAGTTACGCTATTTGGCTGGCGAGCACAACCGCTTTGGCCAATAATGCGGTCTTGATACATAGGCCAGATTTCAATCAATAGGATGCTATTATGCTTAAGCAATTTCTACTTACCGCTAGCCTCAGCGCAAGCATGTTTCTCACCTCAGGCTTGTTGACTGCTCAAGCTCAAACCATGGATGAATTTTATGCCGAGCCCGCTAATCAAGCCCAGTTTGATAAAGCGCTTGCTGAAGGGCATATCGTAAAAGGGCGCGTATTTTTTGTTAAAAATTGCCAAGATGCACTAGAAAAAGGGCAAACTACCGAGCAAGATTGTGATTGTATTCAGGGTCAAATAGCCAAGATATCTGACAAAGAGTTCTTTTACGAAACTATCCTAGCTTATCAAGAATACCAAGCGCGCGTCGCGGTGCATGGCGATGCAGAAAAAACGGCCGCCCTTAAGGAGCAGCAAAGCAAACGTGAAAGTTTGACCAAGCGCATTGAGCAAAGTTGTAAGCCAAGTGATGTGGCGACTAACTAAGCCTTTTTACGCCTAGCGCGAATAATCAAACCTAAGGTGATAGCGCATATTAGCCACGCAAACACATCGCCATAACGACTATAAAATGGGGTGACAGTACTTAGCTGCACCTCACCTTGAATCAAAGCTCGTTGATTAATCCCACTTCTTGAAACTAACTCACCATAGGGGCTGATCACCATACTGACGCCACTGGTCGTTCCTACGCTAAAGGCAACACGGTGCTCGATTGCTCTAAAAATACTGTCGGTGGCATGAAGTAAAGGGAACTGACGGTTAGCTCTAAAATCATCATCGACGGGCATTAGGATAATTTGTGCTCCCTGCTGTTTAAGATGCCTTGTTATCCACAAGCGATGACGATCATAGCAGATCCCCAAACCGACTCGCCCAAATGAAGTCTCAACCACTTTGCTTTGTGTTAATGTTCCAGCCGTAAAACCAAATTGTTTTTCACGAAAGGTGATGGCGATTTTTGGGGTTCTGAGTATTTCATTGCCATGGGGATCATACATGACGGCCGTGTCAAAACGTTGTCCTTGATGCTCCCAAATCATATCCACCACCAAGTAACTGGACATTGTTTTAGCCAAGTTTTTAACTTGGTTTACCATCAAAGCATCGTCCAAGTTGGCCATTTCATTTTCGGGCCAAACAATCACATCGACAGCTGGGTTAATTGTTTGGTTCAGCCGTTTGGTTAATTGTGCATTCACATCAAAAATGGCTTGCGACATGGCAGGCGTGTCGGCCCAGTAGCCTTCACCGTCCATGGGATTGATGGCTAAGCTTTGGATTTGTGGGTCTTGATTACTTAAATCGACCGTGGCGGCGACCTTGACTTTATTGGGTGAAAGTACCTGATTTTCTAGTTCAATTTGGCCCCAAGCAAAGACTAAGATGACAAGGAGTAAGCTGGCTATTGCACTGCGGTTAACGGGGGTACGGGTTTGTTTATTGATCACTAATTGGGTCAGGGCGGTGTTACTGAGTAGAACCAAAAAGCTCACCCCAACAAAACCCGTGATGGATAATAACTGCAATACATTCAGTTGTTGCCATTGAGTTTTGGCGATTAACACAAACCAAACATCTTCAAGGTAAGGCAATACAAAACGCAAGTATTCAATACTGCACCAAAATAAGGGCAGTGCAAAAATACGCCATTTATCAGGTACCTTAAAACTGAGCCAAATGCCCCAATGCATCACTCGAGCAAAGAAAAAACCTGCGGCTATCATCAATGGCAAACCAATGGCAGTGCCAAATAGATCCATAAACCAAGCATGAGCGAAACATGACCAACTTATTGTGGCGGGCAATAATAGCCGAAAGGCTTTGATGTGTGACCAATGATGAACGACATATAATGCCGGCACCAAGGCAAACCAAGCGAGCCAACCCGGTGTGATAAACCCTAACTCATAACCTGGCGTGGCCAAGCCCATGAGTATTCCGGAACTAAGACTAAGTAAAAGGGCAAGAAATAAATTGTTTGATTGCATCATGGGCCTTACAGATTCGTCATGGCCAATGAAGCATACAACAATCGGCCGTCAATCCAATTGATAATTGTAATAGTTAATTTTGTCAATAAAATGACTGTGACAAATGGCTGCAGTGATAGGTCGTTGGCAATTTTTCATCCCTAATACCTTTTTTAACGGCAAGAGTTTCGCGTAGAACCCCCGCGCCACCTCAATACATTGGCCGTCATTAAGTGGAGTCGAAAGGGTATTGATGCGACTTGGGCTACCATGCCATCCCTCGCCAGTGGCTTTTAGCCATGCTTCCTGCAGTGCCCAGTAGCTGTAGAACCGTTTTGCTGTTACGACCTTGCCATGTTGATCAAAGCAGGCACGCCATAAGCGTTCAATTTTACTTTGCTCATGTTTGTGTAAGCAGATATCCACTCCGATCTGTCCCTTTTGGCACAAGGCCAAGATAAGATAATTGCCGCAATGTGAAAGATTAAACTGGAGAGCAGTATTGAGTAGCATCGGCTTGCCATTGACATCTGTGGTCAACGTCAACCTTTGAGGATAAAGGTACGCCCTTAAAATTCGGTTTAAAAACAAGCGCTGTTTGATAAACCTAAGTTGGTTGATTTCTTGTAACTGGTTTGCTTTTTGTTGTTGTTGCGCCGTTAGCTCTGTTAGCGCAGGCTGTATCGGGATGACTTTATTGCCAAGCTGAGCAATATGAATATCAATGGCACCCTCAGTTAAGCCCTTTGATGGTTTTGTCATATTGTGGGTGGATGTCAACATCTTATCTAAACCTATGGTGAGTTAGGCCAGGGTAAACTGGCCATGCTGGGTTAAGTTATCAGCTAAACAAAAATATAATTCGGGTGGACTTAAGCCACCTGCAAGGTCTGACTAAAACCCCCATCTAGCACCAAGTTTGACCCAGAGCGAAACATCGCTTGGTTTGCCAAACTTAACGCGACTTGGGCGATTTCCTCTGGCTGGCAAAAACGGCGCATTGGAATGCGTTTGTGAGCATTGGGCTGTTGATACCAGGGGCTGGCCTTGATCATTTCGGTGGCAACGGGCCCAGGAGAAATACTGTAACAACGTAGGCTAGGGTAGGCGTTAGCCAGTTGCTCGGTCCATGCGATGATCATGCGCTTACTGACGCTATAGGCATTTTGTCCCGCTCGTGGCCTGACGCCGGCAATGCTGGCCAAGTTGATCACTGTGCCAGCTTCCCCCGCCAATAAGGGCGTTTTTAGTTGCTCAAACAGGGCACATGCACTTTGAAAATTCGTGGTGATGATTTGTTGCCAATCGGTGAGGGGCGTATTGACTAATAAATTGTCTTTAAGCACACCCGCATTATTGATCAGCACATCGAGCTTATCGCAGCGCTGGGCAAATTGGCGGCGCTGGGTTGCATCATTGATATCAAATAGCGCAAGGCTGGCGCTGCCGCCAAGGCGCTGGATCTCGCCGAGTAGCTTATCGACTTCCTGAGTGTTTCTGCGGACATTGATAAACACATGATAGCCGTGCTCGGCAAAGGTGAGGGCCATGGCTTTACCTATGCCTTGGCCTGCGCCTGTGATTAATACTTGTTTCATTCTTTGCTCCTTAATTTATCAAAGCTCTGCTGCGTTGATGGGCGATAAGGCTAATGCTTGCGCCGTGCAATAATGGCCACTGGACCAAGTCAATAACGGCGTGAGCTGCTGCGTACTCACGCCTTGGCTTTGATGCAAAAAGTTAATTGCCACTTGCTTGGGTGCTAATTCCAGCGCCATGATTTGACAAAGGGCCAAGGCGCCCTCGCGCCAAATGACTTCGTTGCTGTGTTGCCAAATAACCCAGACTTGAGCGCCCTTATTGCGCATCAAGGGGCGATAGACGTGCTGCATTAATGCAAATTGCAGATCCAGTAACCCTTGGCATGCTTGCCTCGCATCAATAATCATCACCAGTTGCAGCTTAGGCGTTTGGCACAGCTGGGTTAACTGCGCCAGCTTGGCTTGCTGCTCATCTGCATGAAATAGCGTATCGTTAAAACTTAACTGACCAAGGAAATGAGCGGCTTGAAACACCATAAGCTCGCAGGGCGCATCTAGCGCTTGTTGAGGGATTATCGGCTGATTAGAAATAGGATCACCCATGTTGACATTCCTTATTGTTAAATTGGCTGGTGGCATGTTGAGGGGGTTGTTGCTGGCTATGGCGCTGAATAAATTCCGCTAGCCAAGTGTTGACCTGATTTGGCGCTTCTAAGTTGGCCACATGTGAGCTAAGGCGAAGGGCGTGATGTTCAAGGCAAGGTGATTGTTCAAGCCAAGGCGTTAGCACCTCGGGAGGAAATAATGGGTCGCCGTCGCAGCTGAGCATCATGCTCGGAATAGGGCTTAGCTTGGGTGTATGATCTTGGTTTAAGCAAGCTTGTAGAAACTGGCCAAGGCCTGCTAGATCTTGGTTGTATTCGACATAGCTATTTAACACATACGCTTTCATGCCCTTGATTTTTTGAAGGTATAAGTCGCTAAAAAACCAAGGATAGATCTGGCTAAAGAGCAGCTCGGGCGCCAGTTTGGCCCTTAACATCAGCAGCACATTGTCAATCAAGTAATGGGCCTTTTCGCCTATGCTGGGCGCACTATTGATAAAAGTTAACGAATGGGGCGGTTGCGCCATCAATTCGCACAAACGATTGGCCACCATGCCGCCAAGGGAATAGCCGATAAAGTGTGTGGTCTGAGTTGCCCCTTGCTGTTGGACTTGCTCAATCAGCGCCAATATCGCAAAGGCAATATCATCAAAGTCAAAATGATTGATGTGTGGCGCAAGGGCAGCGTTGCCACAGCCGGGATAATCAATAAACAGCATCCGCATCTGACTCAATTTACGACAGCGCTGCTGCTTAACCCAAGACGACTCACCGTGAAATAGCCCGTTAAAAAACACCAACAAATGGGGGGAGTCTAGGTTGCCCTTTAGTTTATAGTCTAACCCTAGGTTTATCCGTTTACCTGAGTCTTGGCCGTGATCAACGGCTGGATCAAATCTCATATAAGGTCTCCTTGGTTATCTCACACTGGCGTAACCATAGATTAAATAACGCGAGGTCAAAGTCATTGCCGCTTTGGCTTTGGGCGATGGCCTGCTCTATATCCAAAATGCGCTCATTGCAGCTATTAAACACACTGATGCGGGCACAGGTTTGGCCATGGCCTTGTTTGGTGAGCTCAATCAACGCGCGGCAGCGGCCTTGCTCTGGATGGAGGCGATAGAGTAGGAGTTTATCGATGGCGACGGGTAAGCGGGGCTGACCGTCTTGTAATATGGCTAAAAAGCACAGCAATTGTAGGCATGAATCTAGCCCCAAGGGAGACAGTAAAAAGCGATGGCCCGCTGGCTCAAGCCAAGCTCGCTCTTTTTGTTGGCAATCATATTGCGCCAAAATTTGCTGGCGTGTGTGATTAATGGCCATGTCACCCGTTAGGCTTTGCAGCAAAGGCCCGTGGGTGGTGAACACCTTGCTATAAAGCTCAGCGGGATTGGCTTGGTAGTGGGTCACCTCGCCAAATAACAGCGGCGCGCCTTTATTGGCGGTGAGTAAGGGGTCAAAGGCAATGGTGACACTGGCGTGGCGTTTCATGCCCAGAGATACACCTTGCTTGTTGTAGCGCGGGGTGAGCAGCTGCAACTGAATTTCATGCCCCTTGGGGCCAAGTAAACGGCTCAGGACTTCGATTTCAAGTTGGACTGACTCATTGCCCGCAGGCAAGGGTAAAATTCGGTCAAGCTTAAGGCCATAAACTTGCAGTGGGCTCCAATACAAGGTGCCTTGCCCGCGATGTTGGAGCCAAGTGGCGGCTTCGACAAAATATTCTAAGATAGCCGTGGCGGGCATTAGATCACCAAGGGGAAAGCGGTGTTGGCGTAAATAAGGACAGGTTTGCTCATTAACGTTCAGGTTAAAGCGACACAGGCCCTTATTGCCCCAGTGCACTTCTGCCATGTTCAGTAGCGGATAGTCGGCGCAATTTATCTGCTCTTGGCTGCCCGCAACTTCATAATGTAACAAGGGGTATTTAATGCCGCGCCCTTGCTGTTTAAATTTGTTTTGAATTTTGCTTTTTAGGGTATTAACTAAAAGCTGCAGCTTGCTCGGTTTGGTTTTCACTAGCATAGTGCCTCCAACACCTTGGCAAAAGGCGCTTGTTCACATCTATGGTGGCGGTAGTGATCATGGACATGACAGGCCACACGCTGCTCATTGGGGGCGCGATGTAGCTTTATCTTGTCGATATAGGCCACCAGCTGCTGCGTTTCATCTAACACCCAAGCGCGCAGGGTTTGGGTGGTGTCATCAACGGATAGGCTTTGCACTAAGGTGCGATAGTTTTCATTTTTTCGCCACGGCTGATAGCGCTGCACTTGGCTTAAGCCCACGGGCAATTTACTAAAAAAGTGCTCGCTGGACTGACTTTCAATTTGCACGCAGCACAGCACACAGGCCTGTAGCACGCTATCAAGTGCCAGCGGCCCTAAGGCAAACGCAAATTCTTCACTAGGTAAAGCGTCGGCATAGTCAGCCTCCGTGGTTTGTAAATTAAACTCACTGATCAAGCTCAGGTTGTCAGGGGCGAGGGCAAAGCGGCCGGTTAAACTTTGAAACAAGCGGCCATGGGTTGGGTTAAATAGTTGATAATATTCTGCTTGGCTAAAGTGATAATGATCCCAGTTTGGCGAACAGTCAGGGCCGTGGCTAGGCTTGGCTTTAACTTGGGTTAGGCTTACCTTCACCCGCGCACTTGCCACCAGCACGCCTTGGCGCAAGCATTTACCCTTGTCATCATAGTAGTTTCGCTTAAGCTCAACCTTTAGCTCGTGCGAATTATCCCCTAAGAGATCGGTCTTCGCCAACGGCGCGACAAGCTTGGCATCAGCAAACACGGTGAGATCTGCACTGGGATCAAAGGCCAAGGGGCGGCGGATGTTAAAATCCACAAGTTCAACCCCTATGGCGTCGGTTGGTTTAAGGGCTAATGCCATGATCGCCACTTGGCTCATTAGCTCGGCGCTGATAGCAGCCGGCACCAAACATTGGCCAGAAAAGATATGGTCGCGCAAATAGTATTGCTGCTCTGGGCTTAATTGCCATTGGCAACTCATGTCATCACCAAGGCGAGACAGATTCGATAAAAACGGTTCAAAATACCAATAATTCATAGCGTTACCTCAGTGTAGTTGGGGTTGCAAATGGTAATGTTCAAATTGCAAGATGGGTGTTAAATCCGCTTCACGACAGACCAATACATCAACACACAGCCCTTGGTTGGTGAGGGGTGACGTCTTAGCGGGCGCGATCTGACAGACCAGCTTGCCTTGGTGGTTTAGCGAGTTTTGCCTGTCGCCATAAAAGGTGAGGCCACCGATATGGCTAGGCAGCGCGATGGCCTTGTCTAAATAGCCATAAAAAGGCAGATGCTGCACCGCTGACATGGCTGCGAGCACAGGTGTGATAAAATCAGGCTCAATCTCGGTTTGTAAACAATATTGGCGACTGTTGCGCAGATCGGAATAACACCATAACGCTTGGGTTTTAGGGCAACGTAAGTATTTAAAGGTTAAATTGTTAAATAAAATCCCTAAGGTTGCCGGTGACTGCGCCTTAAAGTCATCAATCAAGGCTCGCTCAATCAGCTCGCCACTGGGCATGGCGTTCACTAGGTTGGGCGTTGTATTTTTCGCATCACCAACTAAGGTGGCGGTTAACACGGTCAGTTTAGGGCGGACACATTGACCTTGTTGATTTAACTTGTCGTAACTGACCGTTAGCTGATAATCGCCCTGCTGCTGGCATGGCTGCCAATCAAAATACAAGGTTTGTTGTTCGCCACCCGTTAAATAGGCCAAGCGCGTTGCGCTGATTTGGCGCCATTGCAGCTGGGGTTGGCTAAGCAGCCGCTCAGCCAACTTGCTGTTGGTTTTCGCTAAAACGCCATGGGCTAGCTCAAGCATAAATACCGAAGGAATGACGACTTTTTCATTGATGAGATGGGACAATAAGTAGCGATGCTCGCTGATGTTGATTTGCAGCTTGGCGCAAATAACATCCTTCGTTAAGGTGTAATCTAGCTGGCCATAACTTGCTAAGGTGCGAGGCAGCTGATCAGGGGCGACGGGTTTTAACTTATTCATACACTTCCCCTTTAGCCTTAAAGCGAGAGAAGATCACGCTGGCATTTTGGCCGCCAAAACCAAAGTTGTTGGACAGAGCATGATCAAAGTGCAGTTCACGTTTGGTCTCGGGCACGTAATCTAGATCTAGCTCGGGATCGGGGGTGTGGTAATTGCGGGTGCCGTGGATCATGTTATCGCGCATCGCGTAGATACAGGCGATGGCTTCGAGCGCGCCCGCCGCCATAATGCCGTGACCTATCATGGATTTGGTTGATGAAATGGGCACGCGATAAGCATGCTCGCCAAACACCGCCTTGATGGCATTGGTTTCGGTGCGATCGTTCATCTTGGTTGAGGTGCCATGGGCATTGATATAACCAATGTGCTCTGGCTTTAGCCCTGCGCAATCAAGCGCACCTTGAAGGGTGCGCCTTGCGCCCATGCCGGAAGGATCTGGGTCGGTGGCGCGATAACCATCGGAAAAAGAGGCATAACCGCTGACTTCGGCCAAGATAGTGGTGCCGCGAGCCTTCGCGTGAGCTAGAGATTCCAGCACTAAGATGCCACAGCCACTGCCCATCACAAAGCCACTGCGGTTTAAATCAAATGGCCGACATGCACTGTCAGCATCCTTGTGAGTGGTTAGGGCGCCAATGCGAGTAAAGCCAACCATGGAATTAACATCAAAATCGTAGGCGCCACCGACGATAGCGCAATCCAACTCGCCTTGTTGGATCTTTAAAAAGGCTTCCCCGATGGCGTTATTGCCTGACGCACAGGCGGTGCCTATGCTCAAACAAGGGCCACTGAGCTGGTAATAGCGGGCAATAAAGTGATTTAAGCTTTCTTGCTCGGGAGCTTGATAGTATTGACGCAGCGCCGTATTGCTTTGCAGCGCCTGCCAATAGCGTCCTATATCTAAATCTCCTAATTGCTTACTTGGGGCTGCCTCAATCAGACTTGGCAAGTAATGCTCCATGATGCTGGTGGGCGAAAAGGGCCGGTCGGCCACCATGCAAGCCAGTCGTTGTTGGTCGATATTGCCAATATCTAACCCCGCTTGTGAGATGGCTTCGGCAACAGCGAGGAAAAACTTAGGGATGGAAGGGTCTAAGGTTTGCATCTCCTTTAGTTTGGCATCATCGGTTATGTTTTCGTTTACATCCGGCATAGCCCCTGCAATTGCAACAATCTCACCCGAGATGGGTAAATGGGTGATGGCCGATAAACCATTGTTGCCTTGTAAAAGGTTTTGCCACAGCTGCTCAGCGCCAGCACCAAAGGCACTGATGGCGCCAACGCCTGTGATCACCACGCGATGATGTGAGCGGTTTAAATTTGAATTCATGGCGTGACTCCTGTGGCAGGCGTGTTGTTATGAAAGGTACTTTTTAGTAACAGTGACACTTGATTGCCTTGATGATCTTGGTGGTGACAAAGAAGAATTTGCTCACCTTGATGGCTTAGGCCTTGCTGGTTGTAGTTTGCTTGTTGGCTTTGGGGTTTGTCCTTGATATTAAGTACGGGTGCCCAATAGCCTTGACTAAGCTGTAAACAAGCATAGAAAAGATTAGTCGCTGCGCTGGCGCCTAAGGTAAAACCGCAATAATCCGTTGCCGAAAGCAGCAAGGCCCTTTCACCTAAGGTGTTGAGGGCAGCGGCCACTTCACTCTGGTCTAATGCTTTAATGCCGGCAAGCGTTAGCTGCGCAGCGCTAAGATCACTGGCCGATACGCCGGCTTTACTTAAACAAGCCTGCAGATGGGCTTGGATCATCTGCTGCCTAACCCTCGGATTTAGGCTAAGTACATTGGGAATATAGCTATTGTGATACGCCAAAATTTCAATCAGCGGCTGATGGCTATTGCTAGTGCGAGATAGAGTTTGGTTACTTGCCTCAACAATAAAACTGACCCCGGCTTCACCTATCTCTAATCCGGCATTATTGGATTGTTCGTTTGCCAACAGACCATTGTAGTCAAGGGCAAAAAGCTGCTCTAACGTGGGATCCATTTCACTGGCGCCAGCCACATAGCGATAGCCGCGCCCTTGCTTAATGGCGCTATAGGCTTCGCCCACGGCTATCATGCCGCCACTAAAGCCATTGACCACGCTGTAACTTAACCCGCGCAGGCCATATTGAATCGAGATTTGCCCGCCCGTGGTATTGGGTAAACGGGGTAAGATCCACAATGGCGGAAAGTCACGATAATGCTGCTCACCAAAGGCGTGATAATCTAGTGATCCATCACGATAGCAATTCAAATAAGGCTGCGCGGCATTACACACGCCTTGACTATAAAAAGCGCCGAAGATCACCCCGGTTTGATGGTCATCTTGGCTAAAATCGGCGGCGGTTAAACCTGCATGTTCGATGGCCAAGGTGGCACTGGCGATGCCTAATAAGCCTTGTCGGGTTAGCATACGACACGCTTTTTTATCTGGGATCCACTGCTTAAGGTTGGGCTCAGTGACGAGTCCTTGTCGCCAAGGCAATTGGGGGTGAGGTGATACACCGGAAATCCCCTGTTGATGAAGCTGGGCATGCTGCGTTAACTGCGAGCCTAATGCGGTTAACGCACCAAAACCGGATATATAAACGGCGTTTGTTGTCATACTGGCTCTCGCTGAAAAATTAAACTGGTGTTAGTGCCCCCTAAGGCGCTTGAGTTGGACATACAATAATCAAGCTCGGCCGGTTGCGGCGCGTTTGTGACGAAGCGTAAGCTTGGCTCAGCGTCACTTTGGGTTAGGGGGCGGTTAGGGTGGATCATTTGTTTACATAGGGTTTGCACACAGATGATGGCCTCGATGGCACCACTGGCGGCTAAACTGTGGCCTAGCAGGCCTTTACTTGAATTTACCCAAGGTAATGGCCCAGCGTGATGGCCAAAGGTTTGCTCGATTGCAATGGCTTCGGTGGCATCGTTTTGCTGCGTTGCTGTACCATGGCTATTGATGTAACCAATTTGCGAGCTCGCTAAATTTGCTCTTTGCAAGGCTTGTTGCATCGCCTTTGCCTTTCCCTTCGGGCAGGGCTCGGTAAGGCGATAAGCATCTTGACTACAACCAAAGCCTACAACGCTGCCTAATACCTTGGCACTGCGTTTGTTGGCATGGGCACGGCTTTCTAACACTAATACGCCAGCGCCTTCTGCCAACACAAATCCACTGCGATGCTCATCAAAAGGGCGCATGGCCAAGTTAGGGTCTTGGTGTTGACTGAGCATATTCAAGCGCGCAAAACCAGACAAAAATGCCGGTGAAATGCGGCTATCGCAGCCGCCAACGACGGCAACATCAAGCAAACCTGCATTAATCATTTGCATGGCTTGGCCGATGGCCTGACTGGCACTGGTACAAGCGTTAACTAAGGTGCTATTAAAGCCGGTGCAATTAAGTATTTTGGCTAAATGGGCCAGATGCATATTGGGGTAAGCATCAAGTAGCCAATTTGGATTGCGTGCGTTAATGGCTTGCGATGTATGGCGCTCGCATAAATCAACGCCGCAGCCAAATAACAAACCGACCTTAGGGTTATTGGCTAGTTGCTCGGGTAACAGACCTGATTGCTCAATGGCCGCTATCGCACTGTGGCATAACATCTTACTCACGTGCGTCATTTGACGAAGCTGTTTAGCGGGCACTGGCCAAGTTGGATTGGGCGCTAACAAGGTGTCGCGTTCAACTTGGGCTAACAGATGCACATCAGGGCAACATTCAGCCAAGGCCGACGGCATGGTCTGATAGCCTAGCTTGCCTGCTAGCAAGTTTTGCCAAAGACTCCCTACTTGGTTGCCTAAGCTGCTCGCGCAGCCAAGCCCTGTGACGACAGCATCTGTGCGTTTCATGGGGCTCTCCTTAAGCTGGCACGGCTTCGTTTGCTGCGTGGGCGTTAGTCTTAGTGGTAACAAAATCAACTAACACACTGACGCGAAAGAAGATGCTGGGATCTTTGTCGCGATAAAACTCATCTAATAGGGCGCTATCTAGGTGAGGGTAATCGCTGTCAAAGCGCGCCTTAGTTGCCGCGCTGATCTCACCCGTGTCGTCAACAAAGCTGCCTTGTTGTAAAAACGCGGGAAAGATATCACCAGGTGCTATGGTTAATTGATAGGTCTGCTCAAGGGCGTAAACAATATCAACAAAGTCGATGGACTCTGCTGCTAGGTCATCCACTAAGTTCGCTTGTGGTGTAATTTCAGTTTTTTCTATACCTAATACTTCTTCTAAAAGGCTTGTTACCGTTTGCAAGATCATAACGTCTCCTGTTGTTTAATAAATCTGCGACTAAAAACATAACAGTAAATAAAACCCTTTGAAAACAATAGTTTAAATTATTTTTTTCAATGAAAAAGGGGAGCCTCTCTCGTTCTTTTTGATAGAAAAGATAATAGTGTTTGGGCTGTTTTTCTGTGGCTACCTATTGGTTAGTTGTTTACTGGTTAGTGTTATTGGCTCCTTTTTTAGTGAAAAAAACCAAAATAACGCTCTATTCTAGGGTTGACGAAAATCGTCAATAAAATCAGTTGATTGGGTGGGTTTTGCTATTCTTTAACTGTATAAAATAGCGAAATAGTTGGAGTGTTTTTAAGAACCAAAATGTGTAACGAATCAGTTAAAAGTATGGGAAATGTGAAGCGCAAGGGTTAAATGGGTAACATCTGAGTAACAAGTGGTGGTGGAATGAGGAGCTGGGGGGGGGGAGGACGACGGCAGACATCGCTGCTTCACACTAATGTATGCGCTATGGGGGCTTATTTTAAGTACGGTCGGATAGAATTAAGTGGAGTGTTAACAAGGTAAGTGAAAGCATTCCGAAAACCTCGTATGCCTAACAAGGAAGCGGAACCCGGAGCTATTTTGGTACCATGCCTCAATCAGTGGGATAGCATTCAGTCAACCGCATCTGTGGTCTAACAAGGTATAGGGCATACCCGCAGTGCTATTGAGGGATGCCCGTCCCCCTTTGCATCGGGCCATTAGTTCATAAAGCTCAGATATCCTTGAAGAATAATGGCGTTAACAATATCGATGAAAAATGCACCGACAATGGGGACGACCATAAACGCTTGAGGAGAAGGCCCAGTACGCGAGACTAATGCCCCCATATTCATCACTGCGGTTGGCGTGGCACCCATACCAAAGCCACAATGACCACCTGACATCACGGCGGCATCATAGTTTTTACCCATGAGTTTAAAAGTGACATAAAAAGCGAATAAAGCCAGCACGAGCGCTTGGGCAAACAGGATCACCAGTAGCGGAAGGGCTAAATCAAAAATTTCCCAAAGCTTTAGGTTCATCAGTGCCATAGAAAGAAACAAGGCGAGAGCCACTGTACCTAGTAGGTCAACACTCTGTTTATTGATCTTAAAGCCACGTGATACTTCAGTTATATTTGTGATCACCACACCAATGAACAGGGCATAGACAAAATCAGGCATTTTAAGTAACCCCAACTGATAAGTATCGATGAGTGTGGATACCCATTTGGCCCCTGCGACACATAACAGCATGATGAAGGTGACTTCTAGCACGCTTTTTGGGGTGATCCTGTCTTCTTCTAGCTGATCATAGGTCACCAGATCGGGATGATCTTTGTGGTGTTTACTGCCCGTACCATAGCTAGATACAAGCTGGTGTTTGCTAATTAGTCGCTGCGCAACGGGACCGCCAATAATGCCTCCTATCACTAACCCAAAGGTGGCGGCGGCCATGGCAAACTCTAACGTTTCTAGGCCGTAATCTTGAGAAAAGGTTTGCGCCCAAGCCACACCGGTACCATGACCACCTGATAAGGTAATGGAACCGGCAACCAAACCCATTAAAGGTTCAAGCCCTAGCATAGATGCAAGGCTTACCCCCACACCGTTTTGGATGATAATATACAGTGATGCCACGCCAAGAAATAAAATCACCTTACTGCCACCTTGCAAAAGTAGCTTATAGTTGGCAGCCAAACCCACAGAGCTAAAAAACATGAGCATTAAGGTGTTTTGCATCGACAAAGAGAATTCAAGACTGATGCCGTTGAAATGGAGCAAGGTGATCACACTGGCAACAACTAAACCGCCCACGATTGGCTCAGGAATATTGTACTTCTTTAGAACTCGAACTTTGCGGTTGATAGTGTGTCCGATAAACAAGACTAATATTGCGATGAGAAATGACTCAAGTTCGCCGATAATGATAACTGAATTCATGGGGCTTCCTATTCTAAACGTTTAGGCTTACTAAAAAGATATTTCTTTTTGGGTAGTGGGTATATAGGTGATAACCCTTAGCGTTGTAATCTTTTTCTGTGCCGATAAGGCGCTAATTATCATGGGGAAATATCACAACAGTCATCTACAGCCATGGTATTAGTGTAGAATATAACGCCATTACTTACTTCATTTGCTCCAATGGGCATGCCGACTGCTTAGACTGCTAACACCAAGTAGACAGTGAAAAGCAGACCCGTTACCCAAAATGGATGGATCAATAGGGGGTCTATAGACAATGATACTGATCCAATGGATGGCCGTAATGACCATGTTCCCTTATATGGCACTAGTGATGGCTGTGATATTAGCCTTGCTTTATTGGCGATTTAAACGAAAAACATCCCTATTGGCTGCAAGCCTTTGGTTGAGCTATTTTGTTTTTGAATTGCTCAACTTTTTGCGCATCACGTGCAGTGGAGAGTGCAATATCAGATTCGATCTATTGATTATCTATCCTTTATTGCTGTTGTCGGTTGTGATTGCCGTTATTGCTCTTTTCATGGCACCAAAGTCTCGCGTTGGATAACTACCGTCCCCAAAAATACGCTTGCGTGTAGCCAGGGTGAGCCCATGAACGTGCAAAATGTAATCAAATTAGTGAATAAGGTGGAATTTTTTATTCGAAACGCCGTGAAATCATCCATCAATAATTGATGATGACCTAACTACCACATCCTTGCAGTAGATATTCGAGTAAGAAAACACCACCTATCGCTTAAAAACAACTCATGCGTTTGCCCTGTGCGTGAAGCAACTTTGTTATAGATGGATATCAAACTGGTTTGTCGCCATTAAAAAGTGCATGCTAATTCCATTCGTTCTCTATGGAAGGGGTTGTGCTAAAGTATTGTCAACTATGGATATAAAGAGAGCAATGAGAGAATGAACTTAAACCAAGTGACTTTAGCCGTTCACGATATGAAATTGGCGGTGCAGTTTTATACCGCCCTTGGCTTAGTACCTATCGTCAAAGATGAGCATTATGCACGCTTTGCTTTTCCTGATGGCGATGCCAGCTTCTCGGTGTATCTTGATCCTGATAAGTGCGCGTTAGCATGTAGAGGGGTAGTGTATTTTGAACATCAGCAACTGGATGAGTTGGTTGGTGAGCTAAAAGCGAAGGGCATTGAGTTTGAGCATGAGCCCACAATGCAACCTTATTTATGGCGAGAAGCTACCTTGAGCGATCCCTCTGGCAATAAGATCAAATTATATTGGGCGGGTGAGCATCGCCTTAATCCGCCTTGGAAACTAAAGAATCATGATGCTTTATAAAGTCAGTTTGCTGTTATTGTGGGTGTTGGCGGTGGCACCCTTAAGTTGGGCCCAGGCTAGTACTTGTTTTGGTACGACGTCTAACGGACGATTAGAACAAGGCGTGAAGCTGCCGAGCTCGGGCACTAACTATGAAGGTTACAGTACTATTGCTCAATTGGCAGGGCGAACCTATGTGCACTCAGCGGTTTACGACATAGTAGTGAACAGCTATGCCCGCCTTGAAACCATGGCGCCAGAGAAGGTGTATAAATATGCCGAAACGGGTTTTGCTGAAGGAGGGCGCTTTAGACCCCATAAAACCCACCAAAACGGCTTGTCGGTTGATTTTATGACGCCGATGAAAGACAAGGCCGGTCAATCGGTTCATTTACCCACCCATCCCTTAAATAAATTTGGTTACAATATCGAGTTTGATAAGCAGGGCAGATACGACGGTCTTGAAATAGACTATGATGCCCTGGCGGCTCACATTGTGGCATTACATAAAGAAGCCAAAAAGTCAGGCCATGGGCTGTGGCGGGTTATCTTTGATCCCACGTTGCAACCCCCTTTGTTTAAAACCGCTTATGGGAAGTACTTAAAAGCCAATGTGCAATTTTCTAAAAAACGCTCTTGGGTTCGCCACGATGAGCATTATCATGTCGATTTTCGAGTCGCGTGTAAGCCACTCTAAGTAGTATTAAAAGGCGGTATTTTGGATAAACAAAGCGTTACACAAACAAATCAGCTGACAGACAAACCCGACCCCTTGGTGTGCCCACTTTGTGGCCAAGCGAATGCGTGTGTCAATTTAGCCGAAAAAGACGTCGCCAAATCCTGTTGGTGCAATGATCCCAATATCCGTTTTCCGCAGGAGTTGCTTGGACAAATCCCCGCAGAAAAGCGGCGCAAGGCCTGTGTTTGCCGCGCCTGTGCCTTGGCCTTTCAACAAGCCCAGTTGGCAGAATAAGGCCGTCACTCATCTATTAACCTAGGAGTCATGATGGAAGTACTCAATGGTGGCCGTGAAGGCAGTATATTTCGTATCCAAGATAAGGTGGTTCGCCCCGCAGGCCCTTGGACAGAGACTATCCATAGCCTATTGCGCTACCTAGAACATGCGGGATTTAATGCTGCGCCTAAGGTGCATGGGATGGACGAGCAGGGCAATGAAATCTTGTCTTACCTTGAAGGGGAGGTGTTCAATTACCCGTTAACGGGCAACATAGCATCAAAGCAAGCCCTTGTTAGTGCAGCAAGGTTATTACGTGAATACCATGATGTAACCAGTGAATTTATTGCTCAGCAAAACGTAGGAACAATGCGGTGGATGCTACCTGTTCGCGAGCCTATTGAGGTGATCTGCCATGGCGATTTTGCGCCCTATAACGTGGTGCTCAATGGTGAGCAAACCATAGGCATAATCGATTTTGATACCGCGCATCCAGCGCCGCGCAGTTGGGATCTAGCCTATGCACTGTATTGCTGGGCTCCTTTTAAAACTCATGAATATGATGCCATGGGGAATTTACATAGCCAAATTGAGCGAGCAAAACAGTTTTGCGATGCCTATGGCGTGAGTGCTGAGCAGCGTGAAACCTTAGTTGATGCCATGATAGCTAGGATCCAAGCCTTGGTTGATTTTATGCTCGCACAGGCTAAAGCCGGTAACGAGGCGTTTATCGCTAATATCCAAGATGGCCATCATTTAGCTTATCTTGCCGATATGGATTACTTACGCGCGAATAAAAGGGGGATCAGCCAAGGTTTAGGCGCTTAAACTTACTCTATCTATTTTGTAACTCATTGTTTTTAATTTGTGTTATGGCATTGTTTATGGAATGCTCACAGTTGTAATATTGAAATAATCGAATTTAGTCGTCATGGAGTACTCGGATGCAGTTAGCGTCATTTGATCAGGTAAGAGATGTACTGGGGGAGCCTAATCCACTCGCCGCGAAGAAAATATATGATAAGTTAAACCCGCGGATGCAGGCCTTTATCAGCACTTCGCCCTTGGTGATGCTCTCTACCGTGGATGAAATGGGTTTTCCGACCATTTCACCTAAAGGCGATGAAGCCGGTTTTGTTAAAGTCTGTGATGAATATACCTTGTTACTTCCTGAGCTACGTGGCAATAATTTGGCTTTCTCAATGCAAAACATCCTGACGACTAACAATAAAGTGGGACTGATTTTTCTAAGGCCGGGTACCATGGAAACCTTACGGGTTCATGGCTGTTGTAGGCTTCGTAATACCGAGCCGAGCGACGAAGTTGCAGGTGTCACTCACAGAGCCTTAATGGTGCTAGAAATTGCCGTCGACAGTGCTTATTTTCATTGCGGTAAAGCGTTTTTACGCAGCAAGATATGGGACGTTAACACCTATTTAGCGCCGATGAAAATATCCTTTGGCACCGAGATAGCCGAGAACACAGGGAAAGATGCGGCTTTTGTTGAGCAAGCCGATGCAGGGGTAAAAGAGCGCTATAAAACGGATTTATGATTGAATCGATGAGCTCGTTGTTAGCGGCTTAGCACTTTAGCTGCATCATAGTTACTCGTACCAACTTAAATTAATAGGCCTCCTCTAATGGTCAATAAACAACTTAACTCAATTTGCGAAAGTCATGAGCAGGTGCAGCAGCAATTAGCTGAGCTTGGCAGCTACGACTCGCCTTGTTTTATTTTGATTACGAGCAACGCTGCTCAGCAGAGCGTTCGTAAAGCCCTAAATGTCGGCGCGAGCCGTGCGCAAATCGCCATATCTGAGCCAATCACCCTAACCAAGGATACTTGGCTGCTTGTAGTGAATGAAGCGCACACCGAAGTAAAAATATTGGCCAATGAGATGCTAACGTTGGTGAAAGAAAGCGGCTCACTTATCTGGATTGGCGTATTTCGCCATAACTCGATAGGCAATCCCCAGCAAACCTTACGATGGAATGTTCAGCAATTACAAAGTCTTATACAAGATAATCAAAACACAAGTGGCCTAGCCATTAATGATTTTACCGATAAGCGAAATTGGCCTGGCATTGAACCCTATTTATCAAATAAACAAGTTGCTGCCTCTGACCAAGATGAAGCTAACCTGCCTTTGGAATCAACCAGAAAACCTAGCTGGTTACGCCGTATGTTGAATGTGTTTTCAACAAATGAGAAGGGCAATAAAAGTGCCCACCAAGAAGGCTATCTAAACTATGCAGAAAGCGTGTTAGCGTTTCCCCTTAACGAAGAGTTAATTCGCCTTGCCCCCTTTATTGTTCATTTACCCGCAGGTGAACTGCTTTGGCAATATGTGTTAACCGGCGAGCATGGAAACACGATCCGAGAACAAGATATATTACTGGATTTAGATCATGTTTTAGTTAGTCTGCATGCCAAACGTTTCGCGCCTGATTTTTTTGAAGACATTTGCGATAAAATATGTAGGTCAGGGTTTCCAGAGCAAGCTGATATCTTTGATGATCTAGACCGCATCTTGATGCCGTTAGCGAATGAGTTATTAGCCGTTGATGAGTTTGTACAGCAAAAGCGGGATTGTTACTTACGGATATTGGATATTTTTTATCACCTGTTTGACCAAACGCCTTTTAATGACGACTTGTTTGAACAGTTAGTTGAAGATGAGGACACGGCATTTCTTACTGAAACTGAGTATCAGCAAAGGTATGCCATTACAGAGTCGGTAACGGATGAATTAAGCTGTAGCCAAGCCCAAACCCTCAGGAAAATATTGGATGGTTTGGAGTATGTGTCTTGGCTTGATCACAGTATTATCAAGAAAATAGCGCGCTTGAGAAGAGAGACGAGAAAAACGTGCGATCCAACAGGTTGGGCATTGCAAGGAGAGCGCAATGAATGGCTGTTGGCTGCGATACTATTGGCCTTTGACAGCCGTGAACAGGTATTCGACCAATACAGCGCTGCATTGAAGCAATTAGTTGATGATCATTTACACCGTGCCATTTTAGAGGATTTCTCGGATGCCCTTAAACCAAGCTCAACCTTACCCGATGGGGTCACCCTTTGGTTTACACAATTTGATGTGAGTGCAACAACCGCTCAGGCGATGGCGTTAGAGCTAGGGGAATGTCTTGAGCTTGTTCATGACGCTGGAGCAGAAAGCAAAGCCCAACCCCGTTATGAATTGTTTAAGTCCTCGAGTGACTTTTATCTGGTTTTAGCCATTTGTTATTGGCGCTATTTAGCCGAGCCAAATGAGCTGTGCTTAAGAGTGATTTCACTTGCATTAGCGCTCGAGCCTCAGGCAACGCTAAATCACTTAGTGCAATTTTACGCTGGTCGACGAGCAGGCTTTGAATCAGAGGCCTTAGCGCAAGAGTTCTATCTTAGCTTGAAAAATTTCAATGTGATCGAGGAAGACTTGTTTGCCTTTAACGCACGTTTTGCTCAGCAACATGATAGCCAAGCCTACGCAGAAATCATCACGCAGTACGTTAAATTTAATGCGAATGACAAGGAAAGGTTCAATCGCGGCTTATTGAGATTGCGACCTCACTATTATCAGCGTTTCTTTACTGATGTATCACGCCTAAATCCCAGTTTTGATTTTCCAACCGCGCACGAGTATGTCGATATTTTTAGAGAAATTCATCGTCATGCCCAGCGAAATGACGAAGAAGTATTGGCAAGTTACTTTAATAAAGCCGACGTTCTTTTCGTTGATTATCTGGAATTTCTTCCCGAAGCGCTGTGTTTACCCATAAAAGCCAGCCAAGACACACGATTTATGCCTTGGCCGTGTAACTTTGCCGTGTTGCGCCTTAATCAAGATCATCTTGAGCTGGTGGTTGATTCAATGAACCGGCCATTTGATAAAGAAACTGGCCATTTGTACGTGTTGAGGGTGCTGATCTTAGGCCCAGATGTAACGAATGAGGCGGTGTTTAGCATTATTGACTCCCTGCCAGATGCCTTGCAACGCAGTGAAACCATTGAGCGCTTTGCCGTTAGATACATTGAAGGTGATATTGCTTTTGATGCGTTTAATACGGCCACTAAACATTTTATTGATCGAAAGGTTTACAGCTTAGATATCGAAGGTTACAGCCAGTACGTGGGCCACATTTTGTCTGTTATCTTGACCGAAAAAGATCGCGAAAAACGTTTGAGACTAATCAGTATATTGGCGTCACATCCGACTCATGGACAATATGTTCTGGCTGATATCTGTGCTGAGTTATACCTTGATACCTTGCTCGCAGGTGGGGCTATCAGTTTTGACGAGCGCCGAGAGATAGAGATAGAAGATTTAACCGCTCAAGGGCAAAAAGAGCTGGAAGCGTTTAAAGCAGAAACAGCAAAACAATTAGCGAGATTATATGGGGAGGGGGAGCAGGTATGCTAGATATGCAAGGAATTCTTAAAGAGTATTTACCCTTATCTGTTTACAGTGCAGGTGTGTGTGAAAAGGAGGGGGATGATTATATTGAATACCTCAATGAGTACGACTTTTCTTGGCAACCTGACGAAATTGATGGCGATACCGCGCAAATATTCACGGGTGAAACCCCCGTTATCTTTCACTCTGAAAGGCGCGGTCGTGTATCTCAAGCACTCATTGCCAAGCTAAATGGCGAAGCCTTAAGGTTGCCCGCCATTTCATTTTGTTGGGGCAGGGATCAAAGCATTATGATGGCGGATGAGCTTATCAAAGGCATATTCTTTTCGCCGATCTTAGGGGTGACCCGAACGCCAGCCACGCTACATGACTCGGCAGGACAAGAACGCCATGGCTATAGCGTCTTGTCGTTTCATAAGGTACTCACTTATGCGCGGGCTGAGTCAAGGCTAGCGACTATTCCAGTGGCAGAGCGTCAACTGCTGCGCATTAAACTTACATCATACACCAGCCTGTATTTAGCTCATCAATCGCTGTTAGCCCGATGGAAGTCCATGGCCATCAAGGACATAGCTTATGACTTTGAAGATAAATCATTGAACCTAAAGCAATTGATGCAGCGGGACTCTTACTGTAATCATGCAGGCAGTAGGCATTATACGAGTTTGAACGCTTACCAAAACAACGAATAAAAAGGCCTAACAAAAAATAACCATTTGTTTTATAGTGGTTTACTCATCACTTTTAGCTAGTTCCGGAGTCGTTCATGCTAGGAAAGCACCAACAGCCCTACGAGGATTTTTATCATTCCACCCATGAGAATGAGCACCTCGATACCAAGACGGAATTGCTAGTAGGCCTTGCGGCTGCAATGGCGATGAATTGTGCACCTTGTACCCGATATTATTTACTACAAGCTAAACAAGCGGGCATTACCCAGGGTGAGATTTCTGACGTGACGGCGAAGGTCATGGCCGTAGCAGCGGGGCAGAAAAAGCTACAAATGCAAGAGGTAATTAGTAAGTACCATATTGATTTGAATGACTTTAACTAAAATACCCTTTCCACTTTTAAAAACAGAATCACTATGACCACTTACCTTGCCGGCTTTACCCTAGGTCTTTCTTTGATTCTTGCTATTGGCTCACAAAATGCCTTTGTGTTAAAGCAAGGGTTAAAAAAACAATATGTGTTTATCATTTGTTTAGTTTGCGCCTTGTCTGACGCTATTTTAATTGGTTTTGGTGTAGCGGGATTTGGCGCTATCGTTCAGCGCTTCCCTGAGATAGAACAGATTGCCCGTTATGGCGGCGCGCTATTTTTGGCTAGCTATGCCTTGCTCAGTTTTAAATCGGCACTGACCACCAATCATGCCCTAGGTAGCAACATAGAAACAAAGGGCTCGGCTTGGAAGGCGGTGCTGATGTGTCTTGCCTTTACTTGGCTTAACCCCCATGTCTATTTAGATACCGTAGTGCTACTGGGCTCTATATCAACGCAATATCCAGGTGAGCAACTGCAGTTTGCCCTTGGTGCTATGTGTGCATCATTTATCTTTTTCTTTTCTCTTGGCTATGGCGCAAGGCTCTTAGCGCCTGTATTTAGCCGCCCTAAGGCGTGGAAGGTACTCGAGCTGCTGGTGGGCGTGATGATGTCATTGATCGCTATTTCTTTGGTGGTGGGTTAGGCCTGCTTTGCTGATGTCTTACCGGCCATGAAGCGACCAAGTTGAGTAAGGTTGAGACGGTCACCGTTGAGCAATGCTTGAGTGGAATCAATGAGGGATTGAAGTCGCTTTTTGTGAATGAAAGGGCATTGATTTTGTAGCTGTTGGTGTATGATATTAAGTTCGCGCATCTCGTTGTAATCTGGTTTGTTTTTGGCGAAATTAATTAGATTACACAACGAGATGCGTTTCTATATACTTGATAGCGAAAGATATTTTGTGGGGATTCGCTAGAGCGAGGCGTTAGGCGAAAATGATGAAAAGCATAATTGTAGTAATTTTCACTTTATTTTCTTTCTCTGCCGATGCGTGTGTAGCTCCTCGTGGTGGAGAGAAGTTTGACTCTCTAATAACGTTGGAGCGTATTAAAAAAAATCAATATAGAGTGACTGTGCCTGAGATATTGGAAGACCTAACAAGTGCAGAAATAATACTGGCATATGATAAAACGCATGCAGGTGGTATACCTATTTATGACCCATATGAAGTTTTGAAACCTGTAGTAACGAATGGTGTATCTACGGTTACCTTCTTTATAGAAAAAAAAGGAGAAGAAAAGCCTTATATATCGGTAATGTGGTGGCCTGAGAAGTGCTGTCCTTGTGGAATTCAGGCAAATACTGGCTTTATTGAGCCGGAGTAGGTTTGTGTACATAGCCTAACAAGGCTATGTTGCACCGCCAGCAAGCTGGCTGGACAATTTTCCGTGGTTCGTTTTGTGCTTTTTCGCTGCGCTAGCACAAACCGCTCCACTCCAAATTTGCCGCAAATAGCGGCGTTAGTGCGTCAAGCGAAGCTTGATGCATCTTGCAGGGTGCAAGTCCCTGTCGGGTAAGGTCTAACTCACCACCCGTATCGAGTGTTGCGCCTATGGCGGAGCTGATTTTTTTTCAGCGAACAAGATAGGTGAAGCGTACACAGAGAATTAACTAGGCCACAGGGGATGCGTGTCCCTGAAGCGCTGTTATCGCTCCGATAAATACAGTCTGACTGACGAGGTTTGTAACGCCACTGAAGTCCAAGCAAAGCAACCGTAATGAGTGAGGTTGTGGCGAGTCAGCGGAGTTATTAAGCCGTGGTATGGTTAAAGAGATGCATCAGGAACTTGAGAGAGCCAAGGGTGTTCCGCATGAACGCGGTAGGGAAGCTAAGTCAAAAAGCAAGGCCAACGATGACCCTTTGGCAGCGGAGCGCCGCCCGGTCAGACCAGCTCGTAGTAGTTTGAGACGGGAAAGCCGATCACATGGCGAAGGGGCTGGCAGTTATATCCCGTGTTTAGCAGACACATAGGCCGGACAATGTAGGGCTGGACTCACTATGATAACCGAACTAAACGCGATCACATTTAAATCACAGCGCCACCCCAAACACAGGCTTCAGAACTTATACGGATTGCTAAGGGAAGATTACTTGTACCAAAGTTGGGGGCAGCTCAACAAACAAGCGGCGGCCGGTATTGATGGCATCACCATGCCTGTCTATCAGCAGCAACTTGTTGGCAACATTACTCGACTGAGCGATGCCCTTAAGCATAAGCGCTTTCGAGCCAATGACATCAAACGTGTCTTTATTCCCAAAAGCAATGGCAAACAACGACCGCTGGGCTTGCCCACGGTGGACGATAAGTTGGTGCAACAAGGCGTGAGCCAGATATTACAAAGTATCTGGGAAGCGGACTTTTTGCCCAATAGCTATGGCTACCGACCAAATAAAAGCGCCCATCAGGCGGTGCACAGTTTAGCGTTGAATCTTCAGTTTAAAGGATACGGTTACATAGTAGAGGCTGATATTAAAGGCTTCTTCAATAACCTTGACCACAACTGGCTGATGAAGATGCTCAAACAACGCATTGATGATAAAGCCATGCTGAGTTTAATCAGCCAATGGCTCAAAGCCCGCATAAAATCACCCGAAGGGGTGTTTGAACACCCGAAAAGCGGTACGCCGCAAGGGGGGATCATTAGCCCGGTACTGGCGAACATCTATTTGCACTACGCACTCGACTTATGGTTTGAAAAGAAAGTAAAACCCAGAATGCGTGGCCGCGCGATGCTCATCCGGTACGCTGATGATTTTGTGTGTGCGTTTCAATACGCCAACGATGCAGAGCGATTTTATGAGGTACTGCCAAAACGACTCAAGAGGTTCAACTTAGAAGTGGCAGAAGAGAAAACCTCACTGCTGCGTTTCAGTCGATTTCACCCGAGTCGCAAACGGCAATTTGTGTTTCTCGGTTTTGCCTTTTACTGGGCAAAAGATGCGAAGGGTAAGCCCCGACTCAGGCGGCGAACAGGCGCTGAAAAGCACCGCGCCAGCATGAGTGAGTTTTACCAATACATCAAAGCTAAGCGGTCAAACAAGCTGAACACTTGGATGCCGCAATTGAAACGCAAACTGATGGGATACCGAAATTACTTCGGCCGCCAGACAACAGCCGCAGCCTTGATAGATTGTACAGTTATGTGCTGCACAGTTTGTATAAATGGCTGAATAGGCGAAGTGGCAGGCGCAGTTACAACTGGAGTAATTTCAAGAAGATGCTAATGTATTACGCCATAGAGCGACCAAGAGTGAGTAAGCGATTTATTCATGTTGACTGGTACTAGGAGCGTGTTGGTTTACACGCGTGAATATATAACTGAAGAGCCGGATGCGGTAATTCCGCACGTCCGGATCTGTGTGGGGTCGGCCCAGTAATGGGTCGCTCTACCACGATAGTACTAGTGAGAATTATGCATCGTCCATATAAATCCATAAATGAGATTCCTTTTGATTCAGCAGAATCTGAAGTAATTGAAAGATTTGGACCGCCAGATAGTACCGGAGTTAACTCTATTGGATTACAAGAGCTCGACTATGGAGAGAGTATCTATCGATTTGAATCAAGCGGTAAACTCGTTGAGGTCACGGTTAATCTCGAGAAGTTGGCATTAGATTCTGATGTCGTTCAATTCTGTGATCTCGAAGGCTATCTAACCAAGAAAGACGTAGGTATATTTAATAAATTCGGGTTCCTTGTTAGCCCAAAGTTTGGATTGGCTTTCGACCCAGATCATAAGCATTGGATAACGTTCTTTCGAGAAAGTGGGCTAGAGGATTGGCGCAATATATGAAAATGCACTTAACATAGCGCAGCAACGGACTGTAAAACCTGTCACTTTTTGTGACGCTGCGCGCGGCGTTAGCTATATAACGAGAGTGCTAAAGATTTATAATGACTCCAGAACAAAAAACGGCGAGGGTAAAACGTCTAGTTTCTGCTGCAAGAAGTTTGGTTACAGGCCAGCAAGGAATCACGTTAGCAGCTAATCATGTTTTACGCTGCCTTTATGATTTGGGCGATGATTGGGTAGAAAGGTATCCTATATACACAGAATTTAGAAATGCTTTGCCAGCAGAGGTACCAATATCTACAGAGCGGCTATTCTGGCATTTTGATAAAGTTCTTGAGCTCGATCCTTTGCTGGCTAAAGTTGAATATAATTTTCGTGCAAAACTAATGTCTGAGTCTTTTTTAATTATTGAAAAATATAGCTAACAAGTCGCTGAATTAAGATTCACCAAGGCTGTCATGCCAATTGCTGCGCAATTCGCCCGCCAGCAATTGGTTCACTTATTGCGAGGCGCTGACGGATCCCCTCATAATTTAAGCATTGCTGTTTGATGGATCACGCGTATGTATTCGCATATTGCCCACTGTATATCCGCGTAATTTCTTTGGTGGTCCCGCCGTCTTAGCACCTCTTTTGCGAGCCGTGTTATCAAGTAACAGGACAGCCATCTTTATTGAGTGATTAGGGGGTAATAAAAATTAAGATTGGTTGCGGGAGCCGGATTTGAATTAATGCCCTTTGTGATTTTTAGAGAGTTGAGCCCGACGAGCTACCAGATTAAGGCGTTGAAGAAAGGATACTTGAGATATTATATGAAACTGAGAATTGGTTGCGGGAGCCGGATTTGAACCAACGACCTTCGGGTTATGAGCCCGACGAGCTACCAGACTGCTCCATCCCGCGACTGGATTTTTTGAAACTATATGATGTGGTGTAGAAATTGGTTGCGGGAGCTGGATTTGAACCAACGACCTTCGCAATTATTAAGAGTTGAGCCCGACGAGCTACACTCTCAAACACCAAAATTGGTTGCGGGAGCTGGATTTGAACCAACGACCTTCGGGTTATGAGCCCGACGAGCTACCAAGCTGCTCCATCCCGCGACTGTATTTCTATATTTTGCATTACATTGATAGACACTTCTTTTATAGAATCTAACAAAATTGGTTGCTCAGTCTGGATATAAACCAGCGACCTTCGCGTTTATTAAGAGTTGAGCCCGACGAGCTACACTCTTAAACACCAAATTGGTTGCGGGAGCCGGATTTGAACCAACGACCTTCGGGTTATGAGCCCGACGAGCTACCAGACTGCTCCATCCCGCGACTGTATAATGCTACTTAGAGGATACCATTGCTAACTAGGATAATTTACATCTTAATTAAAATTGGTTGCTGGACATGGTTTTTAAACCAACGACCTTCGCATTAATAAAGAGTTGAGCCCAACGAGCTACAAGTTCTTTAAAACCAAGTTGGTTGCGGGAGCCGGATTTGAACCAACGACCTTCGGGTTATGAGCCCGACGAGCTACCAGACTGCTCCATCCCGCGTCCGTCTAAGTGCGGCGAATAGTATAGATAAGATTAGCGAGATGCAAGGGCTAAAAGTGAAATAATATTTGTTTGCTCGTTTGTTAGGCAATCAGGGTAAGGAGTAACCGGTTCAGCACGAAACGTCACCTCACCTAGCTATCTGCTTCGAAATGGCGGCTTTATTCGTGAGCTAAGGGCGATTTGTTTATGTTTAAGCGGCTTGCATACGTTATACTACGGCGCTTGTTAAGCATGCTGTTTGTCTGGTTAAACCCCCGCCAGCTGTTTAGCCGTTTGTTTTTGCAAGGTGTCCAGCGGCGCCTTGGTGTAATGTCTTTTATCTCGGAAATCTGAATGTCTACAAATACGCTTTATGAATACTTCGTTACCACAGCGCAAGGGCTTGAGCCTTTAGTTGAAGAAGAATTGCAATCTTATGGTATTACCACTGGCAAGGCGGTACGCTCGGGCGTGAGTTTTACCGGAACCCTAGCGCAAGGCTATCAGGTTTGTTTATGGTCACGATATGCCTCTCGGGTATTAATGCGATTGAATGAATTTAAAGTCAACGACGTGATGGATTTATACCTAGGGTGTAGTTATATCCCTTGGGAGGATACCTTTGCCGTAGATAAGACATTTGCCATCGATTTTTCCGGCACCAACGATGAAATTCGTAATACCCAATTTGGTGCGTTGAAAGTAAAAGACGCTATCGTTGACCGTTTTCGTAAAAAGTTAGATCAGCGCCCTGATGTGGAGCGTAGCGACGCGCAAATCCGCATTAATGTTCGTTTGTTTAAAGATAAAGCCCATGTTTATTTAGATATGGTCGGTAGCCCACTGCATCATCGTGGCTACAAAACCGAAACGGGCGCGGCGCCATTAAAAGAAAACCTGGCTGCGGCCATCATTAAACGCAGTAGTTGGCAAATCGATCAGCCATTAATCGACCCTATGTGTGGCTCGGGTACGTTAGTTATTGAAGCCGCTTTAATGGCAACCAATCGCGCGCCGGGCTTATTGCGTAAAGGCTATGCCTTTGAGCATTGGCTGGGCCATGACAGTGACTGTTGGAACAGCATGCTCGCGCAGGCAAGCGTGATGCATAAACGTAATCAAAACCAATGTGATACGCGCTTTTTTGCATCGGATAAAAGCCGCCGTTTGATTGAAATTGCACGCGGTAATGCACAGCGTGCGGGCGTGGCGGATTTGATCACCTTTAGCGTTAAAGATGCAACCGAATTTGCAAACCCGTTAACAGAGCAAACCGGTGTCATTATTGCGAACCCGCCTTATGGTGAACGGATGGGCGACATGAGCGGCGCCATCGATCTTTACTCTAAATTTGGTAACCAACTTAAAAAAGCCTTTCCGGGCTGGCAAGCGTCGCTGTTTTCAACCGATACCGAGTTATTAAGCTGCATCGGGCTGCGCGCCAGCAAAACCTATAAATTATTTAATGGCCCACTTGAGTGTGTGCTGAAAAACTATCAAATCAGCGACCGCGGTTTAACTAGCGATAAACCGGCTATTTATGCTGAAGATTTTGCTAACCGTTTGAAAAAGAATTTAACGCAACGCCAAAAATGGGCGAAGCGTGAAAACATCAGTTGTTATCGCGTGTATGATGCGGATTTACCTGAATATAACGTGGCCATTGATGTGTATGATGACAACGTGGTGATCCAAGAATACGCCGCGCCCAAGAAAGTCGACCCAGCCAAGGCGAGAAGACGGGTGCTGGATATTGTGGCTACCACACGCTATGTGATGGCGACGCCAGAAAACAAATTGTTCCTTAAAGTGCGTGAAGTGCAAAAAGGCAAAAATCAGTATCAAGCACTAAATAAAAAACAAACCATTATCACGGTGGCCGAAAACAATGCCTTGTTTGAGGTGAACTTAAGTGATTATTTAGACACGGGCTTGTTTTTAGATCATCGCCCGATGCGTAAACGCCTGGGTGAAATGGCTAAGGGTAAGCATTTCTTAAACTTATTCTGTTATACCGCTAGCGCGTCGGTTCACGCAGCCCTTGGCGGCGCGGCCTCCACTACTAGCGTGGATATGTCTAATACCTATTTAGACTGGGGCAAGCGTAACTTTGCGTTAAACAACATTAAGGGCGCGCACCATTTTGAGCAAGCCGATGTACTTAAATGGCTTGACCATTGTCAGCATCAGTACGATTTAATCTTTTTAGATCCGCCAACCTTTTCTAACTCAAAGCGCATGGACGGTACCTTTGATGTGCAGCGTGACCATGTGGCGCTATTAACTAATGCAAGCAAGAACCTAACTACAGGTGGTGTATTAGTGTTTTCAAATAACAAACGCGGCTTTAAATTAGATGACGCGGGCGTGGCCGCTGCGGGTTATCGGATTGAAGACGTCAGTAAGGCGTCTATCCCAGAAGACTTCAAGCGCAACGGAAAAATCCACCAGTGTTGGATCTTAACAAAATGTTGATCACCTTATATACAGCAGAGGGCTGTCACTTATGTGAACAAGCCCAGCAGGTATTAAACCAAGCTGGGCTCAACTATCAGTTAGTCGATATTGCCTTAGATGAGCAGTTGGTAGAGCAATATGGCATAAGGATCCCAGTACTTGCGTATAACGGTAAAGAATTGGGCTGGCCTTTTGATGGCCAAGCAGTAAGTAAATTTTTGGAATAGATTGTGGCATTAATTACATTACAAAACGCGGATCTGGCCTTTGGTGATAATCCGCTATTAGACAGGGCCGAACTGGTCATTGAACCCAAAGAGCGGGTTTGTTTAGTTGGGCGCAATGGTGCGGGTAAATCTACCCTGCTCAAAGTGCTTTGCGGTGAAATCCAATTAGATGACGGTCGCATTGTTAAAAATAACGACGTTAAGATTGCCCGGCTAGAGCAAGATCCGCCTCAGGTAGAAGGGGTGACAGCCTACGAATACGTTGCTAGTGGCATGGCAGAAGTGGGTAAGGCGGTCACCGAATACCACAACTTATCCCATGAGCTTGGCGATGCGCCTAGCGAGCAACAGCTAAAGCGGCTAGAGCAGTTACAAGAGCAACTTGATCTGCATAATGGCTGGCAACTGGATACTAAGATCAATCAAACTTTGGCTTTGCTTGAAATTGAGCCAGATATCGCACTGGATCAATTATCGGGGGGCTGGCAACGTAAGGTCGCCTTGGCAAAAGCCATGGTGAGCGAGCCGGACTTATTGTTTTTAGATGAGCCAACTAACCACTTAGATGTGGCTACCATTGAATGGTTAGAGCAATTCTTGCTTAACTTTGCTGGCAGCATCGTGTTTATCAGTCACGATAGGGCATTTATTCGCCGTTTGGCTACCCGGATTGTGGACATCGACCGAGGTAACTTAACCTCTTGGCCGGGGGATTATGATCTTTACCTAGAACGTAAGGAAGAAGCCCTTAGGGTAGAAGAAGAGCAAAATGCCGAGTTTGATCGCCGTCTCGCACAAGAAGAAGTGTGGATCCGTCAAGGGATTAAAGCAAGACGTACCCGTAACGAGGGACGTGTACGCGCATTAAAAGCCATGCGTCAAGAGCGAGCACAGCGCGTGAATGTCATGGGCAAGGCGAAGATCAATGTCGACGAAGCGGTGCGCTCGGGTAAAATTGTGTTTGAAGCCGAGCATTTACGTTATGAATTTGAACAACAGCCCATTGTTAATGACTTGAGCTTCACCATTCAACGCGGTGACAAGATAGCCTTAATTGGCCCCAATGGCTGCGGTAAAAGTACGCTGCTGAAAATTATGCTGGGCGAATTAGCGGTGCAGGGCGGCAAGTTAAAATGCGGCACTAAGTTGGAAGTGGCTTACTTTGACCAATATCGCGACAAGCTAGACCCAGAGAAGTCGGTGATGGATAACCTAGCCGAGGGTAAGCAAGAAGTTGAAGTCAATGGCAAAATGCGTCATGTATTGGGCTATTTACAAGACTTTTTGTTTCACCCCAAACGCGCGAGAACGCCCGTTAAAGCCTTATCGGGCGGTGAAAAAAACCGTTTGTTGCTGGCGAAAATCTTCTTAAAGCCCAGTAACTTACTCATTCTCGATGAGCCAACCAATGATTTAGACGTTGAAACATTGGAACTTTTAGAAGAATTGCTTGCCAATTACAAAGGCACCTTACTGCTGGTGAGCCATGACCGTTATTTTGTTGATAATACGGCCACTCACAGCTGGGTGTTTAAAGGTGAAGGCGAAGTAGAAACCTTTGTGGGGGGCTACAGTGATGCTCGTGCTGTGTTGGATCAGCGTGCTGAGCAACAAAAACAACATCAGCAAGCTGTGACTGCACCAACAGAAGCGAAGCCAGCTACGAAAAAGCCTACGCCAGCGAAGAAGAACAAGTTATCATACAAGCTAAAACTGGAACTAGAACAGTTACCTAGTTTATTAGAAGGTATTGAAGCCGAAATGGAAGCGCTGCAAGCGCAAGTAAATGATCCCGAATTTTTTAGTCGTCCTAACGATGAGACGTCCACCAAGCTCAACAAGCTCGCAGAATTAGAGCAACAGCTCGAAACAGCGTTAGAGCGTTGGGAAGAATTAGAAGCATTACAAACAGGGGAATAACTCTTTGATGAAAGTTAAATTATCTGCATTATCTTTGGCATTAGGTTTGGTTTACGCCGCAGGTAGCACCGCTGCACCGGTTAACCCAGGTGCATACTATGAAATGGAAGAAATCAGTATTGAGCGAAGCGGCGATTTTGCAGATGCTAATTTTGGCCCTTATGCGGTCGCTATTTCCCCAGACGCAAGCAAAGCTGCAGGCGTGACCACACGCTCGTCAATCAATAATCTTGATTATGGCCAACACTTTACATACGAAAGAGAATGTTTTTATTCAACCGATATTTGTGATCTGTTGTTTAAAGGCAGTGACAACCCTGCAGTTAACACCTATGAAAATGCCATCAAGCAGTGGCGAATGGATCAAAACGAAGCCGGCGAGCGCTTATACAGCAGTCAATTTATCCCTTTTACCTTGTCAACGGGGACTGAACCGAAAAAAGAAGTGGGCTTTGATGTGAGCAATTCTGGCACAACGGATCAGGTTGTGACTGATATTACAGATGACGGCGCCGTGGTGGGTTATGGCTCAGCTGAGTATTCTACAGGGGTGCCATTTAGCCGTGATTTTCACCGTCATGCCTTTTATAAAGATGCTTCCGGCGCTTTTTGTCAATTGAAACCGTCGACTGACTTAACTCGAGGCGGTTACAGCGCGGCTTACCATATAAACACCGTGACCTTACCCAATGGCCAAGTGCGTACATTAGTTTATGGTCACGCCAGTGTTAACCGCCCCAATGATGAGAATGTGTACTTGGATCGCTGTTTTTCCAGTGAGCAAGACGATGACAGATACAGCCTGAATGAACTTGTTTTCTGTCCTGGGTTTAACACTCAGCCTTGGGTTTGGGATGTAACAGAAGGGTGTCCAGCCGGTGAATTAGAAGGGCAGGCCATGGTGGCTAATCCTACCGAGCAATGGTTAGAAGATCCTCGCAGCAAAAGACGTAACATGCAATACAGTGCCAATGTATTTAATACTGATGCTCAGGGTATCGCTGTGGGTTACTCAACCTTGCCATACCGCAGTGGTGAAAGAGGCGATCGCGCTCGTGCCATCTATCTTGAGCCAGACAGCAACGGCGTCTACCAAGGCTCGCCTATTGAGATCACCCAAGTAGAGCAAGGCATTGATGATCCAGATGATAACTTGCGCCATACATGGGCAGTGGATATCAATAACAATGGCATCATTGTGGGTAACCGTTTCTTTGATACGGTCAAGGGCCGAAACTACCCGACTGAGTTTTTCGTTTACAACAAGCAAACTAAAGCGATTGAGTTTCCATTACTTGATAAAAATATACGCACCAAGAAAGAGCGTATCGAAGGTAGCAACACCAATAAACCGGGCTCAAATAGCGAGGTGAGTGCCATCAATGATGCAGGCACTGTGGTGGGCTGGGCTGATGCTTGGCAAGAAACACAACCGGTTGAGTCGGGTAACTTGCGCCGTCAAAACGCGTTTGTTTACGACATCGCAACAAAAGATGCATGGTTCATCAATGACCTAATATGTACACAAGATGCTAATGGCAAGATTAACCTACCTTACTACCGCGTAGAAAAGGCCAAAGATATTAGTCATGACGGTACCATCATAGCTACGGGTTATCGCTATGATACCAAAGAAGATTTTTTATCTATCAGTAATGCCAAGCCGGTGATGCTAAAGCTTAGTCGTAACCTTGCGGCGGGTGATATTAATGATCAACCTAACTGCTGGGAGGCAGATGAGGGTGAAGATTTAGATAAACCATTTAAGCGCTCAGGTGGCCATGCATTTTGGTTAGTGGCGTTGGCAGTGGGTTTTATGGGTGTGCGCCGCTTCACAAAACGCTAATATCCTTGTAAAAGGATCTGACTTTTATTCAACAGCTTATTTTTATAGGCGAGATGAGCTGCGTTATCATCGTTGACTAAGACAAAATTTTAAACTAATTCTAAAGTACAAGGCGCTTCGCCTTGTGCTTTTTTTTTGCTTAGTATGAGGTCGTATTCGATGAAAAGACAAAAACGAGATCGTATCGCACGGGCGCACGCTAAAGGTTATCAAGCTGGTATCATGGGCCGCGCGAAAGAAGTTTGTCCATTTCAACAAGTCGATGCTAAAAGCTCTTGGCTAGGTGGCTGGCGGGACGCCTATGAAGAAAGGAGCCACGGTCTATTTCTTAAATAAAAAAAGCCCCGAGTGGGGCTTTCTTATATCTGCGAGTAAAGGCCAGAGATTAAAAGCTATCTGTGTCTTTAAACAAGCCAACCTTTAGATCTTTAGCGGTGTAGATAACGCGGCCATCAACCGACACTTCACCATCAGCAATACCCATCACCAGCTTGCGCATGATCACACGCTTCATGGTGATCTTGTAACTTACCTTGCTTGAGGTTGGTAAGATCTGACCGGTGAATTTAACTTCACCCACACCAAGCGCACGACCTTTACCTGGACCACCGCTCCAGCCAAGGAAGAAACCCACTAACTGCCACATCGCATCAAGACCTAAACAACCCGGCATAACCGGATCACCAGGGAAGTGGCAATCGAAGAACCAGAGATCAGGTGTAATATCAAGCTCAGCAAGGATTTCGCCTTTACCGTGCTCTCCATCTACGTCGTTGATCTTGATGATGCGATCCATCATCAGCATATTGTCGACAGGCAGTTGGCAATTGGTTTCACCAAATAGTTCACCACGGCCACAAGCTTGTAGCTCTTCTTTAGTGTAAGCGTGCTTACCCAAGTCTTTTTGAGAGGTCATAATCTAACTCGTTAATAGTTTGATATAAAAGCAAAGTGGCACACTTTATAGAAAAGCATGCCGGGGTGCAAGAAAGTGTCGCTGTTAGGCTTGCCAATATCGCATTAATTTCTTGAGCCAAGAGGTGTCGCCTTCTTCTTGGCCGTTGAGCTCTTTAATGCGCGTGCGGACGGCTTCATAGACCTTATCCACCTCTGCGATGGCGATCTCAATCGCTTGCTCTACGTGCTCAATGGGATAGATGATCAGGCGTTGTTTATTAACGGCTTCTACCAAGGCATCATCGCAACATAAATTGACGAGATTGGATGCAGGGATTAACACTAACACTGGCTGCTGTAATTGCTTCAATTGCGCGGTGCGGTAGATAGCCGCTACTTTTTCATTGATGCCGCCTACAGCCAAGACATTACCTGCTTGATCCATTGAGCCAGTCATGGCTACATCTTGACGCACACTTAATTGTGCTAGGGCTGAGATCAAAGCAACATAAGTTGCGACCGCTGCGCTATCACCATCGGTATGGCTGTAGCTTTGCTCAAAAACGATGTTGGCAGAGAAGGGAACATGCTCTTCCTTACCAAAAACCTGACTGAGATAGCTTTCTACTATCATCATGGCTTTAGAGTGAATATTACCGGCCATTTCAGCCTTACGTTCGACGTCAACCACTTCGCCGTCGCCTAAGAATTCCGCCGCGGTAACACGAAATACTTCCCCAAACTCCAGTGGATGACCCTCTAATTCGACCACCGATAAGCCATTGACTTGGCCGATGGCCTTGCCTTCTAAGGCAATAGGAATTTGTCGCTCTACGATGGACTCATCGCTATAGTGTTGCGGCAGCCTCATCGCTTGTTGTTGGGTCGAGATAAAATCAGCAATGGCGTTGGGGGTGAGCTCTTGGCCAAACCGGTAATGGCAATAACTGAGTAACTTACTTAAATAGCTGGCATTAAGTTGCACATAATGCTGATGATCGCGTCTTGCACTCAGGTGCTGAAGCAGCTTATTTTTAGCCGATGTGGTGATCTTGGTGATGCCCGCTAGTGCTGCTTGTTGTTCAATCAAAGCGATAATGGCACTGATGCTCGCGCTGGTCACTTTGGCTTCATCAGCTATTTCACAAAACTGTTGTGTGAGGGCGGAAAACTCAGGATCAAGTTGGTTTAACTCAGCAAATTGGCTACGGCTGCCGATCAGGATAAGTTTGCACCGGGGTTGCTCTCCTTTTGGCAGCTGCATTTTTTTAATATGCTTTGCCCCGTAACCATCATGCCATCGTAATATCCCTGATAATAGGTAACCTTTCACTTGATACCATAACTGTGGATTTTCTAATAATGGCGGCAAGCTGATGCCTAACAGGCCATTTTGCTGCTGCAAAATCGCCCCCGGACTGAGTGTAAGGGCGTCAGCTTCTAAGGTGACCTCACCAAATAGTTCCAATTGACCATAGCTATTCAAACACTGATACAGGGGAGACTCAGGCAAACTACTTAAAGTTGAGTCAATGAAGGCGATCCCGGTCGCCCAATCATTCATACAGAGGGTGATCAAGCGATGAGGTAATGCGATAGCATCAGTGAGCTGTTGACTGGCATAAGGAAACAGTATTTTCCATGGTGACTGAGGTAAATCGGCCACAGCGTCAATAAGCTGGCTAAAGTCTGGCTGCAGTGAATCGGGTAAGAGCGGGGCTAATTTAGGCAATGACAATACCGTCTGAAATGAAAAAGGCTATTATAGCCTGTAAGCTTAATTAAGGTCGACACTAAAAGCGGATTTCACTGTCGACCTATAAAGCAATGGTCACTTAATTTAACACCGTATAGCCTCGATTGGTCATACAGTTACGCATTACCATCTGCTTTTCATTGCTGTTCGCTTGGCGCTCGGAGTGCTTTGATGCTCCTTTGCCTATGATCCCTGCGGCTAAACCGACACCGGCCCCTGTTTTTGCCCCTTGACTGCCTGAGTTGCCCGATATCGCGCCGATGGCCGCGCCTGCTAATGCGCCTTTGGCGGTGGTGCCAACAACACTGGGGCTATGCTGTTCGGTTTTGACTTGTGCAGCAAGCTGTTCACAATGAAACCTATCTTGATTATATTTATTTTGATCGACTCCTTCGGTGTCGATAATCAGGTTGGCTAACGCGAGTGGCGAAGTACAGAGTAATAATGTGGCGATGGCGATAGTTGATTTCATGTGACTGACTCCTCAATTGCTTTTGTTAAATCATACGGCAATGAAGTTGTCTGGCTATATGGGCTTCCCCCTACTTAGTGAGGGAAGCCGATTAGTTTTAATACAGGTTGCTTATGAGGTAACCATGTCTTGCTATGTTAGCTAAGATTGACAGCAGGTTTAGCAATGAAGTTTTTGCTGTCTTTATTCACTTCGTGGAGCTTAACGACTAGCTCATCTCCTTGAGTTAAAACTATATTTTCATCGATGAGTAGGTGCCCTGTGTCCATTTTGCACGTGATCCGATTTTTATCCTGACATATTAATTGAGCGGGAATAAATGCCATCGCGCCGATGTCGGTCAGTTTGACACGGACGCCTTGGCGAACCACGTCGATGATCTGGCCAGCAAACTCGGTACCTTGTTTGAGATGCTTGTCAAGATACTGAGCATATAGCCAAGCGTTGGCGCCATTTTCAGCCATGCGTTGTATTTTTCGCTTCTCATTAAATTGGTTACCCATATTGGCATCTAAGGAGGCAGGAGGCTGCTGCGTTAATATGGATTTGATTTGGCGGTGGTTTATCAGGTCGCTGTATTTTCTGATGGGTGAGGTCCAAGTCGCGTACGCTGGCAAACCCATTGCAAAATGGGGACTGGCTTGGGGTTTGAATTCACTGTAGGCAAACATGCGACGCAAACGAAAGTCTAAATAGCGGTTATTACTGGCTTTGATTTGTCGGCGGATGGTGCAATAACCGTCTAACTCGGTGAGGGCTTGCTCGGTTGCGTCAATGCCGTGCTCCTTTAACAAAGTGGCCGCTTCTGCAATGCGATCACTTTGGATGCCAGTTTGGCTGTTGAACACGCCTTCGACTTGATGATGGGTCAAAAAATCAGCACCGCAAATATTGGCTAACACCATGGCTTCTTCAACCAAGCGATGGGCACTGCGCCTTGGTAAACACAAAATGTCGATAGGCTCGCCTTGTTCAGATAGCACAAATTTGTAGTCGGGATTATCGTCGAAGGTGAGGGCATTGTGTTCACGCCACGTTAATCTGGCTTGACTAAACAGATTAAGTAGCTGTAATTGCTTGGCAATCTCGGCCTCAGGAGCGAAATCACTGCTTTGCTCTTCTAAGTAGTTCGATACATCGTCATAACTGAGCTTGGCATGAGAGCGGATTTGCGCCAATTCAAATAGAGGCTTCTCTAACATAGCGCCATCAGGGGCAACGAGGATCTTACAGACTAAGGCTGGTCTATCGACATTAGGTTGTAGAGAGCATAATTCATCACTGAGTTGGCGTGGCAGCATAGGCACGTTAAATTCGGGCATGTAGATTGTAAACCCACGTTGCTCTGCTTCTTCATCTAATGCTGAGCCTTGTTCTATATAGGCTTCCGGATCGGCAATGGCGACATAAAGCAACCAATTATCGCCCTGTTGCTCAATGTAAAGCGCATCATCCATGTCTTGGGTTGATGCGTTGTCGATAGTAATAAAGGGCAGTTGGCGATAATCGCTGCGGCTTGATTCATCTAATGCTGGCCAAGCTGATGGCGCTTGCGGTGGCAAGGTGGGTAAGCCAAGTTTGGCCAGTGTGACCCAACGGCCTAGGTAGGGATCGTCACCTTTGGCGATGCGTGTTGTTACATTAACACTAAAGCGTTTGCCATCACGTAGGCTGTGGTGTTGTAGTGTTGCCGTGACCCAGTCACCTTCCTGCAACCCTTCACTTTTGAGCTTGTTACTTAGTTTGGCAGTAAAAGGGTACTTAAACAGTGGATTTTCACTGACAAATTGCAGTTGGCCTTTATACGATTGCAATTTACCGACGAACGCGGTGTGTCCTTGATTAATGAGTGTTTCCGGCTCAGCGGTTTGTTTGTCATTGCTTTCTCGGATAATGGCGGTGATGCGATCGCCATGTAACACTTTACGCATTTCATTGGGGGGGATAAAAAAGCTCTCTTTTTCATCGGTTTCTAAAAAGCCAAAGCCTCTTTCGCTGGCTTTAACCTGACCTTCTTTCTTGGTCAATTCAGATTGCATTTGCTGTTTTAACTGGGCAAGCAGTGGATTATCTTGAAACATAGTGTTGAATACCGAGTGAAAGATGAGGGCAATATAAGGGCTGAGGCCGCTAAATCCAAGTACTATTGAAATCGAGAGAAGCGAGAACTTGGTATTGTTAGTGCCCAGATCCTGACAACAGGGTATAATATCAGAAAAATTTACACTAGTTGGAGCCCTCTCTTGGATTTTGAAGAATTCTCACTCGATCGTCGCTTGCTTAAACCTCTATCACATCAGGGGCTTAGCCGCGCTACCGACATTCAACGCCAAGCCATTCCTATTGCTATCCAAGGCAAAGATATTATCGCCTCTTCAAAAACCGGCTCAGGAAAAACCTTGGCTTTTTTACTGCCGGCGATGCAACGTGTGTTAAAGCAACGCGCATTGAGCAAACGCGACGCGCGAGTGTTGATCTTAACGCCTACCCGAGAGCTGGCTAAGCAAGTATATGCCCAACTGCGTCTATTAGTCGCGGGTACAGGGGTAAAGGCGACCTTAATCGTTGGTGGGGAGAATTTTAACGATCAAGCCAAGCAACTGGTTAAAGACCCGCAATTTATCGTTGGCACCCCCGGGCGAATCGCCGATCACCTTAGTCAGCGTCAAATTCATCTTAATGGATTAGAAATGTTGATTTTAGATGAGGCGGATCGCATGCTTGATCTGGGGTTTGCCGACCAGCTATTGCAAATCAACCGCGCTGCGGATCACAGACTAAGGCAAACCTTATTATTTTCGGCAACCTTAGATAACACCGAAGTCAACAGCATAGCCAAACAATTGCTCAAAGCGCCAGTTCGAGTGGCCATTGGCGGCGCTAATGACGAGCACAAAGATATTCAGCAACGTTTTGTTTTATGTGACAACTTAGACCATAAAAAAGCACTGCTGAGTCACATTATTAACGATGAGTCCATCAGTCAGATGATCGTGTTTACCGCCACTCGAGCCGATACCTTAACCTTAGCCGAGTTTTTAACTGAACAAGGCTTAAACTGTGCCTCTCTCAGTGGTGATATGAACCAAGGTAAGCGTAATCAAATCATGGACAGTTTTTCACGTGGTCAGCAGCAAGTGTTAGTCACCACGGACATTGCATCTCGTGGCCTAGATTTAGTGAATGTGTCTCATGTCATCAATTTTGATATGCCCAAACATGCCGAAGAATATGTCCATCGGATTGGTCGTACCGGCAGGGCAGGGGCGAAAGGCAGTGCTTTATCTCTCATCGGGCCAAAAGATTGGCTTAATTTCCAAGCGGTTGAAGCTTATCTTAATCAGGCCATTAGCTTTGACTCCATTGCTGGGCTAGAAGCCAAATTTAAAGGCTTTAGCCACGCAGCGCCCGTTGCCAAAGTTCGCACAAAGAAACAAGTTAAGGCAGGTAAAACGCAAACTAAACGTAAACCTATCAAACGTGTTAACAAAACCTTTGAAAAAGGCATCGATGTGGGCGATGCGCCCATGCGTCGCAAGCCCAAATCTAGGGCCTGTTGACCTTTCGTGGTTAATTTTTGTTCGAGATAAAAGCGTTTTGAGCAAGGCGAGCAGTGTGTAGCTTAGCATTCTAAGTAAATACTGCTCAACGACGGGCAAAACGCTTTTAGCCGAATCCAAAGGACAGTGTTTGTTGGTCATTTCTACTGCGTTAGCGCCTTTTCGCGTAGGTGACTACGCCACAAAGTCGCTGCCTTGCATAAATACCCAACAAATCGCTGCAAAAACAAGCTCCAAAGGTCAACAGGCCCTAGCAACGTCAATGAATAACGCCTTCCTACCTTATGCAGCCGCTGGCTGCATAAACCTAACGCATAGATTAGTCTAGAATTATACTCAAATGATGCTTTTAACAAGACGCTGTCAGATGTCTCACGTTTAAAGAGAAAAATGATTGAGCCAACGATGACATGCCAGTAAGGTGGCTAAATAATCGACTTATGGCGGCTATTGTGAGTGGAATTGGGGGAGCTAGTCCGATTCTGTACTAATCATATAGTAATACCCAGCGTTCACTCATTGTGCTAAGGAAGTGATGACATGATTTCACCTGACTTATTGACTTTGCATGAAAATGACGTTGACCTTTTGCTCGATATTCCCGAGCTCCTTGAGCCTGTCACCGAAACACACGTTCTTGATGCCTTATCGGCCAGCCCTTATGCCGACTTTAAACCCAGTTCGGTTGGTATGACCGATGCCTTAACGCGATTAAATGCAAAAGAGCCGAGTGAAAACACGGATCCTGTGATTATTGCTCAGCGACTCGATGCCGTTGTCGCAATTGAAATTGATAAAGAAAAGATGACGGCCATTGCCCGAGTGACTGCGCCTTGGGGCGGTAAAAAGCTCGATGAGGATGTCCTAAAAGAGGCCATCAGTGCGGCTGGGGTGACCTACGGTATTCGAGAAAACAATATTCACGCCTTGGTGTCGACCTTGAATAAATCCCGACCAGGCCAACTTATTAAGGCGCCTGTAGCAAAAGGTAAACCAGCCATTGATGGCAAAGACACCCGTTTTGAACGGTTGGTGGAAACCTTGAAAGAGCGGGTAAAGAAACCAAGGGAATTACAAGGTGGCAAAGTAGACATGCGTGACTTAGGCGCATTGGTCTCCGTATCGAAAGGCAAGCCATTGATGCGCAAACACCCTAAAGTTGAAGGGGAAGATGGGTTTAAAGTGACAGGGGAAGTCATTACCCATAAAGAGGGTAAAGAGATCGCGTTTAATGTGGGTAAAAATACCGAAGTCAGCAACAAAAACGCCAATTACCTAGTGGCAACCAATACAGGGATCCCCATAGAAATTGAGCACGGCATGATAGTGGATGATGTGCTGATGATAAACAATGTGGACGTCAGCTTTGGTCATGTGGATTTTGATGGCAGCATTCTTATCAAAGGTGACATTTGCGAAGGGATGAAGGTGAAAGCCAGTGGCGATATCAGTGTGTCAGGCTTGATTGAATCAGCGCACGTGGAAGCTGGCGGGGATTTACATGTGGAAAAAGGGGTAATCGGTCATCATACTGATGACGGCTTTAGTTGTGAGTTAATTGCCCACGGTGAAATCATCGGTGTTTTTGCTCAATATACCAAGATTGAATGTCATGGTGCCTTGCATTTTAACCATCAACTTAGTCATTGTGATGTGACCTGCTTTGATAAGGTTGAGGTGATTGACAGCTCGGGCCGAAGAGGCACGATTTTAGGGGGCATAATTAGGGCCCTTAAAGGTGTTAGCACGGTTAATTTAGGTGCTGAGGCGTACACTCGCACCGAAATTCAGTTGATAGGCGAGCTTGAAGCAAAAAGAAAAGAAAAGAAGTTTCTACAACAAGAAATTGATGATGAAGAGCATAAGTTAGAAGAGCTGGCTCAGGCTTGCTCGAAAGTGAATTCATTACCTGCATCTGAAAAAAAAGACACCTTGTCTCATCGCCTTAAGCTGAATATTGAACACGAACAAGCTCGCATCGAAGATGTTAAACAGCGCATCGAACAAATCGACCGTTTTATCAATGAATATTTACAAAGTGCTCAGGTAAGTTGTGCCGGGCATCTCTATGGGGGGGTTGTGGTGAGCCTAGATAGATATACCTTAACCACGGAGCGAGAGTACATCAACAGCCATGTATGCCTAGAAGATGAGCAATTAATTGTCGAACCAAATACCTAATTAACACCATGGCGGGAGATTTACGTTACCTAGCGTTGATTTGAGAGGGGCTTTTCTCTACTATGTTGGCTCTTTTTTTAGCTGTATAGTACAGCATCGACAATCGACAATCGACATGTGGCGCTTGGTATGCGTCACCACTGTAACAAGGAAAGCTCATGCCTTTAATTACTCTTCCTGATGGTAGCCAACGCCAATTTGAAAACACAACAAGTGTCATGGAAATCGCGCAAGACATTGGCCCAGGTTTAGCCAAAGCCTGTATTGCTGGTCGTGTTGATGGCGTTCTCGTTGATGCGTGTGACCCGATTGATAAAGACGTTAATGTTTCTATCATTACTGCCAAAGATGACGAAGGTTTAGAAATCATTCGTCACTCATGCGCTCACTTACTTGGTCACGCCATTAAGCAACTATGGCCAGACACTAAAATGGCAATCGGTCCAACCATAGACAACGGATTTTATTACGATGTGGATATGGAAAACCCGTTAAGTGAAGAGGATCTTGCCAAGCTTGAAAAGCGCATGCTTGAGCTAGCTAAGACAAATTACCCAGTGATCAAGAAAAAAGTATCACTTGACGAGGCTGCCGCCGTGTTTCGCGATCGTGGCGAAGAATATAAGCTGGAGATCATTGAAGGCATTGAAGCCGGTGCTCGTCCAGGTCTTTACCACCACGAAGAATACATCGATATGTGTCGTGGCCCGCATGTTCCTAACATGAAGTTTTGTCACCACTTTAAACTAATGAAGGTGGCCGGTGCCTATTGGCGCGGTGACTCAGACAATAAAATGTTACAGCGTGTTTACGGCACTGCTTGGGCTGATAAGAAACAGCTTAAGAGTTATCTTAAGCGCTTAGAGGAAGCGGCTAAGCGTGACCACCGTAAAATTGGTAAACAACTTGATCTTTACCATATGCAAGAAGAAGCGCCTGGCATGGTATTCTGGCATCATAATGGCTGGACCATATTCCGTGAGTTAGAGACGTTTGTGCGTGAAAAATTGGTTAAATATCAATACCAAGAGGTTAAAGCGCCGCAAATCTTAGATCGCAGCTTATGGGAAAAATCAGGCCACTGGGATAAGTACGCTGATGGCATGTTCTGTACCTGTAGTGAAAACCGCGAATATGCAATCAAGCCGATGAACTGTCCAGGTCACGTGCAAATCTTTAATCAAGGCTTAAAATCTTACCGCGACTTACCCCTGCGTATGGCAGAGTTTGGCTCGTGTCATCGTAACGAGCCGTCAGGTTCATTACACGGTTTGATGCGTGTACGCGGCTTTACCCAAGATGATGCGCATATTTTCTGTACTGAAGACCAAATCTTGGCGGAAGTTTCAAGTTGTATCGACATGGTGTTTGAAACTTACAAAACCTTTGGCTTTAACGATATCGAAATCAAACTGTCAACCCGCCCTGAAAAGCGAGTGGGTGAAGATGCTGTGTGGGATAAAGCAGAACAAGCCCTTGCCGATGCATTAAATTCAAAAGACCTAGAATTTAAATACTTACCAGGTGAGGGGGCGTTCTATGGTCCGAAAATCGAATTTACTTTGTATGATTGTCTCGACCGAGCATGGCAATGTGGCACCGTGCAGCTAGACTTCTCTATGCCGGGTCGTCTTGGTGCCTCTTATGTAGGTGAAGACAACGAGCGCCATGTGCCTGTGATGATCCACCGTGCGATTTTAGGCTCACTTGAACGTTTTATCGGTATTATCACCGAAGACTGTGCGGGTTTCTTCCCAACTTGGTTGGCGCCGGTGCAAGCTGTTGTGATCAATATCACCGACAAACAAGCAGATTTTGCCCATCAGGTGGTCGATAAATTGCAAAAATCGGGCATTAGAGCAAATGCGGACTTGAGAAATGAGAAGATAGGCTTTAAAATCCGCGAGCATACATTAAAGCGTGTTCCTTACATGCTGGTCATCGGCGATAAAGAAGTCGAAGCTGGCGAGGTAGCAGTAAGAACGCGTAAAGGTGAGGATCTTGGTAAATTTAAACTTGACGATATCGTAAATAAACTCAGTCAAGAGATCCAAAACCGAACTCAAATTACTTTGGAGGAATAAGCTATAAAAGGTGGAAGAAGGCCCCAACAGGCGGGCAACAAAAATCGTATTAATGACGAGATCACAGGTCTGACTGAAGTTCGTTTGGCTAACGTTGATGGCGAGCCTATCGGCATTGTTTCATTAGCTGAAGCTATGGCTCAAGCTGCTGAGCAGCAACTTGACCTGGTTGAAATCAGCCCAAATGCTGAACCACCTGTTTGTCGTCTTATGGACTACGGTAAGTTCCTCTACGAAAAAAGCAAATCCGCTAAGGACCAGCGGAAGAAGCAGAAACAGATCCAAGTGAAGGAAGTTAAATTCCGTCCTGGAACTGATATAGGCGACTATCAGGTAAAACTGCGCAACCTGACTCGCTTCTTAGAAGAGGGCAACAAGGCTAAAATCACACTGCGTTTCCGTGGTCGTGAAATGGCACACCAAGAGCTCGGCGCTGACCTACTAAACCGCATCAAAACGGATTTAGAAGAAATCAGTGTTGTGGAATCTTTCCCTAAGCTGGAAGGACGCCAAATGGTCATGGTACTTGGCCCTAAAAAGCGATAATAAAGGCTCAACAAGTAATTGATTGAGCTTGCCTAGGCAAGCTCATTTTAATTCGCCTCTATTATTATTTATATTCATTGAACAATGCGGAGTTCGCAATGCCAAAAATGAAAACCAATAAAGGTGCTGCAAAGCGCTTTAAGAAAACGGCTTCTGGCGGTTTCAAATGTAAACAGTCTCACCTACGTCACATCCTGACGAAGAAGAGCACCAAGCGTAAACGTCACTTACGTGCTAAAAGCATGGTTGCAGCATCTGATGTTGCACAAGTACGTCGTATGATGCCATTCGCATAAGGGGAGATTGAGAAATGCCAAGAGTAAAACGTGGTGTCGTAGCACGCGCTCGTCACAAAAAAGTTCTAAAGCAAGCTAAAGGTTATTACGGTGCTCGTTCACGCGTTTATCGCGTAGCAGTACAAGCGGTAACTAAAGCTGGTCAATATGCTTACCGTGACCGTCGTCAACGTAAGCGTCAGTTCCGTCAACTATGGATTGCACGTATCAACGCTGCATCTCGTCAAAACGGTCTGTCTTACAGCCGCTTTATCGACGGTCTGAAAAAAGCTTCTGTTGAAATCGATCGTAAGATCCTTGCAGACATCGCAGTTTTCGACAAGAACACATTTGCTGTGTTAGTTGAAACAGCAAAAGGTGCACTAGCTAAGTAATTTGGCTATTTGCAATGAAAAAGGAGGCATGGCCTCCTTTTTTTTGGTCTTTAACTTCTTCAAGCTCGCCATGACCAAGACAACGATGAGTAGGGACGTTTCAACAGTGAATTTAATTAGGACATTATCCGCCTAGGCGTGGCATAATCTGCGTTTATCAATGTGAGTATCAATAGTGGTTGACCTGGATCGGGTGTGTATCCGTTGTTGAACAAGGAATAGGTGTTTCCCCCAATGAGATGGTTGTTGTTTTGTATTTGTTGGTTTACCAGTCAAGCACTGGCTCAATCAAACAATCATGTTGTTAACCCCTCTTTTAAACAATTAGCCATTGGCGAGCATGTACAGTACCTACCCGATACCGCTGACCGGATTGAAATTAAAGACCTGCTATTAGGTGAATACCAAGACCAATGGCTTGAGAGTGAGCAAGAAATATTGAGCTTTGGCTTAGTGTCCCATCCGTATTGGTTTAAGTTTAACCTGAGTAATCACACTATTACTGATGTCGCCAGCTTACTTGAAGTCGGATACTCCTTGATCAATATTCTGGATATTTACATAGTAGAGAATAATTTACTTGCGTATCAGTATGATCTTGGCACCAGCCGACCATACGATAACAAACCCTTTCCGAGCCGTGCCTTTAGTGTTCCCCTTGATATACCGGCTGGGCGAACCATCACGGTATACATTAAAGCCGAGAATAATGGCTTTCTTCAGCTCCCCGTTACCTTGTGGGAATTAAAGTGGTATTTCAGTGAGCAGCTAAATAGCAAATTATTTACGGGGATGTTGACGGGCATCTTTTTATTGATGTCTTGTTACAGCTTGTTCCTCTTTATCATGCTTAAAGAGTCACGCTTCTTTTTCTACAGTGCATTTTGCTTGTGCTTTATCAGTACCATGTGGATCTTGAAGGGATACGCCAGCATCTTTTTCTTTTCCAACCTCAATAAATGGCATGACAACTTACTGATTATGTCAGTGGGGACCTTGTGTTTGGTACTTAGCCTCCTTGGTGAAGGACTAAAGCACTTTAAACGCAATCGCATCATTGATTTGCTGAATAAAAGTTTACTCGGTGCTTGCTTAGCCTTGATCATCTCCCCCCTAGTGATCGATTTCCAATTTGCTTTGTACTTTTTAGCCGTTGTGGTGGCGTTTATGTCACTTAGCTCGCTCATCGAAGCCGTATATTATTGGGTCAAGGGGAATAATCTCGCACGGCTATTTGCTACTTCATGGCTATTATTTATTGTCGGCATGGGCATGTTGTTGTTGAACCGTTTTGCCGTGATCCCCCGTAATGATTTTACGGAACACTTTGTTGCCAATTCAGCCTTTCTCGGTTTGATTTTCTTAGCGCTCGCCTTAGCGCACCGAACCTCTCAAGAAAAACAACAAAAAAAGGACGCACAAGCACAAGCCGATATCAGCAACGCCCGCTATTTCGATATTTTTCAGAATGCCCCAGAAGGCCTATTTACCAGTACTCTGTCGGGTGAAGTGCTGTCGGCAAATGCGGCCTTGTGTGCCAGCTTCGGATACCAAGACTTTAATGATCTTAAGGAAAAGTACGGCGGCAACATGAGCCGGTTTTACCACCAAGAAAACAGCCGTGATAACTTGATAGCGGAAATGCTGGAAACCGGTTTTGTTAACAACGTGGAAATCAAGGTAGTACGCGCCGATGGCAGCATATTTTGGGCGTTGTTAAACCTGCGCTTGTCGAACTTTTATCACAATGACGACCGTATTATTGATGGCTCTATCGTTGACATCAGTCAACGCAAGAAACAAGAATTAAAACTCAAGTACATGGCGCAACATGATCAGCTGACGGGTCTATTTAACCGACGCAAGTTTGAAGAATGTGTCACCCAAGTGATCAACAGTGAAAGCACCCATTTAGGTAAAAACATTATGTTTTACCTGGATTTAGATCAGTTTAAGGTGGTTAACGACACCTGTGGTCACAGTGTGGGTGACAAACTATTGCAAAGCTTAACACGCTTGTTAGTCGCTGAAATTCCAAAAGATCAAGTGTTAGCGCGTTTAGGTGGGGATGAGTTTGGTGTCATGCTTACCAATGCGTTTGTCAATGATGCCATTGAGCTGGCCGAGCGTTTGCGTAAGGTGGTACAGGAATACCGATTTGTCTGGGGAGAGCAAGTTTTTACCTTAGGTATTAGTATTGGTATCGTCGCGATCGAAAAAAACATGAAATCCTTTGCTGAAGTCCTCAGTCTCGCTGATACGGCGTGTTATACAGCCAAAGAGCAGGGGCGAAATCGCATTTACTACTATACCGAAACCAACAGTGTTGTGAGTCGTTATCAAAAAGAAATGGGTTGGGTGTCGCGATTAAATGATGCCCTCGAGCACAACTCATTCGAACTGGCATACCAGAGTATCAAACCTTTAACAGCCGCAAGCCAAGGCGAACATTTTGAGGTACTGATCCGATTTCGTGATGAAGCGGGGGAGCTGGTTGCGCCGAGTGAGTTCTTACCGGCTGCTGAAACCTATAACCTCATTTCAGCCATTGACAAGTGGGTCGTTGAGCACTTTTTCATTTGGCTTAACCAGAACCCAGAATTGTACCAAGACATCAATAAAGCCAGTATTAATATCTGTGGCCAATCCATGGCCGATAGGGAGGTTAAATCTCACATCTTAGCGTGTTTTGAGAAATACCAGATTGCCCCGGATAAAATTTGTTTTGAATTGACCGAAGGTCAAGCGATACGTGATATTGATCGCACCATTGCCTTTATGGAAACATTCAGGTCTTTGGGTTGTAGCTTTGCACTGGATGATTTTGGGGTTGGCTTTTGCTCTTATTCATACCTCAAGCGTCTGCCTATCGATTACCTGAAGATAGATGGATCTTTCGTCCGTGATATCTTGGAAGATGAAACCGACTTTGCCATGGTACGTTCATTTTCTGAGCTGGCTAAAGCGGTAGGTGTTCAAACCATTGCCGAATACGTTGAAAGTGAAGCCATTGAAGCAAAACTTAAACAAATCGGGATTGATTATGTGCAGGGCTTTAGTGTGGCTAAACCTTGTCTTTTGGCAGAAAAAAAACTGGTCAGCACCCACCTAAAGCTGAATATGAACCAGTAAACAAGACATCCTTAATAGAATCGTTTATGTCTGTCACAAGGCAGAGCTAAGCTATCTCGTTGAGCCAAATGCTAGACCTTAGCATTTGGCGGTTAAAATACGCCTCAAAAGACAACAGGCCCTAGCTAAATCAAGCAGTTTTAAGTAGTATTTGCCCTTTTATACTCAAGCTCCCTTATGCTGCTCTCAGAGGGCGGGATCTTGCTTGTTGTGTTGACTGATTTGTACTGCAAGTTCGTGGTGTAAAACTTATCAATTGGCGCAATAAGGATAACACCTCGTTGCAAACGCAATGATAGGTGGTTTGAGTATTGAGTCCATAACAAGCTTAGGGTGACGAGGGACAAATGCAACACCTTGATGAACTGATAGCAACCGCAACCAAAGCGATTGAAACCGTAAATGATGCCGCAGAGCTTGATCAAATTCGTGTCGAGTATTTAGGTAAAAAAGGGATTATGACCGAGCAAATGAAATTGCTTGGTTCATTACCCAATGAGCAAAAGCCGGCCGCAGGTCAAGCCATAAATAAAGCCAAGCAGGCAATCCAGCAAGCCCTTAGCCAACGCAAGAGCAGCATCGAGCTAGCTGCGTTAAATGCAAAGTTAGCCGCCGAAAAAATCGATGTTAGCTTACCGGGTCGCACCCAGCTGCCTGGCAATATCCATCCGGTCACACGCACCATCGACCGGATTTGTGAATTCTTTGGTGAACTTGGCTTTGAAGTAAAAACCGGCCCTGAAGTCGAAGATGATTACCATAATTTTGATGCACTGAACATTCCAGCGCACCATCCAGCTCGTGCCGATCATGATACCTTCTACTTCAACCCTAAGTTAGTGTTACGGACACAAACTTCAGGTGTACAAATTCGTACTATGGAAGTCGAAAAGCCGCCAATTCGCATCATATCGCCAGGGCGTGTATACCGAAACGACTACGACCAAACCCATACACCTATGTTCCATCAGGTAGAAGGCCTCTTGGTGGCTGAAAACACCAGCTTTGCAGAGCTAAAAGGGATACTTCACGACTTCCTTCGTAATTTCTTTGAAGAAGATTTGCAAGTGCGCTTTAGACCGTCTTATTTCCCGTTTACCGAGCCTTCGGCCGAAGTTGACGTACTGGGTAAAAATGGTTGGCTAGAAATATTAGGCTGCGGCATGGTGCACCCAAATGTACTTAAATCTGTCGGCATCGATCCTGAAGTTTACTCAGGTTTCGCCTTTGGTATCGGGGTTGAGCGCTTAACCATGTTGCGCTACGGGGTGAATGATTTACGTTCATTCTTCGAAAACGACCTTCGCTTTTTAAAACAGTTTAAGTAATAGAAAGGACTAACATGAAATTCAGTGAATCCTGGTTAAGAGAGTGGGTTAACCCTGCAATTGATACAGCCACCTTGGCCGAACAAATTACCATGGCAGGTCTTGAAGTTGACGAGGTTGTGCCCGTTGCCAAAGAATTTAGCAACGTGGTTGTGGGTCATGTTGTTGAATGTGGTAAACACCCAGAAGCTGACAAGCTGCAAGTCACTAAGATAGATGTGGGTGAAGAAGCGCTGCTAGATATCGTTTGTGGTGCTGCCAATTGCCGTCAAGGGCTAAAAGTGGCCGTGGCGAAAGTCGGCGCGGTGTTACCGGGCGACTTCAAAATTAAAAAAGCTAAACTGCGCGGCCAGCCATCTCACGGCATGCTGTGTTCTTTATCTGAGTTAGGCATGGCCGAATCTGCAGAAGGTATCCTTGAGCTTCCAGCTGATGCTCCAGTCGGGCAGTGTGTACGCGACTACTTAAGCCTTGAAGACGTGACCATTGATGTTGATTTAACACCGAACCGAGCAGATTGTTTAGGTATTAAAGGCCTTGCACGTGAAGTTGGGGTGTTAAACCACCTTGATGTGGTTGAACCACAATGGCAAGACGTTGCGGTCAGCATTGATGATAGTAAAGCGATCGAACTCAGCGCACCGCAGGCGTGTCCACGTTACTTAGGTCGCGTGATCAAAGGCATTAATCTTGATGCCGAGACCCCATTATGGATGGTTGAAAAGCTGCGCCGCTGTGGTGTTCGCAGTATCGATCCTGTTGTAGATATCACCAACTACGTCCTGCTTGAGCTTGGTCATCCAATGCACGCATTTGATCTGGCAAAGATTGACGGGGATATCGATGTACGTTTGGCTAACGTCGACGAAAAGCTAACGTTACTTGATGGTAATGAAGTGGCATTAACTGAGGATACCTTAGTTATCGCTGACCAAAGTAAAGCTTTAGCCATGGCAGGCATCTTTGGTGGTCTCTATTCAGGCGTTACTAGCGAAACTCAAGATATCTTTTTAGAAAGCGCATTTTTTGCGCCTTTAGCTATCACAGGTCGCGCTCGCCAGTATGGGTTACACACTGATGCATCTCATCGTTATGAGCGAGGTGTTGATCCTGAGCTGCAAGCCCGTGCAATGTCTCGAGCAAGCGCCTTGATTGTTGAAATTTGTGGTGGTGAAGCTGGCCCGGTCGTTGAAGCCGTGAGTGCTGAAGACTTACCAAAGCCCGCTGAAATCGTTCTTCGCCGTGCTAAGTTAGACAAGATCATCGGTATTCATATTGACGATGAGCAGGTAGAAGAAATTCTGGCTCGCCTTGGCTTTACAGCGCGCAAACAAGACGCTGATTGGTCTGTAACGACGCCGACATATCGCTTTGATATGGCGATTGAAGAAGACTTGATCGAAGAAGTGGCGCGCGTGTTTGGATACAACAATATTCCAAATACAGCTCCTGTGGGAGCATTAGCCATGGCAGATCATCAAGAAGCGCGTCTGCCGTTAGCGCGTTTACGCGATACCCTGGTTGACTTAGGTTACCAAGAAGCTATTACCTACAGCTTTGTTGATCCTAGCCGTCAGAGCCTATTGTTCCCGGATGCCGATGCCCTTATTTTGCCAAACCCTATTTCTACGGAAATGTCGGCAATGCGTGTTAGCTTATGGACAGGGTTAATTGACGCTGTCGCTTATAACCAAAGCCGTCAACAATCTCGAGTACGCTTGTTTGAATCGGGTCTTCGCTTTATTAAAGATGAAACGGCGGAAAACGGCGTTCGTCAAGAGCCGATGATTGCCGGTATCATGACGGGTAAAGCCCATGATGAACATTGGGACTTACCATCTCGCGCAGCTGACTTTTTTGATCTTAAAGGCGATGTAGAAGCCTTGCTAAGCCATACTTTTGATCTGAATAACTTTAGCTTCGAGCAAACTGAGCACTGTGCTTTACATCCTGGTCAAGCTGCAGTGATCAAGCATCACGGCGAGGTAGTTGGCTATATCGGTGCTATCCATCCGCAATTTGAGAAAAAATGTGGCTTAAATGGTAGAACCCTGGTTTTTGAACTAGAGTTAGATAAAGTTGTTAATCGTCAACTACCTGCAGCTAACGCTATCTCAAAGTTCCCGGCGAACAGTCGAGACATCGCGTTAGTGGTCGATGAGTCAGTGGAATCGGGTAAAATTATAAAATTTATCCAAAAAATTGGCGGGAATCAGTTAGTTGGCGTAAACTTGTTCGATGTGTACCAGGGTAAAGGTATCGACGAAGGGTTTAAGAGCCTAGCCATTAATTTGGTGCTTCAAGATACCACGCGTACTCTGGAGGAAAAAGAGATAGCCGATGCGGTTGATAACATCGTCGCAGGGGTTAAATCAGAGTTTAACGCTTCCTTGAGGGATTGATCTATGGCGCTAACAAAAGCCGAGATTGCTGAACGTCTGTTTACAGATGTAGGCTTAAGTAAACGCGGTGCAAAAGATATGGTGGAATCATTCTTTGAAGAAATCCGTAAGTCGCTTGAGTCTGGCGAGCAGGTAAAAATTTCAGGGTTTGGAAATTTTGACCTACGTGATAAAAATGAGAGACCGGGTCGTAACCCAAAAACAGGGGAAGACATCCCTATTTCTGCGCGTCGCGTTGTGACGTTCAGGCCGGGTCAGAAATTGAAATCTCGGGTTGAAGAGAGTCAATCCAACAAATAATGTGTAAGCCGCCCTCTGGGCGGCTTTGTCGTTATTTTGGTCTGTGACACCTTGCTGCAATAGCGGTGCAGTGCATCTTTGCTGCTGCCCATATTCAGTAGCACTCAATTTTAATAACCTGCCTCACACTACGACCATAGTGTGATGTTCTTTTTCCCTTGTTGTTGCTAATTTGTTATCAAATCAATAATAAAATTAGGGTTAACCCCCATGCAACAGGACAGCAAATCCAGATACCAACATATCGTTATCCTAACGGGTGCCGGCATTTCGGCAGAATCAGGCATTCGAACCTTTCGTGCAAAAGATGGCCTATGGGAAAACCATGATATTAATGATGTGGCAACGCCCGAAGGGTTTAAACGCGATCCTGATCTGGTCAACCGTTTTTATAATCAACGTCGCTCGCAACTGCAACAACCTTATATCCAGCCCAACAGTGCCCACCTGGCACTGGCGAAACTCAGTCAAGAATTTAATGGTGAGATGATCATCATCACCCAAAACATTGATGATCTTCATGAAAGAGCCGGTGCAGAAAATGTCATCCACATGCATGGCGAATTGCTTAAGGCACGCTGCCCTCACACCAATCAAACATTGGAATGGAAAGGGGATATCTTGGCTAACGATCTGTGTACCTGTTGCCAGTTCCCTGAGCCTTTACGACCACACGTGGTGTGGTTTGGCGAGATGCCACTGCATTTAGACCGAATATATAGTCATTTATCCCAGGCCGATCTCTTTATATCGATTGGTACCTCTGGCAGCGTTTACCCTGCTGCTGGCTTTGTCCATGAAGCTGCCAGTCACGGTGCTCATACCATTGAAATTAACTTAGAGCCGAGTGAGAACAGCAATCAGTTTGCCGAAGTAAGATTAGGCTCCGCGGGTGTGCTTGTGCCTGAGCTGATAGATCAAATTTTAGCTCCCATCAATGCATAGATAATATACAAATCATCATGGTCAGCCTGTTTATTACGCCAGCTAGTAACAATTGTCTGGGCCAAGCTAAAAAAAGCACTAAAGAAGGCCATATTGGGTGTAAATCCCTTTCACATCTTGGTGCTAACCTCTTAAAATGCACATTCATGCAACTAAAGTGGTTTGGTAATGAACGAAGAGCAACAAACAACACAGGTACAGATTGGCGGCAATCTCAAGCAGTCATTAGAGCAAGGTTTTAAACTCAGTATACCGAATGTATTTTCCGAAGCTTTCCAAATAACCTTAAAGAATTTAGGCACATTAATGCTGGCTTGCTTGGCGGCATTAGGTTTTATGATGTTGGTCACTAGCGTGTTGGTACATGGCGGTGAATTATTAGGCTATATCAAAGAAGTCGTTGATGAAGAAGGCAACCCGGTTATTTTCACTAAAGAAATGATCGCCATTGGCCTACTTATGTCGGTGTTTGTGGTGCCGTCACTGATCGCTGGCTTTACCATGATGAGTTTAAACCATGTGGTCGGTTTAAAAACAAAACCTTTAATGATATTTAATTTTTTTAAATTGTTTGGGCCATTAGCGGTGGCGTTTGCATTACCTAATCTGCTGTCGATGGCGTTTATGAACCTCGGGTTAGGCATTCTTTCATCATTGCCTACCATCTACATTAGTGCGATCTTCTCCTTGGTGATCCCCTTGATGTTAGAGCGTCAGATGACAGTGTTTCAAGCGATCCCTACCTCTATCCGTGTCGCTCATAAGGGCTTCATTTCCTTGTTTATCATTCATGCGTTGATCAATCTTTTCATGTTATTTGGCTTTATGACGGTGGTTGGCTTAGTGGTCATCATTCCATTTGTTGTTACATTGCAAGCCGTGGTTTATAAAGAAGTATGTGGCATCAGGCTAACGGTTGAAGTGGGCAATGATGGACAGAAAGATGATAACAATAATGGTGAATTTAGTGCGTAATTTATTAATCCTATTTGTTTTTTTGTGTACGCCGTGGGCCAGCGCACAAGAATCAACGTTTGCCTACAGTGATTTTTATAAACGCCTTGCCGTGGTAAAAAAAGAAGGCTTAACTCGGGTGAGCCCAGCCTTCTTTTTATTGGATAAACACGGCCAACAGCCTTGTGAAGTGACTAAGGCGGTGATTGAGACCGCTGAGCGTCACGTTACTGTTTTACAAAAACCAACGGGTGAGCTGCTTATTCCCTACGACGCTAAGCTAAAACAAGACAAAGCGGATTTGATCTTAGGGTTACGTCGCGATCAACAAGATTGCACCATGTCATTACAAACTAAGTTAATGGTGCCTATAGAATCGGTTGACAGGGTTGATGGGTTAAAAAAGATCGCTGATGAGCTGGAAAAGCTGATGTTAGGACAGGCCGGGTTTTGGGGTAAACTTTTCTTGCCAGACTTTAATGGTATTACGCTTACCTTGTCGGACGCGCTAATCGACCACTTAGCAAGTCAGGGGCAAAGTCGTTATACCCTTGTCAATACGGATTTTGAAGTCGAGCAAGGCCAAATCCATATTTCAAAGCAGTGGTTAGCAGAGCACATAGGCATGCCAATTAGCCTTACAGATGGGGTGGTTGATATTAAGCCTTGGTTAGTACAGTAGTCACCACCATCGAGTGCAATAGGCCATAATGGCTGATAGAGTGTCCTATCAGCCACTTGAGAGAGATATCGTTTAAGCTAAAGGGCTATATTTACTTTAGCTCTATCACTTGCAGCGGGGCTTGTTGATGAGACGGAGCGGCTACGGATGGCAAATCGGGTTTGTCGAAGGCTATATCGCCCCCATCAATCACGCCACTGTGTTGGTCCACTGATTTAAAATCAAACAACTGATGATCCATTAAGTGCGAAGGCACAACATTTTGGATGCTGCGGAACATACTTTCAATTCGACCAGGGAAGCGTTTTTCCCATCCTTGCAGCATTTCCTTGATCATTTTGCGTTGTAAGTTCTCTTGGCTGCCACATAAGTTACAAGGAATGATAGGGAATTGCTTAACCTGCGCGTATTTTTCAAGATCCGCTTCTTTACAATAGGCCAACGGGCGGATCACGACATGTTTGCCATCATCACTGACTAATTTGGGGGGCATAGATTTTAATTTCCCCCCATGAAACATGTTTAATAATAAGGTTTCGAGAATATCGTCACGGTGATGGCCTAACGCTATTTTGGTGGCGCCCAGACGCGTTGCGGTGGAGTAGAGAATACCGCGACGCAAGCGAGAGCATAATGAACAGGTTGTTTTACCTGCGGGGATCTTGTCCATTACGATGGAATACGTGTCTTCCTCGACAATTTCAAAATCGACCCCTATGTCCGCCAAATACGTAGGCAGAACATCCTCAGGGAATCCGGGTTGTTTTTGGTCTAGGTTAACTGCCACGATATCAAACTGAATGGGTGCGTGGGCCTTAAGGTGCATTAAAATATCGAGGAGGGCATAACTGTCTTTACCGCCACTTAAGCAAACCATGACCTTATCGCCTTCTTCAATCATGTTAAAGTCGGCAATGGCCTTTCCTGTCTCACGACGCAAACGTTTGTGCAGTTTATTCTGGTTGTATTGTGCTTTGGCCTCGGCCGTCGGTGTACCCATAGTTCTATCCACAGCAAAAAAAGTCTGCGTATTATAGCGTCAAGAATGCACCAAGCAAGTCAGGTAGTAGGGGGGCGGCCAATTGCTTGGCCGCAGAAATTATTGCTGTAAGGGTGAGACGTAATCAATCGGTTTTAATGCAAGCAAATCACAATCTAAGCTGTCGATTAAATGCTCGGCTGTATTACCTATCAATGCGGCGCTGATCCCAGTTCGGCCAACGGTGCCAAGGACCACTAACTCCGCATCGACTTGTTTTGCCGTTTGCGGGATCACATCTTCAGCCAATCCCTCTACAACATGTAATCGTTCCTCTGCAATACCGTGCTTTACGGCATGTTGTGCCAGCATGTCTTGGTGGCGTTTTTGCACCGCATCGCTGTATTCTATTGGATTAAAATCCGGAAGCTCTAGGGCGATATTCATGGGGGTACTAGGGTAGGCGTTGATCAAACTGACATTTGCATTGATCATTTTAGCCATATCTTGTGCTTCTCGGGTAATTTTATCATTGAGCGCAACGTGCTCATCATCTTCGGCCGTGGCATGAATGGCCGCTAAAATCGTCCCGTTTTCTGGCCAGTCATGATTTTTGACTAACAATAATGGCTCTGGACACTTCCTAAGGAGATGCCAATCAGTGGGCGTAAAGATGACCGACTGCAGTTTAGGGTGGTGATGTGTCCCTTTCACCACAAGGTCATGGCCAAAATCCAATGTTTCTTGAATAATACTTTCAAATGGCCGGTTGTGCCAGATAACTTTGGTGTCAATAAATACGCCTTGGCTGCGATAGGGAGCGGCTAACTCTTCTAGCCAAGCGGTTTGTTGTTGTATCACGCTGGCACGCATGGCTTCACGCTCTTCGAGTGAAAGCATGGTGGTCATTTCAAAAGAAAAATCATAAACAGATAGAAACAGCTTTAACTTAGCATGCTCTTCACGTTGACAGATATAGACGGCGCGAGAAAGGGCTGTTTGCTCTTCTTTGGTTGGATCAATGACGACTAAGATGTTGCGATATTTAACCATACACCCCTCCGGGTTACTGATAATAATCCACGTTTCTAGTCATAATTTAGCTCAAAATGATGAAATAAGGCGCGATGGGGATCAATTATTTTATTTTTCAATTGATTAATTCCATCGCGCAAAGGCTTAATCCGCTTTGATAGCGCCTGCAACTTCAGCCAGTTGTTGATGATCTATGATGGTGATGTATTTACCCTTCACCGCAATCATTTCACTCTTTTGGAAACGGCCCAGTAAGCGACTGATGGTTTCGACGGTGAGACCTAAGTAATTGCCAATATCACCTCGCGTCATCGACAAGCGAAATTCACGAGGAGAGAAACCACGCTCAGAAAAACGTTGCGACAAGCTGTAGATAAAGGCACCTAATCGTTCTTCCGCATTTTTCTTCGAAAGTAACAAGATCATTTCTTGGTCACCCACGATTTCATTACTCATCATTCGCATGATTTGCTGACGAAGCTTAGGCATTTTACCGGATAAGTCGTCAAGGGTATCGTAAGGTATTTCACAAATCATTGACGTTTCAAGGGCTTGCGCAAAACTTGGATGAGAACCAGTGTTGATGGCATCAAAACCGACAAGATCACCAGCTAAATGAAAACCTGTGATTTGTTCATCGCCTTGCTCTGTGATGGTATAGGACTTAACCGTCCCCGAGCGGATGGCGTATAAAGCGCGCATTTCTTCGCCAGCTTTATATAATTCTTCGCCTTTTTGAATGGGTTTCTTGCGCTCTATGATTTCATCGAGCTGGTCGAGTTCTGTTTCGTTTAAACTCACCGGGATGCAAAGTTGGCTGATACTGCAATCTTGGCAGTGTATTTCGCAGCCACCTGACTGGATGCGTCTGGTATTTTTATTATCGGACTTCATGCTTACCCGAAATCTCCACTTGATATATATCAATATTGTAACATTTATTGACTTAGTTTAAATAGCAGATTGGTGGCAGAAGGTGAATTGAAAGGCAAAAAGTGATTACGCCTTAAAAAAACGAAAAAATACTTACTATTACAAGGTCGCTTTATTGCAACAGAGTGAGAAATTTCACAGAACATGGGATTTAAGCCATACCTGTTTTAGTGCCATTCAGGAGCGGTAGAAACAAATGCAGCTAAAAATATGCAAGTGTCAATGCTAAATCAGTTGCTTGATGGCGATATAGCCAGTGTGAAGGGCATAGAGCGCTAACAAGGCACTGCCACCATAGCGAAACCAGTTGGATTGGATCAAACGACTAACAGTGTGGCTGAGCAAGCCTAGGGTGGTCATGGCTGGGAGCGTACCTAGCGCAAACCCGGCCATGATCAAGCCACCGTTAAGGGCACTGCCACTCACCGCGGCCCAAGAGAGGCTAGAATAGACCAAACCACATGGGAGCCAGCCCCAAGCCATGCCTAAAGGAAAAGCATAAACAGGGTGTTTTAATGGTAAGAAAAACCGTGCGATGGGCTGAATTCGTCGCCAAAGGTGCTGACCAGCTTTTTCTAATGCTTGCAGGCCTAGCCATAATCGACTGATGTAAAGCGCCAATAACAGCATCATGCTCGCTGCCAATAAACGCAGCATGATTAAAGCCTGTTTAACATCAAACAACTGACTCAGAACCGCAGCGCCACCGGCGATGGCCATACCGGCTAAAATATAACTTGATGATCTACCTAAGTTATAAAGCAATAGGGTAAGCCATTGCTGAGATTTAGTCGCATCCTTGTTGATAGAAAATGTCATGGCACTGGCAACACCACCACACATGCCTAAACAATGGCCCGCGCCAAGTAAGCCGATAAAAAATGCAGCGTAAAAGTCTGCCATTAGGATGATCTTGGATTATCAGGTTTGGTTTGAGACACTGAAGTGAGGTCACTAGGCGTTGGTTGCTCATCCTCATCAAATAAGATATTGACGCCTTCACGATCTAAATCTTCAAATTGGTCAGAGCGTACCGCCCAAAAAAACAGACCAATTGCGATAACAACAAATAGAATGGCAATTGGGATCAGTGTGAAAATTATGCTCATTTTTTTAATAACCTTAAGGAGTTGGTCACAACCACAACCGAGCTTAGTGACATGCCAAGGGCGGCCATATAAGGCGGCACATGGCCTGTTGCTGCCAGGGGCAAGATAAATAGATTATAACCTAAGGAAATCGCTAAATTTTGCCTAATAATGTCACGGGTTTGTTTTGCAAGGTGGCGAGCCTTGGCCAATTTATGCAATGAATCGCCAATTAATATCACATCAGCCGAGTTTTTAGCGACATCGGTACCGCTGCCGATAGCCACCGATACATGGGCTTGGGACAGCACGGGCGCATCATTGATACCGTCCCCGACCATGAGGGTAATATGACCATCATGTTGAAACTGTTGCACAGCCGCACGTTTTTGTTCGGGCGTGACGCCTGAGATGACGGTTTTTATGCCCAGTTGCGTTGCCACTATGTTCGCTTGAGCTGAGCCATCCCCGGTTAACATAGCCGTGTTCAGATCTTGTTGATTAAAGTGGGCAAAGGTGGATTTGGCGTCGTCACGCAATTCGTCGGTCAGTTCAAAAGCAGCAACTAGCGCGTTGTCTATAGTCATCACGATGAGCAGTAGATCAGACGCGACAGGTAAAGACACCTGACAAAATTCGGGTTTTCCAAGTCGAATACATTGTCCTTTCAGCTTGCCTTCTAAGCCTTCTCCCGGCACATTTGTTACATTATCGATCTTGATATTGGCTTGCTTGTAGGAAGCAAAAGCACGACTGATAGGGTGCTCTGAGTGTTGCTCGAGTGCCGCCGCTAACGCAAGAGATTGAGCTTTGTCTATATTGGCAAATACATGGGTTTTGGCCACTGAAAATTTACCTTGGGTGAGGGTGCCTGTTTTATCAAATACAAACAGATTTGCTTTGGCTAAGGTTTCCAGTACATGGTTCTTACGGATCAAGATGCCAAGTTTGTTCAATGTTGCTGTGGCACAGGTAAGCGCAGTGGGGGTTGCAAGGCTTAAAGCGCAAGGGCAAGTCGCAACCAGAACCGATAAGGTCACCCAAAAAGCATGCTCAGGGGCAACATAAAGCCAAGCACTGTAAGTGAGGGCAGAAAAAACCAATAGGGCACCCACAAAATACCGAGAGACATGGTCGGCAACCACCTGAATATGTGGTTTTTCCGCCTGCGCTAAATCCTGCATTCGGATTATGTCCGCAATCAAAGTTGCTTGGCCAATCTGCTTAACTAATACCGTAATGGGGCTTTCCAAATTGATGGTGCCAGCATAAACAGGCTCATCTAAGGTTTTAAAAACAGGCATATGTTCACCTGTTAACATGGACTCCTCAATGGATGATTTGCCGGATACGATGACGCCATCGGCGGGAATGGTCTCACCGGGCTTAACTAACACTGATTGCCCTTCACGCAATAATTTGGCGGGGATGTGTTCGACCGTGTCACCTTGCTTTAACCAGGCCATCTTAGGCATTAATTTGGCTAGGTTATTGCCACTTTCAGAGGCCTTACGCCTGGCCCTTAGCTCTAGCATTCGACCAATCAACAAGAAGAAAGTGAACATGGAGATAGATTCAAAAAACACTTCGCCCGTGCCGGTGATGGTGGCGTAGGTAGAAGCGATATAAGCACCCAACAAGGCAATAGAAACGGGTATATCCATGCCTAAGGTACGGTTTCGGATATTTCTTAACGCATTAAAATAAAAGGGCTGGGCACTATAAAGTAAAACCGGTGTGGCCAAAATCATACTGACCCAGCGGAAATATTGACGAAACTCCTCTTCCATACCCGTAAAAAGATCAGCATACAAGGCAACGGCAAACATCATCACCTGCATTGTCGCAATGCCCGCCAATCCAACGCGCTTCATATAACTTCGGACTTGCTCGCGATACTGTTTTTCTTGTTCGTCAGCTTGGAAGGGCAGAGCGCGATAGCCTACTTGCGCAATGGCTTTTAAGATATCACTGAGTTTGATTAGCTCAGGATCCCAACGGATGATTGCACGATGCAAGGTGGTATTAACATTGATAAAAGCCAGGCCAGGCAATACCCGTAATTGACGTTCAATCAACCAAGCACACGCGGCACAAGTAATGCCGTCGATAGACACCATGACCTCTTGTAAGGCCTTATTATGCTGTACAAAATCATTTTGAATTTCTTCAAGATCGTACAGGTTTAAAGCACTTAACTCCGCGGGAACCAAGCCATCGACCTTTTGGGCTTGCTCAGTACGGTGGTGGTAATAAGAGGCTAGGCCACTGTCAATAATGGTTTGTGCCACGGCTTCGCAGCCGGGGCAACACATGTTTTTTTGCTCTCCGTTTAAGGTCACGGAGAATTGGCTGTCTGGCGGAATGGCTTCGCCGCAATGAAAACAACCGGATACGTTATTGCTTGCCATCGAGTATCACCTGAGTGATAGGAAAAGTCACATTGTTTTGGACTCGCCAGCTGCTATCAAATGGCTCAACGCGTACCGCCCATTTTCCTTGAATTTCGCTGGGAAAGGTAAAACGATAATGACCGGCCGCATCGGCCGAGAGCATAGTGGTAAAATCACGCCCAGAAAGGGTCGCGTGATAAAAGCTGATTTTAAGGGCTTGATTAGGGGGAACATCGCCAGAGGCAATCGAAATGACGCCTTGATCTCCATCCATTACTAAACGAGTGGTGATGCCTGATTTGAGTGCATTGTTCAGCTTTGAAAGGTCGGCGTTAATGGCTTTACCGGTTTTATAATAATCTTCAGCTACCAGGTCGACTTTATTGTCGTGGGCAATCATAACAGTACTGATACCGGCGATAACCGCTGCCAATGGTAAGAGAATAATGAGCCACACTGAACTCTGTTGGTACCATTTATTTTTCACTGCATCACTCCTTAATATGAACCCTTGGATTGTAACAAAAAGGCAAAAAAAAACCCCGAAAATTCGGGGTTTTGAGTAAGAATTAATATTTCTTATTGGGGGTTAGAAAGGGAGTATACATAAGCGGCGATAATATGAACTTTATCTTCGCCTAAGATGTCTTTCCAAGCTGGCATCACACCGTTACGACCGTGAATGATGGTTTCTTCAACGGCTTTACGTGAACCGCCGTATAACCAAATATTGTCGGTTAGGTTAGGTGCACCAAGGGCTTGCATGCCAGAGCCATCCGCGCCGTGACAGCCCATACAAGTACCGAAAAGCTCTTTACCTTTTTGCGCTTCAACTGCATTTACCTTACGGCCACTTAAGCTAAGGACATAAGAAACCAGATTTTGTAAGCCTTCGCCTTCTAATTGCTCAGGCGTCAGTAAACCACCTACTGGCATCACACCATTACGGCCTTCCATTAAGGTCGTTTTAATGATGTCACCGGTGCCACCGTATAACCAATCGTTGTCGGTTAGGTTAGGAAAACCGGTAAAACCTTTAGCATCAGAGCCATGACATTGAGCACAGTTTTGTAAGAACAAGCGTTGTCCAACTTTAACCGCTTCAGGGTTTTTCGCGACCTCTTCTACAGCAATATATTGACCTTGCTCGTCATGGGTTAGCTTTTTGAACACTTCAGCGTAAAGCTCATTGGCCTTGTTTACTTCACGTTGGTATTGAGAGTTAGACGTGGCCGCGCGCTCAATCGAATCTTGTTTTGAAACAATATCTTGATCAGCACTGGTCCAACCTAACAGGCCGTTACCAAAGCCACCAAAAGCAGGGAAGAGTAAAATGTAAATTACACAACCTACAATGGTGAAAACAAATAAACCAACCCACCATTTAGGTAAGCCCGTGTTTAGCTCTTCAATGCCGTCGAAAGAATGTCCCATGGACTTCCCTTCTTCAACACCCATTTTATCTTTTGCACACCAGTACAAAAGACCAGCACAACCGATAATCACAATCAGCGTGATAACGGTTATCCAAATACTCCAAAAAGTACTCATTATAAATTCGCTCCTGCGTTTTTATTGTCGGCACTTGGCTTTACCGCTTCATCATCAGCAAAAACCAGGTTGGCGGCTTTGTCGAATGACGATTTATTTTTACTGCTGTAAGCCCAGGCGATAATGCCAATAAAGATTACAATTAAAAATCCGGTATATAATCCACTGAATGTTCCGTAATCCATATTAACCACCTCAATTATTTAAGTGCGTGACCTAGAGACTGAAGGTATGCAATCAACGCATCCATTTCTGTCTTACCCTTAACCGCATCTGATGCTCCGGCAATGTCTTGCTCAGAGTAAAGCGGAATGGCATTGCCTTGCTCATCAGTATGCCAACTGCCTTTAGTTAACATATTGAAGGTTTCCATCTTCTTAGCCGTTAGCTCACCACTAAGTTGATTCTCTTCAAGCCAAGGGAAACCTGGCATATTCGATTCAGGAACCACAGAGCGCGGGTCGATTAAGTGAGCACGGTGCCAATCATCAGAATAACGTTCACCGACACGAGCGAGATCAGGACCGGTACGTTTCGAACCCCATAAGAATGGGTGTTCCCAAACGTGCTCGCCAGCCACGCTGTAATGGCCGTAACGTTCAGTTTCACTGCGGAAAGGACGAATCATCTGGCTGTGACAAACGCTACAACCTTCACGGATATAGATGTCGCGGCCTTCTAACTCAAGTGCCGAATAAGGGCGTAACCCATCAATAGGTTGAGTCGTCTCTTTTTGGAATAATAGCGGGGTGATCTCCGCCAAGCCACCAAAGCTGATTGCAATAACAACCAGAATGGCCATTAGACCAATATTTTTTTCGACTATTTCATGTTTCATTCTCGGCTACTCCTTAAGCTGCTTGCGGTTCTGGCTGCAATGAGCCCTTTGGTGCAACAATCGTTTTGTAAGCGTTGTAAGCCATGATTAGCATACCGCTTAGGAAGATTGCGCCGCCTAAGAAACGAACAAAGTAGAAGGGGTAAGACGCTTGTAGTGACTCTACAAAGCTGTAAGTCAACGTACCGTCAGAGTTTACTGCACGCCACATTAGGCCTTGCATAACACCCGAAATCCACATCGCTACGATGTAAAGTACCGTACCCACAGTTGCAAGCCAGAAATGCACATTGACTAACTTAGTGCTGTACATGTTGCCTTGGCCGAATAGGTTAGGGATCAAGTGGTAAACTGCACCAATCGATACCATGGCAACCCAACCCAGTGCACCTGAGTGTACGTGACCGATAGTCCAATCTGTGTAGTGTGATAGTGCGTTTACTGTCTTGATTGCCATCATTGGGCCTTCGAAGGTAGACATACCGTAGAAAGACAATGAAACGATTAAGAAACGTAAAATTGGGTCATAGCGCAGTTTGTGCCAAGCGCCGGATAGGGTCATGATACCGTTGATCATACCACCCCAAGAAGGAGCGAATAGAATCAGCGACATGATCATACCTAAAGACTGTGCCCAGTCAGGCAATGCTGTGTAGTGAAGGTGGTGTGGACCTGCCCAAATGTACACAGAAACCAATGCCCAAAAGTGAACAATCGATAAACGGTAAGAGTAAACAGGGCGTCCTGCTTGCTTAGGAACAAAGTAATACATCATACCTAAGAAGCCCGCGGTTAATAGGAAACCTACCGCGTTGTGGCCGTACCACCATTGCACCATAGCATCCACTGCACCTGAATAGGCAGAGTAAGACTTCATCATAGAAACAGGCACAGCGGCACTGTTCACTATGTGTAACACGGCTACGGTAATGATAAAGGCACCAAAGAACCAGTTAGCGACATAGATATGTGATGTTTTACGCTTAACAATCGTGCCAAAAAACACAATCGCGTAAATCACCCAGATCACGGCAATCAAGATATCGATTGGCCACTCTAGTTCGGCGTATTCTTTACCCGCGGTGTAACCCATAGGTAAGGTGATGGCTGCCAATAAGATCACCAATTGCCAACCCCAAAACACAACTTGTGCTAATGGGCCACCAAACAATCTTGTTTGACAGGTACGTTGTACCACGTAAAAGGAGGTTGCCATCAAGGCACAGACACCGAAGGCAAAAATAACGGCGTTAGTGTGAAGAGGGCGTAAACGGCTATAAGTTAGCCAAGGGGTTTCGAAGTTGAGCGCAGGCCAAATTAATTGAGCTGCGATTAACACACCGACACCCATGCCAACAATACCCCAGATGATGGTCATCACGGTAAATTGGCGTACAACTGTGTAGTTGTAGTCAGGTTGATTTTCTATATGGCTTGTCATTTTATTTTGCTTCCGCTGCTGTCCATTGTTACCACGTAAATTAGCACGTAAATTAAAAGCGTTATTCACGAAACAATTAGCAAATATGTGCTTGGCATAAAACTGGCTGTCCCTACTCAGTAAAGCAAGGAGTTTTACAAACACAATATTCGATGCGAATTCTACTGCAGAAAACGTTACAATGACAGTCACAGTGCAGCTAAATTGTTAATGGCGAACAAATTTGTTAACTAAATCTGCTATAGAAAACAGCAATTGATTAAAACCTACTCAAAATAGGGTTAATAGGAATTATTTGACATGAAGTTAGAGTTAAAACGCATCATCCAGATCTTAGTGGTTTTATCTGTATTAACTGCAGCTTTTGTCTATCGAACCCTAGAGCCGACACACGCTGTCAGTGAGGAGCCTGCCACTGAGCTTACCAACATCGCCTTGTGTGAGTTTAACCAAGGCTGTGAATATGACGTATTTGGTCAGCAAATAAATATCAGTAGTGAAGCTAACACGCCAGTGCTAGCCGAAACGCCGCTTCCTTTGCGCTTGACCCTTGGCCAAGGCATGACAATTACTAAAGCTTACTTGAAGGGTAAAGACATGTTCATGGGCACCATTCCTGTCATTTTTAATGCGAGCGACATAGCAGATCAATACCAAGGCGAATTGTTACTGGGGGCCTGCATCACCGAAAGCATGGTTTGGCAGCTAACCATAGAGCTAGATTATTTAGGACAAAGTGACACCGCCAGCTTTGATTTTGAAATGCGCAATCATTAGTTGATGGTCAGGATTGATTTAATGACTGTTTAAGTTTAGCCATACCTTGTGTCATGCTGATCGTTGGCTGGTAACCAAAATCTCTTTTTGCTGCACTGATATCAAACCAGTGTGCCGTCGCTAATTGCTTGGCAACAAAACGCGTCATGGCAGGCTCTTGTTTCAGGCGAAGTACACCATAAATGAACTCTAGGCTCGCCCCAACAGCAAAAGCCAATTGGCTGCTTACTCGTTTTTGTACTGGGGGTAAACCGGCCGCATACAAAATATCATTTAGCATAGTGGCCATGGTCACGGGTTGATCATTACTGACAAAGTAAGCCTTGCCGGCACATTTTGCATCTTGAGTCAGCTCAACCGCGGCTTGATAATGTGCCAGAGCGGCATTATCCACATAGACGGTATCCACTAATTTATCTCGGTTTCCAACTAAGGCTAAACGCTTCGCTTTCGCCTTACTGATCACGCGAGGGATCAAGTGAGGATCGCCTGGCCCCCAAATAAGGTGTGGGCGTAGGCTCGTGGTTAACAAGGTATCTGAATTGGCCGCAAGCACCATTTTCTCGGCAGCAATTTTGGTGGCCGTGTAGTGGTTAAGGGGGTTATTGCTGTACGGTGCGGATTCATCAACGCCATCTTCATCCTTGCCGGAAAAAATCACGCTAGGCGTACTGGTATAAATAAGCCTAGAGATGGCTAAGTTCTCACAGGCTTCGATGACATGCTGGGTACCCGTAATATTGGAAGCGATGTATTGCTCCTCTGCGCCCCAAACGCCGGCCTTGGATGCCACATGAAACACGGTATCACAATCGCGAGCAGCGTCTTCAACAGCCATGTAATCGGTCAGATCACCCTTGAAGATAGTAACATCAAGCTGACCTAATTCAGGGTTATCACGACGCACTAAGGCGTTGACTTGAATGCCTTTTGTTAACAGCAATTTAACCAATGCTAAACCAAGAAACCCGCCTGCACCGGTAACCAGTACCTTTTCCATATTCTAACCTATATTATGTATCTAGCTTTGCTTGGGCCCAGACCGTTAATTTCTCGCGAAAGATTTTCGCATTGTGACGTACATCGACCGGAAACTTAGGGTGAACTAAAAATCCTGCCACTTGTTGTGTGTGACGATATTGTTGACCTAATTCCTTCAATTGCTCGAATAACATCTCTTGATCTACTTGCACACCAGAGTTTAACTCTACACACAGATAGGCCTGTTTTATTCCCGCCACTTTAACCGCTACTAAGGCTGTACGATAGACATCCGGGTGAAGATTAAATATGCGCTCACAACTTAAGGTGTATAGCTCGGTGTGTTGTAACGTCACGCGATGACTTTTTCGGCCACACATCCAGAGTCGGCCCGTTGTATCCAGGTATCCCACATCGCCCATGCGATGATAAAAGCCACCATTTTCGTCATCTATTTTGGCAAGTGCAGTAGCCCCCATACGTTGATAATAAGCAGGAGAAACGACGGGCCCTTGAACACATATTTCACCAATTTGGCCGGTGGCTAACACTTGTGCTTGGCTTAGGCTTTGGACTAGCTCATCGGTGATGTTAATAATCTTAACCTTGATATCCGCCACGGGATAACCGACACAGATCCCACCGCCTTGATCTGTGATCACCTGCGTTTGTTGTAACAACTCATGGCTGCCAATTTTAGACACAGGTAAGGATTCCGTCGCACCGTAAGACGTCCATACTTGGGTTGATTCGTTGAGTAAGGTTTCAAATTTTGCGATAGAAGCAGGCGTTGCCGGGGCTCCAGCAGAAATAACCCGTTTTATACTGTTTAAAGTGACACCCTTTGCTTTGCCAGCATTGCCAAGCACATCCATCAGGGCGGGATTAGCAAATAAGTTGGTACATTGATATCGCTCAATCGCGGCAAAAATAAACTCAGGGTTTGCTTTGATTGGTTGGCTGGCATCCATGTCAGGGATAATGGATGCCATGCCCAAAGCGGGGCCGAATAGGGCAAACAATGGGAAAGTGGCCAGATCACGTTCACCTGGGCTAATACCATAGTCTTGTCGTAATGCGTCTATTTGCGCATTAAACATGGCATGGCTGTATTCAACGCCCTTAGGGACACCTGTACTACCACTAGTAAACAAGATCGCGGCCATTTTATTAGCTCTGGCAGCCACAGGTTCAAAAGCATCATCATGGTTGATTTTGACTTTGGCTTTGAGTTTTTCGAGTTTACTGCCAAGGCCAAGTTGCCCAACCGTAATACTGATGCGAATGGATGCACGGCCCCAACCAAACAACAACCTAGCAATATGCGCTTTATCGATGCCGATAAACACATCGGGCGCAGCTTCGGCAAAACATTGTTTAAGGTTTTTAATTCCCATGCCGGGGTCAACAAAGACCGGGATCGCACCAACGCGAAACAGCGCAAAAGTGAGGGCAAAAAAATCCACACTAGGGGTGACCATCAACACCACCTTATCACCACAGCGAACCCCGCGCTGGTGTAAAGCCCAAGCACAGAGATTGGCTTGTGTTTCAAGTTGGGCAAAGTTTAATTCTGTATAATGGGCGACTTTGCCGAACAGTGAGTGCTGCTGAATTGCGATCGCCAATTTATCAGGATGATCATTGGCCATGGTGGTTAAGTGATTAGCAATATTAACTGCTTTATTGCTGGTTTGATTCATATGAGCACCGCGTGGTTATCAGCTAGCTAGTGGCTTAACTTGATGAATGATCTTGACGAATAAAATCACTGATCAACGGAATGATCTCTTGTGCCGCATCCTGCAAAATATAGTGTCCACAATCGGGGTAAGCATGTACCTTTGCTTCAGGGAAGAAATGTACCCAGCGATCAAGAAAGTGCTGATCAAACACAAAATCTTGCAAACCAAAGCCAAGAAACACCGGCAGGTGTTTAAATTTGCTTAGGCTAGCCTCAATCTCACTGACGCTAGCATAGGCCTTATCACCCGGTTGCAGTGGAATATCTTGAACAAAGCGCACTGTAGCAATGCGGTTTTGCCAATTGTTATAAGGTGCGACAAAGGCGTTGCGTACCTCGGCCGGCATCGGCTTGCGTTTAACACCGATGTAGGAAGCCAATGAACTAAAGGCATTAATGCCGCGGATCAATAACTCGCCCAGCTGGGTATTACGGCCTAGATACAGCCGCTTAGGTAATTTCTTAGTGGTTGGCATATGAAAGGCCGCTGTATTCAGGGCGACAATTTTCTTGATCTGCTCTGGATAGCGCGCGGCATAACCCATGCCAATCATACCACCCCAATCATGCACGACTAAGGTGATGTTTTTATTAATGCCAAGGTGTTGCAATAGGGCGGCTAAGTCGTCAATGCGAGAATCTAAGGTGTAGTCGTACTTATCATCGTTTGGCTTATCGGAAAGCCCCATTCCGATATGGTCCGGCACGATGGTTTGATATTGGTCTTTTAATGCCGCCACCAGATCACGATAGTAGTAACTCCAGCTTGGGTTGCCGTGCACCATCACCACAGGATCGCCGCTACCTTCGTTAACGTAATGGTATTTTAAGCCATTACGATCAAAATAATGGGCTTGATAGGGAGAGTATTGAGCTGCTGTTTTCATTACCAAGTTAACCCCAACATCATGCAATTTAAGCCACTGCCGATACCTAAAAAGCCCACTTTATCGCCGGGCTGTAAAAAGCCCTGTTCATGGGCTATTGCCGCCGTTGCGGGCAGGGAGACTGTCCCCATGTTGCCTAGCTTCTGGTAACTTGGAAACTCTTTAATCGGATTGATATTAAGGGCTTCAAGCACGTTTTTACGATTGGCTGAGCCCACTTGATGGCAAATCACTTTATTGACTTGCTCAGCCTGCCAACCTGCATTACTGAGAAACTCTTGCCAAGTTTGCTGGGCTAGGGCCACGCCATGCTTGAGTAACGATACCGCATCAGTGCGCATGTTTTCTCTAAATACCCCTTTAGCCGTTTCTTCCATGCCCCAATAACACAAATCAAAGTGTTCCGGTGCGGCGAGGGTGGTTGCAGACTCAAGCTTATGCTGTTTTGTATTGGTCAAATCAAGGCTGCCATCGGTCAAAAGCACGGCGACAGCGCCTGAGCCGCCAGTTAAGGTGGCAAGGCCGGCAGCAAAGTTTTGCATGCTGGGGTTGGCTAGCATTTTAGCTATGGTGGTATCAACAATGTCACGGGCTGATTCACACGACACTACAAGGCCAGCTTTAATTTGGCCAAGTTCTATCCGGTTAGCGATATCTAACATGCCACTTAACACACCAAGGCAAGCATTGCTAATGTCATAAATACTGGCTTTATTGGCAACGCCTAATTGACTGGCAATACGACAAGCTGTGGCTGGCTCATGTTGATCGCGACACACCCCGGTGTAAACCACCGCGCCGATATCGGCAATATTGACGCCTGTTTCTAATACGGCTTTTTGCGCGGCTTTAATCGCACCATCACTGACTTTAGTGTGATTGGGCCACCAGCGACGCTCTTCAATGCCTGTTAACACGGCTAATTGCCCTTTCGGGATGCGAAATTTGTCATAAATCGGCGCCAGTTTCGCTTCTAAGCTTTCACTAGAAACGGTAATCGGTGCCAGTTCGTAAGCAATGCTGTTAACGTAGACCTTGGAGTAATTCATCTGGTGGAAAAAGCCTTATCTTATAACGGTCGATAAAAAAACGGCTCATTGGAACAAGAAAAAAAATAAGATGCAACGTTTTGTGGCGTTAAATGCCATGCAAATGGAGATTCTTTGATTTATTGCTGCATAAACCAGCAGCACTTGCAGCCCTTCACGGGATTGTTTATAAAGCAATTAAACCTTAACAACTGACTCATCACCGACTTAAGCCATGCCAACATCTTTGCCAGACAATACCAAACTTAGCCAAACCTATCATTTTCCAGTGCAAATCTACTATGAAGATACGGATTTTTCCGGCGTAGTCTATCATCCCAACTTTTTAAAATACTTCGAACGGGCGCGCGAGCATGTGATAGGGGCGCAAATGCTGCAGCAATTATGGCAACAACAAGGCATCGGCTTTGCGGTGTATAAAACCAATATGGGTTGTTTTGAAGGAGTTGAGTTTGCAGACATCGTAGACGTACGAACCCAGTTTTATTTTGATGGTCCCTATCGCTCTATCTGGTTACAGGAAATCTGGCGACCCAATGGCACTAAGCCTGCGGTAACGGCGGAAATTGAGATGGTGTGTATGAATCAAGCCAGAAGCTTATGTCCACTCCCGGCAGAAGTATTGCAATTACTTGAGTCTAAATAAGTTAAGCTTAGTGGGAGCGGCAGTCATGCAGCGATTAACATAACCAAAGTTCAGCTTAAAAAAGTGCCAGGCGCAGTGGAATTTAACTGCGCCCCATTGAGCCACATCTTAGGCCCTGATGACCTTTCGCGGTTAATTTTTGTTCGGGTGGGAGACACCCTGTCTAAAAGCGTTTTGGGCAAGGCGAGCGGTGTGTAGCTTAGCATTCTAAGTAAATACTGCTCAACGACGAATAGAATGCTTACGCCCGAAGGGCTTTAGCCGAATCCGTAGGACAGCGTTTGTTGGTCATTTCTACTGCGTTAGCGCCTTTTTGCATAGTTGGCTATGCTGCAAAGTCGCTGCCTACAACGATTGTTTTGTATAAATACCCAACAAATCGTTGCAAAAACAAGCTCAAAAGGTCAACAGGCCCTAATCCCATTCAATATATTCAAGTGCAATGGGGTTAGCGTGGTCTTGAGTGATGGCAAAGTGCACATTGGGCTTGATAATAAACCATTGGCTATACATTTCCTTCATCAACACGCGCTTGCGAAGTTTTAAACCCGTACTTTTATCAAACACTTCTTTTTTGTCGAAAATACGCACTGGCACATGACCGTATTCCGTCAGTAAATCTTTAGGGTCATGATCGACGTTAATATTCGATAGCTTCATGCGAAGGCCATTGCCTAAGGCTTTAGCGCTGGCTTCCTTAATTGTCCATAAGTGATAGAAAAAAGTCTGTCGGTCTTGTTTAGGTAGCGAATCCATCAGGGCGATTTCACTGGGCGAATAAAAGTTCTCGGCGATGCTGCGATAATCCAGCTCGGAGTCGTGAACTTCAATATCTAATCCAATGGCTTCACGATGAAACGCGACGGCAACATAGGGGTAGCTGTAAGAAAAACTAAACCGAGGCAATTTTAGATTATTTAATCTATCAAGCCGACCTTGCAAAACCGCCTGTCCCATAGCGTTGTTTTCGATATGCCAATGGAGATGATTGATTTTGGGATGCATTAACTTGAGTGCATAGCGAAGTAACATGCGACTCAATAAACGAGAGTGGTTCTTTTGTGTATTTTTTGACTGGCTAAGCTCAGCAATTTCCTCTGCTGGACACCAAATGGCGGTCAGCTCTTCTAGCGATTGACTGGATATTTTGCTCAAATCAGAGTAAATCACTTCTACTCTGGCGAGATCTAGATCATATTTTGACATTATTTCTCCCTAGAAAAGCATGCAAACCGGATATTGTTGCTTAGGATTGTTCCGGCACATTGTTTCGAATCTTCGACTGATGTAAATTGCGAGATTCAAATTTAAGGCTGATTGAGCTTGTTGTCCTTTAGCTAACTTTAGCAAAGAACGGATAATCAAGGCTCAAATAGCGAACGAATACTTGGATAAACCCAAAAAAACACGAGTTTAAAACCCAACACCATGTCAATGACTAAAATTCAAGGCTATCAAACAGCATGACGACTAAACGCCATGCCAACGCGACAACCACGCCCGAAATGCGTGAATTTATTCAGTCTTCCGATCTGAGTGTTGCAAAGCTTGCTCGTATTTTAAATATCAGCGAAGCCACTGTTCGTAAATGGAAAAAACGCGAAAATGTTAATGATGCATCGAATATTCCTGCAAAATTGAACACAACCCTCACTCCGGCGCAGGAATATGTGGTGGTACAACTTAAGCTGATCTTAAAATTCAGCCTAAACAAACTGTTATCAGTAACTCAACAACATATCAACCCGCAGGTGTCGCGTTCTGGCTTGGCGCGCTGTTTAAAACGCCACGGTGTTTCCCAACTCGATGACAGTCATCCCCCCGTCATACGTTCAGGTCAATTCGATCAGTTGCACATAGGAGCAGAAGCCGAAAACTGTCAGCATTTTTCCATTAATCACCAAACCTTGGCCCACGCGTTAGAACTGACGGGCGATGCCAAGCAACCTGTGGTCCATGTGATGGCCCAACCCGTGCCAAAGCAGTATTGCCAAGAGGTCGCGCTAAACATGTTTGTGGCCAGTGATCCTGATAGCGACTGGGCTTATGTCGACATCTATCAAGACAGTGCCAAAGCGGCTTCAACACGCTACATGACATACGTATTAAAACATGCGCCGTTTCATATGCGGCGAACACTGGCTCGTAATTACCATGTGTTCAAACAAAAATTTGGTGACCAAACCATCTTCAATTAGCGGTGTGATTTACCTTTGCACACCATAAAGAATCAGATCTTTTGTAAGATCGAGTGATAAGAGAAAATGAATGTCAACAATTGAGAAACAAGATAAAGCGCCCATTGCCATCGTCGGCATGGCTTCTTTGTTTGCCCAATCGGAAGATTTAGGTGCCTATTGGGACCTGATCCGAAATAAAATCGATGCCATTATCGATGTACCCGCCAGTCGCTGGCAAATCGACGATTATTATGATGCTGATAAATCAGCAGCTGACAAAGTCTATTGTCGTCGCGGTGGTTTTCTTCCCGACATTGATTTTGATCCGATGGAATATGGCTTACCGCCTAATATTCTAGAGCTCACGGATACCTCGCAATTACTTTCCTTGGTGGTGGCTAAAGACGCCTTAATTGATGCCGGCCTTGATGAAGCAAGCGCAGAGCAGCGTAATAAGATCGGCGTGGTACTGGGAGTCGGTGGTGGCCAAAAAATAAATCACAGCCTTAATGCCCGTTTACATTACCCCGTACTGAAAAAAGTGCTGCTTAATAGCGGCGTCAGTGAAGCCGATGCCACCATGGTGGTGGAAAAATTCAAAAGTCAGTACGTTCATTGGGAAGAAAACTCATTCCCTGGCTCACTGGGTAACGTGATCGCAGGGCGGATCGCCAACCGTTTTGATCTAGGTGGTATGAACTGTGTGGTCGACGCGGCTTGTGCCGGCTCATTGGCGGCCACAAAAATGGCTTTAAGTGAATTATGGGAAGGGCGCGCCGATGTGATGATCACGGGCGGTGTGTGCACCGATAACTCGCCGCAAATGTATATGAGCTTTTCAAAAACGCCTGCCTTTACCGAAAACTCGGTGGTGCAACCGTTCGACCAAGACTCTAAAGGCATGATGATAGGTGAAGGCATCGGTATGGTGGTGCTTAAACGCTTAAGTGATGCCGAGCGTGATGGCGACCGTATTTATGCTGTGGTCAAAGGGATAGGCACGTCATCCGATGGTAAATTTAAAAGCATCTACGCGCCGCGCCCAGAAGGCCAAGCCAAAGCCCTCAATCGCGCTTATGCCGATGCAGGATTCGCGCCCCATACCGTGGGTTTAATTGAAGCCCACGGCACAGGCACGGCCGCAGGCGATGTCGCTGAATTTGAAGGCCTAAGACAAGTTTTTGCAAAGGACAATCCGGTTAAGCAAGGCATTGCTCTAGGCAGCGTTAAATCGCAAATTGGCCACACTAAATCGACCGCGGGCACGGCGGGCTTTATCAAGGCCGCACTGGCGCTGCATCATAAGGTGTTGCCGCCTACCATTAACGTTAATCAGCCCAATCCTAAATTAAACATTAGCGAGTCGCCGTTTTACATTAACAGTGAAACCCGACCTTGGATCAAAGGGGCGCATCCACGCCGCGCTGGTATCAGCTCATTTGGTTTTGGTGGCACCAACTACCATGTGGCCCTTGAAGAATACACCTGTGAGCACGAGCAGGCTTATCGCTTGTATCGCGCTGGCGCCAGCGTGCTGTTTAAGGCTGATGATCGCAACCTTTTAATCGATGAGCTAAGCCGAGTTAGTAACCAAGTTAAGCAAGGCGAACTTGAGTTGGCTGAGTTATTAAGCCAATACGCGGTGCAGCCCGTTGCGACAAACCAGGCCCGTTTAGGTTTGTTTATCGACCTAAATCAAGATGTGGCCAAGCAATTGCAATTAGCCCTAACGGCATTGCAAACCCATCAGGCTAAGGCTTGGCAACAAGATAACGCGTTTTATCGCGAGCAGGGCGAAAACGTCAGCGGTAAAGTGGTCGCCCTTTATAGCGGCCAAGGCTCACAATACGTCAACATGGGCCAAAGTATTGCGCAAAACTACCCTGAATATCGCAACGTGCTCGCTCAATTTGACGCCTTGTTAACCGAGCAAGGCCAAGCCAGCCTCTCGAGCAAGGTAATGCCGATCCCGGTGTTTAACGCCAGTGATAAAAAAGCGCAGGCCGCCGCGCTGCAAGACACGCGTTTTGCTCAGCCAGCGATCGGAGCATTGAGCTGGAGCTTACATAAGCTAATGCAACAAGCCGGCTTTAGCGCCGATTTTTGCGCTGGCCATAGCTTTGGTGAGCTAACGGCGTTAGCGGCCAGTGGCGTGATCAGCGAAAGCGATTATCTAAGCTTATGTGTAGCGCGTGGTAGCGCCATGGCGGCAACACCAGCGGATCAAGACAGCGGCGCCATGATGGCGGTGGTGTTTAAAGGTCAAACGGGCGACGAGCTAGCAGCCAATACCCAAGCCTTAACCGATTTTATTGAACAAAGTGATCAGCTTTGGTTTGCCAATTACAATTCGCCCACCCAAATTGTGGTCGCCGGAACCAGCCAAGCCATTGATGACGCTTTAGTAGCTCTTAAGGCGAAGGGCATCAAAGGGGTTAAACTCCCTGTCTCGGCGGCGTTTCATACGCCGCTGGTGGAATTTGCTCAAGGCCCGTATGCCAAGGCCATTGAAGCCGTTAAGTTTAGCCCAGCTAAAACCGTATTAAGCGCCAATAGCACAGGTAAAAACCATGCCAAAGCGGCGGCTAAAATCAAACAAAGCTATCAGCAACATATGCTTAGCTCGGTGCGCTTTACGGATCAGTTAAACGATCTTTACGCGCAAGGCGCGCGCATTTTTGTTGAATTTGGCCCGAAAAACATCTTATCTCGCCTAGTGCAAGAAACCTTAACCGCAACCGATGTGGTCAGCATAGCGCTAAATGGCAACAGTGATTGCAGCGACAAACAGTTACAACTGGCTCATTTACAGCTAGCGGTTCTGGGCTTACCGCTAACACAATTAGACAAATATGCCCTGGCGCCAAAAGCCAAACCAAGCAAGGCCAAATCGCCATTAACCATCAAGTTAGGCGGTCAAAACTATTTAAGCGAAGCAACCAAATCCAACATGCAGCAGGCATTAGCCAATGGCCAAATCAGCCAGAGCGAGCCTAAAACCATCGAAGTGGTGAAAGAAGTGGTAAAAGAAGTGATCAAAGAAGTGCCTGTAGCGGTAAGTGAATCTGCCAACGCCCCAGTGACGGCACAATCTGCTCCTGCAGCGACAATTAATCCGATTGCGGATGCCATCTTGGCTCAGCAACAAGCATTAAGCCAAAGCATGGCGCAATATCAGCAGCAAAGCATGGCATTGCAACAGCAATTTTTAGAGCAACAAGCGCAGTTAAGTCATCGCTTGCTCGATACTTTATCAGGTCAAGCGCCTGTCTCTAGCCCAGCAATCGCTCCTGTAGCGCAAGTGCAAGTAACGGCACCTGTTGCAGTGCCAGTATCTGAGCCAGCCTTTATCGCCCCTGAGCCAAAAATGCCAACGGCATATCCAGTGAATGTGCCTGCGGCGCCAGTGGCCAGTAGCCCAGCACCTGTGGCTCCTTCTACCTCAGGTTTAAACTCAGGTTTAACCTCGGGGTTAACACTTGCCGAGATTGAGCAAACCATGTTGAACGTGGTGGCGGATAAAACCGGTTACCCAACCAATATGCTAGAGCTGAGCATGGACATGGAAGCCGACCTAGGCATAGATTCGATTAAGCGAGTTGAAATCCTAGGCACGGTACAAGACCAGCTGCCCACGCTGCCAACCCTAAACCCAGAAGATCTGGCCGAGCTTCGCACACTAGGCGAAATCGTTAATTACATGCAGGCGCAGCTGGGTGACGTTGTTCCCGCTAGTGTGGCTCAAACTGCAAACGTTGAAACGGCCAATACGTCGTCAACATCGCTCGATTTAACGACGATCCAACAAACCATGCTGTCGGTTGTGGCCGATAAAACCGGCTATCCAGCCAATATGCTAGAGCTCAGCATGGACATGGAAGCAGACCTTGGCATCGACTCGATCAAACGTGTTGAAATTCTAGGCACGGTGCAAGACCAACTGCCTTCGCTGCCTGCGCTAAACCCAGAAGATTTAGCCGAGCTAAGAACCTTAGGCGAAATCGTAAGCTATATGCAGGCGCAACTAGGCGATGTTGCCACTGCGCCAGTCAGCACGGCTAATAACGTTTCAGCTAATACCAACACAGTTAGCGGGGCCAGCCTAGATTTGGCCACTATCCAGCAAACCATGCTGTCGGTTGTTGCCGATAAAACCGGCTATCCTGCAAACATGCTAGAGCTAAGCATGGACATGGAAGCCGACCTTGGTATCGACTCGATTAAACGTGTTGAAATTCTAGGTACAGTGCAAGACCAACTGCCAAGCCTGCCTGCACTAAACCCAGAAGATTTAGCCGAGCTAAGAACCTTAGGTGAAATCGTCAGCTATATGCAGGCGCAACTGGGCGACACGGCACCGGCGCAAGTGATGACTAAAAATGACAGCAGCCTAGATTTGGCCACTATTCAACAAACCATGCTGACCGTGGTGGCGGATAAAACCGGCTATCCTGCCAACATGCTAGAGCTAAGCATGGACATGGAAGCAGACTTAGGCATCGACTCAATCAAGCGTGTTGAAATTCTAGGCACAGTGCAAGACCAACTGCCCTCGCTGCCTGCGCTAAACCCAGAAGATTTAGCCGAGCTAAGAACCTTGGGCGAAATCGTTAGCTATATGCAAGCGCAACTGGGCGACGTTGCCGATGCGCCAGTGAGCACCGCTAATACCAACGAAGACAGCAACCTAGATTTAGCCACCATAGAGCAAACCATGTTAACCGTGGTGGCCGATAAAACCGGCTATCCCGCCAACATGCTAGAGCTCACCATGGACATGGAAGCAGACCTTGGTATCGACTCAATCAAACGCGTTGAAATTCTAGGTACGGTGCAAGACCAACTGCCAAGTCTGCCTGCGCTAAACCCAGAAGATTTAGCCGAGCTTCGCACCTTGGGCGAAATCGTTGCCTATATGCAAGCCCAATTGGGTGATGAATCAGGCGCAGCGGCAACCAGCGATGCCGAGATTACTGAGCCAGCAAAGGAGACAAGTGTCCCTTTTCAATATGCCCTGATGACACCTCTTGCAGCGCCAAAGCAAGCTGAACTAAGTGCACATCAGGGCGAAGTGATCCTATTAACCGATGACGGCCACAATACCGGCCGAGTGGCAGAAAAGCTGCTCAGCAAAGGGTTAACCCCAGTGGTGATCAGCTTTGCTAAAGAAACGGTTAAAGCCAGCTCGGCGTTGAACAGTCAAATTGAACGCATTACCTTAGCAGATAACAGCGAAACCAGTATCAGTGAGCTGTGCCAGCAAGTGGTGGCCAATTACGCCAATATCACCGGCTTTGTGCATTTACAGCCAAGTGATTTTGTTAGCGCGCAATTTGCTAAGCCAAGTCAGCAAGTGCTGCAAGGTGTGTTTTTATTTGCCAAGCATTTAAAAGCCACCTTGGCCAAAGCTGGGGCGCGCTTTATTTGTGTTGTGCGCGGTGATGGCGGCTTAGGTTATAACAGCGGTTTAGCGAATGCCGAGCTGATGCAAATGGGCCTAGCGGGCTTATGTAAAACCCTAAAACAAGAATGGCCGCACACCTTATGTCGCGTGATTGATATCGACAGTGCTTTGGTTGGCAGTGAATTTGCGCGCTCGTTAACGGCTGAGCTGTTTGACCAAGACGTAAATCTAAGTGAAGTAGCCATCAATGCAACGGGTCGCTTTACCTTAGTCGCTCATCCGGCAGAAGCGGCCGTGCCCAGTGCGACACCGGCTGTCACCCCATCCGATGTCTTTATCGTTAGCGGCGGCGCCAAAGGCGTCACCAATGCCTGTGTGGTAGCGCTGGCTAAGGGCAGTCAAGCCAAATTTGTGCTGCTGGGGCGCTCTGAGCCAATCGCGATACCGCAGTGGGCGACGGGCTTAACCGAGGCAAGCGAGCTGCAACAAGCCGCCATGGTGTATTGTCAGCAACAAGGTCAAAAGCCAACGCCGGCCAGCTTGAAAAAGATGATCCAACCCGTCTTGTCACAACTTGAAATTGATGCCGGTATAGCCGCCATTGAACAAGCGGGTGGCATTGCCGAATACGTGGCTGCCGATGTGACCGACGCCGCCGCCATGGCGCGCGTGGTTGAGCAAACCAAGATGACCTTAGGCCCGATCACAGGTCTTATTCACGGCGCGGGTGTATTAGCCGATGGTTTAATCGAAAACAAAAAGCTCAGTGATTTTGAGCGTGTATTCGCGACCAAAATTGAAGGTCTACACGCCTTATTAAACGCGCTAGCGGGCAGTGAGTTAAAACACATCGCACTGTTTTCGTCGGCCGCGGGTTTTTATGGCAACAAGGGCCAATCGGATTACGCCATTGCTAACGAAATTTTAAATAAAACCGCCTTGGCATTAGCTAAGCAGCAACCTCAGGCTCAGGTATTTAGCTTTAACTGGGGGCCATGGGACGGCGGCATGGTGACGCCTGAGCTCAAACGCATGTTTGAGCAGCGCGGCGTGTATGTGATCCCCATCGAGGGCGGCGCGCAGTTGTTTGCGGATCATTTGTTAAGCACAACCAGTGACACCAATAAGGTGCAAGTGATCGTGGGCACCGACATGAGCGGCACTAAAGAGGACAGCGCGGCAAAAAAGCCCTTAGTGCAACAAGCCAATCTCACTCATAAAAGTGAAGGTTTGTTGCACGCAGCGCCAGCGTTAAATGCTCAGTACTTAAAAGAACAGTACCTAAATGAACAGTACTTAAATAAAGAGTACAGCGAAGCCAAAGTCATCGCGAAGCAAGGTTTTTTACGGGATCACCAAATCAATGGCAATCCCGTACTGCCTACGGTGTTTGCCACCGGCTGGATGGCGCAAGCTGCCCAGCGCTGGTTAACGAGTTGGCTAGTCACTGACATGTGTGATTATCAGTTGTTTAAAGGTGTGGTGCTAAGCAAAGAGCACGCCAGCGCGCAGCTGCAATTAACACTTGAAGTGATAGAAGTGCAAACAGACGAGATCACCTTGCAAGCGCGCATCAGCAGTGAGCAGCAAGGGCGTCAGGTGTTTCATTACGGTGCCAAGCTAACCTTGCGCCAACAAATGCCGTTTGAGTCTGTTAATAAAGCGCAGCTGGCATCATGGCAAGCCCAAAAAGGCAGCGCACTAGCTAGCACTTGGTATCAAGATGGCACCTTGTTTCATCAAAACCATTTTTGCATGTTAAAACAATGCATCAGTTTAGATGAGCAACAAGGCGTATTTATTGCCGAGCTTGATCCATGTGAAGCCGACTACTTTGCTGATTTTGATGGCCTGCATGGGGGTGACGAGCTCTGTAAAGAGATTAGCGGCAGTGCGTTATTGGCCGACGATTTGCTCTATCAAACCATGCTGGTTTGGGCCAAGGCCAAGCTGGGTAAAGCCAGTTTGCCGGTTGCTGCCGCTAAGGTGCGCTATTATCAGCGCCCGATTGCGGGCCAAGCCATGTATGTGGTTATCGACAAGGTGCAGGCTAACCGCAATGAGCTAATTGCCAACGTGGCACTCGTGGACGAAAGCGGGCAATTATTGGTGCAAATGGAGCAGGGTAAGGTGGTATTAACCCAAGTCCTTGGTGAAAAGGCAAACACCAAACAGGCAGTGACCAGCCTTGATTGATAGCAAGATCTCACCTTTCAATCAGGGCGCAGCCCAGAGCGGTACAGCATTAAATGTTAAGACCAAATGGGCGGTCACGGGACTACAGCTGGTTAGCCATGGGCTAACCCGCTGTGATTTCGACGACACTTCTAAAAACGCAAACGCAATGGCACTCGACTTAATGGCCGAGTTTGTGTTGCATCTGCGTGATTTGCCTGCGCGACATACCAAGGCGTGGCGACCTAGATCTGATATCAAGGCAACGGCTTTTATCACCGGCCAAGATGCGCTAGTGACGCTGTGCCAACGCTTGCTAACGAAATCCTTGCACACCCAAACGGCGCGAAGCGCTGCCGAGAATTGCGATAATCGGGCATCAATATTGCTGCCCGTGGCAAACTCATCCTTACCGACTTGGTTAGATAAGCAAAATGAGTCAAATAGAGCGATGGCGCTGGCCATTGAGCTTACGCCCATGCCGCAAGCCTTAGCCAACGGTTTACCGATTTTGGCGCGCTTAAGCCAGTGCCTAACAAATGAAGCCATTGATGATAAAACTGACCCAGCGGAGCTGCTTGCTATCAAAGCGGGCCATATTGATGATTTAGCCGCCGAGGTGTTTTATGCCCTGCAATCGTTAAAGCAGCGCGAGCAAGGGGCGACTTATTGGTATGCAGTAGCAGGTAAAACCCGCCAAGTCAGATTAGATTTAGCGCCCGCTAGCTACCACTCAATCCTATTTGAGCAAGGCAGCATGGCGCCAACGCCTTGGCCTTTGCTGGCTAGTCAAACGCCGAATGCGCCCCTTAGTTGGCAAGGCTTTTTACCCTTGCTGGCAAGCTCGCATGACGAACTGATTGCAAGGTTACACGCTTTTGCTGCGTTAGATGATGCCCAGCAACTTGCCTTTTGCCATCGCGCTTATCAGGAATTTCAAGCTCAGCAGCAAGGCTTTTTTAGCCAAAACGCTGACAGCTTATGTTTAGGTGAGAGTTCAGGTGCGAGTTCAAGTGCGAATTCTGGTGTGAGTGCTTGTGTGGCCATTGTCGTCGCGCCAGAGCGCAGTGAGATGGCGAAAGAGATCGCCGTGCTGATCAGCCGATTAAATGAATGGCCGCAGCATGACTTTGCCGCCATCACCACGCCCAGTGGCAGTGTGTGCCGTTATCTAAACGTTAATCAAGCGCAGCAGCTTAGGCCTGATCGCTTATGTTTTGTCTATCCCGGCGTGGGCACCTGTTATGTCGGTCAATTTGCCCAGCTGCATCGCTATTTCCCTGCGCTGTATCAAGCGCTTGATCAGCAAGGAGAGCTCGCCGAACTGCTGGCTAATGACGCGTTTGGCACTGATGGCCAAGGCACGGATAAGCTCACGACACTGGCGCAAGCGGGCGTGGGTAGCGCGTGGCTAGTCAGTCATTGGTTGGCCAAGTGGCAAGTGAAACCTAAGTTTGCTTTTGGCTATAGCCTAGGTGAAGTCAGCATGTGGGCGGGGCTCAATGTTTGGCAGCAGCCCAAGGTGCTGGGTGAGCGACTCCGGCAATCTAGCGCCTTTACCTCAGGCATTACTGGCGAACTAAACGGCGTCGCTAAGCTATGGCAACAAACGCCAATTAATTGGGCCAGTTATTCGGTGCGTTTACCAGCTAAGCTCACCCCTTGGCTCAATGATAACAACATTGACAGCGCTAAGGCATGGCTGGCCATCAATCACGGTGACAGCGGCATTTTGCAAGGGGACGCAGATACCTGTCAGCATTGGTTGCAGCAAAGTGGCTGTCGCGCCATTAAAGTGAATTTTGTTACCGCCATGCATACCCCAGCGGCGCGGTTTTATCAGGATGAAATAGCCGCTATTTTCCATTTGCCATTATCAGAGCAAGGAAAGGCTTGGGCTAAAACAACAGATGCGCCAAAGCTTTATTCCAGCGGCCAAATGCAGCCAGTCAGTTTTGATGCTGGCGCAATCAGCCAAAGCATTCGCGAGTGTTTTTGCCAGCCCCTTGATTTTGCCGCTTTAGCCCAGCGCGTTTATGATGCGGGCGCGCGGGTATTTATCGAAGTGGGCGCGGGGCGCAGTTGCACCACCTATTTAGACAAAATCTATCAAGGCCAAGGCCACCTTTGTTTAGCCACTAATAGCAAGAGGCAGAGCAGCTCGCGCAGTGTATTAGGTTTATTGGCGCAGCTGCTCAGCATAGGTTGCCCCGTCGATTTGTCGGGCCTTTTGTCGGGTAGAGCGGGCCCATCGCCATTTTTATTTTCTCAGTCACAGGACAGCGTAAATTAATGACCAGTATTGCCATCGTTGGTATCGCCCATGTATTTCCCGGTAGCCAAGATCTCAACACCTTTTGGCAAAACCTCAGTGAACAGCATGATGCTCGCCGTGAAGTCAGCGCTGCGCGCCAATCTGCCGATCCCAGCTTATTTGCCGGCAGCAAGGGGCAAAATGACAAACATTACTGCCATCGCGGCGGCTATATTGAAAACTTTGAGTTTGATGCCACTGGCTATCAGTTAACCCCAGAAGAATTAGCTGGGTTAGATTGTCACCAACATTGGCTATTACAAGTGTGCAAGCAGGCCTTATTGGATGCCAATGTCTCTCTTGGAAGCAACAAAAGCAGCGACATATCAAATGATATTTTAGCGCGCACCGGCTTGGTGCTTGGCGCCTTATCGTTTCCAACTCAGCAATCCAATCGGGTATTTTTACCTCTTTATCATCAGGCACTTGAGCAAGGCTTGCAGCAAGTTCTTGGCAGTGACTTTAAACTCGCGCCGTTTGACCTAGGGTTTGCCAATGGCCCAGTGGATCCTAAGCAAGGTTTAAGTGCGGGCTTTAGTGCTTCGCTGGTGGCCAATGCTTTGGGCCTTGGCGCAGGCCACTATGCCCTTGATGCCGCCTGTGCGTCATCCCTTTACAGCGTCAAGCTGGCCTGCGATGCCTTAACAGCAGGGCGCAGCGATCTAATGCTGGCGAGCGCGGTATCGGGTTCCGATCCGTTTTTTATCAATATGGGCTTTTCGATTTTTCAAGCCTATCCCGCCAATGGCATTTCTGCGCCCTTTGATCAGCAAAGCCAAGGCTTGTTTGCCGGTGAAGGCGCGGGTGTGTTAGTGCTAAAACGCCTAAGTGATGCCCAGCGCGATAAGGATCGCATTTACGCCACCATAGAGGGCGTGGGCTTATCCAATGATGGCCGCGGTCAATTTGTGCTTAGCCCCAACAGCAAAGGTCAAGTGCTGGCCTACCAACATGCGTATGAGCAAGCCAAACTCAGCCCAGCGCAAGTGGACTACGTTGAATGTCACGCCACGGGCACGCCGCTCGGTGACAAGGTTGAGCTAAATTCGATGTCGCAGTTTTTTGGTAATGGCGACAAGGTGCCCCATATCGGCTCGGTTAAAGGCAACATTGGTCACTTATTAACGGCTGCGGGCATGCCCAGTATTATCAAAGCCATTTGCGCCATGGAGCATGGCCAAATTCCTGCCAGCATCGGCATTAACGCGCCCATTAGCTCGGCCAATAAAGCTTGGGGCGAGTCTCAATTAGTGCGACAGTTACAGCCTTGGCCGGTGAACGAGAGTGCAAGGGAACAAGCTGCGCCTAAACGCGCGGGCGTGTCGGCATTTGGCTTTGGCGGGTGTAATGCCCACTTAGTGCTACAACAAGCGCCAAGCCAGAACAAGATTGACGACTTAACCAGTTCAAAAGCAACCCCAAAGACCGCAGCCAAACAAAGTGAGCTCTTGATCACCGGCTTGGCTTGTCATGTTGGGCGCGCTGAAAACATGGCGCAATTTGCCGAGCTACTCAGTGCCAACCAAGATGTGTTTCAGCCACTGCCTCCTTCGCGCTGGAAAGGCATGGAGCGCCAGCTACTGGCTGATAACCCACAAAACCCGCTAATGGGCGGATTTATCGACCAATTTGAACTGGATTTTATGCAGTTTAAGGTGCCACCTAATAATGATGACGCCTTGATCCCGCAGCAATTGTTAATGATGAAGGTAGCCGATCAAGCCCTGCGCGATGCCAAAGTCAATCAAGGCGACAAGGTCGCCGTGCTAGTGGCCATGACCGCTGAGCCTGAAACCCATCAATTTCGTGGCCGCGTGAATTTACAAACCCAGCTGGCGCCAAGTTTGGCGAAGGCGGGGATCACACTCAGCGATAAAGAGCAAAGCCAGCTGCAACAATTGGCCATGGATAGCGTATTAGGCGCGGCCAAGCTAAATCAATACACCAGCTTTATCGGCAACATCATGGCCTCGCGCATCGCTTCGCTCTGGGATTTCAACGGCCCGGCCTTTACTATCTCCGGTGAAGAGCATTCTGTGTATCACAGCTTGCAAGTTGCCCACGACTTATTAGTGCAAGGCGAGGTCGATGCCGTGGTTGTGGCCGCGGTGGACTTGGCTGGCAGCGCCGAAAATTACGCGTTACGGCAAATGCTGACGTCCGATTTTTATGGACACGTCAGTGACGGCGCCGGCGCTGTGGTGCTGCGTTTAGCTGATCCTGAAACTGAGCCAACAAACCAGCTCGGCTATGGCAAAATTGTCGACTTAGATTTTGCGCCTAAAGGACAGATCAACAATTGGCAAGTCAACAGCCAACCTTGGCAACAAGCGCTTAGCCTGTTTGATCTTGCAGGCTGCGACAGTCAGCACTTGTATCAGCAGCAACTGGCCTATTGCCAAGGGTTACATCCACAGGCACAAGGGATCCAAAGCGCCCAAGCTACGGGTCACTTATACGCCGCCAGCGGCATGTTTAGCTTGCTCAGCTTGTTAGTAAAGGGCTCTTTGGTAAATAGATCCGCAGCAGATACCAAAACTCAATCAAGCAAACTGGCGGCCAGTTATCAAGGCGCCATGGATGGCAGTTTAAGCCGCATTGTACTGCAAACCTTAGACGCGCCGGCGCGCCCATTTAGCCAACCCGAGGCCAACATAAAAGGCCTGATCAAGGCGGTCACCTTAGGTGGGCCATCGATTTCTAACACCATCACCGAGCAGGGAAAAACCTTGTCCAAACATGTTTTAACAACTGCGCAGCCAACCCTTGCCTATAGCGAACTGGTTGCCACACGCCAAGCAGGCCTAAACCAATTTGGCCAGCTCGTTCGCCAGCAAGGGAAACCTTGGCTTGGCGCTAGAACGCAAGCGGCTAAAACCTTTACAAGCAGCGCTGTCCAACCAAAAGCGGGCGAAATCTGGAATTACGCCGATCTGGTGGAATACTCAGAAGGCAGCATCGCCAAGGTATTTGGCCCAGATTACGCCATTATCGACAGCTACCCAAGGCGGGTGCGCTTGCCCACCACGGATTATTTATTGGTCTCGCGGGTAACCAAGCTTAACGCCACCATGAACCAATACAAACCCAGCACTATGACCACGGAATACGATATTCCGGTGGATGCGCCATTTTTGGTCGATGGGCAGATCCCGTGGGCGGTAGCGGTGGAATCCGGTCAATGTGATTTAATGCTGATCAGCTACCTAGGTATAGATTTTGAAAACAAAGGCGAGCGAGTCTATCGCTTACTCGATTGCACCTTAACCTTCTTAGACGATCTGCCCAAAGGCGGTGAAACCCTGCGTTACGACATCAGCATCAATCACTTTGCTCGCAATGGGGATACCTTGCTGTTTTTCTTCTCCTACGAATGTTTTGTCGGCGATAACATGGTGCTGAAAATGGACGGCGGCTGCGCTGGCTTTTTCACCGACCAAGAGTTGGCCGATGGCAAAGGGGTGATTAAAACCCAAGATGAGCTAAAGGCCTTGGCTAAGGTTGAAAAGCAGCGCTTTGAGCCGCTGTTAACTCACAAGGCGACCGCTTTTGATCGCAAAGCGATCAGTCACTTGATCCAAGGTGATTTAGCGGCTTGTTTTGGCCCTGAGTACCGTGCTAACCCAGGCTCTTCTTTGTGTTTCTCGTCAGAGAAATTCTTAATGATCGAGCAAGTGAGCAATATCGACATTCACGGAGGTCCTTGGGGTTTAGGTGAGCTGGTGGGTGAAAAAGAACTGGCGCCGGATCACTGGTATTTCCCATGTCACTTTAAAGATGATCAAGTGATGGCTGGATCATTAATGGCCGAAGGCTGTGGTCAATTGCTGCAGTTTTACATGATGTATCTGGGGCTGCATACCTTAGTGGATGATGCCAGATTTCAACCCATGGCCAATGAACCGCAAAAAGTGCGCTGTCGCGGCCAAGTATTACCGCAACATGGCCGCTTAGTTTATCGCATGCAAGTCACCGAAATTGGCGTGTCGCCCATGCCTTACGCCAAGGCCAATATCGACATTATCTTAAATGGCAAAGTGGTGGTGGACTTTAAAAACTTGGGCGTGATGATCAAGGGCAAGGTAGAATCAAAAGCCAAAACCAGTGCGCCGCTAATGGCGCAAATCCCGGATTTATCTGCGCCAACCATCAAGGGCGTGGTGCCATTAAAGCATGTGCCAGCGCCTGTGGTAGCAGGGGAAAATCGCGTTCCTGATACCTTACCGTTTACGCCATTTCATTTATTTGAATTTGCCACCGGTGATATTTGTCAGTGTTTCGGTGAAGACTATCGTATCTATGATGGCCTGATCCCACCGCGTACACCCTGTGGCGATTTGCAGCTCACCACCCGAGTGATTGACGTACAAGGTCAGCGCGGCGATTTAAAACATCCGGCGTCTTGTGTCGCCGAATACGATGTGCCGGCCGATGCGTGGTATTTTAAGGCCAACAGTCACCCAAGTTATATGCCGTATTCCATCTTGATGGAAATTTCGTTGCAGCCCAATGGGTTTATCTCGGGCTACATGGGCACCACCTTAGGGTTTCCCGGCACCGAGCTGTTCTTTAGAAACTTAGACGGTCAAGGCGAGCTACTGCGCGAGGTCGACTTACGCGGTAAAACCATAGTCAACGAATCGCTGCTCAAATCCACCGTGATCGCCGGTACCAACATTATTCAAAGTTTTGACTTTGTGCTGTCCACTGATGGCGAGCCTTTCTATCGCGGCAGCGCCGTGTTTGGTTATTTCAAAGCCGAGGCATTAACCCATCAGCTGGGCTTAGATAATGGCAAGGTGCGCCAAGCTTGGTATTTAGAGCAAGACGCGCAAACCTTAGGCACCAGCCAAATGCCGTTACGCATCGATCTGAGTGACAAACAAAACCCCTTGTTTGCCCTTGATCCTAAGCGACCTCATTATCGGCTTGCGGGCGGGCGGTTAAACTTTGTTGATACGGTTTATTTACTGCCAAACAGCGGCACCCATCAATTGGGCTATTGTTACGCCGAGCGCACTATCGATCCCAGTGATTGGTTCTTCCAATTCCATTTCCATCAAGATCCCGTGATGCCGGGCTCGTTGGGCGTTGAAGCCATTATTGAAGTGATGCAAGTATTTGCCCTAAACCAAGATTTAGGCGATAAGCTGATTTCACCGCGATTTATGCCGCTGCTGAGTAACGTGAAGTGGAAATACCGCGGCCAAATTAACCCGCTAAACACCTTGATGAATATTAACGTGCAGATCACTAACGTGATCCGCGAGCCAAATCAAGTCACCTTGATTGCCAACGCCGATTTATCTAAAGACGGTCTGCGCATTTATGAAGTGACCGACATTGCACTTTGCATCAAAGCAAGCGAAACAGATAAGGGCAGTGCATCTAGCGACTGCGCTAATAAGAGCGAATAATCATGACCACAAATACACTAGCATTTACCCCTAACAACCAAGCCGAGCTGCGCGAGCTTGCGCAAAACTGTTTTGTCTTTAACCAAGGCAATCAGCTCAAGGTGCAAAGTAGCGCAAACCTAGATGACGCCACGTTAGTGGCCTTTGCTCCAGCCTGTGACGCCAGCGAGCTGGGCAGCGCCGAGTTTAAAGCCTGTCACGGTGTTAATTATGCGTATTACGCGGGCGCCATGGCTAATGGCATTGCCTCAGAAGAAATGGTTATCGCCCTTGGCCGCGCTGGTTTTCTGGCCTCATTTGGCGCAGCAGGCTTAGTGCCAGCTCGGGTTGAACAAGCCATTCAAACCATTCAACAAGCGCTGCCTAATGGCCCTTATGCATTTAACTTGATCCACAGTCCAAGTGAGCCGGCCCTAGAGCGAGGCTGTGTTGAGCTGTATTTACGCCACGGCGTACGAACGGTTGAAGCGTCTGCCTTTTTAGGCTTAACCGAGCACATAGTGCGTTATCGCGCCGCTGGCCTCAGCCGAGGCAGTGATGGCAAGATCCACATTGCCAATAAAGTGATTGCTAAGGTGTCTCGCAGTGAAGTGGCAACCAAGTTTATTCAGCCTGCGCCCCTTAAAATGCTACAAAGCCTGCAAGCGCAAGGCTTGATCAGCGCCGAGCAAGTAGAGCTAGCGCAAGCTGTGCCCATGGCCGATGATATTACCGCCGAAGCCGATTCGGGCGGTCATACCGATAATCGTCCTTTGGTTACCTTGCTGCCAACCTTGATCAGCGTGCGTGATCAACTGCAACAAACCCATCAATATGCCACTCCGGTACGCGTGGGTGCGGGTGGTGGGATCGGCACGCCAAGTGCGGCGCTGGCCGCCTTTGCCATGGGCGCAGACTTTATTGTCACCGGCTCGGTTAACCAAGCCTGTATCGAAGCTGGCGCGAGCGAGCATACCAAAAAGCTACTGGCCACCACAGAAATGGCCGATGTGTGTATGGCGCCAGCCGCCGATATGTTTGAAATGGGCGTGCAATTACAAGTGGTTAAACGCGGCACCTTGTTCCCTATGCGCGCGCAAAAACTGTATGAACTCTATCAGCAATACCCTAGCATAGAGGCGATCCCAGCCAATGAGCGCGAAAAGCTGGAGCAGCAAGTGTTTCGCAAACCCCTAGAGCAAATTTGGCAAGACACGGTGGCGCACTTTAACAGCCGCGATCCGAAACAAATTGAACGCGCTCAAGATAATCCCAAGCGCAAAATGGCGCTGATCTTTCGTTGGTATCTTGGCCTGTCGAGCCGCTGGTCAAACCAAGGCGAAGCAGGGCGCGAAATGGACTACCAAATTTGGGCTGGCCCAGCATTGGGGGCGTTTAATGCGTGGACCAAGGGCACCTATCTCGGCGAATACCAAAACCGTAAGGTCGTCGATGTGGTCAACCACCTAATGACAGGCGCCGCTTATCTACAGCGAATTCAACTGCTAAAAAGCCAAGGGCTGATGCTGTCACCTGAACTAGGCCAGTACCGGCTTTAATGAATACCTGATGATTTGTCAGCTCCATTTTGTTGGTGCTTAGCAATATCCTTTACCTGTCAAACATTTGAAGAATATTTAGCACCAACACGATGAGTTGCCGAACGATTCGATTATTCGTGAATAAGGGAAACTATGAAACTGAATAAAGCATTAGTCATGACGTTACTGATCAGTAGTGGCGCTTATGCTGATAAATTGGCAACCGAGCAATGGTTACTTTCACTTGAACCTGTTTTAAGTAGCCATTTGTGTAGTGTAAGGGATCAGTCATATCTTCAAAGTAAAGCGCTAACAACGAAGAAGTGCAGAGAGTTAATAAACAAGCTGTATCAAAATTGTTTGGCAGAGCCTAACAAGCTCAATTTACCCATAGAGCTGACCCAAGACGAACAACAAGTTTATGGCGAAAAAATCGTGTCCTGTATTCACCAGGCCGGGAGCAAGATTGGCGAATAATAAGCTAACCAGTACGACACTCAATAAATGAGGCGACAAGCGTCAGAACGTCAGAAGCTAAAAGCAAATATTTGCTAATACCTGTATCCAATCGGCAGCTTAAGTCGGCTGCCTTCATTTAGGTAACCTTTAGCAATAGGCAGTTGGATGTCACTAAGAAGTGGGTATCCATTTTCATCGTACACTTCACTGTAGTGATAGGCTGCAATCACCTCGCTAAACTCTGCCTTATCGTTGTAAACCACTTTGAGACCAAATCCGGCTGTGGATTTATCGCCAAACAAACTTGGTGCATGCTCGGTTAACCATAGTTTGAAAGGCGCGGGCAGCTCGGTACATATGTCTTGATTGGTTTGTAAATAGGCACAACCTGACTTTTCGATTTGAACATAAGGTAGGGTGGCAACCTTGCCTTGAAAAATGTCGCCGACGAGATGTAAAAAGCCCAGCGCTTCGGGCTGGTAGGTGATGGGCTGATCAATAATGCGCCATTTAGGGGCTTCAAACACATTTAACATGGCTTGATATTTGTCCTCAAAGTACAGCGCAATAATGATTTCATCGTCCGTAAGGTGATGGGTGTTTTCAACTATGGTGACATCGGTGCCTGAGCCGACAAAGCTATAAATCATATTGAACTGGCGACCTGAGTGAGTCCACGACCAGAGCAGGCCAGTGCCATCGTAAAATTTGTAGCTACGCACAAACTTAAAGTCATTATCGGGCGCAAATTCAAGCAGCGAGGCATTTTTTAGGGCTGAGCTATGAAAGTCAGCGACATACCAATCCAGATCCGTATCGCGCTCTGCAACGGTTAAGCCTTTACCGACAAAGTTGCCAACCGTGTCTTTATGGCGTCTCAGATCGGCCAAGTAGTCGGGGCTGGCGTCGCAGCTAATCAAGAAAAAGCTGAAAAAACAAAAAATAAACGTTTTAAAGGGCATACAGCTCTCCAGCAATAGGCAAGTAATGAGGGGTAAGAGATAAACCATGCGCAAGCCGCAGGATGATAAATCAAATTATCCTAAAATTGCAGTTGCTTTACTCACAAAAACTGACTAATATGCCGCTCAATTAATGAGCACTGATCAAAAATGCTCGATATCAACTGATTTATCAACCTACTGTGAAGGAGAAATAACATGACATTGACATTAGCATCCTTTGCAGGTCTTAGCCGTTAAGAAACGAGCCGCTTAAATTCGTCTTTATACATCTTGTATATCTAGCCAAATACTGCGTTAATTTCGTTCCTTTCGTTTGATTTCAAAATAGATCCAGACCTGCCAATTCGATTTTCGTTTTAATCCTGTTTTTCTAATTAAGAAAAAGGAATTGGTATTATGGGCAAATCCGTCCAACACATTTCTGAAAATGTTAGCCTTATTGCGTCTAAAAATACGTGGATTGAGGGGCTGGCAATACAACAACTGACCAAAACAGCACAGCTAGAGGGCATGCAGCGCGTTGCGGGTATGCCGGATTTACATCCTGGCCGAGGCTATCCCATCGGGGCAGCTTTTTTTACCACCAGCAAAATTTACCCTGCGCTGGTGGGTAACGACATAGGTTGTGGCATGTCGCTGTGGCAAACCTCTGCCAAGGTTGCCAAAATCAATCTAGATAAGTTAGTTAAAAAATTTACCCATGTTGAACTGCCTCTCGATGAGCGTTGGGACTCGGTTATTTACACTCGAAAAGCCGAAAAAAGCATCCATGTCCAAGGGTATGATCACGCCTTAGGCACTATCGGCGGGGGAAACCATTTTGCTGAGTTTCAGGCCATTGATAAGGTGTATCAACAAGCTGCGCTTGATGAGTTAGGACTGAATAAAAAGCACCTGCAGCTTTTGGTGCACTCGGGCTCACGCGGGTTAGGACAATCCATTTTAGCGGCGCATATCGCAAAATACAGTCACGATGGATTATCTGAAAGTGATGCCGACTTTGCAAAATACATGCACCAGCATGATGAAGCCGTGCGTTTTGCCGAGCTAAATCGAGAATTAATTGCCATGCGATTTTTAGAAGCAATACGCGCTAATGGTAATTGTGCGTTAGACATTAACCATAACCTAGTATCGCCCAAAAACCTCGATGGCTGCGATGGCTGGCTACACAGAAAAGGTGCCACTCCCAGTGACAAAGGCTATGTGGTTATTCCGGGCTCTCGAGGGGATCACAGTTATCTGGTTAAACCCCTGTTAGTTAACCCCCTTCTAGTTAACTCAAATGGGGATGACTTAAGCCAAGTTGAAAATGGCCGCATTAGCTTATTTTCACTCGCCCATGGCGCAGGGCGTAAGTGGCAGCGTGGTGAATGTCATGGTCGTCTCGGTCATAAATACAAGCGTGAAGACTTATACCGTACGCCATTAGGCAGTCGAGTGGTGTGTGGTAGTAAAGAGCTGTTATACGATGAAGCCCCGCAAGCCTATAAAAAATGTGAAACCGTGATCAGCGATATGGTCGACGCAGGACTCATTGAGGTGGTGGCAAGGTTGCGCCCCGTTTTAACCTTTAAAACCAACGGGGGGTGCGCGGGATGATTTTACTGCAACTATCTGCAGGGCAAGGACCTATAGAATGCTGTCAAGCCGTCGGCTTGGCGCTGAACATGATCGCTAAACAAAGTATCGAAAAAGACATCAGGTTGGATGTGGTTGAAGCTATCGTAGCAACAGAGCGAGATTGTTATAAATCGGTGTTGCTGCAACTTGATTCAACGCCAGAGCACAGCGCGAAACAACTGGCTCTGTCATGGCAGGGCGCCATGTTATGGGTTAGCCAAAGTCAGTATCGGCCTAAGCATAAACGGAAAAATTGGTTTTTTAGTGGTCAAGTGTACGACATTGATGAGAGCCAACTGGATAACAGCGTGACCTTTCAAACATGTCGCGCGTCGGGCGCGGGCGGACAACACGTCAATACCACAGATTCAGCAGTGCGCGCGACGCATCTGGCAACGGGCATTTCGGTGCGGGTTGAGAGTGAGCGCAGCCAACATGCTAATAAACGCTTGGCAAGGGCCATGTTGATGCAAAAGGTTGAAGCTAACCAAATGGCGACAATGACGCAACAAGACAAGGCCCGTTGGCAACAGCATTGGCAAGTTGAACGTGGCGATCCGGTAAAAACCTTTAAAGGCGCCAAGTTTCGTTTAAGTCATGATCGCGGCGAAAAAGGAGGCGCTAATTAATGAAGGAGCATCAAGTCACCCATGTACTGTTTATTTGCAGTCGTAACCAATGGCGAAGCCCAACGGGTGAACAGGTATGGAAAAATCATCCTGCGCTAGCCGTTAAATCGGCGGGCATCAGCCCTAATGCCAACACCGTGGTGAATGCCAAAATGATTCAGTGGGCAGATGTTATTTTTGTTATGGAGCAAAAACATCAAGAGAGGTTAAAGGCGAGCTTTAACAAGTTATTAATCTATAAAGACATTCAAGTATTAGATATCCCCGACGATTATCAATACATGGATGATGAGTTAATAAGCATGATAAAACAAAGTGTTAGCCATTATTTAAGCTTAACCTAAGTTGAATTAGTTGTATTAGTTGTATTAGTTGTATTAGTTCAGATAAGCAGAGGACAGAACCATGTAATTCCATCTCCACACCGCAAGCTTTTTCGCCATTTTTAGTATGGGGAATCGGCTATGCGGTGCTTAAAACGAGGAAAGCATTGAACCTTGCGTTCAATCACAACAATAAGCAATGGAGTTACATGATGAAAGTAAAATACCCTCGCACCCCGCATTTACCTTGGTCACCGGGGGCGACCTATGATGACATACGCCAAGGTAATTTAAGTGGTCTGGCAAATCGACAAGTTGTTGTTACGGAAAAAATGGATGGCGAAAATACCACTATTTACCGCGACTTTATCCATGCCCGCTCGCTAGATAGTCGGTTTCACCCATCAAGAGCTTGGGTTAAAGGCTTACAAGCTGAGATTGGTTACCGCATACCACAGGGGTGGCGTATTTGCGGCGAAAATCTATACGCAAGGCATTCGATTAGTTATGACGCATTAGCAAGCTACTTTATGGCTTTTTCCTTATGGAATGAGCACAACGAATGCTTAAGTTGGCAAGACAGTAAGGCATTTTTTGCAGAGCTTGGCCTGATCACACCAAAGGAGCTGTATCTTGGCCCATGGTGTGAAACCACCATAAAAAACCTAGTGCTGGATACCCAGCATCAAGAAGGTTACGTAGTGAGGGTGGCTGATGCGTTTCATTTCTCACAATTTAACCAAAGCGTTGCAAAATGGGTGAGGCCTAACCATGTGATCAGTGAAAAGCACTGGATGCATGAAAGCGTTGTGCCTAATGGATTAAGCCATAAACCTGGGAGGTTAAAATGAGCAAACTCGCTAATTGGCTCAACAGCTTAGCCATGTCGCATACGCCCACTTTTGTTGAGTGTGTTGGGTATTTAGGGGATACATTTCCGTTACTGCACCATTTTAGCGACACCGAGCAAGACAAGATTTGGCATGCGGAAGGGAATGTAGCCATTCATACCGATATGGTATTGAGCCAACTGTATAACCTACTCAGCACTGACGCTAAGCATATCACCGGGGTCAATAGGCAAATATTGATTTTAGCTGCTTTGCTACACGACATTGCTAAACCCATCACCACCAAGCGTAAGCTTATGGCAGGGATTGAGCGTGTTGTTGCGCCAAAACACGAGGAGATAGGGGCAAGCTATTTAGCCCTTAAACTGCCCGAGTTACCCCTTGAGCACAAAGCCATCAGGGCCATTATTGGGCTGGTGGGGTTTCATCAGATGCCCAAGGGCCTAGTGATCAAAAATACGGGTTATAGCCACTATTTACACTTGGCTTTGAATGTAGATTTAGCGCTTCTTTATTGGCTTGAACTTGCGGATATGCAAGGGCGAACTTGTATTGATCAGTCGCTACAAATCGATTTGCTTGAACAATTTAAAATGTTTGCTCAAGAGTACCAGCTATGGGGTGAGGATGACGCCGTTGAGGCTATTTTAAAGCCGATTCAAATCAAGGCCTCTCGCGCCGAGCAGGACTATTTGAATGGTTATGCCCTGCGCCAGCTTGCCACTGAACAGATCAATATGATCGAGCAAGGGGTGGCGAAGAATTATCAAGGCGGACTGGATCACAGCCATCTCTATGTCATGTGTGGTGTCAGCGGTAGTGGTAAATCCACTTGGATTGAGCAAAACCTAAATGGGTTTGAGGTGATTTCGTTAGACAAGATCCGTGAAGAGCTCAATGGCAAACGAAGCTGCCAAAAACAACGCGGCCAAGTGTTACAACTGGCTAAATCCCGACTAAAAGCCGCCTTAGCTAAAAAGCAAAATGTTGTTTGGGATGCCACCAATATCCGTAAAGACTTTAGGCAAATTATTTGCGATCTGGGCCTGAATTACGGAGCGCTGATCACCCTAGTTGCCTTTCAGGTTAAGGAAAGTACGCTGCGCAGCCATAACAAAAGTCGGCGTCATGTTGTTGGCGATGACATCATTACAAGCCAACTCGCTAAATTAGAGTGGCCTTCAATAACCGAAGGCCACCGCATGCTGATTATCGGTGAAAAAGGCAAGGAGCTGTTTAGACAAGGTTCGTTTTAGGAACTACTTGAAATTTAGTTGCTTTACCTGCAATCGATTAGGCCGATAGGAGAGAAGATGAAAAACGCGGCATGTTGGTTGCGCTGCTAATGTTTTAACGGGGGCGGTGGTGTTTGACCATCGCCACTGTTAAATTTCTGCTTCATCTAAAGGGCTTTGATCCCATTAGGCCCAAATGCCTTAATCATCATGTCTTTCTTATCATCCACAGCAGGCTCTATAGTCACTTCGTGAAACCACATGTCTTTTAAAGAGTAACTGACGATCACGTTAGGGCTGTGGCTGGGCTGATTGCCTAAATACTTATAAAACTGGGTTTTAAATGAGGGGCGGGTGATGCCAAAGGTTTGTTTATTGTAGGGGGTAAATTTGTCTAAATAATGACCTTCTAATAGCATGCCATAGGGGTGGGACATGTGTTCCATCGGCACAGGGGTGCCAAGACTGCGAAACGGTATTTTATTCAACTGCACAGTAAGCTGGCGTACGGGGCGTTGTAACACCCCCTTATCAAAAGGTTTTAGATGGTAATGCTGTTGTTGATAAGGTGTTGGGTCGGGCAAGGCGGTGATTTTTATTCCTAAGCTAGGTATAAAAATATAATCGCTGTACCTTGGATTGTAATGAGGATATCGGCTGCACGTCTTAAAATCAGTACGATATTCAGCGATCATTTTGTCCCCTGGGGTATAAGGGGCATTGAAAATGGCCAGCCATTCTTGTACCGGCGCGCCCATTTTTAGCTCTTTACCTTGCCAGTAAATTTTATCCTTTTTGAACTCAAACCTAACTTCAAGCTTATCGCTGGGAAGCTGGCAATGTGCCGTGATTTGTGTGTTGGGTTTACAGCTGGGCTTGACATATTTAGGCATATTGGGTGCTTCGAATTCGACTAAACATTTCTTCTTCTGTTGTAATTCTTCAAAGGTTAAGTCAGGTATTTCCCCTGCCACACTATGAGCACTTACAATCAATAATGAGATAGTGATTATGTTAAGGCGGCGTCTGCTCTGCATCCTTCTTACCTTTTGCTACTCAGTGAACGGGGCAAGCTTTGTGCCTTCTTTGCTGACGACTTTAAACAGTCTGGAAGCGTTAAGCTTGGTGCCTTTGCCTTTGTATTCAACATAAAACCCATTGGCGTTGATCTTGGTTGACACGCCATCTTGCACAATAAACATGTCCGGCTCACCGTTTTCGAGATTCTGCGTGGTGTAAACAGCTTGAACCTCAAAGTGTTCGGCTTGCGAAATGGGAATAATCACCTTGCCCGTACTGTTAACTTGGGCGGCGATGTTTAGATCGTTTGCTTGTGCTGGCAAGGTGTTGGCAAAGTCCTCTCTTTGCTGTTCAAACAGAGTTGGCGATATTTTTTCGTTTAAGCCACAACGAAACTTTCTGACTGGCACGTTAATTTGGGTGCGTAAGCTGACGTAAACACAATCGATAAGCTCCGGGGTTGTTTGGCTGAAGGTGAAATAGAGCTCATCCATTTTGCTGCTGTAAAAGAGTGCGGCTTGGTGATTAAACTCAGCCAAGGCACTGTATTCGGCGCTGGTTTCTTGGGTTGAGAAAACATGGGCGATGACTTGCTTGCCCTTTGCCGTGGTAATGATGAGCTCATGATTGAGGCCGGCTCGATAGCTCGCCTTAGGGGCGGATTGCGCCAGTACAGGCAAGCTTAATATGGCGACCAATAGGCAGAATAACTGGCGTTGAAACACTTGCGATCCTTTTAGATGAGTTAGGGCCAAACTTGTGGCTAGATAGTGCGCAGCTAAGTCATTAGCCAACACAACAAGTAAGCTGCTAATTCAATGTGTTAGCTCGCGATAATAGGTTTTTATGGATTTTATTGTCAATAATGTTGAGTTAGAATGCTTTATCTTTTTGTGACTTTTGTGGTTTGCACTTAGAACTATTGCTTTTGGGTCTATTGCTTTTGTTGAAAAAATAAGCGTGATCCATGGCCGCGATTGTATTTGTATCGGTCATATTTGTTTCAGCTTAGCGTTCCCACGACTGACCGTATTTAGCTTCTGGAGCCCAGACATGCAACAAGACTATTACGCGTTATCGGCGTATGAATACCAATACTGGAAAACCACGCCAATGCCTGAGCCCCATCATCTAAAAGGCAATCATCCATTGGAGTTTGGTGATTATGCACGGGTGGTGCCATCCACCTATTTAAAGGGGCTACATGCTTCTTTGCAGGATGAGGCTATAGCAGAGGATGATGGTTTATTTCAATTTAATCATCAGTGCATTCGAACCGTGACAGGTGGAAGGGCATGGTTGGGGATTTTATGTCAGTTTGGTGGGAGCATGTTAGTCATTGCGGGAATTGCTTTTCTGTTGATGAGTCTTATTGTTACCTTTATAAAAAAGTATGATGACCTATCCAATGCCTTCTTATACATCTCTGGCACGTTACCATTTTCATTAGGACTATTATTCGTAGGTGTGGTTTTTTTGTTATTAGTTCGACTCCCCCCCCCTTACTCAGACTGGATTTTTGGTAAGGCTAGTCCCGCTTTAGAGTTAAATCGTCAAACAGGAATGATCACCTTTTGGCACTTTGGCTGGTTAACGGGCCGTTTAAAAAGCAAAAAAAGTGTGAACTTTATGGAGTTTATTCCTTACTTACAACCCCTTGTCAGTCCAACCCCGACCTCGGCTGGCTGCAATATCATTTTTGTGCATAAGGATGACAAGTCCCTTCAATTTAGCAGTGTCGGCTTGGCCAACTTCACCAGCATTGCCGATGGGCTGGCGTGGTGGGACTTTATTCAGTGTTACATGGATGTCGCCGAGCCGTTGCCTAACGCGCCGACGTTAGAAGTATGCCGCCATTTAGACCCGACCACCGCCAAACATGATTCAGCCAAAGGACGAGATCCCCGTTATTGGCGCGATATGAGCGAACAAGAGTACCAAGATGCAGAGCAAGCCATGGCTGAAAAAATCAGTCGGATTTATTACTGATGCGATTGGTTGACCGTCTTTGTCTAATTAACGTAAATAAACAGTCTCAGGTCACTTATGTCAGCTGAAAAAAATGGTTATGCCGATACCGCTTATCGCGGAAGTCAGTGCCCCCGCATTAATGAAATTTACCAAGCCAATCTGCTTGAGCATTTACTCATAGACAGCCAACTTATTTGGCACAATCAATACAGCTACAAGAGTCCGATCCATTGGCAGTTCCCATCTTATTGGTATCGCGAATTTAGCTTGCAATATGAATCAACAAGCTTTCCTAAGCATTGGCCTTGGAGTGAAGAGGCGTTTAAGACGACATTCGAACAAAAAGCCTCCAGTGAGTTCTTCTTCGCACTCCTTGGCTTACCTGTTAGCATCTTGTCATTTCCAATGGCATGGATACTGATCATTGCTTGTTGGGGGGCGCTTTTAGCTGGATGCATTATTGAGATGACGCTACTGCCTTTTAAAGCGTTTCTTATTTTTGGGATATTTCCACTCATAGTGGCTTGTATAGGAACTTATCTAAACTATTGGTTAATAGAAAAAAACCTAAAAGGTTTTAAACGCTATCACTGGAGCGGTGAAGGGTGTTATCGCCGCACCGGCAAAGTGAAACACGCTTATATCGGTGAGGCTAACTTTACCGATTGCGTGCCCGTGGTGGAGCATAATGTGATGACAAATGGCACCACCCACCTAAGATTAGTGTTGAAATACCAGCACCCGGAAAATCAATTCCAGTCTTTTGAAATACAAATATTCAGTGGCGGCACCGATTATTCACAAATCGAGGCCGCATGGGATACCTTGTTAAGATACATGGACGTGGAGCAGCCTTTACCGGATATCCCAAGCCTTGAGCCGTTTCGCCATTTAGACCCGACCACAGCGGCATTTGATAAAGCGGGTAAGCGCGGGCGACCCGATAACTTTTGGGTTGATTTTTATGCCCAGCACAGTAAACCACAGTGGCAAGATTACTTTACTCAATATGACGGTATTCGCAGTGATAACCCCATCAAGGTGATGGAAGAGGAATACCGAGTGATGATGAATGGCTTTGCGCCGTACACACCGCCGTATATCCCCGAAGAGGTTTACCAGCAGCGCTTAAAGCAAGGGCAGGAAGAAGTCGAGTTAGAAACTGAGCAAGCTGAGATGCTGCAGCCATAACAGGAGCCAAATCGTGCAACAAGACTATTACGCAGCAACAGCATATGAATACCAGTATTGGAAAACCACGCCAATGCCTGAGCCTCATCAACTAAAAGGCAATCATCCATTGGAGTTTGGTGATTACGCGCGGGTGGTGCCATCCACCTACTTAAAAGGGTTGTATGCTTCTTTGAAGGATGAGGGTATAGCAGAAGATGATGGCTTGTTTCAATTTAATCATCAGTGTATTCGAACCGTGACGGGTGGAAGGGCATGGTTGGGGATCTTGTGCCAATTTGGTGGTAGCTTACTTGTCATTGGAGGGACTGCAATAGTTATAGGTGTATTGCTGCTATCATTGTATTTTGCTTTTTCCGATTTAAAACTATCAATCAAGATAATTAAGGAAATGGCTCCAATTATAGGCTGCATATTGATTGTTGGGCTTGTGTTTCTTGGATTAGTTAGGCTCCCCCCCCTTACTCAGACTATATTTTTGGTAAGGCTAGTCCCGCTTTAGAATTAAATCGTCAGACAGGAATGATCACCTTTTGGCAATATAGCTGGTTATCAGGCCGTTTAAAAAGCAAAAAAAGTGTGAATTTTATGGAGTTTATTCCTTACTTACAGCCCCTTGTCAGCCCAACGCCGACCTCGACTGGCTGCAATATCATTTTTGTGCATAAGGATGACAAGTCCCTTCAATTTAGCAGTGTCGGTTTGGCCAACTTCACCAGCATTGCCGATGGGCTGGCGTGGTGGGACTTTATTCAGTGTTACATGGATGTCGCCGAGCCGTTGCCTAACGCGCCGACGTTAGAAGTATGTCGCCATTTAGACCCGACCACCGCCAAACATGATGTAGCCATAGGACGCGATCCCCGTTATTGGCGCGATATGAGCGAACAAGAGTACGAAGCAGCGGAGCAAGCCATGGCTGAAAAGGTCGCGCGTGCTTTCCATTGAAGAAATCCATGATGTAAAGGCGAAGTAACCCCATGCAAGCTGAGATGCTACGACCATAACAGGCTCCTCATCATCACAAGGCAATCATGTAATGGTATTTGGTGATGACGCTTGGGTCGTGCCATCTACCTAAAACTTAATGAGTGTGGTTGTTCATTGACGGGGTACAGTGGGACCTGAGCTTGTTCAGGGAATGGCATTTTTAATGTGAATTTGCGCTCTTCGCCGAGCGAGCTCGCCTCTCTCAGGTGTTGGTGTCTGGCTGTTAGTTTGTGAGTATCAGTGGGACCTGAGCTTGCTCAGGGAATGGCATATTTAAATGTGAGTTTGTGATGTTCGCCGAGCGAGCTCGCCTCCCACTGGGGCTTGTATTTGGTTGCTAGTTTGTGAGTGTCAGTGGGACCTGAGCTTGCTCAGGGAATGGCATATACCGCTGTGATGTACGAGGTAATAGGTTTATATGGATTTTATTGTCAATAATGCTGGGGTAGAATGCTTTATCTTTTTGTGACTTAATTGCTAGGTTGAATGTCTTTGTATCACTCATCCCATCGCGAATACGCAAACACGGCGTATCATGGCCAAGGGCCAAACCCAGCGCCGGCGGCCAATGATAGCTTTTTTAAATCCGTCATCACCAAGGCGAAACTGCCATGGGGTGATATTACTTGGCTAAATCCAACAAAATATCAATTTAAGAAGGTGGCTGAGCCGGGTAAGTTAAGTCATGATGCTTCTATCGACCATCAAACTTATCGCATAGAGACTGGGCCTGATTGTTCTGGCTCTGTTTTGATGGGATTTATACGATCTATTTTCCTGATTGGAAGCTTTCCATTAGCTTGGGGTTATCTGTTTGTACTCTTTATAACGTCAATAGCGACTTTCCTTGCAGGAGACATTGTATTTACAATTAAGCTGTTATTTTACCCATTTGTGATATTTCTTATCTTTACAGTAATGCGGGTGTTATTGGGTACATCATCACCCAGTTGTCGCCCCTATATTTGGTCAAAAATAGGTTTACACCGTTGTACGGGTAACATGACCACCCATTTTGGTACGTTACCGTTTACCGACTTTGATGCGGTGATTAATGCCATTGTTCAACAAAATGGTACCCATGAATTCCGTTTAGCGCTGCGTTACAAATACCCCGATAAATTGGGCCGTCGAACTCATGATATTGATGTGTTGATGGCGGGCGCTTCCATGCATGAGGCCGTTGCCGCTTGGGACATGGTGCAGCGCTATATGGATGTCACCAAACCTTTACCAGATATTCCTGAGCTAGAGCCTTATCGCCATCTTGACCCCACCACGCTTGCGTGGGATGAAGCGGGGTATCGCGGTCGAGAGCGTTTTTACTGGCGCGATTTATATGCCAAGGCCGCGCAAATTGACCAACAAGATCCCACCCGCTTTATCCAGTATTTGTTTTCTTTTGAAGGGCGTAGCAAACGTAATCCGTTACCAAAAATGGAAGAAGAATATCAACTCATGGTATGGGGCCAGCGGCCAGTGAGCGCCCCTTGGGTACCCGCCCATATTCTCGCCGAAATGGAGCAAATGGTGCTGGCGCAGCGTGTGAGCAACGTTTGCACCAGTGAGGTTGAATAAAATGTTAGATAAGCACTACAGTGCCACCGCATGGCAACAAGGTAAGGCAAGCCAAGTTAAACGGCCAGAAACCGGATTGCGTTACGCCACCTGGAGCAAAGGAAGTATCAAACTGCCTTGGTCACAACATTACACTAAAGTTGAACCTTATCAGTATATTGCCGACCGCATTTATGACGCAGAGGAAACAGGAGAAGAAGGCTCTTCTTGGAGTCATACGCGACTTCAATATACTGGGGTTAAGGGGTATACCGCATTTGTCATGAACCTTTTAGGTGGTGGAATAATTCTGTTTTTTATATCGCTTTTAGCATTCTCGGTTTTCATTTTTGGCTATTACAAAGAGGATCAAACAATCCTACTGCAAGCAGCTTTAGTGAGTATATTGTTTGGGGTGATTTGTTTGGGAGGAAGAATGCTCTATGAGTATTTACTTAAACATCCCGAATGGTTTGCTACCGATAATGGCGATGGTTTTTTTCGCCAAACCGGCATGGTCAAGGTAAAAAAACGCTTTGGTTTAGTCAGTTATCCGTTTACCGATTTTGATGCTTTTGTGGATTTGCACGTGGATACCACCTCGGGGCAAATTTATACCAATTTGGCCGTGGTGCACCGTAATCAAAAGGCGGTGTTTTATCTTAACTTAACCGGTGAATTACATGCCTCGCCGCAGCAGCACTACCTTTGTTGGGAAATGTTGCAACGTTTTATGGATGTCAGCCAGCCGCTACCCGATATCCCCCAGCTTGAGCCCTTTAGGCAGTTAGATCCCACCACCGCAGCCCATGATAAGGCCACAGGACGCAAGGCCGATAAATGGAAAAAAATGTCACCGAAATTGTTTGAGCAACGTGTGGCCAAGAAGTTAAAAAAAGAACAGACTCGCTTTAATTGGGAAGACATTCCCGACTTATTTGATCAGCAAACCCAGCAACAAAAGCAACAACAAGCCTTAAAGGCCGAGCAAGAAGCAGCTGCCCTAAAAAGCGGCAAGGTTAAGCGCTGTCCAAGCTGTAAAGAGCTGGTTGCCAAGCTAGCATCAAGTTGCGAGCATTGCGGGTATCAAATAAATCAATACGACGCCAGCCAGTTTGTGATGTCGCTACATCAAGCCATCAATCATGGCGATTGGGCCCTTACCAAACAGCACCTAGAGCAAGGCGCCGATGCCAATGCTACCGACAAAGCCGGACAAACACCGTTAGCAATAGCAACAAGGCGAGGGGATCAGCTGATCATGTCATTACTGGATGAATATGGCGCGCGATAAGTGCTATTTGGTTAAGTTTGTGATCTTCGCCGAGCGAGCTCGCCTCCCACAGGGGCTTGTGTTTGTTTGCTAGTTTGTGAGTATCAGTGGGACCTGAGCTCGCTCAGGGAATAGCATATTTAAATGTGAATTTGTGATGTTCGCCGAGTGAGCTCGCCTCCCACTGGGGCTTGTATTTGGTTGCTAGTTTGTGAGTAACAGTGGGACCTGAGCTTGCTCAGGGAATGGCATTTTTAATGTAAATTTGCGCTCTTCGCCGAGGGTGAGTAATTAAATTATTACGTCACAATATTAAACACTTGGTTACTAAATCATCATTTTGCATTAGGCGGGGCATTACCTTTTTGTGATATAAAAGAGTCGTTCACGCTTATTTACGCACCCTGTTATTGGCGAGTTATCTGATTGACTGATGTCTTGGGCAAACTGACAAGCTAGGGTTAGCCCTTCTATCCGCTTTTAGGCGTGCAGCTAAGAGGCCATAATACAAAGCATTATTGCAGAGGTGACTATGTCGACCACGGATTTGATCGCGTCAGGTTTAAGGGAATTTGCTCTTAATACCGCCCCCCAGAATATTAAAAGCCTGCAACTGGCCTACGCCCTTGGCGACATTGAAGCGCAGTTTTCTCTTGGTTGGGCATACAACAACGGCGACGGCGTAGAGCAAGATTTTGCCATGGCTGAAAGCTATATACTGCCTTTAGCTCAATACGGTCACACTTGGGCGGCCTTTGCGATGGGCTGGATGGCAGAGCATGGCTTAAAAGCCAAATACAGCCCTAAAGATGTCTTTATGTGGTATTCCATCGCTGCGGCTGACCATCACACTTGGGCCATTAATAATCTGGGCGCCATGTATCAAAAGGGGCAGTACGTAGACAAAAACCTTGAGGCTGCCATCTATTATTATGAAATCTCGGCCAAGCAAGGTAATGCGCTTTCGCACAAAAATTTAGCCGATATTTTTTACTATGGTGAAGATGAGATTGAGGTTGATGCAAAACGCGCCTTTTACCACGCACTGCAAGGCGCTAAAGGTGGCAATGCCACCGCGACGTATCTGTTAGCCCAATGTTATCGTGATGGCAAAGGGGTCGAGCAAGATAATGTGTATGCCTTTGAATTGTTACATCACGCTTACCAGCACGGCCATCAACAGGGCAACATTATATTTCAGCTTGGCTATCACAGTGAAAAGCATTGCCAAGATGATGATCACTACCAACAGGCTATCCGATGGTATGAAATGGCCATCGAGCAAGATCAGGATGAAACAAGTTGTTACAACCTAGCACGGATCTACAGTCTGGGGTTAGGTGTTGAAAAAGATCCGCAAAAGGCAATCGCCTTATATCACCAAGCCTTAGGCCATTATGAAGATGTAGAACGGCTGTTAGGTAAGCTCTACCTTGGGCTCACCCCTGCTAATGTTGAACTTGGGGTTAAGTACCTAACATTAGCCATCGCAAAAAACGATATGAGTGCCATGTTTACCTTAGGCTCCGCGTATTTGGAAGGCCGCGGTGTCGCAAAAAATGACGCCTTAGCCTTTAAGTATTATTTACAAGCAGGGACGGCGGGAGACGAAGACGCCGCCAATAACCTGTATTGTATGTACCGAGATGGCACGGGTACCGAGGTTGATCTAGAGCAAAGTCAGTTTTGGTTAAAACGCGCCGCCGAGTTAGGCCATCACGTTTGTCAACATATATACGCGATGGCGCTCAGCAACAGCGATGATGAACAAGAGCAACAACAGGCATTGGTTTGGTTTCATAAAGCCGCCGATGAAGGCGATTGTTTGAGCTCGTCCTTAGAGCTAGGCTTTTGTTATTACCATGGCCGCGGCTGTGAAAAACAACCGGATAAAGCGCAAATTTACCTGACGAAAGCCTTGGGGCATGCCTCCGGTGAAGCCCATTACTTACTCGCTCGGCTGTATCTCGATCTTGACCACCCTGAAGGCAAACTTCGTACGTGGCAACTGTTTAATCAAGCTTATGAATTAGGCTGGTCACAAGCGGCGGCGAACATAGGCCATTGTTTACTATACGGCATTGGCGTGATTGCCAATCATCAACAAGCGGCTCACTGGTTGAGACTGGCCGCTGAGCAGGGCGATAAGCTTAGCCATTTTCATTTAGGGGTATTACATTTCGATCAAGGGAAATATGAGTCAGCTGCACATCATTTGGAGCAAGCACAAGCGCAAGTCAGCGCCGCTAAGGAATACTTAGGCGCCATCTACCTGCACCAATACCAAGTTCCAGAGCGCGCCTATGATTACTTGCAAGGTTACATTCACACCGATGACCCCAAAGACACATGGGCGTTATATAACTTGGCTTTACTGCTTAATCAGCCTGATTTTTCTAAATACAATCAAAAACTAAGCTCAGATTTAATGCTTAAAGCGGCTGATTTTGGCGATGCATATGCTTGTGAAGTGGTGGGCACACGCTACTTTTTGGGCGAGATCTTACCCTTAGATAAACACGCCGCTAAGCCGTATTTAACCCTAGCAGCGGAGCATGATCTGGTTGCGGCGCAATATACGCTAGCCTTGTATTATCAAGAGGACAGTGATGCCCCCGATCGCGTTCAGCAGGTGATCCATTGGTATGAACAAGCCGGAAAAAACCAAGCCGAGCAAGCCTATTTTAACCTAGCGTGCTTTTTGCTGGAAAATGCAGTGGAAGAATCTGGGATCAGCCATGGCATCGGCTATTTGATTGCCGGCGCCGACCAGGATTGCAAATTATGCCATTATGTACTTGCCAGCATGTATTATTTGGGTGAAGGGCTCACTAAAGATCTCATCCAATCACGACAACATTTAGAAAAGTCCGCCGCGCTGGGTTATGAGCGCGCCATTAATGAGCTCGCCGCGCAAAACCAAGGCCATGGCGCTGGGTTTGAGGTTGACAAAGCCCCGCACCTAAGGTGTTTGAGCTTTGATTAGGTGGGGTGGGGAGTTTTGCCGGTGGTGAGTACTAGCAAACAGAATGGCTATTTGAGAAGTGATTAGAATATTTAGTAGTACTTCTTCGTAGACAATCATCGTAAATAAAAGCTATATATAAATGTCTATTTCGAAGGCATAGCATTTAATAAGCTACTTACAACACAATTAAGCAACCCTTAATTGTGTTGTTGTCTAAGTTTAGCCACTAAATATTGTCGCCTATACCCCAATAACTGAAGTATTTGTAGCTGTTTGGCACTTGTGAGCAAACACTGGCGTAGTAGTCTTGCAGCGAGTTGAGTTTGGGGTTGTATAAGGGGTTACAGTATCTATCAAGGCCGGTGTTATAGCCTTTTTCATAGTCGTTATAGCCCATTGAAGGCAGCTGGCCGAGCTGTGCAAGTTGGGTTTGATCTTTGGCGGTTTTGCCCGCCAAGCCGTCGTCTCGACCAATTTTGAACCATTGGTTGTTATCCGCTAGTTGCTGCTGATCAACACTGCTACATGCTGTTAAGGACAAGCCAAATAATAAGGGTATTAAGGTTTTCATTTGATACTCCTTCGGGGGTTAGCATAAAAGCACTAGTGAATCATACGTGCCATCTTGGCCATTGGATTGCTTATTTTCGTATTATAGTGTTTTTCTTTGGCACGAGAAGTGATGAAGGCGCGGGTGAACTAAGCTGGGAGTGTACTAAGCCGGGTGTCAACTAAGGCGCGAGTGAGACCGCCTTAGTTTAGGTGCTGCTTAGGAGATTATTCGTTAATCAACAGGCTTGCGATGTCGGCAGCTGAATATTCATGTTTGTATTGATTAACCACTAGGTGCACGCTGTGCTCTGTCATGCCTTTAACGGCACTGTCGTAATGCTGTTTCAAGGCTTCAAAGTCTACCTTGTTGTCATCTTTTACTTTTAAACGCACGCGAGTAATACAGTGGTCAATGGCGGTAATGTTTTCTTTGCCGCCCAAAAGTGCGATGGTTTTCGTAATCAGTTCGTTCATGATGAATCCTTGTCTGTCAAAATAAAAATTGTAGCATCATCATTTTATTCAAGTTTTGATGTTTGCCAAGTTTTGTCGGCTTGTGATTTGTGCCTTTACCATGGCTTTTGGATCATGGTGAGGTAAAGGGCTTCGACTTTGCTGCGAGCCCAGGGCGTTTTACGTAAAAATTTTAAGCTGGATTTGATGCTGGGATCATGAGTAAAACAACGAATATTGATGCGTGCGCCTAATTCTTCCCAGCCGTAATAGTCCACCATTTCGGTTAGGAGTTTTTCTAAGGTAATGCCATGAAGTGGGTTGTTTGCTTGTGTTGGCTTTTGGTTATTGGGTTTGGTCATTATCGGCTCACGCTGTGCTTGATTCTGGAAAGTTAAAGGTTTGGCCTGATTCTAGCCAGGTTGGGTATTTTTTCATGGCGGATTTAAATAGCGCGCTGTTGAGTATGTCATTAAGCCATCTGCGCAGTAAAGGATAGGGCGCGTTATCAAACCATTTACTGTCCACCATGGTAAATTGGCGAATAAATGGCGCGATGGCAAGGTCGGCCAAGCTGAGCTGGTCACCTGTTAAATATTGATGTTTGCTTAAATTTGACTCCAGTGCGTCGATAAATTCACAGGCCTTGTCCTGATAGTCCCTTTGACTAAGCTCAGGGTGGCGGTCGGCATATTTGTATTTATCGAGCCAAGGTTTAAAGTCGTGATCATTTTGTTTGATCAGCGCCATGTCAGTGCTTAATTCATTTTTGACTAAAGTGAGGGGATCCGAGCGATGTAATGCCCACAACATAATGTCTAAGCTTTCGTCTATCACTTCACCTGTGCTTAGCTGCAAAACTGGAATAGTGCCCTTAGGTGATATGGCCAGCATTTCTTGGGGTTTATGTTTGAGCACGATTTCGCGCAGTTGAACGACTTGATGGCTTGCGGCGATGGCAAGGCGGGCACGCATGGCATAGGGACAGCGGCGAAACGAATAAAGGATAGGTGTCATGGGTGTATATATGTATTACTTTAACGATTGACCGGCATTTTATCACAAATTGTAGATGGTTGGCTTTGGCATTTATCGGCGAACTAACACCAACCGGTTCGCCATTGCTGAGGTTGCTTTAAGTCACGCCAGTTGATGTCATATTCATTTTGGTTGTAAACCGCTTGGATCACACAGCGCACCACCTTTTGGTCTTCATCGTATTCGACCTCGGTAATGATAAAGTGCTTTTCTTTATTTATGGGGCTGACTTTGGTCCACTTACTGTGGAGTAACTTTTTAGCCGATATTTGATTCATAGTGAGCTGTTCCTGATCTGTGTGTCACAATTCGTGTAATTACGATTAAGCTTGTCATACGGTTCATGGCTTTTTATCTTACCTATCGCATGTCCACATCGGGTGTGACATAATGCGCGGCTATTTTAACATCTAACTTCTTATCTAGTTTGGGAACACTGTGCTTACTACTGCAAATCTAACCATACAATTTGGCTCTAAGCCGCTGTTTGAAAATGTGAACATCAAATTTGGTGAAGGCAATCGCTATGGCTTAATCGGCGCTAATGGGTGTGGTAAATCCACCTTAATGAAAATCTTGGGTGGCGATTTAGAGCCGTCTTCCGGCAGTGTGTCGAAAGACCCAAATGAGCGCATTGGTAAATTAAAGCAAGATCAGTTCGCTTATGAAGAATTTAGTGTGATCAATACGGTGATCATGGGCCACACCGAGCTATGGGCGGTGCAATCTGAGCGAGACGCCATCTACGCAAAAGCTGAAATGACGGACGAAGACGGTATTCGCGCCGGTGATTTAGAAGCCGAATATGCTGAAATGGACGGCTACACCGCTGAGTCGCGTGCGGGGGAGATCTTAATCGGGGTTGGTATTCCCGTTGAGCAGCATTACGGCTTAATGAGTGAGATCCCACCGGGCTTAAAACTGCGTGTACTCTTGGCGCAGGTACTGTTTTCTGATCCGGACATCATGCTACTTGATGAGCCAACCAACAACTTGGACATCAATACTATACGTTGGTTAGAAGGCGTGCTTAAAGAGCGTAACTGCACCATGATCATTATTTCTCACGACCGTCACTTCTTAAACAGCGTGTGTACCCACATGGCGGATTTAGATTACGGCGAAGTGCGTCTTTATCACGGTAACTATGATGAGTACATGACCGCGGCGACGCAAGCAAGGGAGCGTTTGTTGGCCGATAACGCCAAGAAGAAAGCGCAAATTGCTGAGCTTAAAACCTTTGTAAGCCGTTTCTCGGCTAACGCTTCAAAGTCGAAGCAAGCGACGTCTCGTGCTAAACAAATTGATAAGATTCAGCTTGATGAGGTTAAGCCATCAAGCCGCCAAAGCCCTTTTATTCGCTTTGATCAAGAGAAAAAATTGCACCGTCAAGCGCTCGAAGTGACTGGCTTAGGCCATGGTTTTGATGCGCCATTATTTGCCGGCTTAGATTTAATGGTTGAAGTGGGTGAGCGCATTGCCATTATCGGTCCTAACGGGATAGGTAAAACCACGCTTCTAAAATGTTTAGTGGGTGATTTAACGCCAAATGCGGGCGAGATCAAATGGTCTGAAAACGCGCAAATTGGCTATTATGCGCAAGATCATAGCCATGATTTTAGTGAAGACTTGCCCTTACTTGACTGGATCGGCCAGTGGTCGCAGCCCGGTGATGATGAACAAACCCTACGCGGTATTTTGGGTCGTATGCTGTTTTCGCAAGATGACATTAAGAAAACCGTACAGGTATTATCGGGCGGTGAGCAAGGGCGCATGCTGTTTGGTAAGTTGATCATGCAAAAGCCCAATATTTTGGTTATGGATGAGCCAACCAACCACATGGACATGGAAACCATTGAGTCGCTGAACTTAGCCCTTGAAAACTACGCGGGCACGCTGCTGTTTGTTTCTCACGATCGTGAGTTTGTATCGTCACTTGCTACGCGCATCATTGAGTTAACGCCCAATGGCATTGTCGATTTCCAAGGGAGCTATGATGATTATCTACGTAGCCAAGGCGAAGCATAGCTCGTTCCTAATTTGATCTCCATTTTTACCAAGGCCCGATACTGTCGGGCTTTGTTGTTTTTGCTTAGCAAAATGTAGGCTAAGCCAACGGAAAATATTAAACACAATAATGATATGAGCAATGATCCAATGACAAATTCAATTACCGGCTCCATTTCGATCACCGGCACCATTAGCAAAATGCGCACCGAGCTACTCGATGATCAGGCGCAGTATTATCTTCCTTTAAGCTCAAAAGAGGGAGTAAAGGAAATTCATCTAAACCCCCTCATTGGCCAGCCGATTCGCTTTAGCCATACGGGCAATATCTACTGTGATGCTTGTGCGAAGAAAACCAAAAAGAGTTACTCCCAAGGCCATTGTTTTGTCTGTATGAAAAAGCTGGCGCGCTGTGATATGTGCATCATGAAGCCGGAAACTTGCCATTTTGACCAAGGAACATGTCGCGAGCCTCAATGGGCCGAGCAATTTTGTATGACAGATCATTTTGTCTATTTGGCCAATACCTCTGGGTTAAAAGTGGGCATTACTCGCCATAGCCAAATTCCTACTCGTTGGATAGATCAAGGTGCAACTCAAGCCATGGCCATTTTACGAGTGAAAAATCGTTTATTATCGGGTCTTGTCGAGGTTGAGCTGGCCAAGCTTGTTGCCGATAAAACCAATTGGCGCGCTTTGCTAAAAGGCGATGCACCGGATATGGATTTACGGGCCAAGGCCGAGCAGTTATTACCGCAAATAGAGCAGCAGTTGGCTCATCTAACCGATCAATTTGGCGAAGATGCCATCACGGCGGTGGATTTACCCCTGCAAAGCATCCAGTACCCGGTTGAGCAGTACCCGTCTAAAATAACCAGCTTTAATTTGGATAAGTCGCCCGACGTGAGCGGTACGTTAATGGGTATTAAAGGCCAGTATTTGCTGTTAGATACGGGGGTCATTAACCTACGTAAATACACTAGCTATGAGATTTCTTGGTCAGCCCAAGATCAATAAAATATCTGCTGTTTTTTATTTCTAAACATATCCGACTATTTTAGCCCAGTTATACTAGTCGGATATCCTGTCTGTTTTGCGTCAGTTCAAATTTTTTTAATTCACTTCTGTATAACTATTGCTCAAAAAATCCTTCTTGGTTAAATACACTGCTGCAAGCTCAATATATAAAACTAACAGCTGCTATGTGGCGGTTTACCATGTTATTACTTTGTTGTGATGTGGTAACAACCCTGTATAGCCATAAGGGTACAAAATGACTCAATCAAACTCACTGTTTGCCAAGCTGGCAAATGGCAGCCTAGTGCTGCAAATCGTTATAGGGATAATAGCCGGTGTGGCGATTGCCAGTATTTCTAAAGACGCGGCACTGCAACTGGCGTTTTTAGGTGACTTATTTGTTGGCGCGTTAAAGGCCATCGCGCCGATTTTGGTGTTTGTGCTGGTGGCCGCCTCCATTGCCAACCAAAAGCGAAATGCCCACACCAGCATGAAGCCGATTATTATGCTGTATCTAATTGGCACATTAGCAGCCTCACTGACGGCAGTGCTATTTAGTTTTGCTTTCCCGACCACACTGGTATTAGCAACTGGGGTAGAGGGCACAAATCCTCCTCAAGGCATCGGCGAGGTACTCAACACGCTGCTATTTAAGGTAGTGGATAACCCCGTCAACGCGCTATTAACAGGTAACTACATTGGTATTTTGGCTTGGGGTGTGGGCTTGGGGATTGCCTTGCATCACGCGACCTCTGCGACTAAACAAGTCTTTTTAGATGTGAGCCACGGTGTGTCTACTATAGTGCGCTTTATTATTCGCCTTGCTCCGATCGGTATATTCGGTTTAGTGGCAGGGACGTTTGCGACAACGGGATTTGCCGCCATTGCCGGTTATATCCAACTGCTTGGCGTGTTACTTGGCGCGATGTTATTTATCGCCTTGGTGGTTAACCCCTTGATCGTCTATGTGAAAATCAAGCGTAATCCGTATCCTTTGGTGTTGCAGTGTTTGCGTGAAAGTGGGGTGACGGCATTTTTCACGCGTTCAAGTGCGGCTAATATCCCTGTGAATATGGCTTTATGTGAGCGTTTAAAGCTACACGAAGATACTTACTCTGTGTCGATCCCGCTGGGCGCGACGGTCAACATGGGTGGCGCGGCAATTACGATCACTGTGCTTACCTTGGCTGCCGTTAATACCTTGGGCATTGAAGTTGATTTTCTGACCGCTTTGCTACTTAGTGTGTTAGCCGCGGTGTCGGCGTGTGGTGCTTCGGGTGTTGCGGGTGGCTCGCTGCTGCTTATTCCATTAGCCTGTAGCTTATTTGGCATCAATAATGATGTGGCCATGCAAGTGGTGGCCGTGGGCTTTATCATCGGTGTGGTGCAAGACTCGGCTGAAACCGCCTTAAACAGTTCAACCGACGTGGTGTTTACTGCCGCGGCCTGTGAAGCGGATGACAAAACCCCAAGCTAACTTTGCTTTCAATATGGGTCGGGGCCGCTGCGGCGGCCCTGTTTATTTTCCTGCCTCCCGTTTAACCTCTCTATCTCTAAATGTTTGCTCCCTGTTTCTTCCGGCTTTTTTTTGTGGTGTTATTGCGCGGTGGCTGCAGGTAAAATAACTTTCAAGCGAAAACAATCATTTATTTAGGTATTTCATGGCGACTCATTCTTGCTCTATCACTTCTCAACGCGTCTTAACGGTTGTAGTGGGCTCTCGTAATCCGGTTAAGGTGGCGGCGGCCCGCGGCGCTATTTCACGACTTTTTCCTGACCACAAGATCGAGTGTCAAGGAGTCGATGCGCCTTCTGGCGTACCAGAGCAACCCATGACGGATGAAGAGACCCGACTGGGTGCCATTAATCGTTGTCAATATTGCATCGATCATTATCAAGGTGATTTCTTTGTGGCGATTGAGGGCGGTGTGGATCAGTTTGTTGATGGCCCAGCTACCTTTGCTTATGTGGTGATCAGCAATGGTCGCCAGCAAGGGGTGGGTCGCAGTTGCCAATTACCCCTGCCCATGCGTATTTATCAAGCGTTAACCCAAGGTGAAGAATTAGGTGATGTGATGGACCGCTTGTTTAACACCACCAATATCAAGCAAAAAGGGGGGGCGATTGGGTTATTAACTCAGCATCAAGCTTCACGTGCAGGGGTTTATGAACAGGCTTGCATTCTTGCCATGGCGCCCATTTTGCATTCTAAGCTCTATCAATCCCACAACGAATAAATTTGGTTTAAGTGACTGGCTTAATCGGATGTTGAGCCGGTATCTTGCGGTGCTAATGTCGCTTGAGAAAATACCGCCACCTGATCCCGCCCCGCGTCTTTGGCCTGATATAAGGCTTGATCGGCTTGTGATATTAAGGTGTTAATTGTTTTGTTTTTGTCGTACGTGGCAATCCCGGCGCTCACTGTGATGGGGGCCGGAAAGGGGGAGCGCTGGCTTGCATATTTGATGACGTCAATCAGCTTTTGCATTATCTTGGTTGCCCCAGTTAAATCGACACGCTCTAAGATCAACAGAAACTCTTCGCCGCCCCAGCGTCCAACAAAATCCACCGCGCGAATGTGCTGCTGGATCAAATGCGCAAGCTGCTGTAACACAATATCGCCGGTTTGATGGCCGTATTCATCGTTGATGGTTTTAAAAAAGTCGATGTCTACCATGGCGATGGCAAATGGCGTGAAGTGGTCTGGACTGGGGTTGTTTGGGTGCGTTTCCCGCTTAATTAAGTGATATACGTGCTGCAGACGTTGATTGATGGCATAGCGGTTACCTATGCCGGTCAATGCATCGGTGCAAGCCTGCTGCTTTATTCTCTCGCGCTCGGATAAATCATCAACCACCACGATGCTGTGCTTACTGCTGTTGACTTCATAGGTGGCAATGGAGATATCAACGGGAAATTGTTCGCCACTCCTTTTTTGGGCGGTAAAGGTTTGACTGCGATCCGCCATCGGTTTGATCCGCTCAGAGCGTTGAAATTCGCGTCGCAGCCGTGTGTGTTTTTGTTTTATCTCATTGGGCACCAAGTCATCAATATTAATATGGCCTATTTCCGTTTCGTTAAATTCGAACAGTTGCATGGCGCTGGTATTGGCTTGGGTGATGTTGCCGGTTTCATCGGCTGCGATAATGGCGCTAGGGGCACAGGTAAAGATGATGTTTTTTTCAACTAATGCAATACGCAGCTTTTTATAGCTGTGAAAGATGTAACCTATGGTCAGCAGGCTGACGACAAATAAAATATTTACCACAATCAATAGCCGATAGGTGATTGCCTGATAGTCTTGCCCCGTTTGCTTTAGTAAGGCTAATGGGTGCTGTTGGTGGCTATTGAGTATTTCTTTAATGGCTACCACGGCCAAGGTATCATCCACTTTCACCCTTGCATCAATTTCTTGTGTGCTGGCGCCTTGGACTATCATCTTGCGTAGAACAGGAATATTTTGGCGATACTGGTTAATCACGGTTTGTATGGCCAGAACTTGTTTTGCATGCTCGGGTGACAGGGCGAGATATTGGTCTAAGGTTTGAATACTTTGTTTTACTTGTGATTCTGCATTATCAAGATAGTGAATATCGCGCCGGATAACGGCATTTTTAAAGTTATGAATAAACCCGCCATAGCCGGTGATGTAGATGGCCTGATTGAGGTAGTTGGCTTTATCTATCTCAAGCTCGGTGAAGGCTTCAAGGTGGCTTTGTGCCCCATGCACGCGCATAAACGCACCGTAAAGCAATGTCATGAGGACAATAAAGATGCCTAAGGTGATCATGACCACTTTTAACTTGGGAATATCTGTCGACACGGTTTTGACCATGCGGTACCAATCAATTGCTCAATTTATTATCAATTGTAGCCACAAAGGTCTGTTGCTGCTTAACTTTGCTCTTTTTTCCATCATTTCTTTCATCTTAGTGATGGATTGAGTTTACCTCTCGTTTGAGCTATTAATCATCTAACTTAGCAAAGGCAAGGCTGGCGCTAGTCTATTGAGGGAGCCATGATGGCTTGCTGTTGGTATTGACGCAATAACGGCAAAAAATCTTGGATAGGCCTATCTAAACAGTTACTGCTGAGGTAAATGTGGTAGCCCAGTAATTGATTTAATAACCGGATCCGATGACCTAACATCCCATTGAGACCGCGGTAGCGAGTTTTATCTGGGGCGACGTAATCACGAACATCAAACAGGTGATCGCTGGCGCAACTGGGGCAATCACTATGATGACGCATGGCAAGAATGAGCAAGGCCCGCTGCTCGACGATAAAGTGGCTGCATAAACGGGGTGAAATACTCTCTAACAGCGCTTCTGGCCGCTTCAGCTTGATGCCGAGATAGGCAAGCTGTTGCGGCGGATAGCCTAAGGTAGGAATATCCACCCGCTGGATATCTTGCCATGGAATGGAAAAGCAGCCTTTGCTATGAAAATAGGTTAATCCGTTTTCGTCGAGTTTTATGCTGATTTGTGGCTCCACTATCTTGGCAATGCCCAGCATCATGCTGATGAAGGCGACCAATAATAAAAGCAATAGGCTAAGGCTGTATTGCGGCCAGCTTAGCATGGCCGATAACAGCAGCATAATTGCTATCGCACTGCCATAGGTTAACGTGTAGGCATTGCGTTTGGTGCCGGGTCTGATCGCTACGCTGTCGATGTGACTATCCTCATCCTCGTTGCGTGTTGGTTTGCCCTAACGGATAACACAAACTAAACACAACGCCTTGGTCCACGTTTTGGGCCCTGCAAGTGCCCTGATGATGCTTTTGAATGATGCTCACTATATACAAGCCTAGACCCAGGTGACTTTTACCTTGATTGGGCCCCGTATCCTGTGGCAATGCCTTGTTTTGCTGCGCGCGCATTGAAACCAAGGAGTCAAAAATTGTTAACTCATGTTGCTGCGGCAAGGCATCGCCTTGGTTATATACGTCTATTTGCCAGTTTAGTTCATTTTTGCACAGGGTTAAGGTTAAGGTGATGGGCGTGGTTGCCTTGGCAAAATCAATGGCGTTATCGATCACTTTATCCAAGGCTTGCACCAACAATTCAGGGTATATCCAAGCTTCAAATTCTGGGCCTAGCTGATTTATAAACTCGATGGGATGATCGGGCCAAGTTTGTTGATAGGCTTGGCTGAGCTCTTTCAGTAACTCGGGCACGTTCACTAACTGATAGTCGAAATCATGCAAACTTTGCTCTAGGCGTTTCGCTTCGCTCATGGCGGTAATAATTTGACTTAGGCGGTGGCAGCCATCACTGGCTCGGGTAATAAAGGGCGTTTGCTCAGTATTGTTTTGCTGCAAGTGGCTTAAATTATCCAGTGATGAACGGATCACGGCAAGCGGTGTGCGCAGCTCATGGGATAATTTGCTGGCTAGGCTACTCAGGTAATCGGTTTGCTGTTGTTTTAGGGTTAATAATTGATTGAAGTTGCGCGCCAATTCCCCTAATTCATCTTGGCTTTTTATTAAGGGTAATTCGCCGCTGTAGTTGGCGTCTTGTTGCATTTGAGTTGCGGCGCTGGCGCTTAAGCGGTTTACCCGCCAAGTTAACCAGGTCGCGTAGCTTAATAGGCCTAACACGAGGATGATAAATGCAATTAAACTGATAAAGAGTAATCGGTTAAAGCTGCTTCCGGCCAAGCGGATCAATACTTCACCACCTTGGGTTGCGATCAGATAATACTGACTATGCTGATCCAGCTTGATCGGCTCAACCATCAGTAAGTGGCTACGATATCCTTGTTTAAACCAAGTCGGCTGTTTAAATTGGCTAACAAATTCTGGGTAGACCAACTGATTACGTTCAAATATTTCACGCCACTGGGGCAGGGCGTCGTTTTGCTGAAGCCAAGCGTAAATTTTTTCCATTAACCAAAAGCCGGGAATATCGCGATTGACACGGGGGCCGTTAACTTGGCTGAGTAACCAACCTTGCTGATCAACCAGTGAAAGTTGGATCCCTTGTTGGATCAACGGTGTCAGTAAGCGGGTGATCTCATCATCTTGACGCAAGACCGGTCGAAATCCGCCTAAGGTGCCCAGACTGGATCTGAGTTGGTTGGTGACACTGTCCTCGACATCGGCCAAAGGATGGGCCTGATTGGCCTTGCTAAAGGTGCGTTCGAAGCGTTGCCAGTCAAGGCTGAGGCCCCGATTAAAATCAGACAATGGCAGTTTTAGTTCGATACTTGCCCCCCAAGCTGTGGTGCGCCAATAGCCTTTTGCACGATGGTGACTGACGTTAGGGCTGTCGCTAGCATCGATGATAAATTGGCCGTCTCCGGCGACGTGTATGTCATACACGGTGGTCGCGTTGTGGTCACTTAATCCTTTAAGTTGTAACTGTTGCCATTCGTTGGCTCCTGGCAGATTAAAGGCGGACTTATCTGTGATTAACTGGATCTTAAGGAACAAGTCATCGCCTTGATATTGCGCCGCTAACGACATATTCGCGTTCATAAACGGCCAATTTAGCTCAGGTGCGATGGGCTGTTGCCAGTCATTATCATAGCCATCTAGCTGCACTTGGTCTTTAGCTTTAACTGCATAGACCGCATCGCCAAAGGTATTGGGATGACGTTGGTTGAGCATACTGGGCTGTTGCTTTAGCACTAATGCCGCACTATTGAGGGAATTGGCGAGCATTTGCTCTTGGCTGGTGGCCAATACTTGGGTGATTTCTTTGATACTTTGGCAGCCTGCCCAAGGTAGCCCCAGCATCACAATGGATATCAGCAATAGCTGGGTTTTTAGTTTCACTGAGCGCTCCAACGATAGCCCATGCCATATGCCGTGCGTATATGATCAAAGTCAGCATCGATGTGTTTGAATTTTCGACGGATGCGCTTGATATGCGTGGTAATGGTATTATCATCTTGCACCACATTGGCGGCGTCCATCAGCTGTTGGCGAGATTTCACCTGGCCTGGGTACTTCGCTAATGCGTGCACTATCCAGAATTCGGTGAGGGTCAATTCAACGGCTTGTTGATGCCAAGTAATGGTCATGGTGAGGTTGTTTATTTCCATCTCACCGCGTGTCAAGACGTCGTTATCTTGGTTGCCTCGTTGCTCAAGAGCATCAACCCGCCTGAGTAAGGCTTTTACTCTGGCCACCATTTGGGTCAAGCTAATATCCTTGGTTAAATAGTCATCGGCGCCCAGGCGCAATCCCGATACTTCATCCAGTTCACTGTCACGGGCCGTTAAAAAGATGATGGGTAAGGTTGCCGATTGCTCACGCAATTGCCGACATAAGTCAAAGCCCCCTTCATATTCGTCAGCCAATCCCACATCAATAATGGCTAAGTCAGGTAAACCGCGTTCACCAAAGTAGCTAAGAGCTTGGCTGCGAGTGGCAAACACATTGACGATAAACCCTAAGCGTTGAAAAGAAGCTTGATAATTAGCGGCGATCGTTGGTTCGTCTTCGACTAATGCAATAATACGTTGCATGGCGGTCCTTGATTGTTTGCGCTGATAATGAAGAATAAATAAGGCTCTATTTTGCCACAGTTTTTTTGTGCTTTGTCAGTAAGATCACGATATTTACTCCGTGTAGGCCTAGGATCTGTTGTCACGGTCTATTATTTAATAGACTGCTGGCTTTTGCTAGATCAAGTCTTTACTCGCAAGGTTCGTTTAACGAAGGTGATTTATGCGTACTTATAACCTCCTTATTCTTTTGTGTTGCCTTTGGCTAGGGTTGCCGATGGCGCATGCTAAGCAAACCATTATGGTTTGGGATCAGCTGTTAAGCCACCCCAATGAGATCGTTCCCAAGTTATTGATTAAAGCACTGGATGTGACTAAGCCAGAATACGGGGATTATGAACTCGTTCCTTCAGAGCCTATGGAGCAGGGGCGAGTGATCCGCTTTTTAGCGCAAAGCCCGCACATTGATGTTGCTGTGTTTGGCCCCAATAAATTTCGTGAAACCGTGGCTATTCCGGTGCGATTTCCTGTTACGGGCACCTTGCTAAGCTATCGTGTTTGCCTGATCCAACAGGGTAAACAATCCTTGTTTAATGGCATTGCCAACCTCAATCAACTCGTCGAATCAAAATTGGTGATCGGGCAACATCAAGATTGGCCCGATACCTCCATCATGGAGGCCAATGGCTTAACCTTATGGAAAAGCACCAAATACGCGATCTTATTTGACCAGCTCAGTGTGGGGCGGTTCGATTGTTTCTCGCGGGGCGCGAATGAAATCGTGCAAGAGTTTGCCAGTCATCCCGATAAGGGCTTAGCCATCGAAGACAACATGATGATTTATTATCCTTTTCCACTGTTTTATTTTGTTAATAAGGCAAAACCTGAGCTTGCTAAACGCATTGAGTTGGGGCTGAACCGTGTTTATCAATCGGGTGAATATCACCAGATGTTTAAGGAGCAATTTGGGGCGTCGTTGGCGCAGTTGCATTTGGCCGAGCGTAATGCCATTGAATTAACTAACCCACAACTCACCCCCGAAACCGAGCAAGCCATGCTTAAGTTTAAACAACAATTCGATGCGCTTATCAAATCGGTGGATACCGTTAAATAATCATTAAAAACAACGCTTTTTTCAAGCGTGGAGTCATATATGGAATTTGAACAAATGTTAAAGATCTTAGCCAGTCATGACGGCTCGGATCTTTACCTTTCTACTGGGGCGCCCGCCTGCGGTAAATTTCAAGGGGTTTTAAAACCCATCGATAAAACCCGTTTTGAGCCGGGGCAAATACAAGCCATCGCGGATTCCATCATGGACAGCGAACAACGGTTAATCTTTGAGCAAGAGCTGGAAATGAACTTGGCGTTGTCGGTTCACGGTGTTGGTCGCTTTCGGGTAAATATTTTCAAGCAGCGCAATGAAATCTCTATTGTGGCGCGTAATATCAAGATGGATATTCCCAAGTTCGAAGATCTTAAGTTGCCTGAAGTATTAAAAGAGGTGATCTTAACGAAAACGGGCTTGGTGTTATTTGTTGGCGGTACCGGCTCGGGTAAATCCACCTCGCTCGCGGCACTCATCGATCATCGTAACTCGACCCAGGGCGGGCACATTATTACCATCGAAGACCCTATCGAATACGTGCATCAACATAAGAAGAGTATTATTAACCAACGCGAGGTAGGGGTTGATACGCGCAGTTTTCATGCTGCATTAAAAAATACCTTGCGCCAAGCTCCCGATGTGATCCTGATTGGTGAGATCCGAGATCGTGAAACCATGGAGCACGCGCTCGCCTTTGCAGAAACAGGCCACTTAGCGATTTCGACCTTGCATGCCAATAACGCCAACCAAGCCCTTGACCGCATCATCAACTTTTTCCCTGAAGAGCGCCGCCCCCAATTATTGAATGACTTAGGTAACAACTTGCGTGCTTTTGTATCGCAGCGCTTGGTGCCAACGGTCGATGGTAAACGCTGTGCGGCCGTTGAGGTGATGTTAGGCAGTCCGACGGTTCGCGATATGGTGCAACGTGGGGATTTTGGCTTACTCAAAGAGGTAATGGAAAAGTCCAAAGAATTGGGCATGAAAACATTCGATATGGCGCTGTTTGATTTGACCCTAGAAGGTCGCATCAGCGAAGAAGAAGCCATCAAGTTCTCTGATTCGCCTAATAACTTGCGTCTGCGCTTTAAATTGCATCATAAAGGTCAAGGTGAAGAAGAGGTTGCCCAAGAGGATGATAAGACGATGAAAACCTCGTCTGGTTTATCGTTAAGCCTTGAGCCCATGGACGATCCCGACGAGCCTGAATAAGACGATGGATACCACTGCGCCCGCTATTTTGCCGGGCGCAGTTTTGCTAGCCACTACACGGGATTACCACATTAAATCATCAGGAATTTCGTAACCTGCGTAAGGATCTTCTTCTTCAATTTCTGCTTGTGTCGCGGCGCTTTTCTCATGGAGTAATACGACGGCGTCGCTATCAATCGTGTTAAGGCGCTGGGCCACTTGATCAAGTACCACGTAAAAACGTTCGTCGAAGGTGACCACGGCTAACAAACCTTTCACTAGATCTTGTTGGATTTTTGCCGTTACCCACAAGGACTTTATCACCTTGTCATAGGTAAACTTGTATTCCACTTCGCCTTCTATCTCTTTAACCGCATTGCGCAGGATAATTTGTTTAACGCGCTCTTGGTGCTCTTTTTCGGCCGTGGCGGCTTTGCGCGCTTCATTGAGGGCTTCGTCTTTTTGTTTTTGTGCGGCGGCGGCTTGCTCTAGCTCGAGCTGAAGTTCGGTTTTTTCAACGGTGCCTTTTTTCTTTTTCTGTTTTTGCTTTTTACGTTTTTCAGACTGTGCACTGCGGGCGGCTTGCTTTGATACCAACCCAGACTTAAGTAATTGATCGGCTAATGATGACATAACAATAACATTCCAATGTGACTCGTACTGACTCCATTTTACCTAGTTTAGCCAAAAACGCGACAGCAAATCAGTTGGCCATTGAGGTGTTCCTAATTCTGTGGGTGCTGCTGTCATGTAGCGATACTTCGATAAACAACTTAGGCTAAGGGCTTTGGCGATTTGGTTATTTAGCAGCGAATTTTAGGGACATCGGACCAGCGAGTCGTATAGTGCGGCGATAAAAATGCGCGTCGCATTGCCCATGGCTTGCTGATCCCTTCGCCGGCAAGTTGCATCACCTGACCAAAACGTTGATTGATTTGATCCATACAGCGCATTAAAGCGGGATGACTGGGCTCGGTACAAAATAGATCTAATTGTTGCTGCTGCTCGTCGACTAATTCCAGCAGGCCAACCCCGACGCGATAATAGGCCACGTTGGGTTTAAATAAGGCTCCTAACTGCGCCGTTAGCGCGTTGGCGATGGTGGTGCTGTCATTCGTGCCTTGGCTAAAACGATGAAAAACCTTAAACGACATGGGATTTGCATCAAACGGTGAATTGGCGGCAAACGCCATCATGTAATGGCATAAGCTGCCTTGCTGGCGTGCTTTTTTGGCTGCGATGGCGCCGTGCTGTACTAAGGCTTGATTTAAACTCGTGCTATCCGTTACCCGTTCACCAAAACTGCGCGTGGAAAATATTTGCTGCTTATTAGCGCGAACGTGATCCCAACTTTTTACCGCTTCGCCGTTGAGTTCGCGCACCGTTCTGGCCAGCTCTATGTTGACCTGAGCCTTGGCGAACTCAGGCTTCATACTGGCTAAATCCAGTGCATTATTGATATGTAGCAGGGGTAACTTTTTGGCTAAGCGACGGCCAATGCCCCAGACATCATCCAGCTTCATTTGCCCTAAAATAGCTTGGCGCTGTTGCTCACTGTGGAGCACGCAGACGCCTTGATAGCCGGCGACTTTCTTTGCGGCATGATTGGCCGCCTTGGCCAGCGTCAGGGTATTGGCAATGCCCACACTCACAGGCAACCTAAGCTGAGTCCAGATGCAACGCCTGATAGCGTGACCTAATTGGGCCTGGTTGGGCCACAGGCTTGTCATGCCAGATAAATCGAGAAATACTTCATCGATGCTATACACATGCATATTGCTGCAAAACTGCGCTAAGGTTTGACTAAATCGCGCCGATAAATCCGCATAGAGCTCATAATTGCTTGAGCGCACCGCCACCTGATGACGCTGACACAGCTCTTTGACCTTAAAGTATGGAGCAAAGCGGGGGATGTTTAGGGCTTTAGCACGACTGTTCATGGCGCAAACACAGCCATCGTTATTGGTTAATACGATCACAGGTCGGCGTCGCAATGACAGGTCAAACACGGCTTCAGCCGCTGCGTAAAAACCATTAATGTCAACTAAGGCATACATATGGCTTACTCCAGCAGTAAATGGCTTGGCTTATGTAATCGAACAGAGCGGGTGACCACGCCTTCAATGGAAAACTCATCATGTTCACTAATGGTGACAGGCAGTTCATCATCATTGCCTGAGAGCAACATACGCTTGTTTAGGTCTATGATTTTACAAACAAAGTTACTATTATAATTAGCCACAATGACATCAAGGTGGCCATAACGATAAGCGCGATCAACAATTAAAATGTCATTATCCATGATGCCGACATTACGCATGCTGTCACCACAGGCTCGGCCAATAAAGGTGGCATTGGGGTGCTCAATGAGTAGTTCATCTAAACTTAGTTTTTGCTCGGTATAGGTGGCTGCTGGAGATTCAAACCCGGTGATCCCGCAGGCCACTTTGATCGGGATTATTCGCATTGATATGTAACCTGTATAAATATACAGTAAATAGTAGCAGTGTTATGAAACAGAGACAATCTCTGTTTTACACCTCATCCTCGTATGCTTTGTCGTACTAAGACGAGCAGCTAACGAGTGCAGGAAAACGCCCAAGTAAGTGCCTGAGAAAAAATGAGAAATAGCACGACAAAGTTATGCCATCATGCTTATTGTGAGGGAGAATAATATTCCATTTGGCCAAGAATTAAGACGATAGGGCAACGACCCCATTTGGATAATAAAAAGAGAAGGTTAGGCAAAGCTAGAGCGCCTTGCTAGAATAGTGGCGCGCCTCATTATCAATTTAACGCGGTATTTAGCAATGACCATCACCATCGTAAATGTGCCCGGTTACACCAACGCAGGGCCGCAGCACTGGCAAACCTACATCGAAAAAAAATTTAAACATACCGTTCGCGTACAGCAGCAAGATTGGTTGTCTCCCGTGCGCCAAACTTGGATTGATGGGTTAGAACAAACCTTAAGCCAAGTCTCGGGCAAGGTGGTGCTAGTGGGGCACAGCTGCGGTGCCAACACCATAGTGCAGTGGGCGCAGCAACATAACAATGCCAACGTCATCGGGGCTTTATTAGTGGCCCCTGCTGATATCGACAGTGCCAGCGCCGTTAAAGCCATTCAAGTGCAGCGGCCACAAGCCATACAAGCGTTATGGTTTCCTTCCATCTTGGCTTACAGTGACAACGACGCTCATGCGCGCCCTGAAGTCAGTGAACATTTTGCTCAATGTTGGGGCAGTGAACTGGCCTTTTTTAAAGGTGCTGATCATTTTCATACCGAAGCCGGCTTTGGCGATTGGCCTGCCGGAGATGCATTAATCGAACAACTGGCAGGGCAAGCATTAGCACGTAAAACAGCGTGATAAGCTTAAGCTCAAGTTAAAACAGCTTATGCAAGGCTTGGCGTAAGCCCTCGATTTGGATCGGCTTAGTTAAAAAATCATCAAACAGGGCTTTTTCATCATTGCGACAAAACACATCGGCGGTGAGGGCGACAATCTTACTGGGAAGTTGGGCTTGCTTTAATTGCTTGGTCGCTTCAAGGCCGCTGATGCCGGGCAAATTAATGTCCATTAAGATCAAATCATAACGATTTTGCTGCGCCTGAACTAAGCTCGCCTCACCTGTGTCGACCGTGTCATGACTAACATTAAGTTGGTCGAGCAAGGCTTCCAGCACCAATTGGTTAACCTTGTTATCTTCAACTATCAGCACCTTAAGATCGCTCGGTAACACACCTTGGTGGGCCACCGCAGGTGAAACCGTTGGGCTAGCGACCAAGTCGATAGGCAAACAAACCCGAAAAGTTGAGCCTTGACCTAATCGGCTGCTTAGCGTGATCTGTCCGCCCATTAATTCAACCAAACCTTTGGTGATGGACAGGCCTAACCCCGTGCCTTCTTGAGCCGATTTTTGTTTACCGACTTGCACATACTTATTAAATAGAGAAGCTTGGTCAGCCTCGCTAATGCCCACCCCTTGGTCCTTTATTTCAATCTCTAACTCATTGTTATAAATTGAATAGTTAACAAATATCTGGCGATTTTCTGGGGTGAATTTAATGGCGTTATTGAGCAGGTTGGTAAAAATTTGTGACAACTTAGTGGCGTCAATCAAAGCCAGGGTAGGGGCCGTTAAGCGGCTAGTTGAAATAATCTGCACCCCTTTTTGTTTCGCTTTTACACTCAATAAGGCGATGTTTTTATCCATGACTTCAGCAAGATCCGTTGACTGTGGCTCAAGCTCCATATTGCCCGACTCAATTTTACCTAAGTCCAGTACCGAATTAATGATGCCCAGCAAGCGTTCACCGCTAAAGGCTATCTGCTGGATATACTCTTTAGCTTGTTGATCAACATCGCATAAGGATTTCTGATGCAACAACAAGTCCGATAGCCCAATAATGGCATTGAGCGGGGTGCGGATCTCATGGGAAACATTAGAGAGAAACTGGGTTTTAAAGCTATTGGCCAAGGCGAGCTTTTTATTTTGGATACGCAGCTCTAACTGAGAAATGACCTCACGGGCGAGGATAATTAACGCGCTACGCTGCTGTTTAGTAAGGACTTTGGGTTTTTCACTAATGACGCACAGGGTTCCTATGTTATGGCCAGACGGTGTTTTCAATGGCATGCCCGCATAAAAGCGAATATCGGGTGCACCTGTAACCAAGGGATTATCAAAGAACCGTTCATCTTCCGATGCGTTGGGGATCTCAAACAACTCATCTTGCAAAATCGCATGGGAACAAAAGGCGATTTCACGACTGGTTTGCTGAGCATCTAAGCCAAATTTAGATTTAAACCATTGCCGGTCGGGATCAACCAAGCTAATCAAACAAATGGGCGTTTCACAAATCTGCGATGCCAGCTCGGTTAAATCATCAAACACGCGCTCAGCTTCGGTATCAAGCACATCATATTGATACAAGGCTTGCAATCGTTCTAATTCATTATCGGGTAACTTGGCTGATTTCATAATGTTATTGATAAAAAAGACATAAACTGAGTGTAGTTGAGATAGTCAAAGTCGTAAAAGTAATAGCAAGAAACGGTAAAACGAGACGCAGTGAGTCTCTGAGGAAAACCATCGAGAAGCGTACTCGACTCTCGGCCTGTGTTAGGGCTTGGCTTTAAAGATGCATTAGGGGGACTACTGACTAACCATGAATGTGAGCGAAGGTTTATGGTGAAATTGCTGATCGTAGGCTAGCTGCCCGTTTTTTTCTATCCAGAACACCCGTAATCTTGGGTTGTTTTTAGGGTATATGTAACCAGATAAACTTTCGTCAAAGCCCCACTTACAAAAACTAAGATTGAAGTCATCGGGATTGATGCCGCTAGTCCGCTGATGTAATAGTTTAAACTCATTACCGAGACGACGGCACTTTGTTTTCATTAATGTTGGTGAGTAGGTACGATCGTAATTGTTAAAATCAACACGCTTGTAAACAGTACCTATGACGCCGAGATAATGGGCTGAAATGCCGACAAAAATAGTCATAATCAGCACCACCAAAAAAAGCAAACCTAAGACTTTAAGAATAATTTTCAACGAGTAACCTAAATCCAGTTAATGTTACTGTTTGACCTTCGTTTGGGGGATGGTTACCCCCTATACGTTATCAAGACCAGAGCTAATGCTTTAAAGATGGTTTTCAATGGCTCACCATATATTTAGTATCAAAGGGTTACTGTACCGCCAAGGCGTAAATGAGACAATAGTGAGCGTTGGATAACGCGTGAGCAAGCACAAAACCTGTTACTACAAAACCACGCAGGTGATCGATAAGCCAGCCATATCCGGCAGATATAACCCTAATGCGAGGATGACTCTGCTCACATGTAGCGCCTAGGTAGCTGATTAGATATCGCCACATGGGAAGTTAAAGAAAAAGTGGAAATAGCCCCAAGGCACAAAGCGCATAATCGCGTGCTACGTGAAATCTCAATGAGTTATCTGGGTAATGCAATGCCGCCTAGATTTCACGTAGGAGCCAGTATCAAGCATAGATAAGAGTAACGGTTAGCACACAACAGTAGATTAGCCAACACCGACAAATCTCACAAAACCCGCAAATCTCAAATTGAATGATGTTTAACACAAAACAGCCGCTACCGACCCTGAACAGATTAGCTATTTAACATAATATACATAATGCGCAGTTAATGTAGTGACCATTCGGCGTTCTAGGTTGAGTGTGTTACTATGTTTTGGGTTAATTAATGAGGGTTATACCAATATGGGTGCAAGGCTCCAAATCGGTGCGATGAGTATTTTACTTCTTTTTTCTTGCTTGTATGAGCTATTCTTGGTGCGGGATCATTTTGATATTTTGACCTTTACTATCTTGCTCCAGTCTCTGAAGCAGATTGATACTTTCTATCCCATCACGATGTCTCTGCTCTTGGTAATCGCATGTATTAAGTTTGCTCGGTATTTAGTTGGTATAGGAAAGAAAAATAACAGAACTGATCATATGGCACGATATATCACGATCCGAAAATTAGTATCTGATTTACAGGATATTCAGCTGAAATGCCGCGTTGGTTCCACGAGCAATCCGATTCAAATCTCTTACCAGACAGCTTATATTGCAAAGAAAATGTATCCAGAGACACTCTTCGGGGCAAAGTCAACGGAAAAACCAGTTAAACCCGATATGACTTTTTTAAATTGCCAACAAATACTAACTACATTGGAAAATTATTACTGGCTAGTAGTCATGCTCAAGGAACGTTTTTCTAATTTTACCTATGGATATGATGAGAAAGAAGAATTACTTCAAACTTGGCAATTAATGTCTAATCACTTTTTTAGTTTAAAAACGATTCTTATTACTTCTTATTGGTTTAAGAAGACCACAAGGATTGAATACGAATTAACTTGTTATGGACTGGCATTTACAACATTAAAGGAAATGGAAGAAATGCTCGATTTGCATCACCAAGTGTATCGCCCCTTGTTAAGCATGGCCGATCAGGGTGAAACAGTAAGAGAACTGGAAAAATACATTGATGATATAAAAAACATACATCAGGAAGAAAAAAATAAAATTGATAGAGTTTTACACCATGACAAGTATTGTGAAAGTTTAAAAGGAAGAGAACAAATTGTAGCGGTCCTATGAGAAATATCGCTTAGGTTACCTTTATGGAAGGCATAAATTTCACGTAGCAATGCGAAAAAATAGAGATCACACTTTTATGCTGTAATGACGTCTGTCTGTATGATTAGTAGTCATTTTTGTGTCGTATTAATCGTTTTTAAAGTTTTCGTAGTTAAAGCACCATGATCTAGGATATGTAATTTTGCATGAAGCAATGGATATTGTATGTATATACAGTTATTATCCGTATAACGCTAATTATACGGGTAAGTTCAATTTAGGCTATGGTGTCATTTATTCCTTTGTTCCCCCATGCTGATCAATTAGATGCTGGCATTGCACAAATCAATACTCAAATAACAACCTTAGACCATACCATCGCTGACGCCAGTTACAGTTATAGCTTGGCGATCGAGTATTTGGCTGAAAACCGCTTTAATGCTAATAACTTTAAATCTATCCGCGGTGAGCTCAATACCTTATTCAACTGGCTATGGTTTGTACAAGGTGTGAGCTTGGCAGAGGTAGACCGTATCTTATTGCGTAAGTTTGTTGATTTTTGTAATGATCCACCCACAGAGCTGATTGCCCCTACCTCCTACCCATATTTTGTGTTGGATAAACAAACCGGTGAGCAACAAGTCAATCCTAAGTGGTGCCCTTTTGTGCTTCGCGGTGAGCATGGCTATATTCGAAAAGAAGCGACCCTTAAGGCGCAGCTCTCCCTACTGAGTGGTTTTTTCTTGTTTTTGGCCGATGTGGAATACATGGAGAAAAACCCAGCGGCGGTGCTACTACGTCGGCTGAATGTGAACAATACCCGAGTGGCCGAAACGGAAGAAACCGACAAGGGGTTGAGTGAGTTACAATGGCAATGGGTTAAGGGCACGATAACACAATTGGCAAACCAAGAACCCGACAAGCATATGCGAACTAAGTTATTGTTTACAATGCTGTATCATCTTTATCCTCGGGTATCGGAAATAGCTGCAAGACCCGGTTTTACGCCATTAATGAGTCATTTTAAAAAACATCGCAGTGGTGTTTGGGTGTTTCATATCCCTAAGAGTAAAGGAGGTAAAAGCCGACAGGTGCCCTGCCCGCCAGCGGTTTTGGAGATGTTGAAACAGTACCGAACATGGCTGAATTTATCGCCCTTACCCCTGCCCAATGAAGCAATACCGCTTTTTGTGCGTCATCAGGCTGGTACTCATGGTCGGGAAAAAGGTATATTGCAAGCACAACTTGGTGTAGAGGCGATACGCGGCATAGTTAATGACGTTTTTCAGATAACGGCGCAGGCCATGACCGAAACTCACCCTTATGAAGCCCAAGAATTAAGTGGCTTTAGTGTACATTCCCTTAGGCACACGGGAATAAGCCATGCCATTGCACAAGATCAATCACTGCAAACCGTGATGAAAAATGCCGGTCATAGTGATTTAACCACCTTATCCATTTATACCTCGGGAACGTTACGCTAATGGCGAAATTGCGCCGAAAACAAAAGGAAGATTATGCTGTTAAAAATCACCGCTCCGATTTGGGTTAAACTTAACCAAGGCAAACTTAATAATAAAAGAGGAGCGATGCCGGCGTATTTTCAAACCGAATTAAAACGCATTTTTACATCGAGCTTGGTGAGTGGTGACGTTTACGCGGTGCGCAGGGGTAAAGGTTACGAATTAAAATTCTCGAGCAGTATTCCCGAGAATTATCGTCAGCGTTGTCGTAATGTTTGGCGCGGTTACGGTGCTATTGCGCAAGCACCGGGAGACCGACGAAAAGGTTAGCGCCTTTAATCAAGCAGCTTCATTCCCTCTTTACTTAACGCAATTTTACCTTGTTTAAACAAACCACCAATGGCGCGTTTAAAGGCATTTTTGCTCACCCCAAAATGCTGAGAAATCACTTGCGGATCACTTTTGTCGCTGAGGCTACTGCTGCCACCGTTTTGCTCAAGGTGATTCAATATTGCTTGGCTGAGTTGATCGACTATTTCGTGCTGCGGTGGTTGCAAGCTTAAATCGATGCGGCCATCATTACGCACTTGTTTGATAAACGCTTGATGGCGTTGACCCACGCGGATGGGCTTAAAAATTTCATTATTGTAAATCACGCCCCAAAAAGCATTATTAACGACCGCTTTGTAACCTAAATCTGTTCGCTGGGCGATAATGACATCCACTTGTTGGTGTTTTTTGAAACGCGGCTGTTTTTTGTCTAGGAAGCGATCTAGCTTAGTGGTGGCTGCAAGGCGCTGAGTTTGTTCATCACGATAAACATACACGACGTATTTTCTGCCCACTTCCATCGGCGTGCGTTGCTGGTTAAAAGGCACTAACAGGTCTTTGTCTAAGCCCCAATCTAAAAATGCACCTGGGCCACTGTTGGCGACGACTTTTAAATAAGCAAACTGACCCACTTGAGCCAAGGTTTTTTGCGTGGTGGCAATGATCATGTCTTCTGAATCTGTGTACAGGAACACATCAAGCCAATCGCCAACCTCGCAATCGTTAGGCATGAACTTATTGGGTAATAACACTTCACCCAGATCACCTGCATCAAGGTAGGCACCAAAAGGGACCAATTTGATCACCTGTAATGAGTTCGTTATTCCTGTCTTTGCCATGTTCTACACCTATCTACAATTTTCGGCGCATTATAGCTTGAACTCTTTTAAAATGCGCAGGTATTTATGCTGTTCTAATTGAAGAGGAAGTGATGGATAAAAACGACAATGGCCCGTTTGATGCGCAGCACTTAGCGGGCGTTTATAAAGCCATTTTTGGTCGGCGCGATGTGCGCGGACAATTCACGCCAAAGCCCATAACAGATGAGGTACTGAGCCGTGTGCTTTATGCCGCGCATCATGCACCGTCGGTGGGCTTTGTGCAGCCATGGGACTTTGTTGTGATCCAATCCGATGATGTAAAAACGCAAATACACCAAGAATTTGTTAAAGCCAATGAACAAGCCCAAAACTTATTCGAAGGAGAAAAGCGCACGCTTTACTCATCACTAAAACTGCAAGGTATTCTGGAAGCCCCCATTAATCTGTGCATCACTTGCGATCGCCAGCGTGGCGGCCCCGTGGTATTGGGTAAAACATCCATTCCCACCATGGATCTATATAGCTCGGTATGTGCGGTGCAAAATTTCTGGCTGGCTGCAAGAGCCGAAGGCTTAGGTGTTGGCTGGGTCAGTATCCTTGATGAGCAAGCCATGAAGCGCATCTTAGGGTTGCCAGAACATGTTGTCCCTATTGCGTATTTATGTGTCGGTTATGTCAGTGAATTTTATGACCAACCCGAGCTGGCAACTAAGGGTTGGGCGACACGAAAACCCCTAGCCGAATTAGTGAGTTTTGACCAATATGGCCAGCACCAAACGGTTGATGAAAGCAGCCTGATACGCCAGATAGAGCAAGATAAAGTCCATTATCGCTAGTTTAGTGTTTCCTGCTTGGGATCAGTGTTTACCTCAGACTATTTGAGGTAAAATCCGTGCTCATTTTACCAAGGTGTGTTTTCCCATGGCCCAGCTGTATTTTTATTACTCCACCATGAATGCAGGTAAATCAACGTCTTTATTGCAATCAGCCTATAACTATTATGAGCGTGGCTTAAACAGTCAAATTTTTACCGCAGCTATTGATGATCGGGTACAAGTTGGCCAAGTTGCCTCGCGGATTGGACTGAGTCAACCGGCCCATGTATTTGATGCTGAAACCAATCTATTTACTGAGGTTGAACGATTACATCAGCAGCAAAAAATCGATTGTCTATTGATAGATGAAAGTCAGTTTCTATCTAAAGCGCAAGTGAAGCAATTAACCCAAGTCGTTGATGAACTCGCCATCCCGACCCTTTGTTACGGATTACGCACCGATTTTGTCGGGGAATTATTTCAAGGCAGCCAATACTTGTTGGCGTGGGCTGACAAATTGGTCGAGTTAAAAACCATTTGTCACTGTGGCCGTAAAGCCAATATGGTGGTGCGCGTCAACGAACAAGGTGATGTCCTTAGGCAGGGAAACCAAATTGAAATTGGCGGTAATGACAAATACATTTCTGTTTGCCGTAAGCATTATTATCAAGACAGATATCAATAAACTAGCCTATAAGATCAAGAGGCTATACTGCGTTTCTTGATGGATAAGTTGGTAATAGCCAATAAATCGGGTACACTTTTTTTACATTCATAAACAAGAGAAACACGCCATGCCATTAGCCACAGCACGCCATATTTTGGTCGACACCGAACAGCAATGTAACGAACTAAAATCACAAATCGAAGCCGGTGCTGATTTTGGCCAACTTGCCAAGCAACACTCTAACTGTCCATCGGGTGCCCAAGGGGGTGAGCTCGGTGAATTTGCTCCCGGTATGATGGTGCCAGAATTTGATAAAGTGGTCTTTAGTGCCCCAGTCAATACGGTGCAAGGTCCTGTAAAAACAGACTTTGGTTATCATTTGTTAGAAGTCACCAGCCGCAGCTAAACAGCAAGAAGGGAGCCTAAGCTCCCTTCTCTTTTTTGAACGGGAGTTAGTGAATAACAAAGTGCTCTCTGTCTATCTCGCCGTAACATTGGCCGTTTTTAAAGGTTTTACGATTAAAGTAACAAGATAAACAGCACATGGTTTGGTCTTTTTGTGGTGTTGGCGTACAAATTTGTAAAACCTTGACCGAGGAATGGGGGATCACATAGGTTTGTAACCACCCTCCTTTGGTTTGTTTTTGGGTGTGTAGCATGATCAAGGCATCGGAAAGCTTATGTGTTGTACGCATTATTAATTTCTCCACAAAGATGAATATTAACAAGTGCCTTCCCAACATTAGGCAACCTGTTACCCTTGGCCAAATTAGGCCGTAACATTCAAAATAGACGAGTAACTCACCCCTGCCAACGTACTAATTAATCAATTTTGTCTATTTAATAAACAACCCTCTTAGCGTGTTGATTTCAAACGAATGACGCTGATTTAAATTTTTTGTGACAAGCCGACAGCGCAAGTGTAATTGAACAGTGCGTGTCTCTGACAAAGTGAGCCCCATATATCGACAATAAGCATGATGGCATAACAATTCGTGTATTCCCATTGGTTGGATCATATCAAAGCCATGGGAGCCTAAAGCTGGCCCCACAGTACAAGCTTAAGAATTTAAAACGGTTTCAAGTTGAGCCACTGCACCCGGCTTGGGAAGTTGCCGCTGCTTTTTTCCGGTTAGATAATGCTCTTTAAACACATCAAACCACGCATTCATAATGGCACTGTTTTTAGACTCGCCTAAGCTGTCGTAGACTAATGCCGCCACTTCTGCCGTGCCCAATTGATGGTCTTGCACACTTTTTCGGATCAGGTAACGCGACACTAACTCAGGGGTGAAAGCCAACACAGGAAAATCATCAAGCCAGGGGCTTTTCTTAAACATCTTACGCGCTTGACTCCAACTGGCATCGAGCAAAATAAACAAGGGGATCTTGTCATTAGATACAAGGGGCTTATGCACTACCCTTTCCGGTTGGCAGTATTCTTGCGGGAACACGACATAGGGTTGATACTTCTCATCGTGTAATAAGGCCAGCATGGCCGCATCGGGCTCGGTTCTAGACCATATATAGGCATGGCAATCAGCGGCAACATCCGCAATTAAACGCCCCGTATTGCTGGGTTTAAGGACTTCGTCGTCATAAAAAACCAATAAGAAGGCCGCTTGACTGTCGATCTTAGGTCGATATTCACATATACATAAGTGCAGATTGATCATGCACTTGGGGCACCTGACGACGTTTGCACCACGGGCTAAATAAGGCCGAGTAACTCGAGCCATGCGCTGCTTATAAAGCTGTTGTACTGCATGTTTTGTCATTGTTGTTGGCTCGGCCCTTGCCAAGCATCACTGCCGTATAACGGCACGGTTGATAATGAATGCTTGTGACTGCCGTTCATTTCCTTGGTTGAATAACTGAGGTAAAGCAAGGTTTGATGTTCGGCATCAAATAACCTGCGTACTTTTAAGCTTTTGAAAAGTATGCTTTTTGAAGCGGTAAAAACCACCTCGCCACTTTTAGATTTATCAATTTGGTTAATTTGCGCCAAGGTGATAGGCCCGGTTTGTCGACAAGCGATGCCCATATCCGATGGGTCGGCAAAATCTAAGTTTGCTTTTATATGACTCAGATGGCATGTCACGCCCGGAATTTTAGGGTCGCTTAATGCTTCGATGTGGACATCTTTGGTGGTAAACAAACCTAAACTCACCTTACCCACATCGTCACTGCAACCAGCTAATCCAGCCACTAACACGGCAGCGGTAACCCCCTGTTTGCACTTATGTTTCATCATATTCTCCTAATTTTCACTGAGGCGGTTGACCGTGGGTGTGGGCTTGGCGCGAAAACGTAAAACCTGTTGATGCCCTTGTTTTAACATCCCTCGTAAATGCGGTTTCAAATGCGGCCTAACTTGAGCAAGGGCAATGTTGTTTTGATAGCAGAACAAGGCTAGCGCATAACAAGCTTCAGCCTCCGATAACATGGCTTGACGGCCGAGTTTAGTATTATGACAACTGCCACAGCCGCCGCCACGAAAGGTAAAGGCACTGTTTACCACCATCACACCTGCGCCTAAACTAATGGCTAACAGCTCGGTGGCTTGTTCACGCATAGCATCACCTGCGCCTTGTGCAAGTAAAGGCGATGACATCAACCATTGGCATAACTGAATGGCAAACACGGATACCAAGGCATTGGGGTTATTCAAGTGGCCAGGATGGTAATCAATATAAACCGGCTGCGTTAACACGTTGTGGGATGAATTGACGACCATAGGTTCGGTTAACTGGGCGCTGTATGGCGTTTGGTAATTCACAGGCGGCCTGATGGCAAACCCTTGTTGGCTCAAACCAAAATACAGCTGCAACTGACTTAAGGTTGCTTGCGCTAACTCATTGGCCGAAGTGGCCTTAGAAGGAAAATCGGTCACCGTGGGCGTGATCAGCTTAGCTTTAAACTGATGGGATTGCGCATATTGCGAAAAAACGCCCATCATTTGTTCTATCCATGCTTGTTGAGTTGGCTCAATCAAATCTTGGGGTGAGAGCCATGATTTAATACGATCTTGTAAAGCCGAAAACACTGCCACTTCTTTTCCTTTTTGAAACTATTTGCTTAATGCCCTTTCTGACGTAACAATACCACCTTTTCGCCACTAGACGAATTAGAATCAACACAAGGAACCCCCATGAGCGCCAGCGCAACAACGAGTCAAATTCAGCAAATGCTAGACATGCAGCATAAAATGAACACTAAGGTACACCCACAATGGTTTGACCAAGGCTTTGCTTGGCACCGTGCTATTTGGGTTGAGTGCGCAGAAATGCTGGATCACTACGGCTGGAAGTGGTGGAAAAAGCAAACGCCGGATACCGAGCAAGTGATGTTAGAGCTGGTCGATATATTTCACTTTGGTTTGAGTATGCGCATTGATGGCATCACGACTTTTGAGGCGATTGCCCAGCAATTGGCCCTTGAGCTCAGTGAGCCACAAACGGCAGCGGATTTCCCTCAAACTCTAGAGCAGCTTGCCAGTGCAGCCGTGGCCGAACAACGTTTTGATGGTTACGCTTTTGCCGGCTGCATGGCGCAAATTGGCCTTTCTTTTGACCAACTCTACCGTATGTATGTGGGTAAAAATACGTTGAATTTGTTTCGCCAAAATCACGGTTATCAAACCGGTGAATACATAAAAATTTGGCATGGTCGTGAAGATAACGAGCATTTAATGGACATTTTAAATCGACTCGATAGTCAATCCACTCAGTTTGCCAAGGAAGTTTACCTTGGCTTAGAGCAGGCCTATCCGAGCCAAGCTTAACTCCGAAAGCATCAAGCTAAAAACAAACACAAGTATGGCCATCTAACCAATAATGACGCTCAAAGGCATCTTTTACCTTAGTTGACTTTGAGCTTATCGCGCCTTCAACTAACAAATGGCTTTGTAAACTCAATTTATCACGCATTAATTTCGCGGTTTTACCCCGCAGGTTGACTTCCATTTGGTGATGTTCAAGTTGCAGGTGAACTTTCGTGTAATCAAGATCGTTCACGGTTTTAAGGTGCTCAATCTTCACCACTTCACCGCAGCAATAAGCTTGATTCCAATACAGGTTATTTTTACCCGCGATACGAATTTGGGTTGCATCCAAATACTTGCCGAGGATGCCTTGCACAAAAATAGCATCGCCGGCTTGTAGGCCTAAGGCCACCTCTTGTGCTAATTGGTCAAGGGCGCGAACGGTGAAAAAGCTCTCTTGGATCTTTTGCTCACCTTGGGCTGATGTCCAGGTTTTCTTGACCACTATATCCAGTAGTAATATCGCGGTGCCATCAGCAAAATAGCGTACCGTGTTTTGTTTTGACACTAAGTGGCCAAGGAGCGTAACTTGGCAAGCTAACTTCTGATCTTTCATCTCATTACCTTAATTGCTATCAGCACTAGGATACTCATTAAAGATTGAGATTCAATCGCTGATTTTAGTGCAAATAGGGATGATGACACGATCGCGATGACAGCCCATCCACGTTGGCGAAAAAATCACAAAGAAATAAAATCATGGCGCTTAATAAGGCAAAAACTGTGTGCTTACCTAATATAACAAGAGACAAAGGTAGCAGAATGTCAATTTAGTCATTCCCAATTACGCCTAGATGACATATATAAATACCTAGATCATTAATAAACAGCTGATACGGGAAGATAAATGAGAAAAACAGAAATAGTAACCACAGACGACATACTGTTGGTGTTATGTAAATCCGTTACCAGCGTGCTGTCCAGTGCAACAGCTAGCGATATTAACTATTCAGCCATGGTACAAAAAATAAACAAAACCTGTCTTAAACCCGATATAGGCTGTTTTGTGCTATTTGATGGCGGCTTTTCAGGCTTAGTCCTGATCAACTTCTCTGCCGCAGCCGCACTGGAGATTTACCACAATTACATGGTGAATATGGGGATCCCCAAAGAGGAACTGGCCACCATGCATACCTCCGACGACGTTGGTAATGTCATGGGCGAGTTGATGAACCAAATTGTGGGTGACTTCACTGGTGCCATTGGTAAAGAACTACATACTTCCATAACCCAAAACCAACCTAAGATGCTAACCATTAATAAACAAGTGGTGGTGTCAATCGATACGAACTTAGATCGCCCACAAGCGCGCCGCGTCACCTTTACCACAGCCAAGCATAATATCTTCTATCTTGAACTGGCGATGGATAAAACCGAGTTTATTAAACTGCACGATGTGGATCCTCAGGACGATATTGATCCTGACCAAATCATTAACGACACACAAAATTCAGCCGCATCACAATCTAAACCAGCACCGGCGCCTACGGTGGACATAGATCAAGACTTACTCGACGAGCTTGGCATTTAAATTTTACCCTCGCAGATAAAGCTAACCTAAGGTTAGCTTTATCATTTCTTTTGCGAATCATTTTGGCCGTCTAAACATCCCATTTTCCCTCGCCAGCAACCTAGCATAACCCTATGAAACATAAGGGATAATTGAGCTTACTATTTTTAACGTAAATTTTTCTCGTTTCTATTAAAAATATACTTGCACATTTAGTCATATGTGGTATTTTTGCGCCGCTTTTTAACATCCGTCATGTTAATCTTAACGACGAAAAAGTGTGAGATAGGAAGATCGCTTAGCTTGATAAACGTCAAGTTGGTGATAAAATGAGCAGCCCTTGCTGTGCGGCCTTAATCTGCACAGACAAGATAATCGGTATGGGGTAACCAGCCCCCGTAATAGTAGGGATAGTGAACGGACTGGATGACTCCAGCTCTATCATTAACAGATTTAGGAGCCCGAAATGATTATGATCTCTCAACAGACCAACCTATATCCGGCCATCAGTCTATTTTGCCTGATGCCAGAGCCTTGATCGCCCCTTACTCAATTTAAATTTCTCCCTTCTGTATCGCTTTGTGATAAGCATTGCTTTATGCAGGGGTTTTCCTTTTTATTCGCTAATTGCCGATACCTACATTGGCAGGCAATTAGCACAAAAAATTTATTGTTGGGATAAACCAGTATGAATAACGTTGTTAACCTAGGGGTTGAGGAGCTAATCCAAGACCAAATGATCCCTGAATTCAAAGAAGTGTATGACTTAACACCAGATAATGTATTGTTAAGCCAGGAGCACTATGAATCAGAAGTACGCTCTTACCCAAGACGTTTCCCGATTGCTATTGGGCACGCAAAAGGGGTGCTGGTACAAGATACTAAAGGCCAAACTTTCCTAGATTGTTTAGCGGGAGCCGGTGCATTACCGCTGGGCTACAATCACCCTGAAATTAATCAGGAAATCATTGCCAAATTAAATTCGGGCGTGCCTTATCAAACCCTTGATATAACAACACCGACCAAGGATGCCTTCATCAAGGAAGTCATGGACTTTTTGCCATCTGAATTTGCCAAAGAAGCATGTATTCAGTTTTGTGGTCCATCAGGAGCCGATGCGGTAGAAGCGGCGATCAAGCTCGCTAAACTTTACACAGGTCGCAACACCATTGCCTCTTTCCACGGCGCTTACCACGGTATGACTAATGGTTCACTGGCATTAACAGGCAACCTAAACGCGAAAGAGCGTCGCACAGGTCTGATGTCTGACGTGCACTTCTTCCCGTTTCCATACTCATTGCGTTGTAAGTTTGGTTTAGGCGGTGAAGCCGGTGATAAAGCCTCTATTCGCTATATTGAATCGGTATTACATGACCAAGAAAGCGGTATTGTTAAGCCAGCGGCTATCATCCTTGAGCCAATTCAAGGTGAAGGCGGTGTTATTCCTGCCTCTGTTACTTGGCTAAAAGAGTTAAGACGCATTACCGAAGAGCTAGGTATTCTATTGATTTTCGATGAAATTCAATGTGGTGTTGGTCGTTCGGGCCGTAACTTTGCATTTGAATACGCAGGGGTTGAGCCAGATGTCGTGATCATGTCTAAAGCCATTGGTGGTGGTCTACCCCTGTCATGTTTAGTATTTAAGAAAAAATTTGACCGCTGGAATGCCGGTGAACATACCGGGACGTTCCGTGGAAACCAACTAGCCATGGCCACCGGCACAAAAGCCCTACAAATAATCAAGCGCGATAATCTGGTTGAAAACGCCCTGAACATGGGTCAGCGTTTAACCGAGAAACTTAACGAATTACAAGCTGAACAAGCGTGTATTGCAGAAGTACGCGGTAAAGGCCTAATGATAGGCATTGAAATCGTTAAACCGGGTGAAGTCAATGCTTTAGGTGAGCCACTAGCTAACCCAGAACTAGCTGCGCGTATTCAACGCGCCGCCCTAGAGCGTGGTTTGATCATTGAAAAAGGCGGTCGTCACGGCGCGGTATTACGTTTCTTACCTCCTTTGATCATTAACGAAGAACAAATTGACTATGCAGCATGGGCATTTGCTGAAGCAGTTAAAGTGTGCGCGGAGTAAGTTAAGTGAATAATTGGCAACAACATTTTATTCAAGTTGGCCAACACGGTAGCGACAGCTACCGTGACGCAATGCAGCAAAGTGTTGCACAACTTGTGCAGTTATTTGAAACAACCGAAAAGCCCTACTCTGCGATGGACGCCAATACACTGCAACAAGCCGTGTATAATTTGTCCTTAGACCAAGCACAGGTTGCTCCCTTATCACAAGTGATTGCGGAAACCGCCGAAATCGTTGCCCGCAATGCCATTGTTGTGCAACACCCTGACTGTATTGCTCATTTACATACGCCTCCCCTGATTGCGGGTATTGCTGCCGAGAACTTTATTGCTGCGCAAAACCAATCGATGGATTCATGGGATCAATCAGCGTCAGCGACTTACGTTGAACAATACGTCACGGATTGGTTATGCAACAAGTTTGGCTTTGACCAACACAGTGATGGGGTATTCACCAGTGGTGGCACCCAAAGTAACATCATGGCGCTGTTGATGGCACGCGATTGGGCTGCCGATGTGATGTCCGGTCATAACATTCAAAAAGATGGGTTACCGGAATACGCCAGTAAATTGCGTATCTTATGTTCAACCAAAAGCCATTTCACCGTTAAAAAAGCAGCATCTATCATGGGCTTAGGTGAGGAAGCAGTGGTGCGTGTGCCAACCAACCGCGATGGCACAATAATTATCAGTGCGTTATCTGACACCCTAGCGCAATTAAAAGAAGCTGAGCTGATCCCATTTGTTGTTGTTGGCACGGCTGGCACAACCGATCATGGCGCCATTGATAACCTGACAGCCATCCGTGAACTGGCTGACCAATACAAAATTTGGTTCCATGTTGACGCGGCTTATGGTGGTGCCTTGATGTTAAGTCAAGCTAAAACACGCCTAGCGGGGATTGAAACAGCGGATTCGATCACGGTGGATTTTCACAAACTGTGGTTTCAACCAGTCAGTTGTAGTGCAGTCATGCTTAAAGATAAGTCTAACTTTAAGTACTTATTGCACCATGCTGACTACTTAAACCGTGAAAGTGATGACTTGCCAAACTTGGTGGACAAAACCATCTCGACCACACGTCGATTTGATGCATTGAAAGTGCTTATGACGCTACGGGCGGTGGGCAGTGACACCTTAGGAGCCATGATCGATCACTTGTTGGCACAATCTCAGCAAGTGGCGGCTTTGGTCAACGCCCACCCTGAGTTTGAGTTATTAACCGAGCCGCCTTTATCAACCATACTGTTTCGCTACGTTGGCCAATGCAACTCAAATAACATTGACGAATTTAACCGTCAATTACGGGTGCAATTGCTAAAAGCAGGTATAGCGGTTTTAGGGGAAACAACCGTAGATGGTCAAGCTGCATTAAAGCTCACCATTTTAAACCCTTGTTTAACACTGAACAATTTTAACGAGCTATTCGATAAGATCGTCAAATTTGCGAAAGCGCTTAAATAATTTTTAGGAAATACTATGTCAGTTTTACAAATAGGAGCCGGCGGGGTCGGATGGGTAATTGCACATAAATGTGCTCAAAATAACGATGTTTTTGGTGATATTACCATCGCCTCGCGCAATATTGAGAAGTGTGAAAAGATCATTTCATCTATTGCGTTACGCGATAATCAAAAAGACAAAAATGCAAGTATCACGGCAGCACAAGTGGATGCCGACGATTTAGACGCATTAGTTAAACTGATTAAAGAAGTACAGCCAAAACTGGTCATTAATGCAGGGCCGCCGTGGGTGAATGTCACCATCATGGAAGCCTGTTATCAAACCAAATCGGCTTATTTAGATACCTCGGTTGCCACTGATTTATGCAGCCCAGGCCAACAAGTACCAGAAGCGTACGATCCACAATGGGCATTTCGTGAGAAATTCGCGCAGGCTGGTATCACAGGTATTCTCGGCGCAGGCTTTGATCCAGGCGTGGTCAGTGTGTTTGCTACCTACGCGCACAAACACCTGTTTGACGAGATTGACTCCATTGATGTAATGGATGTCAATGCTGGCGATCACGGTCGTAAATTCGCGACCAACTTCGACCCAGAAACCAACATGCTGGAAATTCAAGGTGATTCATTCTACTTTGAAAACAATGAATGGCATCAAGTACCTTGTCATAGCCGCGTATTAGAATTTGATTTCCCTGTTGTCGGTAAACAAAAAGTGTATTCGATGGCACACGATGAAGTCCGTTCACTGGCCGAGTTTATCCCAGCCAAACGTATTGAATTTTGGATGGGCTTCTCAGATCGCTATCTGAACTACTTCAATGTCATGCGCGACATTGGCTTACTCAGTCCAGATCCCATTAATGTTGACGGCGTTGAAATCCAGCCCCTTCGCGTACTTAAAGCCTTGTTGCCCGATCCTACTTCGTTAGCACCCGGTTATACAGGTAAAACCTGTATCGGTACTTGGCTACAAGGTAAAAAAGACGGCCAGCCTCGCAGCGTCTTTATTTACAACATTTGTGACCACGCTGAGGCTTATCAAGAAGTAGAACATCAGGCCATTTCTTACACCACAGGTGTACCGGCCATCACGGCGGCACTTTTATACTTCAAAGGTAAGTGGTCAGAGTCTGGCTTGTTCAATGTCGAACAACTCAACCCTGATGACTTCCTTGAGCTGATGCCTGAAATCGGCTTAAGCTGGGAAGTTCAAGAGCTGACGCCTAGCGCGTAACTAACAAAGCTCCCAACTGGGGGCTTTTTTTTCAACCAGATATTAGAGCTAAATCATGAACGAACTTGCAACCCCCTACTTCATGATCCATGAAGACAAATTAATTGAAAACCTTGAAAAGTGTCAGCGCTTAAAAGAATTAAGTGGCGTTAAATTGGTTCTTGCCCTGAAATGCTTTTCGACTTGGGGTGTGTTTAAAACCATCGAGCCTTACCTTGATGGCACAACCAGTAGTGGCCCTTATGAAGTGATGCTTGGCTACGAAACCTTTGGTAAAGAAACCCATGCTTACAGCGTAGGTTACAGTGAGCAAGATGTTATTGATGTTGCAGACAAAAGTGACAAAATCATATTTAACTCGCAATCGCAGCTGTCTCGTTACGCCCATTTAGTGCCTGATACTTGTAAAATTGGCCTGCGCATCAACCCGGAGCGTAGCGCCGCCGGTCAAGACTTGGCGGATCCCGCTCGTCCATTTTGTCGTTTGGGTGTAAAAAAGTCGGCATTAGAAAAAGACATCGCCAATAAACTGTCCGGTGTTATGTTTCACATGAATTGCGAAAATAAATCCGTTGCTTCATTCAGTGCCCTACTTGACCATATCAGTGAGAACTTTTCTGATTTACTTGAGCAATTAGAATGGGTCAGCTTAGGGGGCGGCGTCTTCTTCACCTACCCAGGCTATGATTTAGAAGGGCTCGCGGCCAAACTTAAAGCCTTTAGTGAACTACACGGGGTGCAACTTTATCTCGAGCCCGGTGAAGCCGTGATCACACGCACCACAGATCTGGTTGTTACCGTGGTTGATATCGTTGAAAACAAAAAACTGACGGCCATTGTTGATAGTGCCACCGAAGCTCACCGCCTAGATACCTTGATATACAATGAGCCAGCGACCGTGGCTGAAGCCAGTGAAGAAGGATCACATGCTTACGTGATTGGTTCTTGCTCATGTTTGGCAGGGGATCAGTTCTGCGAAGCCAAGTTTGAAGCGCCTTTAAGTATCGGCCAACGCTTAACCATTGCTGATAGCGGCGGTTATACCATGGTTAAACTTAATTGGTTCAACGGCATCAAGATGCCCGCTATTTATTGTCAGCGTACCGATGGGCAGATAGAGCTATTGAACAAGTTTGACTACCAAGACTTTAAACGCACACTGTCAACTCACTCCATCAGCTAACCGCGTATCTGAATAAGCTTCCCCCCGGTATGCTCTCGCGACTGGGGGAAATGGTTACCACTCACCTATTCAACTAACCGCATCTTGTATCCGCGTTCTCAGCAAGCACTTGCTACGAGGTAATTTATGCGGCTGTTTGGGCCATGTTGCTGCTAGCTTGTTCTTCTTTACCGTACTTAGCTAATAAACTGGCTGACGCGGCTAATAGCGCTGTTTCCAACGTTGGCGTGTAGGGTTGCACTGTCACCGGCTCATTATCACTCTCTTGCTCTTCGCCGCTCGATTGCTGCATATAACTTTGCGCTAAGCTTGCTTGGGATTGAGCCGCCATCACCATCACCGTTTGCTCTCTGGCCTGATCATTATTCGCAAGGTAATGAACAGATGACGCGGATAAGCCTTGTGAATTACCTGTTGCCAAGTTAACTGCATCGGAAGCAACCTTATATTTGTACTGTGTCTGTTTCAGTGCGATATAATCCCCTTTGATATCCGCATCAGACGGTTTTTCAGGTAAGGGTACGGGGCGTTCAACTAGGCCTCGCTCGACTTGTGCACTTAATTCTCTTGCAGCCGTTGACAAGGTCACCTTATCCGCATAGCTAATGGCTTGAGGTTTGGTTTGATTAGGAGCTGAGGATGCCTGGCCATTATTCGCACCTGGGATTGACGCGCTGCTCGGCATACGATGTGCGTGTGTGTAACTGGCAGTATTTGAAATTTGCATAATCACCTCCTAAATCATAGTGATTATGTTACTTGCATTTAGCTGAATATTAACTGAACACAGTTTAACTAATTGGCGTTTGTCCACCCCAATATCAGTGCAAGGTTTTCGCAACACGATGAAATTGTAATTGATTGCGCCATTTGCCATGAGCATCACCGGCTAAATAAAAGCCTGTTTCGATGACCACGGGCTCGACCAAGTGTAAAAAATGGTCAATGCGCATCTTGATCATTTGCTCATGGGCGCCGGCATTAAAATAAACCCAAGGCTGAGATTCGAGCGCTTTTGCCATGTAAACAGGCAAATGAAATAGCGGGCCTAAGGGCGGGATGGCCCCAAGCTCGCATTGGCTAAACAAGGGCATAAACTCTTGCTCACAAGCTAATAATACTCGACTCGCGCCAATTTCTTTCGCTAAAGCATGAATGTCGAGTTTATACGGCGCCGGCACCACCACCATAGCCAGATGTTCATCTTGATTAATGATCACGGCTTTCGCTAAGGCAAATCCAGTGACATGTGCATTTTCGGCGCGGTGCTGCGATGTATATGCAGGTGAAAACTCGGCAATATAATAAGAGACGTGATGCGCTTGCAATAAGCGATGAAGTTTAGTTTGGATCATACCCTATACTCCTACACAGCCATCAACCCGGTACCAAATGGATTGATGAGCTTGATCTAAGTATATACCCAATCAGCTGAAGGTTTAGCCTGTCAAGCTAAGCCCTCAGCCGAGGAGCTGTCACTTATTGCAGTGAATATTGACTATGCACCAACTGTTGGCTTATTCCCTGCCCCAAAGCCAAGCCGAGTTTCTTAGTAAACGCATCCAGTGGAGAGGGTTGTACCGTGTAATTAACGATATCTTCGGCCTTAATAATATCGCGCGCGACTTTACCTGCGCTGCCCAAACCATCGATAAGACCGAGTTCAAGGGCTTGCTCACCATTCCAAATCAGGCCGCTAAAGAGAGTGTCATCGGCATGACTCACCAAGCGCTCCCCCCGGCCTTGTTTTACAACATCAATAAATTGCTGATGTGTTTTGTCGAGCACTTGCTGCCAAAATGCTTTTTCATCTTGTTTTAGCGGTGAGAAAGGGTCAAGAAATGCTTTGTGCTCGCCGGCAGTAAAGTGGCGCCGCTCAACCCCCAGTTTCTCCATCGTTTCGGTAAAGCCAAAACTGGACGCGGTCACCCCAATGGACCCAACTAAACTGGCCTTGTCAGCATAGATATGATCAGCGGCAGCGGCAATATAATAGCCGCCCGAAGCACCCAGCTCAGATATCACTGCATAAACCAGTTTATTCGGATAAATACCTCGTAGGCGTTTGATTTCATCATAAACATAACCGGCCTGTACTGGGCTTCCCCCAGGACTATTGATATGGATAATCACCGCTTGACTCATCTCATTTTCAAAGGCACGACGCAAGCCTGTCACAATAGCATTAGCATTGGCGTCTTGATCTGCGGCTATCATGCCATGTACCTGCACTAAGCCGGTATGGGGCTCATCAGCCCCCTTTTTTCCTTTACCTGCTGAGAAGTCGATAAACAGATACAGGCCGATAAACAGGTAAGCGAAGGTCAGTAGCTTAAAGACAACCCCCCAGCGCCGAGAGCGCTTTTGCTCTGAAAAACTCTCCTTCATGTACTGCTTGATCCACTGCTCTTCGTTATCTTGACTCACGCATCGCTCCAAGTATGACTGACTGATTAGTTGCCTGTTTTAACACGTTGGCGTAGCCGATAACAAGTCCTCTGAATATACCCAATCTACTTGAAGATGCATGTTTCAGAGCGCCACCGTGCTTTCAATACTAGGCACGATAATGTAGGAATGTAAGCACCTTCTAAATTAGCGTAACAACGTAGTGGAAGTACGGTGGCGCTCCCAAAGGGCAAGTTTTACAGGCGTTTATGCCGCGTTATTGATTTTGATAAGGGAACAACCATTACCTGCAATCAATGCCTTGCCTAAACGCCTGTAAACGCTTGCTGAAATCAAGCATCTCCAGGTTGATTGGGTATAATGGACAAAAAAGCCGCTGTAACAGCGGCTTGAGCTTATTTATTACAAAAACCCGGCATACTTAACTCCTTTTAAGCTCGATCAAGGCTTGCCTTTCAGAATTTGAAAGAAAAGCCATGGCTAAACCATTTTGCTGCAGGGTCCATAACTGGGCTTCATTCAAGCCAATTTCGTTTGCAGCAACCGCATATTCGTGGGCTATATCGATATTGCTTACACCAGGATCATCTGTGTTTAAACTGACTAATACGCCTTTTTCAAGGAAGGTTTTGATCGGGTGAGTCCCATAATCGGCCACCGTTGACGTGTGTAAATTACTGGTAGGGCAAGACTCAACACCAATATTATGTTGCGCCATGTAAGCAAGTAACTTCTCATCAGTCACCGCTTTAACCCCATGGCCAATACGGGTGGCGCCTAATTCATTAATCGCTTGCCAAATACTTTCGCTGCCTGCGGCCTCGCCAGCATGTACCGTGATGGCTAAATCGCTGGCTCTCACCTTAGCAAAATGTTCATTAAACAGCGCACCCGGAAAACCCAGCTCGTCACCCGCTAAATCGATCGCGACTAAATGCTGCTTACAAGCTAATAAGGCGTTTAACTCATCAAGACAAGCTTGCTGACCAAAGGTGCGCGACATAATACCAATCAGGTTTATCTTAACCGTGTGATCTTTCAAACCCGCTTTGACACCGTCGACCACAGCTTCCACTACCCCTTGCAGCGGCAGTTTGTGACTCATCGCCATGTAGTAAGGACTAAAACGTAATTCAGCGTAGTCAAGTCCAGATAGGGCCGCATCGGCCACATTTTCATAAGCGATGCGCTTAACCGCATCAAGGTCAGCTAATACCCCCACCATCCAATCTAGTTTCGCAAGAAAAGCCACTAGGCTAGATTCTTTACCTTGAATTTGAACATGAGGGGCAAGGTCTGCCAACGAATTGGCCGGTAATGCAATGTTGTGTTGTTGCGCCAGCTCCCAAATGGTGTTGACTCGGACGTTTCCATCAAGGTGACGATGTAGATCCACGAGAGGAAAGTGTTTATTGATCATGTTTACTGTCCTTATTGGTATTAATTAGCGCTGATTGACCACGGTTACAGGCCCGGTACAAAAAGTCAGGCCGTAGCCTGACTTTGCATCTATTAGGGCCTGTTGATCTTTCGTGCTGGTTTTTGCAGCGATTTGTTGGGTATTTATACCAGGCAGCGGCTTTGTGGCATAGTCACCTACGCGAAAAGGCGCTAACGCAGTAGAAATGACCAACAAACGCTGTCCTACGGATTCGGCTAAAAGCGTTTTGTTCGTCGTTGAGCAGTATTTACTTAGAATGCTAAGCTTCACACTGCTCGCCTTGCCCAAAACGCTTTTATCTCGAACAAAAATCAACCATCAAAGATCAACAGGCCCTATCAATGATGGCTCATTGATTAATCGTTAAGGCTTAAAAGTTATAGCGTAAAGAGTAGATCAATGCATTTTGGTTACCGCTGGTGCCTAGCTTGTTATAAGCATAGCGGTATTGTAGGCCTGCCGTAATAGCATCGGTTGCATTCCACCAAAAACCCACCGCACCGTTCATTGACGTATCATCGCTTTCACCGGATACCGCTAGGTAGTCATCATCGCGACCAAATTCCATCTCGTGCCAGTTTGATACCCAGAAGTTTTGGTCAAATGCGGTGAAGTTATAGACTGCAGTCCAACCCGCCATACCACCGTTGAAATCAGAAAAACCGTTGTTCCAGGCTGGGTTAGTGATGGTGTAATGGGCACCGATCCAAGGTGCAACAAACCAACCTTGACCTTCAAAACGGTACTGGCCACCTAGCACCGTGTTGCTAGCTGAGAAGAATTGACCGTCGGTTGCGTAATGTTGCGCGTAGGCACGAAAACCTGATTCACCCAGTTTGTAAGCGACTGAACCTTTGTAAGATGTACGCAGTTCGTCAGATCCTTCTTGTACGTTTTCAACATCGAAGAAGCCGTATATTTCGCCCCAAGTAAAACCCGCTCCGCCTTCTAGCTCTAAATAGACGAAGTCTTCTTGGTGTCCTGCGCGTTGCTCGGTCCCTTTTGACCAATCAAGGTAGTTGGCACTGATGTTACCGAAACCGTATAAGTATTCAGCACTCGCTGGTGCACTTAGACCCATGGTTACTGCGGCTGCGATGGCAATTTTTTTCATTGTTATTCCCTGTCTTTGCTTACGGTATTGAATATGCAATGTACATTTACAATGTCGTGATTGATGTAGGTGTACTTGCGTTGACAGGGGCTGAGTTTATAGTGCGTCAATCAAATAAAGCGGCTTTAAATCACATTTTTTACTGTTTTTATATCGTGTTTTTTAGGTGTTAACCTCTGGTGTTTATTTGTTAATTAAACATAAAACCTATACTTTTTATAAATTCTAGGACTTTGAACTATATACCTCAAGCTAATTGACTAAAACATAATCAAAAAACATGACTTGGACATGAGATAGGTTGGGAAGGCTTAAACTATTTATCAACTCGACGATTCCGATGTTTTACCTCGATATCATCGAGCTAGCTCCATTTGTAGAAATATAACCATTCAATGAGTGTGCTCAAGGCGCTTTATGGCTGCCGTTAATAAGTCCGTTAGACTCATTTTTTGTTGGCTTAAGCCTAAACGCATGGCCGGAGTTTGTTGGTTTTTTTGCGGCTGACAAAAATTGTATAGGCAACGCTGGATTTCAATTAACGGATCCAACGGCTTGGCACTTTTTAAATTTAAACATTGCTGCTGTTGGAGCCATTGATGCACAGATTTAGGGCCGTCAGCATCAAATAATGAAAAAGGAACCTTGTATTTATTTCGGTAAGTAATTGGACAATAGGCCCCATAATGGGTGCCATACCAACGGTCACTCCACCACCCTATGTTATTGCCATTAACGGGGAGCTCCTGCCCGCCTGTAAAATGGCGATAAACAAAATAAACCTCCGCTTGTTCGGCAAATATTTCTTCACTACACGCCATCAAGGCGGCACCGCGAATAGCACTTTCATGCTCAATGTAGTGATGGAAATGGGGTGAACTCGCCGTCATTAAGCCAAGCAATTGAAAATGCGCATAGGCCAAAATACTCGGCTTGATATATTGGGCTCCACGAATATTAGCCAATTGGCCATAATGTAAAGACTCAAAGTGCTGGCGGCGCATCGTGCTTTGGTAACGTTCGGTCAAGGCGGCAAGAATCGACGGTAATTTGGGCGTAGGTAATACACTCGATTGACCACCAAGATAGGCTTCAGCTAACGTTTCCTGAAGCAGAAGATTATGGCTGTATAACAGGCAATAGCCGGATTGCGCTTCTGTTGTCGCAATGCACCACAAGGCTTTGTTTCCAGCATACTGGCTCACTGCACTTTCGGTGTGTAACGCTAAAAAGTCCCGCTGCAGGGCAGCTTGCTCTTTTTGCCTACTAAACTCACGTAGTAAATTCGATAAACGAGTGAGTAATTGATAATAAATTTTGGGGGCACAATCTAATGCGGTGATCACCTGAGTTGTCGGCGTTTGCTTGGCGATATGCTCTAGTAGCAATAACAATTTGTCGGCGTGCTTAATGGCTTTGACCGTGTAGACTTGACTACATTGTTGACATTTCAACCTTTGCTGGCCCGCTTTAGTGTGGCCATAACGATTGGATTTGACGAGCCCTTTTCCATGATCAAAGTATAAAGTTTGGCATTGCGGACACCCGGTTAAACTGCGACTGAAGTGGCGTGCAATCTTCTCATGTATTACTTTGGCGACACTTTCATCGTCCACCAAAGGGGGGTAACTGCCACATGCTTTACAATGAATGGCCGGGTAACCTAAATGGTTGCTTTCCATCTCATATTCATCACTTTCCACAACTCCTAAATTATGGCAAGGATAACTTTTACAGCAGTTAAATTGACTTCTCATCGCGGCCTATCCTTAAAAACACAGCCCGGTTCATTACACCATTGGCTTTTTTAAGTTTTAGCTTTCCTTTACCACCAAAACAACATTTATGGTTAATATTTAGAAATAAATAAATATTTAGGAATAATTATGTGACCAAGATCGCTATACGACACACCCTTGCGCTCTATTCTGAATATAACAAAACAACACAGCCAAGCAGGGATAGATATGAACGAAGTCATTTTAGCAATGTTAGCCGGCTTTATTGTCGGTGTGATATTTAGCGCGCTTAAGCTGCCTATTCCTGCTCCACCGGTGCTGAGTGGGATCATGGGTATTGTCGGTGTTTACTTGGGCGGTAAAGCCTACGCGATGATCATTGAACGCTTTTTTTCGTAACACGAATTTAGATATAACAAAGGATTTTTAACATGGCTACTCCACATATTAATGCTAACCCAGGTGATTTTGCTGAAACGGTTTTAATGCCGGGCGACCCGCTGCGCGCTAAGTTTATTGCTGAAACCTACCTAGAAAACGTAAAGCAAGTGACCGATGTGCGTAACATGCTTGGCTTTACTGGCGAATACAAGGGCAAACGCATTTCGGTAATGGGCCACGGTATGGGGATTCCATCTTGTTCTATCTATACCCATGAATTGATCAGCGAATACGGTGTTAAAAACATCATTCGCATTGGTAGCTGTGGCGCTATCAGTGAAGACGTGAAATTGATGGATGTGATTGTTGCCATGGGCGCAAGCACCGACTCAAAAATTAACCGCATGCGTTTTAAAGATCATGACTTTGCTGCCATTGCCGATTACAACATCTTAGAGAAAGCCGTTAACAATGCTCGCGCTCAAGAAATTAATGTGCGTGTGGGTAACGTTTTTTCAGCCGACCTATTCTACACACCACAACCTGAAATGTTTGATGTGATGGAGAAATACGGCATTTTAGGTGTGGAAATGGAAGCGGCTGCGCTATACGGTGTAGCGGCTGAGTTAGGCGCCAATGCCCTTTGTATTTTAACCGTATCGGATCATATCCGCCGCGGCGAGAAACTGTCTGCCGAACTAAGACAAACCTCATTTAATGACATGATGCAAGTTGCCCTCGCGACTGCGATTGAGCTGTAAGGAGCAAACATGGCTAATCAATTAGCGCAACTAAGCAAACTGACTTCTGTGGTTGCTGACACCGGCGACCTTAATGCCATCAAGCAATTTAAGCCGGAAGATGCCACGACTAACCCGTCGCTAATCTTAAGTGCTTCAAAATTACCTGAGTATGAAGCCGTGTTTGACTCAGCCATCGCTTATGCCAAAGAGAGCAGTTCAGAGCTTGAACAACAAATCGATGCCGCAAGTGATTACCTAGCAGTTGCTATTGGCGCTGAAATTGTCAATCAAGTACCGGGCTTAATTTCAACGGAAGTGGACGCAAGATTATCTTACGACACCGATGCCAGTATCGCTAAAGCGAAACAATTGATTAGCCTTTACCAAGCCAAAGGCATAGATAAAAGCCGTGTTTTGATCAAACTGGCTTCGACTTGGCAAGGCATTAAAGCCGCGGAACAACTAGAGCGTGAAGGCATACGTTGTAACCTGACATTATTGTTCTCATTTGCCCAAGCACAAGCCTGTGCACAGGCTAACGTCTATCTGGTATCGCCTTTCGTGGGCCGTATCTACGATTGGTATAAAAAGCAAAATAACATTGAATACACAGCCGAAAATGATCCCGGTGTGGCGTCGGTGACTAAGATTTACAACTTCTATAAACAACACGGTTACAACACGGTCGTGATGGGTGCAAGTTTCAGAAACATTGGCCAAATCATTGCCCTAGCCGGCTGTGATAAATTAACCATAGGCCCAGGTTTGCTTGCACAACTTGAGCAAAGTGAAGATGCTGTAACGCCTAAATTAACGCCAGCTGCTGAGCAAACAGCTAAGCCGACTGCATTAACAGAAGCTGAGTTCTATTGGCAACATAATCAAGATCCGATGGCCGTTGAGAAACTCGCCGAAGGCATCCGCTTATTCGCTGCGGACCAAGAAAAATTGGCGGCAATGATTAAAGCACGTCTTGAAGATTAATAACAAAAGCCAGCCGCATAACGAGGTAATAACCATGAAAAGAGCCATTATTTTAGTCGCCGATTCATTTGGTATCGGTGCCAGCGCTGATGCTGAAAAATTTGGTGACCAAGGTAGCGATACATTTGGTCATATTGCACAGCAATGTGCGGCGGGCCTTTGCGATACTGCAGAGCGCAGCGGCGCTATCAAACTTCCTCATTTGGAGCAGTTAGGTCTTGGCCTAGCCGCTAAAGAATCGACCGGTAAGTTGCCAGCGGGCTGCAGCGAATCAGCCAATATCATCGGCGCTTATGGTTACGCTGCCGAGTTATCGACAGGTAAAGACACGCCATCGGGCCATTGGGAAATTGCCGGTGTGCCAGTGCTATTCGATTGGGGCTATTTTGAGCAAAAGAAAAACAGCTTTCCAACCGAGCTATTAGAGAAAATCGTCGAGCGCGCTAACCTGCCGGGGTATTTGGCTAATTGCCATGCCTCGGGTACCCAAGTGCTGGATGATTTTGGCGAAGAGCATATGCAAAGCGGCAAGCCAATATTTTATACCTCGGCAGACTCAGTATTTCAGATTGCTTGTCATGAAGAAACCTTTGGTCTTGATCGTTTACTTGAGCTTTGTTTAATCGTTCGTGAAGAGCTTGAGCCTTACAACATAGGCCGCGTCATTGCGCGTCCGTTTATTGGTGAAGGTGCAGGTAAATTTGCCCGCACCGGTAACCGCCGTGATTACTCCCTTGAGCCACCTGCGCCAACCGTGTTGGATAAGCTGGTAGATGAAGGTAAAGGTGAAGTGATTTCGGTCGGTAAAATTGCCGATATCTATGCTCACTGCGGCATTACCAAGAAAACCAAGGCAACCGGCATAGGTCCGTTATTAGATGCCACCCTAGCAGAGATGGCCACGGCACCTGCCAACAGCATTGTTTTCACCAACTTAGTTGATTTTGATTCGGCTTACGGCCATCGCCGCGACGTGGCGGGTTACGCCCAAGCGTTAGAGTATTTCGACAGCCGTTTGCCAGAAATTATCCGTGCCATGCAAGCCGACGACATTTTGATTATCACGGCCGATCATGGCTGTGACCCAACGTGGCAAGGCACAGATCATACTCGAGAACATATCCCAGTTTTGATCTACGGCGAAAAAGTGAAACCCGGCTTTTTGGGCAAAAGTGAAACCTTTGCCGACATAGGCCAAACGTTAGCCAGTTATTTTGGCTTAAGCGCCATGGATTACGGTGTAAATAAGCTGTAATTAGCCAATTGATATAGACTCCAATCCTTTTCCTTTGTGTTACTTCCCCTTTTGCCAGTCTGTCCATTGACTGGCTTTTTTTTGTCTATTTTATAGTAACCAAATTCATGACTTGGGCAGTTGCTCTAGCGTATGCCCTAGCTTGTCTACCCATACTTTGAGTATTTTTTTAATTTCTTGTTCTGGATCTATGATGTTATCCAAACTTTTATCACCAGCTGTAGGATCAATAGCGGCGAACAGTGGCTCTCCTGTTTCCCCATCGGAGATCAATACTTCGATCCTTGCCGTTGTCACATTGGTGTGCTCCCCGGTGGCAAGCAGAGAGGCGAATGAAATAGCGAGCCCAACCGGAAGCACTGTACTGGTTACAGCCAATATAGAATTTGGCGTTTCAACATTCACAAGTGCAAACTGCACATTAAGGCCATTAACTTGGGGAGCGGATACGGGGGTTTTGTAAGCACCTAACTTTTTTTGAGCCTCAGACTCTAAGAAGTTGGCAAACTCTCTGAGCTCCGCTTCGGTAAACTCGGATTCTTGCACTGCCAACTGGGTTGGCGCGATATAAAAGCTCTGATACGTCGCGAACTTCTTTTTTAATAAGGCTGGCTCTGAATACGCGTCGGGTAGCCAAACGTACCGCCATGAATCAGAGTTACTATTGACCTGATAATGGTAATCGTTGTGCTGCGAGCGCTCTGGTAAAGCACTGCATGCAACCAGCATAGAAGTTAATCCTAACAGTATTAGTTTTCTCATTTCATATTTCCTAGTTTAATTTAGTATGGTAGCGGGTTGTGAGGGCATCTTGGTTATGCCCCCAATATGATTTATGTCTATGGCGCTAATCTCTAACCTCGACGCGGTAGAAAATGCTATACAGCACAGGGACCAATATCAGCGTCAATAATGTGGAGAAGATTAACCCTGCAATAATTGCAATCGCCATGGTTTGCCACATAGCGCCGCCAGTGAGAAGCAGCGGGATCATGCCTAGTACGGTCGTTAACGCGGTGAGCAAAATGGGTTTCATCCGTCGCTCACCAGCTGAAATCAGTGCCTTAACAGCACACTGACTAGAGCCCAGCTCGATATCAACTTGCTCTAAAAAGACAATCGCATTATTGATAACGATCCCAGCGAGCGATATCACCCCCAGCAAGGTCATAAATCCGAAAAAGCTATTGCCGACTAATAAGCCAACTACAACCCCAATAAATGAAATTGGGATCGCGGTAAGAACAATGAGGGGTTTTCTAAATGAGTTAAACTGTGCTATCAACAAAGCAATAATGGCAAATAATGCTAAGGGGATATTTTCGCTAATACTGCCAGAGGATTGTTTAGATTTTTCAAACTCGCCGCCTATTTCAAAAAAGGTATTGCTAGGCCATGTCTTAGACTCTGCTTCTAACCAAGGCAAGATGGCATTGAGTCCTTCATTTGCTGTATAGCCAGGCTCAAGTTGTGCACCTATGGTGACCGTTTTGTAGCTGTTGCGACGATAGATCTTGGCGTTTTGCCAAACGATATCAACATCTGCAATTTGCGAGAGCGCTATGCTTGCCGTAGGTGTATAGATGGGGAGCGCGAGAATGTGTTCGATATTTAATTTTTCACGATCCACATGAGTCAGAACAATCGGAATATTGACAATGCCGTCGCGAAACTCACTCAAGTTTTTCCCTACTAACGAAGACTGTAGGCTAAGTGCAATATCTCGGTTACTCACCCCTGCTAATGCTGCTTTTTGCTGATCAATAATGACGCGGACGGTTTTGGTTTTTTGTCCCCAATCATCCGTCATGTCCTTTAAGCCCGCGATGCTCGCCAGTTTTGCTTTCACCCCTTGAGTAATCTCCAACACCTTTTCTTGGTTCACGCCATTAATTCGAATTTCAACAGGGTTCAAAATGGCTGCCCCGTTTTCAATTAGCCTTGTGGTTGCGATAGCGTCTGGATGATGCTCATAAACATAAGCCTCGATACGCTGCATCAATTCTGGGTTGTCACGATAATCATGTGTATTGATAATCCAAAATGAATATTCAGGGCTCGACGTTCGCGATGAGTGCGGCAAAATGTAACGAGGTCCGCTATAGCCGACATACACAGACCAGCTATTTATGCCTTGATTCGTCGGTGCTAGCGTCGTAATTTGACGTTCAGCATCATCAGACTCACGACTGCTCAAGGTAGATAAGAACTGCTCTATATCAGCAACAACTTCTTGGCTATGCTCAATGGAGGTGCCCATTGGTAACGTTACTTCCATTTTAAAAAAATTACGTTCAGACGGTGGGAAGAAAATAGTAGGAATGAGCTTCATAGCTTGGAAGCCGATTAGGGTCACGATTGCCATGGTGCCCATAGTTAACCAACGATAACGAATCACCCACTTGAGTATATTGGCATACCAAGTGAACCGAGTAAGCGTAACTGGCTCAGTCTGCTTTAATAACAAAACACAAAGCAAAGGGATCAATACCAAGCTTAATACCCACGAAGCCAATAGTGTAATAGAGACCACCACAAACAGCGCGCCAGTGTATTCCCCCATATTCGATTGCGCTAAATAAATGGGCAGAAAGGCCGCAGAAGTTGTTAATGATGACGTCAGAAGAGGAAATTTAAGCTCATTGGCGCTGTCAATGGCTGCCGTCACTTTATCTACACCTTGGTTGAACCTAACTAAGATGTTTTCTGACATCACGATACCATTGTCGACCAACATACCTAATGCAATGATAAGTGCCGCCAGCGAGATTTGATCTAAGCCTAATCCTATCTTCGACATGACTAAAATCGTGGTCAACATACTGATGGGGATTAATAGAGACACAATTAAGCCTGTTCTCCAACCTAAAAAGATGAACATGACCAAGCCAACCACAAGCATCGACTGCACTAAACTTAATACAAACTGATTTACTTTTTCTTCGACTTCTATAGGCGCAAAATAAACTTTACTAATCTCAAGCCCAAGCGGCAGCGTGCGAGAAAACGCGTCAATATAGTCGTTAACTTGGTCGCCTAATCGAACATTGTTTCCCCCTTCAACCATCGCAATAGCAACATTAACCGACGGTGTTCCGGAAAATGATACGGGATTGTTAACGGGGAATTCATAACCTGATTCTATGGTGACAAGTGTATCTAAACGCACGGTTTTACCACTATTGGGCAGAGTCACTAAGGTGCCATTTATCTCTTCAGGTGTGACGTAGTTGCCCGATGGCTCAAGCGGCAGACGCTCTTGACCAAAGGCGACGTTGCCCCCACTCAATACAATATTTTGCTTTGCTAACATATCCGCGAGCTGATTTGGTGTGAGCTCATAAGTCGCTAAAGCATTGGCGTCGAATTTAAGCTTGATTTGCTCTTGTTGCACGCCATGCAGATCCACTTTAGCTACGTCATCAAGTAAAAACAGACCACTACGAAGATCTTCAGCGGTTTGCTTTAACTCTCGATAAGAAAAACCTTCACCATGAATAGCCAGTACAATGCCAAACACATCACCAAATTCATCATTGACAACAGGAGTCCCCACCCCTTCAGGCAGTTGTATCGCAGCCCGTTCAATTTTCCGGCGTAACTTATCCCAGATAGGTTGAAGCTCTGAATATTCATCTTTAATGGCCACAGTGAGTATCGAAACGCCATTTTTTGATTGGCTTTTCACATAATCTAACTCTGCTAGCTCTAACACGGCTTTTTCCAGTGGGTCAGAGACCAGCTCCTCAACTCGCTTTGGGCTAGCACCAGGAAACTGGGTTATCACCTGTGCACTTCGTATCGTAAAACCTGGGTCATAGGCTTCAGGAATAGTATTAAACGCCTGAATGCCCAAAAAGGTGAGCACAGCAATAAGAAATAGTGTGATGCGACTGTTATTCAGCGAAAAAGAGGTCATCGACATTATTTATCCTCAACGCTTACTTGCTGCCCTTCTCTAACTTGGCTGACACCAGCGACAACCACTCGTTCCCCCTCTAATAGCCCATTGGAAATGGTAATGCCTTGCTCACTCATACCTGCCACGGTCACGGCACGTTGTTTAAGCACATTTGTCTCAGGATCAACGATAAATACATAATGCCCTTGACCATGACTCAGCACGGTATGACTCGGTAGTACCACAGTTTGGGCCATGCCAACTGCTTCGGCCGTGACTTTAACCGTTGTCCCTGTAAATAACCTGTGCCCTAACGGAGGCTGCATCACTAGCGATACTTGGAGCTGTTGGCTACTTTGTTGGCTAATACTAAGTTCATCAATTTCGAGCTGTAAGGGTTTCGAGATACCTTCAATGTTCGCACTCAGCTTCACATCCCTTGCAGATTGCAGCCTAACAAACTGAGATTGGGGTACCGTAATGGTGATTCTGTATTGTTGTACATCTTGTAAGGTGAGAACCTTGGTCGAAGCGGTCACTTTGGTAAAGTTATCGACATGTCGTTGGCTTACCACACCGTTAAATGGCGCGATTAATGATGTATATTCAAGATCTTCTAAACTTTGTTCATAAGCGGCTTGGGCTGAAATATACTGAGATTCTAACAGTTCTAAATTTGACTCACTGATGACATTTTTAAGGTTAAGTTTTAGGCCTCGCTGATATTCCGCTTTGGCTTGCTTTAAAGCGGCGCCACGCGATTTTTTGTTGATCCGCTGCTGGTGATCATCGAGCTGAGCTAAAAGCTGTCCCTTTTCAACGTGTTGTCCAGACTTAATAGGTAGGTCGGTGAGCTCTCCTTGAATTCTGAAGTTCATGTCAATGGTCTTATTGGCTTCTATCACCCCAGTGAAATGCCTAATTTGGTATTGTTTATGGTTCACTATGAGGGTTTTAACCGGTTTAATTGGTGCAGTAATATCTTGAGAAACTGCTGCTTTTTCACACCCCACAAGCGGGAGTACCCACATTAAGACCATGATTTCTTTTTTAAAACTGCGTGACACTTTCATTTCTACCAACCATAACAACGCTAATTTCTCGCCATGGTAATGAGTTCATTGAAGTTAGATACAAGAAAGCGTACGTTTGGCACAATTTAGGTCATGATTGGGTCAACAGATGGCATTGCTTCACATATAATGCGAAACACTTAAATCATCGAGAGCCTATTTTGAAGTCACTGATACCGAAGCTGTCCCTTACTCGACAAGATCTGCTCTTACTCGTCGTGTGGCCTTTAGTTAACTCTATTATTGTGTACACAGCCCTTTATTATGTCATGTTCGTATTGGATAACCCTCGGGCCCCGACCTATGCCCTTCGTGTACTTGCGACAATATTTACAATTTGCGCATTATTCTGGTTTTTCCGTAGGTTAATTGAAGCAAACAATAACGCAATTTTTCGATATAGGCTGATCTATCAGGTGATGATCAACTTAGGGTTGGTTTCATTAGCCATTGCTATCGCATCTTACAGCTTCACGCTACCTCAAACATTCGATAGCGTAACCGTGTTTCAGATATTTCGTCTAAAATTCCTCATCTATCTCAACATGCTACTTCAAGTAGCTGTTTATACGATGGTTATTCACAGTTGGCAGCTGAAAGAAAAAGCACTAGAGTTGGAAATGTCGTTAAAACAATCTGAGATTTCTTTGTTACGAATTCAAACAAATCCACATTTCTTGTTTAATACCCTAAACCTACTCCACAGTGAAATTCCCGAGCGTCCAGAGTTAGCTCAGGAGCTTATCTTTGAACTTAGTGATCTACTTCGGGGGACCATCGCAGTTGCGGATAAAAAACGTATCTCACTCCATGATGAGGTGGCGTTGATCGAGCACTACTTGGCAATCCAAAAGGCTCGCTTTACCGAGCGATTAGATGTCAAGATGGATATTGATCGGGCTAGCCAATCGCTTCAAATCCCCCCGATGTTAATTTTGCCACTGGTAGAAAACGTCATAAAACATGCGCTTAGCAAGACCATAAACAAGATTTACCTCGAAGTAAAAACACGTTATGTCGATGGTGTGCTCTCAATTTTAGTGAACAACACTTGGTCTGAAAGCGCCATACCTCAGTTTGAAGCAGGCAGTGGCCATGGCAATATCAGCGAAACCTTGGGTTTAGAATACGACAACGCCAACTTTTCAATAAGCTTTGCCAATCAAGTTACCTCGGCTGTCATCACTATTCGTCCTGATTTTTAAGGAGGTCCCTGTGTATCGAGTTTTGTTAATTGATGACGAGCCCGCCGCGACTAAAGCTTTGCAGCGCAGTTTAAATGCGTTTGAACAGCTAGAAGTGATAGGTTGCTATCAGGATCCACAACAAGGTATTGATGCCATCTGTGAACTGACACCCGACATCGTATTTATGGATATTGAGATGCCTGGATTGGACGGTTTAATGGTTGCCAAAGCAACTGAACATATTCCGTATCACCTCATCTATGTCACGGCTTATGCCGAATACGCTTTAAGCGCTTTTGAAACCAAAGTCATCGATTATCTATTAAAGCCCGTGAGACCAATTAGAATTGAGCGTTGTCTTGAAAAAATTGAGCAATTATCTTCTCAAGTAAGCGCTGAAATTGCCTCCGAAATATTGATTTTTGACGGTAAAACAACCTACAGGTTGGCTGATAAAGATATCAGTTTTATCGAAAGTATCGGACGCTACCAGCAGGTTAACCTAACCCCGCTAGCCGCGGAAAAATTTCAACTAAAAACCATAGTCACCGAAGCGACTATGGCAAGTTTTGAAGCCGATTTTGCTTCAAATAAATTAGTGAGAGTCCATCGTAGTTATATCGTTAACTTGAACCTTGTAATACGCGTTCACCGTGAATCTCGAAATACCTTGCTCTCATTAATGGATGTAACCAAAAGCATCCCCGTTGCTAGAGCGAAAGTGGCTTTGATCAATCAATATTTTGATAATTAACGGGATTTAACTATAGCATTCTGCGATTGCTCCCTAACTTATCTGTGTTGGCAGTAGAAACTTCAAAAACGCCTGATGAAGCATAAACCATACGCAAGAGATGGTTTATGCTGCATTGTTCACCAACATCGGCTTACCTATATAGTGAATGTTTTAATGAGGCTGGTCAGGTTACACTTTCCTTTATAAACCGATTGAATGAATATCTACCTAGTTCCCCAAGCAACACCTTTGGTAAATATCAAAACAAATTCCCGCCATCAGCCTCAAAAGTGTGAAGCATAAAAGAAATCTGTGCTTGTATTTCAGGCATATTTCACTGGAGTTTTTAGAGAGGGGATATCCCTCGGCTAAACATGTTTTGCTAGCTATTTTATGTATTGGATAGCTACCTTACAGTGAAGAAAACTAGTAAACGGCTAATATTAAGATTAAACGTAGACCCGCCAGTTTGGCAGCACATAGATTAACGATATAAAAAGGAACTAATATGGCAGCAATAATGAGTCTTATAGGGATAGGTGCACTGCTCTTCATTGCCTATCTTTTAAGTGATAACAAAAAAGCAATCAATTACCGCACTATTTTTGGGGCGTTTGCGATTCAAGCGGGTCTTGGTGCATTTGTACTGTATGTCCCATTTGGTAAAGATGTACTAGAAAGCATTTCTGGTGCAGTACAAGCTATCATTGATAGCGCACAAGCCGGTATCGACTTTCTATTCGGTGGCCTAGTGAGCGGTAAGATGTTTGAAGTATTTGGCGGTGGCGGCTTCGTATTCGCGTTCCGTGTACTTCCTATCATTATCTTCTTCTCTTCATTGATTGCGGTACTTTACTACCTTGGCGTAATGCAATGGATCATCAAGCTAATCGGTGGTGCACTACACAAAGTGCTACGCATCAGCCGCCCAGAAGCCATGTCTGCAACGGCAAACATCTTCGTAGGTCAAACTGAAGCTCCTCTCGTTGTTCGCCCCTACATTCCAAAGATGACTCAGTCTGAGCTATTTGCCATCATGGTAGGTGGTCTAGCGAGTGTGGCAGGCTCTGTACTAGCAGGTTACGCTGGCCTTGGCGTAGAGCTAAAATACCTTATCGCTGCATCATTCATGGCGGCGCCAGGTGGTCTATTAATGGCGAAAATGATCAAGCCTGAAGTTGACCAAGTGGTAGACATGGACTCAGCCATTGCTGAACAAGACAAAGAAAATGCTAACGTGATTGATGCTGCAGCGTCAGGTGCTTCTTCTGGTCTACAACTGGCGCTTAACGTAGGTGCTATGTTACTTGCCTTCATCGGTCTAATCGCACTGATGAACAACATGGTCGGTTACATCGGTGGTCTATTCGGCGCTGAAAACTTCACTATCCAATTAATCCTAGGTTACGTGTTCGCACCTGTTGCTTGGTTAATCGGTGTGCCATGGGCAGAAGCAGTACAAGCTGGTAGCTTCATCGGTCAAAAACTGATCCTAAACGAATTCGTTGCTTACATCGACTTCGTTGGCGTACGCGACACGCTATCAATGAACACTCAAGTTATCGTGACCTTTGCGCTATGTGGTTTCGCTAACCTGGCGTCAGTGGCTATCCTACTGGGTGGTCTAGGTACGATGGCACCAACACGTCGTCATGACATCGCTCGCTTAGGTATGAAAGCAGTAGCGGCGGCTTCATTAGCTAACTTAATGAGTGCTGCACTAGCTGGCTTCTTTATTGCGCTATAATTTCAACTTAGCAAGATAAACTACAACGAACCGGCCCTAAAGGCCGGTTTTTTTATGCCTGCTAAAATTAACCCTTTATGTCAGCTAACACCGCACCGGTAGCTTGGTTTAAGGCTTGATAGCTTAGCCCAATGTCTAGCCCTCTTCGGCCCCCGCTAACATAAATCTGCTCAAACTGCTGGGCCGAACTGTCGACAAATGTCGGCAAACGCTTCTTTTGCCCTATGGGGCTAATGCCGCCTACGATATAGCCTGTTACGCGCTCCGCATCTGCTGGCTGTGCCATCACCATTTTTTTCAGCTTAGCGGCCTTGGCCAGCGCTTTAAGATCTAACATGCCTGAAACAGGCACAATCGCAACCACCATTTTATGTTTGTCGCTGGCATCACAGGCCAGTAAGGTTTTAAACACAGCTTCTGGCGCTAAACCTAGTTTATCGGCGGCTTCTTTACCAAAGTCCTGATTGGATTTGTCGTGTTCATATTCGAGCAACTCAAATGGGATCTTTTTCTTATGCAACAAGTTAACTGCCGGTGTCATGCTGTTCTCTGTATTTGTTGAACTTTTTCTTGTTATAGCAAGACTGGCGGTTGGAGAAAAGTAGCGGATTTGAATTGTTAAGCAAAAAAAAGCCCCAACTGAGTGGGGCTTGAATGATTAATACGTTAACTTAGGATTATTTTGTTACTGGCGGTAACGTGTCAAAGTAGCTTGCATGTCCATTAACAAACTTACTGCCTTGAGTGCGGTCCCAGTTAATTGACCATGTCATCACACCACGTAGGTTGTTGTAACCTTCAGGGTTTTGCAGTACGTATTTACCGCCAAAGCTCTTACCTGAAATCAGGTAATCCATGGCTTTTTGCGTATCAGCCACACTGACGTAACCGCCGGAAGGTGCTGCTGCAGGGATAGAAGGTAGACCTATAGCCACTTGATCAGGACGTAGGCCCGGGAAGAAGTGGTCGCCAACCTTAAAGCCAGCTAGCATCATTTCTGTCATGGCGACGATAAAGTCGGGTGTACCTTGACCGTAAGCTTGTCCATCCAGCGCATTGATACTGCCTGTGTTGTATAGCTGAACGTGAATAACCGTTAACTCATCACGTAGAGCGTGAATAATCGGTAGGTAAGCCCCTTCCAACGGGCCATATGCACGGTAACCGCTTTGGACGTATAGGGTTTCTGGTGCCATGGTTAAGATCAAATCACCATTAAAGTGAGCGATAATGTCTTTCACCGCACGGATCATATTAACCGTTGTGACTGTGGTTGGGTTGCGGAAGTCTTTATCATTAGAATCTAACGCAAGTGTTGAACCACCTTCTAAGTCGATATCCAGACCATCGAAACCGTAGTTTTCGATCATGCGGATCATGCTGGTGGTAAACTCTTCACGCTCAGCATCGGATTTCAATTTCACATGGGCATTTGCACCACCAATTGAAATTAACACTTTTTGGCCACGGGCTTGAACAAATTCAATGTCCGCTTTCATTTGCGCTTCACTATGACCTAGCTTAGTTTGGATATCTAAGATCATGTCAGATTCGCTGCCACGTTTTGGCTCAGCAAACGACACGTTGATGATATCCCATTCAGGTGATACTTCTGGAAGTAGCGGGAAGCCACTGCCGTTTTCAAAGTTGTGCCAGTAACCAATCACGGCGCGATCTGCTAGCGGTGGAATGCTGGTTGCTTTGATTGTTTTAGTCGCTTCGGCTTGGTTCGCCTTGCTATCCGTTGCGACCACTTTCACTGTGTGATCACCGTCGGTGTTAAACACAAGGTTGTAGCTGTATGGGTAGCTGGTATCTGTGCCTACTAGGGCGCCATCTTGATAGAAGTCAACCTTAGTAATAGTGGCAGGGATAGATTCAGCGGCGACTTCAACTGCCACCGGTTTACCTGTGTTCACCTTGGCTTTACTTGGCTCGGTGATGCTAACAACAACAGGTTGATCACTTACCTTGATATTGCTAAGAGCAACACCGGTTAGGTTTTTGCTGTCTGTAGCAACGGCCTTAAGCGCAATATCGCCTAAGTCCATGGCTTGATAGCTGGCCGTGAACGGTGCATTGGTATCAACACCAATTGATGCGCCATTGGCAAAAAATTCAACACTGGTAATAGTGCGATTAGCATCGGTTGATTTCGCATTTACCGCTAAATCAATCAAGCTACCTTGTAAGTACGCGCTGCCCTTCGCGGGGGCGGTAAAGCTTACTTCAGTAACAACAGCAGGACACGCTTTAACTTCTACCCAAGCGTCTTGCCATGCGCTGCCCACGCCAGGCTCGTAATAGAAACCTTGGTCAGAAGAACACCAACCACCGATGACACACTCATAGCCTTTTTCGTTGTTTTGAACGATATCACCGGCTGCATATACAGTGCCTGCTTTGTACATAGGCTCATCACATACGCCTGATGATGGCGGTGGAGTTGGCTCTTGGGTCGGCTCTTGAGTCGGCTCTTGAGTTGGCTCTTGAGTCGGCTCTTGAGTCGGCTCTTGAGTTGGCTCTTGAGTTGGCTCTTGAGTCGGCTCTTGTGTCGGCGTTACACCGCTACAGCTAATTTCATTCCAGAACCAGTTGCCACCCGCTACCGGGGTTTCCCAGCTGCCAGGGTTGTTTTTAGCTTCGAAACACAAGCCGTTATAGGTCACTTGGTCGCCATTACTGACCTTAGTTTTACCAGGCACCCAAACAATCATATCGACTGGAGGCTGACTTGGCTCAACGGTTGGCTCAACGGTTGGCTCTGATGTAGGCGGAACACTTGGCTCAGCGGTAGGCTCTTGGGTAGGAGTTGTGCCACAGCTTGCCGCATCCCAAAACCAAGAGGTGGCCGTCGGGGTTTCCCACGTACCTGGGTTGTTTTTCGCCACGTAACAGCTGTCTTTATAAATGACTAAATCGCCGTTACTTACTTTTGTTTTACCTGCTTGCCATTGAATTGGCTCAGCAGCGAGTGCTTGTGAACTTACACAAGCGCCAATCACCAAAGAGGCGATGGCCGTTAATTTCATCTTCATAATTTTCATCCTGAAAGTGTCACAATAAGATCCTTTATTGCCATTTCATCATAAATCAATTTTGTCCGCGTTAACCAATTGGGACCGGCAAAATTAGATCAGACTCAACTTTTTACATTCAAAACAATCACATTTTCCAACAGCTGGGAATGTAACTCACACTTTTGGCCGATTCGCCCCCCATTTCATCTGATTAATAATCCTTTAGAATCAGGTACAATGAGGCTTAAAAAAATAAGGAAGCTAACCATGACTTCAACCATTATTCGCTGCCCCCATTGCGCCGCCAACAATCGCATTGACAATCAAAAACTCGTGGATCACCCCAAGTGCGGTAAATGTAAGAAGAGTTTGCTGTTTGGCGCCCCTATCGAGGCAACACAAGATAACTTCAATGCCTTAATCCATAGCGGCCTGACGGTGGTGGTGGATTTCTGGGCCAGTTGGTGTGGCCCATGTATGCAATTTGCGCCGACATTTAAGGCTGCAGCAGCAGAATTTGGACAAAAGGTGGTATTTGTCAAGGTTAATACCGAAGAGCAAACCGCCTTAAGCAGTGAATACCGTATTCGTAGCATTCCAACGTTAATGATTTTTCAGAGCGGAGCAATTAGACAGCAGCTTGCCGGCGCATTGCCACCGAGCCAATTCAATCAGTGGTTAGCGCAAAATAGTTAGGGCCTGTTGACCTTTCGTGGTTAATTTTTGTTCGGGTGGGAGACACCCTGTCTAAAAGCGTTTTGAGCAAGGCGAGTAGTGTGTAGCTTAGCATTCTAAGTAAATACTGCTCAACGACGCGTAGAATGCTTACGCCCGAAGGGCTTTAGCCGAATCCAAAGGACAGCGTTTGTTGGTCATTTCTACTACGTTAGCGCCTTTTCGCGTAGTTTACTATGCCACAAAGATGCTGCCCACAACGATTGTTTTGTATAAATACCCAACAAATCGCTGCAAAAACAAGCTCCAAAGATCAACAGGCCCTAGCCTAGGCCATGACAACAACCGAGTCGCCATTGCCTTGGCGCCCAATGAGCGACTCACACCTGCTTAAATTGATTATTCTTCGCGACGTAATGCCAGCCAGCATCATTGAGCCTTTGCTCTAACGCACTTTGCTGCATGTCGTAACGATGACATAAAGCGTCAATATCACCTTCCTCATCTCTTAACTTCATATTGACTATGCTTAATAAGATATTGATATCCATTGTTAAATAATTATCTAAGTTCATATGATTATCATTTTGTGAGTTTTAATGACCATGCGATAGACAAAATGCCGCCGCAACAAAATGTGACTAATAATATCACCACTATAGATGAAGAAACATGCTCTAAGTACCCACTTTGCGCTTTTCCTGCACGGGAGTGTAATGGGCTTTTTAATGGGTTACCCAATGGATGGCTGGCATAGTTAACGCTCGCCGCCGTTATCGGCCAGTCTGTTGGCGCAGCCCGTTGCCGTTCGGTTTCGCCTTGCCAAGTGGCGGCCTTAAGGGGGGTGAGCATATTGGTTAAAAAAAACATGATCAAGGTGACTAAGAGGGCTTGAAATCCTTTGCGTAATAAGCTTTTACCGAATTGATGGTTCATCTTTGTTATCCTTTTCATCTTTGGGATAGCAAACAGTAAACCATTCAAATGGGGTTATTTCAGAGACCAAAAAAGGCACTTTCACGGACAAAAATGGCAAATTATGTCACTTAATTAACGCTCAAAGCCGGCTTCTAGGCAAGCCTCTAGGTAAATTCGCAGTGCAAGCTTATTTAAATATGGTGCATAAGTATTGTTTAATCGTGCTCTCAGATTGCAATAATGTGCCCTTTTCCTTATTATTCTGGCCAGAAATTAGGATGTAGCGCAAGCTAAGGAAAACAATGAAAAACTATAAAATCGCATTACTTGCCGGTGACGGTATCGGCCCAGAGGTAATGAAAGAAGCGGTAAAAGTACTTAAATTGGTAGAACAGCGTAACCAAGACGTCTCTTTTGAACTTAATGACGTGCTTTTCGGCGCTGCTGCATATTTCGCCACGGGCAAGTCATTCCCAGAAGAAACCATCAAAGCTTGTGATGAAGCGGATGCCATTCTTAAAGGTACTATCGGCCTTAGCCATGAAGAATCGAAAAAAATCCCTGTAGACGAGCAACCTGAGCGTGGTGCCCTACTTCCGCTTCGTCGTCGTTACAATACTTACGCCAATTTCCGTCCAGTGTACTTGCCAAAAGCCTTGTCTCACTTCTCACCCCTTAAACAAGAAGTGATCGGTGAAGGCATCGACATCATGATCATCCGCGAATTGGTTGGTGGTTTGTACTTCGGTCATAAAGAAGTCGGCATTGACGAAAACGGCAAACGCTATGTGCGTGAAGTGCTTGAATATGATGAAGACCAGATTCGTCAAATCATCAAGGTAGGCTTTGAAGTAGCGCAAAAGCGTAAAAAAGTACTGCACAACATCCACAAGTCAAACGTCCTAAAATCGTCTGTTCTGTGGAATGAAATCGTCGATGAAGTCGCTAAAGACTTCCCTGAAGTAGAAGTGAAAAACATCCTAGTTGATGCGGCAGCGACCTACCTATGTCTAAACCCTGCTCAGTTTGACGTGATGGTAATGGAAAACATGTTTGGTGACATTTTAAGTGACCAAGGCGGCGGTATTCTTGGTTCACTGGGTCTAATGCCATCAGCTTGTAAAGGTCCTGAGAAATCTTACTACGAGCCATCTCACGGCAGTGCACCCGATATTGCGGGTCAAGGTATTGCTAACCCTTACTCTATGATTGGCTCGGTTGCGCTTATGCTAGAAATGAGCTTTGGTATGGAGCAAGAAGCGAAGAACCTTTGGGCAGCGATGCAAAGCGTCTTTGCGGCGGGCTACTCAACACCGGATCTGTCTAAAGACAGCGAAGCAACCTTGATCACGACCGAAAAATTCGGTGATATGGTATGTGAAGCGTTGGCAAAAATGCCTGTTGCTTAACCCAGATCATGCATCTAACAAAGCGCGCTTATACAAGTGCGCTTTTTTATTGGCTTTTTTATTTATATTTGACAAAATGTCTGCGACTTTCTAACTTGTGCAATATAAAAATAAAGTGCACAGTTGCACACCCATTGGCACAATAATACAATTTTAAGCTCTCCAACCTTTGGCCTTTGCCGTTTTTATTTTTTGGAGTTATAACAGTGAAACCTTTCTTCGTCGCCTGCGCATCATTATTGCTCAGCCCGGTCGTACTTGCCGACCCCAGTGTTAGCTTTCCCAGTGAATGGCCAAGCCGACAAGACCTATCCAGTGTCAGCTTACAAGCGCAAAACTTTCAAATGCTCATGCATCGTGCTACTTGGCAGGATGCAAGCAATTTAACAGCCGCGAGACAACAAATCACCATGGCTGGACAAGCACGCGTTGATGATAAACTGACTCAAAACTGGCTTGAGCTAGAATTACAGGACTTTGCTTTAGAGACCGCAGAGCAACGCCGTTTGTTCGCTAATTCATTGCTTTATGTATTACGCTATAAGGGGTCAATGGCTCAAGTTGGCGTAGATTGGTTCTTTCAACCTAATTCATCCAGCAAACAAAAAGTGCACACGCTTCCACCCAGAGAGCAAGCTTACGCGCTTTATAAAAGCTTACAGCAAAATCAATTCTCCGATTTTGTTGAGCAACATCAGGCTCACTACAGTCAATACCAACAAATGGCAGCGGTTAAAGAGCACTTCAAAAGCCTAGCCGATGTCAGTTGGCCGCAGGTACACGAAGACGTACGAGTCGTACGTGATAATGATCCACTCAATTCTGCCGAGCAAATTATCGATATCTTGTTACTGCTTGGCGATATAGATGAAACCCAAGCGCAGCAATTGAGAGAGCAACACCTAACGTATCTGTCTAACACATTACAAGAGCATATCCGCGTATTCCAGCGTCGCCATGGCCTCTACCCCGATGGCTTGCTCGGCCCTAAAACCATAGGCTGGCTCAATGCCAATATTGAAAAGCGTGAGCAGCTACTTGCTCTAAACATGCTTCGCCTTTCCTTATGGCCTGAGGATAAAAAAGGCATTATCGTCGTCAATGTCCCAGCATTTGAAATGGACGTATGGGTTGAACAAGAGCGCGTTTTTGAAGCCAGGGTCATCGTCGGTAAACCCAGTCGCCAGACCCCTATTTTCACTACACGTCTCGATTCCATCGTATTTAACCCAGGCTGGAATATACCTGTTAAGATCATGCGTGAAGATATTTTGCCAAAAGCAAAACGCGATCAAAGCTATTTATCGAGCAAAGGGTATCAAGTATTGGCCAGCTGGAGTGCCAATGCCCCCGTTATTCCACCCGAAGAAATTGATTGGGACACCCTCAACCCGAAACGCTTCCCTTATCGCATGCGCCAACCGCCAGGCAACCTTAATGCACTAGGGCGATACAAGTTTAATACACCCAATGACATGGCGATTTACCTGCATGATACACCGGGAAAATCCCTATTCAATAAAGAAAACCGTTCATTAAGTTCGGGGTGTGTGCGGGTTGAAAATGCCAATAAATTTGCCCAAACCTTATTAACCTTGAACAAAAAGAACCCTAAAGATTACGATTACCTTCAAGGTAACGAAGGGGAAATTAAGACCAAAGCCATTTCGTTAAGGCTAAAATTGCCCGTTCACACCATCTATCAAACGGCTTGGGTTGACGGACAAGGTAAAGTCAATTTTAGAAAAGATATTTACGACTTTGATCAACCAGTTAGTAATATTTCTATTAGCAATTTGGTAAGCAATACGCAAAACCTTTAGCTTTTTCATAAAAAAATGACGGTGAAATAGTTCACAAACTACTCAAAAGGGTCAAATCTGATTTGACCCTTTTTTGTGCAATCGTTATGGTGGCGGGGCATGGAACGCCTCATACTTTTCTAATCAACATGCTTGATAGAAAGTCAGTTGTACTCTTTGGCAACTAAATTGCATTCCACGTTTTACCCATCCATAACAGTTGAGTAGTATTTATGGCTTCGTTAAACCGTAGACAATTTTTAGTCATGAGTGGGCTGACAGCAGCCTCAAGCATCTTGCCAAACACCGCTTTCGCAAGTAAAAGCGTGGCGCCGAGCCCACGTATATTAACCCTATCAAGTATCCACACGGGTGAAACAGCCCGCACCGAGTATTTTGATGGCCAACATTACCTTGGCGAAGGCCTAGCCCAATTAAACCATATTTGTCGAGATTTTAGACAAGATGAAGCCACGATGATGGATCGTCGACTCTATGACAAACTCAACGCCATCCGGCTAAAACTGAATGTGGGTGATGCCCCCATTAAGATCATTGGCGGATACCGCTCTCCTGCGACCAATAATATGTTGCGTAAGAAATCTTCAAAAGTTGCCAAGAAAAGCTTTCATATGACGGGTCAGGCCATCGATTTTTACATTGAGGGGGTACCTATGAGCCAAGTGCATAAAGCTGCATTATCTCTGCGCTCAGGGGGCGTTGGCCGATACAGTCGCTTTATTCACATCGATACCGGGCCAACACGCAGCTGGGGTTAACCCAGCTGGCTTAACTCATTGAGTTTGTTGTATGCTGTGCTTGCAACTTGGTTTGAATAAAGTCGCAGTGTTTAAGGTAAAGCAGATCAGAAATTTTACGGATGATATGATCTTCATAGGGATCAAGCTGCTGATCAACGTACGCAAGCAGCCACATTGCGCGTACAAAGCGCACCCTGTCTGCATAGATTAGTTTTTCACTTAGCACACGTGTATAGGTTTGCACTGACACCGAGTCATGTTGTAACTCAATGGCTTGCTCAACTAAGGCTGACGCCCTTAAATTATCGAGTTCAAACCCTTTAACCAACATTTGGCCGACCTTTATTTTTTCATCTTCGCTGATGTGCATATCTGCATTGGCCACTTCCATCAACAAAACCGCAACAGCTAAGGGTAAATCAACAATTTTTTGCTGATCTTGCTGTGACAACTCAGCAAAAAAACTTTTCAACGCGGCTATCATTTATCTACTCCGACCGACTGTAAAACCAAAAGTTAAGGTTACTCAATACGATAATCTCAAGCAACCGTAAGGTGTAACACCTTCGGCGCAGACAAATGAAAAACAAGGTCAAAAGGTCAACAGGACCTATTTACTTGGCTATAATTTAATAAACTGTTTTTTCGACTAAAGGTGATCCTATGTGGTCTGATATTTGTAATAATATTCGTAATTCGATTGACAGTGACTTTCATCCTATCGAGCGAAAGCCGTTGTTAAACGGCAACATTTCTCATACTTACCGACTCAGTAGCCACAATAAACAATATTTTGTCAAAATTAATGATTTAGACAAAGTCGATTTATATGTTTGCCAAGCTGATAACTTAAACCAAATCGCCAAAAGCCAAACCATTCAGTGCCCTCAAGTTATCTGTTATGGCACCACCCGTGCATTTAGCTACTTAGTGTTAGAGTATTTTAACTTTAGCCAGCATGCCCATGCCAACTGGTTTAGCACAGGCGAACAAATTGCTCGATTACATCAATTTGGCGAACAGAAAATGTTTGGCTGGGATACAGATAATTATATCAGCGCGCTGGTTCAACCCAACCGCTGGGCTAAGCGTTGGTCTAGTTTCTTTGCTGAACAACGGATCGGCTGGCAACTGGAACTCGCCATGGAAAACGGCATGGCTTTTGGACGAATCGACTCCATTGTTGAACAAGCTCAGCAGGTATTGCAACACCATAAACCCACCCCAAGTTTATTACATGGAAACTTGTGGCTAGGTAACTTAGGTTTTAGTCACGCAGAGCCTGTCATCTTTGATAGTGCCTCGTATTGGGGTGATCGTGAAGCTGAAATTGCCCGAAGTCGCCTATTACAATCCTTTCCTGATAGTTTTTATCAAGGTTACCAGCAAGCTTTCCCCCTTGCTCACGACTATACAGACAGAGAATTGGTATATCAGTTATATTATTTACTGGCCATGTGTAACCAAGATGGCAGTGATCATCAACTGAAAACCGAGATGGTGGTTAAACGGATCATGATGTTATAAGGCTGGTGTAGTGATGATTAATTTTTACCAAACCGAGATTACCTGCCCGAGTTGCGGTCATCACACCGAAGTGACCCTTGATGCCAGCAATGGTGATCAAGACTTTTATGAAGATTGTCATCAATGTTGTAACCCCATACATATTCAATTACATGCCAATGAGCTTACTAATAAGCTTGAGGTGAATGTCTCCAGCGACGATTGACCTGTTGCGCAGAAAATCCCTCTAGATTTTACTGCTATATACGGGCACAAATTGACATAAAACAAACAGAATTTAGAATTTTTATTCAATCTTTCTAACAAGGCCATTTCTTTGTTGCACTTTCTTTTTGCTATCTATATTGTTCGCGCACCTACTCACAATAGATCCAACTAACGCTTAGGTTTATCTCAGGTTTATCTTTTGCGAAAGACGGCTTTAACAAACTATCCAACAAGAGGCATGCATTGCAAAAACAACTCGGACTCCCCTCATTAGTAGCATTGGTGATCAGCACCATGATCGGCGCAGGCATATTTAGTCTACCGCAAAATATCGCCGCCAATGCGTCAGCCGGTGCCGTTTTAATTGCTTGGATCATTACCGCGGTCGGCATGGGTGCGTTAGTCTTGGTCTTTCATCGGCTCGCATGTCAGCGCCCCGAGCTTGATGCTGGCTTATTTGACTATGCCAAAGCGGGCTTTGGTCACTTTATGGGGTTTAATTCTGCTTGGGGCTATTGGATCTGTAACCTATTAGCCAATGTATCCTATGCCGTGGTCTTTTTCGGTGCGTTAAGTATTTTTACCGACACGGCAGACGTTCAACTCTTTGGCCAAGGTAATACCGCAGCCGCTATTTTGGGTGCCTCTGTCTTAATATGGACCATGCACTTTTTAGTGCTTCGCGGTGTCCAATTAGCAGCCGCCGTCAATATCGTTGCCACTATCGCCAAACTGTTACCCATCTTAGTCTTTATTGTGGCGGTGATACTCGCAAGTGAATGGGATAAGTTTAGCTTTGACTTTTGGGGGCAACAAACACCTGCGCTGGGTAGCGTGTTAGATCAGGTAAAATCATCCATGATGGTAACACTGTGGGTCTTTATTGGTATTGAAGGCGCTGTCATCGTGTCGGCGCGAGCCAAATTGCGCAGTGATGTCGGCAAAGCAACGATTATCGCCCTTTTATGTGCCTTATGCCTTTATATCATGGTTACGTTATTCACTTTTGGAGTGATGACACAACCCGAAATTGCCCAGTTACATAATCCGTCAATGGGCCAGATCCTCGCGCACATCCTCGGACCTTGGGGAGCAAAATTTGTCAGCGCAGGCTTGGTTATCTCGGTTTCTGGCGCACTATTGAGTTGGACCGTGGTGTCCGCAGAAGCGCCTTTTGTCGCGGCTAAATCCGGCTTATTTCCTAAACGTTTTAGTCAAGAGAACAGGCATGGTTCAGCTTCGTTTTCGCTGTGGATGTCGACCTTGTTAGTGCAACTCTTCTTGATCTTAACCTTAGTTCAGGAAAGTACGTATTTAGCACTGGTGTATATTGCCACCTCGGCAGTATTGTTACCCTATTTATTAGCTGCCGCTTATGCACTCAAAAGTGGCTACAGCAAGCATAACCCGATAGGTAATAAGCCCATCGCTATTATCGCAACCCTATACAGTATTTGGCTAGTCTATGCTGCGGGTTTAGACTCCTTACTTCTTTGTGCCCTACTTTATGCCCCGGGAATATGGGTTTACCGCCAAGCTTGTAAAGAGCAAGGCCACCCCTTTTTATCCAATACAGCAGAGCGCGGGTTTGCTTTACTCTTGCTAATTATGGCTATCACAGCCCTATATAGCATAGTTTCTGGCACCATCACACTTTAACTCAGTCCCCTGCCGGTCTACGCTAGGCCGGCTTTACTTGTTGCGCCTTTGCAACCAATGTTAAGCTGTTATTTTTCTCCATTTACCCAATATTATGGATATCTTGATCTACCCGTTGCTCGGCGCTGTCGCTGGAACCATTGCTGGCTTATTTGGTTTAGGCGGTGGCATTATTATCGTCCCCGTATTGATATTCGCTTTTGGCATACTTGGTATGCCAACGAGTATTTTAGTTCACATGGCTGTCGGCACTTCTCTCGCCACCATTATTATCACCTCAACCAGTTCAGTGTTAGCTCACCACAAGCTGAAGGCCATCCATTGGACCGCTGTCAAACACATGAGCTTAGGCATAATTTTTGGCACGTTACTCGGTGCAGTTGCGGCCGATTATGTTTCAGGTGAGCAGTTTAAAAAGCTCATAGGCTTATTCTCTTTGCTGGTCGCTTTGCAAATGGCGCTCAATTTAAAGCCCAAAGCGGCGCGTAGCTTACCTAACCAATCAGGACAAACCCTAGTGGGAACCATCATAGGCTCAGTGTCCGCTTTATTCGGCATTGGTGGTGGCTCGTTATCCGTGCCTTACTTTTCTTATTGCAGCGTCCCCATCGCCAACGCCATCGCTACCTCATCAGCACTGGGCTTGCCCATCGCCATCTTTGGCACCTTGGGCCATATTTATGCGGGCTGGGATGCCGCGAACCTTCCCGAATACAGCTTAGGCTACGTCTATTTACCCGCTTGGTTTGGCATCATCCTAACCAGCGCAATCTTTGCCAAGCTAGGGGCAAAATTAGCCCATCAGTTTCCGCCACTGCTGATGAAGCGCCTATTTGCCCTATTACTTTGCTTAGTTGCTGTTAAGTTTTTGTTTTTTTAATTCAGCACCGCCTAAACTTGCAACACATTGACGCATCTTTAGGCGGTTAAACAAAAATGTAAGAATATATATTGAAATCAGCCAGCCCATACGCAATAATGCGCATTGTTGCGAAAGCAATGTATCTATGGTGACCCTAGGGTCCTCTCGCATTGATACTCCGTGAACTCGGCCAGGACCGGAAGGTAGCAACCGCAGCGGATGACTCAAGTGCCGGGATGTGGCTTTAGGGTTACCACCCAAACTCCCAAAAAACTTCGTTCGAAATCATAAGTTCAATTCCCTCGTATCAGAAAGCTGCATAAATCTATACACTAGTACCGCCTTTGTCCACGACATCAGCTCCACAGCAGCTTACAGGCTAAAACCGGCTAGTTATTTTGGGAGCCTGTCTGACTCGTACCACGGTTTTAGGCCCTTATAACCCCACTTCTTTAAGTACTCTATTTGACAAGGGTCACCAAGATGATGATCATGCCTATGGACAAAGTAGCGTTAACCTTAGCCTTCTGTTGCCATAAGGCCAATCTTGTTTGAACACTGATGTAAGACGGAACAAACTATGCACCCTATTCTTGAAGATTTAAATAAACGTTACACCTCAAAACGTTATGATCCAACTAAGCGCATTCCAGCAGAAGATCTAGCGGTGATTTATGAAGCCATGCGCTTATCGTCGTCTTCTATTAACTCTCAACCTTGGAAGTTTATCGTCATTGAAAGTGATGCCGCGAAACAGCGCATGCACGACACCTTTGCCAATAAATTTCAATTTAATCAACCTCATATCAAGGCCGCATCACATATCGTGTTGTTTGCTCATAATCCAAAATACACGCGTGAGGATTATGCCAAGGTGGTTGATAAGGGCATTAAAGATGGCCGCACTCAACCCGAAGACAGAGAGAAAGCCTTTGGCAGTTTTGCGTTTGCTACTTTAAACACAGATGAAAATGGCAATACGGCGGCGTGGACCAAGGCGCAAACCTATTTAGCCTTAGGTAATACCTTGCATACCTTAGCGCGTTTAGGGATAGATTCAACCTGCTTAGAGGGCGTCGACAGCGCCATGATCAGCGAGATCTTTAAAGATGAACTTGATGGTTATGTCTGTGAAGTGGGTCTGGCCATGGGTTACCACCACCCAGAGGAAGACTATAATGCCAAGCTACCGAAATCCCGTTTAGCTGCCGAAGACGTAATCAAAATCCTTTGAGCTGACATAGTGTTACTCAGCTCTATTTAACTCTTGGTTAGGGTGAGCTTGTATTTGCCTTATTCGCCGAGCAAGCTCGCCTCCCACAAGGTTAGTTAATTCTTAAGCCCAGTTCAGAACGAGCAGGCTTAAGAATTATCATCATCTAACCCAAGTTGGTCGTTGTTGATAGCCGCTTGCTCCTGCGCTAAAGCCACTTTTTGCTTAGCTTTCACCTCATCCCAATCGATGCCATGCTCAATGGCCGAAATACGCTCTTCGTACTTCTGACACGCTCTTTTTACAATCGCGTCAAGTTTCACACCTGTCTCTTTTTCAAGAGCAAACACGGCATTCAAGTAGTCCCACAGAACATCGCCAAGCTCTTCTTCCAGATAACATATTCGATTATTGGGAATTTCTTCGATGACTTCATCCACTTCTTTTTTAATCTCGGCTAAATAGGTGGATGATCCAGCGTACCAAGTATTGTCTTTATCATACTCGGATTTACGCTTAACAAGGGCAATCAATGGGTCAAAGTCTGGCATTATTCTGTTCCATCATGTTATCGCGATAGCGCCCATTGTATCCCCTGCTCTGCGTGGATCGCAGTGGTATCATATAAGGGCACGTCAGTGTCGCCTTGGTTTATCAATAAAGCAATTTCCGTACAGCCCAAAATAATGCCTTGAGCTCCTTTCTGATGTAACAGACTGATTATATTCGAATATATGTCCTTTGACTCTGGCTTTATAACACCTTGGCATAGTTCATTGTAAATAATGTCGTGGATCTGGGTTTGTTCATCTTCAGTAGGAACCAAGACTTCAATATCAAAGTGCTGGCTTATTCTTCCCTTATAAAAGTCTTGAGCCATGGTAAAACGCGTTCCCAGCAATCCCACCTTAGTGATACCGTCGTCTTTTAGCTTTGTACCTGTCGCATCGGCAATATGTAAGATGGGAATGGAGATGTTGGCGGCTATTTCTGGGGCCACTTTATGCATAGTATTTGTGCAAATCATTAAAAAGTCTGCGCCTGCACGCTCTACTGCTTGGGCGGCGTCCGTTAAGATTTGAGTCATCTTAGGCCAATCACCTTGACGCTGTAATTTTTCAATTTCATCGAAATCAAGGCTAAACAAGCACAGTTTAGCCGAATGCAAACCACCCATCTGTGCTTTTACGCCTCGATTGAGGGCTTGGTAATAACTAACGGTGGACTCCCAACTCATGCCGCCGATTAACCCTATGGTCTTCATCTTACCTCCCGCTTAAAGTTGAACATCACTGTCATTGATGGAAATACGTTACTAAGCACCCAGTAAAGGTAAGTGCTTTCGCTGCTGATAAGTGAGAGCCAAGGTCAGGCAATGCCTAATCGGGGCTTCGGGTAACGGCTGAGTTAATGACAACACAATGGCTCGATTACCTTCAAAGCGTAATTGCTCACCATAAAGCTCACGAAAGGTATCGACTAGCTTAGTTTGGCAATGAAAAAACAGGTAGTAATGATCAGGTGTGTTTGGTTTCCAATCGATCCTGACAGGGCTTCCTGTTTTAACGCGATAACTCGGCTCACCCCATTTTAAACTTTCTTCTACTGGCTCCGCCGTTAGCTGCTCGGCAAGCGCAAAGATGAGTGCGCGCATTTTTACTAGCGGCGCGCTTACATGGTCGGGATAAGTTGCGAAATGGGCTTTTACCACTGGGTTCATTCATCACCACCTTGGAAAGCTGATCGTAAATTAAGCAAGCTGCAAGCTCAGATTACGCTGGAAACGGCAGCTCACCATTAATTAAAAAGTCATTGATACTAAAGCGCACAACTTGGTTTTGGTGTAGCAGTTTAAACGCCACCGTGTCGGCATCAATTTCACACAAAATGCCAAAGGTCGCAAGGGGCTGGCGTTGAACTAAGGCTTGTGGCTCAAACAAACCCACGCAAATATCCCCTGTTTTACCTCGGGCAGATTGATATTCAAAAGCAATCACACCCGCTTCACGCATGGCTGAGCCTAATTGCTGGCAAATACGGTAATCGGTGGGGTTTACCAGGTCGCTATGCCCGTCAAATGGAGCTTGGTGCAGCTTAATACCTTTGTCGGTTTGATAGCCAACGGTAAATAAGGTGTGCTCCGTGCGCATCTTGGCTTTGATGGGCGGGGCGTCCATCGCATACCAAAACACAAAGCGATAATAGGCTGACTCAATTAGCGTGGCCTGCTCTGATGCGCCGCCGTAGAAAATACTTGGCTCATGGGTTTGACCAAAGCGAGAGCCCCATTGCAGGGGTGGATAACGAAACGGGGTTTTTAACAAATAATGCAGATCGCCGTGGGCTAAATCTTGGCTCGGGTAGTCTGGCTTGGCCTGTTCGAGCAAATCTTCAAGGATGGCTTGTTCATCAAGGTTATCGACCAGTGACAAGGTAGCAATTTGCTCTTGGCTTTCAACCAAACGATATAATACCCCGTCAACGGGCGTGATGGCTTTTTCACCTTGGCATGCTTGCCACAACATTAAAGCTTGCCTCGCATACCATCAAGGTAACGTAATACGGTCATCAAACCCTGAATGGACTTGATTTGCTCTTTAGGCACACCCCGGGTGATTTTATTGTGGCTTTGCATAAAATGTTGCATCCACTGCTTATCCCCCCCGGTTGACGCATAAAGTGCACGTGCTAGCCGGATCAATAACAGGGCCAACTCACCTTGTTTCGACTTAGGGTCGAGCGCTGTTAATCGGCTTAAGCCGGTACGGTGGATGCCAATGACCGCCGCAAGTTCTGTTTTGTTTAACGCAAGTTGCTCACCTACGTTGAGTAGTGCCTTAGCCAATACTTGATTTGGTGTCACCACAGCTTGTTCTAATGCAGCCATATCTCCTCCGTCTAAATGTCACTTTTGCACATATTATAGCGCCAGCGTGCAAAATTAACAAACCTATCCAGAAGCAGGCCACAACCAGCTAACAGAAAACCCATTTCCGCTATATGTTGGTACGAATGCCTATATCAACTTGATGGCGCACTTGTGAAGGGCACACTTTACAGATTGCTTGGATTTTTGGGTTTTGCGAGAAGAGACAAGGATGCACGCTCGGGGATCCCATCACCACATGTACTGCGGCGAGTAGGCTCAAGCGAGCACCTTAACAACCTTTGAAGGGGATTATTCTGCTAACGCAAACTGGCGATACTGAGGGTCAACCAGATCTTGATCTAAGGTAAGATCATTGAGGCTCGCTAACGGCTCAACCACGGCAAACTTCCAGGTAAAACCAGCCGCTTTAGCCTTAGCCACATAAGCCTCACCTGCAGCACTCACCTCACGGGGTTTACCTGGCTCTTTTGCTGTTTGTAAGCCTAACTGCTCCAACAAGGTGTTAATTTTTGCCGCGCCAACATCAAATAGCTTACCTAACAAAGTCGGTGTAAACTCATCTTTTTCAATTGCTTTTTCAATTGCAGTGATGGTGTCTAGGGGGTGGTTAACAGAAAATGTTGACGCAACACTTGGCTCACTTTCAGTTTTTTCCACTGCCGCAGGCTGCGCTGGCTCGACAGATTGAGTCGCTTGTTGGATTGGCTCTACAACCGGCTCGGCCTTAGGTTTTTGGGCAACCGCGGGACGACTTGCGTTTTGTTTACGCTCAGCTAATCGCTGCGCTTTTAAGGCTTTTTGCTGGTTGTATTTTTGTTTTTTGTTCTTGGCTCGTGCTTGACGTTTAGCTAACTTCATTACTACTTTATTCCATTGGCGATGCAGGTAACTGACACAAATGTGCCAACGCGTCCGTTTCGGCTTGCGCTAAATTTAAGCCGTGCATTATAAAGCATGATTCACGCGCGGCAAATTGCGCCTGCTCAAGCTTGCGGCAGATCTCATTATCACAATACCGTGCTAACACAGAGAGCTAAGATACAGCGCTAAAGCCAAGAGCGACAACCAAAGACAAGCTAAGGACGATTTCAGGAGCAAGTCTAGAGATAAGTCAATAGACTAGTCTAAAGCGTAACCTGATTTTTGCCCCGCCAAATAACTGCCTCATCCTATTAGTTTATTGCCTAATCTGTTACCAAGTTTGGTATTGGATATGAGTCATCAATACAAAAAAGCATGATGGCATAATTATTCTTTGTCATATACCTTGTAACCTTTTTGTTCTAAGCAATTGCGTAATACTAAGGCTTGTTGCTTGGTTGCGTCATTGGCGCCGCCTAACGCCCCTGCACCCGCACCGATCGCACTGCCTATTGCTGCGCCAATTAACGCGCCTTCTAAGCCTTCGTCAATCGCACCCGCCACGCCACCAACCAATGCCCCCGATACCGCACCATTGATCCCTTCTGTTTTAGCGTATTCTTGCTTGTCTAATTGTTCGGCGTAGCTTTCGCAATATTCGCGATCGGCTTGATATTGCTGCGGATCCACTTTTGTCATATCCACCACAGGCGCCCTGTTATAAGAACATCCCATGGTCGACACCGCCAGCCCCCCCACTAAAGATAAAGCAATCATTCGACATTTCATAACATCACTCCGTTGTTAAACTATGAACACAATAGCGCCACCAGCAAGATGGATCTGTGGTCTTTTTGTTATCAAATGTATGAAAGTGTAATGATGAAGAGACAAAAGGGATCAAACCGGGTGCAGTGAAGGTGCAACGAGCGTGAAGCCAGACCAATTAAGGTTCAGGCAACACAACCCGTAAAGATAAAGAACTGAAAGTGCCCTACTCTTGTTTTAGTTCTATCATAGGTCGCCACATCTCAAGCAGCTCAGCTTCACTTGGAATTTCTCCATGTTCAATCTTTCGGATCACTTTACACGGGGAGCCAACGGCCAAGCAGTCCTCGGGGATGTCTTTTGTCACCACACTGCCCGCGCCAATCACGCTGCGCGCCCCTATGGTAACCCCGCCTAATACGATGACGCCAGCCCCCAACCAAACACTGTCACCAATGTTGATAGGGTTACCGGTGGCAAAAGGTAAAACGCGATCAGCCATATCCAAAGGATGGCCTGCGGTGCTGATCACCGAGTTAGGGCCAATTTGCACATAACGACCAAAATGCACGGGTGCGATATCTAATATTTTAACCCCTGCATTTAAAAAGCCCCCCTCAGCAAAATGAATATTTTTGCCCATATCGCAATAAAATGGCGGCACAATGTTAGCGCCATTATGGCTGCCAAGCAGTGAAGACAAAATGTTGCTTTTGAGTTTATGCTGGGACGGCCTAGCATGATTAAAATCGTAAAGCTTTTCTTTCACTTGGGTTTGAAAGGCAAACAATTCAGGGGAGATGGGGATTTTAACCTCAAAGTCATCAAGTGAATGGCTCATCGTCTTGTCGCTCCAGCTAGGTACTCATTTGCATCCTAGCTATAAATCGCCCCTTCAACAACATAAATATCTAAATTTTAAGGGCTATGTCATCAGCTTGATTTATTATTTCGGCATCGCACCGAACAGTATTTAACGTGTTCCCAGTCTCGTTGCCATTTTTTTCGCCAACTAAAAGGACGCTGGCAAACACAGCATATTTTGGTCGGCAATTGAGACTTGCGCGTCATTTTCATTGCCTTCCCCCTGAATGATGCTGCTTAACCGCTTTTGGTTTACGCTTACTTGACATTGATTTAGGCTGAACATGGCGCCGTAATATGCCAGCCACCTGCTGCTTCACAATGGGCATGTTTCGCCAATGCCACAGCTTGGTCTGAGCCGCTTGGTAGCTTTGTTTGATGTCCACGATGGGAAACGGATAATCGGCCCCTAAATCAACTTGATAAAATAGCCGCTCCATCTGCGTCATTTGCCAAGGTGTATGGATCAGTTCATTAGGTAACTGGGCAAGCTCAGGGCACCAGCGCCTTACAAATTCTCCCTCACTGTCTTGATCAGCCCCTTGTTTGATGGGGTTGTAGATCCGAATGGTGTTGATGCCGGTAATGCCTGCTTGCATATGAAATTGGCTGTAGTGAATACCGGGTTCAAAATCGAGAAACACACTGGCGAGATGCTTGACCCCTCGTTGCCAATTCACATCAAGGTGGTGGCACAAAAAACTGACCAACATGGCTCGCATGCGAAAGTTGAGGTAGCCCGTTGCCAACAAGCAGCGCATACAGGCATCCACCATAGGAATACCCGTTTGGCCCTGTTGCCAGGCCAGCAATCGCTGGTCGGCTAGCTCGCCTTCTATGTATGGCATGGTTTGATAGCCCTCATTCATTGGCTCAAATTCAATCTCTGACTGACTTTCGAATTTTTGAATAAAGTGGCAATGCCAATGTAAACGTGAACTAAAGGCAACCAAACTTCGCCGCCAGCCCTGTTGCTGCCAATGGGTCAAGGTTGCCTGATAAACCTGACGAAGGCTCAGGTTTCCCCATGCCAAATAAGCCGATAACCTTGAGCAATGTGTTTGACTACGAGTGGGGCTAGACAAAGAGTAGTAATAAGGTTTGCCTCGCTCGTTGAAAAAACTCGCCAGAGCTTGATGAGCATGGCGCTCACCGCCTTGTTGAAACTCACCGGTTTGTTCATCAAAACGCACTTGTTTGTCATGGGCTTTGGCCACGTGTTTTTGCAGTTCACCGATGTTGACTTGACGGGGGCGAGTCAATCCCAACGATTGCCATGTTGTAGCGGGCAAACACAACCAGTTCACTTGGTTAAGAACGCAATTTTTACATTCGGATCGCATCACTGCGTGCCAATTTTTTTGCCAGTTATCACGTTGCGATAGCCCACGGATCACACTGGCATAGGGGCTTTGGTGCCAGTTGACTTGATGCCTTTGACACCAAGTTGCCATGTCTTTATCCCGTTGATAGGTATTTGCTAGCCCCACCTCTTGATGAGAAAAAATCGCGCTAATGGGCACTGCTTGATGCAAATGATTCAGTGTTGAAACGGCGTCTTGCTCACTTACCACCAAGGCATATTCTGGAAGTTGTGCTGCCATGTCCTGTAATGATTGCAACACAAATAGCCAATGGCGCCAACGGTAGTGCTCATCTTCAAGCTGGAACGGTTCGAAACAATACAGCATGAGTACACGAAAACCCGATTGTGCGGCTTTAAGCAAGGGCTCATGATCCCGTAGGCGTAGATCGCGCTTTAACCAAACCACCGCCACGGGCATCTCTTTAGGGGTTGTCATCTGAATGGCTCATCCTACTAACAAGATATCTGCTAGGGTTTACGCCTTGATCGCGGCTTTGGTTTAATCGCCGACTTCTGCCGGCTACCAATCTTTGTTATGATGCCCGCCAGATCAATCAGCATAGATAGGAAGTCGTTGATGAAGTTAATACGTTGGCTACTTGGTCGCATTATTTTATTGGTTAATGCGTTAACTCCACCCAAAAGCCTTCAGCGAACGCCAGAGCGCCAGCAGCAAGTTGACAAGCAAACTCAATCTTTGGCCTTGTATCAATTTGAAGCTTGCCCGTTTTGTGTCAAAGTCAGACGCCAAATCAAGCGTTTGGGCTTAGGCATTGAACTGCGTGATGCGAAAAATGATTTGCAGCATCAAGCCGAGCTGCAAGCAGGTGGCGGCCGTGTCAAGGTGCCCTGTTTGCGAATTGACCAACGTAACGAGCAAGGCGAGATACAAACCATTTGGATGTATGAGTCATCGGACATTAATGCTTATTTAGCCAAGGAATTTGCTAATTAGTTCAATGATTAGGTTAATACATCACTATTTTTACACTGCGAGCCAACGCTATCACGCTCGCCATGACAACAGGAACGCCTTATGTCTTTAGCGCAAAATCAGCTCGACGCCATCGCCAGCTATGATGCGGAGCAACGATATCAATACCTAGTTAAAGAAACCGTCAAGCAGCAGCAATTGTGGATCCTAACCGACCAACATGGCTGTGTCATGCTCAATACCGATGATGAGGATTGTGTTCCTGTGTGGCCAAGCCAAGCCTTTGCACAAGATTGGGCCACCGGCGATTGGCAAGACTGCGAAGCCAAAGCCATTTCCCTCAAAGATTGGCAAGCACGCTGGACACCCGGTTTAGAAGACGACCAACTGGCGATTGTTGTGTTTCCAAAAATCGATGAAGAAGGCCTCGTTATTACCCCTGACGAGCTCGACTTTGAGCTGAGCAAACAACAACAAAAGAAAAACAAATCACGCAAATAAGCCTGAGCAGAGATAACCCAATGAATGTAAATAAAGAGCTACAAAACTGGAACAACAAGCTTGATAAATTTAAGCACAAGCTCAATGCCGCTTATGAGCGCGATGATGTGGCCATGATCAAACAATTTAAACTTGAAATTGCCAAAGCAGAGAAAAAGATTAAAAACCTCAAAGGCAAGCAAGCGTATGAGATTGGTAATCAGGGCAGTGCCGTTTTAAAAATGCCTTTTAAACGCGTGCTTACCAAGCAAGAGCAAGCTGACATGGGCGCACTGAAAAAGTCGGTAAAAGGTCTGATTGTGGTGCACCCAATGACGGCGCTCGGCAGAGATTTAGGGATAAAAGAGGTAACGGGTTTCGCACCAAAACCGTTTTAACCCCCCCACCTTACCTCGCTGGTCGAGAGGCAGCCTCGTGAGGCGACTTACGAGGAGCCATCGAAGCCTCTTGCGCTAATGGTATAGGCTCAGCTTGCTGTAATTGCTGGGCTAAGCTAGCTATTTTATCAGCCATGCCATGCAGTAATAATGCATGCCAAGGGGCAAAGAAATACCAATAGGCTAACCCCCAAAACCCCGCAGGGTGCCACAACAGCTCGATACTCAGTTCACATTCTGGCTTGGCCGGCTCGTTGTTTGTCGGCGTGATGCTCAATTGCATACCGCCACCGCCTGGGGCTTTCATACCAAATTTCATCACCAATAGCCGCTCAGGGATCACACTTAATATACGCCAAGAATCCACTCGCTCTCCCACCACAAACTGTGTTTTATCATCACGACCGTGCTGTCGCCCACCCCCACCAGCAAGGTGATCCATCCATTCACGCATTGCCCACAACCCATTGGCATAAAAATACCTGTCTTCACCACCAAGGCGGTTTAATACTTGCCATATTTTAGCGGGGTGCGCCTTAATTGAGATCGTATGGGCCGCGCGTTTTGCATAAAAGCCATGTAACGGGGAAAAATTACGAAACTCGGGAATGCCGTCTTGCCAGCGTTTCGGGTAACTCGGGGTCTGCTCTGTGGCCAGCACCGCGTCCACCCCTTGCTCAATACTTAACAAGGGTTGCGGGATCAAAGTTTGCAAACGTAATCCACTGCCTTGTAATGGCTCTTCTAACCCGGCTAATAAAGCCTTAGCTAATGGTTTTGGCACCGAGGTAATGATACCAAGCACCCATTGGGTCCAGCTTACCGGCAAGCCCTTAATGGCGATAATTTGACAAGGCTTGGCCAATTTTTTTGCAATAACTTGCATCATATGCTGATAACTGATCCACTCAGGGCCAGTGGCATCATAAATTTGACCGGCTGAATCGGGATGATTAAGTAGCTCAACCAGGTAAAAGATGAGGTTGTCTATCGCAATGGGCGGAGCAAGATGCTTAATACTACGGGGGGCAAAAAAGATCGGGATATGACCCACGACATCACGCATCACTTCAAATGCCGCCGAGCCCGGCGCAACAATAATGCCCGCCCTTATCTCGGTCACCGGGATCGCCGACCCAGCTAAAATATGCCCTGTGGTCACCCGTGACTTCATGTGCTCAGATTGTGGGTTTCCCGAGACTAGGCTACCCAAATAGATAATACGCTTGACCTGAGTGCCTTGTACCGCCATCACCAAATTACGCGCGGCTTGCTGTTCGGTGTCACTGTAATGTTGGCCATCCGTCATGCCGTGCATTAAATAGTAAACCACCTCGATATTATCAAGGGCACAAGCGATGGAATCAGGCTTAAGTAAGTCAAGGGTGAAACGCTGGCAAGGCAGATCTGGCCAAGGAACGGGTTTGCTAGCACTGCGTGAAGTGATGCTGACATGATGGCCCCTTGCAACCAACTGCGGTACTAAATGGCGCCCTACGGTTCCTAAGGCACCTATGACTAATATATTCACCGTTTACTCCTTATGCTTAAGGCTTGAGTCAGTTACAATGTTGCCCATCGACACTACGACAATATGATAACAATCTGATGAACAGAAAGAAGAAAATCAACCAAGAATTAAAGAAACGCCAAAAAAGAGCCAATGCGAAACAGCGCCACAGTAATAAACCTAAGTATATTTCCAAAGCAGAGCGAGCAAAACTTGAGCTCAACAGCCCAACACCCTCACAGCCAGATAACGGCCCGTTAGACGCAAGTGCAACGTCAGAGAATCCAACAGAGACAAACAGCCACTTAGCGCAATAGTCCTTTACATGTTATGTTTGCGCAGCCAACACCGAGTGGACTTTTTTCAATAAGGTGTCGGCGTTGGTGGGTTTAACGATATAGTCTACGGCACCGGTTTCTAAGCACATTTTAAAGTGCTCTTTGTCTGAAAAACTCGTCAACATAATAATAGGAACCTGTGCCAAATTTGGAATTTTTTTACAAGCCTTAATGGTTTCTATCCCATTCAAGATCGGCATATCAATATCAAGCAACATAAGGTCGGGCACAACCACTTTTGCCTTCATTAACGCTTCTGCCCCATTTGAGGCTGTTTCAACCTTAAATCCATTGGGTTGTAAGATTGAGCATAAAATTTTCAACAGCACGGGCTGATCATCGGCCACGACGATGGTCATGGGTTTACTTTCTTTGGCCGGCTTTTCCTTGGGGCTGGTTAACACCGACACCGATTGGCTTAGGGGCTCGGTCGAGGCTGTTTTTTTCACTGGGCTAACAGCACTCTGTAGCGCTTGAAAAGATTGCTCATTATTTTTCTTAAGCTTGTTCAATTCTGGCGCAATCGACACTGACTTAAGTACGTCCAGTAAACGCGCCATGTCTTGCCCTGATAAGTTTCCCGCCACTTTCTTTAAAGATTGACTGAATTCTTGTGCGGTAATTTTACCCAGTAGGCCTTCGGTATGACTAATAACTTCGTCAAATAACTTGGATTGATCAACTTGAGCATGGCGAATAGACGCGCACAGGCTCTCAAGGGATTGTTCCTTGCCTTGCTTAAGCTTTGCAAGCTCTCGCTTTTGCAAGGTGAATTGGATGTCCGCTTTGATCACCTCAATGGCTCGGCGTAGTGCGAGATTAACCTTGTTGTTGTCGTAGATGGGCTTGATGGTCTCAAAACTGTAGAAGTTATCTTGGGCGCAAAGCTGATAGGCTAACTCACGATGTGATTTGTCACACATAAGAAAAAAGCCATGGGCCAATTTGAAAATAGGTGCGAGGGAGGTATTTTTTAGCAAACTTTTCTTCAGCATGAGGGACTCATGAGGGTCGTCATAGGCAAACACAAACAAGAAGCTATGATGGTGCTGGCGAAAGCAAAGCAAGTATTCCTTTGGGTCAAGTCGGGTATCGACATAAAAAACATGATGAAAGCTGGGCTGGACCACGGCTTTTAACGTGTCTTGTGTTTCATGAGATTGGTGAAACACGATAATACTGGTTTGCTTACGCTTCTCCATTGTGGCTCCACCTTGTTGTCATGCGCTGCTGTTTGCTCATTGCCCAAACACCCCATCTGCTTGTAATTGCGCTTTAAGTCTCGCCAGCTCTTTATCTATGCGGGCCAGACAGCGCGTGACCTCTGCCTGATCCTCATGGGCCCCTTCTACTTGTTTAAATAGCTTAGCAAGTACTAAGGCACCACTTGAATGACAAGCCCCCTTCGCCCCGTGTGCCAGCTGCTTTAAACGAGCCGCGTTGTGCTCTGTTTCAGCCAAGATGAGTTGATGGATTTGGTTAACGTCTTGGCTTAGGTTTTGCCAAAACAATAACAAAATTTCATTGATGAGCTGCTTGTCATCCATCCCAATCACTGAGATCAAATAAGGGTAATCTATGGGTGAAGGCTCAACCTCTTGCGTTAGGGGCTCAGATTGTGGATTCGCTTCTTCAGGATAGATATGTACATGCTGATCTTGAACTTGCTGAGTCTGGTTTAACACTTCATCATCAGACGCACTGGACAGATTGTCATAGAGGCATTCCAGCCAAGTAAATAAAGTCTCTTTTAACGCCAACATCTCCAATGGCTTGGTTAAATAATCATTAAAACCGAGCGCAATGGCCTGCTCAGCCTGCTCTGCTATGGCATTGGCCGTGATGGCAATGATCACGCACGGGGGGGTGACAGAGTTGGCCATCTCGGCAGCGCGTTGTTGTTCAGCTGAGCGGATCCGGCGGGTTAATTCGTAGCCATCCATATTGGGCATATGGCAATCTGTTAATATCAAAGGGTAATGCCCTTGTTGCCAGCACTGCCATGCTTGTGCGCCATCCTCACACATTTTGAAAGCAACCCCAAGCTGTTCAAGTTGGCTAGCGAGCACCTTGCGGTTAGTGGGATGATCTTCAGCCACCAGCAGCGTGAATTCAGCGGGGACACAAAATGGCGCATCCAAATGCGACTGCGGGTTGCTATGATGGTCTTGTAGCTCGTTTATATCAGGGTTGGTTAAGCTTTGTATAGCACGAAGCAATTCACTGGGTTTGATAAAATTAACCCGCATCTGATACTGATCGGGTGCGACAATGGCCGTGCTATCTTCCCCCATGTTACGGGCCTTAGGTAACAGATGAATATGGTAATGTTGCGCGGTTTTAGGCAGATCATGATCCGAGATCACTAAGGCCTTATGTGTTATCTCGTCTGGAATCGTCGTCGTGTCATCGCCCATTAACTTGACCTTCAATCCTAAGGCAGTTAACACGCCATGGCAATTTTGGCGTAACACATTATCTTTGATGGCAACTAATACAGGCTGGGCTAGCCCAAGGGCATCTTGATTAAAGATGGTGGCTTGGTGCTCAAGATCAACTGGAATCATCACCGTAAAGCGACTTCCTACCCCCAATTCACTGCGCACTTCAATGCGACCGCCCATCATTTCCACTAAAGAGTGGGTAATGGTCAGCCCCAATCCCGTGCCACCGAATTTTCGTGTGGTGGACGAGTCTGCTTGGGTAAAAGGGCTAAATAAACTGTCAACCTGCTCGGGCGTCATGCCCACACCATCATCTTCAACTTGGATTTTAAGGGTATTCAATGGGGGGTTGCTATGGTCTGTATGAACATCCAAGCTGACCTGTAACAGGCCGAGCTTATCCACACTGGAGCGAGAGAACTTAATACTGTTAGCCATCAGGTTTAATAAGATCTGACGTACTCTCACGGGGTCGAGTAACAATTTTTGCGGCAAATTTGGCGTGGCCGTCAGGCGAATATTGACGTGGTTTTCTTGGGCATTGACCCAAAGCGCATCGCACGTTTTTTCGGTAAGTTGCAATAACGCACAGGGCACCTTATCCAACACCATTTTTCCCGCTTCGATTTTGGAAAAATCTAACACGTCATTAATGATATCGAGTAAGGCAAATGATGAATCACGCATGGTGTTAACCATATCGGCTTGACTGGCATTAAGCGGCGTTTTCTTTAGCAGATCTATCATGCCAACCACCCCATTCATCGGGGTGCGAATTTCGTGGCTCATGGTCGCTAAAAACCGCGATTTAGCTTCATTGGCTTGCTCTGCTTTTTGTGCCTGCTGCTGTAATAATGCGCGCACCTCATGCTCTTTAGTCACATCCACATTAACACCATAAGCCTCGATAGCCTCGCCTTGCTCGTATAACACAAACGCCGCAGCCTTGATCACGCGTATGTCCCCTGTGGTTTGATTAACTATTCTAAACTCGCAATCAAAGGGCGTTTTGTTTGCTATGCTGTGAAAGAAAGCTTGCTCCGTCACCTCGACATCCTCTGGGTGAACCGTATCGCGCCAATGCTGATAGGTAAGGTTTTCCTGCATCGGCACCCCATACATCTCGAACATATGCTGATCCCAATCCAAAGCGAGGGTGGTTAAGTTGATGGACCAATTACAAATACCACCGGCTTCTGATGCTAACGAGCGGCAATTAAGTAAATGTTCACGCTCGAGTTTGGCTTGTTTTAATTCTTTTTCGGTTTCCTTACTGGCATCAATGTCTTCCACCATGAGGGTGAGATACATGGGCTTACCATTCGCGTGCGTCACGAGTGAGGTGGTCAGCAGAGCCCAGAATTGCGTGTTATTGCGTCGCGTGATCAAGGTTTCAAAACGATAAGAACTAATTTCTTTGTCGTTTAATGCCTTAAGTACCGCCATCAGACTTTCTTGTTTCGTCGATATCACCTCAAGGAGGTTTAAGCTCAGTAACTCTATTTCACTGAAATTTAAGTGCTGACAGAGCCGCTGATTGACCTCGATAAATGCCCCCGTTAGATCAAGGCGCGCAATGCCAATGGCCGCTTGACTAAACACACTGTGGTACAAACGCTCGCGCTCGGCTAATTGCTCTAATAGCAGTTCGGTTAATGACAGTTGCCCCCCACCTGCTACGTCATTGTCACGACTTAACGCCTGAAATTGCAGCAAGCTAAAATTAACCGTGTCGCCTTGCCAATGGATAGGGTTAATTTGGATGATGATTTTTTGTTCCGTGTCTTGGGACAAATTACATTGCAAAGCGCGACCGGTTCGCACACTTTCATTGAGGGCGGCAAAGGCTTTTTCAGCAGCGCGCCAAGGCAAAAAGTCGACAAAGGTATAATGGGATATGTCCGCTTTATTTATGACCAAGTCATTGAATAATTGCTCGAAAGCCGGGTTAATCAAGCAAAAGTGAAACTCCGTTGTACTGGCCTCACATACCAATGCGGGATGCGGCATCGCCGCGAGCATTTTTTCTATCCACGGCTGTACCTGAGTATCCATTTTCGGCAGCACCATTGCACTTCGTCCCTTAACGTTTTTTAGGGTCATGCCGCGAAACATGGCCGTACTGCAATGTGCCAAATCCGTCTGTGACCTGTTTCTTATCCGTATTTACAATATAGTTGATAAAATCCAGATAGGACCAAGGTCGCGCACTAAAAGGCTGAAAAAAACCCTTTAGTACATAGATTTAAGCATGGCGATTGGGGGGGCGTGAAGATCGGAGAGTTAAATGGACACTGGCAATCACGCAAGGGGATTGCCAGTTTAAGAAGTCATAGCAAGGTTAAGTAAATGCTTTAGAAAGCGCGACTGTATTGCACACCGACTAGCACCGCATCAGCACGTGTCTTACCTTCTAACTGGGAATACGGAGATTGCTCGGTCACCTTCACATCTTCACCCATCAAGTAGGTTGCGCCTACATCAATGGCTGAATTTGCATTTAGATGGTAGCTAAAGCCTGCTGAGAACCAATTACGATCTGAGTCAGGAACGGAAATGGACGTGATCTTGTCTTGGGCACTGGTATCATGCATATAGCCTGCACGTAAGGTCCAGCTTGAGTTAAGCTCATAAGTCGCGCCAATGGCGTAATGAAAACCATCTTGCCACTCATAGCGGTTTATCACGCCATGTCCATCGGATTTAAGCACATCAAACGCATCCCATCCAATCCACTGGACACTGTAATGCAGGGCCCACTGTGCACTAACGCGATGATAGCCAGAAAATTCGATCATATCGGGCAGCGGCATATACAGCTTGTCGTTTTTAATCAAGGGGTTCGCTTGATTAGGGGCATACAAGATGTCGCCTTTGGCCTCCAGTTTAGGGCTATAGCGGTAAGATAATCCAAACCGGTTATTGGCATTTAACTCAAACATTGCCCCCAGATTAAAACCAAGGGCAAAGCCGTCGGCGTCGATATCTAATAAAGGTTGTTGGCCCGCCGGCGTGTTTAGGGCGCGGCGCATCTTGCCTTTGCCGTAAACTAAGTCTAATCCAGCGCCTAAACTCCACTGCTCATTAATGCGATAAGCTAAGCTGGCGCCTAAGTTGAAGCTTTTAACATCGGTTTTACCACCAAACTCAGGGGCAACATAGTTAGCGTCAAATTCCGTTTTGGTGCCGAAATTGCTGTAAAGGTTCGCACCCCAAACCCATTGGTCATTAATCGGTACGATCACATGCAAGTTAGGGGCAACAGAAGTATCACCGGCATCACTAAAATCAGCAGAAAAAGATTGTCCCGGAGCAAAAACACTGGTGTATTGTGAATTTTTTACTTTGATATCCGTATCTAGCACAATAAAACCAAGGGACATGGCCGCGCTGTCAAACAAGGTCATGGCCGCGGCATTACGCGCCATCACAGAGGCATTGTCACCGATCACGGCATCGCCTGCAAATGCACGGCCTAAGCCGGTCGCTGATTGCGAGTTAAGTTGAAAGCCAGCTGCCCAACTTGGGCCTGCGATACAAGCCAGAGACAACACTCCAAGACGTTTGGCAAGGGATTTAGTTACGACCATAATCTGTCCTATCAATGATGATTGCTGTTATTGGGCCAGTCTAGTGATGGCGACCGACAACCAGAAAGGCGGCGATTCTACCTGTGTGACCACAAATAACAAATCACCCTTATCTCAAAACAGCAAATAATTGTTAATTACATTTATTTAAGAAACCTTTTTGTAAAACATTGGTAACACAGGCTTAACATTAGCCAAAAAATGCCTAAGTTAAAGGAGTTAAGATAAAAAAACAGGAGCTGTAGCGTTAAATAGGCCGCATTTGCAGGGTTTGTTAAGGAATTTGGTCACTTTTTGCTTTCTTTTTTTATTATTTTCATTAACATTCTGTGGGCATTTTTAGCCTCATTATTAGGCAACGCTAAGCGCACAATCTCATTCCCTGCATTTGCTCACCCTAAGACAATGTAGGCCTTGAATTACAACAGCAAAGAAAAATGCTAGAATGCGCCGACGTTATACCAATGCGAAGTATAAGCGTGCACCCTACTTGCTGTCAGATGGCTGCAGCCATCTGACAGCAATAAAACAAAAATTAGTGCACAGCTGCCTGTCTATACGACTAACAGCTCGACAAAAACGAAGGAATATCATGACCAAACCAACTTCAAAAATCATTTACACCATTACTGACGAAGCGCCAGCATTGGCGACCTACTCTTTCCTTCCTATCGTGAAGGCATTCACTGAAGCTGGTGAGATTGAAGTAGAGACCAAAGACATCTCTCTTGCAGGACGCATCATTGCAAACTTTCCTGAAAAATTAACTGAGCAACAACGTCAATCAGACGCCCTAAGTGAGCTTGGCGAATTAGCAAAAACTCCAGAAGCAAACATGATCAAACTGCCAAACATCAGTGCTTCTGTTCCTCAGCTTATGGCAGCCATTAAAGAGCTGAAAGAGCACGGCTACGACCTGCCTGATTACCCAGCTAACCCTGCCACAGACGAAGAAAAAGAGATTGCTGCACGTTACGCCAAGATCTTAGGCAGTGCCGTAAACCCAGTACTACGTGAAGGTAATTCAGATCGCCGCGTTGCAGCACCGGTTAAAGAATATGCCAAGAAAAACCCACACTCGATGGGTGTGTGGAGCAAAGAATCAAAATCACGCGTTGCCCACATGCAAGGTGATGATTTCTTCGGCAGCGAGCAATCGGTTGTTTTGAGCCAAGCTGACGACGTTAAAATTGAGCACGTAGCAAAAGACGGCAGCGTCTCTGTCCTAAAAGCGTCTACCCCTTTACAAGCAGGTGAAGTGATTGACTCTGCTCGCATGAGCGCGAAAGCACTGCGTGCCTTTATTGAGCAAGCCATAGAACAAGCCAAAGCTGACGGCGTTTTGCTGTCTCTTCACCTTAAAGCAACCATGATGAAAGTGTCGGACCCTATCATGTTCGGTCACGCGGTTTCTGTTTACTTTAAAGATGTATTTGAAAAACACGGCGAGCTATTTAAAGAGCTAGGTGTGAACACTAAAAACGGTTTCGGTGATGTGGTAGCCAAAATTGCCAACCTGCCTGCTGACAAAAAAGCAGAAATCGAAGCGGACATTGCAGCCGTCTATGAAAAGCAGCCACCTCTAGCCATGGTTGATTCAGACAAAGGCATTACTAACCTACATGTACCAAGTGACGTGATCATTGATGCCTCTATGCCAGCAGCGATTCGTTCTTCAGGCCAAATGTGGGGCCCTGACGGCAAACTGGCTGACACCATTGCCATGATCCCAGATCGTTGTTACGCCGGTATCTACCAGCAAACTATTCAATTCTGTAAAGAAAACGGCGCGTTTGACCCAACCTCTATGGGTAACGTATCAAACGTTGGCCTAATGGCACAAAAAGCCGAAGAATACGGCTCACACGATAAAACCTTTGAAGTACCGGCCGATGGCAGCATTCGCGTGGTGAACCAAGCAGGCGAAACCCTGATGGAGCACACTGTTGAGCAAGGCGACATCTGGAGAATGTGTCAAGCCAAAGACGAGCCAATCAAAGATTGGGTAAAACTTGCGGTTAACCGTGCTCGTGCGACAGGCTCACCTGCGGTATTTTGGCTAAACGAAGCGCGTGCTCACGATGCCAACCTAATCAAAAAGGTAAACACTTATCTAGCTGATCACGACACTGACGGTCTCGAAATTAAGATCCTAGCGCCAGAAGCAGCCATTGCTTACACCCTAGATCGCGTTAAAGCAGGTCAAGATACTATCTCTGTTACCGGTAACGTACTACGCGATTACCTAACGGACTTGTTCCCAATTCTTGAGCTTGGCACCAGTGCGAAAATGCTTTCTATCGTACCGCTACTAGCGGGCGGTGGTTTATACGAAACCGGTGCGGGTGGTTCAGCGCCTAAACACGTGCAACAGTTTGAACAAGAGTCGCACCTGCGTTGGGATTCATTGGGTGAATTCTTAGCATTAGCGGTTTCAATTGAAGATCTTGGCCACAAGAACGACAACCCTAAAGCCCTCGTGATTGCAGATGCCCTTAACCAAGCAACCAGCAAGCTACTTGACACCAACAAGTCGCCAATGCGTAAAGCAGGCCAACTTGATAACCGTGGTAGCCACTTCTACCTGGCCATGTACTGGGCTCAAGCGCTGGCTACTCAAAGCCAAGACGAAGCGCTACAGGCACACTTTGCACCGATTGCTAAAGCACTTGCTGAAAACGAAGCCACTATCCTAGCTGAAATTGCGGCTACCGAAGGCAAGCCATCAGATCTAGGCGGTTACTTCCAGCCTGATTTTGCGAAAGCCTCTGCGGCCATGCGCCCAAGCGCAACCTTTAATGGCATCATTGGCTGATTAATGGTTTGAGCTAAAACATAAGCAGGCTTCGGCCTGCTTTTTTTTTTGAAAAGGAAAGCACTATGATCCGCCCTCATTGGGTTTCGGCCCTGTTATTCTTCGCCACCTTGCTCCCTTGGCAGTCAATCAAAGCCAGCAGTGGTCAACACCAAGATCAAAGCGCCTTCTTACCTTATTACGCTCAACAAACTTTCCTCGGTGATCTGGACGAAATCAAAGAGCGCCGTGTCCTTCGGGCGTTAGTCAGTTACAACAAGACGGATTTTTTTATTCGTAAAGGCCGGATCCTTGGCCTGCAAGCCGAGTTACTGCATCAATTTGAAGCGCAACTTAACCAGGGGATCAAAAGAGAAATCGATAAAACCAAAATTAAATTTATCCCTGTCCCCTTTGACCAGTTGATCCCCGCCGTTAACGAAGGGAGAGGCGATTTTATTGCTGCATTTTTATCTAACACCTCTGCGCGCCAACAGCAGGTCAGTTTTGTCGATTCACTTGTCAGCGGCGTAAATGAGGTGTTGGTCACCAACAAAGCCATTACACCGATCACTACATTAGAACAATTAGCCGGGTTAACGGTCCACGTGTTGCAAAAGAGTAGTTACAGCGAGCACTTAACGACAATTAATCGGATTTTAGCTAAACAGGATTTGGCGCCTATTAACATCAAACAGGCGGACAGTTACTTAACCTCGGAAGATCTCATTGAGATGCTCGACGCCGAAATGATCCAAGCTGTAGTGGTTGATGACTATAAAGCCAAATTGTGGGTCCAGATTTTTCCAGACTTAGTGATCCATGACCAGCAGCCTATTAGCGTTAATAATCACATTGGCTGGGCCACGCGTAAAAATAACCCTGAGTTAAACCGCCTATTATCGCAATTTGTTAAAGAAAAAGCCCAGCAAGGGACGCTGTTAGGCAACACCCTATTTAACCGTTACTACAAAGACATTAAATGGGCCCAAGCCACCCCTTTTTCTCCCGATTTGAGCAGCCCCCTTTATCATGCTTTTACCAAGGCTGCAAAGCAGCACCAGTTAGACGTTATCGCACTGGTTGCACAGGGCTATCAAGAGTCCAAATTTAACAACGAATTAGTAAGTCATCGCGGCGCGGTGGGTATCATGCAAGTGATGCCCGCTACCGCCAAGGAAATGCAGGTTAAGGATTTTCGCACCCTTGATGGTAATATCCAAGCCGCCGCCCGCTATATGCGCTGGATAGATAAACATTACTTGGCGAACAAATCCCTTAGCCCAGACAACCGTCAAGCCATGATCTGGGCCGCTTACAATGCAGGGCCAAATAAGTTTAATAAAATGCTCAAACGCGCACGGGAGATGGGGTTAGATGACAGCGTTTGGTTTGGTCAAGTAGAAATCGCTGCCGCATTAGAAACGGGCCGAGAAACGGTGCAATACGTAGCCAATATCTACAAGTACTATTTAGCCTACAAATTGTCCTTTGAACTCGCAAAGAACAAACCTATGACAGCGCCAGCTAATTAGCTTGGCTTGCTGAATCGGGTTCAATAGTGGCAGAGAGTAAATAACGGTCCAATATTTGTTGATAAAGGCCGTTATTACGAATCTCAGTTAAGCCTAAATTAAAGTCATCGCGTAACTGCGCCTCATTAAACAAGACCTTGTAATCGACTCGGTCAAACAAGCGATGTATTTTCATCGCCGACGTATCCACATTTTGCTCTTTGGCATAATACTTAAATATATTCAGATCCAATACAATCACCTCTGCCCGCCCTGCACTGAGCATGTTAATTTGCAGATCTTGGCGCGATTTTTCACTGTAGCGCATGTTGTTTGCCACCGCTTGTTGATATTGGGCTGGCAAGTACTGGCTGGCATTTTGAAAGGCAACAATGGAATAATCGGCTAATTGGCTGAGATCCTTAATCTCAATACCCTTGTTGACCATACTAACCGCCACATTTTTATAACTAATATGTGACTCCGAATAGAAGCCATTTTGATATTTTGAGTCTTCATTTGTAGGGGCTGCCGCATCGGCAAGGCCTGTCGCTAAGGAGGGGATGACCCTGGCAAAAGGAACAAACACTGGGGTTAAACTGTGTCCTTTCACCGCCAACGCGGCGGCAATGATCTCCAGCTCTAACCCAGACTCGGTTTGTGCTAAGTAATAAGGCGGTAAGGCTAAGCCGACAGCAAGGCGGATTTCCTTGGCAACAGCATTGACATGAAACAAGGCAAATAAGGCTAAACAAGCAAGCTGCAATGATTTACAACCCATTTAAAACACTCCTATTTTAACAATGGATCTCATTAGCCAACCAAATGAAATGGCTGTTGATATCAATTATAGGTAACCCCTTTGTCTAATGCTGATTTATTTAACATCAACCTTGAAAGATAGCAGGCTTAAGGTGAGCCCACTCGCTCCAATGCTGACATTTGGGTGATAAATGGGCTAAAACCGCACAAACAATCACCAAGTAAACAATTTGCAATAAAAAGTACTTGCCAGCCTGCTTGCCTTTGGTAAACTAGCGCTCGTTTCCAACGGACACCCCAGTTCGTTGAAATTAAGGTAATACTCGCGTAGCTCAGTTGGTTAGAGCGCCACCTTGACATGGTGGAGGTCGGTAGTTCAAATCTACTCGCGAGTACCATCTCCTTACTATCCTATACTCGCGTAGCTCAGTTGGTTAGAGCGCCACCTTGACATGGTGGAGGTCGGTAGTTCAAATCTACTCGCGAGTACCATCTCTACAGCTGAATATTATCCTATATATCACTTAAGCTACTATATTAGCTGGTATATTTATGTAGCTTGCGTCAAAATTATCTTGTTTTTTTAATGGTATCGACAAGGACATCACATGATAGGTAAATGGGCTGCACGCTTTTTTCAAATGGCAGAGCTGGTAAGCTCGTGGAGTAAAGACCCCTCTACTCAAGTTGGCGCGGTCATAACAGAAAGTAACCGTATCGTTTCATTAGGCTTTAACGGTTATCCCCACGGTATTTCTGACAGCGCCGAAACCGACAGTCGCGAGATGAAGCTACTAAAAACCCTACACGCCGAAGAAAATGCCATTTTATTTGCCAAACGCGATCTTGCGGGCTGTGAGATTTGGGTCACTCATTTCCCCTGCCCTAATTGCGCCGCCAAAATTATTCAAACCGGTATTGCCGTCGTCCATTGCCCTGAGCAAACTGAAGACTTTTTATCCCGTTGGGGTGACAAAATCAAAGTCAGTCAGGACATGTTCACCCAAGCCAATGTAAAAGTAGACTGGTTGAGTTTGGATGATCTTAAGTTACTAGACAAATAGCGCCTTAATTGACTAGCCGCTATGGCTAGGGCCTATTGACCTTAGCTAGGCTAGCTCGCTGTTTGTTTTGGCGCGCCTGCGCTACTAAGGCGCTAAACTCCCTTTCTTTGTGCAGGGAAATAAGCGCGAGATCCTGCTCTAGGTAAACATCGTCTTGGTAACCCGCATTAATGGCCTTACCTAAGGCGTGCATCGCCATCTTCGGGTTGTAAATCCCATATAATCTGGCGCGAAGCACCTCAATTTGCGCCAGTTTTACCCCATCATTTTCTAGGGCGTTGATTTGCTGTAAACCCAATTGACGATATTTTGCCGCTTCAACGGGCCGACCTTGTTGGCTTAAGCTATAGGCCAAACTGCCATAGTATAAAGGAAATTGTAACCGGCGATGCTCATACTGGCTCTGTTGTTTGATGCCTTGGCTCAATTTATCGCTTGCGATGGCAAACTCACCTGCGTAAAGGGCCGCCATGCCATGGATAAGCTTGAATGAAGACGTAGCGCTAGCTGATCCAAGTTGTTTTTCACTGCGCTCGACCAAGGCAAGCAAGGCATGTTGTTGTTGGTTGGCTAAATACAGGGCTTGATAGGCACTAAAGGTTTCTGTGATTGGACGATGTGCTAAGGTTGCAAGCACCTGCTCGGCTTTAGACAACTCTTTGACCCCCACCAGCGCTAGGCTTTGTAAAATACCAGTAACATGATGTTGAGGAGTGAGTTGCAAACGCCTTTGTGACCAGCTTAGCGCATATTGATGGGCACCAGTGAGTAAAGCCGTATTTATCGCCAGCTCACTGAAATGATACGGCATCGGGTTGGCTTGGGGCGCGTTGATTAGCTTATCTATCAGGCTTAAATGCTTGTTGACTTGATGTCCCATCTGAATAGCCACTATGGCATTGAGCAACATCACCCTTAGATCTTTTTTAACGTCTTGCGCTAGAGTCAGCAAAACTCGCTTAGCATGATAGAGTTTTTGCTCTGCAAGATGACAACTGATCAAGATAAGATTGGCCATTAAGTTTTCGGGCTCAGCCCCTAATACTAGGGAGAGTGATTGCCGAGCTTGACGATAATCCCCCGCGTCAAATTGGATTTGTGCCAACGCTATAAGGCTATGAGCTGCGCCAGGGGCAATACTCAGCGATCGATACAGGTGTTGCTTCGCTAGCGTTAACCATTCCTGCTTATCTTGCTCCCCATTATATTTGGCTAAGTATAATTGGGATAATTCGGCAAAAGCTTGACTGTTTTGATCGTCAAACTGGGTGACAGTTAACAGCAAGTTAATGGCCTCATCATAGGCTGCTGGCGTATGTTGGGCGATTAAGGCATTCGCTTTGCGGTGCAAGGCGTGTGTATCTTTGAATTTAAGATCCTTGTTGTCGAGCGCTGCTAGCATTTGCTTGATCAAATCAAGGTGTACTTGCTCTTGTTGGTTTGGGTTAACATCACGCCCACCTGACCAGATCTGAATGCCATCTTCGCCTCTGATCAATGAAACTTCAAGGTGAAAGGTGCCCGAGGCCAGCACCTCAACCTGCCCCTCAACTAAATAATCTGCGTCGAGTGTATCGGCTATGTCAACGGCCGATCCGCCACTGCGCGCGGCGGCCTCACTGGACGTGAACGATACTGTGTCTAAGTTAGTCACCCGATTGAACAGGTAGCTCAGCCCTCTGGCAGATACCTGAGCCATTTGTTGCGGATCATGCCTTAACCCCAGATGCTGAAAAGGCAAAATGGCAATGGTCGCTACTTGGCTTGGTTGCGTGATAGCAGTGGGAAAATGCCAATTCAGTATAACAGCGACGATGACCAACACTAATGCCCCTAGCCACCTCGCACGGCGAAATAATTTTGCCTGCCATGGCCAGAAGTTTTGGCGTGATGGTTTGTCGGTCTGCACCTTAGCCTGCTGCTCTGCCAGTGGGATATTGGCTTCGACAGACATTAAAGGGTTGGCAATAGACTGCGTGATTGCACGGCTCTCCTTGGTGGGGGTCGCCCCCTCTTTTGGCTCAACCAGATCCACTGGCGCAATTAATTTGTAGCCTTTTTTAGGCACCGTCACGATATAGTGAGGCTGACTTGCCTTATCACCTAACGCTTTACGTAATTGGGCAATAGTTTGATAAATCGAGGCTTCGGTCACCACCCTGTCAGGCCAAACATCAGCCAGTAATTGTTCAACACTTTTCACTTCTTCTGGGTGCTGACACAAATACATAAGAAGTGTCATCACCTTAGGCTCAACGGATTTTGTGCCATCTCTATTGGTTAATTTGTTCTCGTTAGCGACAACCAACCAGTCGCCTACCTTGTACTGCATAAATATCCTTGTATGAAATGAGGCCTTTTTGCCCGATCACACATTGCTTAGCGCTGACAGTGAAAAGGGTTATGTGCTAAATCATCATGCTCAACCTGTTGTTTACATCCTCTTTGCTTAATGGTTGAGTCAATTTCACTAAAGTCATCTCCAAAACTCATAAAAAATACTGAGTTATGAGCTAATGAAGATCTAAGTTTATTCTAATCGTTTTTGCTTATCCTATTGTATTTATTGTTTTTTATTAAGTATCAGAAAATGATTACTTTTCCATTACAGACTTTTTCTGTCAAGCAAATATCATGCTTAGCGTTTGTTATCAAAACGTTTCAATTTAACTTTTAACGGATTTAAAAGTTATCACCAGCAAGGATGAGTGGACGACTAAGGTTAAACAATGTCAGCTCAACAACTTGAACCAAGTAAACTAATCAGCGTCGTGATCCCCACGTACAACCGCGCCGAACTACTACGCCACACCTTAACGTCATTGCAGCAGCAAACCTTGCCGCGCAGTGAATTTGAAGTCATCGTGGTTGACGATGGCTCGGTTGATCACAGCCAAGCCGTGTGTGAATCATTTACTGATGTATTAGATATCAAATACTTCCACCAGCAAGATAAAGGCTTTCGCGCCGGTAAAGCGCGCAACATAGGCGCTGCCATCGCCGAAGGTGACTATCTGGTGTTTATTGACACCAGTGTGGTGCTTGCACCTCACACTTTAGCGCTGCATTTAGCCAAACATCAAAGCTCGACCAAGCCGCTCAGCATCATTGGTTATGTCTATGCCTTTGGTTTACGCGGTAAAGAGATTGAGCGCGCTATTCCTATGATGAGCAGTCATAATGCCGATGCCAGTTTGGCTTATTTAAAAGACGTTCAAGCGCTGGATCAGCGTGAGCCTCAGTATCAGTTGATGGGCGCAGACTTAAGCCAATGGCCCGCACCGTTTGACATCTTTTGGACTTGTCATGTTTCCGTTGAGCGCCAGCTGTTTATTCGCGTTGGCGGCTTTGATGAGAGCTTTACCTCTTGGGGCGGTGAGGACGTGGATCTTGGCATCCGTTTGTTCCAAGCCGGCAGCACCTTTCATCTTGATCGCGATATTTGCTCGTTTCACTGGCCACACCCGGAAGAAGGCGAAGATGACAAAAACAATCAAGGCGTCAACATAGCCCAAGATTTGCACAAAAAGTACCAACTATGGGAAACCAGCTTCTATGGCGACCTATACGGTGAGCCCAATATGTCCCTTAACGAGGTGATCACCCGCTTTGGTGGCCGCTCAACCATGGAGCTCGTCGGCTAATGGCACATTACCAGCATCACTATGTTAGTCGCCACGATCAGATGGACGAGGATATCGACCATCTGTTATGGCAACTTAAGCAAGCTAAGATAAAACTGGGCAAGTTGGGCTATATCTCAGGCATTCCGCGCATCGCCTTTACTCAGGTTACGGATCAGCAATTTACCCCAGCGCCGCTGCAACTCAAGGATTTTGAGCACTGCATCAGCATTGGCGATCATTGCTATTTAGAGTCAACCTGCGCGCCTGCGTTTCACAATCAGAGCGTTAAGCTCACGGTGGTGAAATGCAACCAAGGCAAACCGGGCAGTATTAGCATAGGTAATAATGTACAACTACAAGGCACCGCCATTGTCGCCTATGAGCTGGTCAGCATAGGCAATAAGGTGGTATTTGGCCCCATGGTGACCATCATGGATTGCAGCGGTCATACCTTAACCGGCCGTGGTGAAGCGGGTGAAATCGCTGCGCTTAAGCCTAAGCCAGTGCACATTGGTGATAATGTTTGGGTCGGCGCCAATGCCATGATCTTAAAAGGCGTGGAAATTGGTGATAACGCTATCATAGGCGCAGGTAGTGTGGTCTATGAAAGTGTGCCCGCCAATGCCATCGCCCTTGGCAATCCTGCGAAAGTGGTCAAGCACCTGTCTGCTGAAATGGTTAAGGCGGCATCATGATAGGGTTTTATCATCAAATCAGTTGGTTTATAAAGCAGCATAAGTGGCGCTATGGCGCGATCATTTTGGCGATCGTTGTCGCTTCCATCATTAGCTTGCTACCCCCCCTGTTAATTGCCGAACTTGTCGATCAGCTGGCCGTCAGCGAGCAGTTCAGGCTAGCTGAAATTTGGCCAACGGCTTTACTATTAGTGGGGTTAGCCTTTGGCACCTATATGCTGCGTTTTTTCTGGCGTTACTTCTTATTTGGCAGCGCCTTAGAGCTAGAGCGACGCTTGATGATCCAGCTCTATCGCCATTGCTGCAGCATGCCTAGGCCGTTTTTTCAGCGCCATTCCAGCGCCAAGTTACTCAATCACCTTAATTCCGATGTTAATGCCGTCAGTCAAGGCGTGGGCAATGGCGTGATCTTTTTTGTTGATGCCTTTGTCATGTCGAGTTTAGTCCTGGTGATGCTGGCAAGCCAAATCAGCTGGCTGCTCACCTTAGTGGTGCTGTTGCCCTTGCCTATTCTGGCTTGGCTTATCAAAAGCTACGGCCAACAAATGCAAAGCCGGGTGATGCAATCTCAGCAGCAGTTGGGTTTGTTTTATCAACAAGTCCAGCAAACCATTAATGGCATCAGTGTGCTAAAAGGTCACGCTTGTGAAAGCCTAGCCACGGCGCAATATCAGCAGCAGTTAAGCGCGCTGACCCAAGCCAACATAGCCCAAGCCGAAGTAGAAGCCAAATATGAGCCCACTACAGCACTGATCGCCTCTACCACCTTCTTACTTACCTTAGGCGTGGGTAGCGTACTGATTGCCCAGCAGCAACTCACTCTAGGCCAATTATTGGCGTTTAATCTTTACCTGGGTTATTTGATCTGGCCCCTCAATGCCTTTGGCTTGCTTTACACCACCATTAATAGCGCATCGGTTTCGATGCAACGCATTAACCAAGTGCTCAACGATCAACAAGTAGGTTTAGCCGATAAGGCCCCGACCGAGCCCAGCCAACTCACCACCTTGATTAAACTCGATTTGGATTACTTTGCCCATCATAACGAACAAGTCGCCAATGAATCCCGTTTCGATTCAAATAGCAGCCTGCTGCAAGATATTCATTTCCAAGCCAAACAGGGGCAATTGCAGGCCATCGTTGGCCCCGTGGCCAGCGGTAAATCTAGCCTATTACGTTTGTTACTCGGCTCTGAAGTACTACATAGCGTTAGCCGTTTGCTGCATCCCAACGCCAGTATTGCTTATGTGCCCCAAGACTGCGGCTTGTTTAGTGGCACGGTACGCGACAATATTGCCCTTGGCGCCCCCCATGCCAGCACAGCGCAAATTGAGCATGCGGCAGAGCTTGCTTGCTTAAGCCAAGAACTTGCCGTCATGGCAAACGGGTTAGACACACAAATCGGCGAGCAAGGCAATCAACTTTCTGGCGGTCAGCGTCAGCGTCTTGCCATTGCCCGCGCCCTACTCACCGATGCTGATGTGTTATTACTCGATGACAGCTTGTCCGCGTTAGACGCCGCCACCTGTAGCCAGCTATTGTTTAACCTTAAATGTTGGATGGGCGAAACTAAAACCGTGATCTTAGCGACTAGCCGCTTTGAATTACTGCCCCATACCGACAAGGTGTTACTGCTACGTCCGCAGCAAGGCCCGCTTTATCTCACCCATCAAGCATTGATGGCGCAAAGTCCTTGGTATCAGCAGCAATGTCAACCAAGCCAAACGCGCCAACTAATACAGTCAACTAAGGAGCAATAAGATGCCATCAACCTTAGTGCGCCTGCTGCGCTACAGCCTTCATTTCAAAAAAAACCTTGCCTTGGCCTGTGCCTTGTTATTGCTTGCCACTGGGCTGGATATGCTCGCCCCTTGGCTCACCATGATCTACATAGACGAGTTTGTCAGCCAAGGCCACTTCCCGCTGGCGCAACTGGTGCAAATCGCACTGATGTATCTTGGAGTGATCATCTCGGCCAACCTAATATCCTATTGCCAATCCGTCAGCTATTTTAAACTCTCGGCCAAGGTGATTTATCAGCTACGCGAGCAAAGCTTTAATCACTGCCTGAGTTTGCCCATGGCGTATTTTCAGCGCCGCAGCCAAGGGGAAATCATTCATACCCTAAGCCAAGACATAGAAGCCGTGCGCCATTTGTTTACTCATATCATTGGCCGTACCATACGGGATCTGGTTACCGTATCTGCGGTGATCATCGCCATGTTAATGCTCAATGTGCACCTTGCCTTAGTTTGTATCGCTTTTATCCCCGTGTTTGCTATCGTGTTCTTGGCCTATCGCCGTTATTCATTGCCCCTGGACAGGCGGTTAAAGCAGCAAGCCGCCAGCATCAACGGTTTTTTAAACGAAAGCTTGCAACAAGTGTTATTACTGCAGGTATTTAACGCCCAATCACGCTTTAGCGAGCGATTAAACGCTAAAGCCAAACAAAACATTGCGTTAAATCAGCGCAATATTCGCCTTGAAGCCTTACTGCTGCGTCCCATGCTCGAGCTACTTAGCATATTAATGATGGCGGCGCTGATCATCAGTCTCGGCCTACTCCCACGCGAAGGGGCAAATGATGCCTTAGCCTTAGGCATGCTGTTTGCCTTTTTTGCTTACCTTTCACGTTTTTTTGAACCCTTGATTAGCTTGATGCAAAGCCAAGGCGAGCTAGTCCAAGCCATTGCCGCTGCCGAGCGCGTATTTAGTTTATTAGATGAGCCAAGTGAAACCGCCACTGGCAAGCATAAGTTAACAAACTGCCCCGTTATCGAATTTAATCAGGTGAGCTTTGGCTATGAGCCCCACAAGCAGGCCCTCAACGACATTTCTTTTCGCTTACAGCAAGGTGACATGCTCGCTCTGGTGGGCGCCAGTGGTAGTGGTAAAAGTACTATCGCCCAATTACTTAAAGGCTATTACCAAACGAAACAAGGCAATATCTGCCTAGATGGCATTAACATTGATGATTATCAACTTGCCTCACTGCGCCAAGGCATCAGCTTGGTAGAGCAAAAACCCTTTATCCTTAGCGCTACATTGCGTCAAAACTTATGGCTTACGCAAAGCCACAAGGACGAGGCGTTAATTCAGGTATTAGAGCAAGTGGGGTTAGGCACTTGGTTTAAGCAGCTCGAACAGGGCTTAGACACCCAACTTGATAACGCAAGCGATGCTCTCACCCTAGGTCAAAAACAGCTGCTGTGTTTTGCCAGAGCCATGCTATGCCAAAGCCAAGTGATCATCTTAGATGAAGCCAGTGCCAGTCTGGATCCCGACAGCGAACGCGCCATCGCCCGAGTGCTAGACCAACTTCGCGCTAAGGTCAGCCTTATCGTCATCGCCCATAAGCTCAGCACCATCACCCAAGCCGACAATATCTTGGTGTTGGAACAAGGCGAAATAGAACAGCAAGGCACACATGATCAACTAAGCCAGCAAAACGGCCACTATCGGGATTTGCTCCATGCGCAAAACCCTTGCACTCTAAAGGCATTAGCCTAAGTATTAGGTATCTTCATTAGTGAGAGGCGAGCTTGCTCGGTGAATTGCGACTATCCTTAAGCTGCTTTTCCTGAGCGAGCTCGGGCCCCACACTTAAAAATTCTGTAGAAAGATCAGCTTGGTTCACATTTTTTTCACTTAGCATTGATAGCCAGATCATGACGACTAGGATTTACCTAAATAGTGTGCGTATAATCTTGATCTACCTCGCTTTATTAAGAGTTAAAGAACGTGGAGATTTCACTTGAGACCGTGCAGCAGCTTGCCCCTGATCAAGCATCGCTCAATGCGGCCAAAAAATTACTCAAACCCGCAAAGTGGCCAGTGCTCGGCCAAGCCTCAGATATCAATACCATATGGGGTGAATGTCAGGGCTCAGGATCTAAGCCTTATTACACAGTGGCCGACATAAGCGATCACACCTATAAATGCACTTGCCCTTCGCGCAAATTTCCTTGCAAGCATGTGCTCGCGTTGATGTGGCAGTTTTCTGATGCCGATGCGAACTTTGCCTCTGCCGAGCCGCCCCAATGGGTGGCCGAATGGTTAGGTCGGACACGACGCGCCCCGAGCTCAACGCCAGCTCAAGATAAGCCTGTCGTGGCCAAAGACATCGGTGCAACGCAAGAAGAGCCAACACCTGCGGTTAGCGCTGAAGAAATGGCAAAAAAAGCCGCTGTTAACGCCAAGAAAGCGGCACAAACCAAGGCAAAAACCGACGCCAGTATCAGCGATGGCTTAGTGGAGTTTCAGCAATGGTTGGATGACCAGCTAGTTAATGGCATCAGTACCTTTATTAAAGAAATTAATGAACGTTGCCGGCGCATCGCATCTCGCTTGGTTGATGCTAAAGCCAGTGGCTTTGCCGCTCGTGTCGATGAGTTACCTGCCAAAATAAAACCATTGGCATCGAGCGAGCAACCCTATGTAACCTATCAAGAGCTTGGCAAGCTTGCCATCCTCAGCGAAGCTTGGTTTACCGATTGCGATGATGTGGATGTACGTAGGGCCATTGCCACTGCTGAAAACCGAGAGCAAGTGCTCAACAATCCAGAAGCATTACGAGTCAAAGGCTTATGGCAAACCGTCGGCGAGCGCGTCGAAACCCGCAAAGATGGTTTGATAGCCCATTCAAAATGGTTTGTTAATCTAAACAAAGGCCACCAAAGCGCCTTATTACTCGATTTTTATCCTGCGTCCAATGGCCGCAAAGGCATGGTTAGCAGCATAGGCAGCCTAATGGAGGCAGAGCTTGTCTTTTACCCTGCTCGTTTGCCTACCCGGGCTTTACTGGGCAATTATCAACTTGTCGAACAACTTGAGCCAACCATGGATCAGGTTGACAGCGACTACACCAAAACCTTAACGCTTTATCAGACTTGTTACCCTTGGTTTGAACGTTTCCCTGTGCTACTGGGTCGCGGGCGGATTGTAAAAGACCCGCAAACAAGCTACTGGTGGCAAGCAGAAGATGGTAATACCACCCTAGCCCTTAGCAACGAACACATTAATCCCGTATTACTTGGCAGTGATTTAGAGCATGCCTTTTTTGTCTCAGATGGAATCAAGGCCGAGCTGATGAGTGCTAAAACCAAACGTTGGGGAACCATTGCATGTTAATGGACGAGTTAAATACCGAACTAATTAATCGTCTTGATAATGATCACGATAACGATCTTAATAGTGATCTAGATAAAATTGATGCTCTATTTAACCGTTGGTTAGTGGGCGGAAACAGCACGCAGCTCACCAGCCTATGTGTGCCTAAGAGTTGGCCCGAGTTTGACTCTGACATGACACAAGCTCAACAGCGACGCCAAGCGCTGATTTTTGCCACCCAACAACAAGCTTGGTTGTTAACTAAGTCGGCACCCGAGTCACTCAAGGTGAAGGCAACGCTGCCAGAGCTTGAATTACCAGCGATTTTGCCAGCCCAGCGAGGCTTGTTTCGTCGCTGCCTTGAATTAATTGAAAAGCAGCAAATGAGTCATCAAGGGCATTTGTTAAATCTGCTACTTGCTCGTGGTTATACGGCGCATCCGGCCGACTGGCTCCCTAAAGCCAGCGATGATGTCCCTGCCATCTATTGGCCTTGGTGCCAGTGGGTTGCGGATCACGCCAACACACCAAGCGCAGATCATCAAATACTAACATGTGAAACTTGGGATCATTTTTATCCGGCACAGCGTCTTGAATTATTACGGGCCATGCGCCAAACCGATGCAGCCAACGCCCGCGAGCTCATTACCAACTGCGCGGCCAAAGAAGTCGCTGATAAGCGATATAAAATCGTAGAAACCCTAGCCATTGGCCTTAGTCATGACGATGTCGGCTATTTACAAAGTCTAGGCGAAGACCGCTCTAAGAAAATAGTCCAGCTGTCGCAGCAGCTATTAATGCGCTTAGGCATCACGGCTGAGCAAGATGGCGAGCAACAAGCTGCGTTGGCAACCGAACTTGCCCAATGGTTTGAGATCAAAACCAAAGGCCTACTTAAAAAGAAAACCTTGCTCCTACCCAAGCCGCTGAAAAGCCAAAAACAGCAAGCGCTGCGGTCACAATGGCTAGAGCAAGTCGACCTTAGCTGTTTTGCTAAGGCCCTAAAGCTTGATTTAACTCAGCTTATTTCTGGATGGCAGTTCAGTGATAATCGTCCTCACGACAATGAGCAATTTGTTCATAATGCAGTGCAAACCTTGCCCGATGACTTAATCGCTAGGTTACTTGATGCGCTGCTAAACGGCTTAACCGACCATGAGTCCAATCTGACCCTGATCCACCAGCTGTTGCCGCGATTAGACACACCTCGTCGCGCTGATTTGATGCTGCAATTACTGCAGCATAAAAACTGCCATTTCAATTTTTATCATTGTCTGGAATATCTCGATCATCCGGTAGAAGCGTTAAATTGGCAGCGATTAAAACAAAGCCAAGCTTGGCAGAGATTGAGTCAAGATCTACGTGAGCAGCTCAAAGACGTTAGCTATATCGATAACTATTACACCCATCGAGAAATTATCGCCCTAGGTCTACTAGTACCCGCAAGCTGCGCCCAAGAGCTTATTAAACAGTTTAACGAGTTAGGCCTATTAAATGTCGATCCCATACTCGATCTGCTGAAACTTAATATTCAATTATTCGATTCGACCTGCCAACAGGTTTAAGTCACAAGGAAACATATATGAGCGGTATTTTACGCCAACCTGCAGAAGTCACCTATCAAGCCGAGCTAGAAGCACTTAAGGCCGAAGACATAGCAAAAAAACCGGCAAACTGGGCATTATCACCTCAAGCCGTTGTCACCTATTTATTGGGCGGTAAAACCAAAGACGGGATTGAAATCAGCCAAAAATATTTTGGCAATCGACGCTTGATAGAAACAGCGGTGGCCACCTTAGCCACCGACCGCGCGTTATTATTACTGGGCGTGCCTGGCACGGCGAAATCTTGGGTATCTGAGCACCTTGCAGCGGCGATTTGCAACAACAGTACCCAAGTGATCCAATGTACCGCCGGCACCGATGAAAACCAGATCCGCTATGGCTGGAACTACGCTCAGTTATTAGCGAATGGCCCAAGTAAGGAAGCGCTCGTGCCCACTCCGCTTTATCGCGCGATGGAATCGGGCACCCTATGCCGCTTAGAAGAGCTCACGCGCATGGGCTCGGATGTGCAAGATACGCTCATTACTGTACTGTCTGAAAAAATGCTGCCCATCCCTGAACTCAACCAAGCCGTGTATGCGCAAAAAGGTTTTAACATTATCGCCACAGCAAATAACCGTGATAAAGGCGTTAACGAGTTATCAGCCGCCCTTAAACGCCGTTTTAACGTGGTTGTATTGCCTTTACCAGACGATATGGACGAAGAAGTCGCCATTATTTCAAAACGCGTGGCTGAAATGAGTGTCGGCCTAGACTTGCCTATGCCAAAGGATGCCCAGCAAGAAATCGTAAAAGTGGTCACCATTTTCCGCGAACTACGTAGCGGTGAAACCTTAGACGGTAAAGTAACCCTAAAAACCCCGACCGGAAACTTATCCACCGCCGAAGCCATCGCCGTGATGGTGGGCGGATTAAGTCAGGCAAACTGGTTTGGTAATGGCAGCTTAGATGCCGAAAACCTCAGCAGCAACCTCGTTGGCGCCATCGTCAAAGATCCGGTACAAGATAAAGCCGTGCTTGAAGAATACCTAGAAACGGTATTGAAAAAACGCACTGGCTACGCGGATTACTACAAGACAATCAACGAAGTACTCTAAGGCAGCCCTATGTCGGACATCCATTATTTTGGTATTCGCCATCACGGTCCTGGCTCGAGTCAACGTTTACTGGCGGCATTACAAGCGCTTCAGCCTGCCTGTGTACTCATTGAAGGGCCAACGGATTGCAGTGAATTGCTGCCACTTTTAGCGGCCAAGGATATGCATCCACCCGTTGCACTGCTGGCTTATGCCGCCGAAGATGCCAGTTGTAGTGTGTTTTACCCCTTTGTTGAGTATTCGCCTGAATACCAAGCGACCTTATACGCGATTCATAATCAAACCCAGCTGGCGTTTATTGATGTGCCAGTTAATATTCAACTTGCCAAATACTTACAAGACAAGCAAAAAGAGCAACAAGAAAGCGAGCAAAACGGTGATTCACCCGATGACAGTGAACTAGACCAAGCGCCCACTAATATTTCAGAGCGCGTATCAGATCATGCGCTGCTACTTGACCCCATTGGCGAGCTTGCACACCTTGCAGGCTATGAAGATGGGGAAGCTTGGTGGAATGACTTAATTGAGCAAAATGGCGATAGCAATAGTGAGATTTTCACGGTTGTTGAGTCGGCAATGCAGGCGCTTCGTGACACCATTTCGCCAGCGCATCCCGGTTTAGCGCGCGATTTAGTACGCGAAGCCTATATGCGCCTTGAAATTGCCAAAGCCAAAAAAACCGCTGATGGTCCCATCGCCGTAGTCTGCGGTGCTTGGCATGTTCCAGCGCTGAAAGCGAAGCACACAGCCAAAAGCGACCGTGAGCTGATTAAAACCTTACCGGCTAAATTGACCAAAAAAAACGTCAAAGCTACTTGGGTTCCATGGACTTCGGCGCGTTTAGCAAGCAGTTCGGGCTACGGCGCCGGTGTTGATGCGCCCATGTGGTATCATCACTTATGGCACCAGCAAGCTCACCCGCAACGCATAGCGCATTGGCTTACCTTAGTGGCTAATGAACTGCGCCAAGCCGGACAAGTCGTTTCCACCGCCTCCGTGATTGAAGCCACCCGGCTTTGCCAAACATTAGCCGCGGTGCGTAATCGCCCCAGTGTGGGCTTTGAAGAAGTTCGTGAAGCGGTCATTGCTTGCTTGTGTTTTGGTGAAGCCAGCATTTGGCAGCAAATTGAATCTCAGTTATTACTGGGTAACCAAGTTGGCCATATTCCAGCCGATACGCCTTTGATCCCGTTAATTGAAGATTTACAAGGGCAGCAAAAAAAGCACAAACTCAAAGCCGAGGCCTTGCCAAGGGAGTTATCGTTGGATTTGCGCAGTGATGCGGGCCTAGGTAAGTCGATTTTATTGCATCGCTTAACCATTCTTTCCATTGACTGGGGCACTCTAGGTAATAGCGGCAAAAGCCGCGGCACCTTTAGAGAAAACTGGACGCTGGCGTGGCAACCTGAGTTTTCCGTTAAACTCGTTGAAAATTTGGTTTATGGCAGCACCATAGAGCAGGCCGCAGCCAATAAGCTGCTAGAGCAGATGCAGCAAGAAAAAAGCCTCAGTAAACTGGCTAGCCAGGTTAATCTGTGTTTAGAAGCACAGCTTGATCAGGCCGCCAGCCAAGGAATCGATTTACTGGCACAACGCGCGGCCCATACCAGTGATTGCATCGATTTATTAGAAAGTATTGCACCCTTAATCGATATCAGCCGCTATGGCACGGCCCGCGCGATGTCGTTTGAGCATATTGATGCGTTAATTGAGCGTTTAACCTTGCAAGCAGCGATAGCGATGCCCTACGCCTGTCGAAATCTTGACGACGACGAGTCTTGGCATTATCGCCAGGCCATTGGCGACGCCCATCAGGCACTGCTGTTAACAGACTGGACCTGTGAGGTTGAGCAGCAATGGTGGCAAAGTTTAAAATTCATCGTAGAGAGCAATTTAAGTAATCGACAAATTGCAGGATTAAGCTCGCGCCTACTTTATCAAGCCGATAAGCTAAGTAACGAAGAATTAGATTTGCTACTTGGCAAGATGCTTTCGCCAGCCATCGCACCGGCCGACGCCGCGCGCTACTTTGATGGCTTTTTTACCAATGCCGTTGATCGCCTGCTGTATGACGACCTTTTGCTTTCTGCCATTGAACATTGGCTTATCTCATTGGAAGAGCCATCGTTTATTGAGTTTTTACCTTTGTTTCGCCGTATCTTTGCCGATCTTGATTCAATGGAGCGCAAACGACTCATAGATCGCGTGTTACAAGGTCGAGCGCAAGGGCCATCACAATGGCAAGTCAACCCAGCAGCAATCGCAAGCTGGCCTCAGCAGCTTGATAGGATCTCAGCCTTACTGAAAAGGGATAAACATTGGCAACAATAGATAATTACAGTGACGACGCAAACCAAGTCGATGCACTTGAAAAAGACCGACGTTGGCGTTTAGTGCTGGGCGCAGAGACCGACAATGGGGCAAGTTTATCCGAGTCTGATCGGCGTTTATCCAGTGCATTAACCGCTGTTTATGGCGGCGAAGATTCACAAAAAGGTCGGGGGAGCTTATCTCGCTCTGCGCCAAGCGTCGCTGAATGGCTAGGTGATATTCGTGAGTTTTTCCCAGCCAGCGTCATCCAAGTTGTGCAAAAAGATGCTTTTGATCGTTTAGGGCTAAAACAAATGCTGATGGAGCCTGAGTTTTTGGCCGCCATTGAAGCCGATGTTCATCTGGTTGCCGATCTCGTTAGCCTACGCTCTATCATGCCCGAGCAAACCTTAGATACGGCTAGGCAAGTGATTCAAAAAGTGGTTGATGAGTTAATGAAGCGCTTGGAGCAAAAAACCACCGAATCCATTCGAGGGGCAATGAATAAGTCGAAAAAGACCTTTCGCCCCCGATTTAACGACATCGACTGGCACCGCACCATACACGCCAATTTGCGTCACTACCAACACGACTTTAAAACCATAGTCCCAGAAAAGTTAATTGGTTTTATGCGCCAGCAACGCCGTATCACTGACCTTGATGAGGTGATCTTGTGCGTTGACCAATCAGGCTCCATGGCCACATCTGTGGTCTATAGTTCAATTTTCGCCGCGGTAATGGCTTCTATTCCGGCGGTGAAAACTCAGCTAGTCTGTTTTGACACCACCATTTTTGATATGACGGAAGAACTCTCCGATCCCGTTAGCGTGTTGTTTGGTGTGCAACTGGGCGGAGGCACGGACATCAACCAAGCCGTTGCCTATTGCGAAAGTAAAATAGAGCGGCCAAGTAAAACCCACTTAGTGTTGATCACCGACTTGTATGAAGGTGGTAATGCCAGCGAATTAAAAGCCCGCGTGGCTAATTTGACCAAACAAGACGTCAACGTGATTACCTTGTTAGCATTAAGTGATGACGGTAAGCCCTCATACGACAGCAACATGGCCGCTGAATTTGCTGCCATAGGTAGTCCTGTATTTGCTTGCACGCCTGATCAATTCCCTGATCTCATGGCCACCGCCCTAAAACGTGAAGACGTATTAGCCTGGGCGGCCGACCAAGACATTAAAACGGTCAGAGCAGACTTGTGATTGAGTCATCGCTATTCGGTTGCGCAGCAAGCGCTGCGCTATCGAGCTTAGATTATTGACCGAGCTTGCTCTTTTCTATCAATTTGATCAAGCGAACATTTTCCGCTTCCACATCCGTTAATTCCGCGTCGTCGGCCAAGGGGTGATACCAAGGCTTTTTGAGGAAATATTCGTTGAGTTCAGCCGATTGAAACACAAATCCATGACGGGCAAATATCTCGTTTCGTATCAAGCGTAATTCTTGTTGAGAATACTTCATTAACTCAGCTTGCTCTAACAATCGAATGTCAGAATCGGGAATTAAATAATCACCTCTAAATTGAATACTTTGCTGAGCTCGCTGTGTGATGTTAGCCTTGTTGGTTCTTGCAACTTCATAGTGTTGCAATAGCTCAACATTGTATTTTTCAATATCAGATAACACCACTTCTTTTGTTGTTGGCCGATACCAACTGGTTGAATTAAAGTAGAAAGACAGCGGTTTCGACTTGAATATATAACCATGACGCGCAAAGATTTCATTGCGCGCCAAGTTAAGTTGCTCAATTGACAGCTTATCTATATCAGCATGCTTTAACTTTCTGCTCCCGCTCATTGCAAGTAGCATTTCAAGATTTGGTTTTTTTTCCCATAAAACCGTAATTGAAAAACCGGGATCGCTGATATCAGCCGATGAATACCTCAGTTTAAGCCCTTGATACTTTTCTTTTAGATGGTAGTGCCGATCGGCATAAATATGCCCATCGGACACTTCAAAAAACTCACGTCGAGCAAGATCATTCACTGATTCTATCGACAGCATTTCTGACATATCGTAATAGTCAAATCCTTGCTCCGTTTTCTGCCCTATCGCCAAGCCATTTAAATGAAATTGCCCTTGGGGAATATATGTCAAATTCTCGCGATCGATTTGTTTTGCATGCCAAATGTCTTCCTCTGCTCTAATCAGCAACAACGGCTTTGCTCCATTGGCCAAGACGTAGAATCGATTATGCTCCTCTGGCATAAGTTCACCCGTCATCGCTAATGCAACTAATAATAAATAGAACATCTTTAATCCCTTATCACTGGTTAACCTCTGTCCACATTGACAACAGCAGGATGGAAAACGAAATGCTTTCACAACTATCAATCGTCTTAGGATCTTATATAACCCCAAGGGGATTTATCCTTGCCATAAAGCAACGTTATGCTATTAACACCGGAAAAAGATTGTTGCCAAAGTGACAGAGCTAGCAATCTAGCGCTTTAAGAAATGAAAATGAGCGTTTTACAGACATAAAAAAAGACGCCCAAGGACGTCTTTAATCGAGAATGTGGCGGGAGTGAGACAGCACACTTAATCACTTAAATTATTGGTTCAAATAAATATAATTAAAATACATATCAATAAGTATTACTCTAAGTATTACTAGATACATCGCATCATGCCAAGGGTTAGTTCACCACCACTTTGCTAGCATCGTCACCATACGTAGCATTTGTGCTCACCTCAAACTCTTCTCTATTCTTAGATCTATCCATGTGAACATAGAGAGAGTGTTCAATAGCATCTACATCATTCAAAGGGTTCTGCAAAATACTCAAGCTATATTCACCAGATGATGTCTCATAGAGCCGATACAAATAATACTTATTCGCATACTTACTAGCAGCATCCTTTTCATTTCCTCTAAGTTCGATGGATGCACCTCGATTTCGTCTGCCCTTTACCTCAATAAATCGATCAACTAAACATAAGTCACGACAATCATTGTTCTTGAAACGGTCACGGTCTTTCTCAGAGCTAAAGCTTATAACATCACAACCGAGCCCTTCATATCCCATATACTGCCCAACTAACAGTGGATAACGTGGCGGTTCGAAACTCTCTTCTATCTGCATGATTTTTTGTTCCGCTATATCTCCATTCACGGGGGTATACGACGTTGAACTTTTCCCTACAGTTGAGCTTCTAGTTTTTTTGACTCGTAGTTTTTGCCTAACCGGTGACGACTCAGCTTCAGCGTCAACTGATGTTATCTGTATTGGACAGCTATCGTTACCAACGTTACCTACTTTATCCATGGTAGTCGGCACATCTATATGCTCGTCTGGTACCTTTAACTCCATACCTTTACCTTCCGTAACGTTGGTATGTTTCGGTTCTTCCAGCACTGGAATATCTGGCAAGACAGCATCACTACTAATATCCCAATTGTCTGAGCTAGCGTATAGGCTCGTTAGCTCAACATCGGTTACTTCCTCTCCTAAAATTCGACTCAAAAGAGCATGGCGCTCATCTTTATGACACCTAAATAATCTTGCGAAATCACTACCATTGGCAATACGAAATAACGAAGCTAATGCCTCACCTATAACGTCTGCTAGCATATCCGAATCATGCTTAACTACGGCGTCTGAACCTCTAACATACAAAGTTTCACCATCAATCAACCAGCCCCACTCAGGAAGCTTATGAGAACAATCAACATCTTGAAATTGCATTTGGACATGTAAGCTAGAACAGACCTTTAACTTCAGTTTATTTAATTGCCCTATATACTGGGCTTGCCCTGACTGAGACTTACGCATAAACACGAAAAACGGCTTAACTTGCTGGAAATATATGTTCAGATCAGAATTTGTCGGCGCAGCTGCAAAGTGATCAACTGTCTGTTTGATAGCACTGCGATCTATCGTCCGAATACCAAAAGCACTCTTAACTTTATCCGCACCTACTCGATTTGGTAGTTCAACTATAGCTAGGCGATCTAACAACTCGGGTGGTAACCCATCCGAATCAGTATGATAAAGCTCATCAATGGAGAAGTACTTGAAACTGTCCGCTTTTTTTCCCCACATTTGACCTGATTGAATGAATCTGTTTTTCATTCCTACCTCTTGGCTACTGGATGAGTCAATAGCGTTCAACATCCAGCGATGTAAGGTTTTAGCTGCGGTAGGAGCTGGTTGAAATTCTGGTAGCGCGAGCAGTTTGCTATAAATATCATCCAATGAAAGCTCGGCAACATTTGTTGCGACACCCGACTTGCGCCAAGATTCCACTACGTCTCTCAAATCCATACCATACTCTTTAGCCTCTAAGTCACTCATTCTTGCAGGCTGTGGGAAGATGGCTTGACTTGAGATGTCAGTGATAACACAGTCTTTTGGTCTCAAGTCCGTGTTATTAGAACCTCGGATCCATCTAGTATTTTCAAGTTTCCATTGAATATAGCTGCGTACATCACCCCCATATGGACGATAATTTCGATCCCACTCTTTTTTGGCTTCTATAGTACCATAACGCTTATCTCTCTTGAGCCAGTGCACAACTCGTTCATCCTGATTTAGCCAAGCGAGAATCGCGGTATATTTTTGGGGCACCAATATGTCGTCAATTCCATCCAATGTTACATAGCTAACAAGAGAAAGATTAGCCGACATTAGCTCTTCAGAAGAGTAAAAAAAGTAATCATGACCGAATCTCACTGGGAATCGAAGCTGCGTGATTACCATATCTAGGTAATGTTCATTACAATCCGTAGATTTTATTTCACGAGGCCACTTAGCAACACCAATCCATTCTAAAAAATCGACCCAATCATGATCGCCCCTTAGCTCTATAGAAAGCTGACTTGGTGGTACAACTAGCTTATCAGAGCTGGTGGAGTATAGCTGTTGAGTTATTTTTCCGTTTAAACCATATCCATCGCCCATGTAGAGGTATTCAGATTTAACTAGTGAACCTGCTTGATTCGGTAGCTCAATACTGGTCTTGTCGGGGAAAGTAGGCCTTTGCTTTGTCAGCCCTTCAGAATGATAAAAGTCGTAAACAACTCTCAATAACTCACTTTCGATATTCTCAGCTTGCTCAGGGTGCACTTTTTTGTGTTTATTCGCTTGTGCCCTTAAGTCCTGTATAAGTCGTGCAAAGGAGTACTCTTTAAGCCCAAAATCCTTCAACTTGTTTTGTAAAATACGCACATCTGAAGCATCTAGTTTTTCGCTTAAACTATCCTGCATTCCAGAGTCTAAAAACCACAGTTTCACCCAATCAGGTAACCCTGTCGGTGCTCCTCCAGTTGGAGAGATATAGACCGCTTCCGTATCTGGGACACTTTCGCCAAGAGCATCTAGAAATAGAGAAGGTGTATAAGCGCTATGACTTACATTATTAGATTTTAAACCTACGATTAACGCTACCCTTTCGTTCTTGCTTAACCCTTTTAGTGCACAGATTCGCTCTCTAACAACACCACCAGGTAGTTCAACAACTCCAAGTGATCTAAGCCACTTGAGCTCTACTTCACCTACCGGTACTATATCGTTAAAGCTATCAACTGGTAACCACTCGCTAGCCGCCCCTTCAATAGTAAAGGCTCCGTTCGGTTTTACTGTACTACCACAAAGAGTTGGGACTATAGATTTAGATTGACAAGACTCTAGTATCATTGCTTCTAAATCAAACTTATTTAGCGCCTCTGAATAGTATTCTAAAGGCATAACAACCCGAAAACCTGCGTTACAACCTATAGGGTTGTCTGTGGCACACTCCTCGGCAACCTCAGCTAAGAAAGCTGCTAGTTTTGTAAAGACAAACTGATTGCTATTACAATTAATCAGATGGTTACGGCTTTGATCTAACTCTAAGGTTGCATGGCAAACAATCGGAAGAGGTAAAATTATTTCGGTTGGAAAGTAACTAAACAGTGGTGAAGATTTGAGCTCTGAGCTATCTAGGACTTGGGGAACTGCCGCAACCAATTCGTATTTGTACTCACCACTAGAATTCTTATCAAGCTGCTCAGAATCAACCAAACCGCCCGTTCGAAATAGCCTCCATATCCCGATAGGATCGTCATTGGCTAAAACCATAGCTGCTAAGTCATCGCCACACTTTGACCAAATGCGTTCCTCTTCCCCCGGTAAAAGAAACTTAATTTCATCTAGATGATCAACAAACAGAAGCATCTCCGGTCGGAGTGATTTCAACTGCTGCAACGCTACACTAAACGATTCATTATCTTCAAAAGGAAGACCTATTACTGTCTCGTATCCAACCTCGCGCCAATAACTACATCTTTCTTTAATCGGAAAAGTTTGAGAGTAAAAAAACTGTTCCAAATCATTTGATTCCGAATAAGCGGGAAAAGGTAAAGTGGGTAAGATTGTTGATGAGGTGACAGCCTGTTCTCTTTTCACAAGCTCCGCTAGTTCGGAAGAGTGTGCTTTCAACTCTTCTAACTTCTGTTGACTATTTTTATCAGTATAAGCGAGAGCTAAAGCACCACTTAAAATAATTGGGTTATTTGTCCAATTTAAAATAGAACGGAAGCCAAGCCCTTTACAGCCAATGAGCTGTCCTTCTCTTAGTCTCTTGGGGCTTAGGTGAGCATTTTGAAGAGATTTAACCCCTCCAACTGAAAAAGCGATGCCGTTATTAGCAATTAGAATTCCTTCCGGTAGAAGCTCTATGACGACTTTACCTTCAATGCCTGCTTCTCTTGCTTGGTCAGCCGCATTTTGTAATAACTCGAGGATTTCTCGTCCTTCGTAGTCATTACTTGTTGCGATTTCACTTCTGTAATCACGAATGAGATTTGATGGTTTTGCAAAGTAGGAGTTCTTAGTTTTCTCCTCCTCAGCGGTCAAAATTTCGAACCATTGCTCGCTTGTTGAGGGTATTAATGTGTCATCCATGATTACTACCTAGAAAAAATAGTTTGCAAAACAAGCAGCCAAAGCTGCTGAAAACCTCAAGAATACTGTTTAAATTACAGCCTACCTGTCATCTGTAACTTAGTTTAATCAAATCCGTCTGCTATATTACCATTTTCCCAATATTTCATACTGCCGTCGCTTTTGCTGGAGTTTTTCATCGTCTCGGCATACTCTGAGTGCCGCGCGAAGGTAGCCTGCCGCGGCGTCGTAATTTCTCTCTTGCTCACAAACGAGCACCAGTCGTCTCAACACCATAGAATTCATTGGGTAGGCGCGGTTTAGCGCTTCTAACTGGCTTCTGGCTTCTGGATAGCGCGTTTGCATTGCTTCAATTGAGGCTTCACACATGCTTAGCTCGAAAGAGATGTCTCCTAACTGCTTCGCCGTTGCTAAGAGCTTCTGCGCTTGCTCAAGCTTTCTCAGCTTCATAAACACTTTTACAGCAAGTTCGCGTATATGTGCGCCGACGGAGCCTTCAATATTCAAAAACCTTTCATCAAGTCCCAGTACTGACTTTTCAAAATCGAACCAGCGTTCTCCACGATAGAGTGCATTAAGCTCTTGAAGCAGGGCGCTGGGATCTTTCGAGCGGCGAAACTCCGTGTTGGCAAGCGCTGCGGCTTTTTGATATTCCGTTTTCTCTAATGCTTCGACAACGTCGGATGACCAATCACGTGCAGGCTGAGCGATAGTGGCTTGGTGGAACACGTGAGTTTGTTTATTTTGCTGGATTGAAGCTCGCTTAAAGGCTTCTTTCAGCTCATTGATAGACAGAAACCTATCCGCTGGCTCTCGCTGCAAACACTGCAGTATCACACTTTCCAGAGCAGGGCAGATTGTAGAGTTAATTTCACGCGGTTTAGCAAAGGTGTCATGGCGTAACACCTGTGCTTGAGTATCGTGAGGTAATTTTCCTGTTGTCAGTTGGTATAGCAAGACTCCAAGACTATAAATATCGCCGGCCAAAAGCTGCTCAAAGTTTCCTATGCGAGATACGCAGTCACAGCACTCGGGTGCCGAGTACAACACCGTTCCTCCGTTCTCCCTCGTTCTCACGTAGATTTCCTCTGGCAATGCAGAGCTTCCGAAATCTGTCAGTTTTACATGATCACCCTGTCCAATAAGGATGTTGTGTGGCTTTATATCACCATGTGATATTGGGCTCTCCAAGCTGGCCAGATAGCCCACTGCTTCAAGCACTTGGGAGTAGATGTTAAACAGTCGGTCATAGGTGTTTCCAAAGTGATGTGTCCGACGCTCCAACTTTTGCGCCAGGCTTTCACTAGGGAAGTACTCCATCTCAATTGCGTACCACTCTTTCTCTGGTGGCACGCGTCCCATATCGTAAATCTGAATGACATTCGGGTGCGGTTCGAGGCCTATAAGTTCTTTTCCTTCTGCCAAAGAGCGATCTGGAGAAGAGATGTTTTTAGGAATTTTGACAGCAACCACCTCATCATCAGAGAGACGCTGAGCTCGCCAAACCCAGCCATGAGTGCCATCACCTAAGCAATCAATTAACACATACTTATTGCCAAGTTGCTTGCCGGTTCCCGGTAGAAAGTGAGCGCTAGGAACATTCATCATGACCACCTAAAGTTCATATGTTTTAGACGTAAGAGATCATCAAGCCCGGGAGTTAGAACCATCCTGTGGAGGAGCAGAGATCTCGAAGGAGGCGTAGGAATTCGCGAACCTTTACGGTTAGTAACGCCTTGGTGATATAAGTGCTCTAGTGCTGAAAAATCTGGTGCAGATACCAATCCAGAGCTCCAGGCTGACAGTATCAACAGGTCTGGTTGGTGCTCCCAGCGCTGCGAAGCTTCCATCAAGTTGGTAAGCTTCTCCACTAGTTTAGTCTTGCCATTTTCACTGCCATCGTATCGTTCAAACTCGATTAACACTTTGGGTGTGGCTGTCTCCTTTTCGAACCACACCGAGTCAGAGCGGATGTTATCTCCACTAGCGGCCGGGGCTGGACTCTCAGCTACAGCCATATAGTCCAGTTCATGTCCCAAGGTGTTCCAAACACTGCAGCCCAAACTATGCATAAACACATCGGAATCCTTGAGGCCATGTTGCACAAGGATCGGAAAGGCGGATTCAATAAAGTCGCCTTCCAGCTTGTCTTGGATTTGGTATTGAAGCTTAGTCACGGAAACTGTCCCAAACCTTCAACACTTCTGGAGATTCACCTCCATGGATCAGAGCCTTTGAGCCTACCTTTACAAGTAGTGGCGCGGGTATGGAACGACCACACACTAAAGCTTCACCCGTAGATAAGCTCGGCAACTCATCCAAATCCGCTTTACTCACCATATCGGACGCCTTGGAGATAAATCGTTGGTCATCAGGGTTTTTCAGCCGCATGGTAATTAATGTATTGCACTGAGAGGTAACGTCAGCATCAAGTTTGGAAGGACGTTGGCTCACGATGCCAAAGCCAACACCGAATTTACGGCCCTCACCAGCAATTTTCTTGATGATTCGGTGGCTCACAGCTTTACCACCAGCCGGAGCAAAATTATGACCCTCTTCGTAGATTAAGAAACTAGGACGTAACGGGTCGGTCTTGCTGGATGCTGCACGAAGGATCTCACTACTTAGCAAGCCACAAACAACCTGCTTAGCGGTATCGCTTAAGCCTTGCAGGTCGACAACAACCAAGCGGCCTTTTCGATTATTCGGGCGGCCGATCATTTGGTAAATATCGGTGGGTTCTTTCATGGTTGCTGAGTAGAAACTCTGAGCTTCATTCAAGATACGGCTTAGTTTCATTGATGCAACAGCAGCGCTGCGACCATTCAAAGCCTTGGCCTCTGCTTCAGACAAGTCATCCCACTCTCGGATCTCTTCAATGCCATCGCCAAGAAAGTAGCGCAGGCGATTAATATCTCGAGGTTCGGAGCGATCGTTTTGTCGCCAGTAGCGAATTGCCACATCTAGCACGCGCTGCTGAGGCTCGGTTAATCCGGGTAGAATTTCAGAGATGTCATCCATCTCGAACCTATCGAACTGCAGGGCAAGCTGCTTATTTTTACCTGCATATTTATGCTTAAATGCTTCGTGTTGAGGAGAGTAGATCTGAATCCCTGCGTCAGCTTCTTGAAGCCGCTCAATCATAGTTTTAATCTGTGGCAACACCTTTTGGTCACGCACATCTTCGACGTCTTGAAGGTCAGAGCTAAAGTGAAGCTTTCCTTTAGCCAGGGCTCGGCCATACTCCCCGTGTGGGTCAAACACCACGACGGTTCCGTTATTGATGGCTACCAAACGTTCGATGATCCGGCCAACGGTATAAGACTTACCAGAACCGGTCATCGCCAGAATCGCCATATGCTCAGTAACCAGTTTGTTTACATCAAGGAACACGGGTACCGTGTTTTCACCACGCTCGTAGCCAATCAAGTTCCCTAAATGTAGGCTGGTGTGTTCGTTAAATTCGTAAAAGTCAGCTAAGAACTGGAAGTCTACCGTCTCTACACGGGCTCCAGGGTCTAACGGCCGACGAGGAATTTTTATCTGACGAGATATCGGGTCCCGGTAACCAACGAGCTCTAAATTGGCGAACAGATTCTCACCAGTTACATTAGCACCCGGCAATAGCTCAAGCTCCGTTACACTATCTCCAAATCCTGAATTGAACAGCATATTGGAGCGATGGATTTTCATCACTCGCCCCAATACAGCTACAGCTGGCTCATCTTGTCTTTCACGGTGCATGATGCGCACAAACTCACCACGGCGAACAGAGAAAGAATCCTCCACCACCATGGTTAAATGGGCCGAATCTCCTGTGTTGCCGACCAGCTTTCCTAATATTTTGTGTTTCATTGTTATTCTTCCTCAAATAGTCCGGACAACCAGGTTTCTTCAACTTCATTTTCTTTCATCGCCTGACTCAAACCCTGGCGATAGTATTGGGTAAATTGCTCGAGCATCTTGAGCTGCTGTTGCCCCAGTAATTGCGGTAACGGCGTGCTTTTTCTCTGGCCCTGCATATCCAGAACCATCAGTTTCCATGCTACCGCATCAAGAGTCTCGGCGCTCCAATCAGACTCTTCACCTGCCAGTTGAGCCATTTGAATTTCACTGCTTCTTCCTCCACGGAAATGAAAGCCAACCACACCGTGCTCAACAGACTCGGAAGGCTCCATACGCGCTCGGTTCTCTGTCATTCGAAATGCCATGGTCCGAGTAAACGAGCCAAGTATCCCTTTGATAAAACGAAAATCCCCCACACCACTCAAACGCTCTTCCAGGTCTGTAAGTTGGTTCGCTTGAGTTTGATTGAAACCATCGGTCAGCAGGAGGTGCTTGCGGCCTTCCTCGGTTTTTAAGTCCTGCCGTGCAATGCTGACAATGGCGCTAAAGCGTTGCGCTAGAATACTGACTAACACCGGCCCTTGAGGATCCCAAGGGAATAGCTGGTTCCGATAGTTTTCCCAAAATGTAGCGATGGCTGTCCGCGTTATTTCGTATTCCTGCCAGTGCTTCACATTCCGCTTCAGTGGGATCATCTCTCGCGTAATAAACAGTGGCGTATCTAATAAAATAAGCTGTGAGGTTTGGCCATTCTTCAACTGCCTTTCAACTAAGGCATAGGCCTGGCGCATCTCAACCAAATCAAGCCGTTTTCGCTGTGCTTCAAAGTCGATATCGTCCAGCTCTGCGATAGAATCACTACCACGTGTGCTAACGCGATTCGCATCGATCAGCATATCGGTGCGCACGGCCGCCGAGGAATAAATGAACCCACCAAGCGCCTTCTTGATACAAGAGTTGGTTGCTACACCAGAGACTGTCAGATCAATGGTGGCGGGGCGGTCGACTGCTTTTACCAGGCCAGCATCCCTGAATATTGGTGCTACAGACTCAATATCGCGGATCTGCTTAAGTAGGCGTCCTGCGCTACCAGGTAATCGAATTTGGCTTTCGACAGCGAGCGACTGAGCAAGGCTACTATCTCTCATAAAGGGGCCTCCTCTTTTAGGCGCTCCAGGTATGCTTCATAGGGCGATTCTTTCAAGACAATGACTCCTGTGTCGGTCAAACCTGCATCATCGATTAACCCCAACACTTTCAGGCGTGCTATCCCTTCAATGATGTTGCTCTCAGGGATTGAGAAAAGTGATAGCGAGCCTTGAGCCAGGTCTGTAGATAGCTGATAAGCAGTATTTATTCCCCATGCTTGCATACAGAGCAGCAGGGTGTAGTCGGTTGGCTCCAAAGTAACGTCTGTCGATGTTGACGCTTTTAAACCATCCTCAGAAGCGCTACCAGCTAATTCGAGTAGACCTTCTAACCAAGCTATCGTGTCATCAGCGTGGTCAAGTAATGAGATAGACCAAAGCGGAAGAGTGGTTATCGCAAATACACCGGTCCCATTGTGCTGCTTAATAAAGCGCGTGTTTACCGAGTAATCGGTCCATTGATGACCAAAACTGAGGTCGAAGTCTCCATCTTTTCCAGCGATGCTTAAAGTCACTTCTGAGCTGGTGGTCGTTGGAATAACGCCATCATTTGAGCTGGCCATATCTTCACGATTGGCTATCTGCCAATCCAATCGCTCAAACACCTCACCCGACTTAAAGGGGGGAATCAACAGCAGTGCGCATCCCGGTTGGCATGCCCATTGCCACCATGTGGCTTGTTCTGTATTGGATCGCTCCTGGAACTGTTGCCCATGCATCAACAGAAGCCCATTGGCTGGCAGTTCATCGGCAGGTTGCGCATTCAACTGGGAGATGAAAAAGCGCCCATGACGATGATTAGCGAGATTGGACTCTAGATAAAGATTCATCCTTCTCCCCCGAATGCTATCTGAACTCGAAGGATGCCTTTGTCAACTAAGGCCTGCTGCTCTTTCGCGGTCAATGATGGTTGCTGGTTCTGAGTGAGAGCCTGGGCAACTTCACACCAGCGTGAAAAATTGATGTCGGTTCCCTGTAACAGAGTTTTAGCACGGTTTTGCCAAAGTTGATTGCGTAGATCAAGCTCGACGTTAAGGTCATGCAAGGCATAGCCCTGAATGTCGTGTTCCGTCAGCGGTTCAATCTTCTCCTCAGCCATTGCATGTAATAAGGGATTGATAAGCGGCCGTAATTCGGTATTGATTTTATCAAGCTGCTCGTTGCGGTAACGATCAATCGTGTTTTCAAAGTCACGTCGCAGTTTACCGCCCAATGCCGTAAGCTGTTGCTGGATAGCTTTTAGTAGCTGGTCCGGTACATCTTTAATGGCAGCAAATTGGCCACGATGTGATTGATCAACATAACGACTACGAAGTGAGTCTACCTGTTCATCCATACCATCGAAGCTATCCTTAATAAGGACAAGCTGGGTTTGTAACTTGAGAAGATCACTTGGGTGTTCTGGCTCAGGGTAATCTGCTGGCAGTTCATCACCAAGCTTATCCAGAGCCCGTCGAATACGTGCGTCTATGTCACTAACAGTTCCCACAGTCGTTTGGTACTGCTGTAGAAACTGGCGATAGGTCTGAAATATGTAGCCGTTGATCTCTTCAGGCGCTTTCACTGCGCCGCTCTGCAAGTCGTAACCCACTTCTTGGGCGAGTTGTTCCATCCGCTCTGAAGCTTTGTCTAATTTCAACTTGCGCAGGTAATGCAATAAGGTATCAGAGCTACCCGAAGATTCTTTTTTCTGTGTCTGTGTAGCACTACCGCCCTCTAATGCCCCATCGAGTATGTTGGCGATGGTTCGCAAAGACAGTGTAAAAATCCGGCGCGGGAATGGCGCTTCTGAGTTCGGGTCCGCCTCAATTTCCCCAAGAAGAAAATCTACGCGCTGGCGTATGGCGTCAGCCCAGCTTTGAACCTTTTCGGCGAACAAGCGTGCCTGCTCAATGCGGCTGTAGAGTGACGTATGCTGATCTTCTAAGGAAATGTTACGGGTATTCTCTAGCGTCACCTTAGGTAAGGGGTGCGGATAGACTTTGCCTAACTCTCTCAATATCAGAGAGCGTCGCTTCAGTATTTCAGGTAACGCAATAACGGTCTCTTCCAATACACCATTGAGCGTTTCTTCCTGAAGCTTAAGATCATTAAAAGTATTGGAAGTGCGTTTTAACGCATCAAGTGCTTCGGTAGTCTCGGTACCCTGTGGTGATTTGCCCTTGGGCGAGAACAGTTCGGAAATACGACCTTGTCCATAGACCAGTGCCAACTGTTCAACAATGGCCGGGTATTCATCCACGCCATCGCCGGTCAACCAGTTATTGGCTTCAGTAATTGCACTTTCTAGTTCAGAGCGTGGCACAGGTATGAAACGGGGTTTCTTCACTGTGGCATCTTCAATTTTCAGCAAGTTCAACTGAGAGCACCACCACATCCAGTCATCAAAGACGGTTTTTTCACCCACTCCATTAGCTGACCATTGATAGCCCCAATACCAATGCTGCTTGGCCTTCTCAAGAGTCCACTGCTGCCCTTTCTTAGGGTCTGCGATTGCAGCCAGGAAAGGTGGTATTGTGGCTTGCGCGTCCGCTGGTTGGTCTAAATCGCGGAATAAGCCTGCGTGCTCATTATGACCATAGCCTTGCGCTGTTACCTTGCTACTCACGGTTAGTCGACCAAACAAGCTGCTAACTTGCTCTGCATCTAAACCATGATCAGGCGTCAAACCATGCAAACCACCGAGAGAAGGCTGTTCGATGGCCAATAGCTTCCATGCCAGGAACAACATCTGGCGATCATCAGTACTGATTTTTGCTGAAGGTCTCAGTGGCCAGGCAATCAAGCCACGTTTGTTTAATCGCTCCCGCCATTGGTGGATACGCTGATAAGCAAAGTCACGAATGCCGTTGAGGCGCGCTTTGAATTTACTGGTAAATATCTCTTCCTTAAGAACTAAACCACCACAGAAGCTTTTCTGTAAGCCAATGCGCTCCAAAACATCCACTTCACTGGTATTGAGGTGATAAAGCAAAATATTGTCTTTGAGCTTCTCTGCCTGTTCGTCATCTTGGCTAACGTACCAATCATTCACCGCCACCGAACCAGTAAAAGCCATTACCGGAATACGCCCTTCACTATCTGCGCTTACGCGGCCCACCAGCTCATTAAGTTGTTTAAGCTCTTTTACGTTGTTGACCCAGGCAAACCAAGCCTGGCCTTTGGGGTGCAATTTCAGGCCATCACAGAACTGCAGTCCACCCGTACCTGTCCGACCCGCTCCTCGCGGTGCCATCTGGATCGCTAGCTTTTCCTTATTGGGGTACGCAGTTTCGTTGTATTGCCACTGTCGGTCCAGCAGGCGGAATAGTCCCATCAAACGTGGCTGAGCGCGTTCCAGAGGGTTCTTGCTCCAGGCTAGGCCAGCCTTGTCCATTGCTTTTTCGTGCTCAGCGGCAAAATCTGGGTCACGGAAGATCATCGAGTTATGTTGCTGACTGCGATAACGCAGATCCAGCCGCAGCAACATCGCGACACTAGGGCCAATATGGGTACCCTGGTCATCTTCCAGCTTGTGTTCTTCACCGATAAAGCGAGACCAGAGCGCATCAGCTGCAAACTCGGCGGCCGGGTGGTTGTAAAGCAAACTGACTAGCAGTTTGAACTCGCTGCGTTGCAGTGGAATGAGTAAGCCATCGGCCGACATGCCTGTTTCTGCTACGGCAAAGGTTTTAAGGTTTTGTAGCAGCGCTTTTAGGTTTAGCCCTTGATCGACACTCGGGTAAATCCACTCCTCTTTGTCACGCCGGAATTTTGCCGCGGTTAAGGCTTGGCGACAGTCTAGTTCCGACCACTCAACTTTGCGGTATAAGCTGACAATGCTGTCATCATATTCATTTTGAAGTGGCAGCAGCTCACTTATACGCGGATCAGCCCCAGAAAGTGATAGTGGCAACTGACCGAACAATAGGTTGCGGGCGAGAGTTCTTAACCCGTGGTCTGAGGTTTTGATCCCCTCAATGGCATTAGCATCTAAAACATGATCGGCAACGCGACCAGAAGCGTCGAGTACGGCGTCGAACAGCTCGCCTACAGCAGGAAGGGCTTTGCCTGAATGAACGTAGCTTTCTAGCACGGTATCAACGTTTGCCATGATGACGTTGAACCAACCAAAGTTGGAGCCACTCATGGCGTAAGCAGCCTCTACCAGTCCGGCTGGATACTCAAAGCGCAGCTTACTTTCGTTACGAAGCTGCGCGACGTAGTCTGATACATCGGCAAAAGCGTTATGCTCCAATTCCACTAGCTCGAAACGTCGGGCGGTTGATTGGATCTCTCGTAGTTGCTGTCCCAGCAGTGGAGAGCAGAGTGCGACATAACGCAACCAAGGGAGTTTACGGCGAGGGTCTTCTTCTTTGATGGCTTTACCAATCAGTCGAATTGCCTGGCCGTCTAACTGCGAGGCTTCATCACGCTCCAGGCCGAAGGTGGCAGCTTCAGCCACGGTTTCCAGTTCGTCCAACACCACCAATACGTACTTAATGCCGAACTTACCTAGATAAGAGTAAGCCTGCTGTACCAAGTTGGTGACTAGCGTATCGTGGTAATACAAATCTTCGTCGCTGTGTCCCTTTTCTAGCTCCAATGCACCTGCGAGCGCTTCATGGTCGAAACCTAGCGGTTCCAGGCGCTTGAGGGACTGTTTGGCGATCTCACTTTGGATGGAGTGGTCAAAGGCCTTAGTAGCTAGCGGCAGCAACGCTTTATACAGACCATAACCGAACCAGTTATCGGAGTTCTGAAACTCCGATGCTACCTGTGAGTAGCGGATATAGAGGCTCAAATACTCATCACGCATAGCCTCATCATCAAACAGTTGCGCTTCAACGAGAGTTCCCTGCTTATCGCGCACATACCAGCCTTTGGAACAATCGTTGATTTGAGCGACCAGCTCATGCCCCAAACGCGACTTACCCTTACCCCACTCGCCTTCAACGGCAAACACGTGGGCAAAGTTGTCCTCGTCGTGGTCAACGGTTTTGACAAAGGTGCGGTAGCGATTAAAAAAAGTACTTTGGCCCACCAGCGGGTCGCGCGGAGGGTAGTCGGACACACCGGTAGCGGCCCAGCGATGCTCCTTGAGCGCCTTCGCGGCATAGTCAGCAATATTGGCTTCTTTTACTTCGTTCATTATCCATTCACTCCAAATTCAGCATCATTTGCCGCTGGCTCAAGCCGCACTGGCATCCATCGTGTCAACAAGTTTACCTCCTAGTGAGCTGCGATCATTGCGCCACTGCACCGCCTGACTGCGTATCGCTTGGCGTAATGGGCGGGCATAGCGAGAGAAACTCGGCTGTCCTTTGCGGCCAAAGCAAGCATCGGAAAAGTCAGGATGGATCCGGTAGTAACCTTGTTCCCCAGAAAGTCCCTCAACATAGCGCCAGACTTTGAGATTAAGCAGTTGGCTAATCACATTCGCCAGCCCGCTATTCAATTCGTCACTGGTAAGTCCAGCAGGAAAGATTCCCATATTTAGGCTGCTGAGGATCTTGCAAACAAACTCACCTAAATGACCGCACAGCAACTCATCGCCATCACTACCCGCGACCAACACCTGTATCTCGGACGGGTTTTGCGGAGACTGTCCTGCTGGCAGTTCCAGTAGCAGTCCTCCAGCGGCTTCCACTTCCCAGATGTTTTGCTCATAAAGGATCAGCGATAGCAAGTAGGCCCAGGGGTTAGCCAAAACCCACTCCATAACGGCCAGGTTCTGATCTTTTTCACTGAGTTGATTTAACTGGGTCGCCAAAGGTTGGGCACTAGCCCCGCTTAGCAGGTACTGAAACTCACTGGCTTTATGCCCCGGTTGCTGTATCAAGCGTCCGCGACACCAGTTGATATCGGGTCGCCCACCCAGCATATCGACGGCATCGATAGTCGATAGGGGTTGCTGTTGCCACTGGTTAATTAAGCTGGCAGCTGCCAGTACGCGTACCAAAGCGGGTGTGGTTTGATTCTGCTCCACACCGGCCCCAAGCAGGTTTCGCTCCAGGGCCACATATTCCGTTGGTTGGAGCGTCGGCGCTCGCTTGTGCTCCAAGCATGCTGCGACCCAAGCAGCAGCCCCGTTAAGCTGACTCACCGAGCGGATTAACACTTGCTTGTCCGCCAGGGTACCTGCCTCATGACAGCGCGCCGCCATTATCTGGCACCAGGCAGTGCGTAGCTGTTCGTTGGTAGCTAATATGGCAGCCACCAACTCTTGGTCGCTATTGAGTTGCTGTCGCACCTGCAATAAACGCTGGCTAATCACCCAGTTTTTACCGTTGGCACAAGGGTGCGCCAGCCCCGGGAGTAACTGGTTCAAGTCCTCACTAATGGCGAGGCAGGAGCCTTTCTCCAGAAGCTGGGTTAAGGGCCTAATTAGCGTTTCCAGTGGCATTGCAACACTCCTTGTTACTCGTCCAATTGCTGACTTTGAGTCAGCAGGTCGTACAGCTGATCGAGATCGGGGAAAAGTTTATCTCCATCACCGTCTAACACGTTGATGGCAAGGCGAGCTAAAACCTCGCGATCCAAGCTGCTGTCATCAGCATCCAAGGCTACTTGGGCATCGATAAGTTGCTGTTCGGTGACGGCTCCTTCAATAAGAGCTTCAACTAACAGCTTCGCTGATATGACTAGTTGCTTAGAAGCTGTTGAGGCGAGGTGCGAAGAAAGCAGTTTTTCACCCCACTCGGATACAAACGCTTCACCAAACTCTGGTATCAAAATGTTGAGTGGTACATCATCATCAATAGCGGGGTAAGCACTTCCAGAATTCCAGCGCATCAATTGGTGTGTCGCATCATCGCCTCTCAACCATGCGTGGAAAAACGCAGCCTTTTCTAACGATGAGAAACGAAGCACCGAAAAACCTGATGTAGCTACAATCGGTAATGGTGAATAGTCTTCAGAAACGAAAGCAACATTCTTCCGGTTAGGGCGAACTGTAGATACTAAGACGTCTCCCATCTTAATACCTGTCTTTGCTCGTGAAGGCGCCTCTTCAGTTTTTACAATTGATGGATCAATAGTTCCGTTAGAGATGTTGAGCCCACCGATCTCGAAATAGGCAAAATGCTTAGATTTCTTGTCCCAAGCCGATTTCACCAGCGTACACTTTGCTCCAAGCCGATTGCACCCGACTGCCCTCATTTTTTGGTCGAGCTCAATATGGTCTGGATGATAAAATGAGGCATCTAGTCGCAGCGGATTTAACTCTGACCGTTCGGCCGTGAAGAACTTATTCTCATATCTCGGCACCTGACTTAAATACAAGGGTATTTCGGTCTGCGCTTGAGCTTGCACTTCCTTCGCCCAAGCCCTTAAGCGCTCAGCCTGACGAACTTTATCGCCGATGTATTTTTGAACTTCACTACTCGGTTTGTAGGCTAGAACTGATCTTGCATCGTTTACGCCTAAATACTGGATAATACTACCAAGAGAGAACCTTTCTAATTGACTGCGACCGAACTTGCTATAAAGAAAGGCACAAATGTAGTCTGAATCAAAAGTGCCATTTGGACGGACACCAATAATGTGCTGTGTAATGTTTGCTCTTGGCATCCATTCGGGCACTTTGGCAATCTTTTCTCCAACGCTCGCTTTCACAATCAAAAGGTCACCAGGCAAAACTTCGGAACTACTCAGCTCCTGGTGAACATCTGTAGCTAGATGAGCAAAGTTATCAGTGATGACTTCAAATTGACCTACGTTACCTACTCGAAAAAGAGGGACACCTTTCTTTAAGTAGAGATTGCTTGGCAATTTTGAACCAAAAGGACCAGCAAAAAACTTACCGCAAGAACCGAGCAGTGCCGTTGCAACCGTTGATAGTTTTTGCTCAACATTAAGATACTCAGGGCGATAGAAGTCTGCATCTAGTCTATTGGTATTTATTTGTTCGGGTTCCGCTCTAGAAATAAACATCACTCACCTCGCTTATAAGCACCGACAATCTTATCCAGATGGTTCGGCACACCAGTTGAGTAATCTTCAGCATTGTTCTTAACTACATATCCCAAGGTCTCAGCGACGGCCATAAACACATCGGTTTGTGGCTCAGGCTTAAACAACTCGGGGTTATCATCGCGAGTTTGGCGCTTCTGCAGGTACAGAATTGATGTTTTTGCCCCAGTACCAGATAACTTGAAGGTATCGGCTGGCAGCGAAATCACCGCCTTGACGATCGCTTTACCGTTAACAAACTCTCCGGTCTTCTCATCCTTCTTGCCCATGATGTACTCGCGTACATAACGGTCGCCAGAGTTACAGAGAATTCCGTCAGGAAGAACGATCATCAGGCGGCCACCAGGTTTCAATAGCTGTAGGCAACGGTCGATAAACAGTACTGCCGGGTCAATGGAGCCACCTTTAACCTGTTTCCACTCGCCTTGCTTGTTAGGTTTGCTACCTAACGCTAGGCCTGAACTGGTAGGCTCTTCCAGTTTGTACTTGGCCTTTTTTCCCGTTGATACATTGCGCAGATCGGTGCGGTAACCCGCCCACAATGGTTCGCCGCTGTCATCGGTGTAAAGATCGCCGATGTCTTCCCAAGTCATCTTGGTGTAGTCGTAGTAAGCGTTGTAGGGCTCGGCTTTCAGCTCTGCATTACGGAAGCCACCAAGAGTCTGCTCCATCATGGCTTCGTAGTGCGCTTTTGACTTCTTTCCTTGTTCATTTGTCTTGAATTTAGGGGTACCAAAAGGCGGGTTGGTGCAGATCAGGTTCATGCTGTTGGGCTTGAGCGCCCGTGAGGTCAGCGAGTTATCGGTGTAGAAGATCTTCGCCTTTGGCGCCCCCTGCAGCGCCATATTAACGCGTGCTAGCATGACCATGCGTGGTGCGGAATCAGCGCCGATGAAAGCCTCATCTCGCATCAGTTGCTTCAGAGCCTCTCGCTCAGCATCTGGCAGACCCGCCATGGTATCAATGACAGTATCGATGCGACTAAGAGCAACAGAGCCAAAGCCGAATGACCCGCAGGTAGGGTCAGCAAAGCGAAATTCGCCAGCCACCAGCTCCTCTACAGTCTTTTGGTCTTGCTGAATATCGTGAAAGGCGATTTCCAGCATTGCTTGCTTAACTGGGTTCGGGGTCAGGTAAACACCCAGGCCTCCTTTAGATTCGAAGTTGGCACGCAGGAACACATCAAAGACTCGGCCCAGTACATCACCCGAGACATCAGCTAAGGTCCCTCTGTCTTCAAATACCTTTCCTTCAACAACCTTGCCTTCGTTGGTCGTGACAGGGCCCAAGTTTTGGATAGCCTCTAGTAAAAAGGCATAGTTTTCGTGGCGCTCCAGCTGCAAATGGGTCTTAGCATCAAAAATGGCACTTTCTACTCCGTCATCGGTGACTACGACATAGTCTGGATGACTCTTGAAATGGTCAAAGGCAGCCTGAATTTCAGCTACAGCCTCATCCTCTTTACCTGCTACATAGTGGTAGTCGAACACCTCGCGGAAATTTAGCTCCTGACCATTGCAAGGAAAGGTAATGTCCGCTTTGTGATGAACACGGAAGCTTTCCAAAAACAGGAATTTTGCTACTTCGACAATGATGTCATTTTTATCGGATACGCGGTCTTTTACGGTTTGGTAGACCTGCTCGTGGAACGCATCCAATTTGTGCATCAGTCGAGTGTAAGTTTGCATCGACCAACGTAGCGTCGCGTTCTTATTCAGGCGTTCATATTCGCGAATGATGTTGATGCCAGGGATCTCATCAACTGAGTGGGTACCATCGGTACCATCGAGACCGAATAGTGCAAAACAACGGCTATTGGCAGGGTCAGTCAGTTCGGTGAATACTGGCCAGTCTTCATCGCCCATAGTTGCTAGCAGCTCGTAAGCCAGGTTATCCAGGTTGGCTTCGTAGGAGTATTCCCAGTGCCCTTCGTCCAAGGCGATTAGCAGGATGCGTGGGGTATCGTTACCTTCTACTGAACCCCATACCAGTCCTGCTTGCAGAAACTCGTGCTCACTTTGCAGCGGCTCGAACTCGGTAAATCCCGCAAGGTTGTATTTACTGCGAAGCTCAGCAAAGCGTGCGTTGAGATCCATAGTGTTGTCGGTCATTTCTTTGTCCTTCAAAGTAGTTTCACCATTGGCCCTATCATCTTCAGGTGGGGGTGGGCGGAAATCGCGGCTCTTAGCATCGGCTCTGTCGCGAGCAAGCCAGCCGGTAATCTGTTTTTAAGTTGAGCCAGTGGCAGTTGTTTACCGGCAATCTGAACAATTTTCGCGATCTCTTCTGAGAGATCAGGTTCATCTTGTTCGCTGTTTTTTTGTTGTTGAAAGCACTCAAGGCCTTCGCTATTTGTGTCTCTAGCTATGGTTGGTTGGCAGTAGAGCCAGAGTTTTAGTTGAGACTGCTCCCAACCCAGGTCTTGCCAAAGCAAGGGTTGACCTTGCCATAGCGTGTCCAGAGTTTGCGCTTCGTTGCCTAAGCTTTTCAGTAACTGGGTTAAGGCCTGTTCATTCTCGACGTGATTCATCCGTTGTCCTCTAGCTGGCTACCTTCGCTATTTAAAGTGGTTAACTCTGGATGCACCTGGCGAAACACGCTGCGCATAGCATCATCTATTTGGGTCAGCTCGGCTTGAGCGCCGGCTCTTTGTTGCTGAAGCTCTATCAACCTCTGGTGCCAATCTTGTGCTGTTGCGTCTTCGATTGGAGGTACTACGATTTGCTTGAACTGCTCAGGCTGGACAAAACGCTGCACGGTGCCGGTAGCAAGTCGGGCGATCTGTTGACGAACCAAGTGGGTTTCCAAAAGCAGGGCATAGGCACCAGGTGTCCGGTGGAAATTTAGAACCGCAAGCTGTTCGCTAGCATAGGCTGAGCCTGATGATGCGTTTGAAAACAGCCCCACCTTGGGGTCCTGGACAAAAGTGGAAACCACAACCGCCAAAGGGTTTAGCGGCTGGCGGTGAAAGCGCCAACGGCTCTCTTCAGAGGCCTGGTTATCTCGCTGAATATCCAGTTGCCCCTTTACGTCGCCAATTTTGATTATGGGGAGTTCTGCATCGGTGCTGGATTTACTTTTCGGGTTTACCTCAGCCAGGTGCGATAAAGGTACGCACTGGTATGTGTCGACCAATTGGCGGCAAAAGTGATTCTGCTCTGCAGCAACATAACTCAAAGTATGGTCAACATCCCTCACGCCAAAGCGTTTAGCAAGCAGCCCGTCTGTCCGCTCAGCCATTAGGTGCTCAGGGATTTTGTCCAATAACCAGTCTGCAATATCTTTACGCAGCTGTTGCAGTCGTTCGTCAGCTAAACCGATACGTTCATAGTGTTGCCAATATTGGTCGGCAAGCTTATCAAACGCAGTTGGCCGATCGGCGATGGGCATTGACGACAGTTGCTTTAGTCCCACGCGGGTCATCGCAACGATTGCGCCGGGTTCTTCAAAGTAGCTTCTGTAAATTGGTTGATTCAGGCAGTAAGCCAGCCACGCCGACTGGCGCGGATTTAGTCCGCGCAAGATAGCGATATTGGCATCTACTGGGTGGCGACGGTGATAAGAGGAAACTAAAGCAGCGCTAACTTTCCCTACTCGACGCACTACTATATCTCCTGGCGCGATACAGGCATTCAAATTATTCAATAAGGGCGGTGCCATCACCACAGCATCAACGTTCAGTTGCATTTCATCTACATGACGCATGCGGTAGTAGCGACGATTTTCTATCGTCTCACGATACTGTTGTGCACGTTGTTGCTCTGCAGGACCCACAGAAAGCCGCTGGTACTCATGGGTAACGGGATCGCGTTTGGCCGGATCTCGCAGTTCGACTTCCCTTAGGTACCAATCTGATTCTATCCGGTCGCTAAATCGCCAACCGTCCAAAAGCTGACCATCAAGATCTGCCACCGTTGCCCACTCTTCACCTACTCGCCGCAGCACTGCTGCCGGAGATAGGTGATAAACAGGCCGCCAGTCATCTGCGGACACAAGCTGTTTTGCTGGTGTGAATTGATGGTTCATGGTCAAGCTCTCTTGCTCTGATGTTCCTTACTTTAGTGCTTCAATTTTTTTGTGTCAAACATTTTCAAAAAATCACATTGCGAGTTTAGACGCCAAAATAAATATATATTTCGAATAATCCTTGAACAATCTAGGGAAGGGTGTTTAGTATAAATTAACGTTGCGAGTATAGATGCGTTTGCTCGTGGTTCAAAAAATAGACTAGGAGAAACTGATGAAGATCATTGCTGGCCTGGGTTACGATGACCGCCTGCCTAATCATTTACCCGAGCACTACAATTCTCTGCTGTGTGGGGAGCAAGGACTTATTACCGAGCTTGAATTTCGCGCTGGGGTCGTGAGCCCAGAAGGGTCTCAGGCTGCGCGCACTGTGGCTTACTTAAAAGCACTGAAAATCGCCGATGAGGGAAAGCGATTCTATAGCCAGTCATTGCATGTTGACCCAATGGCCAGTGCTGAATCATTGCTGGCCTGGCGAGACTGGGCCATCCTCCATGGTTGGCAACATGATTCAAGAAGCGCTGATAAAGGGCGCATGGCAGACTTAGCAGCTGTTGAGGAGGGATTCGAAAGTATTGGAAGTTCGCTTGGCGAACGCATTTACGCTCTTCTCCCCAGGCTCAACCTGCTGGCTTCAGGTGTTACTTCGCTTGAGCTTCACCACCCGCGCTTCAGTTGGCCTGCTCTGTATCAACACCTGTTCGACTGTCTGGAAAGCGCTGGGGTTTCGGTTACGGAAGTGTGCATGGCAATCTCGCCGCAAGCGCCAGCAGACAGCGACCTGGGTAAGCTTCAGCGCGCACTGAGCGGTGAATACCAAGGCGCACTCGGCCTGCAACAGGATGGAACGCTCAAATTGTTTTCTGCTGGAAGTGAGCAGCTCGCAGCCGAATACGCAATTCGAGAGGCAAATGATGCGACATTGATCATTTCCCGAGGCGGGCACCACTGCTTGGCTGCAGCTATTGGTCAGCTCGGAGGGAACAACGCTGGGCTTGGTGACCTCTCCACTTTTCGTGCGCCAAACCAACTTTTACTGCTAATGCTTCAGTGCGCTTGGCAAACTCCATCGGCAGAAGTGTTACTCCAATATTTATCTTTGCCTGCGGGGCGCTTTGGACGTTTGCGTCGAACGCTTGCCCGACGATTTCGCGATCTCCCCGGATTCGATCGCAACCACTGGCAGAGCGAGATTGATGAATTCGTAGCTGCCACTCTTGCTGATGACCCTGAACAAGATGAAGCTAGCTTGCGCAGCGCCATTGATGAATGGTTGCCGATCTGCCTGTGCCCCAGTGACGATGCTATGTCCATCGAGCTAGCTGTCTCGTTGACGGACCGAGTTGCCAAGTACTGGAATGCAATGCTCAGTATTTCGGAGCAGGAGCAAGCCATAACTATCTTTTCTGCGGCTTATGCTGCTGCAGATGCGGTTAGCCAGGCGCTGCGAGAGTGGCCGGAAAGTGACATAAGCAAGATCCAGCTAAATAGATTGATCACCATGGTGTTGAGCGTTGGCAACAGCCGCTTACGTGGTAGTCGAGAGACATCCTGTTTTGATGTGGTCAGTAATGCTGAAGTCACACAACTGCGGACTCGTTCAATTAGCAAGATAACCTGGATAAACCCGGAGGTCTCTAACCTGATTGAAGTCCCACCGCTATCGCAAGAGGAATTGAGTGGTATCCCTTTGGCACCCGACCCATCGCAACAGGCAATCTTAAAGCAGCAGGCTTTGGCTCGAAGTCACGCGCCATTATTGGCTGCAGAGCAATCACTGACACTCATTGCGACCCATTCGAATCCAGAGCTGTTGAAGTTGCAAATTGGCAGTTTGGTGGATGCAGACACTTGGCCACCTTTGGAAGATGCGATCCTCTGCAATGAAGGTATTGGAGCATCAGCACAGCCGGTGAATGATACCCCATTGCCAGAAGCGCAGCGCTGGTGGTCGCTAGATTGTCCAATTCCCGTACCTCGCTCTGTAGAGTCGTACAGCAGCCTGGCAACTTTGGCACTCAAGCCTCACGAGTACGTGTTGAAATATGCTGCTCAGATCCGTGAAGGGTCAATTGAGTCGTTATCGGCGGATGTGCGTTTGAAAGGTAACCTGGCACACCACTTGATCGAAGCCTGGATTAATCAGCATCCATGGACCGGTCAGCCGATTGCTCGCAGTGATATCAGCGCCTGGTTGGACAGTCAGCTTCCGGTAATGATCAGACAAATCGCGTTACCACTGGCACAGCCAGGGATGCAGGTTGAACAATTGAAGTTTCAGCAGCAGATGTTGGAGGCCATGGATAGGCTGCTGCAGGCGATGGTTGCGGCCAAGGTTATTCGAGTAGAGCCGGAGTGCCAGCTTGAGTATGACGATAAGCTCGGCAAGCTGGTCGGAACCATGGATATTTTTTGTGAGTTCGATGATGGGCGCTTCGCCATCATTGATCTGAAGTGGGGTGGATACAACAGGTATCGCGAAGAACTCAAGGCTGGACGCCCGTTGCAGTTGGCGACGTATGCGCACATTGCTGAGGGTAATGGCATTCGGGCGCTTGCCGATGCTGGCTATTTCATCCTGAGTCGCGCCGAGCTGTTATGTAATAGTGCTTTGCTATTTCCAACTGCAACGGTTGTTGAGCCAGAGGACCCAACGTCATTGAAGCACACATGGCAGCAGTTTGACGCAGTCTTACGTTGGCGAATTGAACAACTCAATGCTGGACAAATTGAAGTGACTTATGGCTGCGCTGCCCCTGATGACGATTCAACACCACCAAACGACACTGTAGACCTTGTCTCCATGGAAGACAGTGCGCGAAAAAGCGGAAATCGCTCTTTTAAAGCAACATACAAGACCGTCGATACCTGGCGCAATCTCACTGACAACATCAAGGAGCACTAATCATGACCTTACACTATACCCAAGCTAGCGCCGGCTCAGGCAAAACCTACAGTATTGAACATGATGTTGCGGATAAACTGGAGCGCGGGGATCTGTTATCTAGCGAGATCATTGCGGTTACTTTTACCAAGGACGCAGCAGAAGAGCTAAAGGGCCGGATCAGCCAAGCGTTGATCGGTCGCAATAAGTTAGAACTTGCCACCGGAGTAATATCTGCTCGCATCGGGACTGTTCACAGCGTATTCGGTCAACTTCTTTCAGACTTCGCTTTTGAGCTCGAACTCTCGCCTGAGCAACGTGTAATAGATGATCAAGATAAACAGCTGGTGCTTGCTGAAGCGCTAGATGGTTGCCTTAGCTTGGCTGAAATCAAATCCCTCAATCAATTAAGTCTCCGCCTTAGCGTCGAGGATTGGCGAGCAGACGTGCTTAAAATCATTGAATTGATGCGCACCAATGCCATGCTGGCCAGTGACGTAAATACGTTTGCCCAAACCTCAATCGCTGCACTGCAACGCCATCTTCCTACTACTAGTCCGGGGGTTACTGAAGCGGCGTTCATTCAAGCCCTTGAGGATGCGGTGCAAAAGGCCAGGCAGGTCGTTAAACCAACCAAGGGGCTTTTAGGTGCTGTTGACGCTTGCCAACGAATCCTTCGCCAGCAATCTCTAACGTGGCAAAACTGGGTAAGGGTGAGCAAGCTCAAACCAACCAAAATGGGCGAGCCCATCTTTGCACAAGCAATGTCCATGGGGCTAGAAGTGCTTAAGTGCCAAGCTTTTCAGCAGGAACTTACCGAGTTTATTGCTCTAGTATTTCAAGCAGCGCAGAAGGCAATGGATGCCTTTGCTGATATCAAGAAGTCTCGGGGTCTGATTGACTTTGTCGATCAGGAAAATCTGGCTCTTATTGCCATTGACCATCCTGTCGTTCAACAGCGACTCAAAGAGGAGGTCCGCTACCTGATCATTGATGAGTTTCAGGACACTAGCCCTTTGCAGCTCGCTTTGTTTTCCAAAGTATCTGAGCTGGTTGACGATGTCCTCATGGTTGGAGATGCGAAACAAGCTATTTATGGATTCCGGGGCAGTGACCCTAAGCTCACGCTGGATGTATTGGATTATGTCCAGCAGGGTGGCGGGCAAACCAATACGCTCTCCAACTCTTACCGTTCGCGCTCAGGTTTAGTTGAGCTGACCAACGAGCTTTTTACTGATCCGTTTAGCCATCTTTTAAAGCCGGACCAGGTACAGTTGACGCCGAATAGCTCATATTCGCTGGCCAGCGCAGAGTTAGGCTGGTGGACACTCGCTTACGAAGGCCGTAAGAGCAATGAACGTACACTTTCAGCGCTTGCCGAGGGAATTCGTGCTCATATTGAGGCTGGGGTTGAGGTTTGGGATAAAAAGCTGAAGAGACCCCGCCAAGCAATGTGGCGTGATTTGGCAGTGCTTTGTCGCGGTAATGCAGAAGCTGCTGAACTGGCGGGCTACTGCGCTCGGATCGGCATCCCTGTGTCACTAGAGCGAGCTGGTCTGGTAGAAACACCAGAAATCAGCCTGGCTCTGGCCTGTCTACGCCGCTTGATTGACCCATCAGACTCTCTAGCAAGCGCGGAAATACTAACGTTAAATACGGGGGATGGCCCTGAGCAGTGGCTGCAAGGCCGTTTAGCTGCAGTATCAGCTGAAGAATCTTGGAAATGGAATAACACTGCGCACCCTGCATTAGAGCGGCTGGCCAGCGCGCGTGAAAACGTTGGGTTGTTCAGTATCAAAGAAGCCCTGGATACAGCTATATTGGCTGGTGGCGTTGCTAATACGGTTTGCCAATGGAACGAAGGAGCCAAACTGACCGAACATCGACTTGCCAACCTGGCCCAGCTTTCCAACTTAGTGAGCGACTATGAAAGCCATTGTTCGGCGCAATTTCTAGCTGCTACACCTACAGGGTTCATCTTGTGGCTGAAAAATCAAGAGCAGCGTTTTGACGACAAGCAAGCGTCAAACCCCGGTGATGCTATCACCATCGCCACCTACCACAAATCAAAAGGGCTCGAGTGGCCGATTGTCATCTGCCATAGTCTCGACAACCCTTTGAAGGTATCTCTATTTGGTCCTCGAATTACCAGCAAAGCGTTGCCGTTTGATTGGCAGCAACCGTTGCAGGGCCGAAGCTTGTGTTATTGGCCGAATCCGTTTCCTGATCAACGAGGAAGCGATGTTCTAACCGCTCAGTTAAGCCAATCCCAAGAGTGGAAAGAGGCTGAACAGCAAGCATTGAATGAAGCTATTCAATTGCTTTACGTAGGTATTACTCGCGCGCGGGACCAACTGATTTTAACCACGATTGGAAAAGAGGATGCTGTTGGAAACTGGCTGCAGTTGCTCAATAGCAGCGCATTGCCACCAGCTCAAGGGCTTCTCACATTATCTTCCGGAGCGACACTGAATGTTGATAAGCAAACATGGATCAAACCGGATGTTCCCTCTGCGTGGACTAATACCAGGTCTCGTCACTGGTTGGCTCCCCAACTACAGTTAACTGAAGTAGAAGCCATAGACTACTTCCAGCCGGCATCGAAAGTAGCACCTCATAAGCGGAGCAGCTGCAGCGTCATGCATGACTTTGGCACTCGTATTCCACTCAACGGCAAACCCGATATGGATCAGCTTGGCTCTGTTCTTCACCATTGCTTAGCGCTTGTTCTCGCAAAGCCTGATTTGGATGTCGAGATCTTGAATGACTTGGTTAAGGCCGAGATTCCGGGCGTTGTGCAAAGCGATCACATCTTCAAACAGGGGTTGGCTTTGTTTGATTGGGTCAAAACCCAGTATCCCGACGCCATTCTCCACACGGAGATGCCAATCATGCAGATGCTTAGTGACGGTGGCCTTCGACAAGGGGCAATTGACCTGGCTGTGGAGACGGACGATGGCTGGATTGTTATTGACCACAAATCGAATCCGCAGCCGAAGGATAAATGGCTTGATATAGCGCAAGAGCATAGCGGGCAGTTAAAAGCATATCGGGACGCGTTAGAAGTTCTTTCAGGTAAACCAGTGATTAGCACGTTAGTTCATTTCTCGGTAAGTGGTGGGCTTGTAGAAGTATCACAGCTTTAAACTTTAAGTAGTCAGCTTCATTTTGGTTTGTATCAAAATCAGCTTCTTAAGCTGGCAGTTTCTCGCTTTGGAGAAACTGCCAGTGATAACTAGATCATTAGATTTAATCATGACCTCGATTCAGCGCCCCATCAAACATTCTTCCATCCACAGATCGACCTCACTTTCCACCCAAGCCACCGCCCTATCCCCTAAACTGATAGACTTTGGAAACTCTCCGTCATTCATTTTGCGGTAAATCGCCGAACGGCTTAGGGCTGTCTTTTCCATCACTTCTTTTAGTTTTAAAAATCTCATGGGTTGTTCTCCTTGTTATTCGTCATAACAGGAGTCCGCCATTAAATTTTTACTCAGAACGTTCCTCTAGAGCTCACAAGATCCCACCCGGTCTCTACTGGCATATCAATCCCCCCCTCATTCAAAATCCTTTCAGATATATGTCATCAAAGTGAGTCGGTACCACTGTTCACTTTAGGAGGCATATCATGCGAGGCACGTACTACCCACCCCACCAGCCATCGAGCTTAAATGAGTTACTTGAAACGGCAGCAGAGGCTCTTGCGCAGAAGTACAAGCGCGAAGGGACGTTCACAAACCCAAATAACGTAAAAGAGTATTTAAGACTCAAACTAGGGTCATACGACCGAGAAGTGTTTGCACTGATGCTGCTTGATAATCAACATCAGTTAATTCGATTTGAAGAGTTGTTCTTTGGCACTATTGATGCGGCAAGTGTATATCCAAGAGAAGTAGTTAAAGCAACGCTTAACGCCAATGCTGGCGCCGTGATATTTGCCCACAACCATCCCAGTGGTGATGCAGAGCCATCGAGCGCTGATAGACGCATTACCACAAGGCTCAGCGATGCCTTGTCGCTCATTGATGTTCGAGTACTCGATCATATCGTGGTGGGTGAACATTGTGTCTCTTTTACAGAAAGGGGCTGGATATGAGAAGCATTATTGCGAAATATGGCTGTGTATCTTTATTACCAGAGCTACAGCAGTATTTAGTCGCGTCAATGAGCCTAGCCGCCCTTCCCGAGCACTCAAAACGGATTGCTCTTAACTTTCGCCATTCCGACTATCACGTTAATCAAAGTGGACCTCACCCTATAGAGATCCACTTAACTAGACTAGACGATAGCCAAGTTTGGAAGATTACTACCATGACCAGCTTTTCGTTTCCTGACGACTCAAGCTCGGAATTGGAGGTCGAACTCTATTTTAACTTCAATAACCAATGGTTTTATCAACCTGATATTGAGAGGTGTGAACTGAACCGACCGGAAGTGATAGCGCTGTTCCATTCATGGCAGCGCGCACTGATGAAGGTCTTCCGCACTGGCGGTTTTGATTCTTTCGCTATCTCAACAATCAACCAATCAGCCCGTACCACAGCTTAAACCCATTCCACACCAAACAAAGTGCCGTTGTAGGGTGCTAGGAGGTCCTATGCCTGTAAAAACATCAATATTCAGTTTCGCCCCTACATGCTTACCAGTATCGAAGGAGTTTCAAAAATGCCTGGCCCAAGCGCTAAACCTTCACCCTCAAGACTTAGGTAATTACATCACGCTCAATTTTCGTGATAAAAGCTACAGCGCTGCTAATGGTGGTTTTCACCCTGTCGAGATAGCAATGCAAAAAGTGGAAGAGACGCACTATTCCATTTTGTACATTACCGACTTTAGTTATTGCGACGGCCCTTATCCAGAGCTGGAGAGAGATGTCGATTTTGATATTGGTAATGGAATGGCATTTTCTCGCTACGGGGGATGGCAAAGTATACGTGAACCCTTAATGGCGGAACTGTACGGATTGTGGCAAAGCAACTTTGTCGCTTATGTCGATATGGACGCCTACGACGAAATCAAAGTCAGTAGCCACTAAATCCCCGCTCAACCATCACGACAACAAACCAACCTAGAACCACGTCAAAAACCACATTCACTGGCACACGTGAGCACTGATGTCGCTGCTTCCCATATTGGTAAAACGGGAAGCTTGAAGCCCTTGCTACATAAGGGTTTGGCGATGTCGGTCTCTCTGTGCTTCCCAAAACACTCTTCTACAGACAAAAAAGGAAGCAGACTATGGCTGAGGTCCAAGCAATAAAGGATGACGATACTATCCGTCTGATAGGTCACCTTCTAAGTATACGCTGCAATCCGCAAATGGCAGACGTTTGGCATATTGGTTTGAACCTAGCTCTTCGGATTTCCGATTTGCTCTCGATTCGGTTTGAAGATATCCACGATGACAGGCTTATCATCCGTGAAAGCAAAACCGGTAAGTTGGCCAATATCCCACTGAACACCAAAGCACGTGAACACATTGCCAAGGTTCGGGAAAGACACCCTAACCATGTTTACCTATTTCAATCGCATCGATGCCAACAACTAAAGCATAGGGCTCCGCAGCCGATCTCTCGGCGTGCGGTGTCGATGGCGTTTCAGCAAGTCGGGCAAGAACTCAACATTGCGCTAGGTACCCACTCCATGCGCAAAACACGAGGATATTTCCTCTATCAATCAACCAAAGATCTTGGACGAGTAATGAAGATGCTACGCCACACCTCTGAGGGCGTGACGCTTCGCTACATCGGTATCACCCAAGATGAAGTCGACAAAGACTTCGTGTCCCTCGAACTGTAACTAAGAGAGGTTTCTATCATGGAACACTTACAACCTGGCGATCACCTCGTGGTCGATATCAGCAATAACACCAGCGAACAATTTGCTCGCTACGGCAATGCAAAGCATCACGGTCTCTATATTGGCGAAGGAGAGGTTATCCACTTTAATGCTCATCTTGATGAGGTCATCTGTGAGTTGCTCGATGATTTCAGTGGTGGCGGTCCTATCAACGTTAAACGTCACGCTAACTGCCCCAGACGTGCAATCGATAAGGCTCAGAGCAAACTAGGCTACAGCGGGTACAATGTCCTTTCCAACAACTGTGAGCACTTCGTTAACTATTGCTTAGATGATCACCTCACTTCAGCACAAGTGGCGGATAACTATCACGTAGGCGCTCATATCGCGGCTCGTGCAGGGCTTCTTGGGCGTAAGCGCTTAATTAACCACACATACTAAGTCACAGCCACATTTGTCATAGTGCTTCTTTTCAAGGGAGGCGCTATGAATCAACAAGATAAACGTGAATATTGGGCTGGTATGTTAGCCCTGTATC
>NZ_JAIMJB010000030.1 GCF_021295345.1 Motilimonas eburnea
ATGTTGCTGTAATGCGTAAGTATTTAACGGGATTGTGGGCAGTTTATAAAGAAGGTCAAGCATTTGACTCCGCAAAATTATTCAATTTTGAGAGTAAAAATGCTTGAACTTGGACAGAGTATCTACATTGTTGTAGTTGCTGCGGATCTCGGTTTGGATATTGCGATAAATACGCTCTAACTCTTCGCTAGCGGCAACATAGTTAAACTGTGCTTGCTTCACGCGCGAGTCGATTGCACCGCCGGTGTAAAGTGGCATGCTTAAATTAACCCCAACAGTACCATTGCTGAAAGTACCGTCGCTCGGGTTGAAGTCATTTTTGTAATTTGAATTGTTAACACCTGCGCCAGCCACAAAATCGATTTGTGGTAGGTGACCGGTTTCGGCTAAATCAATCTGGGTTTTGGCGATGTCTTTCGCAATGCGTTGAGTATGTAACTGTAAATTTTGGTTTTCTGCTTTTTCAAGCCATGCGCTTGAGCGACCATCTGGTTTGACTGGCTCGAAGCGCTCAATGTTAAGCTCATCAATGTCTCTTATTTCAACACCGGTTAATTCGCGCAGCGCTTCGTAGCTGTTTGTCAGTGTATTTCGAGCTTGGATTTCAGCGGCTAAGGTTCTATCGTGCTCGGCTTGGGCTTCGTGCACATCGGTAATGGCGGTTAAACCCACTTCAAAACGTTGTTTGGTTTGCTCTAATTGACGAGCCACCGCGCGCTTGTTGGCTTCAACGGTAGACAGGGCATCTTTTGCTCTGAGTACATTAAAGTAAGCTTGAGATGTACGTAATATAAGCTGTTGAGCTTGATCTGCATAAACCGTATCGGCTTGTGTGGCCGCTTTTTCGGTGAGCGATAAGTTAGTCCAATAGTCTTGACGGTATAATGCTTGGCTTAATTGCACTTGGCCACCCAGATCACTTTTGGTCCCAGCATCGTCTTTATTGGTTTTGGTATATTGGGCGTTTAATGAAAGGGCAATTTGCGGCAACAGATTGGCTCGGCTCTCGGTGATTTTCTCAAACGCAGCATTACGATTGGCCAGGGCTTGAAGAATGAGCGGATCTTTTGTTTTAGCTTGCTCATAGATTTGTTGTATGTCATCGGCAAAGGCTAAGCTACTCAGGCTGGATAAGCCGATCAAGGTAGCAATACTGAGCAAAGTTCGTTTCATTTCAACTATTCCTGTTTATATCTGAGATAATTTAACGGCTATGCGTCGTTGACTCTGTAGTTTACTCTTCTTTTAAAGGCGTATATTAGCATCAAGAGTGCCGACGACTAAGGGTATTCGATAGAGAATTTAATGTTAACAATATCAAGCTTTTCGGGATTAAGTAAATCATGAGTGAAAATAATCTGAAAAAAAACGTGTTTGATCGCAAGGATGTTGAAATCATCGGCAAAAAAACCTTATATCAAGGCTTCTTTCAGGCCAATGCTTATCGGTTTAAGCATAAGCTGTTTGCCGGTGGCTGGAGTAGCGAGATTGAACGCGAAGTTTTTGAGCGCGGCCATGCCGCGGCCGTGTTACTATTCGATTTAACGCGAGACCAATTAGTGCTGGTGGAGCAATTTCGTTTTGGCGCAATGGAAACCTGCGAACATCCTTGGCTGTTAGAAATGGTGGCGGGCATCATTGAACCCGGCGAAGAAGCTGAGCAAGTGGTAAGACGCGAAGCCGTTGAAGAAGCAGGGGTGGTTCCAGGTCGCATGATGCCGATGTTGAGTTATCTTGCCAGCCCGGGCGGCTCTACCGAAAAATTAGACTTGTTTCTAGCCGAAGTCGACGCCAGTCAAGCCAGTGGTATTCATGGTTTGGCGGATGAAGGTGAAGATATTCGCGTACAGGTTATCTCACGCCAACAAGCGATGACGATGTTAGAGCAAGGGGAGATTAATAACGCAGCAACCGTGATTGCACTGCAATGGTTGGCGTTAAACTTGGCTAAAGTAAAAGCATCATGGGGGAAATGAGTGGCTGTTGTGACTAAAAAGTATGCGCCGGATTTGCCTCGGTTTATGCGCTTGTGTGAAACCAACTATATGCAGTTACTGAAGCTGTTGCCCAATCAGTTCTTTGCACAGCAAGGTTATCGCTTTTCTGCGGGGCAAAATATTGATTACCAAATTGATGTGCTAGAACAAAGCCGCTACACCAGCTTGTTAAAGGTGCAACAAATTTGTGACATTCAGCCTGATTTTATGAGGCCTGTGATCCGTGTCCGCTTATATCACGACGCGAGACTCGCGGAAGTGTGTGCTAGCCAGCATATTTTTCATTTGCAGCCGAAATATGATTATCCCAATGATAAAATGCACCACAAGGATGAAAAGCTTCAGGTGAATCTGTTTTTAGCGGATTGGCTTAAATTTTGTATTGAACATGGCTATTGCCGACAACAAATATTCAAAACGAATGACTAAAATTAAAACGCAGTTAGATGTTGATGCCGACGGTGTGTTAACTTTTTTACAAATTACCGATACACACTTGTTTGCAAAACCCGATGGGGAGTTGCTGGGCGTGAACACGCGTGAAAGTTTTTTGGCCGTCATCGCTAAGGTGCTTAAACAAGCTCGCCCGATCCAAGGCATATTAGCAACGGGGGATATTTCTCAAGACCATACCCCAGAGTCTTATCGTTTGTTTGCCGAACACATCAATCAGCTGGAAAAGCCTTGCTTTTGGTTACCGGGTAATCATGATTTTCAACCTGCGATGCTCGCTGAGTTTGCAACTGCGGGGATTTCCCCTGCTAAGCAGTTAGTTTCAAAATATTGGCAGGTGATCTTACTCGATACACAAGAGCTCGGTGTACCTCATGGCCGCCTTAAACAAGAGCAGTTAACCCAGTTACAAGGGTTTTTAGATGAGTACCCAGACAAGCACGCCTTGGTCTTATTACATCATCATGTTCAGCCCGCTGGGTGTAAATGGCTAGATCAACACGATCTAAAGAATGCCGATGAATTATTTGCCATGCTCAAGCAATACCCTCAAGTGAAAGCCTTAGTTTGTGGCCATATTCACCAAGAAATGGACAGACAATATGACCAATTTAGGCTACTTGCGACGCCTTCTACCTGCATTCAGTTTAAACCTCACTGTGACGATTTTACCTTGGACGAGCAAGGCCCTGGGTGGCGCTACCTTGACTTGTTGCCAAACGGTGACATTAACACTCAGGTCTATCGCTTAGCTGACGGGCGCTTTGCGGGTGATGCCAAGGCGACGGGCTACTGATGTCGGCCCCCGTTTTAATTTATATTCACGGTTTTCAAAGCTCGCCAGCGTCCTTAAAGGCGCAGCAGATGAAACAATTTATCCGTGAGCAGCGCCCTGGTATTATCTTTGAATGCCCACAAATGCCTTGCTTTCCCATGGCGGCATGGGAGTTGATAGCCGCTATTGTTGCACGCTATCCAGGGCATAAACTCGGCTTTGTTGGCAGCTCTCTTGGGGGGTACTTAGTCACTAAAGCAAGCCAAGAGTTTGGCGGTAATGCCGTGTTAGTCAACCCTGCTGTGCGCCCCTATGAGTTGCTTACTGACTATCTGGGTGAGAATACTCACCCTTACACCAATGAGTGCTATCGATTAACCTCTGAGCATATGGCAGACCTCAAATCATTAGAGGTTGAGCCCATTACGGCCCCTGAGCGGCTTTGGGTCATGTTGCAAACAGGTGATGAGGTACTTGACTATCAACAAGCGCTAGATAAACATGAGCGCAGCAAGCTCACCCTAGAACAAGGGGGAGATCATTCTTTTATTGGCTTTGAGCGTTACCTCGGGCACATCCTACGTTTTTTAGAGTTATAACGGAACATTAATGACAAACCAATACAATTCCGATGCCATTGAAGTCTTAAATGGGCTTGAGCCCGTGCGCCGCCGCCCCGGTATGTATACGGATACCGTGCGTCCAAATCACCTAGGCCAAGAAGTGATTGATAACAGTGTGGATGAGGCGCTGGCTGGCCACGCAAGCAGTATTAGTGTCATTTTACACGAAGACCACTCCTTAGAAGTGATTGATGATGGCCGAGGGATGCCCGTTGACATTCATCCTGAAGAAGGCATTTCTGGGGTGGAATTGATATTTTGTAAGTTGCATGCGGGCGGTAAATTTTCGGGAAAGAACTATCAATTCTCTGGCGGCTTACACGGTGTCGGTATTTCGGTTGTTAACGCGTTATCACGTCGAGTTGAAGTGACTATCCGACGTGATAGTCAGGTCTATGAGATTGCCTTTGAAAACGGAAATAAGGTTGAAGAGTTAACCGTAACGGGAACCTGTGGCAAACGAAATACAGGAACGCGGGTACACTTTTGGCCCGACGCCAGCTACTTTGACTCCGGTAAATTCTCGGTCTCTCGCCTACGCCATAACCTCAAAGCCAAAGCGGTTTTATGTCCAGGTTTAAGCATTAAATTTAAAGACAAAGTTAATAAACAAGATGACGAGTGGTGTTATCAAGACGGCCTAACGGATTATTTGACTGAAGCGGTCAAAACCTGGCCTAGCTTACCGGAAAGCCCGTTTGTGGGGGATTTCTCTGCCAATACCGAAGCGGCCGACTGGGCGGTATGCTGGCTACCTGAAGGTGGCGACTTAATCACTGAAAGTTACGTTAATTTGATCCCCACCGCGCAAGGTGGCACCCATGTTAATGGGTTACGCCAAGGCTTGCTGGAAGCGATGCGCGAATTTTGTGAATTTCGTAATTTGGTCCCGCGCGGGGTTAAGTTAACCGCAGACGATATTTGGGATCGCTGTGCCTACATCTTGTCGGTTAAGGTGCAAGATCCGCAGTTTGCGGGTCAAACCAAAGAGCGTTTATCTTCTCGTCAATGTTCGGCTTTTGTATCAGGAGTGGTGAAAGATGCATTCAGTCTTTGGCTAAATAGTAATACGGATGTCGCGGAGCAATTGGCCGAGGTCTGTATTAATAATGCTCAGCGCCGCTTGCGTCAAAGTAAAAAAGTCGCCCGTAAAAAAGTGACGCAAGGGCCGGCATTACCTGGCAAATTAACCGATTGCTCAAACCAAGATCCCACGCGCAGTGAATTGTTTTTGGTGGAAGGGGACTCGGCAGGCGGCAGTGCTAAGCAGGCGCGCGATCGCGATTTTCAAGCCATCATGCCCCTGCGCGGTAAGATCTTAAACACTTGGGAAGTGGAAGCAGGGCAAGTATTGGCGTCACAAGAGGTGCATGATATTTCGGTGGCCATCGGCCTGGATCCTGACTCTGCCGATCTCTCGGGTTTACGCTATGGCAAAATTTGTATTTTAGCTGATGCCGACTCCGATGGTTTACATATAGCAACCTTACTGTGTGCTTTGTTTGTGCGCCATTTTCGCAGTCTGGTGGATGCAGGCCATGTCTATGTGGCCATGCCCCCCTTGTACCGCATTGATGTCGGTAAGGAAGTCTTTTACGCCCTAGATGAAGATGAAAAAAACGGTGTGCTCGATCGCATTGAAGCGGAGAAAAAGCGCGGCAAGGTCAATGTACAACGTTTTAAAGGCTTGGGTGAAATGAACCCCTTGCAGCTACGTGAAACCACCATGGATCCCAATACGCGTCGATTGGTGCAACTCACAGTTGATGATGCCGAGCAGACGATGCAGGTGATGGATATGTTATTGGCGAAAAAACGCTCGGCAGATCGCCGGGAGTGGTTAGAAACCAAAGGCGATATGGCGGCCGCCATTTTTACCGAGTAGGGCCTACAACGGCGTCATTAATTGGCGCCTTCTGCTGTTAAATCATACTTCTTGCTGATGCTGGCTTATTGTTGCTTCTGTTAACTGTAATAAGCTAGACATCTAATTGGTTAATTCCCAATCACTCGGACTTAATAATTCCATATATCTTTGTCATTGTGTCTTATTCTGTGAGTTTATAGCTATGCAAACTAGGTTGATGTAGCTAGAATTTTCTTATCTTTGTGGCAAATGCCGTGGCGAAAGTCTCGGCGAGTGCTTCGGTGATTTTTTATCAACCAGCCCTGGCTTTTCTTTTATCTTCTTTAGGCTTGTGTTGATATATACAAACACAACAACGCTCTGTATTAGGGATGAGTTTTGAAGAAAAGTTATAGCTTAGGTTTGGGCAGCAAAGTGATGGGGGTCACCTTTTTACTTTTGCTGTTTATCTTTTCCGGTTATACCTATTTGAATTTAACCAATCTAGCGAACTTCTTTCAGCTAGAGCGTCGTGTGGTGTTCAGTTACCAGCAACACCAAATTGTCAGTTACTACGAAGAGCTCTACAGCCGAGTTGACTCGGTGGCTAACCAAATAAAATCAAGTAATCGCCTTAAGGCGGTGCGCTTGGCTAATAATGTTGAGCTTAAGGGCATAGTGAAAGAGGTCAGTGGACGTAAATCGCTACCATTGACAGCGCTGTTGCTGGTGGACAGCGAGGGGCAAGTGAGCGCCAGCTCTACAGAAATGCAGCTAGACAACAAGACCAGAGCCTGGATTGCTGACCAACAAGTTGATCAAGATAACAATTGGTTTGTTTATTGCCGTCACTCGTGCAACTTATTGGTCAGGAGTGAAACCGAATTTGGTTTTGGCGAACGCTTGGTATTTGTATTTCCCTATGAACGCATGACACCCATCGCGAAATCTGATGTCCGTAGCTTTCAATTGTTACTTGAAGAAAAAGCCAATCAAGAGCTCAAGCTGGTATTTAGTCACCGTATTCGCAATTTTGACTTCAATTTACTGTCACCCTATCTAAACGTAGACACCATTTTGCGAGGACAAAGTGATCTTAAGATCAACGGTAGAACGTTTGAGCTGCGTGGTTACCCCTTGCCTAATACCAATTTGCAGGGCCAAGCCTACCTGCTCATTGTGAACGACATCAGTGAGCTAGCAAACCTATTAAGCAGTGCTACCTATAACAACATCATCTATGGTTTCGGTGCCTTGGTACTTGCCATTGTGCTGTTGCTGTTCTTATTGCGCAAACCTTTAAGGCGGATCAAAACGGTTATTCAATCGCTCCCTTTGTTGGCGACTTCCCGTCATCATGACTTTCGCCATATTGTTACCGAACAAGGTAAACAAGAGCAATTTTCTGATGAGTCAGATGCCTTGGGTGAGGCCAGTATCTCTTTGTCCCATCAGTTAGAAACATTGGAGACACAATTAACGCAACGCGCCAATGAACTCGAATGGCTGGTTAATCATGACCCGCTGACCGAGCTACCTAATCGCCGCATGTTTAATGCCGAGATTGCAAAGCGGTTAAGTCACAATGCCCATGGCTGCTTGTTGTTTATGGATTTAGATAACTTTAAGTATGTCAACGATATCAGCGGTCACAAGGCGGGTGATACTATGTTGACTCAGGTATCGACAACCTTAGAGCGGCTACTGCCCAGTAATGTGTTACTTGCCCGGGTCAGTGGTGATGAGTTTGCGGTATTTCTCAATGATATTGATTTAGCTGCAGCCGAGGTGGTGGGGCAACGTATCTTACAATTGATTGGCGAAGTGTGCGTGGCAGGGCGTAAAGAGATCCACAAAGCCTCAGCCAGTATAGGTATCGTGGCATCACCCGAGCACGGCACAGACATTTCTGAGCTGTTGTCTAAAGCCGATATCGCGATGTATCAAGCGAAAGACTTAGGCAAAAACCGATTAGCTGTGTATCACAGTGAGAACGTCGGGACGAAAGTCAACAATGATTGGTACTGGCTAGCAAAAGCGCAACGCGCGATTGAAGAGCAACTGTTGACCTTGTATTTTCAGCCGCTGTTTGACAATGAGCGAGGTGAAATTCGCCACTGGGAAGTCTTGCTAAGAGTACGAGACGAGGAAGGGGTGCTGCGCTCGCCGTATCAACTTATCTTGGCCGCTGAGAAAAACGGCTATATTACGCAATTGGATTTGTGGGTGATTAACACCGCTTTAGATCAATTAAGGCAAAATCAAGAGCGGGGCATATCACAAAGGTTAGCCATTAACCTTTCGGCAAAATCATTTAGCGATGAAGCCGTGATCAATCAAATCAAGCACGCCATGGAGCGCCGTGGTGTGGCAGGCAGTCAAATTATCTTTGAAATTACCGAAACGGCAGCCCTTTCCAACTTGGTGCAGGCGGTCGAACATATCAACGTATTGAAAGGCTTAGGTTGTGAGATCGCGTTAGATGATTTTGGGGTTGGTTATTCTTCGTTTCATTCGTTAAAATCCTTGCCACTGGATTACATCAAAATTGATGGCTCGTTTGTGAAAGATTGTCCTAAACGGCCAGATGATCAAGTGTTTATTAAGGCTCTGATCAATATTGCACATAACTTTGGCCATAAAACGGTGGCCGAGTTTGTAGAAAATAAAGAAGTTCAAGACATGATGGTGTCATTTGGGGTGGACTATTCGCAAGGCTATTACATAGGTAAGCCAGTGCCACCTGAATTAGCTTGGCCTGAACAAGTTAACTAGCTGCCATGATGTTCTCGCGATAGACATTACCTAAGGAATTCAATATGACTGATGCCGTTGACATGAGTTTAGATGGCGTCGAGCAACTGCCGCTGCGGCAGTTTACCGAACAAGCCTACCTGAACTATTCCATGTACGTCATTATGGATCGCGCACTCCCTCACATTGGTGATGGTTTAAAACCGGTGCAGCGCCGTATTATCTACGCCATGAGCGAGTTGGGCCTGTCGGCCTCGGCGAAATACAAGAAGTCAGCCCGTACCGTAGGTGACGTTTTGGGTAAGTACCACCCCCATGGTGATAGTGCTTGTTATGAAGCTATGGTATTGATGGCGCAGCCTTTCTCGTACCGCTATCCCTTGGTTGATGGGCAAGGTAACTGGGGGGCGCCCGATGATCCTAAGTCGTTTGCTGCAATGCGTTATACCGAAGCTAAGCTGTCAAAGTTTTCTGAGGTGCTGTTATCTGAGCTAGGCTCAGGCACGTGTGACTGGTTGCCTAATTTTGATGGCACCATGAAGGAGCCCAAGGTATTACCCGCGCGTTTACCGCATATTTTGCTTAATGGGATCACCGGCATTGCGGTTGGTATGGCCACGGATATTCCGCCTCATAATGTACGTGAAGTGGCCCAGGCTTGCTGTTTGTTATTGGAAAGCCCAAAAGCCGAGTTAGATGATTTGATGGCGCTGGTTAAAGGCCCGGATTACCCAACTGAAGCTGAAATCATCACCCCAAGCCGTGACATTAAGAAGATTTATGAAACGGGTCGAGGCAGCATTAAAATGCGCGCCGTCTACAGTTATGAGCAAGGCGAAATCGTCATCTCGGCTTTGCCCCATCAATGCTCTGGCGGTAAGGTGTTAGAACAAATTGCGGCGCAAATGCAGGCGAAAAAACTGCCCATGGTCGCGGATTTGCGTGATGAATCAGATCATGAGAATCCCACCCGCTTAGTGATAGTGCCACGTTCAAATCGGGTTGATGTTGAGCAATTGATGCAGCATTTGTTTGCTTCGACGGATCTGGAAAAAAATTATCGTATCAACCTTAACATGCTGGGCTTAGATAACCGTCCGCAAGTTAAAGGCCTAAAACAAATTTTAACGGAGTGGCTGACTTACCGACGTGAAGTGGTGCGTCGTCGTTTACAATACCGCTTGGATAAGATCCTCGCGCGCCTGCACATCTTAGACGGCTTGCTGATCGCTTATTTAAACATAGATGAAGTGATTGAGATCATTCGTAATTATGATGATCCCAAAGCCGAGCTGATCAGCCGCTTTAACCTGTCAACCATCCAAGCTGAAGCCATTCTAGAAATAAAACTTCGCCAATTAGCGAAGTTAGAAGAAATCAAGATTCGTGGTGAACAAGACGAGCTGAATCAAGAGCGAGAGAAGCTGGAGCTGATATTAGGCTCTGAACGACGCATGTCAACCTTGCTTAAAAAAGAGCTACAAGCCGATGCGAAAACCTATGGCGATGACCGCCGTTCGCCGATTATTGAGCGCGAAGAAGCCAAAGCATTGTCAGAAAAGGAATTAATGCCAAGTGAGGCGGTGACTGTGGTGCTTTCTGAGAAAGGTTGGGTACGCTGCGCCAAAGGGCATGATGTTGATGCTAACGGCTTAAGTTACAAATCGGGTGATAGCTATTTAGCTGATGCTAAAGGTCGCAGCAATCAACCTTGCGTGTTCTTGGATAGCGAAGGGCGAGCCTTTGCGTTAGAGCCCCATACTTTACCTTCTGCTCGCTCCCAAGGTGAGCCGCTGACGGGGCGCTTTAACCTGACCGCTGGCGCTCATTATGTGAGTACCATCATGGCCAATGATGATGCGCACTATTTAATTTGCTCCGATGCTGGCTATGGTTTTATTGGTCAGTTTAGTGATATGGTCAGCCGTAATAAGAACGGTAAAGCGCTACTTAAGTTACCAGAAGGCGCTAAGGTGATGGTACCGAGCCCGGTAACGGATTTAGCCACAGACGCGTGTTTAGCCATCACCAATGAAGGCCGAATGTTAGTGTTCCCGGTGGCGAGTTTGCCGCAATTAAGTAAAGGCAAAGGCAATAAGATCATCAGCATCCCAAGTGCCCGGGTGGTTAGCCGAGAAGAGTATGTGAGCCAAATCGCGATTGTGCCCCAAGGTGCCAATGTCACGTTATTTGCGGGTAAACGCAAACTCACCCTCAAACCCAACGATCTGGAGCATTACTCTGGCGAGCGTGGTCGTCGTGGCAATAAACTGCCGCGGGGATTACAACGGGTCGACAATCTTACCATTGAAGCTAGCTCCCCTGAAGCCGACTCAACTGAACAATAAGAGGTAAATATGTTATTAGTGTTAAGAGGTTTTTTTCTAACCCTCTTTTTTCTTACGGTGGCTGTTCTTGGCTCATTGTGGGCATTATTAAGGCCACGAAATCCGAAGAACTGTTATCGAATTGCCAACATTCTGGCGAAATCAGCACGATTTATGGGCATTCATTTAGTCGTGAGATTGCCTGAAAATGCCAAAGACATCGGCCCTGCAGTGCATATCGCTAATCATCAAAACAATTATGATATGGTGACCTTGACCGCTGCTGTTTTGCCAAATGTGGTCTCGATAGGTAAGAAAAGCTTAATTTGGATCCCATTTTTTGGCCCACTGTATTGGTTAACAGGGAACATTTTATTGGATCGTGACAACCGCGGCCGAGCGGTCAACACCATCAATACGGTGGCCGACAAGATCAAACAAGGCCACTTGTCGGTGATGATGTTTCCAGAAGGCACTCGTAGCCGGGGACGTGGTTTGATGAAGTTTAAAACGGGGGCTTTTCACACCGCTATCCAAGCCGGTGTGCCTATTGTGCCAACCGTGGTGTCTGATACCCATGATCAAGTGAAATGGAACCGCTGGCACAATGGTGAAGTCATCGTTGAAATGCTGGAGCCGATAGATACCACAGGGTATACCAAAGATAATGTGCGCGAGCTGATGGCGATTTGTCAGCAGCGCATGGAAGATAAATATCAAGAGCTAAGTGCCGAGGCTCAGCGTTACGGTCAAGGTGCAGCGAAAAAGGATCTAGCATGAGCGAGTTTGCTGATTTACTGAAAGAATTTGAACAAGAAACCTTAGAAACCATCGAGCAGCTATTAGAAGATGGCAGCGATCCCGATGCCGAGTACATGATAGAGCATCATGTTGCCTCAACTGACTTTGAGGTGTTAGAAAAGGTGGCCATCGCTTGTTTTAAAAAAGGCTATGAAGTAACCGATCCAGAAGAGGTGGAAGGCGAGGAAGGTGAAACCATCTATAGCTTTGATGTTATTGTTGAAATGGAGCTTTCGCCTGAAGCCATTATGGAAGATGTCGAAGCGATCTTGACCATTTGTGAGTCTTTCGATGTGACTTACGATGGCTGGGGGACTTATTTCGAAGGGGAAGATTAGTCTTTGTCCTAATAACTCGTTGCCAAGGTGTTACGCCTGCCTTGGCAACTTTTATATGCTGCTCACTTATTTAAATTGCCTCATCATTTTTACTGAATTTTGACCATCTGTTTACCTTGTGTTAACCCTGTTTGCTAAATGCACCTAAACTTGACTTGAACACAGGTGCAATTGATTTAGTGACTGAGCTCTATGCTAAGACTTTTATTGTTAATGAGTTTATTTCTGCCTTTGCAACTCGTTGCGAAGCAGCCGTTGATCGTAACCAACTCGGTTGCATGGAAGCCTTATTCCTATATAGATGAAAATGGTGACCCTAAAGGGCTGTTGATTGATTATTGGCGCGAGTGGGGCCGGGTCAATCAAACCCAGGTAGAGTTTTTATTATTGGATTGGAACGATTCCCTAATCGCGGTGAAAGAGGGAAGGGCAGACATACATGCGGGCTTGCTTTATTCTGAACAGAGGGCGGATTTTTTACGTTTTGGCGGGCAAATTATACCGCTTTCGGCTTCCTTATTTATTCGCTCCGATCAGGTTGCTGAAGGCATTCAACCGATGGAGCAAGGGCGAACCCCATTAGGGGTTGTCAAAGGCGGCTTTGAATCGAGCTTTGCGAAAGCGCAGTACCCCAAGGCAAAGCTAGTTGAATTTAACAACAATAGTCTCATGTTGGATAAGGCGTTGAATGGTGAGTTAGATGTGTTTATCTCTGACCACCAAGTCGCTAACTTTTATTTGAATTCTCAACAAGATCCTACTTCCTTTGTGGCCATCAAGCAGCTGTATCTGTTACCGATACGCGCAGCCGTCAGCGCTCAAAATCCAGACCTGCTGGCACAAATTAATGCGGGGATGGCGCGGGTAAACCCCGATGAAGTTAATCGTATCAAGCAAAAATGGATTAACACCGAGAAAGTGCCCCCCATTTGGGTTGCCTGGTTAGGGCCTCTTGCTATCGCTATTCTGATTTTAATTGTGGTGACTTATATCTGGCAATTGAAAAGGGCCGTGAAGCAAAGAACAGAGCAATTAACTCAGGCAAATGAAGCCCTTGGATTGGCTGCGAAAAGTGATTACCTGACCGGTTTATTAAATCGGCGTGCCTTTATGCATGAATTTGCTCAGTTACTGCAAGATAAACAAGTCCGTCATTTAGCGTTATTGATGATAGACATAGACAGGTTTAAGGGCATCAATGACAACTTTGGTCACTTGGTTGGTGACCAAGCACTGGCTTGGGTTGCTCGAATTTTGCAAAAGCATAGTGATGAAGCGATATTGGTGACGCGTTTTGGCGGTGAAGAGTTTTGTTTGCTTTACGTAAACTTAGCTACCATAGAGTTGGGGCGGCTAGCTGAGCAGTTAAGGTCGGCTATCGCCAGTCAGTCAATGCCCTACGGTGATGAGACGATTGCCTTAACTGTGAGTATTGGCGGCGCGGTGGCTGACAAAGTGGGGGGCGATAGCGAGCAAATTGGTGCGCTAATACATAGTGCTGACCTGCGCCTCTATCAAGCGAAGAAGCAAGGGCGAAACCAAGTTTGTTTAGCCGAAAATGAAAATAATCCAAGAGAAAATAGCACAGTATGAACCTGCCTCATTTTTCCGATGAGATTTATTCAATATTTGGGGCTGGGAAATGTGAGCTAGAGCATGTAAAATAGCCAGCCTCAAACCAAACACAACTTTTACCCTCAGTTGTTATTTGCATTTAGTCAGGAGATACGGATGCTTAAGCGTGATATGAACATAGCCGATTACGATCCAGAGTTATGGGAATCCATGACCAAAGAGGTGGTTCGTCAAGAAGAACACATCGAACTAATCGCGTCAGAAAACTACACTAGCCCACGTGTAATGGAAGCACAAGGCAGCCAGCTGACTAACAAATATGCTGAAGGTTACCCTTTTAAGCGTTACTACGGCGGTTGTGAGTATGTTGATATTGCTGAGCAATTAGCCATTGACCGTGCGAAGCAACTATTTGGTGCCGATTACGCAAACGTACAGCCACATGCGGGTTCACAAGCTAACTCAGCGGTTTACCAAGCACTACTTAACCCAGGTGACACCATCCTAGGCATGAGCCTTGCTCACGGTGGTCACTTAACTCACGGTGCTTCTGTAAGTTCATCTGGTAAAATTTACAACGCCGTTCAATACGGTATTAACCCAGAAACTGGTAAGCTAGATTACGATGAAATTGAGCGCCTAGCCCTTGAGCACAAGCCAAAAATGGTGGTGGCTGGTTTCTCTGCTTACTCAGGTATTGTTGATTGGCAGCGTTTCCGTGAAATTGCTGACAAAGTCGGTGCTTACCTATTTGTTGATATGGCACACGTAGCTGGTCTCGTGGCTGCGGGTCTTTACCCGAACCCAGTACAAATTGCTGACGTGACCACCACGACGACACACAAGACACTAGCGGGTCCTCGCGGCGGTCTGATCTTAGCTAAAGCTAACGAAGAAATTGAGAAGAAACTAAACTCAGCAGTATTCCCAGGCGGCCAAGGTGGTCCTCTAATGCACGTTATCGCGGCTAAAGCGGTTGCGTTCAAAGAAGCGATGGAGCCAGAGTTCAAAGCTTACCAACAAGGCGTACTTGATAACGCGAAAGCCATGGTTGAAGTATTTAAGCAACGTGGTTTTAAAATCGTTTCTGACGGTACCGATAACCACCTGTTCTTAGTTGACCTGATCGGCAAAGAATACACAGGTAAAGATGCAGACGCAGCTCTAGGCCGCGCTAACATCACAGTAAACAAAAACTCAGTACCAAACGATCCTCGTTCACCGTTTGTCACTTCGGGTCTACGTGTAGGTACACCTGCGCTAACTCGTCGCGGCGTAAAAGCGGAGCAAGCGGCTGAGCTAGCGGGTTGGATGTGTGATGTGTTAGACAACATCAACGATGAGTCTGTGATTGAAGCGGTTAAGGCGAAAGTGGTTGCGCTTTGTAAAGCGAACCCAGTTTACGCTTAATCATTCAAGCTGAACCGTTAAGGCTGCCCTTCATGGCAGCCTTTTTTTTCATTCAGTTAATGGTAAACTGGTGGCCGTTTAGATATTAATTGGGAGCTGTGATGCATTGTCCATTTTGTGGTGTTCAAGACACGAAAGTCATTGACTCACGCCTTGTTTCCGATGGCCATCAAGTGCGTCGTCGACGCGAGTGTAATCAGTGTAAAGAGCGCTTTACCACCTTTGAATCGGCTGAATTGGTGATGCCTCGCATTATCAAATCCGATGGCAGCCGCGAGCCGTTTAACGAAGATAAATTAATGGGCGGCGTCCATCGCGCACTAGAAAAACGTCCCGTGTCTACCGAGGCGGTGGATAAAGCCGTTAATCAAATTATGTCGCAGCTGCGCGCCACCGGTGAGCGTGAAGTGCCGTCAAAAATGCTCGGTGAGCTAGTGATGGAAGCATTGAAAACCTTAGATAAGGTAGCGTATGTCCGCTTTGCCTCCGTTTACCGCTCTTTTAAAGATGTCAAAGAGTTCGGCGAAGAAATTGCCAAGCTGGAAAAATAGACTTGGCCAATTCAGCTAATCCTTCAGATGCTAATATCATGGCACAAGCCATCGCTTGCGCCGAGCGTGCTAGCTATATCAAAGCACAAGCCATTAATTTTGCCCTTGTCCTCGTCGCCAAGGACAAAATTGTGCTGGCGTTAGCCCAAGTTGACTCGTCAACCTCAGTGGTACTTAAGGCCCTTGAGCAACTTCGTTTGGCCGAGCAAGTGTGTGATAGCGCCTATTTGACGTCTGAGCCCAGTGTTCTAGATGTGCAGCAGCTCGCCAAAGTGGGCGTGACTAAGCTGGTAGTAGCTTGCCTGCTTGAGCCATTACTAGATGATTGGCGCAAAGCCTGCGATGAGCTTGATATGGCGGTTGAAATTGGCCTATTAGAATCGCAAGCCTTGGCCTTAAATCATGATTATCTTTTTCGTAAAACTCATCAGCGCCCCTTTGTTCGCCTAAAAATGGCGGCCAGTTTAGATGGACGTACGGCGCTTAAAAATGGTCAAAGTAAGTGGATAACCAGTGGGCAGGCGCGCCAAGATGTGCAGTTGTTTCGCGCTAAAAGTGATGTGATCTTATCTGGCTCTGGTACGGTTATCGCCGATGACCCTTCCCTCAATGTACGTTGGCAAGAGCTTGAGCCGCTGCATGCATTGATAAGTGAATCCCAGCTGCGCCAGCCCATTCGGGTGATCATAGATAACCGATTACAGCTTGATGAGCATTTTCGCCTGTTTCATTTACCCGGCGAGACCTTTTTAGTGGCCAGCCAAGCCCATCCTAATCGCGCCGGCAAAACCTTATTGGTTGAGGAAAAAGACGGTCACGTTTGCTTGCCCAGTTTAATGAATAAATTGGCGCAAATGGGCGTAAATAGTGTTTGGGTAGAGGCGGGGGAAACCTTAGCCGGCACGCTATTGGCCCAAGGCTTAGTGGATGAATTTATCTTGTATCAAGCCCCCAAGCTGATGGGAAGTTTAAGCCGAGGCTTATTAGCATTACCCGAATATCAAGCCATGTCGCAAGTGCCTGAGCTGGAAATTGCGAAAATAGACAAAATTGGGCCAGATTTACGGCTGATTTGTAGGTTAAAATAGCCGCCCCTAAAGGTTAATCAAACATGCCAAAGTGAATGGCATAACATAAACAGGTGAAATATGTTTACTGGGATCGTCGCTGCAGTAGGACAGATAGCAAAAGTAACGCCGAGAGGCCAAGATATCAGCTTAACGATTAATACCGGTAAGTTGGATTTGTCCGATGTGCAACTGGGCGACAGCATTGCCACCAATGGGGTTTGTTTGACGGTGACTGCGCTGACTCAATCTGGATTTAGTGCGGATTTAAGCGTTGAAACGTTAAAGCTAAGTAACTTTGCCCATGCCAAGGTGGGCACTAAGGTGAACCTAGAAAAGGCCATGATGCCGCAATCACGTTTCGGTGGCCATATTGTCAGTGGGCATGTTGATGGTTTAGCGACGGTGACCTCGCGCCATGAGCTGGGGCGCGCCATTGAACTTTGGCTAACTTGCCCAGCCGAGTTAGCCAAATATATTGCCCATAAGGGCTCGGTCACGGTAGATGGCATCAGTTTGACCGTCAATGAAGTTGATGGCAATGGATTTAAACTGACGATTGTGCCGCACACCAGTGATGAAACCACTATTACAGATTTTAAAGTGGGCACTCAAGTTAATTTAGAAGTTGATTTGATTGCGCGCTATTTAGAACGCTTGCTATTAGGCGAAAAAGCCGCAGAAAAAGCGTCATCGGGAGTGACCATGAGCCTGCTTGCTGAGTCAGGTTTCTTAAAATAAGGGGAAGATGTCATGGCTCTAAACACAATAGAAGAAATTATTGAAGATTTACGCGCCGGTAAAATGGTCATCCTAATGGATGATGAAGACCGTGAAAACGAAGGCGACTTGATCATGGCAGCCGATGCGGTGACGCCTGAGGCGATTAACTTTATGGCGACCCACGGCCGTGGGCTAGTGTGTCTGACCTTAACTGAGGAGCGTTGTCAGCAGCTTAAACTGCCATTAATGGTCGACAACAATGGCGCGCAGTTCTCAACCAATTTCACCGTTTCGATTGAAGCGGCAGAAGGCGTGACTACGGGGATCAGCGCCGCCGATCGCGCCACTACCATCAAGGCCGCGGTTGCACCTAATGCAGTGGCCAGTGATATCGTGATGCCGGGACATATTTTCCCGTTAAAAGCGCAAAATGGCGGTGTATTAACACGTGCTGGCCATACCGAGGCCGGTTGTGATTTAGCGCGACTAGCAGGCTTTTCTCCGGCTGGCGTGATTGTTGAAATTCTCAATGAAGATGGCACCATGGCGCGCCGTGCTGACCTTGAAGTGTTTGCTGAAAAGCATGACTTAAAGCTAGGCACAGTGGCGGATTTGATTGAATACCGTAACAACAACGAAACCACCATAGAGCGTGTTGCGCAATGTAAATTACCCACGGCTTACGGCGAATTTGATTTAATTACTTATCAAGACACCATAGACAATCAAGCGCATTTTGCCTTGGTTAAAGGTGAAATCAAGGCTGAAAACCCAACCTTAGTTCGAGTTCACTTACAAAGTGTGGTTGGCGATGTGTTGTTATCAGACAGGCAGGCCACACAAACTTGGCCGATTGCCAGCGCCATGGCTAAAATTGCCGAAGAAGGCGGTGTGTTAGTGGTATTAGGTAATGAAGAAACCTCGGCCCAACTGATTGAGCGCATGAAGCATTATCAAGCCGAAGATGCGGGCGAAACGCGCGCCTTCCCTAAGCCGCAAGGGGCTAGCCGTCGTGTGGGTGTTGGCTCACAAATTTTGGCTGATTTGGGTGTGAGTAAGATGCGTCTACTAAGCTCGCCGAAAAAATACCATGCCTTATCGGGCTTTGGTTTAGAGGTCGTCGACTACATTAGTGAGTAGTTTAGTTAAGTAATGTAGGCGGCCTTATTGGTCGCTTACACTGATAATTTTAATTTGTAGACGTTTTATGTCTGAAATCTGCGTTTGATTTATGCTAGAATCGCGCCGATTTATAAGTTTGATAAACAGGATCTGAAATGAATGTGATTGAAGGTGTGATTGCGGCGCCAAATGCTAAGGTTGCCATTGTAATTTCTCGCTTTAATAGCTTTATTAATGAAAGCTTGCTAGCTGGCGCTCTGGATACGCTGAAGCGTTCAGGTCAGGTAAACGAAGAAAACATTACCGTAGTACGTGTGCCGGGTGCGGTTGAACTGCCATTAGCCACTAAACGCGTTGCGGCAAGTAAAAAATACGATGCTATTATTGCATTAGGTACGGTTATTCGTGGTGGTACGCCACACTTTGACTTTGTTGCGGGTGAATGTAACAAAGGCTTAGCTCAAGTTTCGATGGATTACGATGTACCTGTTGCATTTGGTGTATTGACGACCGATACCATAGAGCAAGCCATTGAGCGTGCTGGTACCAAAGCGGGCAACAAAGGCAGTGAAGCTGCTTTAAGCGCGTTAGAAATGGTTAATGTTTTAGCTCAGCTAGATTAAGGAATAAGAGTGAAACCTGCTGAAAGACGTCGCGCGAGACAGTTTGCTGTTCAAGCCATTTATCAATGGCAAATGACACACGCAAATGTAGCCATGATCATCGATCAATTTTTGGTTGATCAAGACTTATCTAAAACGGATTTGGATTATTTTAGAGACTTAGTGTCAGGGGTTATCCAAAGCTGTGATGAGTTAGATCAGACTTTAGCACCTTACCTAGCGCGTAAGATGACAGAGATGGATCAGGTCGATAAAGCGATTTTGCGTTTAGCCATGTACGAGTTAACCAAGCGTAAGGATGTGCCATTTAAAGTGGTTATCAATGAAGCGATCGAGTTAGCAAAAGATTTTGCTACCGACGAAAGCCATAAATACGTTAATGGTGTATTAGACAAGTACGCAGTAAGCCAAAAAATGCGTCAATCTGAGCAGTAAAATGCCTCGATAATCTATCTAGACAGCCAGCTTATTGCTGGCTTTTTTGTGTGGTACCCATGAGTGAATTTGATTTAATTTATCGCTATTTTTTTAAGGATGCGAATCAACGTAAGGATGTTGAATTAGGCATAGGTGATGATTGCGCATTACTGACTATGCCGCCGCAATCCTTATTGGCTGTCAGTACCGACACCTTAGTCTCAGGCGTACACTTTTTCCCTGATGTCGACCCTTTTACGCTGGGCCATAAGGCCTTAGCCGTGAACATCAGCGATCTCGCCGCCATGGGCGCCGATCCCGCTTGGGTATCGTTAGCCATCACCTTACCAGAAGCGAATGAGCCATGGGTGAAAGCCTTTGCCGAAGGATTTTTAGCCCTTGCTGATTATTACGGTATGCAATTAGTTGGCGGGGACACCACAAAAGGGCCGTTAAGCGTTACCGTAACAGTGCATGGTCATGTCCCTATAGGACAAGCATTGACTCGCGGTCAAGCTAAAGCCGGTGATTGGATTTATGTAACGGGTGCCCCAGGTGAAGCGGCATTTGGCTTAAACTTGTTACAAGGAGCCATTACTTGCGAAGTATCGGATGAGTTAAGCGCGCATTGTATTTCCCGTTTACAGCAGCCCACACCGAGAGTGGCGATAGGCACCGCGCTGCGAGGTCTCGCCTCCAGCTGTATCGATATTTCCGACGGCTTAGCACAAGACTTAGGTCATATTCTGAATGCTTGCCAATGCGGTGCAGATATTCACTTAGATCAGCTGCCATTAAACTCGGGTATTCTAGAGGCGACGTCTTTTGACCAAGCCTGTCAACTTGCTTTAACCGGTGGTGATGATTACGAGTTGTTGTTTACCGTGCCACAAGAGAAAAAAGGCTTGGTTGATCAGTTAGCCAGCCATCATAGTGTTGCCATCAATTGCATTGGCCGCCTGACATCGGCAAAAAGCGGCTTGACCCTCAAACTTAACGAGCAAGCATATCCATTAGACTTAGCTGGATGGGACCACTTTAGTGATGAAAAATAGAACCGACTTAGCTGGCTTAAACCTGAGCAATCCACTGCACTTTTTGGCGGTCGGTTTGGGCAGTGGCTTAGCGCCTAAGGCCCCAGGCACTTTTGGTACCTTGGCGGCGATCCCGCTTTATTTGTTGTTATTGCCCCTTTCTAGCGCCGGATACCTTGGGGTTCTTCTCGTGGCTACCCTGTTTGGTTTTTGGTGTTGCCACCAAACCAGTAAAGACATGGGCGTGCACGATCATAAAGCCATTGTATGGGATGAATTTGTTGGCTTTTGGATCACCATGTTTGCGGCGCCTGCTGGCTGGGTTTGGATCATCGCCGGTTTTGTCTTATTCCGCTTGTTTGATGTATTAAAACCTTGGCCTATCAGTTGGTTAGATAAACACCTTCATGGTGGTATCGGTATCATGATGGATGATGTATTGGCGGGGCTCGCCGCCTTCGCTTGTTTGCAGCTACTGGCTGGTTTTTGGGGTTAAGGTGCCAGTTTAGGTGCCAGCTAAGACGTTAAATAAGGCTGATTTCCTGCTATTATGCCGCTGTGATCAGCCTCATTTCGATTAAGGTCGATGGCCTCAATGATTTACTGGCTTGCTTGTAATGCTTGACGTACCTGCACGGCAATATCACGGTTGAGTTTGAGCCAGTTATCTTTTAGTTTGGCTATCACTTCTGGGTAATCTTTTGACACAACGGGAAGTTGATAGTTAAACAACTTATCGCGCACCATCACTCCGCTGGGATCGATCAAACTCCACCTTCCTGATACCACGGCTGTTCCTTCTAAACGCCCCTGAAAACGGCTGACCGACACGTCTATGATCCAATACTTATCTCCTGTTTGCGGATAAAATTGCGCACTTTCAACCACGGTTGCTTTGGGAAATTGCAACGCTATCGATTCCAGTGACAGGCTATCCAGTTGTTGGTTGAGTGTGCCTGCCCATAAATGCTGTTCGGCAATGTGTACTTGATTATCATTGATTTGCATCACGACGCCCGTGCTATTGAGATAATCAGGTAACGCCACTGGCTTTAACACGAGTGTGTCGGTCGCGACATTATCGACAACCGGCAAGGCCAAATCATCAGCCCCTAATGCATAGTATTGACTTGGAATAGTCTGAGTTTGGCTACAGGCCATGAGGCCTATCGCGGTGGCGGTGAGTAAAAGGTGACGGATCATTTTCATTATCTGCTCTCCAAGCGGGGATCGCGCTGTGTTTTGCCATCAAAAATAATGGCATTGGGTTTGGCACTTATCTTACGAAGAAATGGTTGCAGTTCCCGCAGTGACTGTTCAAGGGTACGAACCGTTTGGGTTAAATCTTTATGGATTTGAGAATCTCGCGAGTAACTTCTTAATGTCTCGTTCGTTTGCGCCAGGGTTTGCGAGAGCTCGGCAGGCAAACCTTGTAGATCATCATTACTCATTATGGTATCGAGGGACTTCATAGAAGACTCAGTGGTTTTTAATAACTGATTGGCGTTGTTGATAGTGGTTTCAATGTTCAGCGCGTTAATTTTATCCAGCAGCATGCTGACCTTTTGTTCAAGTTCATCAAAGCCGCCTTTTATTGTAGGGATGATGGTGACATCATATCTTGCTGCCCACTCAGCTTGTGCAGGGCTGGGGATACTGTCTGGCTGAACAGTCAGGTCGACCAGCTTAGCCCCCGTGAGTAAGTTGCCCGACTTAAGGCGAGCTTTTAACCCATTCGCCAGCATCTTGTCTAAGTTTTTACGCCAAAACGCTAACGGCCGTTTATCTTCAGGGCTGTGCCAACGATCGAACTCTAACCGGATAAGCACAGGGATCAGACCACTAAAGTTATACTCAGCATTGATCGTTGGGTCTAAGTAAGGCGCTTGGCGAACACGGCCAATTTGCACGCCGCGAAATTCAACAGGGGCCCCCGCGCTAAGCCCCGCGATAGATTGGTCAAACAGCAATACAAACTCTAAAAAGTTTTGATAAGAGTTGTTTAGGATGGCCGAATGACTGCTGAAAAGGTGGAACTCATCATTTTCAGCGACTGCATCACCCGCTTTCCACCCCTTAGGAACACCAAATGTCACACCGCCATTGAGCAGTGATTCGAGGGAATCCAGTTCGAAATTAAGGCCTTTAGCCGTTAAGTCCAACGACATCCCCGGTTTTATCCAAAACCGAGTATTCGTGGTGACTAAGGCATCATAGGGGGCGAAGATGAAAATGCCGTATTCTGTTTTACGGCTTTCAATATCATAACGAACGGTTTCAATGCGCCCGACCTCAAAACCTCTAAAATTAATCGGAGCACCGGCGCTGACAGCTTTAGTAGAACGATTAGAAAGCTTGAGGCGCAGGCCTGGGGTATCGCTGCTGATGAGGGGAGGTAAATCGAGCACCTTGTAGTTGTCTTCACTGAGCTCACTTGAGCCGGGTTTTAATTCTAAATATGCACCCGAAAGCAAGGTCCCTAATCCCGAGACGCCATCTTTACCTATGCGTGGCTTAACCACCCAAAATTCACTGTCAGCAACCAGCATTTTGGCGGCGCTATTGTTGATCCTCACCTTGAGAATCGCCTTGTCATAAGTGTCGTTTAACTCGATGGATTCAACTAAGCCAACGTCGACACTCAGGGCTTTCACTTTGGTTTTTCCCGCTGCAAGACCGTCCGCGTCGGTGATTTCCAATGTGATCAAAGGCCCTTGGCTGGACATATGCTGGTATATCATCCAGCCGCCGATTAAAAGTGCGATAAGGGGGACCAACCACACTTTGGAAATAGACGTATTAGATTCTTTTGTCGCCATTATGATGTTTGCTCCGATTGTGGGGATGGGTCCCAAATGATTCTAGGGTCAAAAGACATCGCTGACAGCATGGTCAGAACCACAACCGCAGCAAATGAAACCGCGGCTTGACCGGGGTAAACGGTGACCAAGCCCTCTAAGTGAACTAACGCAACCAATACAGCAACGACGAAAACATCGATCATTGACCAGCGTCCAATCAACTCGGTAATGCGGTATATTTTCAGTTGTTGCTTCGCATCCTCTGGACGATTACGTTGGCAGGTATAACAAAGCCAACCGATCGCCACCATTTTTGAAATGGGGATCATGACACTGGCAAAGAAAATAACCAAGGCAACGGGGTAAGATTTTATTTGCCACAATAAAATGACCCCGCCCATGATGGTAGAGGGTTCACTTTGCCCTAAAAACTGCATATCCATCATAGGGAATAAGTTTGCAGGAACATAAAATACGATAGCAGCGATCAAAAAGGCAATACAGTGGGTCGTTTTGTGGCGGGTGTGATGAACGATTTTACTTTGACAGCGGCAACAGTGATGTTTGCCTAATGGATTAATCGCATTACAAAAATGACAATGGGTTAATTTCACTTGTGCACAGCTGTGGGCGTTGTCTGGTACTTCATATGGTGGCAGGGGACCGGCCAGCTTTATCCATAGCCAGTGTAAATCAACGCTGATCAGCGTTTTCAAAAAACTTAAGGTAAATAACACAAAAGCCCAAAAGGAAAGGCCAAATCCCACTTCTGCCAAGGACATGATTTTGACCAAGGCAACCAAGATGCCAACTAAAAACACATCGACCATCATCCAAGGCTTGATCAGTTGCAAGATCCTCAAATGCCAAAAACTTAGTTGGGCTTTGTCAAAGTACAGTGCGATATGGACATAGAGCACCAACAATAACCAAAGAAGAGGTAATAAGGTTAAGGAAATCAGCAAAAAAGCGGCAATGCTCAGAAAGTCATTCGCCACTAACGAGCTCATGGCTTGATAGAAATAGATAGTGGTCGTGTTGCCTGACGAGCTAAAACTCATAAAAGGGAAGGCGTAGGTCAGTGCCAACATGATCACACTGGTTAACGCGAAGGCAATCGGGTATGACAAGGGGGATGAAGCGACGTCTGAAATGGTGTGGCCGCAGCGAGGGCACACCAATTTACTACCACTGCTTACAAAGGCTGACGGCAGTAGTAGATCGCATTCTTCACAGGCTGATTCAACAATTTTCATAGTCGATAATACTTACAATAAGGGAGAAATCCGATGCTAGTGTGAAACTAAGTGGCCAACCACAGGTAAATAATGGATGAACGAGTCATGACAACCTATCAATCAACAATTGTTGAGCTTGAGTCGATTTCATCTTAGCCTAAATATGATAAATTTTACGCTAACATAATGAAAAAGATAAGATAGGTTACTCATGGTTGAGTCCAGATTGAGATTAAGGAAGCGCTTTAAACAAGTCAATAACCAAGATTTACTCAACAGCGGGTTTTGGGTCACCAACCTATGTATGATAGTTGCCACTATTATTGGCGTTTATTTGGCTTCGAATGAAGGATTTCGACAAGCCATGTTATTTGATGACATCAACACGACGGAAGCCAATTACTACTTACGCCGTTCGTTAATGTTGGAGCTAGAGGATAACCTCACTTTAGTTAAGCAAAAGGTTACTACCCTAGAAACAGCCCAATATAAGCGTTTTGATCCAAGTCGCGACAGTCTTGAACTTGATCACTATGTTTGGAATTCAATGCAATATTCGCCCAATACCATGGAAGTGCCTTCTGATTTATTAGCAGGGGCAAGGCGATACTATCGCACCATCGGGGTCACGTGGCAGCAAATGGCACAGCATCAAATCAGTTCGCAAGAGGGATTGTCGATAGTGAAAGAAGCCAATCAAACAGTGATAACGCAAGTGCTACCTGGGTTGCAAACCGATCTTGCCACGTTAAAGCAGCAATTGGTTGGGTTCGGCGTGGAAGTGAATTAAGGTGTGGCTCGCACGGCGTATTTTTTAAGGAGTGACGGTTGCGATTAATACAGGTTTTACTAGGTATCGGATTCGGTTTTTGCTGTTTTTTGGCACAAGCTAATGAAACAGAACTGACCGTTGGCAGTCAGGTTGATGCCAGAACGCTCGATATTCACGAGTCGCTCTCTAAAGAGACATTACAATTGGCGCACTTAATGTTTGATCCTCTCGTGCGTCGGACGCAAAGGGGGCAGTTTGAAGGGCGACTTGCTCAGCAATGGACTCGAATCGACGCCAACACGATACGTTTTGTATTACGTGATAAGGTCCAGTTTCACTCTGGCCAGTTGCTAACGAGCACAGATGTTAAGTGGACCTTAGCGCGCCTTAAGCTCAGCCGCGATTACAAAGGCATGTTTGATCGCATCAGTCATATTGAGATAATCGATCCCTTAACGTTTGATTTAGTAACTAAGTCCCCTTTTCCGTTAACGCTGCAACTGGCCAGCTACCTATTTGTAATGGATTCAGCGTTTTACACCGGTGTCGATGAGAATGGTAAAGACAAAAGTCGCATTGCGGCTTTAAGTGACTCCTTTGCTTCAAAGCAGGTGTCGGGAACCGGACCTTACCAAGTTACCCTTAACGAGCCTGGGATCCAATTAGCGTTCACCCGTTTTAAAGATTATTGGGATAAAAGCTCACAGGGCAATGTCTCCCAACTTGCCCTGATTCCGATTAAGGATCCCGCGACCCGGTTAGCCGCGTTATTATCGGGCGATGTTGATTTGATCAGCCCTGTTGGGCCAAAAGCCTATTTAGAGTTAGCAGATCAGCCACGCTTTAGTCGCGCCACTTTAGCCAGCTCAAGGCTCATCTCATTGCAACTCAATCAGCAAAGTAACACCGCTCTGAAAGATATTCGTGTAAGGCAAGCCATTATTTATGCCATCAATAACCAAGGCATTGCTGAGCAATTAATGCAAGGCTTTGCTGAACCGGCTTCACAACTCAGTCCGCCTAGTTTCAGTGGCCACAATCCTTATTTAGGTTTTCGTTATGATTTAGCCAAAGCACGGCAATTAATGAAGCAAGCTGGATATGAGAAGGGTCTGAGTTTGAAAATGATAGCGCCAAAAGGGCGTTACATTAATGACGAAAAGATAGCTAGAGCTGTGGTCGCCATGCTACAAAAAATCAATATTCGAGTGGAGTTGGAAACTTATCCTATCAACCAATACTGGCCGCAATTTGACCGCTGTAACGGCGATATTCTGATGATTGGCTGGGAGTCCGATACCCAAGACAGTGCTAATTACAGTGAATACTTAATGATGACACGTAACCCAGACACGGGCTTTGGGCAGTATAACTGCGGTCACTACTCAAACACCCAAGTGGATCAGTTAATCTATCAGGCAAATAGAGAGGTGATGCCGATTCCGCGCGGACAGATGCTGCGTCAAGTGGAACAAATGCTCTATGAGGATGCCGCTTTTGTGCCCTTACATTGGGAGCGAGTAGCCTGGGCGGCGAAAAAGAATATTCGGATGAAAAGCGTACTCAACCCTGAAAATATCGCCTACTTGGGGGATCTACAAGTAGACGAGTTAGAAAATCAATTGTCGTTACCTTTACTGCGTTCAAGGCGTCAATAGCGAGGCTCGCCTGGGTTAAGCAGAGATAAACTCAGAGATGCTGCGTAAAATGCCTTCGCTATCTAGCCCTAGCTGCTGATAGATTTGCCCTTGGGTGCCCTGCTCAATAAACTGATCTGGAATACCTAAGTTTAATACAGGCTTGAGTAGCTTTTGCTGAGCGAGGTAAGTGAGGACTGCACTGCCAGCTCCGCCTAAGATGGCATTCTCTTCGATTGTCACGAGGTGATCGTGATTTCGGGCTAACTCACTAATTAACTCTGTATCTAGGGGTTTAACAAAGCGCATGTCCACTAAGGTCGCATTCAATGTTTCTGCCGCGAGGGTGGCACTGTGAAGTAAGGTACCAAAACATAAAATGGCGACCTTTTCTCCTTGTCGCTTGACGATCCCTTTACCTATTTCAAGGGCCGTCATGTCAGGGATGACGGTGGCACCGTTACCCGCCCCTCTAGGGTAGCGAACCATGGCCGGTTGATCGAGTTGATAGCCAGTAAATAACATCTGGCGGCACTCGTTTTCGTCACTGGGGGTCATCACGACCATGTTAGGTATGGTTTGGATAAAGCTAATATCAAATGCGCCTTGGTGAGTAGGGCCATCGGCTCCGACGATGCCGGCTCTGTCGACAGCAAACAAGACGGGCAGATTTTGAATCGCCACATCATGGATCACTTGGTCATAAGCGCGTTGTAAAAAGCTTGAGTAGATCGCAACCACAGGCTTGAGGCCTGCAATGGCTAAACCGGCTGCCAAAGTGGTCGCATGCTGCTCTGCGATGGCAACATCAAAATATTGCTCAGGGAAACGTTTAGAAAAGGCCACCATGCCTGAGCCTTCACGCATGGCGGGCGTGATCCCCATCAGCTTGTTATCTTGGGCCGCCATATCACATAACCAGTCACCAAAAATATGCGAAAACGTCGGTAAACTGGCTTTGTTTTTCGGCAGCTTCGTTTGGCTTAAATCAAACTTAGGTACGGCGTGATAACCAATGGGATCTTGCTCAGCAGGTGCGTAGCCTTTGCCTTTTTTGGTCATAATATGAAGGAATTGCGGCCCCTTAAGGCTGCGCATATTACGCAAGGTATCGACTAATCCAAGGACATCGTGACCATCAATCGGGCCGATGTAATTAAATCCAAACTCTTCAAATAGGGTGCCCGGTACGACCATGCCTTTAAGGTGCTCTTCGGTGCGTCTTACGAGCTCCTTGATAGGAGGCAAGCCAGACAGCACCTTCTTACCACCTTCACGTATGCTGGTATATAATTCCCCTGATAATAGCTTGGCGAGGTGGTTATTGAGCGCGCCTACGTTTTCTGAAATGGACATTTCATTGTCGTTGAGGATCACCAGCATATCGTTGTGCAAGGCACCTGCATGGTTTAATGCTTCAAACGCCATCCCCGCGGTTAATGCGCCATCACCAATAACCGAGACAACGCGTCGGCCTTTACCTTCTTTTTCTGCGGCAATAGCCAAGCCCGTTGCTGCCCCAATAGATGTAGAGGAGTGGCCGACACTCAGCACATCGTATTCACTTTCTTCGCGCCATGGGAAAGGGTGTAATCCCTTATATTGACGAATGGTATGCATTTTATCGCGACGACCCGTCAATATTTTATGTGGATAAGCTTGATGACCAACATCCCAAATAAGGTGATCAAAAGGGGTGTTGTAGACATAATGCAATGCGACCGTTAATTCCACCACGCCTAAGCCTGATGCAAAGTGCCCACTTGTTTTACTGATGGAGTTAAGTAAAAAATCACGCAGTTCGCTGCATAGCTCAGGAAGCTTATCTTTACTTAATAAGCGTAAATCTTCTGGGTAGTTGGCACCGGCCAATGTAGGGTAATTATTTAAGTCCAAGCTCATAACCGCTTATTTTTTTCGTTCAATTATATAATGAGCAAATAGCTCTAATAGCTCTGTATTGTAATCTAACTTGGCTAATGCGTGTAGTGACTCTTGATACAGAGCTTGTGCTTTTTCCTGCGCACCCGCTAGGCCCAATAACGCTGGGTAAGTCGATTTATTCTGAGCAATGTCGGACCCTTGGGGTTTACCTAAGGTTTCGGTATCGCTAACTATGTCTAATATATCGTCTTGCACTTGGAAGGCGAGGCCGATTTTACTGGCAAAAAGCGTTAATTGGTCGAGCTCACTGGCGGTTAAATTAGGATTGGCAAGGGCGCCTAATTTAACGGCCGCGTTGATAAGCGCGCCGGTTTTTCCACCGTGGATTTGCTCCAGCGCCGCTAATGAAACTTGTTGATTTTCTGCAGCCAAGTCGAGGGCTTGTCCGCCGCACATCCCATTTAGGCCAGATGCTTTGGCTAAGGTGAGAGCCATGTCTAACTGCTGTTTTGGGGTAAAATGCTCACTGGGTTCACAAATAAGCTCAAAAGCGAGAGTTTGTAAGGCGTCGCCTGCCAAAATGGCCGTCGCTTCATCAAATGCGATATGGCAAGTCGGTTGGCCGCGTCTGAGTTCATCATCGTCCATGGCGGGGAGGTCGTCATGAATCAAGGAATAAGCATGGATGCATTCAATGGCTGCAGCAAGGTTGTCGAGTTTTTCTGGGGCGATACCAAATATTTCACCCGTGGCATAGACTAAGAAGGGACGGATACGCTTGCCGCCTTGCATGGTGCCATATGCCATGGCTTGTTGCAGCGCGGGGCTCAATGGCGCAGGGCGCGATAATGCAGCGGCTAGGCTAGTATCAACACGCGCTTTAAAGCGTGTAATAGACTGTTCAAGCAGATTCATTGATTAAACTTCATCCTGAAAAGGGCTAAGTACTTGCTCGCCACCTTGTTCTAATAACACTTGTACTTGTTGTTCGGCAGAGTGTAACTTTTCTGAGCTGACCCGAGCGAGGGCGATGCCTCTTTCAAATTGTTTTAATGCCTCTTCGAGCGTGAGCTCACCCAGTTCGAGCTTCTTGACGATTTCCTCAAGCTCGGTCACGGATTCTTCAAAGTTCATGTTTTCTGGTTTTTTAATAGGCATATGCAATTCTCCCAATTCGCGCCAAGATTACCTGTGAGACTGTGATGGGTCAAATAAGCCAGCTATAAATATTTAACAAATGTTGCCGATACCATAGAAGACGGCATTTCCAAGTTGTTTAACTTGCTGTAAATGCGTTGATATACGAAAATAAAACAAACCACTAGAAGATGAGCCATCAGCTCGACTTGTTAGGGAAATTTTCTCATTTTGAGGGTGTAAAACGTGGATTTAGCAACGCTTATAGGGATTATCGGTGCCTTTGCATTTGTACTCATGGCCATGTTGATGGGGGGCGAGTTATCGACCTTTATCGATGTGCCGTCGGTGCTGATCGTGTTTGTCGGCTCCTTGTTTGTGGTCCTGATGAAGTACAACTTAGGGCAGTTTCTTGGTGCTGCGAAAATAGGCATCAAAGCGTTTATGTTCAAGCTAGAAAAGCCGGAAGATTTGATCACCAAGTCGGTGGAAATGGCGGACGCGGCGCGCAAGGGTGGATTCTTGGCGCTCGAGGAAGCGGAGATCACCAATGCCTTTATGCAAAAAGGTATAGACATGCTGGTGGATGGTCACGATGCCGATGTCGTTCGGGCGACCTTGGAAAAAGACATACTGCTCACCTCAGAGCGCCATATTATGGGGGCGGGCATATTTAAGTCCCTAGGGGATGTGGCCCCCGCAATGGGCATGATCGGTACCTTGATTGGTCTGGTGGCCATGCTGTCCAACATGGATGATCCTAAGTCTATCGGCCCTGCGATGGCGGTTGCCTTGTTAACCACCCTTTATGGCGCGATCCTAGCGAACATGGTCGCCTTGCCCGTCAGTGAAAAACTGGTATTGCGGGCCGAGGAAGAAAAGCTCAACCGGGTACTTATCATGGATGCCGTATTGGGCATTCAAGATGGCCAAAACCCGCGGGTTATTGAAGGCTTGTTGAAAAATTATCTGGCCGAGTCAAAACGTGAAGTCAACACCACAGACTAGGGGGCAATAATGGAAGAACCATGTAAATGTCCGCCGGAGGGTCTGCCCGCTTGGATGGGGACCTTTGCCGATTTGATGTCGCTGTTAATGTGTTTCTTTGTATTGCTACTCGCGTTTTCAGAGATGGACGTATTGAAGTTTAAGCAGATAGCGGGCTCAATGAAGTACGCCTTTGGTGTACAAAACTTATTGGAAGTGAAAGATATCCCTAAAGGTACGTCTGTTATTGCACAAGAGTTTCGTCCAGGGCGTCCTGAGCCCACGCCCATTGAAACCATCATGCAACAAACCATAGACATGACCCAGGCTCGCCTTGATTTTCAAGATGGTGAAGCGGCAGAAGTGGGCGGGCAAAAGCAAGATGAAGGCACCAATGACGGCGGCATGACGGCCTCACAGGCAATTCAAAGCCAGCAAGCACAGCAGCAAGAGGCACAAAATCAGCTCGCCAAAACCATCGCGCAAAAGATGCGCGATCAAATTGAAGACGGCGCGATAGAAATTGAAGCCCTAGGCCAGCAATTAATTATTCGCGTACGGGAAAAAGGGGCGTTTCCTTCTGGCTCGGCGTTTTTGCAGCCTAAGTTTCGTCCGGTTATTTCAAGGGTCGCGGAAATCTTAAAAGACGTACCGGGTGAAATCACGGTATCGGGTCATACCGATAACGAAACCATTAAATCTGAGTTGTATCGTTCTAATTGGGATTTATCATCGCAACGTGCGGTGTCGGTGGCCCATGAAATGATCAAGGTGAAAGGCTTTGATCAGCAGCGCCTCATGGTAGTGGGGTATGCCGATACCAAACCACTTTTTGCCAATACCGACAGTAACAATCGCCGTAAAAACCGTCGAGTAGAAATCTCTGTGATGCAAGGTAAAGCGCAAGAGTCCGATGAAATTGGCGTGACTCAATAGCCAGATCGCTTTTTTACCCTGATTAACCAAAATAGGCAGGGTAAAAAAGCACCACTTTAAGTCCTCACTCTCTCAAGGTATAATCCGCCCCCTTGATTTTGACCCTAAGTGAAGCCGATGAAATTTGTCGTAAAGTTTTTCCCTGAAATCCTGATGAAAAGCAAGTCTGTTCGTAAGCGTTTTTGTAAGATGTTACAAAGCAATATCCGTAACATTTTGCGCCGCTATGACGATGATGTGAAAGTCATTTTGGAATGGGATCACATTATTGTAAAAACAGTTAACGATAGCGACAAAAACCGAGCCAAGTTAATTGAGCTACTGTCTAGCACGCCGGGTGTTGCGTTTTTCTTAGAAGTACAACAAACCCCATTTGAAGACTTACATGACATTTATGAGCAGGTATTGCCCATTGCTGGCCCCCTGCTGGAAGGGAAAACCTTTTGTGTCAGAGTTAAGCGCCGCGGTAAGCATGACTTTAGTTCAACGGAAGTTGAACGTTATGTGGGTGGCGGTTTAAACCAAAACACCGGCGCCCTGAAGGTGCAATTGAAAAATCCTGATGTGCAAGTGTTACTTGAGATAGATCATCAAGATCTCTTTATCGTTAAGCAGCGCCATGAAGGCTTAGGTGGCTTCCCGATGGGCTCACAAGAGGGTGTGCTATCGCTGATCTCGGGCGGTTTTGATTCGGGCGTATCCAGCTACATCATGATGAAGCGCGGCATGCGCGTGCATTACTGTTTCTTTAATCTTGGCGGTGCGGCACACGAAATTGGCGTTAAGCAAGTTGCCCACCATTTGTGGGATCGTTTTGGCTCGTCTCATCGCGTTAAGTTTTTAGCTGTGCCATTTGAGCCCGTGGTCGCCGAGATCTTAGAAAAGGTTGAAGATGGCCAAATGGGCGTGATCTTAAAACGCATGATGGTGCGCACGGGGGCTAAATTAGCCGAGCGCTTGGCGCTGGATGCCATGGTGACAGGGGAAGCGGTAGGCCAAGTGTCGAGTCAAACCTTGCGTAACCTGTCGGTGATCGATAAAGCCACGGATACCCTGATTTTGCGCCCGCTGATTGCCATGGACAAGCAAGACATCATCAATACCGCGCGCCAAATCGGCACCGCCGAGTTTTCCGAAACGATCCCTGAATACTGCGGCGTGATCTCTAATAAGCCGACGGTGAAAGCCGTGATGAGCAAGATTGAAGAACAAGAAGCTAATTTTGATATGTCACTGATTGATAAGGTAGTGGGTGAAACCATGACCTTAGACATTCGTGATATTGGCGAGCAAACCGATGCCGAGGTGACCGAAGTTGAAACCACGGCGCAATTTGCAGCAAACGAAGTGGTACTGGATATTCGTTCTGATGAAGAGCGCGAAGATAAGCCATTAAAGCTTGAAGGCGTTGCCATTGAAAGCATGGCGTTTTTTAAACTGGGCACGCAGTTTGATACCTTAGATCAGTCAAAAACTTACTTGTTATATTGCGATCGCGGCGTGATGAGTAAGCTGCAAGCGTTGTACTTGAAAGAAGCCGGCTTCAACAATGTTAAGGTTTACCGTCCTTAATACATCCTCTGATTTTGGATAGCTTAAGCAGAAATACTTAAGTTATCCCTAATTAACCTGAACAGGCACACTCCCACACTCAAGCCTCAAGCCCTGTGGGAGGCGAGCTTGCTCGGCGAATATTACAAGCACAAACTCACTTCACACTTAATACAGCCATTCCCTGAGCAAGCTCAGGTCCCACAAGCTCACATCTACACTCAAGTCTCAAGCCCTGTGGGAGGCGAGCTTGCTCGGCGAATATCACCAAATACAAACCCTCCCCACATAGCGGACAAGCACCAAGGTTAATTTACCCAAGGATTTATAAGTTGAGCTTGATGTTAACTTGATGTTAACTTGGCTTTTTAATCGGGAGGATCACAGTGAAAAAACTACATCTTGCACTTTCAACAAATCAAATTGAAGCCACCATCGCGGATTACAGCAAGCGTTTGGGCGCAGAGCCTTGCTCTTACATTGCCAATGAATATGCGCTGTGGCGCACACCTTCCCTAAACTTGTCGGTGCGCCAAGATCCCACTTGTCCACCGGGTGAACTGCGCCATTTAGGTTGGGAAGACCCTAGCGCCACCGAGTTTAGTCAAGAGGATGATGTTAACGGCATCACTTGGGAGCGTTTTAATGCCCAGCAACAGGCCGATGAGATTAATGAAATTTGGCCGCAAGCCGATTATCAGCCTGAAAACTAATCTATGGTTCGACTCGATTTTTTTAGCGAAAAGCCATCAATACTGAAGTTAAGTGTTGGGCTTATTTGCACCTTAATGGGACTGCTCACCTTTTGGGCCGGTTATAGCCAAGAGCATGCCCCTTTGATAATCGTGATTATTTACTTGTTTGCGATGGGGCTGGTGGTCACCGGGGTATATCTCGTCGGCTATGTGGATTATCGCTATTTAGATCAGCAAAAGCAGCAGCTGATCCGCGCGAGAGGTTTGTGGCTGGCACGCCGCTATTGTTATTACCCCTTTGCTGATATCAAAGCCGTTGATGTGCGAATGGCGTCAGCCATCCAACGTCAAGGCGACAGCTCGCAATATAGCTCAGCCAGTGTTTCGTATTCAGCGGTGATCAAATTAAAGGGCGATGAGGTCTACTTTACCGGCTCGAGTGACAAGCAGGAAACCATCCAACATGCGCAGCAACTGGCGCAAAGCATCAATAAGCCACTGCGCATCAAAACCCATGGCCGCACTAAAAGTCGCTCAAAAGACCACGAAGTGAGCATGGCTCGGATAGGGTTATTATTGCTACTTATCCTTTCTATGATGGCAGGAGCTTATGCGCTGGTTGCGGTGAAGACTTAAATTGAATAAGTCTGAATGCAATCTGGCAGCTTCCTTTCTTCGATATGACGGTTGCCCCTCAATTGGTTAAGTCTCTAAGTGAGCTAGAGGGGATTGGCACGCATTCTATGCGAGGCACCAAAGGTCACTGATCTATGTTCGAATCAAAAACATTCGCGCATTCAGTTATTGCTTGACCGAGTGAAGTTGGATAATACCGTTCGATATTTAGGCGTAGAAATAGAGGGTGCGTTGAACATCTCAGAAGGGATTTTTTATAGCAAGGTCAGATGCTTTTTGATATTTGGGTTAGGTTGCTGTAAATGGTAAATAAGCCTTTGTATTCAGTGTTTTATGTGTTTATTGCGTGGGGGTGGTGCCGTATTTGAGCAGTGATTTATGCCGTATTTATTCCTAACGTGACAGCGTTGCGCTATACTGCCAATACATAATAAAGTTAGGAGGTTCAAATGACAGCTGTTGATCGTGTTTATCAGAAGATAAAGCGTTCAAGACGCTACGTTTTTGAGCGTAAAGACTTTGATGGCTTTGCTAGCTACGATCAAATCGGTCGTGTACTAAGGCAATTGGTTAAGCAAGGCGAGTTAATAAAACTTGGCTATGGACTGTACACCAAGGCTCGCATTAACAGCCTAACCGGAAAACCTATGCCTACGAACCCAGGTGGAAGCGATGCCCTGATGCGTGAGATATTAAAGATGAAAGGCGTCGATTTTGAAATGGACAGCCTATCTTTACAAAGCTTATCAGGTGAAAGCACGCAAATTCCATCCTCCGTTCAATATTCATGGAACCCCAAACAGTTTAATCGCAAATTGGCTGTCGGTAACCGAGTTTTAAACTCACCGAGCTAATATGGAAAAATTAAAACAACAATTTCTTGAGGTTTCTGATGCGCTTGAGCTCGGAAACCCGGCCATTATTGAAAAAGATTACTGGGTCGTCGCTTTACTTGCAGAATTAGCGAAAGTGTCTCTTGTGTATCATCAAATGGTCTTTTCTGGCGGGACTGCTCTGGCAAAGTCCAACGTTAAGATCCTTCGAATGTCAGAAGACGTCGACATTAAATTGATTCCAAAACCAGCGTTTGAAGAACTAACCCGCGCCAAAAAGAAAGCGGCTCGTAAGGCATACATTAACAAGGTTGAGCAGGCAATTAGCCTATCAGAGCGATTCACCGTCGAAACACGACTTGTTCGTGATGAGTATCGCTATATTGAATTGGAACTTAGATATCTACAGCAGTTTAGTCAAGCACCGTGTCTTCGCCCCATTATTAAGCTGGAATTAATGGAGACAATCCCCTTACTTGATGTAGAAGCTCGTAGCATTCAGTCCTTGGTTTCGGAGCTGTATAAACAACCACAAGAAGTAGAGGCGTTTGATTGCGTCTCTATCCATGCCACCTTGGTTGAAAAAGTGATTTCAATGTTGCGTCGTACCATGTCAGCGAAGCGCTGTGCTGAGCGTAAGGATGATGCCACGCTTGTTCGCCATATTTATGATGTTTACTGTATTTTAAAGAGCGAAGATCAAAAAGAAAGCCTCGATCTGAAAGCACTTACACCGTTATTTAAAATCGTGTTGGAAGAAGATATTGAGCGCTTTGGCAATCAGCATGCAGAGTTTGTCTCTAATCCTAAACAAGAGCTACAACTTGGGTTGAAAGAGCTTGAAGAAAACCCCGTTTTTCGACAGCGCTTTAACGATTTTGTTACCCCTATGGTGTTTAACACCGAACCTCATGATTTTGATACCTGCTTTGCTTCTTTCAGAAACGTAACGGAATTGTTAATTACAACAATTTAGTTAAGGCACTAGTTTGCTAGTTACCCAGTTCGTGGTGCATCAGCAAATAAAGATCGAAAAAGAGAGAGTTGCCCAAGTAAAGGGCAAACACAGAGAAATCAGGAAAAAATCATGACAAGTACCCAAAAACCGCTGCACTGCAACGCCAAATCTGGTAAGTCACCAACGACGTACGCGGCTCATTAGAGGGCTGGGATTTTAAACAATTTTTCTATCGTTTTATCAGTGAGAAATTCACCAACTATATAGAAGGTGGCGACGATAACATCCACTACACTTGGAGAAGGTCCCTCTTTTTCAACGCTTCATAATGCTCTTTTTGCTCGTCAGTTAACGCTATGATTACTCATATTATGCTTTTACTAATTGATACTGCTGGTTCCAGTAACTCACTAACTTTCTGTGATGCTTGTGGTTTACCCAGACCATATTTTCTTCAGAATTTGGATCGCCGCCAAATACTATAGGTGTGGTATACCACTTTATTTTTCTCAAGAACCTTTCGTCCTCTTCGAGGTTAGTAGGCAATTGTTTGGCAGGTATCAACTCTAAATATTCAGATACAATGGGAACGGCCCCCTCTGGCAGGATAGTTGTCACTACTTAAAATTTAACCAGTTGGGGCGTTAAGGCTTGATAGTGCCACGCTATAGTGAAGAACGAAAACAGCAGGTTTTGAACAAGTTATTACCTCCCTTCAA
>NZ_JAIMJB010000031.1 GCF_021295345.1 Motilimonas eburnea
CTTAAGCCCCTACCCCCCTTTTAAGCAGGCTGGGCCACTATCAAATCCGCTTCAAGGCCACATCGACGTTCATCACGCTTCTATTTGTTCAATCTTCAACCGAAGCGGTGATTTTTTTAGCAAACAGTTCAAGAGTCGACATTTTCCCTGTTTTTACTGTTGACAGCTTCCCTAAGCCTGCATAAAATGCGCCTCACTTAAAGCAAATCAGCCAGCTTTAAGGTGTTAGATTTTATGAAGTAACGGGGCCATAGCTCAGCTGGGAGAGCGCAACGCTGGCAGCGTTGAGGTCTGCGGTTCGATCCCGCATGGCTCCACCACTTTACTTCAACCTCTATTGGGGCCATAGCTCAGCTGGGAGAGCGCAACGCTGGCAGCGTTGAGGTCTGCGGTTCGATCCCGCATGGCTCCACCAATTCTAAAATATACATTTTCGCCACATCAATCCCCTGTAGACGTTCTACCGTATATCACATTAACCGAAAATAAATCTTTACGAACACATATGCATCATCGAAGGCAGTAAAGCAAATGCGTCTTCAATTATGGCTTAGCCAAAATATGTTTAGAAAGCGTTACGATTTGGGCACGGGTTTGTATCTCGCTTTAGATAATTTAGAATTCTAATACTAGGGCCTGTTGACCTTTTAAGCTTGTTTTTGCAGCGCTTTGTGCGTCGTTGCGCAGTATTTACTTAGAATGCTAAGCTACACACAGCTGGCCTTGCTCAAAACGCTTTTTTATCGAACAAAAATTAACCACCAAAGATCCACAGGCACTAGGCACTTTCATATGTAGTTATTGAGCCGAGCAAACTTCATCTATCCTTTACTCAGCAATAAAACCTTGCAAGCTTTTCTGTTAATACTTGATGCTAATTACGCTGGTAAAGCACCAAATTTCTGTTGCGAAGCGGCTTTTCTGACCAAAATATATAGACACTGTCACATAGCCCATCTTCAATTTTGACACCATTCCCACATACTCTATCAAGCCCTGTTAAATTTTTTATCTCAGCTTTAGATAGGGGGGTGATAAAACTCGCCCTAGCATTCGCCAATGAGCATAAGCTATATGCATTTTTTTTATCCGCCGAAAAGCTGTAATTATCATACACAAGCTCCCCGTTTTGCTTTGTAACCAAAAAGGTATCTAACCTTGGACCATCTGGATCATCTAAATAGTGAACGGTGGCTAACGCATCATTTGAATTGTCACAACTGAAATCCTGAAATTGAATGACTGGCTCAGTCCCTGGCCCATTTGTTCCATAAAACTCCCTGAGTATGCCATACACATCCTCAGGTATAACTGTCGCGCCATGATCAGTTTGGGTTAACCTAGCAATTGGCGCACCACACAATTCCACTATCTTTCGATATGTCGCAGTAAAGCCAGATAACGATAGAGTCGTGATGACACCCATATCTGGTTCAATAAGAGATAGCAGGTTACTCTTTGCAAGCAGTGGAATGATATCCTGGTCAGGATAAATATTAATAAATACGCCTTGGTCACGATGCTCCTCTCGGCTTTGCGCCGCAACTGTCACTCCATTATCAAACTGAAGCAATAAATTCATCCCTCCGATAATAAGCGGCTCATGACGCGCTTCACTTTCTTGATAGTTTATATATATCGCTTCATGATTGAGAGCATCGCTAAACCAGTTAATATTTAAGCTGCTAGCCCCTTTCGAATCAACACTACTGGCAACACAATTAGTTTGTTTAGTAGTGCCATTGTAAAACCCTTCTAAATACCAGTCTTTATACTCAAAATCCCCCAAGTATTCGTTACCTAAATCAGCGTAGACAGCAGCAGATACATTGAAGAACACAAGGAAATGAATTATTTTGATATACATAATTTTACTCTTTATGCTTGCCATTAAAGTCACTTTTCTATCAAGGTAGCTGGCAATCCCAAATCATGCAATGACACTAAATTAATCGTTTTGCCCGATTGTCTCTAAATGAATTTGACTTAGGTGTTTTATGAAGAGTAACGCGGCGTGTTAAAACATGACGATGACAATGCTAACCAGCCTATCAAAGATAACTGAAAATAAAAGTATGTAGCATGAAGTAAAAAGGACCTGAGCCTCGCAGACAAAGATAGTATTTTTCAAAGTTGCTATACTTAGCCACGGCCTTAAAGATGGAAGTAAATTAACGAGAGCCACAACTAAGCATAGTGGCTCTAAGAACTATACTACTGGGCTAACAGCGCAATCATTTCATCTTCCGTTAATACGGGTACGCCTAAGTTTTCAGCCTTGGTCAGTTTAGAGCCTGCCGCTTCTCCGGCTACCAGGTAACTGGTTTTTTTCGACACACTACCTGACACTTTTGCCCCTAAGGCCTCTAGGGCGGCTTTCGCTTCACTGCGCCCCATTTGCGATAAAGTCCCGGTTAACACAAAGGTTTGCCCTGCAAGTGGCTGCTCACTCTCTTCTTTAACAATCAGTGCTGGCCAGTCAATGCCTGCATCAAGTAAAGCTTGGATCACGGCTAGATTGTGCTGCTCAGCAAAAAAGTAATAGACATGCTTAGCGACGATTTCGCCCACATCTGGTACTTGCTGCAATGACTCTACACTGGCCTGCTTGAGGGCATCTAAGGTTAAATAGTGATTGGCTAAATTAGCGGCCGTGGTTTCCCCTACTTCACGAATGCCAAGGGCATATAAAAAGCGCGCTAGCGTGGTTTGCTTGGCCGCTTCAATCGCCTTAAGTAATTTAGTGGCTGACTTATCGCCCATACGTTCAAGCCCCGTTAATTGCGACCAAGTTAGGCTAAACAAATCGGCCGGTGTGGCCACTAACTTCTCATCGACTAGTTGCTCAACCAGTTTGTCACCTAGGCCATCAATGTTCAGGGCTTTACGCGATACAAAATGTTTAATGGCTTGCTTTTGCTGGGCGCCGCAAACAAGCCCCCCCGTGCAACGTGCAACGGCCTCGCCAGCAATGCGCTCGACATCAGAGCCACAAACAGGACAAGCATCGGGAAATACGATGTCTTTAGCATCATCTGGTCGGCGCTCGATGACCACGGCAACGACTTGTGGAATAACGTCACCAGCGCGGCGCACGGTCACTGTATCGCCGATTTTAATGCCAAGGCGGGCAATCTCATCGGCGTTGTGTAAAGTGGCATTAGATACCGTCACGCCGCCAACAAACACGGGCTCGAGACGTGCTACAGGCGTGATAGCGCCAGTGCGGCCCACTTGAAATTCAACATCTTCTAAAATGGTTAACGCTTCTTGAGCGGGGAATTTATGGGCCGTGGCCCAGCGCGGAGCGCGTGAAACAAAGCCTAAGGTTTGTTGCAAGGCGATATCGTCTACCTTAAATACCACTCCGTCGATTTCATAAGGCAACGAAGCTCGGCGCTCACCTATGTCTTGATAGTAAGCTAAACAGGCTTCTACCCCTTCCACTCGCTTGGTTTGCGCCGATACCGGCAAACCAAGGGCTTTTAAGGCTTGTAAGCGCTCATAGTGGCTAGCTGGCCACTCACCAGAGGTTTCACCTAGAGCATAAGCATAAAAGGCCAAAGGGCGCTTAGCTGCGACACTCGAGTCTAACTGGCGCAAACTGCCCGCAGCGGCATTGCGCGGATTGGCAAAGGGCTTTTCATTTTTACTCAGCATTTGCTGGTTTAACTTTTCAAAGCCTTGCTTTGGCATAAAGATCTCACCACGCACTTCCAGTGTGGCGGGTAAATTATCGCCTTTTAGCAACAAGGGCACACTTTTGATGGTACGCACATTGGCGGTCACGTCCTCTCCCACTAGCCCATCACCTCGGGTGGCTGCGCGAACTAAGCGGCCATTTTCGTATAAGATACTGATGGCCAAACCATCTAGCTTAGGCTCACAGCAATACACTAGCTTGCTGTTATCACTTAAGCGCTCAACCAGACGCTTATCAAATGCCTGTAATTCCTCATCGGTAAACACATTACCTAGGCTAAGCATGGGCACATTATGGGTGACTTGTTGAAAGGCATCGAGCGGGGCCCCGCCCACTTTTTGCGTCGGAGAATGGGGATCAAGATATTCAGGATGCTGATTTTCTAGCTCAATTAATTGATGCAGCAACTTATCCCATTCCGCATCAGGTATGGTAGGCTGATCGAGCACATAATATTGGTAATTATATTCTTCTATCTGCTTTCTTAGGGATTGAATTTGCTCAAAAACACTCATTCCATTTACTCATTTGAATATGCAAAAATAAAAAAGCCCCTTCATAGGAAGAGGCTTATTAAAACCTGATTAACAATTAATGGACGAGGGCATTTTTCCGTTCAAAATCGTTAATACGTTGTTTGTATTCATTGACTTTTTGCCTTGTTAAAGGCTGGCGGGTGGCGTCGAAAACCGCACCGTTTAACTCTGATGCAAGCATTTCAGCGGCATGCAACATTAAAGCAAAATTGTTGCTTGGATCGCCAGCACAAGGCAGGGCCATAAACAAGGAGACACCATGGGTTTCAAATTGCTCCATGTGATCCACATCGAAAGTGCCAGGCTTCACCATGTTGGCCATACTGAACAGCACGGGGCCATTGCCCGTTGGGCTAAGATGGCGATGGAATATGTCCATCTCACCAAATTTAAAACCTAAGTTAAGTAGCGTAGGTAACAGCTCTGCACCAGCAAACAACTGACCTTCGCTAGACATGACGTTTAACACAAAGACTTCTTGTGGATCCGCTGCTGGGCTCGTTTGCTGTTGTGCATTGTCAGCTTGCTGATGGCTGTTGCGCTGAGCTTGATCCGTTGTTTGGGGCTGCTCAACATCAGCCGCGCTGGCTGTGTTAGCGGGTGCAACCGCCTTTTGCTCCGTTGGCGCTTGTGCTTTTGACTCGTCGTAGGCTTGCGCTGAATGCGCGTCAACCACAGGCTCTGGTTGCTCAGGGGCCTGCGCTATAGCGGGTTGCACGCCTTGATCTGCTGCTGGCTCACGTAATGGCTCGGCTGTTCCAGCGGGTGTTGGCTGCTGAACGTTGGCAGCGTGTTTAACTTTAACCTTGATCGGTTGCGGCTCGCGATAATGTTGTCTGCCATACTCATCGAAATAGGGCTCTTTAAAAGCGGGAGAGCGGGTAATGTATTGCTCATCGTCTGAATCGGCTGTCTGCATCTGGGCGCCATGAGGCTCTACGCCTTGGCTTGGACTATCCGATACCACTGCTGCCGGCTCAGGAGTATGCGTGACCTCACCTGACATGACTTGCTGGGAAGCGGGCGCGTGTTGATTTGACTCAGACTGATATGGCTGTTGAGAAAATTGGGCGGCAGGCGTTTCTGCTTTATCTACCGCAGAAAAGCTGGGTATATCTTGCCCTGTGTTATCATCAAATGCGTTATCTTGCTTGTCGGAAGCGAAGGCTGTTGGAGCAGAATGAGGGGCCTGGCTGCCCGACACCACACGTACTTCCCCGATACCATCAGCATCAAAACCACTCTGTTCATCCGTTTCAGGCTGCGAAGGGGTTTTATCGACTTTCGGCACGGGCTTATCTTTTATCGACTTAGGTTTATTTTTGTGATTTGACCACAAACCATGCACTAAAAGTGCGGCGATAGCGAGTGCGCCAACAATAATTAGAACAAGACGAAAATCCTGCATTCAACAATCTCTTAATTGGTTAGACATCCAACAGCCCTAATCAGTGCCCGCTGGATCCAGTAAAATCTTTATTTTAGACTAAATTAGCCTAATTAAAACTTAAGCTTAGCAACAACCCAACCTATCCTTTTAGATGATTAAGTCGGCAAATTTGAGCATGCATACACGCTAGTTATAATGTACCTAAGGTAAGCTAGCTTTGACAAGAGCACAGTACCTTGAAAGACTTGCGCCGTCCAGTCGAGAACCGTGACCAAAGATAAATTTACAAGTGCAATCTTAACATTTCATCATTTAAATATAACCCCCTGACTTCCACCGGGAACCGCCTGGCTGATAATTTAGGTATGTTAATTATCATTAACATATTCCTATTTTGGGTTTCTCTGGCGTGATGGATCTATTAAACTGACGTTTCTGGAGACAAATCAAACCCGCAATAACTGCAAACAGGAATGCAATTTCACTATGAAACAAACCCTATCTGAGCCCATCAGCGGCCTTGAGTATTTCCTCAAAGGTTTTCAACTTATTAAGCAACCCGGGCTAAGAACCTTTGTGTTGGTGCCATTGTGTATCAACTTGTTGCTGTTTTCTGGGGCCTTTTATGCACTCTATTTGCAGCTAGGGCCAATGATCGACCAGTTGATGAGTTATGTTCCGGATTTTCTGAGTTGGTTAAACTATATTCTCTGGCCCATTATCCTCTTATGTATCCTATTTATCTTTTCTTACTTCTTTTCCACCGTCGCCAACCTGATTGCTGCCCCCTTCAATGGCCTGCTGGCAGAAAAAGTAGAAATGCACTTAACGGGACAAACCATTAACGATGATGGCCTAGCTCAAGTATTAAAAGATGTCCCACGCGCCCTAAAGCGTGAACTGGATAAAATGATTTACTTTATCCCTAAGGCCATCGGTTGCTTGATATTGTTCTTGATCCCTGTGGTTGGGCAAACGGTGGCGCCGGTATTATGGTTCTTATTGTCGTGCTGGATGATGGCGATCCAATATGTGGATTACGGTTTTGATAATCATAAAATCAGTTTCCCAGTGATGCGTGACACCCTTAAAACCAAACGCATGAGTAACTTAAGCTTCGGTGCGATTGCCACCTTGCTCAGTGCCATCCCCATTGTTAATTTAATCGTGATGCCCGTGGGCGTCTGCGGAGGTACCGCAATGTGGGTAGCCCATTACCGCACAGAAATGACAGGACGGGCTTAATCCACTAGCGCTTTTGAAAAATAGCACTGGCAATACTGTAACCTGCCCCAAATGCGAGCCACTGGCAATATTGCCCTTGGCTCAAGCTCTGATGTAAGTGACAACTTAAACCTAACCCCGCGGCTCCCGTACCACCATATTGCGCGACGCAATCCGGCAACTGCTGCTCACTGGGCTGACCCAATAAGGCGTGGCCAATTTGTTGATTAAGGCACAAATTAGTTGGTTGTAGAAATACTTGACTCATTTGCCCTTGATTTAGGCCTAATGCCGACAAATGCTGTCGGCTATGGCTAGCGACAGCATCAACAATAACAGGAAAACTGGGCGGCGTTTGATGGAAAAGCTTGTCTTTTCCATATAATGAATCTGGTGCTAAACGATTTAAAAAACCAAAGTTATTGCGGATCTGGTTAGAAAACTGGCTAGCACAGGCCACACCTTGCAAAGCCAAAGCCTCGCCATTGGGCTCATTTTCTAACAGTAAAGCACTACACGCATCCCCCAATAGATAATGGGTGTCTCGATCGCGAAAATCCGTTTGCGCAGAGCCAATCTCAGGGCTGATGATCAAGGCTTTTGTTGCCTGACCGCAGCCAATTGCCTGACTGGCTAATTGCACGGCCACCAAAGCAGAGCACTCGGCTGCGCACAAATCAAATGCCAATCCCTTTGCTCCTAATAGATGTTGGATCTCAATGGCTAAAGCAGGATAAGGCCGCTGCACATGACTGGCTGCCACAATAATTAAATCTATTTGGTCTCCTCGGATGGCAGCCCTTTGTAAGGCTTGCATCGCTGCATTGAAGCCCATTTCAGCCATCAAGGAGGTGTGCTCTTCATCAATCTCAGGTAATAAAGGGCACATCACATCTGGGTCAAGTACACCTTCATTGGTGACAAAGTAACGCTGAGTGATCCCGGAGTGGGCAAGGATATAACTGTTATCGGAGCGTTTTTTAGCAGCCACTTGGCCAACATCGATAGACGCTGCATTTTCCAGATTAAAGTAATCTGCGTAGCGATTATAAGCATCGACTAAGACCTGGTTACTCATGCAGTAAGGAGGAACAAAAATTCCCGTTGCTGTTAAAAATGTCGATTGCATATACGTTCCCAAATAATGTGACCCGATCAGCATCTGCTTAGCTTAGCTGATGATACTTGTGATAAAACCGTTTAGCCTTACCCTTGACTCAAGTGATAAAAACCTAGTTTCTAATAACATAAGGTTATAACAAATTGTCACTTCAAAACTGATAGCATCAGAGTATGCTAACTGAGATTAATTGCCATTCACTGCATACAAAGGAATACACATGAGCAAGATTTATGATGACAATACACTGACTATAGGCAAAACCCCACTTGTACGCCTTAACCGCGTGGCTAAAGGTAATGTATTTGCAAAAGTTGAAAGCCGCAACCCTAGCTTTAGCGTGAAATGTCGCATCGGCGCAAACATGATTTGGGATGCAGAGAAAAAAGGCACACTGACCAAGGACAAAGAGCTTATCGAGCCAACCAGTGGTAACACAGGTATCGCCCTTGCATTTGTTGCTGCTGCGCGTGGCTACAAAATTACCCTTACCATGCCTAACACCATGAGCTTAGAGCGCCGTAAGCTACTTAAGGCCCTAGGTGCAAACTTAATTTTGACCGACGGTGCTAAAGGCATGAAAGGCGCCATCAACAAAGCAGAAGAAATTGTTGCTGAAAATCCAGAAAAATACCTACTACTACAACAATTTGACAACCCTGCAAACCCAGAAATTCACGAGCAAACCACAGGCCCTGAAATTTGGGAAGACACTGACGGTGAAATCGATGTATTTGTAGCCGGTGTCGGTACAGGGGGTACTCTTTCTGGTGTTAGCCGTTACATCAAGCTAAAACAAGGTAAAAAAATCACCACTGTGGCCGTTGAGCCAGCTGACTCACCTGTTATCACCCAAACCCTAGCTGGTGAAGAAGTGAAACCAGGTCCGCATAAGATCCAAGGTATCGGCGCAGGATTCGTACCGAAAAACCTAGACCTAGAAATGGTTGACCGCACCGCACTTGTTACCAACGATGAAGCCATCGACATGGCGCGTCGTTTAATGGAAGAAGAAGGTATTTTAGCCGGTATTTCATCTGGTGCAGCAGTGGTTGCAGCGAACCAAATCGCGGCACTGCCTGAATTTGCTGATAAAAACATCGTTGTTATCCTGCCTAGCTCAGGTGAACGTTACCTATCTTCAGCCCTATTTGCTGGTATTTTCACCGAGCAAGAATTAGAAGCATAATTTATCAAAAACGGTAATTTAAGGCGCCTTTGGGCGCCTTTTTTCTATATAAATTAGCAACAAAGCAATACTTGCCTATACTTATCTATCGGTATTTATATACTGGTCTAGATGATTTATTTATGGGATAACTAGAAAAACGTTGATCTTCTAGCACGAATTTAGGATGATTTTTTACTTAACGAATTAAGTTCCTCCTATGATAAAACCGACCAATAGCGGTTTTGCTAGCGGTAAAAGAGAAACGAGATATTTCAATGGAGGTCGCGAAAAACTTGACGTGGATTAAACTTCTCAAGTTTGTTTTTCGTTACTTTACTACAAAATCAAAATGCGGCATTTAAGAAGAAAGGTGCAATGTTCTTCTAAGATAGCGGCAACATTCAAACTAAAAAATGGGGAAACACCATGTATAACAAGACTGTTACTATTACTGCTGAAAATGGCCTACACACTCGTCCTGCTGCGCAATTTGTTAAAGAAGCAAAAGCGTTCTCTAGCGACATTACAGTGGAAGCTGGCGGTAAATCTGCAAGTGCCAAAAGCCTATTCAAACTACAAACGTTAGGCCTAACCAAAGGAACCAGCGTTGTGATCAAAGCAGAAGGTGCGGATGAGCAAAAAGCGGTTGATACGCTAGTGGCTTTAATGGCGGAACTTGAATAAGCACACTCCATCACCCGACATTTTTTGCAGTTAAAGGATAGGTTATGATATCAGGTATTCAAGCATCACCTGGCATAGCGCTTGGTAAAGCGCTATTGCTCCAAGAAGACGAAATTGTTATTAACACCAACCGTGTTGAAGACAGTGAATCAGAGATAAAATGCTTCTTAGAAGCAAGAGACAAAGCGGCGGCTCAACTTGAACTCATCAAGCAAAAGGCGCTAGAAACGTTTGGCGAAGAAAAAGAAGCCATCTTCGAAGGCCACATCATGTTGCTCGAAGATGAAGAGTTAGAACAGGATATCATAACCTACTTAAAGGAAAATAAGAGCTCTGCGGGCGCAGCCATTCAATATGTGATTGAGCAAAACGCCAACATGCTTCAAGAGCTGGATGACCCTTATCTACGTGAGCGTGCAACTGACTTTCGTGATATCGGCAACCGCTTACTTAAAAATGCCCTTGGCATTGAAATTGTATCTCTAAGCACAATTCAAGACGAAGTCATTCTTATCGCCAATGACTTAACCCCTTCAGAAACCGCACAAATCAACTTAGATAAAGTGCTTGGTTTCATCACCGATATTGGTGGCCGTACATCTCATACTTCCATTATGGCTCGCTCGTTAGAGCTACCCGCCATTGTCGGTACCAACGACATTACTAAGCGTGTTAAGAATGGCGATATCATCGTTCTTGATGCGTTAAACAACCAAATCATCATCAATCCATCCGATGCTGATTTAGCTCGCTTTAAAGCCATTCAAGCTAAGTTCCTTGAGGAAAAAGCCGAGTTAGCTAAGTTAAAAGACTTACCTGCCATTACCCTAGACGGTCACCAAGTAGAAGTGTGTGCCAACATAGGTAATGTCAAAGACTGTGACGGCGCAGAACGCAACGGCGCAGAAGGCATTGGTTTGTACCGTACCGAGTTCCTATTTATGGACCGTGACCAACTGCCGACCGAAGAAGAGCAGTTTGTGGCATATAAAGCCGTGGTTGATGCGATGCCTAATCAGCCAGTGATCATCCGAACCATGGATATCGGGGGTGACAAAGATCTACCGTATCTGGATCTACCAGAAGAAATGAACCCGTTCTTAGGCTGGCGCGCTATTCGTATTTGTTTTGACCGCCCCGAGATCATGAACCCTCAGCTACGTGCACTGCTTAGAGCATCCGCTTTTGGTAAAATTCGTATCATGTTCCCGATGATCATCGCCGTTGAGGAAATTCGTGAACTGAAATCAATTCTGGAAACCTTAAAAGCCGAGCTGCGCGAAGAAGGTCAGAAATTTGATGAAAACATCGAAATCGGTGTGATGATTGAAACACCCGCGGCGTCTGCCATTGCTCATCATCTGATTAAAGAAGTAGACTTCTTTAGTATTGGTACCAACGATTTAACTCAGTATACTCTTGCTGTTGACCGTGGTAACGAGCTTATTTCTAAGCTATACAACCCATTAACACCATCGGTACTCACACTGATCAAGCGTGTTATCGATGCTTCTCATGAAGCCGGTAAGTGGACAGGTATGTGTGGTGAGTTAGCAGGCGACGAGCGTGCAACTTTACTATTATTGGGCATGGGCTTAGACGAATTTTCGATGAGTGCGATCTCTATCCCTACGGTGAAGAAATTAATTCGTAACACTAACTACAAAACGGCAAAAGAGTTGGCAGACAAAGCATTATCCGTTGCCACAGCCGCTGAGATAGAAGCGTTAGTTGATGACTTTATTAAACAGCAGTCTGTGTGTTAATTAACGCTGAACAAATTTAATTAGGAGCAATATCATGGGTTTTTTCGATAAACTTAAAAAAATGGTTTCTGAGCCAGCAGCTGAAACAGGCGGCATTGAAATTTTTGCCCCCCTATCAGGTGAGATCGTGCCGATTGAAGATGTGCCAGACGTGGTGTTTGCAGAGAAAATTGTCGGTGACGGTGTGGCGATCAAACCGACTGGCGACAAAATGGTTGCGCCATGTGACGGTACTATCGGTAAAATCTTCGAAACAAACCATGCCTTCTCTATCGAGTCTGACACAGGTTTAGAGCTGTTTGTTCACTTTGGTATCGACACCGTTGAGCTAAAAGGTGAAGGCTTCACACGTGTGGCTCAAGAAGGCCAGTCAGTGAAAAAAGGTGACACCATCATTGAGTTCGATCTGGCATTGCTAGAGTCAAAAGCTAAATCGACCTTAACCCCAGTGGTTATCTCGAACATGGATGAAATTAAAGAGCTTCATAAGCTTTCTGGTGCGGTAACTCTTTCAGAGTCACCTATCTTACGTATTAACAAGTAATCTTAGATTACTCCCCAATGCGACCAAGGCTCAGCTTCTGCTGGGCCTTTTCGTTTCTTCACTCTGTCTCTTTAGGCTTTTCCCCTGGGGTAATCCCCCCCGCTCTTACCTATCAATACCAAAGATAAGCCAATCGGTTAATTCAAGCTGTTAATTTATGCAGGCTAAACACCGTGGTATCATGTCGCCAAGTTAACGACTAAGGGACCAGTATGACCGTTTTATATGGCATCAAAAATTGTGACACTATCAAAAAAGCCAAAGCTTGGTTAGATAAAGAGCAAATCGACTATACCTTTCATGACTACCGCGTAGACGGCATTGACAGCGAGATGGTGTCAGCGTTTTTTGCTCAATTAGATTGGCAGAATGTGGTTAATAAACGTGGCACCACCTACCGCGCCTTAAGTGATGAAGCTAAAGCTAATTTAAGTGCGCAAACTGCGCTGCCGCTATTGATAGAGCAGCCTGCCATGATCAAACGCCCCATCTTAGTTCATCAAGGCAACTACTACCTTGGCTTTAAACCCGACCAATACGCCACTATTTTCGCTAGCGCTTAATGTAAGGAATAACAATGTCAGACAGTGCAGTACTTAGCTTAGCTAAAGATTTAATCAGCCGAGAATCGGTAACCCCAGAAGATGCGGGTTGCCAACAAATGATGATTGAATACTTAGAAGCGCTTGGATTTACCTGCGAAACCATGGTTTTTCACGACACCACTAACTTATGGGCGCGTCGCGGCACCCAGCGCCCGCTATTTTGTTTTGCCGGCCATACCGATGTGGTGCCCACCGGCCCATTAGAAGATTGGCACACACCGCCGTTTGAGCCTACCGTGATTGACGGTTTTTTACATGGCCGCGGTGCTGCCGATATGAAAGGCTCCATTGCCGCCTTTATGGTCGCGGTTAAACAATTTATTGAACAAAACCAAGATCACCAAGGCTCTATCGCCTTTTTAATTACCAGTGACGAAGAAGGCCCGTTCATTAATGGCACCGTTAAAGTGGTCGAAGCGTTAGAAGCACGCAATGAAAAAATTGATTACTGCATCGTGGGTGAGCCATCAAGTACCCATGAAGTGGGTGATATCGTTAAAAATGGGCGACGTGGCTCCCTCACAGGCGATTTAGTGATTAAAGGCATTCAAGGCCATATTGCCTACCCCCATTTAGTGGATAACCCAATCCATAAAGCGGGACCGGTGATCACCGAGCTGTCACAAATGGTGTGGGACAAGGGCAATGCGTTTTTCCCGCCGACCAGCTTTCAGATCTCAAACATTAATTCAGGCACAGGTGCATCAAATATCGTGCCGGGCGCATTAAAAGCCCAGTTTAACTTTCGTTATTCAACCGAATGCACCGCAGAGGAATTAGTGGCACGCACCCACAATGTGCTCGATTCAAAAGGCATTGACTACGACCTCGATTGGACCTACAACGGGGTTCCCTTTATCACAGGTGAAGGTGAGCTGATTGATGCGGTAAAAGAAGCGGTGCGCGAAGTGGCTAAGTTTGACACTGAGCTATCCACTTCAGGGGGAACCTCAGATGGACGTTTTATTGCGCCAACAGGAGCGCAATTAGTCGAGCTAGGTCCCATCAACGCCACCATTCACAAAGTGAATGAATGCGTCAAAATTGCCGACTTAGAAAAACTAACCGATATGTATCGGCTTACTTTGACCAAGCTGTTAAGCGCGAAATAACACTAAACCTAAAACGGGCGGGCAAGTCTATGCAAACACCTTGGTTACAGCCACTAACGGGGCAAACGCAAACTCACTTAGCCCGCTATGATCAATATCATCAACTGCAGCCCGAGGCATTGGCCGCATTTCTCGACATGCAGCAAGCGGCTAAGCGAGACGGTATCGATCTGGCGATTGCCAGTAGCTTTCGCAGCTTTGCCCGCCAGCAGCTAATTTGGGATGGCAAAATGCGTGGCACCCGCGCTATTTTAGATCCGTCCTCCCGGCCTATCGACCCTGCAACGCTAACCGAGCGTGACAAGATCTTAGCCATTTTGCATTGGTCTGCCATGCCTGGCGCTAGCCGGCATCATTGGGGCACAGATATCGACGTTTATAGTCCCAGTCTGTTGCCCGCCAATACGCAATTACAACTTATCCCCAGTGAATATCAAGTCGGCGGCCATCAGCATGCACTAAGTCAATGGCTTAACAAGCACATGCAGCAATTTGGTTTTTACTTGCCTTACGCAGAGCACCGTCATGGCGTGGCCATCGAGCCTTGGCATTTAAGTTATTTTCCCGTCGCCAGCGAATTACAAAAATTATTTACCATCGATCTGTTGGATCAGGCCTTGGCCAGCTCTAATGTGATAGGTAAAAGCCAACTACGCATTATGTTGCCCACCCTTTGGCAGCGATTTATTTGTAATCTATCCCCTGCGCCGAGGTAAACGCCATGAGCACCACTTGGATCGTCATCATTATCGCCCTTGTACTGGGTATTATCCTCAGTAACATCATGTTGCTTAAACACACCGCCAAGATGGAATTTAAGGCCAAACCTAAAAAAGACGATAAACCGGATGATAAGTCAACGTCTCAGTCGCCCAATCAGAAACCCTAGACAAGTCATCACATACCATTAGAATGCAGATATTATTTTTATAACTCAAAATAGATTGGACCTAACGTGTTTGAGAAAAAAATTGAAACCATTATCTTCCAAGGACGCTGGCTACTCGCCCCTTTCTTTATGGGCCTGTTTGTCGCCATCTTTATCTTACTGATCAAATTTTTAAAGTCCCTTTACCAAATGGTCGTCACCGCCTTTTCCGCCACATCTGAAGAAACCATCATCAGCATTTTGACCTTAGTGGACACCGCGCTACTCGCCGGCTTACTGCTGATCATTATTTTCAGTGGTTATGAAAACTTCGTTTCTAAATTAGACATTGACGATCACGAAGACAGACCCTCTTGGATGGGTAAGGTGGGCTTTTCAGGCTTAAAACAAAAGCTGATTGGTGCCATTGTGGCGATTTCTGCGGTTGAGCTACTAAAACTCTTTATTCACGCCGACACCTTAACCGAAGCGCAAATATTTTGGAAAATTATGGTGCACCTCACCTTCGTTCTATCGGGTGTGCTATTTGCGCTAACAGACTACATAGTAGCGAAAAGCCAAAGCCATTAGCCGTATTAACTTAGATGGGGCGCACGCCTCATCTAAGTCATCTAGCATCTCATTTCTACAAAACTCACTGTTTTTGTTTTTTAAACCGCAAAACTGAGTATCAGCTTAATTCGACAGCATGTCTCTAACTTCCATAAGTGCAAATCCTAAAAGGTTAAGGCCCTTCCAGTTGTTTGGGTTTTCAGATAACGGATTGTCTTGAGCCAAACCTATCCCCCATATTTTATCAACTGGGCTAGCCTCAACTAATACTCGATTTCCAGTGCTTAACAAAAAAGCCTTTAAAGCTGGATTCTGAGAAAATTTCGCCTTATTAGCATTCACCACAATCTCGAATCTTTTCTCTTCCCATAATTTTTGATCAAATCTTAGTACCTCTCGACCAATAGCCTTAGCTTCGCCGGGGGTGGTTGCAAACAACACCTTCTCACATGCTTTCTTATCACCAAACAACTTAGCCTTGTGATACATCATATAATGCTCAGCCGTGATAAATTCATGCCCATCCTCTTCGAATGGTGAGTCATACCACTGACTAAAACAGCTTTTAGTCACTTGGCCAGCTATTTCTTGATGCCCCCAGAAAAAGACATATTTCGCCTGATTGCCGTGGTTTACAAAATCGACAAGTTCGTCTTTTGTTCTAATGTTCAATTATCCTCCAATACTTGATGAATATAGATATTAAACTGTAACAACAGGAGGTTAACATAAGCCAATTAAGCAAGCCCTCTCCCTCTCAGCAGTCACTTTTCACTTAGCTCGTTGAACTAAACTAAACCAGTTTCCTGAATTGTCTACAGCCAAGGCCTCAACACCGTAAAGTTGCTCTGTCGGCGGCTGTATAAACTCAACACCTTTAGCCACTAACTCTTCGTATGTTTTATGGCAATTATCGGTTTCGAACACGCCGACCCCAAATGCCCCATCTTCAATTAGACTGCGTATTTTACTGGCCGTTTCCTTGGTGAACATAGGGCCTTCTTTTGGCTCAGCTAACACTAATTGAAGCTGTGATTGAGACTTAGGATTTACGGTCAACCAGCGAAAGCCGCCCTCTACTGTCATATCTTCGCCAACTTCGAAGCCGAGTTTATTAACATAAAAATCAAGGGCTTCTTCTTGATTTAAAACATATACAGTTACGTGTGCAATAGATGTAATCATGGCCATTTCCGTTAATAAATTAATAATAATTATTGTAAAAGAAAAAAGTGCCAGTTATTTCTCCAATATTGCTCAATCACCTGGTTTTCTTAAAAAATGATAGGCATAACAAGCTGGGATGGCTTGTATGGGATAACGAAATGGCTCATTGGATAATTGCCACAAGGTGCGACGATACACTGTCGGGGCCATCCCAACCTGTTTGAGAAACAGTGATGAAAAGCTCCCTAAGCTCGCATAGCCAACGCGTTCGCAGATTTCAGAAACGCTTGCATTCTCAGTGATCAGCATCTGCTTGGCCTTTGAAATTCTTAATCTAATCAAAAATTCATTCGGCGTTTCGCCGTAATTTGCTTTGAAAGCGCGTAAAAAATGAAAAGGAGACATAAACGAATGAGCCGCAGCCTCCGTTAAGCTAAATGGCGCGTGATAATGATCAGCGATATAATCCCTCGCTGAAATTAGCCGTTTATATTTACTATTTGCTGTCATAAACCAACTCTCTCATCAAGCTCTCCAATCTAACTAGGAGAGGCACAGCCTGTTCAAGCATGGGGTGAACAAACCATCGCCTTAGACGCCCTTAAAGGGTTGCGACAACACTCACATAGATTTCACTTTTAGTAAACAAATGTTTTTTCTTTTCTGAAAAGGAGCCGATGAAAGCCTTACTAGAGGGGCTGCCCTGCGAATGGTTCGAGCGAGGTATTCATGGCTTAATAAATTAAAAGTGACCATAAAAAAAGCCAAACAAATGTTTGGCTTTTCGTTGGCTATAGACCTATGTCATCAAACAGATTAATCCGCAATTAGTTGATACTCATCGCGTAATATCTGAATAATTTCCGCTTTCGGGTTGTCCGATAGGGTAATTTTTTCACCTGTGATCTTTTCCGCAACGCCTAAATAGATTTCTGATACCTTCATAAGCACAGCTTCAGGCAATGCGTTATCACGCGCTAGGGCTTCACGCTCTGGCATGCGATCTTTATTGAGCAGTATGTCTGGATCTGGGAAGTGATTCAGTAATAACTGACGGAATTGCTCTTTTGAGTTTTCAATCACATTACCCTTGGCAAACTCAGCCGTATCCCAAATACGAGATGAATCTGGCGTCCCCACCTCGTCCATGTAGATCAGCTTTTCTTGGCCGTTTTTGTCGTTGACGTAACCAAATTCAAACTTGGTATCAACAAACATTTGGCCAATTTTTTCCAGCGCATCACTGATCACGCCAAAGCCTTCTTTTAACAGCTTCTCGTACAGGTCGATATCTTGGGCGCTTGAGAAATTAAATGCGCCATAGTTATCTTCAATATTTTTACGCGTAACATTGACATCATCGGCTTCGGGTACACCCGGAATACCGCGAAGAATGCCTTTGGTTGAAGGCGTGATCAACAGCTCAGGTAGCTTTTGATCTTTGTTCAGGCCATCCGGTAATTGAATACCACAGAACTCACGCTCGCCTTTTTCGTAAGCACGCCACATAGAGCCGGTAATGTATTGGCGACAGATCGCTTCGATCATCACCGGACGCGCTTTTTGCACTATCCACACAAACGGATGAGGTATATCTAAAATATGGCTATCCGCTAGTCCCTGCTCTTTAAACAGGCGGAACCAGTTGTTTGAAATCGCATTCAGGGCCGCACCTTTACCCGGTACGCCATTCATGCCACCTTCACCGTGCCAAATACAATCAAATGCTGAAATACGATCGCTGATCACCATGATAGCCAGTGGCGTATCCGGTGCCACATCATAGTTTTTCTCAGCAATCAAACGACGACTATCGGCTTCGGTTAACCAATAAACCGAGCGCACCTTGCCACTGTGAACAGGCTTGTCGGTACGAATAGGAAGATCATTATTGACTGCTAAAACCTTGTCAGCAAGACTCATTATGTTTTCGCCTTCTTAAATAGCAATAACTGAAATACAGCTAGTATTGTTAATTAAAAAAGGCGCGATTGAATCGCGCCCGTGAGGTTATTTTGCTTCCACTTGCATTTGTTTTTGCATTAAGTCTGCAATACTCAGGTAAATACTGCTTACCTGCTGCACTGACAAAGGTTTTTTATCTTTGTCAAAAATGGTTACAACCGTTTGCCCTTCTTTAGACTGGCCTAATTGGAAAAGGTAGTCACCCTTATCTAAACTAAACGGACGAACCCCTTGTTCTTTCCAGAACTTTTCCGTCGGTTGTTTAAAACTCATTCGATAAAAACCAAGGGTTTTATTGCTAGCTTTCTCTTCAAAGTTCAGTGCCGATAGTGCTAGCGGTAGCTTTTGCCATACTGTGTCATATTCAACCGTGGTTAACCATGCTGGCAATCCATTTTCGTCAAAGCCTAACTCAATCGGAACTCGGTTGTCGGCCGTTTGGGCATTGCCAGCAGCGCGTTGATGCTCGGCTAAGGCAAATACCAATAAACGGTTAATCATATTAGTTTCGTAACGGTTTTTATCCGCCGGCGTGATGGTTCCTGAACTAAGATCGCCATCAATAGACTCGCTTACATCAAGCAGTTCAACGGCCAAGCTGGCACTGCGAGAAGAGCTCGATTCATTGAGGTAGAACTTATATTGTTCTTTGGAACGGAATCGGGTTTTATTCCAAAAAGAGCCAAACGTCTCTTCGAAAATAAAGTAATCCGATACCAACTCACCCTTGGTTTTATCAAGAGAAACGGTGGCTACGTTTTGCTGGGCGAGGAAATTCAGCATTAATGCCCAAACATCATCTTTGACCGAGCCGCCACGAATGGCTTCCGTGAAGGTCACGGTAACCTTGTCAGCACTCTCGTTGACATAAGTACCTTGAAGCACTGGCAAAACTTGACTCGGTGAACGAACATCAACTTTCTTACCCAGGTAATCTGCCGGTGCATCGCTGCCAATGGCTGGAATGCTGTACCTAGGATCTTGTTCTAGCTCCCCCACCCCTTCGGTCGACAACGGAGTTGCCAGAGAAGCCTCTAAGTAATCAAAGTTTTTGATGGCTTGTTTGCGAGACTCAGGGCTGCTACAGCCAGCGAGTACCGCTAATAACACACCACCAATTAACAATTTTTGTTTATTTAACACGCAATCATAGCCCTTTAATTAATAAGTCCAGCTTGTTGTAATGCCGCTGCCACAACCGGCTGTTGCGCTTCTGACAATGTGGTTAACGGCAACCGTAACGTGCCATTAGGGATTAGCCCGATACGCTCTGCCGCCCATTTAACAGGAATGGGGTTAGCTTCAACAAATAATTTTTGATGCACTGGCATCAACTCTTCGTTAATGGCTTTTGCCGCTTCAACATTGCCTAGAGCCACACTTTCACACATGCCTGCCATTTTCGCTGCTGCAATATTCGTGGTAACGGAGATCACGCCATGGCCACCTTGAAGCATAAAATCCAACCCGGTCGCATCATCGCCACTGTAAAGCGCAAAATTATCATCGACTAAGGCTTTGATGTCCGCTAGGCGCTTTAAATCACCGGTTGCTTCTTTAATACCGATGATGTTGTCAATTTTAGCTAAGCGTGCAACGGTTTCAGGCAACATGTCCACTGCGGTACGCCCTGGCACATTATATAAAATTTGTGGCAAGGATGAAGATTCAGCAATTGCTTTAAAATGCTGAAATAAACCTTCCTGAGTAGGTTTATTGTAGTAAGGAGTGACGTTTAAGCCCGCTGCTAAGCCCGAATTTTGAAATAGCTTGCTAAAGGTAATGGCTTCAGAGGTAGAGTTAGCGCCATTACCAGCAATCACAGGAATGCGGCCAGCGGCAAATTCGAGTGTTTTCATCACGACTTTAACGTGGTCATCGACATTCAAGGTGGCTGATTCACCGGTTGTCCCCATTGAGACGATGGCAGAAGTGCCTGCTTCAACGTGGTATTCCACTAAACTCTTCAGCGCCTGAAAATCAATTTCACCGCTACTATCCATAGGTGTAATTAAAGCAACAATACTACCCGTCAGCATCTAGACATCTCCCTAATAATCGAGCGAATTATGGTACTTTTCCAACTCATTAAAAACAAGCATGTGGGCCAATTAGGATCACTAATATTCAGCGTTGAGCTGTCAACAGTGTATAAAATCACCAACATCTTCATGTCGCAGCTTAACCCATTGAGGTGACATCAGGAGCATAAGTGACTTGGTTCTTTTTCAACAAGCGGTTTTTATTGTTGTGCGCTTGTTCTCATTTGGCAAACTAGCGCCAAAGATAGCATATTCAAAGGCGGTTTCAGACAGTTTTATTTTCCTATCTGAGTGGAAAAGTAGAATTCACAACATAAATGTGATCCAATGTAGCATTAAAACTGTAATCCCTTGGTTTACTTAATTACGTGGAGCCCCTTATGCAAACACTTCAAGCCGGTGATAAAGCCCCAGCCTTTAGCCTACAAAACCAACATGAAGACACCGTCAATTTAGCTGACCTAGCGGGTAAAAAAGTATTGGTGTATTTTTATCCCAAGGCCATGACCCCAGGTTGTACCACCCAAGCCTGCGGATTGCGCGACACAAAAGCGCAATGGCAAGAACAAAACCTCGTGGTGTTAGGGATCAGCCCAGATCCAGTGAAACGCCTCACTAAGTTCGTTGAGCGTGATAACCTAAACTTTGATTTACTTTCTGATGAAGACCATCAAATAGCCGATGCATTCGGCGTGTGGGGAAGAAAGAAGTTCATGGGCAAAGAATACGATGGCATTCATCGCTTAAGCTTTTTAATTGATGAACAAGGCGTCATTGAACATGTATTCGACAAGTTTAAAACCAAAGAGCACCATCAAGTTGTGATGGATTACCTAAACCAACAAGGTTAAAGCCCCTAAGGTGAGATCCATAAGGATAGGCCTTTGCCATGAGAGCGTGGCTTGCGACCACGCTCGGTCTAACTAGGCGACTTGATGGCTGGCCTTGTCCGACGGCCATGCATTCACCACCGCCTTAACTAAGGTTGCTAATGGGATAGCAAAAAAGATCCCCCAAAAGCCCCAAATGCCCCCAAAGACCAATACCGCGACAATAATCGAAACCGGATGTAAGTTAACCGCCTCAGAGAACAAAATGGGCACGAGCACATTGCCATCAAGGGCTTGGATCACGCCATAGGCAATGATTAAATACCAAAAGTCAGAGCTAAAACCCCATTGGAACATCCCCACCAATGCCACTGGCACCGTCACCGCTGCCGCGCCGATAAACGGGATCAAGACAGACAAGCCCACCAGCACGGCCAACAAGGCCGAGTATCTTAGATCTAACACCGCAAACACCACATAGCTGACAATACCAACAATCAATATCTCAACCACTTTGCCGCGAATATAGTTGATGATTTGGCTGTTCATTTCAGTCCAAACTTGGCCTGCCAATTGACGGTTTTCAGGTAAGAAGCGAGTGACACTCTGCATCAATACCACCTTGTCTTTAAGCATAAAAAAGACCAATAGCGGCACCAAAATACAGTAAACCAGTAACGCCGCGATATTCACCAAGGAGCCCAACGAGAAAGACACAATGGCCTCGCCACTGCTGATCATCTTGCTGCGTACATTATCCATGATGGATGAAACCATCTCGGCGTCGACCATTTCGGGGTATTGCTCAGGCAAGGTTAATAAATACCCCTGTGCCTGATTCAGCATATAAGGCATTTCTCTAACAAAGTTTGCACCTTGTTTAAAGACCGTAGGGACCAATCCTAATAGCGCTAATACCGCCACGCCGACAAACGCTAACATGACTAAAATGACGGCGCCGCTGCGATTAAGACCGAATTTTTGCAATGAATTAACGGGCCAGTCGAGCAAATAAGCAATCACAATGGCCGCCAACAGAGGAGCCAGTAATGAGCCAAAAAAATAGATAATGCCAAAACCAAACAGCAATAAGATACTTAAGGTAACAGCATGAGGATCTGAAAACCGGTCTTTATACCAACGGGAGAAAACATCAAACATAGCGAGAATGGCTCCTATAAACACTGATTAACTGATTGACTTGAAATCACCAATGTCAGCTTGTTGGCTGACGTTTCGCCTATTTCATAAGGTATATGATGTTTGTTTAAATAGCGCGGTATATCTTGCTTTGACCCAGGATCGTCCAACACTAAGGTCAACTGCGCTGGAGAAACAGCTTGGGCCAACCATTGCCGCATTTTTATCAAGGGCATAGGGCACTGCATGCCCTGGCAGTCCAAATGAGTCATCAAGTCGTTACCACGTTACCAATAGCTACACCGACTGAGGATTATCAAGGTAATCATTTGACAACACAACATTATCAAGGTGATTTGACGATTTAATTATTTACTTAGTTTTACCAAGGGAGCCTTGCACCAACCTAGCTTGTGCGTTTATGCTGCTAAAATCGCCCTATTTGAGATGCTTTTGTGTTTTTTAATTCAGCTTTTCGTGCTTTTCTATTTGGCTTGTTTATCCTTGTCGGCAGCACAGCGAGTCATGCTAACCTTCCCGAAATCGGTACTGCCGGTGCCAGTGCCTTAACCATAGAAAAAGAAAAAGAGTATGGCAAAGCCTTTAGTGTCATGTTACGCGCTGGCTTACCTGTTATTGATGATCCCGTGTTGGTGGAATACGTCAGTGAACTCGGTCATACCTTAGTTGCTAATGCTGATTCAGTGAAATTCCCATTCCACTTTTTTCTTATTAAAGATGATGAAATAAACGCAGCGGCTTTTTTTGGTGGCTATATCAAAATTCACACGGGACTCTTTCTCTATGCCGACAACGAAAGTCAGCTGGCTTCTGTGGTGGCCCACGAAATAGCCCACGTAACTCAACGTCACTTAGCGCGCATGATGGAAGCGCAATCTCGCAGTAACCCCGCTACCATAGCTGCCCTCGCCGGCTCTTTATTATTGGCACTCGTGTCACCCGAAGCGGGTATCGCCATGCTGCAAACCAGCATTGCCGCCAATATGCAGGCCAGCATCAACTATACCCGTACCCATGAATTTGAGGCGGATCGCATTGGCATCTATACCCTGAGCCGCAGTGGCTATGATCCGAGAGAAATGGCAGGTTTTTTCGGCAAATTATCGGCCCAATACCGCTACGCCAGTACCCCGCCACAAATGCTATTAACTCACCCGCTGCCCGATACACGTGTAGCCGAATCTCGTAACCGAGCAGCACAATTGCCACGGGCATCAATCAAACCTAGCTTACATTTCCACTTAGCTAAGGCCAGAATCGAAACGCGTTATTCTAATCGCAGTGCCGAAGGAAGCTTAAGTCATTACGAAAACCTACTGAAAAGCCAGCGCTACGAGCTTAAAGAGGCCGCGCTCTACGGTAAAGTGTTGGCCTTGATGCAGTTAGAGCGCTACGCTGACGCGCAAATTATCATCGACCAATTAATGCAGAGCGATGGACGCAATCTATTTTACCTTGATGTCAAAACCGATCTCGACTTAGCACAAAAACGCTTTGAGCAAGCCATCGCCCGTCTCAACACGTTTTATCAACAAATGCCGTCCAATGGGGTGGTCGCCATTAATTTGATCAATGCGTACATGGAGCAGAAAAACTATGCCGGGGCAGCCAAGGTGGTTGATAACTTTTTACGTCAGCACCCCACGAATGCCTTAGCTTGGTCAATGGCTATCCAGATTTATCAAGGGCTTGGCAACCTGAGTATGGCCTATCAAGCAAGGGCGGAATACCTTGCTTTACACGGCGACTATAAAAAAGGGATCAGGGAACTCAGTAGCGCCCTGACAGAAACAGATAACCGCCTTGAACGGGCCCGAATTGAAGCCAAGATCGAACAATTTAAACTGTCCCAAGCTTGGCTAGAAGAGCTAAATGGTTAAGCAATTTATAGCACTGTGCTTGTGGCCAAGTTGAATGGTTAACTTGTTAATCGGACAGCGCTTGCTGCCAAGCTTGCGCTAAGCTAGCTCGGTTTTGTTCACCAATTAATGTCGCCACTAATTCACCTTGAGGGTTAAGTAAATAAGTCGTGGGTAGCACCTTAGGACGTGCCAATCTAAAGTCTTCACGCTCTACTCGGGCAAAATCAAAAGAAACCTGCCTCTTTTGCCAACTGGCTTGCAACTCAGCCAAGGCTAAATCGTCATAACTGATGGCAATCACCGTATGTTGATCCGATGCACGATCAAATTGGTCTAACTCAGGTAACTCTTTAATACAGGGCTTACACCAATCGGCATAATAATTCACCCACAACCACTGACCTTGGTAATCGGATAAGTTTGCGTTCTTACCTGAAGACAAGGTCAGTTCAGCTTGGCCACATCCCGTCAGCAGAAAAAGTAAAGACAACACACCGATATGCAATTTCATATTTGTTTAACCTAACTTTTATTCGATTGACCAAAGCATTCTCGCATCTTAGCCGCCTTTGGGTTTACAATGCCGCTTTCACTATCCACTTTTGGCCTAATGTAACACACACCTTGCGCCAATTGGCCTAGCTAATCTTGTTGAAATGGAGATCCAGCATGTCACAAGTACAGATTTATCACAATCCGCGTTGTTCAAAGAGCCGCGAAACCTTAGCCTTACTTGAACAAAATGGGGTACAAGCTGACGTGGTTTTATACTTAACCACACCGCCTAGCGCCGAAACCTTAACCGCCATTGTCAAAAAGCTTGGATTTACCAGTGCAAGGCAATTAATGCGTAGCAAAGAAACCCTCTATAAAGAATTAGGCTTGGCTCAGGTAAACAGTGAAGATGAATTGATTGCGGTGATGATAGCTAACCCGAAATTAATCGAGCGCCCCATTGTCATCAAAGGTGACAAAGCGGCCCTAGGCCGTCCACCCGAGCAAGTGCTGGACATTTTATAATGCAAACACAAACGTACCGAAAAATTGCCCAGCTGGGTTATTTTAGTCTGATGATCTATGTGCTGATGTGGCACTTATGGCTATCTCCCCCGCCTGAGGGGATCAGCTTAGGGCTCATGTTGGGTTTGTGGTTTGTGCCTTTGCTATTCCCACTGCGCGGCATCCTAAAGGGCAATCCCTACACCTATGCCTGGGCGAGCTTTATTAGCCTATGGTATTTCTTACACAGCTTGACCATTATCGTCGCAGATGAAAACGAGCGTTGGCTGGCCGTGGTGGAACTGGTGTTAGCCAGCACCTTCTTCTATGGCTGCGTGTATTACGCTAAGTATCGTGGCAGAGAATTAGGTTTGAGCATTCGTAAACCTAAAGAGCCCAAGCAGTAATCAAGCTTAAGCACTGACTTGACCCTAGCGGATTGGCTCAGGGTCAAATCAAAGGTGTAAGGTTTCTTTGACAAAGGGAATGGTGAGCTTTCGCTGCGCAGCAATCGAGGCACTATCGAGATGATCTAAGGTTTTAAGTAACATCGCCATTTCGCGACTCAGTCGGTTAAGTAAAAACCGTCCCACTTCGACGGGTAACTTAAACCCCCGAAGCTGCGCCCTTAACTGTAATGCGCCTAGTTTCGCTTCATCATCAAGGGGCGTAATGCGATAGCTGGTACCCCATTCCAAACGAGATACCAAATCCTGTAAGGATAATTGCAAATGTTTGGGGCTGTTATTGGCAGTAAAAATCAGACAATGGTGGCTACGATCTGCGGCTTTTTGCTCTAAACACCGATTATACAAGTTAAATAACGCTTGCTCCCAAGGCCCATTGCCGGCGATCGCTTCAAGAGAGTCAATGCAAATGATCGGCATGTTCTCCATGCCGTCAAGCATGGCAGGGTTCATCATGTGATGTAAGTCCAGCGGCACATACGCCGCAGCAAGTCCACTGTCATTGGCTTCAGCGCATGTGGCATGCAATAAGTGAGAACGCCCCGACCCTTCTGTACCCGACAAGAAAATCACATCCTCACCTTGACCAATAGCGGCATTTTTGAGGGCGGTTAATAACTGGGCATTGTCGCCGGGATAAAAACTGGCAAAGGTTTCATCATCTGGCAACTGCACCGATAGTGAGAGCTGTGAAGGATTATGTTGTTCCACTCAATCATCTTAATGTCTGGAGGTGAGCCAAGTGTATCATTAGCTACTATATTCGGCAAAGCGCATCATGGAGCTTCCCCTCCTGGCGCTGCCCCTTGCCACACGACAGCCAAATGATCCGCTTTCACATCCCCTTCTTGCCAAGTCACTCGCCCTTGCTCGGTCAATAATTGGCGTAACTGCTGCTGACTACTGAGAAGTTTAAGAGAAAGTTGCATGCCATTGGGTTTAACCGACGCTAATGTCACTTGGTGCACGCCGGCTAATTGTTCAAAATAGCGCTTAACCATCACCACATCGGCCATGCCTTTGATATTTTCGACATCCACCAGCACGCTTGTCCCCTGAGCAACCTCAGGCGCAGCCGCTAAACGCTCAGCCAAATCATCGGCCAGTTGATTGGCCAACGTCACGCCACTGTCTTCAATTAAACCCAGCTCTTCACCTTGTGACAAAGGATGGCCCGTATTATCAATTAACTGCCAAATCATTTGGCTTTCGGCCGGGTTATTATCATTATATTGCACTTTCACTAACACAATATACTGCACCTGATAACGCTGGCTAGCTTGCACAACAGGTTGCAAAAAACGCCCCCAAATGTCAGTAAAGGTCACGGCGCTCAAATCATCAAAATCCATCAAGGGAAGTGCAATCGGTAAAGCACGTTGCTGCCCGCCTTCGTATAAGCCCGCGACTAATTCATTCGGCTGGTGCTCGCCAATAATGGTGTTACCTTGGCCTGTTTGCTGGGCTATCCAGACCAATACACGCGGACGTGGTGTGGGCCATATATCAATATTAGCCGTACGCAATAACTGGTTAACTTTATACTGATTAAAGCTGACGTTGAGGGAACCATCGGCCTGGGTTTGCTGGTATATCAGCTCATGCATGGACGGTAACGTGGTCAATTGCATCACTTGGTCAACGCGTTGATGGTTGCCTGTTACTTTTAATAACATACGCTCAAAGGCATTCATCAATGGCAGTTGCGTTTCATCACTTGGCGCAGGCAGTGACACTTGGTAAAGATTTTGTGCCATTGCGGGTGTGAAACTGGCACTTAGCAGGCTCAGTATTATCCACATCATCAGACACCCTAACCCCATCAACCTTCTGCCCAACACAATGTTTTCCTCCGTTTACAGCTCAATCACAGATAAAAAAGGCGGCCAATGCCGCCCTACAATACATAGCCCAGGCTTATCGCTTCGGCAACAGTACATTAAGGCCTATGGCGACAAGGCCACATAAACTGACTCCCTGCAAGCTAAATGAGCCTATACCAAAGGCCATACCGCCAATACCAAAGATAAGCACAACAGAAACAATACATAAGTTTCTTGCCTTGCTTAAATCGACTTGGTGGCGGATCAAGGTATTTAAGCCAACCGACGCTATGGTACCAAATAACAGCATCATGATCCCCCCCATGACAGCAGGAGGTACGGTTTGCAACACAGCGCCAAACTTACCCACAAACGCTAAGGCAATGGCAAACACCGCAGCCCATGTCATGATCACAGGGTTAAAGTTACGGGTTAACATCACCGCTCCGGTCACCTCAGAATAAGTGGTATTTGGCGGCCCGCCGAAACACGACGCGGCGGCGGTAGCAACGCCATCACCAAACAGGGTGCGGTGTAAGCCCGGTTTTTTTAGGTAATCTTTTTTTGTCACATTACCTATCGCTAAAATGTCACCCACATGCTCAACGGCTGGGGCTATGGCAACAGGCAACATAAACAAAATGGCATGCCAGTTAAATTCTGGCGCAACAAAATTAGGAACACCAAACCACGCCGCCTCCTTGATGGGGGTAAAGTCGACCTGGCCAAACATCATCGCCAATAGGTAGCCCGCTACTACGCCTGCAAAAATCGGCACCAATTTAAAAATGCCTTTCGCCATGGTCGAAATAAGTAAGGTCACCACGAGAGCTGAAATTGAAATGATCATCGCCGTGTCTTGTTCCATTAACACAGCGCTGCCATCACCCGTTTTACCTATGGCCATATTAACTGCAACCGGCGCAAGACCTAAACCAATCACCATGATCACCGGTCCCACCACCACTGGCGGTAAAATACGGTGAATAAACTCAGTGCCGCGCACCTTAACAAATAGGGCCATCAGCATATAAACAAAGCCCGCCGCCATTAAGCCAGACATGGTCGCAGCTATGCCCCACGTCTGTACGCCATATAAAATAGGCGCAATAAAAGCAAACGACGAGGCTAAAAATATAGGTACCTGGCGCTTAGTGATCCACTGAAATAGTAAGGTACCCACGCCTGCGGTAAACAGCGCGACATTGGGATCTAACCCCGTTATCAGTGGCATTAATACCAAGGCGCCAAAGGCCACAAACAACATTTGCGATCCGGCCAGCGCCGTTTGCCATTGGCTATTGATTGCTACCGGTTGTTCCCTATTAACCTGATAACTTGCCGGCTCTTCTTGTTCTACCTGACTCATAATTTCCCCAATTCAGTTTGTAATTAAGTACTGCGCGTAACTTGCCATTTCCGTTTGTAAGCGCCGTTGGGTAGCAGAGGCTTTTTGTCTAGCTCTTAGTGGCTATTTACGTGCGTTTATTTTGTACCAAATATTTTATCGCCAGCATCGCCTAGGCCCGGCATAATGTAGCCGTGTTTATTCAAACCTTGGTCGATAGAAGCGGTATATAACTCTATATCTGGGTGGGCTTTTTCAAGCGCTGCAATGCCTTCAGGCGCAGCCACAATCACAAGCACCTTAATATTGGTACACCCTTTCGCTTTCAATAAATCTAATGTTGCTATCATAGAGCCGCCCGTGGCTAACATAGGATCGACCACTAGGGCTAACCGGTCATCAATTTGGTTCACCAGTTTTTCAAAATAGGGCACAGGCTCTAAGGTTTCTTCGTCGCGATAAATCCCTACCACACTGATTTTGGCACTGGGCATATGCTCAAGCACGCCATCCATCATGCCAAGGCCTGCACGTAAGATAGGAACAACGGTAATTTTCTTACCCTTGATTTGCTGCACCGTGATTTCTTCTGCCCAGCCTTGAATATTGACATCTTCCAAAGCCAAATCTGAAGTTGCTTCATAAGTGAGCAATGCACTCACTTCTCGCGCTAATTCACGAAAGCGTTTAGTGCTAATGTTGGCCTCACGCATCAACCCTAGTTTATGTTGAATTAACGGGTGTTTAACTTCACGAATTTTCATATTTGACTCCAATACACGATAAAAATGCAAAAAACCGAACAATTCTAGCAAAATTAGCCACCGGCGCTGCCCAATTTTTATTATTTTGCGCATTAATACACAGAAATATTTCTACTCGTGGGCTAGCCCTGCTAAAATACCCGCGAATTTTTACTGCTCGATGGCACAGGCCATCAGCAAAACATTGTCTGGTTATGGGTGAGGGACTTCTGTGAGCAACAAAACCACTTCCTTAAGTTACAAAGATGCTGGCGTAGATATCGACGCGGGTAACGCTCTTGTAGAACGCATTAAAGGTGTCAGCAAACGAACTAAACGACCTGAAGTTATGGGTGGCTTGGGAGGTTTTGGTGCACTATGTCAAATTCCTGCTGGTTACAAAGAGCCATTACTGGTTGCGGGTACTGACGGTGTAGGTACTAAGTTACGCCTTGCTATTGACCTGAAAAAGCACGACACCGTGGGTATCGACTTGGTAGCCATGTGTGTTAACGACCTAATTGTACAAGGTGCTGAGCCTCTGTTCTTCCTTGATTACTACGCCACTGGCAAGTTAGATGTTGACGTTGCAGCATCGGTTGTCACCGGTATTGGCGCAGGCTGTGAACTATCAAACTGTTCACTTATTGGCGGCGAAACAGCTGAAATGCCAGGCATGTATGAAGGCGACGATTACGACATCGCTGGATTTTGTGTCGGTGTGGTAGAAAAGGCCGACGTTATCGACGGTTCAAAAGTCGCTGCTGGTGATGCGCTCATCGCATTAGGCTCTAGTGGCCCCCATTCTAACGGCTACTCGTTAGTGCGTAAGATCCTTGAAGTGTCAGGTGCCGACACCAGCGCCCCGTTTGGCGATAGCACCTTAGGTGAAGCCTTGCTAGAACCGACACGTATTTACGTGAAGCAAGTACTTGAGCTTATCAAGCAAACTGACGTTCACGCTCTGTCTCATATCACAGGTGGTGGCTTCTGGGAAAATATCCCTCGCGTATTACCAGCCAACACGAAAGCCGTTATCGACGGCAACAGCTGGCAGTGGCCTGAAATCTTTAACTGGCTACAAGAAAACGGTAACGTCGAAACCGAAGAAATGTACCGCACCTTTAACTGTGGTGTGGGTATGATCATCGCCGTGGCCGATGCCGATAAAGAAAAAGCCCTTGAGCTATTAACTGGCCTAGGTGAAAACGCTTGGTTAATTGGCCACATCGAAAATGCGGCAGATGACGAGCAACAAGTCGTAATTAACTAAGGCTAACCATGAGTAGTAACAGAATACTGGTACTCATTTCGGGTAGCGGCAGTAATTTACAAGCCATCATAGATCAAGTTCACCTCGGCCAAGAGCCGGGTGAAATTGTTGCTGTGATTAGTAACAAAGCCGATGCTTATGGATTAACGCGAGCAAACGACGCCAATATTCCTGCTATCACCGTAGTCAGTAAAGGTATCACTGATCGCAGTGCTTATGACCAAGCCTTGATGGCTGAAATTGACAAGCACCAACCTGACTTGATCGTCATGGCGGGTTTTATGCGCATCCTTACGCCAGCGTTTGTGCAGCGTTATCACGGTAAAATGCTGAACATCCACCCTTCTCTATTACCTAAATATCAAGGCTTAAATACGCATCAGCGGGCCATTGATGCAGGTGATGAAGAACATGGTGCAAGTGTGCATTTTGTCACCGAAGAGCTCGATGGTGGGCCCGTGATCTTACAAGCCAAGGTGCCTGTATTCTCTGAGGATAACGCCGAAGAGCTTGCGGCTCGCGTGCAAGATCAAGAGCATAGGATCTACCCGCTGGCGGTGAAGTGGTTCATTAGCAAACGTTTAGTCATGTCCGATGGCAAAGCCGTACTCGACGGTCACGCCTTGCCTGCGCAAGGTTATGCCCACGATTAAGTGCTGATAACAGCCGCGAAAAGAAAAAGCCCTGATTCAACAGGGCTTTTTTATACGCTAATCATGGCCTATCTCACTGCTAACCCCGCTACACCGTGGCGACCAGAGACTCCGTTTCAACCGCTTGGGTTGGCGATTTAATGGGTAAGGTTTGCTTCACGTATTCACCCGGTGCTGGGCCTAATACTGGATAGTTAGCGGCGCCGATATGATAAGGCTCAACTTGTTCATCGGGGTTAAAGCCTAATAACCATTGGTTCCAATGTAACCACCATGAGCCTTCCGTGTGATCCGCATTATCAAACCATTGCTGCGCATCATCGACCAAGGCTTGGTTTGTCCAAAAGCCGTACTTATGCTTGTCAGGGTGGTTAACCACACCCGCAATATGGCCCGACTCGCCGAGTACAAAGGTTTTGTCACCGCCGATTTGTAAGGCGCCGCGATATGTCCCTTGCCACAGGGCAATATGATCTTCTTTGGTTGAAATAAAGTAGCTCGGCACCCTAATCTTAGCCAAATCAATCCATACGCCGCCGATTTTAACCCCTTTATCCTGCACTAGCTTATTTTCTAAATACAGTTCACGGAGCATAAAGTTGTGGGTGGTAGCCGCCACATTAGTACTGTCGCTGTTCCAATACAATAGATCGAAATCAACAGGGCTATTGCCTTTTAGGTAATTGTCCACGTAGTAGTTCCAGTACAAACTATTTTCACGCAGCAGGCTAAAGGTGACACTCAGGGAGCGGCCATCCATATAACCTAGGGTATTATTTTGTAGTTCAATCGCGCGAACCACGGGCTCATTAATAAATGCGCCAACCTCGCCGGGTTGGGTAAAGTCCAATAGCGTGGTGAACAATGACATCGACTTGATGCGCTTTTTCATCCGCTTGGCCGCATAATAGGCCACAGTTGAAGCCAGCACCGTGCCACCAATACAATATCCTGCCGCATTGATCTGCTCTTGACCGGTAATATCTTCAATGGCGGCAACCGCTTTCACCACCCCTTCGGTGACATAATCACCAAAAGCAACATCCGAATGCATCGCACTTGGGTTACACCATGACATCATAAAAACAGTGTGGCCTTGATCGACCAACCAACGCACCATGGAATTCTTTTCACGTAAATCCAAAATATAGTATTTATTGATAAACGGCGGCACGATCAACAACGGCGTAGCATTCACTTTTTCCGTGGTAGGACGGTATTGAATTAGCTCAAAAAGATGATTTCTAAATACCACATCCCCTGCCGTGTTAGCGACGTTTTCGCCTAGCTTAAACGAATCACTATTGGTCATGCGGATCTTGAGTACATCAGCACTGCTGGCCATGTCTTGTTGCAGCACAGATAAGCCCTTAATTAAGTTCTCACCATTTTTTTCCATGGTTAACTTAAGTAGCTCAGGGTTGGTCGCGATAAAGTTACTGGGCGACATGGCGTTGATCATCTGGCGAGAGAAAAAGCTTAAACGCTCTTTCGTCTTTTCGTCTACACCTTCAACGGCATTGATGGTGTCTTGGTATGTCTTACTGAACAATAAATAGGATTGCTTGATAAAGTTATAGATGGCTTGCTCTTGCCAAGCTTGATCTGCAAAGCGCTTATCGCCGCGTTCAGCTTCAATCACTGAAGGCTTATCCGTTTCTTGCAGGATAACGTTCTGCCAAATTTCCATCTGCTTTTGCCACCACTGCATTTGCAGCTCTAACATGGCGGTGGGCTGATTGACCGCCCCTTGCAATAATTGCTTAAAGTCTTCAAAGTTGACTTCGTTCATGGCTTGATTCAGCGGTGAATTAACGGCTCCCTTGCCTTGCTCAAAGTCCTGCCACCATTGCTGGTTGCTTTCTTGCAATTTGACAAGATAGTCCGAGAAGAAGTTTTGAAACATAAGTTGACCCTCTTGAACGGAAAAAGCCACCCAGAAAGGGTGGCTGACTTGTCGACAATTAAGCGGGAGTAGCCGCTTTAATATTCTCGTTGGTTAGCTCTTCAACATCTTGCTTAAACTCTTTGGCGATGTTTTGTAGCTTGTTACTGTCATCCATCATTTGTTGAGATAGACGAGTAAGCACGGCCATTTGATTACTGTTAAATACAGCCAGTGAAGACACATCCTTCACTTCCGTGGCCGCTTTCATTTGCGATAAGCCAATTTCGCTGTAAGTACGCACGGCGTTTAATTGCAATTCAGTTAATACTTCTGCATTTTTCGCCATCAACTTATTGAACTTTACGTATGGCTGTAATGCTTTTTCTGATTGCTCATTAAACAGCTTAAACATATCGGTATACATGGTTTATCTCCTAAATTTTAAATTCGCACTTAAGGTTAAGCGCAGTTTTCAACTTACTATTAAAATCCCATGCTTCATCTGAACAGTCGACCAAGATAAAGCAAGTTTCCTTGTTGCTAACTACTGACAGCGTTTTACCACGACTGCTGTGCCCATACCGCCACCCACACATAAAGAAGCCACCCCGTAGTTTCCTTGTTGGCGAGCTAGCTCATGAACCAGCGACACTAAAATCCGGTTGCCCGAAGCCCCTAATGGATGGCCTAATGCAATCGCACCGCCATTAAAATTAGATTTTTCTAAAATAGCTTGTACCGGTACCTCATGCTCTTTCGCTAACTCTTTCGCCACGCCGAGGGCTTGAGCTGCAAAAGCTTCGTTTAACTCAAATACATCAACATCTTGAATATTAAGATTAGATTTTTGCAGCGCCGATGTGACCGCACCAACAGGGCCAAGTCCCATCACGCTTGGGTCTAAACCGACTTGCGCATAACTCACGACTTCAACCAGCGGCGTTAAACCTAAGCGTTTCACCGCGCTTTCAGAGGCTAAAACCACACTGCTCGCACCATCATTGATGCCAGAAGCGTTACCTGCGGTCACACTGCCTTCACGATCAAAGGCGGGGCGCAGGCCACTTAGCCCCTCAAAGGTCGCATTTGCTTTTGGATATTCATCGACGGCAAATTGCGTCGTGGTACGACGAGACACCACTTCAACGGGCACGATTTCATCAGCAAAACGGCCTGCTTCAATTGCCGCCACGGCTTTTTGTTGACTCGCCAAGGCAAATTCGTCTTGCTCTTCACGAGTGATGCCCACTTGCTTCGCCACGTTTTCAGCCGTCACGCCCATGTGATATTGGTTAAACACATCGGTTAGGCCGTCATTTATCAGCAGATCCGTTAACGCTAAATTGCCCATTTTTTGGCCTTGACGCATTGCCGCGCCAGCAGCAAATGGGATTTGTGACATCACTTCAACGCCAGCCGCCACGACCACTTGCGCATCACCCGCGCGAATATGGGCCACGCCATCCATCACCACTTTCATACCGCTGCCACAGACCATATTCACGCTATACGCAGGCACCGAGGCCGGAATATCCGCATAAATAGATGCCTGACGCCCTACATTCATGCCTTGACCAGCACCGATCACGTTACCTACGATCACTTCATCTATTTCGTTCGCTGGTAAATCGATGGCGTCTAATGCCCCTTTGATACTACAAGCGGCCAACTTACCTGCCGAAAAGTCCTTTAAACTGCCTAAAAACGCACCTAGTGGAGTACGTTTTGCAGCCACAATGTATACTTTTTCCATCTCAACCCTATCCTTTTCAATTCTATCCACACAGGCTTAATGCATGTGTAAACCGCCGTTAATAGACAAGGTTTCACCCGTGATATAGGCCGCTTCATCGCTGACCAGGTAACTCACTGCCGCTGCAATTTCTTCTGGTTTAGCCAAACGCTTCATCGGAATTTCGCCAGTGATGCTCTCAAGCACATCAGGGCGCATCGCCGTTACCATAGGTGTGGCAGTGTAACCAGGGGCAATCACGTTAACCGTCACACCGCTGCGAGCACCTTCCGCTGCTAGCGCTTTAGAAAAACCTATCATGCCGGCTTTAGCAGCTGAGTAGTTGGTTTGGCCAAACTGGCCACGGATACCATTAACCGAAGAAATGTTAATGACACGACAGTTGCCTTTTTCACACATGGCAGCAAACAGAGGGTGAGTCACATTGAACAGGCTATTAAGGTTGGTGTTAATCACATCGTGCCACTGCTCGGCAGTCATTTTTTTGAATACACCGTCTCGTGTCACACCAGCATTGTTAACCAGTACATCTATGGTGCCTTCTTCTTGTAAAATGGCACTCAAACGCTCTGCGCACTGGGCTGAATCTGACACATCTAACTCGAGTAATCGCACCTGCTCTTCGGTGAAGTTTTGCTCTTCAAACCATTTCTTAGCGCATTCGAGGTTGCCAGTATAGTAAGTGGCAATCACACGATATCCTTGCGCCACTAATTTGCATGTAATAGCGGAACCAATACCGCCTTTTGAACCCGTGATCAAAGCTAGCTTCTTCATTAAGATTAAGACTCCAAGTAAACAACGTACAAAAATTGTAAAGCTGTCTGAAGCCGCATCTGGAACTGCTTAAACCAGAAATACAGTCAACTTTAATAAACATGCCATTTCATTTGGAAATTGCTTAGAAACCACTTAAAAATCAATATCAATTAATAAGCTAAATATTACTAAGTAATTCGCAGGCTAATCAAAAATAGATCAAATGAATGACAGTTTTATTAATAGTAGTTTTAAAAATAATCAAGGTAGGACGAAAAACTTTTTTTTAAGCAGCAATGATAAGAATTTTGATCTTGCTCTCAGAACCTAGACACATATGTTAATTCTTTGTAAAATAACAACTTGTAATGAAACATATATTTAACCATTCTTCTCTCAGTCGCCTGCGACTTAAGTCGAACACAAAGCCTATTTGACTCGACTTTCATCTTATACTCGTTCAAGTTTTGGGTTGGCCAGGGCGAGATCTAACATTATTAGTAAGGTCTAATTGCTGATAATTTATGCACTATGGGCGTTTTATGAGCTTATTTTTCCTTTTCCTAGAAAATCATATATTAAATTGAACTAACTGTATTTTCAG
>NZ_JAIMJB010000032.1 GCF_021295345.1 Motilimonas eburnea
ATTGAAGGGAGGTAATAACTTGTTCAAAACCTGCTGTTTTCGTTCTTCACTATAGCGTGGCACTATCAAGCCTTAACGCCCCAACTGGTTAAATTTTAAGTAGTGACAACTATCCTGCCAGAGGGGGGAAGTAAGAATAACAAAATCTGGTCACCCATCAATTTGCGCGAACTCACATCCTAGAGCAAGGCGTTAAAGTAAAATTAGAAAACTCTAACGCGAAAGACTGGCGAAAGGCTAAGGCTGGACACCCACCCATTTGCGCCCAGTTATTGGCGCGGTAAATAAACATCAAAAGTCTCGCTTTGTTCACAATAAACTTCTAACTTATTGATATATAATCCCAAAAAGCTTTTGCTCGCTTATGTACGAGTGACAGACTCGGGCTTGGTGATTTTTCGTCTTGGTTTGTTTTTCGCTGGGAGGTGAGTTAATGATGAAGTTTAGTTTTAAGTGTCTGATGAAAAATGATTTTTATAAGGTTGATCTAGGTGTAAGGTTGCGGGTTTACCAAGAAAAGTGTGAATACACTGTTAAATGTCAATCATAGGTCGGTATGATATTTAAAATTGGGAATTTAGATAATCAAGAAGAGCTGTTCTGGGATGATCTCTATGAGGTAGAGGAGTACCCCAATTTCTCTCGTTTACTCATTGGCTGTAAAGCGAGAGAAATCCCTCTTATTCTTGAGTTCTGCAAAGAAATGGAAGGGCCTTTTGGCGTATTACATGTTTTGCTAGCGTCGCGTTTAGGAAAAGAATCTGGAAGATACCAAAGTCCTTATCCATTATCTTACGACGAACTTGAGTTATTTTTGTACGAGCACCAAGAGTACTTTGAGCGTGATGGTAGAAGTCATTTATGGGTGTCATCAGTGACTGGTGAAGGTCAATTCATATTTGACAATCATAACTACATATACGCCTATGGCGATATAGAGGGTTACGTTAGTAAATTAATGCTGAAGGGCTTCAGTGAAGGCGAGGTAAAAATCCCCGTGCCACACTGTCACAATTATCATGTAGAATTTGATGGTGAAGAAGAGTCCGTAAATAATTCATTCGAGTGGTTATATTCACCGCTACAGGATGGCGATGATCCATAGCCATTTAACCAAGCGTTAGGAGTCACAAGGGAATAGTATGACAGATGATGAATACGATAGTTGGGTAGGATCTCAGCGCAGCAATGTCCTAGAGTATCTCGAATTGAACGGATTGGTATCTCCAACTTTAGCTGAATGGCCAGCTTTTGATGTAGCGCCACATTTCGCAATTTGGGCAATAGAATCGAAAGAGCAACCCGGGGCCGTTGGTTGGTGGGCTTTTTCTGGTGATTGTCCGACTGATTATGTTTCTGAATCAGGGGACTGCCATCCAAGGTCTGCCCTGAGAGATTTGCTTAAAGCTTGGAAAAGTTATTTGCCGTATTTGAAAGAAGGACGACAGCCAGAAAATACCTCTTTTGGTAAAGATAGTGATTTCAAACGTCTTGCTAATCTGCTCGAGTCTAGGATTGAAATTCTTGATAACTGGTTAACTGATGATGAAGTTTGGGAGTATCTGAACTCCTAACAAAAACATGTTGGCGATGCAAAACAGTCTGGCGGTTTTGGTATAACGAAAGGCCAAAAAAGGCTGGACACCCATCTCTTTGCTTTCCTACGGTGCATATGAATGAGACGTTAGGTACCCAACTTGCCTAGAGTAGTTTAAGGAGTGATATGAAAAAACTACTAACACTATTAAAGTTGACCAGTATGCGGCTCAATAGAAAAAGAGCGTCGAGTGATTTGGTAAATACTGAGGAAAGTAAGGGCTCAAGTTGGATAGAAGTGTGGGCTCTTTACATGAGTACACAAAGTGTTGAGCAAACGAAGAAGACGGCTGCTCAACTGTTTGATGATGTCCCGGGCGAGGTTGTAGCCAACTATCATACGTTCGAATATGAGTTATGCGGAAGAAAGTACAAAGCTGTTCTGGTTGAAGACTTAAGCAAAACCTCTGAACCTGTCAAAGCGATGGATAAAGGAGATGCTAAGTACGCGAAAGTAAAGGTTAATCCAAATCAACCTAGCGAATATGAGTTTCAGTATTGTGATTGTGGTCAACCTCACTGACCGTCAGCAAAATTAAGTGGGATAGCATACTTTGGTGAAAAGTTTGAAATTAGCAATTGATGTTCAATATGTGGATGACAAAGCAGTCGTCGCAGGGGTTCTATTTCGTGATTGGGATTGTGAGCATGTTTATGAAACTATTGTTAAAGAAGTCAGTCCGGTAGCGCCTTATGAACCAGGCTCATTCTATAAGCGCGAACTACCCTGCATTCTTTCTTTACTCGATGATGTTGCAGAAAGTATAGAAACCATTATCGTTGATGGTTATGTTAATCTCGGTGCGGAACAGGCAGCGGGGCTTGGCATGCACTTGTATAAAGCGTTAGGAGAAACAATCAACGTAATTGGTGTTGCCAAGAAGCCGTTCAAAGATACGCCCAGAGATTGTGAAGTGTTTAGAGGAAAGAGTTTAAATCCGTTGTATGTAACAGCGGTCGGTATCAGTTTAGATGAAGCGAAGTTGGCAATAACCAAGATGCACGGTAAACACCGTCATCCTACCTTACTGAAGAAAGCTGACCAACTTTGTAGAGGGATCTGCTGTGCCTAACAAAAAGACTACACACCCATCAATTTTCTGCCTGTTATTAGTGCAGTAAATTAATGGAAAAGTCTCGCATTGTTCACATCAGTTTCTTAACTTATTGATATATAATCTCAAAAAAGCTTATCCTCGTTTGTTTACGGGGGCCTGAGTCGGGCTCGGTATGCTTTCGTCTCGGTTTGTTTTCTCGGGGATGAGAGTTAATAGCTAAGGTTTCTTGTAAGCTTTTGATAAATATTTATTTAGTTTTCTGGTTCTAGGCGGAGCCGTACGGGTTTACCAAGAAAAGTGCTAGTGAGAATTATGCATCGTCCATATAAATCGATAAATGAGATTCCTTTTGATTCACCAGAATCTGAAGTAATTAAGAGGTGTGGATCGCCAGATAGGACCGGAGTGAATTCTATTGGGTTAAAAGAACTCGACTATGGTGAGAGTATTTATCGATTTGATTCAAGCGGTAAATTCGTTGAGGTTACGGTTAATCTTGAGGAGTTGGCATTAGATTTTGAGGTCGTTCAATTCGGTGAGCTTGAAGGCTATCTAACAAAGAACGATGTGGGTATATTTAATAAATTCGGGTTTCTTGTTAGCCCTAAGTTTGGATTAGCCTTCGACCCTGATCACAAGCATTGGGTTACGTTTTTTCGAGAAACTAAGCTAGAAGATTGGCGCAATATATGAAAATGCACTTAACAAGCAGCAGCAACCGACCATCAAAAGAGTCACTCAAATTGCTGCGCAATTACGTGCCACTTTAGCCCGCGGCTGAGCGCGGCGCTAAATTCCATTGAGAGAGTTATGAAAGATTCAGAGAAGTTTGGAAAATTGATCTCTCAAGAGCTTAGAGATAAAGCCTTAAATCGTTATCTTGATTTAGAGTCAGGTCGGCTTAAATCGCCCAGTATGCGAGAATTGATGTCAAAGCTGAGTGGTTTTTCAAGCGATCAAAAAGAATTGGTAAGAAAACTGCTCACAGAGTGCATCGATACAGGAATACACGATTTCTTATTTGCACTTGAAGAAGAAAATGAAGAGATTAAAGTAACCATAAATGGCCACGATATTGCCAAAGAGTCTGATGGTTTAAGTGGTGAGATATATACCGACGATGGCTGGTTCGAAAAATACAGTGAGTATGGGCAGAGCGGAATTTAACAGCAGTAACTGACCTCCTGCAACTACACTTCTTGTGCATAAACCCTGCACAAAAGCCGCCAGTTACCTCCGGCGGCAGTGCGCTGAGGGAAGAAATGTTCTCCGATTCGCAGAAAATTGAAACGTATAAAGCTCTAGGTCAAATTGCGATGAGCAGCGGCGGAAGTGAGTACAAGTGCGCTTGGGCTATGAGTTTGCTGGAGCAAGGCGTTGATTCACCAAGCCTTGTTATCCTTGCAACGCTTCTGAAGCCCATAAATGAATTTGAAGCCGACGATTATTTCAATAGAGTTTTAAAAGAACTAAACATCGAACGCCCCAGTGATGCAGGTGCAATAGAAGGATATGCCAGAGTTTTAATGAAAGAGGTGATTGACGGTTCTTTGGCTCTAGAAATGGGTGCCTCAATGATATATGGTGCTTACATTAAACTTGGTTATCCTGAATTATTTGGCGAATTCACAGTTCTCGAGGATGACTGGTATTGTGAATGTATTAATGGCTGGTCAAAAGAGAAATGAAGAGCCGAGATCATTAAGACATGCAAAGAGGTTTATGAATTTCTTAATTATCCAATCATTTTCAAAGATTAACCAATCAATCAACTCCGCGCCTTCGGCGCCGGAAGCTGAAAAGCTTCGCAGGTTATTGAGGCGTTTGGCGAAGAGATTATGAAGAATTTGTTACTCGTACAAATATTAGATGAAGAATTGCTCGCAACTGGATTTGAGAGAAGCAAATGCGGCATTCCTATTTATAAAAGAACAGTGAATGGAAACGAGCAAATACTAGGACTAAGGAAAGGGTCATCTTCTTCTAAAGAATATTCAGTATATTTTGAAGTGCCAGAAGAGGAACATTTCTATGAATTATCACCATTATGTCCGCTTAAAAACTCATATTGGTGGCCTGAAGAACTCGCAGCTAGTCAAGAAAGAGAGTTGAGGGGGCTAATTAAAAATGTTGCTCTTGTGTATTTCAAGTCAAAAGGTAGGACAGTGCTAGATGGTATTAGCGAAGTTAAGCGCCTACTAGAAAATGAAAAAACACCTTTTAAGGAAGCCGAAGAGTGTTTATGGCGAGTAAAGGGCGATTTGATTGAAATAGTAGATTTTGAGCTATTGGCTAATGATGTTTTCTGCTATATCTACGTCACGAGTTGGCATAAAGACCTTTTGGATGTTGGAGAAGAAATTCATCCAGAAAACATATCAAGAGTTGCTTCACAAACCGTAGCCCAATGTCAGATTGATTCTGAGCCAAATACAACTATTTATTCATATGAATCTTTCGAAATGGGCACCTCAGGCGTGGCCAAAAGAGTTAATGACACTATCATAGGTTACTTTGATAGTATTAATACCATTGATGATGTTAAGAGAAATATTCGAAAAGAATACAGATATCACTTCGCGTAATTTGCTTCGAAAGGCTAGACCCCCATCATGTCGCCCTATTGAAGCCTTAACCAATCGGCATCCACAGGGTTTTTGAAAGCTCAGCAAAGCCTAATTTGTCGTAGAAGGCTTGTGCATCATAGTTAAAAGACATGACTTCAAGTCGCATTTGTATGGCTCCTTGCTGTTTCGCCCATTGTTGACATTGAGTCATCAGCATACGTCCTATCCCAGATGTGCGTTCGTTTTCATCGACGATTAGGGTGCCGACTCGGCAAATGGGATCTTTTAGCAAAAAGGGCACGGCTTCATTTTTCGCGATGATGGCGGTAATAAATCCCACTATCTGGTTATCTCGCTGCGCCAACAAAAACAGCCTTGCGGGATCGTTTAGTGCATCAAGCAGAAATTCGCGCTCGGCTAGGCTTGGTGCGACAAATGCGTGGGGCGCCTGTTCAAAGTGTAAAGCGCCTATTTGATGACTTAAGCGTAACAGCGCGTCTATATCCGATGAAGTGGCGGCTCGAATTTCCATTATTGCAGCTCCCTTTGTCTTTGGTGTTAGGCGCAAGTTGCCAGTGTGACTAGATGGATACCTTAGCAAATAAGCCTGCTAAGGTATCTTGGCAGGCGAAGAGTTTGCTATAAAACAGCAGGCTTACGCCATAGAAATCACTTTGGCCACTAATTTGGCGATGCCGGCATCGGCTTCTAAAATGTTGCCCGCCAACATATAAGCGGGGGTAGAGACCAGTTTATGGGCTTCATCAACTACTATGTCATCGACTGGGCATTCAAGGTGCTCTGCGCCCATTGCCGCGATCGCCGCTGCGGTATTGGCGTCGTTGCCTATGGTCGCCTTGGCGCCAGTGCCATAAACATGGGGGATCATGGCTGGAGCTATGCACATGTAACCCGCTGGCTTAGCGGCGGTGGCAAACTCTTTACACACTTTTAATATATCGGCTTGCACCACTGCCTGCGCGCCTTTTACGGCAAAATCACTGAGGTTTTTCGCCGCGCCAAAACCGCCGGGTAAAATAAGGGCATCAAACTCATCCACATTTAACTCTGTGATAGGCTTAATGTCACCTCGGGCGATGCGAGCAGCTTCGATGAGCACATTACGATTGGCTGGCATCACCTCACCATTGAGGTGATTGATGGTATGCATTTGCTCAATATCGGGGGCAAAGCATTGATACTGCGCCCCAGCTTTGGCGATATGAAGCAGGGTTAACACGCTTTCATGAACTTCCGCGCCATCATAAACCCCGCAACCGGCAAGGATCACCGCTACTTTTTTCATTAAATTGCTCCTGTAGGTTATTTCTTTTGCCCCCAGCGGGGCACTCATAGGCTTATCACGTTAACTTAAATTAAATGGGCTAGGCTAGTAGAGTCACTCAGCTAAACGGCTGTTTAGCTTGAAATTGTGACCTAAACTAGCGTTGAATTTGGGTTGTTTAGGTAAGGTGACGCGCTAACTCTAGCTAACGGGGTTAGTATTGAAAGCGATTGGCTATCACTGAATAAGGTAAGCTGAAAATGAAATCAAATCGAAGAGGCTGCTATTGCTCACTTTGGCAAGACTCCTCAAAAACCTTGATTGAACAAGGCGTTAAAAAGGGCTACTGTGGTATTTGTAGTATCTGTGGTGAGCAAGGCCATTTGCGCCACGCTCCAGGGGCATTTCCTTATACCGACGCGTGGTGCGATCCCTGTTTTAAGGTTCAGTCGGTGATTAACGTATTACAGGCTTTAGCCATTCCCATGCTGATTGGCTCCTTGTTTTTTCAGGCTTGGTTGTTTACGGGGCTTGCGGTGCTGTTATTTGGCCAAGGATATTGGCTCAATAACTATGGCAAAGTCATCATTAGGAAGTTGTCCCGTAAACTAGCGGGAGCTTGAGGTAAGGCTATGCAATGGAAGCGAGCTAACTAGGAGGTAGAATGGGCATTTTAGAAGTAGATGGCGTTGCCATTGAAAAACAGCATAAGGCAAGTTGTCATTGTGGCAGCGTCGAGATCTTGTTTGATTTACCGAACGGCCTTGAAGAGCTAAGGCGTTGTGATTGTTCATTATGTCGCCGTCGCGGCGCGATAGCTGCTTCGGTGCCCTTGTCGGGAATCACCATCGTTAAAGGGGCTGAGCATTTAAAGCGGTATCAATTTAACACCATGACGGCAAAGCACTATTTTTGTGGTAACTGTGGTATTTATACCCATCATCAGCGCCGCTCTAATCCCAGCCAATATGGTTTTAACGTGGCGTGTTTGGAGGGGAACAATCCGCTTAAGCTGGGTGAAATACCAACCAATGATGGGGTGAATCATCCAGCGGATCGTAAATAACCTCAGTATTGGTTAACTGTGGGTGGTTGTGGCCTTGTGTTTGTCTTATTCGCCGAGCTCGCCTCACACAAGGCAATCATACCATGCAGTAATCAATCTCGGCATTGCTGAACCAAGGTTCTGGTTAAGTGGTCGGCATTTTCTAACAACTCGAACAGTTTAGCCCAAAAAAGCGTCTTGTTAATTGTATTTATTTGCTTTATTTTTGATGTGTAACCTACTGAAAATAATAAAGGAAATAACATGACTGCATTGACAAAAGGCGTACACCATGTGGGCTTGACCGTGGCCAATTTAGAGGCCAGTGCTCAGTTTTTCACTGGGCTACTCGGTTGGCATGAGGTCAAACGTAATCCCGATTACCCGGCGATTTTTGTCAGCGATGGCTATATTATGCTGACTTTATGGGACGCTAAAGTTGATGCGCCTTTGGCCTTTGACAGAAAAGCCAATGTTGGTTTGCATCATTTGGCATTGCAAGTTGAAACCCTAAGCCAACTAGAGGCCTTGCATCAGCAACTTGTCGATGCGGGCGTTAACATTGAATTTGGCCCCGAGTTAGTTAAAGCGGGCCCAGCTAAGCATATGATGTGTTATGAACCAAGTGGGATCCGCATTGAGTTCTTTTGCGCAGGTGTTGCTAACTAAATAATTAAAAACAATACTTTAGGTGATAAATTAATTGCCTGAGTGATTAATTCGGATACCGTTACCTAAGGTGAACATGAAATTTAATATTAGCCGTTTGCATACTCAATCTGGGATTGTTCAGTTGTCTGGTGAGCTGGAGAAAACGGCCTCAGGAATAGCACTGCATTATCGCTGTGTAAGCTTAATGGGCACTGATGGGTGGTTTAGTTTAGATTTAACAAACGAACATACCCAACAATTTCTTTGTGACATTGAACAAGAAGTCATTGCACATTTGGGTGATTAGCCAAGGTAATAGCCAGTATAAACAATGGTTCATTTCACACCCATGTCCTGGCATCAGCTGATGCCCAACTGCTTTGCACCTGTGTATATTCTCAGGTTTGCGAGGTAAGGCACACCGCTTGTTATTGAATCGTGTGTTTTATGTTACAGCTAACAGAATGCTCAGGAAATAATTCATAGAATCTGGCCCCTTACGAAGTCGTTGTGTAAGTGGAGTAGTTAATGATTCAAATCAAGGCCATGATCTTACTGGCCATCATGTTCATATTAGGGGCATGTGGTGGCTCTGGAAGTGGCGACAGTGCACCTAGCCAAGAAGAAGGCGGATCACAGCCACCGATTTCCTATCCAAAAATGACGCAGGCTCAAGCTAGCCGCTTGTTGCATCAAGCCACTTTTGGCCCCACAGGTGCAGAGATAGACGCAGCAACCAATCTATCGGCCCACGCTTGGTTAGAGCAACAATTTAGTTTGTCACCGACATACCATTTACCCTTACTCAAGTTAAGCCCGGATAAAGAGCAGGCCACTTACATTAATCGAATAGATACTTGGTGGCATGCCAGCTTAAGGGCACCTGATCAACTTAGACAACGGGTCGCGTTTGCCTTAAGCCAAATTTTTGTGGTGTCCGATACAGGTAACAATTTGCGCAGTCAGCCCGAAGCCATGCTTAATTATTATGATTTATTACTTAAGCACAGCTTTGGTAATTATCGTGATTTACTGCAAGACGTGACCCTATCGCCGGTGATGGGGACATATTTAAGCCACTTAGGCAATGAAAAAGCCAATGTTGAGCTCAATATTCGTCCCGATGAAAACTATGCTCGTGAAGTGATGCAGCTATTTACTATAGGGTTAGAGGAGTTAAACCTTGATGGCACGCCAAAACGCACCGCTCAAGGCAACACCATCGCTACTTACGATCAAACTCAAATTGAAGGTTTTGCCCGTATTTTTACCGGTTGGACCTTTGCTGATAGTACGAAATGGACAAGGCCCAATAAAGACTACCTAAAACTGATGCAAGTGTGGCCTGAGTATCATTCGGAGCTGGAAAAAGTGTTGCTCAATGGCACTGTCGTTGCGGCCAATGAAGGCCCAGAAAATGCGCTAAAGCTTGCACTGGACAACTTATTTGAGCACGATAATGTCGGCCCATTTATTAGTAAACAGTTGATCCAACGTTTAACCACCTCCAACCCCAGCGCTGATTATGTCGCCCGAGTGGCTCAAGTGTTTAACGATAATGGCTCAGGCATACGCGGTGATTTAAAAGCGGTTATCTATGCTATTTTGATGGATCCCCAAGCGCGTGATTTAAGCCAAGCGCCAGCGCATTTCGGTAAATTGAAAGAGCCGCTATTGCAAACGGCGCAGTTGTGGCGGGAGCTTAACGCATACAGTCAATCTGGCTACTTTATTACTTGGGGTTTAGATGAAACGCATGGCCAAGTGCCGCTTGGCTCGCCATCGGTGTTTAATTTTTATCGCCCTGATTATCAACCATTAACCCTAGCGGGAACAGAGCTGGTGGCGCCAGAGGCGCAAATTGCTAACAGTGCAACCAGTATTGGTTTACTCAATTATCATTATTCAAGTTTAGTTTGGCGCATTGCCAGCACTAAGGATGACAATACTGGCAATCAAATCTTAGTGGACTTTTCTGACCATGCCAAGCTGGTTGAGGCAGAAGGAAAAACCGCGCTAATTGACTATTACAATCAAGTCTTTTTAAGTGGGCAAATGAGTGATGAATTAAGGCGGGAGCTACTCGGTGTGTTTGATTGGGCCGAGAAGCAAGATTTGCAATATCAAATTGCTTATTGCTTGTTTTTACTCGTTGTTTCACCTGAATACGCACATCAAAGGTAATGGATATGGATCGCAGAACATTTTTGTCTTTATGCCTTAAGGGTGGGGTATCGGCAGCGGTGCTGACGTCAACACAACTGAGTGCAATGCAAAGCTTGTTAAATCAGCAGCAATACAATGATTACAAGGCGCTGGTTTGTATATTTTTATTGGGTGGCAATGACTCGATGAATATGTTGCTGCCGATGTCGGGTCAAGATAAAGCGGATTATCTAGCCAGTCGCCAAAATTTGGCGATTGTGGATCCGATTAGCCTATCGCCTATCTCTTCTTTAGCGGAAACCGGTTTGAATCCGGCTTTAGCACCACTTCATGACATATTTAATACGGGTGACTTGGCCTTTGTTGGCGGGGTTGGAACTTTGTTAGCACCCACGACATTGGATGATTTTAAAAATAAACGCAGCCATATCCCTGCGCACTTGTTTTCCCATAACGACCAGCAAGCACGCTGGATGCATGGCAAAGAAAAACAAAGTATCAACACGGGGTGGGGAGGGAGAATGTTGGAGCTGCTTGAAGACCACCCCCATTTTGCCAGTAATATTTCCCTTGCCGGTACCAATCCATGGCAAACGGGACATAAAACGTCAGCCTTTGCTATGTCTCGCTCTGGCCAAGCCAAAATTCATGCATTCAAAGGGACGAGTAATCGTGCACAGCAAATAGAGCAAAGTGTGATGCGCAATCTTGCTGCTAGCCAAAGTCGATTAGCTAAGGTTTACGGTGAGGGCCTCTCAACGGGTATCGCCAATAGCCAAGCAATGAATGCCAGTTTAGAAAACTTAGTCCCTTTACCTGATTTTGGCGAAGGGCGTTTGTCACAGCAGTTACAAACCGTGGCTAAGGTGATTGCCAGCCAAAGCCAGCTAGGCACAGGCCGCCAAATCTTTTATGTCACCATGGGCGGCTTTGATACCCATGATGAGCAAGTGACTAAGCATCCTGAGCTATTAGCAGAGCTTGCCACTAGCATGAGTGAGTTTAATCGAGCTATGGTGAGTCTAGGCGTGAATGATCAAGTCACTAGTTTTACTATGTCTGACTTTGGCCGTACTTTAAGCTCGAACGGTGATGGTACAGATCATGGTTGGGCTGGTAATCAAATGGTGATGGGCGGTGCGGTAAAAGGGCAAGACATCTATGGTACCTTGTTACCCCAACGTTTGGGCAGTGAGTTTGATGTCAAAGGGGGGCGTTTGATCCCACAAGTGAGTACCGAGCAATACAGCGCCACTTTAGCTAAGTGGTTTGGCTTGAGTGCGAGTGACATCATAGAGCTGTTTCCAAGCCTAGGAAACTTTGATCAAGCAACCTTGAACTTTATGGCTTAACTTTTGGCTCTCAACAAAAAAGGCCCAGCGTAAAAGCTGGGCCTTTTGCTAATAAAGTAGACTTAATCGTTACCTAATCCTTTACCCGCATCTTTGGCATTGATTAGCTCAATGGCATAGCCGTCAGGATCTTTAACAAACGCAATGACGGTTGTGCCGCCTTTTACCGGACCCGGCTCGCGAGTAATGTTACCGCCCGCGGCACGAATGGCATCACAGGTGGCGTAAATATCTTGGGTTTCAATGGCGATATGGCCATAGGCATTACCGAGATCGTAACTATCAGTACCCCAGTTGTAAGTCAGCTCAATCACGGTTTGCTCTGACTCTTCACCATAGCCAAGGAAAGCTAAGGTGTATTTGTATTCCACGTTTTCCGACTTTCTGAGCAACTTCATGCCCAACACTTGAGTATAGAATTCGATAGATTTTTCTAAATTGCCCACGCGGAGCATGGTGTGTAATAAACGCATTGCTGACTCCAAAAATTGCTAAACAGGGTTTGATTTTATTTTTATGTATTGTACTGGCGAATACCGTGCAACAGCAAGGCCACCAGGCACTAGCTCTCGCTGGTTTTCTCTTTAAATTCACATAAATCTTCAATGATACAGGCGTTGCATTTAGGCTTGCGCGCTACGCAGACATAGCGGCCATGTAATATCAGCCAATGGTGTACATCTACTTTAAACTCAGCAGGCACCACCTTGAGTAGCTTTTCTTCTACTTGGTCGACGTTTTTACCCATGGCAAATTTGGTGCGATTTGACACCCGAAAGATATGGGTGTCCACTGCGATGGTTGGCCAGCCAAAGGCGGTATTTAACACCACATTGGCGGTTTTACGGCCTACGCCGGGCAGGGCGACGAGCGCATCTCGGTCTTCGGGCACTTCTCCGCCATGGAGATCAAGTAGCATACGGCACGCTTTTATCACGTTTTCGGCCTTGCTGTTGTATAACCCGATGGTTTTGATGTATTCCTTTAACCCCTCAACGCCCAAATCATAAATGGCCTGTGGTGTGTTGGCGACGGGAAACAACTTATCCGTTGCCTTGTTAACACTGACATCGGTGGCTTGGGCGGAGAGGGTGACTGCCACCAATAATTCAAATGGGCTGCTAAAGTTAAGCTCGGTTTCAGGCTTTGGGTTTTGCTCACGCAGCCGCGTTAAAATCTCACGGCGTTTAGTATTGTTCATATTTAATTATTTTTTATCAGCGATATTTTTAAGGGCGATTAAAAAGCCCATGACCACAAAGGCGCCCGGGGGCAGCACAGCGAATAAAAACGAAGTATCTGAGCTAAACACGGTAATGGTAAGATCGGGAATACCTTGGCCAAACAGGGCTTGGGCACCCGAAAACAAAGTACCATTACCCAGTAATTCACGGATTGCGCCTAAGGCAAGTAGCACCAAGCTAAAGCCTAAGCCCATCATTAAGCCATCAAGAGCGGCGATGCCGGGCTCGTTTTTCGATGCAAAGGCTTCGGCGCGCCCGATAATGGCGCAGTTGGTGACGATAAGCGGAATAAAAATGCCCAGTGACAAATATAAGTCGTAGGTAAAGGCATGCATGATTAACTCGATACAAGTAACCAAAGAAGCAATGATCATCACGAAAATAGGAATGCGAATTTCTTTGGGCACTTGATTGCGCACTAGGGACACTATCCAGTTAGACAGCACCAATACGGCGGTGGTGGCGATGGCAAGGCCAAGGGCGTTGATCACGGTGGAAGACACCGCTAATAAAGGGCATAAGCCCAGTAGTTGGACTAATCCGGGGTTGTTTTTCCACAACCCCTGTTTGATGATTTCTTTGCTTTCGTCAGAAACCCAAGGTTTCGCATCATGGTGCGTGTCTGGGTTAGTCAGATCGTCAATTTGGCTCATGATTTGACTCCACAGTTACCGGTTTGTTGATAGAGGTGGTCGCGGTTTCGTTGGTAAAACAGCAAGGTATTTTTGACGGCCGTTACCACGGCTCTTGGGGTAATGGTTGCTCCAGTAAAGGCATCAAATTGGCCGCCATCTTTTTTTACCGCCCAGCGAGCGTCTTGTTCTGACTCCAGTACGTAGCCGCTAAACTTGGTGATCCAATCGGATTTTGCTAACTCGATTTTATCGCCTAACCCCGGGGTTTCTTTATGCTCTAGCACGCGCACGCCAGCAATGGAGCCATCGTACCAAATACCCACCAGCAAGCGAATGTTACCGTTGTAGCCATTGGGCGCAACGGCTTCGATAGCAAGGCCAACAGGGTGTTCATCCTGTTTTGCCAGCCAAGTTTGCACCGGCTCGGTGGTGCCTAATAAGCTGGGTGATTCACTGTAGAAGCAGCTAGCAAATAAGTCATTGTTGTATTGCTCCGCTGGAATTAATTCGCTGATGTTGGCGATTAATTGGGCCTCAATTTGCTTATCAATGATAGGCTTGGTTAAGCTCGAAGTGATGGCCACGACAGCGGTTGAAACGATCGCGAAGATGGCCAAGATCAAGCCGTTTTTTGAGACGAATCGGGTCTTGGATTGGCTCATGCTTTACGACTCCCATAAACACTTGGCTGAGTGTAATAATCAATTAAAGGCACGCACATATTGGCTAAGATCACTGCAAAAGCGATGGCGTCAGGGTAGCCACCCCAAGTGCGGATCACATAGGTGAGAAGCGCGATCAATACTCCAAAAATTATACGTCCTCGGGGTGTCGTTGATGCTGACACGGGATCGGTGAGGATAAAAAACGCCGCGAATATGCTGGCACCCGAGAATAAGTGGATCAGAGGCGATACCATGGTATCAGGATCGCTTAGATAACCCATCAGAGAAATCACAAATAGACCCCCAAGAAAACTCGCCGGGATCTGCCAGCCGATGGCTTTTTGTTTTAGCAAAAATAACCCGCCAACGAGAAAAGCAATGCTGATCCATTCACTGCCAAAGCCAGCAAAGGTGCCAAATATGGGTTTATTCAAGCTTTCACTGACAGTTAAACCATGGCCAAGATCGGTTTTAAGGGTATCGAGAGGGGTGGCCATGGTCGTGCCATCAACGGCCGTTTTTATTTGTTGCAAGCTGTAACCGTCAATGGAAAAACCGCTGGCAATTAACGACCAGGCATCGGCAAACGTGACGCTGTGCTGCATCAAACTCTCTGGCGGTACCCAACTTGTCATGTGTACGGGGAACGAGATCAGCAGCAGCACGTATGCCACCATGGCGGGGTTAAATAGGTTTTGACCTAAGCCGCCGTAGAGATGCTTCACCACTAAGATGGCAAACACGATACCTATCGCGGTGATCCACCAAGGTGTGTAGGGAGGTAAACTGATACCGAGCAGTACGCCCGTCAGTAATGCACTGTTATCTTTGATGGTTCTGATTACTGGTTTGTTGCGGATGGCGAGAATAATGGCTTCGGTGACCACAGCCAATATACCAGCAATCATAATTTGGATCAGGTTGCCCCAACCAAATACATACCATTGAACAAATACCCCAGGAATCAGGCATAACATGACCAAGCGCATTAACTCTGGCGTCTTTAATGCCTTGCGGCTAAAGGGCGATGAGGCTAGGTTAAGTTTCATTTAGCGATTGTCCTTTTGGGAGTCGGGTTGCATTTGTTCATGTTTCGCCTGTTGCTCGGCTTTTTTGGCTTTGGCGCGAGCAATGGCTGCTGCCACGGCTGGGTTTTTACTTGCCGCAGCCGGTTTTTCTAGCTCAGGCGCTTTGTCAGAGGCATTAACGGCTTCCCCTTGCTGCGCCGCCTTTTTTGCTTTAGCGCGAGCGATGGCTGCCGCTACTGCGGGGTTTTTAGTCGGTGCGGTTGACTGCTCTGGCTCAGATTCTGTTTTAGCTGCAGTTTCAGCTTCGCTTTGCTGGGCTGCCTTTTTCGCTTTAGCTCGAGCAATGGCTGCCGCTACCGCGGGGTTTTTAGTCGGTGCGGTTGACTGTTCTGGCTCAGATTCTGTTTTAGCTGTAGTTTCAGTTTTAGTTTCAGTTTTAGTTTCAGCCTCGCTTTGCTGGGCTGCCTTTTTCGCTTTAGCGCGAGCAATGGCTGCCGCTACTGCGGGGTTTTTAGTCGGTGCGGTTGACTGTTCTGGCTCAGATTCTGTTTTAGCTGCAGTTTCAGTTTCAGCCTCGCTTTGCTGGGCTGCCTTTTTCGCTTTAGCGCGAGCAATGGCTGCAGCTACTGCGGGGTTTTTAGTCGGTGCGGTTGACTGTTCTGGCTCAGGTTCTGTTTTAGCTGCAGTTTCAGTTTCAGCCTCGCTTTGCTGGGCTGCTTTTTTCGCTTTAGCGCGAGCGATGGCTGCCGCTACCGCGGGGTTTTTAGTCGGTGCGGTTGACTGTTCTGGCTCAGATTCTGTTTTAGCTGCAGTTTCAGTTTCAGCCTCGCTTTGCTGGGCTGCTTTTTTCGCTTTAGCGCGTGCAATGGCCGCGGCAACAGCTGAGTTTTTAGTCGGGGCTGATGATGGCGCCGGCTCAGAATCACTATGCGTTATTGGCTGTTCACCTTGCTGCGCTTCCTTTTTGGCTTTGGCGCGGGCTAGGGCAGCAGCAACGGCTGGATTAGTGGTTTTAGCCGTTGATGTTGCTTCTGCCTTGGTTTGTTGTGTTGGCGCGTCTTCTGTTTGTGCCTGTTTCGCAAGTTTGGCAAGTCTAGCTTGCTCTTTACGCGCCTTTCTAACGGCGGCCATATCATCATCTTGTGGTTCGGCTGTGCGCTTAGCTTTAGCTCGCTCTAATGCTTGAGCCACGGCATCCTTGGCAGGTACATCTTGATCAGTTGATGCAGTGGCCGGCGTTTTTTCTTGATTAGCTAAAATTTGTGCTTTGCGTTTTTCAGCGGCAGCCTTATTACGCGCTTCGCGCTCTTGTTTTTCACGCTCAAGGCGAGCTTGGCGCGCTTCATGGCGCACACGGGCTATTTCGGCTTTTTTCGCTTCTTGCTCTTGTTGGCGAATGTCTGCTTTGCCGATGCGGTAGTATTGAACCAGTGGAATCTCACTCGGGCACACATAGGCGCAACTGCCACACTCAATACAATCAAATAGGTTATATTCACGCAGTTTTTCATGGTCGTTTGACTTGGCATACCAGTAAAGCTGCTGAGGCAGTAAAGAGGCAGGACAGGCATCGGCGCACTCACCACAGCGAATGCAGGCCATTTCTTGCCCGGGTGTCGGCAATTCTTGCTCGGTAGGGGCAAGAATACAGTTCGTGGTTTTTATAATGGGAGCACTGGCGCTGGGCAACGTGAACCCCATCATGGGGCCGCCGATGATCAAGCGCGTTTGGTTATCTTGGGGTTGTAAATTAAAAGGGGCAATTAACTGTTCAATTGGCGTGCCAATTAATGCGTGCACGTTACCACGTTGTTCAAAGGCTTCACCGGTAATGGTCACAATGCGTGAAATCAGTGGTTCGTCATCCATCACTGCCCGTTTAATCGCAAACGCTGTGCCCACATTGTGCATCAATATCCCCATGTCTATGGGGTAGCCTTTGTTCGGCACTTGTTTACCCGTGATCAGTTCTATCAGTTGCTTCTCACCGCCCGATGGGTACTTAGTTGGCACTACCGTGACGCGGCGTTGCTCGTTATTATACTCACTGAGGGCGGCAATCGCTTCTGGCTTGTTACTTTCAATGGCAATGACGGTGTGTTTGCACTGTGTCACTTGCTCAATAATTTCAATGCCTTGAATTAGTTCGCTAGCGTATTCACGCATCAACATATCGTCGGCAGTAATATAGGGCTCACATTCAATGCCGTTAATAATTAACAGCTCTATGTCAGCTTTTCCCGATAGCTTTAAGTGAGCTGGAAAACCAGCACCGCCTTTGCCTGCGATGCCTGCAAGGTGAATTTTGTCGATAATGGCATGGCGATCTAATTGGCTGATGTCTGTAGTAGGGTGGCGTTCAATCCAAGTGTCATTGCCATCTGGAGCAATGATGATGCTGATCTCGGGTAAACCAGAGGGGTGGCAACTCGGTCTTGATTCAATGGCTGTTACTTTGCCTGACGTACTGGCATGAACGGGCAGGGCACGAAAGTTGTTGTGGTGGGTTAATGGCTGCCCTTTGAGCACGGAGTCGCCTACCTTGACCAATAAGTCGGCTGGCTCACCAATATGTTGATTGAGTGGAATGACCAATTCGGTTGGAATCAGCGCAGGCAGAATAGGTTGTTGGTTTGAAAGGCTTTTGCGTTCAGACGGAAACACCCCGCCAGCAAAACGCCACAGTTTACCTTGTTTAATATGGGCCAAAATGGACTGGATCAAACTACTGAACCTCTTTAATTGAAATAGACTGCAGATCCCATTGCCATGTTTTGGTGGTTTCATCGATGGGGATCATTTCAATACAATCTGTCGGGCAAGGCGCCACGCACAACTCGCAGCCGGTACATTCATCGGCAATCACCGTATGCATTTGCCGTGTTGCCCCTAAAATGGCATCCACTGGGCAAGCTTGGATACACTTAGTACAGCCAATGCACTCATCTTCATGGACAAAGGCGACCGCTTTCGGTTTTTCTTCGCCTTCTAGTTTAGTGGGCTCAACGCCCATTAAGTCTGCCAGCTTGACGATCACCGCTTCACCGCCCGGTGGACACTTGTTGATCGCATCGCCGTTGGCAATTGCATTGGCGTAGGGTTTACACCCAGGATAGCCACATTGGCCACATTGAGTTTGCGGCAAAATAGCATCAATCTGCTCGACGATAGGATCGGCTTTAACTTTAAAACGTATCGCGGCATAGCCTAAGATCAAACCAAAAATTAACGCAAGCAAACCAAGGCTGATGACAGCAATTCCAATACTCATCTAACGTGACTGCTCCATTAAAACTTAACTAGGCCTGAAAAGCCCATAAAACCAAGGGACATGAGGCCTGCTGTGATCATCGCGATAGATGCCCCTTTGAATGGTACCGGTACATCGGCGGCACTGAGGCGCTCACGCATAGCAGAGAACAACACCAATACGAGGGAAAAACCAACGGCAGCGCCAAAACCATAAATGAGTGATTCAACAAAATTATGGCCTTCATTGACGTTTAATAATGCTAAACCCAACACGGCGCAATTGGTGGTGATCAAGGGTAAAAAAATGCCGAGTAAGCGATACAGGCTAGGGCTGGTTTTATGAACCACCATTTCGGTAAATTGCACCACAACGGCAATCACCAAAATAAAGCTCAAGGTACGTAAATAGCCTAATCCTAAGGGTAATAACAAGTATTGGTTCACTAAATACGAAACGGCAGCGGTTAAGGTAAGCACAAATGTGGTGGCAAAAGACATGCCTACCGCGGTGCTTATTTTGCTCGATACCCCCATAAACGGGCATAAGCCAAGAAACTTAACCAGAACAAAATTGTTCACTAGCACAGTCGCGACTAGCAGCAGAAGGTATTCGCTCATTATCATCATTCACTTGATCATTGAGCGCACAGTTTAACAAGTTTTAACGCTCGAAATAAGCAAAAAAAGCGCTTTTATAGAGTGAGTGGTGAAGGGGTAATCGCTTTTGGCAAAAGGCCTTACGCTATGTAAGGCCTAATTCTGAGAGGGAAAACTACTTAACTTTTGCTAATGGCGTTGGGCGAGAGATTAAGAAGCCTTGTAAACCATCGACGTACATATTTTCTAGTAGTTGTTTCTGTTCAAGGTGCTCAACCCCTTCGGCAATCACTTGACAACCCATACGGTGAGCAACATCGACTATCATGCGTAAAAATTGCTGGTTGGCACTGTCGCGCTCTATGTTACTGATAAGACCTGCATCAACCTTAACAAAATCAGGCTTGAGTTCTTTAAACAATCTGAACGAACCTATGCCTTTACCAAATTTACTGATAGCACTGCGGCTGCCGGTGCGCTTAAGCATATCAAATACACGCTTACTGGCCACCAGGTTACGGTCTAGCACTTCTTCGTCGAACTCGAAAATCAATGAAGCCGCAATGTTAGGCTCACGCAGTAATAAACGCTCAAGCCATACGATAAACGCGCTGTTTTGCAAAGAGGTCGCTGAAATATTAACTCCCCAGCGCGCCGAGCCATCGGTTTTGTGGCGACATTGGCTGACCATGGTCTCAAGGATCACTTGCTCGAGTTTTACGATCAAGTCCATTCGTTGGGCCATGGCAAACACGGTCTCCGTTGGGATCATGGCGTTATTTTGGCCAACAAAACGGGTGAAGATTTCTTGATAGCCCTTCATGTTTCGATGTATCGCTTGAATGGGTTGATGCAGCAACATCACAGCACGATTTTCGATAACTTCTTCAATTACCTTCTTCCAATGTAATTGGCCAAGGTTGGTCTCATTAGAGTCATTTTGCTCAAATGCCCAAGCGTTTAGGCCTTCCGTTTGTGCTTTAGCCAGCGCGATATCGGCACGGGCGAGCACTTGCTCAGGTAACTGACCAGAGGAGATAGAGGATAACCCGGTGTAAGCAACACTTTCTAAGTTATGCAGGGCTTGGTATTCATCGAATTGGTGCTTGAGAGACTTGGCCAATTTTTGCGCTTCGCTGATGGTCATATTGGGCGCGAGTAGGGCAAAGTCGGAGCCAGAAATGCGGTAACACTGGCACTCAGGGTATCGCTTGATCAACTGCACTAACATGCGGCCGATATCGGCAAGGTAAATATCACCTTGCTGGTAACCGCGTTGCTGGTTGATGTTGTTGAGCTCGGATGCGCGCACAAGGGCTAAGATTGCGGCACTGTTATCACCGTCGTCACTTAATATTTGGGTTAGCTCTTTGCGAAAAGCATGGCGGTTGTTCAGGCCCGTCAAATTGTCCATATTGACTTGCTTGGCCAGCATTTGGATCTTCTGCTGCTGCTCTTGCATCACTTGGTGAAAGCGTTGTCTTTGTTCGAGTAACTGCTCCGTTACTTGGCTAAATGTACTCACTTCGCCACTTTCAGAGCTGACTTCTTTGACCAAGCTCGACTCTAAATTTCTGATTAATCTAAAGTAAGCCCAATTTACTAAAATAGCTGTGATAACAAACAAAATGAACAATTGGTAGAACAACTTAACCGCTACGTCGGCGATAGCAGCAAAGCTATTAATAAAGTTGATGCTGAGGTTGCTCGTTTGTAATTCGATGGCCTTGCCAGCACTTGGGAAGAACAGCTTAAACAGTAGGGGGGAGCCAATATCATTGCTGGCAATGTAAGTAAAGTCGCCTGACTTGTCCGTGATTTGGACATGGCTAAGTTTGTATTTATTCGCTAATTCATCAACCGTTGCCTGGCTTGGGCCTTTGATTGAAATCGCCTGTGTGATGTCTGCAATGACAGCTTCATTTTTCTCATTAATGAGAGGCGAAAAATGAAGTTTGATGGCTAATAGCACCGCAACCGCGGCCACCAATATGATGATATTGGTGATCATTAAGCTATGTTTATACTCTTTCATATCGCTTCCAAGCTTGTTTTAGGCCGATTTGGCACAGCGCCTAAGTAATTTATTTGAGTCTAACACGGTATCCATTACTACAAAAATAGCATATCTGAATATTGAGACATAAATATAATTATCTCAGGGGGTTAAAAAACAAAGAGAGCATGAGAAAAGAGATTGGCTCCTCCTGCTGGGCTTGAACCAGCGACCTGCGGATTAACAGTCCGTCGCTCTACCAACTGAGCTAAGGAGGAACAATATAGATTTGTGATTGAATGGCTCCTCCTGCTGGGCTTGAACCAGCGACCTGCGGATTAACAGTCCGTCGCTCTACCAACTGAGCTAAGGAGGAATTATTCAATTTTTTGTCTTTGCTTGGCTCCTCCTGCTGGGCTTGAACCAGCGACCTGCGGATTAACAGTCCGTCGCTCTACCAACTGAGCTAAGGAGGAACAATTGCAAATTAGGCTGTTATCTTAACTTGTGGTCTTAACTACCACTTATGCTGCCTTGTTAAGGGCGTGTCTCAACAACGGGGCGCATATTAAAACCCGAAGTTAACGCTGTCAACACTTGACCTAATAAAAAACAGATTCTGTGTTTAGTTGGTGAATTTCTAAGCTCTGATACGGCATCACTCCCTCTCAAGTGAGAGATTATGGGCCAGAACAAGGGGGTTAAACATTACTTTTTGGACTGTTGTTGATGAAATTAGCTTCAATGCTCTATTTTTCAATTTTTGCGATAAAATTGAGGATGAAATACATCAACTAAAAATGAAAGTTGTTACATTAATCACAAAATATTTTTTCTGTCTTCCCCTGCCGTATTCATCAGAGTTATTCACAATTGGCTGGCAAGCCTATGGCACAAGGCGTGGCTTGAGTTATCCACTATTTTTGTGGATAAGTATGTGAGTTATGGTCTGCTAAGTGCTTCAAAGCCTTGCTGTGCTTGGCTTGAGGAAAACGTAAAGAATAAGGGGGGATTAATCAAAATGTATAAATATCAGTGGCTTAATTATGTCAATAGTGTCATGTTATGAAATCCTTACAACTTGAGTTGGCTCAGGGTGGCTAATTAATCAACTGTGCATTATTTTCAATTTTGAAAGTGATTTAGTGTGAATAGTCAACCCAAAAAATTAAAAAATCGAGATTATTTTGCTTGAACTTTCGCTTCCATGCGTATAGCGATATTGCTGCGTGTTAACCAAAGCCTACGCTTAACATGGGCTTGAGCTGGCACAAGGGCATCAAATCTCCGTTTTTAAGGTGTTATGATTGAAAACAGCCGATGTAGCTAAAGCAAGTGGTTTGTTTAGCCGCTCTGAGAGTCAAAAGTATTAAAAACCTGATGAAAGTGGTTTTACTAGGTTAAGATAGTGAAAAATAAAACACTGGCATTCTCTTAATTTTAATCTATGTAAAATCCTCAAGGAGTCCTATAGATGAAGTCGTTCCAACTCGAATCCGCATTTAAGCCAAGTGGCGATCAGCCACAGGCCATTAAAACGCTGGTTGAAGGCTTTGATGACGGGTTAGCTCACCAAGTGCTGCTTGGGGTGACGGGCTCAGGCAAAACCTTTACCGTAGCGAATTTAATCACCGAGCTAAATCGCCCGACCATCGTCATGGCGCCTAATAAAACCTTAGCCGCTCAGTTATACGGTGAAATGAAAGAGTTCTTTCCGAATAACGCAGTGGAATATTTTGTTTCTTATTATGATTATTACCAGCCGGAAGCCTATGTGCCCAGTACCGACACTTTTATCGACAAGGATGCCTCGGTTAACGATCATATCGAGCAGATGCGTTTATCGGCAACGAAAGCGTTAATGGAGCGCCGTGATGTCATCATAGTTGCCTCTGTCTCGGCTATCTATGGTTTGGGCGATCCTCAGTCATACTTATCTATGATGCTGCATCTAACCACAGGTGATATTGTCGACCAGCGCGATATTTTACGCCGCCTTGCAGAGATCCAATATACCCGTAATGACATGGCATTCAGTCGCGGTACGTTTCGCGTACGCGGTGAAGTCATCGATATTTTTCCGGCAGAATCGGATAAACATGCGGTGCGCATTGAATTGTTTGATGGTGAAGTTGAGCGCTTAAGCCTGTTTGATCCCTTAACCGGACAAAGCATCAATGATGTTCCTCGGATCACGGTTTACCCCAAAACACACTACGTGACGCCAAGACAAACTATTTTAGATGCCATCGAAAATATCAAGGTAGAGCTAGCCGAGCGTAAGCAACAATTACTTGATAATAATAAGTTAATAGAAGAGCAAAGGATCAGTCAGCGCACCCAATACGATATTGAAATGATGCAGGAGTTAGGTTACTGCTCTGGCATTGAGAACTATTCACGCTATCTTTCTGGTCGCGCTCCGGGCGATGCGCCGCCTACCTTGATCGATTATCTACCAGCCGATGGCTTAATGATCATCGATGAAAGCCATGTAACCGTGCCGCAAATCGGCGCCATGTTTAAAGGTGACCGGTCACGTAAGGAAACCTTGGTTGAATATGGTTTTCGACTTCCCTCAGCATTAGATAACCGCCCCCTTAAATTCGACGAATTTGAGCGTATTGCGCCGCAAACCTTGTACGTTTCCGCCACGCCTGGGCCTTACGAACTAGAGCAAACCAATGGCGAGTATACCGAGCAAATCATTCGTCCAACCGGGTTACTCGATCCCGAAATAGAAGTACGCCCAGTCGCAACTCAAGTGGATGATTTACTGTCAGAAATTAGAATTAGAACAGCTAAAAATGAACGGGTGCTGGCAACCACATTAACCAAGCGTATGGCCGAGGACTTATCCGAGTATTTAAGCGATCATGGCGTTAAGGTGCGTTATCTACATTCCGATATCGACACCGTTGAACGGATGGAGATTATTCGTGATTTACGTTTAGGCGAGTTTGATGTGTTGGTTGGGATAAACTTGTTGCGTGAAGGCTTAGATATGCCTGAGGTGTCCTTGGTGGCCATTTTAGATGCTGACAAAGAAGGGTTTTTACGCTCTGAGCGTTCCTTGATCCAAACCATAGGTCGCGCCGCGCGTAATGTGAAAGGTAAAGCGATTTTGTATGCAGATACGGTAACCAAGTCAATGCGTAAAGCCATCGACGTGACCGAGCGTCGCCGAGAGCTGCAGCATCAGTTTAACCTTGATAATGGCATTACGCCAAAAGGGGTGAGCAAGGCGATCTTAGATATCATGGCGCTGGGCACAGGCAACAGCAAGGTCAGTAAGGTGGCAGAGCCTAAGGCAAGCTATGGCAAGCTTGATTCACAAACCTTATTGAAACAAATTGCGGATTGTGAGGCGAAAATGTTCGAACACGCTAAAAACTTAGAGTTTGAACAAGCCGCAGCGATGCGTGATGAAGTGGCCAGCCTGCAACAGCAGTTGATCACCTTGAGCTAGCGGGGTTAAGCAGAGAGAAAACGTGATAGCCAATTAACTATTGGGTTCAAACTTTGTGCTCTGTGCCATTCGCCAGCGATAGAGAAAAGTTAACGTCATGAGGATTAACATGATTTTACCTGCTCACGTTGGCGTTTGATTTCAGCTAGTAATTGGGTAAATTCTGCCATGGTCATCGAAGGTAATGTGATGCGCTTAAGTGACTTGTCAAATACGCTAATGATTTTTTCAGCCATGATGCTTACCTCTGTTGTTTAACTAAGTTCAGTATGTCATGGCGAAACTGAATACATAATTAACACATACCCCGATTTTGCTGTTTTTTTATACGGGTTTTCACTTATTTGCGGGGTCAGAGCGAATCAAAACAGAGAAACAATTTGATGATTGAGGCCGCTGATGAGTTTGACTACAATGGAGCACTTTTTGAAGTTAATGGTTAAAAAATATGAGCGAAAACAAACCTGAATTACCCGATCGCCTATCGGCAAACCCACGTAGCCCGTTCCACGTAGAAGCAATTTTCGAATTTGATATCGGTATCAAGCTAAACGGTAAAGAGCGTTTCGATGTTGAAGAGTACTGCATCAGTGAAGGTTGGGTGATGGTGCCATCACCAAAAGCTCTTGATCGTCGTGGTCAGCCGCTCTTGATTAAATTAAAAGGCGCAGTTGAAGCGTATTACTGTTAATACCTAGCTAGATTTAAATAAAAAACGCGCCTTAGTAGCGCGTTTTTTATTGTTCAATTTTTGTCGTAGGAGCGACATTTATATCGCGAAATGGCATACACAGGGCTTACTGTCCGTGCTTTAAAAACCGCTCCTACCATGCAAAATTAAGCTTTTGCTGCTTCGATGATTGCAGTGAAGTCAGCCACTTTTAGAGAAGCGCCGCCTACTAGGCCACCGTCGATATCTGGTTGTGCAAATAGGTCAGCTGCTGTAGCTGGGCCTACTGAGCCACCGTAAAGAATTTGTACTTTAGCAGCAACGTTAGCATCTTGCGCTGCAAGCCATTGACGGATGTGAGCGTGAACTTCTTGAGCTTGCTCTTTAGTCGCTACTTTACCAGTACCGATAGCCCATACTGGCTCGTATGCGATTACTGAGTTTTCTAGTGCAGCAACACCGTGCGCAGCGATAACCGCAGCAAGTTGCGTTTCAACAACTGAGTTAGTTTTATCAGCTTCACGCTCTTCTAATGTTTCACCGATACATAGAACAGGTACTAGGCCGTTGTCTTGGATCACTTTGAATTTAGCTGCAACAACTTCGTCGGTTTCGTTGTGTAGGGTACGACGCTCGCTGTGGCCAACTAGGCTGTACTTAGCACCGAATTCTTTAACCATCACGGCAGACGTTTCGCCAGTGAATGCGCCAGCTACGTTTAGGTCACAGTTTTGTGCACCAAAGTTGATCGCACCGTCTTTAGTTAGCTCTTCAGTTAGGCCTAGGAAAATAGCTGGCGGACATACTGCTACTTCTACACCGTTGGCATTAGCTGCAGGGCCAGCTAGGCCGTTAAGTAGTTCAGCCACAGAAGCTTTAGTGCCGTTTAGTTTCCAGTTACCCATAACTAGAGGTGTTCTCATGTCCATTTCTCCAATGATATTCAAATGAATGTTATTAAAAATTTTTACTGGGCTCGATTATAAAAAGCCCCTAGGGTGATAAGTAGTGATTTGAACAAATAAATGTGTAATAAATTTTCATAATTGCCGTAAATGTGATCTGCATCACTTTTCATCATGTCATTTGTCGTAATTTTGCCCACCACATGCCGATATATTCGTGCATGGCCACCTCCGAGCGGTACAAATAATAGGCTGAAGGTATCTGGCGGTTTAATGGCTCTGGCTGAGTAGAATTGCGCTGATGGTAACTGGCTGGCGCCGCAATCGGGCTGACTTGGTGAACATCAAACAAGGCTTTAGCCCTTGGCATATGGGTGGCCGATGTCACCAGCGCGGCGGTTTTACCTGCCATGAGTTTGGCCATTTCAGCCGCTTCTTGGGGAGTATCTAGGGTGTTATCCAAACGTATGATTTTCTGCTCGGGCACACCATAAGTGATGGCAAGGGTTCCCATTAATTGCGCGTGTGACTGGGAATCACCAAACCCTGAGCCAGAGACCACCCAAGTCGCATTGGGGTTAGCGCGCCAAATCCGAAAGGCTTCACTAAAGCGCGATAGGGCGGTAGCGCTAAGTTGCCCAGTGATGGCGAGGTCGGGATCCGCTAAGCCATAGGAGCCCAGCACCAAAATCATATCAACAGGCTGCTCGGTATTAAACGCGGGATATTGACGTTCTAGATTGGCAACTAAATAACCACTGACAGGCTCACTGGCAAATAAGGTGATACAAACTAATCCACTAGCCGCAACAAATTTGCCCAGCTTTTGTTTACGAGTAAATAGCAGTAGCAGTAAGCCAAGGGTGATCAAGGTTAACGAAAAAGGCACGGGTTTAACCAATCCACCTAGCCACTTTTTGAGCAAAAACACAGCAATATCTCCGTTTGCGAAATTGCGCAAATTTTACCAGTTTTCTCCGCGCTTGGCTTGTGCCAGAATAGCCAGCTTATTTTTGCCTTTTGATTGATATTCGCGTCATATTTGAACGCCAATCTATCTAAGGCATAACACCATATTTCACCTCAGTGATGTATAGGACTTAGATGGCCAGTAAAAACACCACAGACGCACAGAAAAACCTGCCTGAGTTGGTAGGATGGGTCAAAGATCAAGGGTTTAACTTGAATTTGTCCTCGGACAGACTCGCCTTTTTGATTGCGGTCTCTGTGATTGCCGAGCAAGAAGTGGGCGCCGAGTTAACCGAAGCCCAGCTCCATGATGCGTTTCGCCTTGTTAGCGATATCTTCTCGCAAGTGGATGAAACCCAAACCGAGCGAGCCAACAACGCCATCAACGACTTTTGTCGTCAGCAATTGTTTAACCGCTTTGGTGCTGACACGGTTGATACGGCCAGCTTGTATCGTTTAACGCCTCTGGCGCTGGGGATAGTGAATTTCTACGCGCAGCAAAAAACCTATTCCAACGTTAAATTGTCTATTTTGTTGACCCAAGTGGCAGCGGAAATAGAAAAGGTTTATCAAGCGGCGCAAGCCGGTGGCGATGAGGGCTATTGGGATGAAGCGGTTTACAGCGTACTGAAATACTCGGTAGAAGATATTTTCGAGCGCATCGATTTAACCCAGCGTGCCATGGACAGTCAGCAGCAAAATGCCAAAGACGATATCGCTAAGCTATTGCATCAAAACTGGAGTCAGGCCATTAGCGCGTGTGAGCAACTATTGGCAGAAACCAGTAGCCACTTGCGAGAGCTGCAAGACACCTTGACCTCGGCGGGCGATAAATTACAAGCGGGCCTACTTAATATTCAAGAAACCGTGCATGGTAATGCCGATCATGAGCATATCGCCACCTTAGTGTTTAATTTACAAGCGCGCCTTGATGGCATTATCGCCTGGGGCCAGCAATCCATCGATCTCTGGACCCGCTACGATCGCCATGTGCACAAGTTTATCCGCACCGCTATCGACATGGATAAAAACCGCGCCTTTAGCCAGCGTCTGCGCGAATCGGTGCAAAACTTCAGCGAACATAATTGGCACTTAGTGATTGCCGACGAAGCGAGGCTACTTGAGCTCAGAGATGAAACCTTAAGTTTCCGTGATGAGAACGTCACCGGCGATATGCCCGACGAGATGGAATACCAAGATCTGGTGGATATCCAAAATGAAGTGGCGGCAAGGGTCGAAAGCTATCTAGCCGAATTTAAGCAAAATCAACAGCCTCTTGAGTTGGCGACGGTTCTGCGTGAATTTTTGGCCGATTACCCCAGTGTGCAGCACTTTGATATTGCTCGCTTAGTCATAGATGAAGCTTGTAAGTTGGGCCTTGCCAGTGCCGAAGTCAAATTTACTGGCCAACAAGCGCCGTGGCGGCCCATTAATGAAACCGGAGCTAAGGTGCAAGCCCATAACATTGACACCTACGACAGCCTGCCCCAATAGGGCGATTGAAATTTTTACTTTTTGCCCGTATCGGCAGGAGTTAGCAAAACATGCAATTAACTGACTTAAACGACAGTAACGACAATTACCTTTCAGTTGAGTTAGCCCGTGCCGTGGCCAACCCGCTGTTTCCACAAATTGATGCGCAATTACGCAGTGGTCGCCATATCAGCAGTGATGATTTTCAGGCCCATTCTTACTTGGCTGATGCTTATGAGGCGCTGGATCAATTTTACCGCCGTTATCAGGTAGAGCTGATCAAAGCGCCGGAAGGCTTTTTCTACCTAAGACCCAAGTCTAACGCCTTGTTGGGCCGCAGCATGCTGTCTGAATTAGATATGCTGGTCGGTAAGGTTTTGTGTTACATGTACTTAAGCCCAGAGCGCTTGGCCAACGAAGGCGTATTTACCTTAACCGAGTTGCTGGAAGAGCTAAGCAACCTAGCCGATGAAACCCAGCTACTGCGCATGGTGAATCAGCGCAGTGGTGGTTCGGATTTAGACAAGCAAAAATTAAAAGATCGCGTAAAAGGCTGTTTACGTCGTTTTCGCCGTCTTGGCATGTTGACCTTAATTGGTGGTGTCGACAAATTTACACTAAACGAAGCGGTATTTCGTTTTGGCGCCGATGTGCGCACCGATGAAGATCCTCGCGAAGTGCAAATGCGCTTAATTCGCGATGGTGAGGCGATTGTCCATGATGATGATCTGCCGACAGATGAAAAGCTGCAACAAAACGACGACGAAGAGACTGAAGAACAACTAGGGCTAGAGGTGTAACCATGGCAAATCGCGGCAAATTTATCTCTTTAACCATGGTCAACTGGAATGGTTTTTTCGCCAGAACCTTCGAGTTAGATCAACTGGTCACCACCTTGTCGGGCGGAAACGGGGCGGGTAAATCCACCACCATGGCGGCTTTTATTACCGCTATGATCCCCGACCAAACCTTGTTGCATTTTCGTAACACCACCGAAGCGGGTAGCTCTAATGCATCACGCGATAAGGGCTTGTACGGTAAGCTAAAAGCCGGTCCGTGTTATAGCTTATTGCAGGTTAGAAACTCATACGATCAACTGATTTGGTTAGGGGTTCACCTAGAGCAAATCGCTGGGCGTGATAAAAAAGTAAACATCACGCCGTTTGCGCTAACAGATTTACCTGAAGACGTTAAGCCGACCGAGCTGTTACTGGAATCCTTAAGCCAAGGCCAATCTCGGGTGCGCCAATTTAGCGAGCTGCGCGCCGCGGCGGCAGAGTTTGGTGGCGTGCGCGTGACCAAGTACAACTCCATCACCGAATATCATAACTTTATGTTTGATATTGGCGTGATCCCGAAAAAAATGCGCGACCAAAAAGATCGCAGCAAGCTATACCGCTTGATTGAAGCCTCCTTATACGGCGGTATTTCCAGCACCATTACCCGCTCGTTGCGCGACTATTTGTTACCTGAAAACAGTGGTATACGCAAAGCCTTCCAAGACATGGAAGCCGCGATCAAAGAAAACCGTCACACCCTAGAGCGGATCAAACAAACCCAGTCTGATCGTGACTTGTTTAAAAACCTGATCACGGAAACCACCCACTATGTGGCGGCGGAATACGTGCGTTTAGGCAGTCAGCGACAAGCCTACTCAGAGCAAGCATTGGCGCAGCGTGCCAAGTTGCAAGCCACGCAAAAGCTATTAAAAGAAGAGCAAGGCCGCATTGTTTACTTGCAACACGAGCTAGACAAGTTAACCCAGCGCGAAGGCATGTTAGAGCAAGAATTAGAGCTGGCCAGCGACATGCTGCAAAAAGTACTGCAAGCTGTTGCCCTGCAATCAAAAATCACCCAGTACCAAGGTGAAATCGACATCACCTTAGCGCAATTGGAAGAGCAGCAAGAAAAGCTCGAACAAGCGAACATCTTGTTTCTTGAAAGCGAAACCGCCAAGCTTGGTGCCGAAGCGGAAGTGGACTCACTGAAAACCCAGCTAAGTGACTATCAACAAGCGCTGGATATTCAGCAAACCCGCGCCATTCAATACAAGCAAGCGGTTGCGGCCCTAGAGCAAGCTAAAATCAGCGCCCAAGCGCCAGATTTAGTGCCAGAGCTCGCGGCTGACAAATTAGCCTTGTTCAAAGCTGAGCAAGAAGAGCTGACTCATCAAGTGCTGGCCGCTAAACACAGTTTAGAAATGGCCAACGCAGCACTGGAAAAATTTGAAAAGGCCCTCGGCTTTTTAAGCCAAATTGAGCAAGTTACCTCGCGCCAACAAGCCCATGGTCAAGCCAAGCAAGTACTGGCGCAAGAGCAAAGCTACTTAGGCGTAGTGCAACGTAAAACCGAGATAGAGCGCAGCTTGCAAGATGCGCAGCGCCAACATCAACAGCAGCAGCAGTTAAACAGTTGGCTGGCCGATTATGCTGGCCAAACCAATGTGACTATCAGCCAAGGCGAGCAAGTGGCCGAGCAACAAGAGTTGGCATTGGTGGAGCAAGAAACCCTAGCCGCTCAACAAGCCGAGCTAGCCGATGTACTGGCGACCAATAAAGAAAAACTCGCGTCATTAAATGCCAGTAATCAGCGCTTAACTCAATTTGCGCCTAAATGGCTGGTGGCACAGGCGGAAAAAGAAAAGCTAGAGCAAGCTTCAGAGCAAACCCTAGACGATGCCAGCAGCGTCAGTGCCACCATGCAGCAAACCTTGCAACAAGAGCAAGCCCTTAAGCAACGTAAAGAGCAGTTAAACCAAGAGAAAACCCAGCTTGAGCAGCAAATTCGCCGCTTACAAAATGCCGGTGGTGAAACCGACGAAACCTTGGGCAGCATAGCGCTCGATCTAGGCGGGGTGCTATTAAGTGATGTGTATGACGATATCACCTTAGAAGAAGCGCCTTATTTCTCAGCCCTTTATGGTCCGGCGCGTTACGGCGTGGTGGTGCGAGATCTCGACCTTGCCATTGAAAAACTGGCGACCATCAGCAACTGCCCAGAAGATTTATATCTGATCCAAGGCGATCCCGATGCCTTTGATGAAGCCCTATTTAATGCCACCGAGCTAGGCGACGCCGTATTGGTGCGTGAAGGGGCGCGTCAAGTGCGTTACTCGCCGCTGCCGAAAACGCCCTTGTTTGGCCGCGCTGCCCGTGAGGCACGTATTGCCGAGCTAGACAAGGCACGCGATGGCTTGATTGAAGAATTTGGCACGGTTTCATTTGAGCAGCAAAAGAAATTACGCCTGTATAATCAGTTTAACGACTTTATTGCCGCACACTTGTCTGTGGTGTTTGAAAGCGATCCGCAAGTGCAATTGGCCGAAAATAAACAAGCCATTAAACACATTGAGCAACAAACCCAAACCGCGCAGCAGCAGCAGGGCCAATTGCAGCAAGGCCTTAAAGCCCTTAAACAGCAGCTGCAACTGCTCGATAAAATTGAGCCATTAGCCTATTTGATTGGCGACGCTAGCATTGCCACGCGTTTAGAGCAGGCGCAGCAAGCCGCCAATGAATTAAAGCAAGCCAATCAGTTCTTAGTGCAGCACAAGAGCGCATTAGCGGGCCTAGCTAAAGAAGTTGATTACTTACAATACGATCCACAAGATATTGATTTGCTAAAAGCAGCCCTTGAGCAAGTGGAAGCTCAGCTGACCGCGAAAAAGCGTCAATGTTATGATTTAGAGCAAGTGCAAGCGCGCTTAGCCCACTTTGGTTATGCCGATGCCCAAGCCTTGCTGGATCAAACCAGTCAAATCAACGATGAGCTAAAAGCCAAGTTAGTCCTGGCAGAAAAAGCGCGCGTACAAGCTCAAGCACAAGAGAAGCAATGTCGTGAGCGTTTAAACCAAGAGCAGCAAACCCAAGTTGCCCTTAATGCGGGTCTTCAAGCTAAGCAGCAAACCTTGCAAGAGCTAAATACCGAGCTGGCCGCCTTAGGCGTTGTCCTTAGCCATGATAGTGAAGCCAAGGCCAAAGCCCATAAAGAGCAGATCCAAACGGATCTGGTCGAGACGCGCGCTAAACGCAATAGCACCAATTCGCACCTAAAGGTGACCGAGAAAGAAGTGGCCACCTTAGCCAGCAGCGAAAAATCCGTTAAGCAACACTATCAGCAAGCGCGTGCGACCTTAGTGAAGCAAAAAGCAGGCTGGAGTTTAGTTAACGCGATTGCGCAAACCAACGATGTGGCGCGCCGACTTGATCGCGCCGAGCTCAAATACCTTGATGCCGATGAGCTAAAGTCTATGTCGGACAAAGCCCTAGGTACGCTTCGCGCTGCGGTTGCACACGATGAAGAGCTGCGCGATGCGCTGCGTTTCTCGGAAGATAATCGCCAGCCAGAGCGCAAGGTGATGTTCTACGTGGCGGTGTATCAATACCTGAAACAGCGTATTCGCCATGACATTATCCGCAGCGATGATCCGGTTGAAGCCATCGAGGAAATGGAAATTGAATTAGCCCGTTTAACGGATGAGCTAAAACAACGTGAATCACATCTGTCGATTTCGGCCCATGAAGTGGCCAGTAAGATTCACAACACCATTCGCCGTGAGCAAAACCGCATTCGCGCCCTGAACCAAGGCCTGCAAAGCGTGGCCTTTGGTCAAGTGGCGGGCGTGCGCTTAAATGTGTCACTGCGTGAAGCGTACTCAACCTTGCTCAATGCCTTAGCCGAGCAGGGCGCCCAGCACCAAGACTTGTTTGGTAATAACGAGCTGAGCTTCTCAGAAGCCATGGCGAAATTGTTCCAGCGCCTTAACCCGCATATCGACCAAGGTGAGCGCAGCCATCAGGTATTAGGTGAAGCTTTACTGGATTACCGCAACTACCTCGAAATGCAAATTGAGGTTTGCCGCGGCACCGAAGGTTGGTTACGCGCCGAGAGCGGCGCCCTTTCTACCGGTGAAGCGATCGGTACGGGTCAAGCTATCTTGTTGATGGTATTGCATTCTTGGGAAGAAGAATCACGCCGTTTCCGTGCTCGTGATATTCTACCTTGTCGCTTATTGTTCTTGGATGAGGCGGCGCGTTTGGATGCGCGCTCCATTGCCACCCTGTTTGAATTGTGTGAGCGCCAAGATATGCAATTGATCATCGCCGCACCGGAAAACATCAGTCCTGAAAACGGCACCACCTATAAGCTTATTCGTAAAACCCACGGCAAAAACGAACACGTACACGTGGTGGGCTTGCGCGGCTTTGGTTATGGTAAAACCGAAACAGAGGATAATAAACAGAGTGTGATCCCTGAGCTGATTGAATAGCAAGAAACCAAGGTGCTAATCAGCATAAACCAAGCTGATTAGCGCTGTTTTCAATGCCTCTGTTATTTTTGTGTGGTTAATTCCTCGGTGAGCAATTGTTCATAAGTGACCTTGAAAATTTTATGAACCAGATTGTAATCTCTGATGATCCTATCGCGTTGATTAGACACATTGGCTACGCCTAAGAACATATGACCGGGAGGCTCAGGCAAAGGCAGGGCTTTGATCTCATCTCCCATTCCCAACTTACTGGCTTCGACCATAGTCGACACCCAGGGCGGGATTCCACTTTGTTCAACTTTCAACCAAATATAATCTTTGAACGATATTCGCCGGACCAACCTGACTTTCTACGTTTGGCTGCCAAGCTATCTTTTTCGCTAATATCCTGCTTTATCG
>NZ_JAIMJB010000033.1 GCF_021295345.1 Motilimonas eburnea
CAATAGAGGAGCCATCATTTAATCGAACTACGACAAGGAAAGCGTTAGTTGCAGCTAACGCCTGGGTCTCACATTACCCGAAACTGGGTGTAAAGGGTCAATTAGGTGGGTTAATTATCCATACAAGCAATTTAAGAGGGATTCACAACGCTTGGCATTTTTGCTTTTACTGCAAATTTAGTGTTTATGGCAGAATGCTTTAGGTTTGGGTGGAGGCGTTGTTCACCCCTTAATTGGGCGTTATGTTTAAATTTATGAAGTGTATTCGAGCAAAGATTTGTTTTCTCAAAGAGTCTGAAAGTGGAAGAGCATGTATGCCAGTTGGTGCTGGTTACTCTCCTGATATTGTCGTCTTAGGCACTAAAGACTATCTAGCCGTCCGTTTTTTAGAAGTGCCAGGGGATTCTCAACAAGGGCAGGAATTTATCGGATCTATCGAGTTGATGCACCCAGAGGACGTTGATTATTCGGCGTTAAGCTGTGGCGTTAAGTTTGAACTGTTGGAGGGGACTAGAACAGTAGGTACTGGAAAAGTTGAAGCGGCAATGAATGGACAGCCAACAATTTTAGGCCAAACATAGGGGCAGCTCGCACAGCCTCAAACGGCGGAGTGATGTATCATTATTATGAAGTTAATATTTAAGCTGTTCTTATCTGTTTTCTTATATATCTACAGTTTTGGGCTTGGGTGGCTCATCAGCTTGAGTCCATTAGATCAACACCTTAGTGGTATGTCTGGTTTGCTATTTATGACGTCGGCAGTTACAGCGCTAACCACTCTTTGGTTAATGACTTGGAGTAAGCTCATAAGACATCACTTAGGCTCAAGTGTATCTTTGATCGTCTCTTTAGTTTTGCTAGCTATTTACGCTTACCTTGGTTATCCAAAATCTATTGGCATGCTGGCTTTAACCTCTCCAGTTATTCTTGTTAGTTGCGGGTTCTTTTATTTCAATATCCGATCCAACCAAACACATTAAAATGAGGTAATACCCGCAAATTTGAGAGAACTTACACCCTAGCATAGCGAATCGAACACAGTCCGATAGGTCAGGAGCGCACTAAGCAACCACCAAGGTTAATTTATGTACGAAATATCACTAACCAATGGCTTTGGCCCTATCAAGTTTGGCTTTACGCCGAGTGAAGTTAAAGCTGTGTGGGGATCTCAGCTTGTTTATGAAGATTGGATGGGCGGTAATTTAGAAAACTTTCTCTTTTTCAGAGGGTTGCTAATTGGGTTTCGAGGAGAAGTCGAAGATCATCCATCAGAAAATGCTTATGTGTGTATGTTTCAAGTGAAAACCATACATCCACTGCTGCTTTGGGGGAAAGAAATAACGTCAGCGACGACGCAAGATATTCAAGATTTACTTAACGCCAATGACCTAAGCTTCAAGATACTTCCAAACGGTATCGTTCAGTGTATCGGACAAGAGCTGCAATTTCATTTTAATCAATTGGGGTGCTTAGATGAGGTTTATTTTGCAAACAACCTGTTAACTGAAACCAACGAATAAGACTTAGAATGCAGAAAATTTCGATGCCAGATGTTGTTGATAACGAAAATATCGTTTACTTAACATAAAGACATTATTTTATAACATATAATCACAAGCGTTTCTCTGCTCAACGAAGTACCGAGCTCGGAATAACCTCGGGAATCTGACGTTTTGTTCTTGTTTCACGGATTATGCTTTACCCATGTAATTGATAATGATTTACTTTTACAGAGTTATCCTGAGCCGAGGTGAGATCACTTCCCAAGAAATACGGGTAATACGCCGTTAACTTTTTTTGAACTCATAACAGGAGTAACCATGTACGTTGCCGTTGAAATATTTTCTTTTTTATTAGTACTTTGTGCCGTCATTATGGCTTGTTTTGCTTGGAAGCGGCTCTATACGCATTTAGATGCCCCCGGCGTCAAAATGACCTATTTTTCAATCATTAGTATTGTCGCTTTGATTTTGTTCAGCTTGTTTGGCAGCAGTCTATTGGGAATGATGTTTCTTTGGTATTTGAAACCCTTAATGACTATTGCAACGGCAATCCTATTCCTAACCGGTGCTTATGGTTTACTGAAGTTAAGCAAACACTTCATGACCCTAAACCTCAGCAAGGAAAGCCAAAGTGAAAAATTGGCCGAGCCTATGTCTTAAGCGTTAGAGTTTCTGGTGATGTAATAAAATTTGGCGCAACTGTTTTTCTATTCGCTGTCATGTCCACTTTTTTATTGGTGGAGCATAGAGCACGACTGGTTGCGCTCAATGATATATTGTGAAGGTTTTGGCTGTTTAAGCCTAGGTATTCCCTACCGAATAATCAGTTTGTAAATTGTTGTTTTTTATTTATTTTAGTCTATTTATTGGCCCTCAGCCAAAATTCATTGCGACTCTCTATGCTGGCAGTATCTCTTCATTCGCGATGCTTTTAATGATTAAAACGCTCGCTAACATATAAACCTAAAGTGATTCCATTAAGGCTGATCTGGTCAACTCATCGGCGATAATGGCGCCATTGAGTGGAACAGTAACAATCACAATAAAACCCAATCAATATCAAATAAAAATATATGCGAGGTTGCTGACAAACACCTGCATTGATTACTATTGAGCAACGAGTCATTTAATAAAGAGTTATAGCGTATGAAAAAATTCAGTTTAATATTATTTTGCGTGTCTGCTGTGTTGTTCGCCATTGCGACGCTTTTTGGGTTGATTGGTCTCGGCGGAATCGCTGTCAATGTAACAGGTGGAGGTGGGTCAACGGCTGCGGCAGATTGGTACTTGGACATGAGCGTTTACCCTTTCTGGACGTCCGTCGTATTATTTATCTTGAGTATGCTAATTCGCCTTTCGCATCGCGCGCAAACCAAGGCAACGCCCCCTGACAGCAACAGTGAGGAAGTGTCTAAAGAAGTAGGATCCGCGTGATGATTTGAGGGGCCCTTCGCTTTTAGTTGTCCATTTCTCAACCTGTTTCAGAGTGACGCTGTAACCCTTCACATAGCGAGTAGTCTATTAAATGAGCAGGTGGTGCTCTTCGTTTAATAAACTGGGACGGAATATAGCATCGCGAGTTGAGGGATTTCCTCGCTTATCTTTATACTAGCTAGATCAGCTCAAATCTATGCTGGCCACTTAATGTGTAGCCTCCATGGATCCTCATACTGTTTCTCTAGGTTATCAAAGATACTACTGCACGCTCATCACGTTAGCGCGAATGCGGCCCTAACAACTCGAGTTGTTCTGCTAAAATGCATCTAGCTCTTGATCCGTGTGTTTTTCCTTCAAATACAGCGCTTGTTCCAGTTTCAACTGCAATACTTCGAGGCGATCAGTTAATTGAGTACTCAGCTGGATGTCGCCGTTTTCCAATGTGATTAAACTGATTTGGGTGCCGTCTTCTTTTTGCCAAATGCTGGCATCTTCTTGCTTTTCAACTGGGGAGCCGTGTTTCTTGCTGATCTTAATAGCCAGTTTTTCATAGCTCGCTTTATTTGAAAATGTATAGTGCGAGTTGATAAAGCGGTTGTTACTGTCAAAAACAAATTCCATGTATTTTGCATTAGGGAAAAACCGCGTTACATCAAATGTCACGATGGAGTATTCATCGGCGGCTTTATCACTTGTTAGTTTTGCGCCTTTGCTGGAAAGCGCCGCGATAAATTCCGATTTTTTACCACAGCGAAGCACCACACCAAATAAGGTTTCATCGCCTAACAAGCAGCCCAAGGTATTTCTATTTGGTAAGGTATCAGCTGGCGCTATCTCAGCAAGGGTGTAACCGTTAAAAAACCTAGGAAGTGGCTGCCCCTTTTTATGAACACCTGAGCGTTTGTATAGAGCCCGTGCATACGCTTTGTCTTGTTTCACCCCATCGCCATATGAATAAAGATAAGCCAGGTTTGAAAAGCCATATTCCTCACCTAAATATGCCGCTTCTAAGTAGTATTGATAGGCTTTGTTGTAGTCTTGCTTTACGCCTCGGCCCTTTTCGTATAAATAGCCCATGGCATTGATGGCAATTGCGTCATTTTTTTCCGCTGCCATTCGATAAAACGCCATCGCGTTAATGTATAAATCCTTAGACGTTGGATATAGTTGAGTGTGATAAGGGAACTCATCTGGGTGTTCGACGGCGCGTTCAAGTAATGCACCCGCTAGAACTTGCGACTGGGTGTGATCTAACACTGCGGCTTGAGAATAAAACCGAAAGGCGTAGTCCATATCCACCTTGTCATCTCCATAACCAAAATGGTAAATACGCGCAATGCGATAGTAGGCAACAGCATACTTTTGTTGGGCCGCCTCTGTATACCACTTCTTGGCTTGCAACCAGCTTTGTTCTACTCCCCTACCATACTGATAAGCATCCCCCAGATTAAACTGCCCTCGTCGGTCACCCAAGTCTGCTGATTGTCGATATAAATCAGCTGCGAGGTTGACGTCTTTTTTAACACCCAAGCCATTGGCGTAAAGATAACCTAAAAGGCTCATTGCTTTGGGATGTTTGGTTTTGCTTAACTCGTCAAGAACCGAAAAGGCTTGTTGATATTCTTTGTTATTCACTGCCTCATACGCCTGCTGGTAGCGTGAATCAGACTCTGACGAGAGGGTAATAGAGCTGAAAACAAGAGCAAAAAAAATTACGATCCATTTCATAAAGTTGTCTCAGGCGTGGTAAAACCAAAACGATAGGATAACCGTTTTTGGCATGATTGTTAAATTCAACACACACCCATAACAAGGTGGTTACAAGCATGCTGTTCGAGCTTGCCTGTTAACCTTGCATGGAACTAACACAAGAGGGGCTGGGGATGAGCAAAATGAATGGGCAAAAAACTTGTTTGAAAACAGGCCGGACTCAACCATCATCGTACGTTGTCAAAGGCGCGGCCCTCCTGAACTAATACACCTGAGCCATGGTTTTGCTAATGCAGGGATTTCAACGCGCCTCATTCACTTGGCGGGTTGGCTTACTCTTTAAAATTGTATCTAGTTTCATGAAACACTTTAATCAATTGCTCAAATTGCTCTTTTGAATTTGAGTAATCAATAATGCCTTTATTACCGGTCGATTTTTCTATTTCGAGGGCATAGTTCTTCGTTTTTAAGAAGTTAAACATAAAACCAAGGGCCCCCATCAATACAGGGATGCCCCATTTATATATCAGGCCAGCTATCGGGTTGGGCTCTGCCAAGACAAAAAACATGCCTAAAATGGGGTAAAACAGCAAGGTAATGAACAACACAATCAAGGCACCGATGGATCCATTAATCACTTTCCTTTTGGTGTCATTTTCAATCAGGTACAGGCGGGAAACCTTATCGATAGGCTCTTTGTTGCCTTTGTAGGTAAACTCAGCGGCGGTTAGCTGGTAGCCTTTATCTTGATAAATTACGTCACTCATTTCATTTCCTTATTTTTATAAACTCTGCATCGACCAACTGAGCTAAATATCAACTAAACCATTGAATTTAAATAAGTCTACAGACTTTCATTATTTATAGAAATGAATATCACCATTTTTTATGACCTAAGCGGCGCAAGCGCCCTGCTTGCGCCCAAAGGGGGTGTCCATCAGCAAGTAGCCAGCTCTGCTGTTAAAATCGAAGCCAACTTAGTTGCCACCGCTTTTATCACCAGCGATTTATGGGTTTCAATAAAGAAATGGCCACCATCAAAGATGACGTGGCTGACTGCACCGTCAAAATGCAGCTGCCAGTCGTGTAAGTCCTCTAACGGCACACCGCCGTCGTGCTGCCCACCTAAGATGGTTAAGTCACATGATAGTGCGGGTTTCATTTCACTTTGGTGGTTTTCAACCATGGTGAAATCTGCCCTCAGCATAGGCAGTAACATTTCCATAAAATCTTCATTATTCAGCACTTCTTCTGGGGTGCCGCCAAACGAGCGCAGCTTTTCAATAAAGGCGGCTTGCGGCAACTGGTGGATGGGAGAGTCTGTATTCTTGTAATGGGGCGCGCGCGAGCCAGAGGCAAAAAAATGTACCGGCAAAGGCCACTGCTGATGGCGAAAATACTGAACTAATTCAAAGCCTAATCGGCTGCCAAAACTATGTCCTAAAATGGCATAAGGCAGATTTAGATGAGGCTTCATTTGCGCCGCCAAATCTTCTACCAATTGGGTTAAATCCGTATAAGGCGACTCGGCTAAGCGCATCCCCCTGCCCGGCAATTGTACCGCCACCAGCTCAACCTCATTAGGGAGATGTTCGGCAAATGGTAAATAGGTGGCACTGCTGCCCCCAGCGTATGAAAGACAAAATAATCTTAAACGCGCCTTGGCGTTAGGTTTAGGGACATGAAACCAAGGTTGGTTCATCATTCAACATTTCCTTATTTTCAATAATCATCTTCAGTCAATTAAGGCTCTGATCTCAATGAGTTATACGTATGACGCTTGGCGTTCGCTCAATCCTTGCTCGTCATTAGCGAGTTCGATGGCAGGAATCGCCCCCATTCTTCTCACTGTGGGCAAACATAAACCAATAAAAGCGCAAGCCATAATGAAACTGCCTGCGACCATAACGACCCTTTCAACGCCATAGCCTTGGTTAAAATACCCTGCAATCACGCCCGATAGTGGCATCAAGCCTAAAATACAAAACATCAACACCGACATCACCCGCCCCATGTATTCACTGGGAGTACGCAATTGGAACCAAGTGGTGCCGGCTATCATAATAAAGCCGGTGGCAACGCCAATCAGGCAGAGACAAAGGCCAACTAAACTAGACGTAGAGCTGATCACTCCTAGAGAGAGCAAGCAGCCGCCCGACACTAAATCGCCGAGCAAGACATAAACTCCTAATTGTGCCGGCTGTGGCCGCAGCCAAATAGCAATGCCTGCGCCGATTAAGGTGCCAACCCCAATCAAGGCGTATAAGGTGCCATAGCCCGCCTCGGTAAGTCCTAAATGCAATTTGGCAATTAAAGGCAGCGCCGCCAGTAGCGGCCCGTGCATAAAAAACGAAATCAAAATTAAGTAGGCCAGAACTAATCTGATGCCCTTATCTAGCCAACAAAATTGAATACCTTGAAACACCAGCGTAAATACCCCTGCCGGTTTACTGATGACAGGCTTTATCTTGATCCAATAAAGCAGCGAAATAGACACCAAAACCAGCAAGGCATCGACTAAAAAAGCCAGCGCCAAACTACTGGCGTCATATTGCGTCACATCCACTTGATTTAAGTAGCGCATCAACCAAATCAGCCAGCCGGCTACTAAGGGGCCAGCAATTTGCGCCAATTGCGATGTGCCCATCACGATGCCGTTGGCTAACCCTAGCTCTTCCTCTTTACATATTGATGGCAAGATCGACTGGCTAGCCGGAATGCCAAAAGCACCGAGCGTGCCCAGTACAGAGCCAAATAAACACAACAGTGCGATAGGCGTAAACTGAAAATACACGCAACTGGCTAAGGCGAGCATCACCAGCATCGCCACTTGCCTTGAGCGTAATAACACCCGAAGCGGTGACCAGCGGTCGGCTAACGCCCCGCCAAACAGAATAAAAAAGCCGTGAGGCAGGCTAAAACTTGCCATCACCACCGACATTAAAAATGCGTCATCTTGGGTTTGATTGAGTACCAACCAAGGCAGAGCGACCAAGGTAAAATAGGCGCCCAATTGCGCCGTTGAGGTACTGGCCCAATGCAGCATAAAGTTTTTGTTTTGCAGTAACGACATCACAGTCCCATTAGCTAATAAATCAGCAAGGGGCAAAGCCCCTTGCTTTCAGACCAAGTTTGACTTGATGTTAGTTCGTCACGTTACACGCAGCGATGGGCGTCCATACATCCCATTCACCCGAATTAAGTGGCCACTGAGCATTGGTCCACCATTTCGCTTGGTATTGCTGACCATTGATCTGCACCACATCACCAGCGTTATAGACGGTGCCGTATTCCCACGTTGGCGCGCCGCCACAAACAGTTTTGTTCATGCCGTACCAAGAGGTTGAAATCTCAGGCCAAGTACCTATGGTTAAGATGTCATCGGGATGCTGAATGATTTGTGCTTTATCTTCCTCACTCCAATATCTATTTTGCGCTTGGTGACAGCTTTGACAGGTCGAGGTTTTGGTTCCCCATTTGCGATCAGCCAAGAAAAAGAAGTTAGGATCGTCACTTGGATCGTCGTTATGGTAACGCGCCGCAATCGCCTCTAAGTTATTTTCTCGGTGCAGCCAAGCCTCTTTGCCTATGGTCCAATCATCAAAGGCCAACATGGGGTTGTAGCGGTAAGTCAGTAACGAACGTGCATCATCAATAGCACCTAACTTGGTTAGGTAATCAACATAACCCACTATCATGCCTAAGATATTGAAAGAAAAGCGCGGTCTGTCAATACAGGTTCTGATTTCTGGGCACACGGTAGTCAAGGCGCGCGTCCAAGCAAAGAAGCCTTCCATAAAGAGGTCTTTGTCGTCAAAGAACGTGATACCAACAGTGAATGAATGGAATAACGGATGTAGCTCTAACCATTGTCTATGCTCATCATTTAAAGCCAGCTTAGCGCTTTGGTCTTGGTGCAGCTCGGCCAACCAACCGCGCTCCATCACAGATAAACCGCCTAAAATGGGCGCTAAGCGAAATCGGTCGTTGTTGCTATCTTGTTGCCAGGCCTGCTCCATGCGCTTCGCCATTTTTAAGGTATGGTTAGAAAAATAACTCGCAATCAAGATGTTATGTAGCGCACTGGGATCATCGTAATCCGCTTCACCACCAATCCAAATATTGACGGCTTTGTTTAAAAAGCCCGTGAATACGTTAGTTGGATCTTGGGCAAAGTCTTCTAGCAAAGCCGCAGCAGTTTCATAGCGCTGCGCTTCATTGTAGTTAAATGTTTCATAAAACTGGCTATGAACTGGCCTGTCTTCGTTATAGGTCAGTGTGCTTGGGCTAAAAAAGGGCGCCAGTTTGTCGCTATTGGCTTTCTTTAGTCGCTTGGTCCACAGCTCACTGCCTGCTAAATCATCCACGCGATTTAAAAAGTAATCGACATAAATACTGTTTTTAAGTGCAACCCCTTTGCTTTGGGCTAGCCATTCATTCAACAAGGATTGATTGGCGTAATACAAGGCTAAAAATTTAGCCAGTACGGCATCGGTTGGGTTATCTAAATAAGCGCTGAGTACCTTTTTCTCAAATACCGGTAATTCAATCTGGCTACCACGGGGCACGGGCGTGGTGTAATCAGAAATAGGGTCGCCGATATGGTTAAGCTTACCCGATGTAAGCTCAGCTAAATCAGCGCCCTGCAACACAGGATGGGCGGCAAATAACCCTAAGGTGGCTTCAGACACTTCAATGCCTAAGCCATTTTGCTGCAATTGGCTAACAACCTCTTGGGTTGTGTCTGATGAAGTTGCCAGCACTTGACCAGAGGCCAGTGCACTGGTTATCAATAGCGATAACGCCAATGGTTTAACGAGTATGTTCACATTTTTGTCCTTCATAATTAATCAGGGTTACTGGCGAGGCGCCAATAACCTTTCTTTGCTTCCATGGGACTATTACTAGTCTTTGCTCAATCGAGTCAGTTCATTTAGGAAATGATCTGCCAACGTCACGATTGTTTCTTTTTTATACAGGGTATCACTGTATGAAAATGTCACTTTTAGCTCGCCCGCAACCACATGAGCTAACACATAAAGTTTCCACTTACGGCTCAATCTGTTATCGCGCCAAATGGCGTGATGATTGACCTCGTCGTAATCCACTAGCCTGACTAAACCGGTTTCTGCTGGCTCTAGCGAGTCAACGTCATCTAACAAGTTAAGGGCAATATCAGCACGGGGAATATTGGCCATCACTTGTTTAGCCTGTGCCGTTTGGTTTAAGTAACGCAGCAGTGGCAAAGACTTAAACTGGACAGACGCATTGGTAAATTGCGCCGATAAGGCTTGCATGCTGGCTGCGTCGCTCAGCTCAGCTTGGCAATGAAATGGCGTGGTATAAACATCAGAAAAATACCCCACCAAACGGCTTAAGTTTTTGCCTAACTCTTGGTCGCGTCGGCCATGGCGCTGAATATCTAAGTTCACATATGGGCTTTGGCTAAAGTGTGCAACGGTTTTAACCAAGGCGCTGGCAATGGCACTGCGCAGGCTGACATTATCCAGCTGCGCCAGTGCTTGCTGTAGCCCTTGGGTTTGCGCCACCGATAAGCTGATCTCTAGGCCTTGGTTGCTGGCGACCAAGTTGGCCCCATCAAAGTCCGTTGGCAGTGGCTTAGCCTGTTGCCAATTAGCCTGAGCGATGGCGTTAAGCTCAGCTTGCAGCGCAGGTGAGTTGGCATAGGCGAGTAAAGCGTTGGCATATTGTGTGTAGCTGATATCGGCAGCGGGCAAACGCGGCGTTTCGCCTTGTGTCAACTGCTGGTAAACCGCAAAGAAGTCGTTTCTTAACACCTCACAGGAAAACCCATCAATCAAGCTGTGATGTATGGTGATCACCAGATAGCTATGATCGCCCTCACCAAAGTTTAATAGCGCCACCTGAAATGGATTATTGGCTAAATTAATGGTCAGCTGTAACTGCGCCACCAACTGTTTTAACTTATCGGCCTTGCTGGCTTGGAACCCAGCTAAATCATATTCCGTTAACCCATAGGCTTGGTGCTCGCTGATAGTTAGCTGCGCCGTTGCTTGAGCCTTGCTCATTCTGGCGCGCAAAATACTGTGGTATTTCAGCAATAAGTTAATGGTTTGATTCACCCGCGGGATATCTAACGCGCCGGTCTTAAATTCAAGAATGATGTTACCGTTCCAATGGTTGATATCCCCGTTTGCGCCTTCCCCTTCGGCAAACTCAAACATCTCATGAATACTTGGCAATAATGGGATCGCCGCTTCGGCTTCGCCTGATAACTGTGTTAAATCAACTAAGTTATTCTGCTTGATCACGGTTTCAAGTTTGGCAATGGTTTGCTGGCGATGAATATCTTGAGCCTTAACGCTAAAACCCAGATTTGAGAGTTTCGCCGCCAGTTTAATCAAGGTGAGCGAGTCTCCCCCCAGCGCGAAGAAGTTATCTTCTATGCCGATGGATTCAACGCCCAAAACGTCTTGCCACACTTGACATAACTGGGTTTGCAGCTCGTTCGTTGGCGCCACTTGCTGCGTGGATGAGCCGACCAGCTCAACCTCAGGCAAGGCTTGACGGTCAATCTTACCATTGGGGTTTAATGGCAAGGCGGGCAGCACTATAAAGCCCGCTGGCATCATGTAATCCGGTAAGTGGGTTGCCACTAACTGCTTGGCTTGCTCGATTAGTTCACCGTGTTGCGCAGTGTCACCTTGCGCCGACACTAAGTAAGCAAGGATGCGGTCGGGGTCAGTTTTGGTAATGACATGAACCTGCGTCACTTGTGGGTGCAGCAATAAGGTTTCTTCAATTTCACCTAACTCGATACGACAACCGCGAATTTTGACTTGGTGATCATTGCGGCCAATAAACTCTAAGCTACCATCGGCGCGCCAGCGCATTTGGTCACCGGTTTTATACAGGCGCTGGTTAGGATCAAAGGGGCTAGTGATAAAGGCCTTGGCCGTCATTTCAGGTTGATCTAAGTAATCAATGGCCAAACAATCACCGCTCACGTAAAGCTCACCTGTGACCCCCACGGGCAATAATTTAAGCTGTTCATCGAGCAGGTAAACTTGCGCATTGGCTAGGGGCTTACCCACTGGAATTAACCATTTATCCAGTCCCTTTTGATCTGGACTGGCTAGCTGAGTAAAGCCATTAACCCCTTGAAGATGCTCAGGCTCGAAGCATTCTTGAGCAATGCGCATTTGATCCTGCAATACCGCTTGTAGGCTATTAAATTCGGTAAGCGGGTTACTCAGCACCACACGAAATACACGGCTGCCGTTCACGCCATGTTTATCTAAGAACAAGGTGGTTTTAGAGACAAAGCTGCGCCCTGCTCTAAACTGCTCTTGTTGGATCACTTCCACCGCATCGTTTAATCGCTCTAGCTCGGCCAAGGTATAAGGCTGCTCGCTGCGATCTATACCGCGCAGGTCACTTGGCACATAACGGTAGTTAATGATATTGAGATCCGGTATTGCCCCAACGATTTCAAAGCAATTAGAGGCTTGGATCAGTTTCACAAAGTAAGCCGTTTTTTCCATACTTTGCTCGACCAAACGGCCATAACCCGGCTTAGAAATCAAATGTAAGCTGGCATGCAGCAATAGCGCATTGGCCGGCCTTGAGCCTTCTAAGGTGTATTGTCCCATGTCAAAACTACCCGGCTGAGCTTGGTAATTGGCATGAGTCGCAATGGCTTGCAAACTGGCCGTGTCTTTAAACAAACATAAGCTAATGCCTTGAGGCAAATAAAGCTGCTTATGGGGGCATAAGGTTATGGAATCGGCCTGCTCTATGCCTCTGAGTTTATATTGATACTTATTAGAAAATTGGAACGCCCCGCCCCACGCCGCATCAACGTGGAAATGCAGTTTATGGCGGCGAGTGACCTCAGCGATTTCCTCAAGGGGATCCAAGGTACCGGTTTCCGTTGCCCCCGCGATCCCTATCACAGCCGCAATATAGATATTGTTGTCTTGGCAATACTTAATGGTTTGCTCAAGGTGCTTGATAGACATGCGCTGCTCTTCATCTTGCTCGATAGCCAGCAAATTGGCTTGGCCGATACCAAACAAAGAGACGGTCTTTTTCATCGAGTAATGCAATAAGCGGCTGCCCAAGATCACCATGCGCTGGTAACCTTTTTGCTGCAGCGCCCAGTTCAAGCCGTGTTTATCTAGGTCTTGCTTGGCGATGCCGGCCTTGATCAAGCCATTGTTGCGTGCATACAGCAGCGCCGTCACATTAGACAAACTGCCGCCGCTGGTGACTAAACCAAATACATGGTGAGGATCTTGGCTAAAGGCGTCGTAGTATTGGTTATCAAAGTTGTAAAACAGCTTATGCATGGTTGAGATCACTTGGCGCTCAATCAAGCTCATGCTGCCCGAGGTTTCTATCTTCACCAAGTTTTGGTTTAACTGGGCAATCAATTTACTGATTTCGGGCATAAAGTTAGGCAGCTTAGATGTCATGTGGCCGACAAAGGTATCGGCGGTGACATCCACAGTGCCAGGCAACACACTGGTTTTTAACTCATGCAAATAATCAGAAAAACGCGCCGCGACCAGGGGCATATCTGTGCTGCTAAATTGCTTACTCAAGCCTTTCACATCGGCGCCCAGACGCGGTGCGACGCTGCTTGCATCCAAGCTTGCGGCCGAGTTAGTCGGCCCATTGAGGGGCGCATCTTGGTCGAGAAAGTGCTGTAATAAACTTAAATCTAAATCGCCGTGGCGCAGCTCATAAGCCAGCACGTCCGCGCCCACTTCCGTTGAGCCGTATATGTTATACAAGGTGACATCGGGCAGCTTTTGTTGAAACGCTTTTGCCACATCCATGGTTAAGGCTTCACCGCTGGAAATAACGCAGCGCAGCGACGGTAAGGCATTAGGGTCACTCAAGCTTTCTAATAACACCCGCAGCAATGACGGCACTAAGGTAATGCGTGAAATCCCGTGTTGGTCGACCGCCTCGAGTAAACTTGGCAAGTCGCCCACTTGCTGATCGCTTAGCACCACTAAATGTTTGCCAAGGGAAAAAGGCTGAAACACTTCCGCGACATGGTCTACAAAAGCCAAAGAGGTTTTATGACAAAACACATCTTGCGCCACTGGGGGAATATATTGGTTCATCCACTCAACGCGGTTAACCATGGCGCGATGACTGCCGCGCACCCCTTTGGGTTTACCCGTTGAGCCCGAGGTGTAAATCACATAGGCCACTTGTTCGGCATTCACCGTGCTACTTGCAACGTAATCTTCTGAGCATTTTGCTAGCTCAGATTGCACCTGTTTGTCATCTAAACACACCCCTTGCGCGGCGCTCACTGGCGTCGTTTGCAGCAGTTCAAGGTGAGTTAACACTGTGGTTAACTTGGCGTCAGTTAGCATATAGGCCAAGCGCTTAGCTGGGTTATTGGCCGCCAGTGGCACATAAGCCGCCCCCAGCTTTAAGATAGCCAGCATACTGACTAAAGAATCTAGACTGCGCGGCAGGCAAATACCCACTAAATCGCCCGCTTTCACTTGGCGATTCTGGCATAAATACTGGGCTAACTGGTTGGCCTTCGCGTTTAATTGGCCATAGCTGGTATGCGCTTCGCCCACCACCACGGCGAGTTTTTCCGGTGTCGCCAGCGCATGTTGCTCAACCAGTTGGTGCAGCAATAAATCGCGAGAATAAGGCGCTTGAGTTTGGTTCCATTCAACCAATTGCTGGCGGCGCTCGGCCTCGGTTAAATAATCCAGCTGATAAACACTGACGTCAGGTTGAGCCGTTAACTGTTTCAGCAAGTTTTCAAAATGCTGCCCCATGCGCGCGATGCTTTCCGGCTCGAATAAATCCGCGTTGTACTCCCAATGCAGGGCTAAACCGGCTTGGTTTTCGCTGACATACAAGGTGAGATCAAACTTGGCGTCTTGGCTGCTTAGAGTCATCGGCTCTAGGGTTAAGCCATCAAGGGCAAAGGCCGCTTGTTCATTGTTTTGCAGCACCAGCATAACTTGGAATAGTGGCGTGTAATTGGCGCTGCGCTCAGGGTTTAAACGCTCCACCACTTGCTCAAACGGTGCTTGCTGATGCGCATAAGCTTGATACAAGTTATCGCGACTTTGCTGCAGTAAGGTCGCAAAATTTGGCCGCTGTGACAGGTCAGCTCTGAGCACTAAGGTGTTCGCAAAAAAACCAATGATGTCGGCAACTTGCTCTTGCTCCCTATTTGCAATCGGGGTGCCAATCACTATGTCGCTTTCATGGCTGTAGCGCGCCATTAACACGGCGAGTGTGGCGTGAAGCCCCATAAACAAGGTGGCGTCGTGTTGCTGACAAACGCGATTTAGTTGATCCTTTAACGGCGAGCTTAACTGCTGTTGGTGCACGCCGCCCGTAAAGGTTTGCATCGCACTGCGCGGATGGTCTAGGGGTAAGTTGTGCACTAATGGCAAGTCTTCAAGCTGGTGTTGCCAATAGCTGAGTAACTTTTCTAATCGCTCACCTTGTAGCCACTGACGCTGCCACGCCGCATAGTCGGCATATTGAATAGGCAGTGGCGGCAAGGGATTTGACTCCCCTTTAACTAAAGCCGAATAGACACTGAGAAACTCTTTCACCAGCACCGTCATCGACCAACCATCACTGGCGATATGATGCAAGGTCACGTACAAGATATGCTGCTGCGGCCCTAATTTAACTAAAGCGCTGCGCAACATAAAGTCACGCTGTAAATCAAACGTCCCTTGGACTTGCTCGGTTTCAATTTGGCGCAGCCCTTGATCTTGGTGCGTCTCCTCGCTCAAATCATAGTGAGCAAGACAAAACTCCTCTACCGGGCGTAAATAAAGGCGCGGGTTGCCATTTTCGTCGCTAAAAAAGCTGGTGCGCAGGCTATGTTGACGCTCAAGCAAGATACTAAAGGCTTGATTGAGTAACTCTGTCTGTAACGGGCCGTCTATTTTAAGCCCCTGTGCCATGTTGTAATGAGAGCCTGGCCCCTCAAGCTGATCCAGTAGCCACAACCTTTGCTGGCTAAACGACAAGGGTAAATTGTCTCGCTCTGCCACCGGCTTTATCTGCGCGTTGGGCTCAGCCTTTTCATTATTTTTCAAATAGCTCACTAATTCGCTTTTTGCCGACTTTAACGCCGCCACTAGCTCAGGCGTCAGCGCCTCCTTGTTGCCACGAATTATCAAATCTTGTTTGCTATCAAGACCTAATCTAATACCGCTTGCCTTTAATTGGCTTAGTAAATCCATTACCGCATTCATATTGTTAATTCCACTTCGTCTGATAACAAATTATCGTCTTGCTCTAACTGGACACTCGATAAGGTTTCCAGCTTGTCTACGGCTTGCGCCAAGTGCGCTAAGGTCTCGATAGCAAAGAAATCCTTTAACGCGAGGTTAATGTTGAAACGGCTGTTGATCTTAGTGACCAACTTAGTGGCCGCTAATGAATGGCCGCCCAACTGAAAGAAGTTGTCGTCACGTCCCACTTGAGTCACGCCTAAGGTCTGCTGCCAAAGCTCTGCAAGGGCTTGCTCTGTGGCAGAAACTGGCGCGACATACTCACCACGCACTTGGCTTAAGTCCGGTGCCGGTAAGGCTTTTCTATCTATTTTGCCGTTGGCCGTTAATGGCATAGCCGCCAGTAACATCAAACTATTTGGCAGCATATAGTCAGGCAGTTGCTCACTTAAAAAGCTGCGCAATTGCTGGCTAAATGCCCCTTGGTCGACAACCGGCGCGGCGGTAACCACATAAGCGGCGATCAGATCGGGATCGTTTTGCGCCATCACCACACATTGAGCAACATCAGGGTGCTGAATAAGGCGAGACTCGATTTCGCCCAGCTCTATCCTAAAGCCGCGAATTTTCACTTGATGATCTAAGCGGCCCAAGTATTCAAGCTCGCCACTGGGTAAGTAACGCACCAAGTCACCGGTGCGATAAACGCGCCCTAGCGCCTTGTTTTCTGATGTAAATTTCTCTGCCGTTAAGGCTGGGCGATTAAAGTAACCCTTGGCTAAGCCCGCACCGCCAATTAACAGCTCACCGGCGACGCCTTTCGGCACCGGTTGCAATTGCTGATCAACCACATAGAACTGGGTATTGGCAATCGGCCGGCCAAGAGAAATACGCGATTCATGACTCAGTTGTTGCACCGATGACCAAACACAGGTTTCCGTCGGGCCATACATGTTCCATAAATCGATATGGCTTTGCTGAGTTAAGGCTTGTTTTAACTTAAGGCTCAAAGCCTCACCGCCACACAAGACTTTAAGTGGCGCGCTGGCTTGCCAACCATCATCCAGCAGCATATTCCAGGTCGCGGGCGTAGCTTGCATTACCGACACCTGATGCTGCGCTATTAATGCGCGCAGCGCACTTGGATTGATGGCATCATCGCGACTTGCTATTACCACTTTAGCACCGGTGATCAACGGCAAGTAAAGCTCTAAGGTGTGAATATCAAAGGACAATGACGTCACCGCCAGCAAGCTATCTTTTGCTGTTAATCCCGGTTGTTGTTGCATCGACAGTAAAAAGTTACTCAAGGCGCCATGTTGGATCATCACCCCTTTGGGCTGACCGGTAGAGCCCGACGTGTAAATAACATATGCCAAATCTTGGTCTGTTACCGTCACCTCGCTGACGTCAGCCGAGCTATATGCCGACACATCGGTATTGTCTAGATCCACCACCAATTGTTCATTAAGCGCTAACACCTCAAGCAAGTGGCTTTGGCTTATCACCACTTTAGCGCCGCTATCGGCCAACATGTAAGCCAAGCGCGCAGGCGGGTAACTTGGGTCTAATGCCACATAAGCCCCGCCCGCTTTAAAGATGGCAAGCAAGGCCACCAGCATGTGCTCGCTGCGCTCAACACTGATAGCAACCAAGTCGTTACGACCCACCCCTTGCGCTATCAAATGACGCGCCAGTTGATTGGCTTGCTGATTGAGGGCTTGATAGCTCAAGCTGCTATTGCCAAAACACACAGCCGTTTTGTTTGGCTGTAACTGAGCTTGCTGTAAAAACAGCTGTGGCAAAGGCAATTGCCCTAAGCACACCGAGGTATCATTAAGCTCACTAACGAGGTAATGCGATTCCTGCGCAGACAAAATGGGCGCGGCAAACACACTTTGCTCAGGGGCGGCCAGTAGACCATTGAGTAAAGTGGCAAAACTTGCCGCGAGCTGCTCTATGGTTTGACGATAGAAGAGATCTTGACTGTATTCCCAATTAAGGGCGAGTCCTTGCTCGGTTTCACGCACATATAGGGTTAAATCGTACTTAGCCTTACATTGGTTAAATGGCACTTCGGTCACTTCAAGCTCAGGCAAATCAATTTGCCCTTGCTGATTATTTTGCAGCACTAGCATCACTTGAAATAAAGGGGTGTGACTCACGCTGCGCTCGGGTTGCAGCATGTCAACGAGCTGTTCAAATGGCACCTGCTGATGATCATAGGCATCCAAACAAGTTTGTTTACTTTGCGCTAGTAAGTCGCTAAAGCTAGGGTTGGCCGAGAGATCACTGCGCAGCACTAAATTGTTTACAAAAAAGCCTAATAACGGCGCAACTTCACCTTGCTCACGGTTAGCGATGGCGGAGCCAATCACTATGTCTTTTTCGTTGCTGTAGCGAGATAGCAGCGCAGCAAACGCCGCGTTAAGTCCCATAAACAAGGTGGCTTGATGTTGCTGACAAACTTGTTGCAGCTTTATCACAGTGTCTTTTGCGATGACTTGGCTAACCATAGCGCCATTAAAGCTCGGCATGTTTGGCCTTGCTCTGTCCAGCGGTAAACTGTGTACCCTAGGTAAATCAGCCAATTGCTGCTGCCAATAGCCAAGCTGCTGGTCGAGATATTCCCCTTGCAACCATTGTCTTTGCCAAATCGCATAATCAGAATATTGCACCGCTAATGGCGCAAGTGGATTGGCTAAGCCCTGAGCAAACGCGCTATAGAGCTGACTGAATTCTTGCATCAGTAAGCTCACCGACCAACCGTCTGACGCGATATGATGCTGCGTCACCAATAACACATGCTCATTATCCCCAAGTGCCACTAAGGTCGCGCGAAGCATCAGGTCAGTGACCAGATCAAAACCGGTTTCCAGCTCCTGTTGCATTAACTGGGTCAATTGCTGCTCTTGTTCATCCTGGCTAATGCCTTTTAGATCAAGCTGATGAACCTTAACCTGCACTTGCTGCTTGATGACTTGCTTAGGTTCAATGGCGTCATAACCCGTGCGCAAAATGGCATGGCGCTCAACCAAGGCTTGCATGGCTTGCTCCAGCGCATTCACATTCATCTGCCCCGTCAGGCGAATGGCCGTGGGCATATTGTAATGGGCATTAGCGCCCTCGATTTGGCTTAAAAGCCATAGACGCTGCTGAGCAAAAGAAAGCGGCGCCTCGGTTAGGGGTCCATGGGCGGTGATCTTTAAGTGAGTCTGGGTTGTTTCACTTTCGATGGCGGCGACCAGCTCGGCAACGGTTTGCACTTGGAATAGGGTTTTCACCGGCATGGCTAAATCAAACCATTGATTGATCTTGGCCATGACCTGAGTCGCCGTTAACGAGTGTCCGCCAAGCTGGAAGAAGTTGTCTTGTAAACCCACTTGCTCTTGATTGAGCACGCCTTGCCAAATCTCACAGACTTGCTTTTCTAGCTCTGTGGTTGGGGCGACATAAGTGCGGCTCAGCTCAAGTTGAGGCGACGGTAAGGCGCTGCGATCTAACTTGCCATTGCGGCTTAGAGGCAGCTCAGGGAGCACCATGATCACACTGGGCACCATGTAGTCAGGCAATTGCGCGGCCAATTGCGTGCGCACACTGGCGATAAGCTGATCGTTTGATACGGAATCACCCGATTGAGCGACCATGGTTTTTGCAACAAGATAAGCAACCAAAGAGGATTGACCTAACTTGTCTTGATGGGCCAAGACAACGCCCTGTTTAACTCCCTCACAAGCAAGCAGGCTTTGCTCTATTTCACCTAGCTCAATACGAAAACCACGAATTTTAACCTGATGATCCACTCGGCCTAAAAACAGCAGCTGGCCGTTTGGCAACCAGCGCACAAGATCGCCGGTTTTGTAAAGTCGCTGCACAGGCTCATTGGCATTAAAACTATGCTCAATAAAGCGCTGCGCCGTTAAATCCTCACGATTCAGGTAACCGCGGCCCACTCCATCACCACCGATATAAAGTTCACCGATAGCGCCCACGGGCAATAAGCTCAAGTGGCTGTCCAGCACATAAAGCTGGGTGTTGGCGATGGCGCGACCAATCGTTAACGGGGCACCGGGCTCAATAACCTGCATGCTGGCGCAAACGGTGGTTTCACTTGGGCCATAGGCATTAATTAACCGATAGCGCTGCGACCAACGCTCAGCTTGGCGCGGGTCGCACGCTTCACCGGCCACAATTAACGCCTCTAATGCGTAATGAGCGTCAATATCTAAATGGGGCAACAAGGATGGCGGCAAGGTAGCATGGGTGATTTTTTGCTCCACCAAAAGCTGTTGTAACAAGTCGGGGTTAGTGCGGCTTTCCTCGCTGCAAATGTGCAACGACGCCCCTTGCATTAACGCCATTAACCATTCAAAGGTGGCGGCATCAAAGCTTAATGACGCAAATTGCAGCACTTTGCTTTGCGGTGTGACAAAAAAGCGTTGGCCTTGGTCATAGGCCAAATTCACCGCGCCGCGATGCTCCAGCAAGGTGCCTTTAGGTTTGCCCGTGGTGCCCGAGGTATAAATCACATAGGCCAAATTACGGTTGTTTTGCTCTGGCAGTAATACCGGCTCTTGGCTTGATTGCCCGTCGATTTCGTCTTGCACTTGATCTAGCACTAAACGAGCCGTGCGCACCTGTAGGCCCGCCAGCATGTCGTTGTAAGGAGCTTGCGTGATTACTAAGGGCGCTTGGCTATCTGCTAACATATAGGCCAAGCGCTCGGCGGGATAATTGGGATCAAGTGGCAGATAAGCGCCGCCGGCTTTTAATATCGCCAGTAAGGTCACTAAGGTGTCCACCGAGCGTGACAAACACACACCAATAATTTGCTCAGGCCCAACTTGATAGGTTTGGCGTAAATAATGGGCAAGCTGATTCGCTTTGGCGTCCAGCTGGCGATAACTTAACGCTCCTTGCCCATCGGTAACCGCCAATTGCTCAGCAAAGGTTTGCGACGTTTGGGCAAATAATTGCTGCACACATAAGGTATCGGGATAAGCTTGTTGGCTTTGGTTCCACTCGATTAATTGCTGCTGCTCCGACGCTGAAATCCAGTTTAAGCGAGCGATAGGCTGCTCTGGCGTTTGGGTGACTGCGCTGACCAAGTGATTAAAGTTTTGCGCCATGGCCGCTATGGTTTGCGCCTTAAACAAATCCGCGTTGTATTCCCAGCTTAGGGATAAGCCTTGCTCGGTTTCATTGACGCTGATGGTCAGATCGTATTTGGCCACTTGATTTGCTTGCTCTACCTCAGTGATTTGCAATGACGGCAAGCTGACCTTAGGCATTTCATTGTTTTGCAATACCAAAAGGATCTGAAACAGTGGGCTATGACTCGCGCTGCGCTCAGGTTGTAAACGCTCTATCACTTGTTCAAACGGCGTTTGTTGATGGCTGTACGCCTCCAGCAAGGTCGTCTTACTTTGCGCCAGTAATTGCGCAAAGCTAGGCAAGCCCGAAACATCGGCGCGCAACACTAAGTTATTAATAAAAAAACCAATCATGGGCGCGACTTCGGCTTGCTCACGGTTCGCGATGGGGGTGCCGATAACGATGTCGGTGCTGTGACTGTAACTGGCCATCAAATACGCTAATGCGCTATGTAAGCCCATAAACAAGGTGGCGCCATGCTCTTGACACAAGGCGTTAAAACTTGCGCGGGTGGTTGGTGGCAAGACAGATTGCACCTGTGCGCCGCGATAGGTTTGGATGTCAGGTCTTGGATAATCCAAGGGCAAACTGTGCAGCGCAGGTAACTCGGCTAACTGCTGCTGCCAATAATCCAGCTCTTGGTTTAATCGTTCAGGCGTAAACCAGCGCTGTTGCCAATGGCTGTAATCGGCATATTGATAGGCTAATGGCGCTAAGGCCAGCGCCTCCCCCTTAACCAAATGGGTGTAAATTTGACTGAGCTCTTGCATCAGAAGGCCAACGGACCAACCATCGGCGGCGATATGGTGTAAGGTCACCAGCAATTGGTGCTGATTGCTTGCCAACTTAATCAGCTGAGCCCTGAGCATCAGATCCGATGCTAAATCAAACTCACCTTTCGCCTCTTGTTCAATCAAGGCTTCGCAGGCCTTGGCTTTTTCCTCACCGGCTAAGTCAGATATATCGGTGAACGCTAAGCTAAACGCACGCGGATCTTGGATCACTTGATAGACTTGGCCTTGCTCTCCCGAAGCAAAACAAGTGCGCAAGCTTTCATGGCGCTCAATGACAGCAGTAAACGCCCGCTGCAATGCGCCAACGTCAAGGTCGCCTTCGAGCAAGAGGGTTTGGTGCATATTGTAATGTGCGCTGCTGCCTTGAATATGATCAACCAGCCATAACCGCTGCTGAGCAAATGAAGCGAGTATCGGCTCGCTGCGATCAACGCGGTTAAATGGTAGTGACTCGTTGGCCGTTTCTTGTTCAACTTCTTGCTCAACTTCTTGTTCAATCACTTTCGCCAATTGGGCTAAGGTTTGATGTTCAAACAGCTGTTTCACCGCCAGATTGATAGCAAATTCATGATTGACCTTAGCGATCACTCGGGTTGCCGATAAGGAGTGGCCCCCCAGCTGGAAAAAGTTATCTTGCAAGCCAATTGGGTCTTGCTTGAGCACTTGTTGCCAGATTTGACCTAGCTTGATTTGAGTCGAGGTGGTTGGTGCTTGATAGGTTTGACGTTGGCCTTGCCAATCTGGCTCAGGCAGCGCGTGGCGATCCACTTTACCATTGCGATTTAACGGCCAAGTGTCCATCACTATCAGCTGGCTTGGCTGCATGTAATCAGGTAACTGGGCTTGAAGCTGCGCGCTGATTTGCTGTGCACTGATTTGCTCATTGGCCACTTTAACGTAAGCCACCAAGTGTTTTTGTTGCTGCTCGTCTTGCTTGAGTAGCACCACGGCATTGAGTACGCCGTCACAGCTGGACAGTTTAGCTTCCACCTCGCCAAGCTCAATTCTAAAACCGCGTAACTTCACTTGGTTATCACGTCGCCCGATATATTGGAGCTGACCATCTGGCGTGCGCTTTACTAGATCCCCGGTTTGATACAACTTGGCATTGTCGCGATAAGGGTGCTCAATAAATTTCTCGGCCGTTAATTGACCTTGATTTAAATAGCCTTGTGCTAGACCAAGACCGCCCACATACAGCTCGCCAACACAAGCCGCGGGCAGCAGCTCTAGCTTGGGCCCTAAAATCAAGGTATCAAGATTATCAATGGCTTGCCCTATAGCAGGCCAAGAATCGGCAGGAGCCGAGGTAGCATTAAATGTTGTAGCCACATGGGTTTCGGTTGGGCCATAGTGGTTCCACAATTGGCACTGGCTGTGGGCATCGAAAAACTGACGTAATTCTTTGCTCATATACAAGGCTTCACCGGCCACGATCACTTCGCGCAAACAGCTAAGCTGAGTTTGGCTAAAGTGTGTTTGCTCGGCAATCAATTGCAGCACCGCGGGTGGCACAAACAAACGCGCAATTTGCTGTTCGTTAATCAACTGAGGCAGCAATTGCAGCTGCGCTTTTTGCTCCACCGTCATCAGCACTAACTCACTGCCCGTGTGCCAAGCGGTGGCGAGCTCTTGGATCGACACGTCAAAGGTAAGGGGCGTAAATTGCAAGGTGCGAAGTGGCTGAGTTAAACCGTCTTTTTGCGCCGTTGAGACCACCAAGTTGGTAATGGTTTGATGGGTTTGTAGCACCCCTTTTGGCTGGCCTGTGGAGCCAGAGGTATAAATCACATAAGCCACCTGCTCTGCGCTAATGGCAAGATCAAGATCTTCGCCACTTAAACTCGCCCAAGGCGCCGTGGCGTTTGGCTCATCAAGTATCACTGTGGTGATGCCAGTTTGGTGAATGGCTGCCAAATTGGACTGGGTGAGCACTAAAGCGGTGCCACTGTCTTCAAGCATGTGCTTTAGACGCGCAGACGGCGCGTTAGGATCAAGCGGCAAATAGGCCGCGCCCAGTTTTAATATCGCCAAGATAGCAACTAAGCTGGCTGCCGAGCGCTCAACTAACAAGGCAACATAGTCAGCTTGGTTAACCTTGCAATTTTGTTGTAAATAGCGCGCTAGCTGGTTTGCTTGTCGGTTTAGATCACCATAGCTTAAGCTTAAATATTCAGCGCTAAGCTGCGGGGCGTGGATGGCGATGGCATCGGGATTGAGTTTGGCTTGACGCTCCAGCAATTGATGAATACATAATAGCGATGATAAATCGACTCTCGGCTCAGCTAAACTCGGCGCTAAGGACAAGGCCAATTGCTGCTGTTGCTGCGCATCACTAAGCATTGGCAGTGCAAAAATGGCTTGCTCTGGTGTGGCCATGGCCTTGGCCATTAACAGCTCAAAGTGCTCGGCCATGTTTGCCACGGTTGCATCAGTAAAGATGTCGCAAGCGTATTCCCAGGTTAGCTCAAGGCCGTTATTGGTTTCGACCACGTCGAGACTTAAATCAAATTTCGCGTGCTGGGTTTGCTGCGCCAGTGGCGTGATGTCCACGCCCGCTAGGCGCGGGATCCCCGCGGCATTATTTTGCAGTGCCAGCATCACCTGAAATACTGGGCTGAGGTTAAGGTGGCGCTCAACCTGCATCTGCTCAACTATGTATTCAAAGGGTGCTTGCTGATGCTCAAAGGCTTCTAGCAAACAATCACGGCAAAGTTGCAGTAGATCCTTAAAGCTGGTGCAGGAGTTAAACTCGGTGCGAAGGGCTAAGCTGTTGACGAAAAAGCCCACCAAAGGCGCAAGTTGGTCATTATCTCGGTTTGCCGTTGGCGTGCCGATAACGATGTCGGTGTCATTGCTATAGCGCGCCATTAAGGCCACCAGCCCAGCATGGAGCAGCATAAACAAGGTTGCCCCCGACTGCTGAGCAAATTGTTGCCATCTGGCGCGAGTGTTGACATCCAAAGTTCGGGTTAAGGTTTTGCCCTTAAAAGAAGACGCCTTGGGGCGCGCCTTGTCTAACGGCAAGTTATGTTGCCCTGCGTGTCCCGCTAGCTTGTCTAACCAATAACGGCTGAGCTGCTCCAGCTTGTCGCCGGCCAGTTCACGTCGTTGCCACTGCGCATAGTCCAAATATTGAATGGGCAAAGGCGCAAGTGCGCTCTGGCGCTGGGCACAAAAATCGTTATAAAGGGCGAACATCTCGTCACACAAAATACTGCGCGACCAACCATCTGAAGCGATATGGTGCATGGTAATAAGCAGCACATATTGCTGGCTTTGCTCCTTGATTAAGGTTGCGCGCAGCATAAGCTCCTGACTTAAATTAAATGAGCGAGCGCTGTCTTGTTCAATCAAGGCCTGAATTTGCTCGCCTCTTTGTTGTTCACTTAGCTCAGATAAATCAATTTGCGCCAGCTTAAACTGCCAATCTGTTTGCACCACCTGTTGCACTTGCTCGTCGGGATCCACTAAATAGCAAGTGCGCAGGATTTGATGGCGCATACAAATGTGCGAAATGGCTTGCTCTAAGGCTGCCACATTAAGGGCACCCGTTAATTTAAGAGCCGTAGCCAGATTGTATTGACTGCTTTCACCATCAATTTGATCGATTAACCAAAGGCGCTGCTGAGCAAATGACAGGGGCCCATGCTGGGCGCCCGTTGCTGTTATTGTGCTAAGAGCCTGTGGCTGTTGTTTTTGCTGTTGCTGCTGCAAATAGCGGATCAGCTCGGCTTTGTTGGCCTTAAGCATGTCGATGGTTTGCGGCGAAATATCTGTCTCTGCGTGTATGTCTATACCCCCTTCGCCATTTAACGACAGGGAAATAGACTCGCTCAAACAGTGCTGAATAAGCGCTTCCATACTCATATGCTCACCTTCACTTTTTGTGACTCACGCACGACGGAAATCGCGGCATCGGTCGCTTTTTCAGCTGGCGTTGCGAGGGACAAAATAAAGTCGGTGATGGCGTCCACACTGGGGTACTTTAAGATCAAGGTGGCCGGCAAAGATAAATCGACGCTGGCTTGTAAGCGGTTTTTAAGATCCATCCCCATCAAAGAGTTCAGTCCGTATTCAAACACGTTCACATTGGGCTCTAGGTTTTCACTGGTGTCTAACCCCAGCACAGTAGCTAAGGTTTCGGTAACCTTGGCCAATAAGATCTGGCGTTTATCATCGCCCGAGCTGGCGTTAAAACGCGCAAGAAAATCATCTTCCAAATTGGCATCTGCTAAATCAAAGAACTGACTAAATACCGTGGCTTGGGCCGGATTCACTTGCTGGTTGAAGATCTTGGACCAATCCAGATCAAATACCCCAGCTTGCGCCATCGACGACTGCATCAGATGCGCCATGGCATGTAGACCGGCATCGGGTGCCAGCGCAGCCATACCGGCATTGTTCATGCGCTTAATGTCTTCACTGGCCAAGTTAGCCGCCATCCCCGCTTCGGCCCAAGGCCCCCAGTTGATGGAAAGACCCGATAGACCAAGGGCGCGGCGATACGCACATAAGCCATCCATGTAAGCGTTAGCGCTGGCATAGTTACTTTGCCCTGCCCAGCCCACGACCGCAGCGATAGATGAGAAACAAACAAAGAAGTCTAGGGTGATGTCTTGAGTTGCTAAATGCAGGTTCCAGCTGCCTTGCACCTTAGGCTGCAACACGCGCTGATACTTTTCTTCACTTTGTTGCATGATAGTGGCGTCATCTAACACACCCGCGGAGTGAATGATCCCCGCTAATGGGCGAAGCGGATCGTGCACCTCTGCCACCACACGTTTAACATCGTCAAGCACGCCCACATCCGCTTGTAAGGTTAATACCTCAACACCCGCCTCACGCACCAAATCGATAGCATGAAGGGCATCAGATTTAGGTGCGCTGCGACCAATAAGCACGATGGATTTCGCGCCATTTCGCGCAAGCCAAGCCATGATCTCAAGGCCTAAGCCGCCTAGGCCGCCGGTCACTAAATAACGCTTATCGCCCGTGATAATTTGACTTGGCACCGGCGTTAGCAGCTTAGTGTGTCCTTGGGTAAAATCGAGCAACACTTGCGAAGCGCCCTGTTGCAACGCCGCGCTGGCTTGCTCTAGCTCAGCCAAGTTAAAACAGGTAAGTGGCTGTGTAGCTGGCGCGACACTATGATCGACTAATTGGGTCAAAGCTTGGCTAACTAGGCTTGGTCGATGCAAGGTTAAGGTCGCCAGATCTAGCTTGATATAGCTAATATCAGATTGATTTAACTGACTAAGCAGCGCTGTGTTTGTGGCTTTAGTGGTTTTAGCGGAGTTAGCAGCAAGATGAATAAACTGACCCGCAGGTTTAATTAACTTAGCTAGGCGCAGTGATGGCGCATTGGCAAAGTTAACCACTGCATCGACCATCGAATCAGTCGCGCCCTGATTTAAGCTTTGCAGTAGCGCCATCAGCTCTTCACTTTGCGCTGCTGTGAAAATGCCTGCCAATGCTTCATTAACAAGTGGTAGCCCTGCAAACAACTCGGCTTGCTCGCTAGTTGACGCCGCCACTATCACCTTAGCGCCTTGTTGGCTTAGCTGCGCGGTCAATTGCGCAGCGCTGATTAATGCCAAATCACCTTGTTGCTCACTATGTTGTTCATTTAGGTTAACCAGCACCACACCTTGTGGCTCGGCTAAAGAAGCTAAGGCAACCTGCGAAGTCAGGCTCGCTTTTAACTGCCCAAGGGACGGCACCGATGCTAGCTTAGCCACCAGCTTCGCCTTAATGCTCATATAAGCGGCGGGAACTTGAGTTGACACAAACACCACGGGCTCATCCAGCTCAAGGCTCGCAACATCACAGCCCAGCGCGGTAACGCGACCTTGTAGGCTGTAAACTTGCGGCGAAGCTGAGTCTGACAAGCCATCAAGTTGCATAGATTCAAGTACCACTTGGTCAACCTTCACCAGCACTTCATCAGCGGCGAGATTAGCAGGTTGAGCCGCGGCAAATGGCATTAAGGTTTTGCCTTGCTTTCTAAAACCAAGCTCAAACTGGCTCGATGGCGCCATCGGCATCGCCATATATTGATGCTGGGCTAAGGTTTCATATTTAGTTTGGTTAAGGCGATGGACAAAGCGGCCGTGCTGGCGCAGTGATAGCTCTTGCTCAAAATGCGTATGGGTTAACTCAGCGGTTAATTGAGCAATCAAAGCATCATGTTGGCCTTGCTCCAGATCCACCAAGCTTACCTTGTATTCAGGGTGCTCAGAGGCTAATACGCGGGCAAATCCCCACAGCGCCTGCTGCTCCGGGCGCAATAGTGTTTCATCTTGCGCAAGCTGGAATGCCCCTTGAGTTGCAATGTAAATCGGTAACCCTTGCTGCCATGCCACGCCATTGATGCTTTGAAACGCTTGTAGCGGCGCCACCGTGGTGTGGAAACAATCCGGCGTTAATAGCTCGCCCTGATTTTCGGGCGCATTTAGCCCCCATAAATATACGATGCCCGTCACTTGACCGGCTAAGGCTTCAAGCTGCGCGCTCAATTGTGCTTTCGATTGGCCTTGATATGCCAACAAACTCACCTGATGACCTTGGGCTTTTAATGAGCTTGCCAGCGCCGCAGCAACACCTTGTTCATCGGCCAATAACAACCAGTGCCCTGCTGGAGTTTGGCTTGACTCGGGCAGTGCTTGTGGTTGCCATTGGTAGTGATACGTAAGGGGCAAATCGGCTTGTTGATCTTGTAACTGTGAGGTGTTGGCTTTTAGCTCTACGCCAAGTAACTCAACTAATACCTCGCCTTGCTCGTTAACAATAAACAAGTCGCCCTTGATTTCACTGGCGTCTTTAAACTTGGTTTGTAAATAGCCGTAGCAGCTTGCCGTTGGCTTTTGTAAGTAGTTAATTTGGCCAATTTTAACCGGCAAATACGCGCTGTTGATGGTGGCAAACAGGCTTTGGAACGCCGCATCTAAGATAGCTGGATGCAGTAAATGAGTCGCCACCTGATCGCTCAGGGTACTTGGCAAGGTGATTTTGACTAGGCTGTCCATGTCGTTATGCCAAGCATGCTCCACCCCTTGGAAACTGGCCTGATAATGAAGCCCTAAGTGATGACAGTGCTGATAGAAATCGGCTTGGTTTTGCACCGCGCCAAGGCGCGCTTTAATGGCCGCTAAATCAAATCCGGTTTGACGATAAGCCTGCACTTGCCCGCCAATGTTGCCTTTACTGTATAAGGACCACACGCCGCTATCTGGGTGCTGTGCACTAATAGTAAATTCGCCCGTTTGCGCCTGATAAACCGTTTCTAGGGTTTGAGGCTGCTCTGGCGAGACAAAATACGCGCGTAAGAATTCAATGTTTTCAATCGAAAGACGTGGCAGCTCGGCTGCGTCGTCGGCAACGTCCTCGGCTAATTCCCCGACAATGTCTTGCTGCAATGATAAGGCCACATTTAGTGCGGTTTCAACATAAGCCGCCCCCGGATAGATCACCTCGTTGTCCACTTGGTGATCGTTGAGATAGCTAAGCTCTTGCAGATCCAGCTTGTTTTGCCAAAGCGCCGTGGTCGATGACAAGCGCCCCCCTAATAGCGGGTGTTGGCTACGCGCAAATGCGCCTTGAGGCTGGCTGTTGTAGAGGCGAGTTTGTTTTACATCCTCGTGCTCTTGCCAGTAACTTTCATGTTGCCAAGCATAGTTAGGCAAGCTGATGGCCGACTCTGATACCTGATAGTGTTGACACCAATCTAGCTCAGCACCATGACAATGCAGCTGAGCTAAGGTGGCCGCTAACATCAAATTATCGTCGGCGCCGCGCTTCATGGTTGGGATCACCACAGCATTGCTCTTCACTGCTTTTAAGTTGGCTTCTATCGAGCTGGCCAGCGCGGTATGAGGGGCAATTTCAATGTAATGGCTAAATCCGCCTTCACTCATGGTGTTAATAGCCGCTTTAAACAAAACCGGCTCACGGACATTGTCCGCCCAATAAGGGGCGTTCCAATCGCCCTCTTGCGTCAGCTCGCCTGACACAGTGGAATAAAGTGGCGTGTGCGGCGTGAGCACCTTAATGTCACTTAAGGCATCAATTAGTGGGGCTTTAAGCTGATCCATCACTGGGCTGTGATAAGGCACGCCCACTTTTAGAAAGCGAGCAAAAATGCCCTCTTTGTCTAATTGATTAAAGATGTCGGTTAAGCCATCTTCGTCTCCTGATAATGTGAGCGCGTTGTCGCTGTTAATGGCGGCAATGGACACCTTATCGCTGACATTAGCCAGATAAGGGATCACTTCTTGCTCGGTTAAGGCCACGGCTAACATCTTGCCTTGGCCTTCGGTGGTTTGTTGCAATTGGCTGCGGTAATAAATGACTTTAACCGCGTCGGCAAAGCTAAGTGCACCAGCGCAATAGGCCGCGGCTACCTCACCCGCACTGTGACCGGTAATGGCATCGGCCTTGATCCCCCAACTGTCCAACAAGGCCACCAAGGAAACTTGCACCGCAAAAATGCCCGGCTGCGCAATTTCCGTGTTGTAGATGGCATCGGGATTGGTGGTATCGGCTATCAGCTCAACCAAAGACCAACCGGTATAGGCTTGAATGGCGTCACTGCACTTATCCATCATGGCAGCAAAAACGGGCTCTTTTTGGTATAGCGCCATGCCCATTTGCGGCCAAGTGGTGCCCATACCAGAGAACACAAAGGCTTTCTTATCTGCGCCTTGCGCGCTGGCCGCTTGCTGCACATAGGCCGCCGACGGCGTGTCATTTAAATAATCCGTCAGGCCTGCAATCAATTGGGCCTTGTCTGCGCCGTTGATAACTAAGCGATGTTTAAAGTGCTCACGGCTCAGGGCAGCATGGGCACAAATTTGCTCAATGTCGCCGTCATCACTTGATTGCAAAAATTCGAGGTAAACTTGCCCTTGGCTCTTTAGGGCTTTACTTGTTTTGGCGCTTAAACAAAGGCTGTGAATGACTTTTTCCTTTGGCATTTGCGCTTTAACACTGGCCTTAGGCGCTTCTTCAATCACCACATTGGCATTGGTGCCACCGAAACCAAACGAGTTCACGATCGCCTTTTTGGTTTGCCCCTCAGCCACCGGCCAAGGCGTATTGTCACTGGCGATATCAACATTTAGCTCGGCTAGGTTAATGGCAGGATTGGTGTTGTGATAATGGATATTCTTTGGAATAACGCCTGCGTTCATCGCCATCACGGTTTTAATCAGGCCTGCCACACCAGCCGCGGCTTCGGTGTGACCGATATTGCTTTTCACCGAGCCAATCACGCACTTGCCTTGGCGCTGGGTATCACCACTTAAAGCATGACCGAGCGTGCGACCTAAGGCATTAACTTCAATGGGGTCGCCCACCGCGGTGCCCGTACCATGGGCTTCAGCGTATTGAATATCCGCGCCGGTAAAACCGGCTTTAGCCAATGATTGCTTTAATAATCTTTCTTGCGCATCGCCATTAGGCACAGTAATGCCGCTGGTTTGACCGTCTTGATTGACACCAGAGGCCTTGATCACGGCCAGAACATTATCGCCGTCGGCTAGGGCATTTTTTAGCTTTTTAACTATGACTAATCCGGCCCCTTCACTGCGCACATAGCCATTGGCCGAGGCATCAAAGCTTTTACATCGGCCATCGGGTGACAGCATGGACGCTTTACAGATCGACATGGTTAATTCAGGGCGCAGCAAAATATTCACCCCGCCCGCGATAGCCATCTTACTATCGCCGCTAAGCAGGGATTTACACGCCATATCAAGGGCAACCAGCGAAGATGAACAAGCCGTGTCTAACGTCAGGCTTGGGCCAACAAAGTCAAAACAGTAGGAAATGCGGTTTGCCGTCAGGGTCATGGAAGGCCCGGTGGCCGAATGGCTGGCGATCATGCCATGAGCAGCGGAATCAAGCTGGATCTGCTCATAGTCATGCATAAATTGACCAATATAAACGCCAGTATCGCTGCCCTTAAGGTTTGAGGCTTTTAACCCTGCGTTTTCTAATGCTTCCTGAGTGAGTTCAAGTAACCAGCGGTGCTGTGGATCGATATGGGGGGCTTCGATGGGAGAGATACCAAAAAACTGCGGGTCAAACTTGTCTATATCTGAAATAAAACCGCCGCGCTTCACATACATACGATTGGCTTTGTCTTTATCGCTATCGTAGTAGGCATTGCTGTCCCAGCGATCAGCAGGCACATCCACTATGCCATCCCCTCCCGCCAATAAAAAATCATAAAATTGGCGCGGTGAATTGACGCCGCCGGGATAGCGACAGGACATACCGATAATAGCGATATCGGAATCGTTTGTATTTTTATTTACAGTCATTAGGAAAACTCTTCTTTGCAGTCAAATAGATTCAAATAGGTAGATGTTATGAGTAAGTCGTTAAGTAACTTACTTTAGGTGAAGCCATTCCAATAAACCTTGGCAAGTTCACAGTGGAATGCCCCAAAGAATGCAGGCGGTGAAGTGGGATTTTGGGTACCCTTTTGGTTATATTTAGATAGCTAATAAACAACAAAAACAAGCCCATAAAAACCAATTCAGAATCACAGTAAAATCAACAAAAGCCAGTCTAAACAACCCCAAAAAATCATTCAATATACATTTAAAGACAACTTAATTAACTAAATATTAACATTTAACCATTTCAATCTTGGCAACACAAAACACCACTAAATCAAAATAAATCAGCAACCTAAACCACTTTTAATGACAAAATAACACAAATAAACCAAAGATCATTAATAACACAAAGATCAATATCAACAGTTAATTAAGTTTAACAATAGGTTGCAAAAACGTTAAAACCTATCAAACCTTATTTTCATTTCGATTTATTCAATAAAATCAACATCAATAAAAATGGGCTTAATTTAAGTCAAAAGTACGAGTAAAGGATTCATTATTTCTGCTGATTTCTCAGAGCGTCTAACACGATTTAGTACAAAAAATATCCTCCTAGCTAAGAGGCAAGGCGAAGGTGCTGTTCCGTTCCCTATACGGGGGGTAAGTACGCCAGCACATAAATAGCGAAACTATCGTTTTGTTCACGGTAAAGGGTTAACCTATTGATATATCATTGCTTAAAACGTTCTAGCCCCTGCACTACTGGGGCCAAAATGATCTCGGTAATCTGACATTTTGGCTTATGTTAAAGATGACTCGGTGGCTATATGTTTGATAAATAATTGCTTTTTGGCGTTTGCCTTAGTCGTGGTGCGATGGCATATCACGAAAAGTGGGTAAAACACTGTTAGAGCTACAAGGAAATCATGTACCAAACTCGATTAAAAGAAATTGTAGATTTATCCTTTAAGAGTCTTTATGAGAAGATCAATGGAGGTTTGATCGTTGTTGAAAGTGAAGCTTCGTTACAACTCCAGCTATCATCCATAATTAAAACGATAGGTGATCTATTCGTCTATCAAAGAGACGAAATTTTCTCTATCGAACTAGAAAAACCTGTACGCCTTTCAAGTGGTAGCTTTAAAAAAAGCAAATCATCTAAAGCTAAAATCAATATATTTCTATCCATAGAAAACATATCTTCTGATGAATGTCATAGCTGTGCTATTGAATTGAAATTCTTTAAAAAGTCAAATCATAGAGAGCCCAACAACAGATATGATGTATTCAAAGATATAAGCAATCTCGAAAATTACGGTGAATTTACTGATTACGGAATATTACTTGTTGCAACTGATCACGAGCACTACATCTCCCAAGAAAAGTATTCAAAAGACACAGCTGACTTTGATTTTCGAGCAGGGGCAAAATATGAGTCAGGGACTCAATTAAGTTATAGAACAGCCACCCCGTATGGTGAGCCAATCACACTAAATGGAAGCTATGACTTCAAGTGGCACGAGGCAACCAAAGGAGTTAGCTTCATGTTCTTAGAAGTTGATAGCTCTAACAAGTCAAGCCGGCAGGACACGCTACCGCACGCCTCTGCTTGAGGTGTTAGGTTTTAAAAATGAGAATATCGTGGAAGACGAAAAGAACTGGAAGTTAAAGCTCAGATACGGAAAAGAGACAACACAATATACTCACTTTACTGTCATAGGCAATGGAGTTGTAGGTGAACTAGTTGACGGTTTTGAGTGTCGCAAGGGGCAGGGCGGGATTCCACTTTGTTCAACTTTTAACCAAATATAATCTTTGAACGATATTCGCCGGACCAACCTGACTTTCTACGCTTGGCTGCTAAGCTATCTTTTTCGCTAATATCCTGCTTTATCGC
>NZ_JAIMJB010000034.1 GCF_021295345.1 Motilimonas eburnea
CGCAATGTGCGCAACTGTACACCGGTTGGGCCGACAACGTTGAATCCAGAAAAAGAGTCAATTAAACAGACAGAAAAACAGGCCGCCTAAAGCGGCTAATGGTGACAACTAACTTGAAAAACGCCGACGGTAGGTAGCGTAAAAAATTGACTGCCATTCGATACGATAAAATCGTCCCATCCCAATAGACCTACCACCTGAAAACCTTCCAAGTAGTTCGAAATAGCATATTCTTCCGTAGCTACTACCGATTCGTTTTCATTAAAAATAATGAAATGTTCATCCCCGAACCACCCTTCTTTCATTTATCCACCTCTAGGTATGACAGCTTCTTAGATCCCATAATGGAATGATAAAACGCCCCAAAACGGCACGTAAAAAATACCCACAATATTTGCATCATTTATATCTATAGTAAACAAGCAATTAAATAATGCGTTGCGCCTTTACTGTTATCTTCAGGCAAAGCGGAGACCAATAATATTATGCGACAGGAGCTAACTCATTTCTGTCCATTTCCACGTTAGAATACCCACTGGTTCCCATCTCCCTAGGACACCTGAAAGAGCGAGTCCTGAATAACCAGAGTCTGTGTAAGTCCGATGATAAGTAACTAGATTTAAACACTTAATCGCTGCACTTGTTGGTAGAGTTGCTGGCATACTGGCAGCGCAATCTGATGCTGCTGAGCACATTGCAGTAAGTAACCCAATATCGCCTCGTTCTCGGTGGGGCGGCCATGGTAAATATCTCGATTCATGGATGAATAGTTTGCAGCGGTGGCTTGTGCGACGTGTTGTACCTGCTCTAGCAAGGCCTCGGGTGTCAATGCCAACTCTTGTTGGTTAGCGACCTGACAAAACTCCAGACAAATTTGGGCCAAAATAGGCCGAAATTGCGGTTGTAATAGCTCGCCATTTTTAATTTGATGAATGGCGGTTAATGGATTGATGGCGCAGTTGATGGCCAGCTTTAGCCAGAGCTTTTCATTGATATGGTCACTCCAACTCGTATTAGCTAACGCTCGATTTAACTCTATGGCGATGCTTTGTCCTAGCTCTTTATCTTGCTCTTGTCCGCCGATAAGGGTGCTGCCAATACCGGTATGAGTGACGCTGAACTTTTCATTAAGCAGGGCGCCGTGAGTGGTGGTGGCGCAAAACAGCCTTTGTTCAGGCATCAGCTTTTGCAAGGGGGCTAAGGTGCCCATGCCGTTGTGCATGAGTACTACGCTCATCTGCTTGGGGATGTGCGGTTGCAGTTGCTCAAAGGCGAGCACGACTTGAAAGGCTTTTAGGCAGACCAATAACACATCGGCACTAGCATCTATTTCGGTCCGTCCATTTAGGGTAAAACTGTGTGTGATGCCGGTTGTCTCGGTCAGTTGTAACGCTTGATTTGGCCGCTGGGTTTTTGTCAGTAAGCTGACGTTTTGTCGCTGTTTGGCAAGGTTGCCCGCAAATAAACAGCCAATGGCGCCAGCGCCTAAGATTTGCCAGTTCATCAATGACTTCCCAATCGTGCAAGAGCCGCATTCAGCCAAGGGGCGAGTATGGTGTAAACCAATAAGCCAAGGCCGATGCCAATCAAGTCGGCTAACAAATCAAAACCACTGGCAAAGCGATTAGGGATAAAGGCTTGGATCCCCTCGATGAGCGCGCCGTAACCCAGTAGCCAAAGCGTGAGTTGCCAAGGTGCTAGGGTAAAGGCAAAACGCCCGACTAAGGCTAAGCTCGCAAAAGCGGCTAAGTGGTTGACCTTATCAAAATGGTTGATTTGAATTTGCACCGGAGCGGGCGCGAAAGCTAGGTAGCTAATGACAATTATTAAGAGTGAAAAAGTGACTTTAGCGGCGGTGCTCAGGTACATGGCTTGGTCTCAGGCTGTGGGTGCATAGCGGGTTAAGATCTGCTAAATTATGCCAATTATTTTGTCCCGTGACCATGACATAGGAATTGAAGATGCCATCATTTGATATTGTTTCTGAAATAGATGCAGTGGAGCTTAGCAATGCGGCGGATAACGCCAGCCGTGAATTAGACACGCGTTTTGATTTTCGTGGAGTGGAGGCAAGCTTCACCAAAAAAGAGTTAACGGTAAAAATCTCGACTGAGAGTGATTTCCAGCTTAAGCAAATGGCCGATATTTTACGAAATAACTTGAGTAAACGCGGCGTTGACGTGCGTGCCATGGAGCTGAGTACGCCGGTTCATTCAGGTAAAACCTTCAGCCAAGATGCGTCATTCAAGCAAGGCATTGAAGCGCCTGTGGCTAAAAAAGTGGTTAAGTTAATTAAAGACAGCAAGCTTAAGGTGCAAGTGGCTATCCAAGGCGAGCAAGTACGCGTAACGGGTAAAAAGCGTGATGACTTACAAGCGGTGATGCGTTTAGTGAAAGAAGCCGACTTGGGTCAACCTTTCCAATTCAATAACTTCCGCGATTAATTCTGCTTATTTAGCCCCTTTGCTAACAAAGGGGCGAGTGCTTAAAGGGTTGTGCTTAAACCTTACTCAGCCGCAGCCCAATCTTGGCTTTTACCTGGCTGCTGCCCTTGGCTCCACCACTGCGCTTGCCATACTTTGCCGTTAAAACGCACTTGATCCTGTGCTAAATACACTAGGTTTGCATTCCAATCGGTGGCTTGCTCAGCGTTAACGCGCCAACCATCTTGGCTGCTACTACCCGGTGTTTGGGTGCTGTAGTAAAGGGCTTGATACAGCTGACCTAGGTAGCTAACTTGATTGCCTTGGCGGTAAGTCTGCTTAGCGAGATAAAGTGGTACGTCTGAAAAGTTCAAGTAAGCAAACTTAGTTGGCTGATGGAAGCCAAAGGATCCCATTGGACTCCAAGCTAGCCAAGCATTGGCTTCCCACTGGGCACTGCCGGTGCTGTAGTCGGCGCGATGAAAGTTAAAGCGCCATTGGGATGGGTTGCTGCCCTCATCTTGACCCGAATAGTTTAGTGAAGTTAATGGGATGACAAGTTCAACCGTCATGCCTTGGTCGATGTCGCTGCTGTCGTTGATGGTGCCATTCACTTGTACCGCGTAGGTTAACCCTTCGATGTTCCATGGCACGTCATCTTGCCATGGGTTGGGTGAGTTAATGACGCTGTCGTAGTAAGTCAGGGCGCTGATGCCAATTTCGTAATAGTCTTTACCTTGCCCGGTTGGGTCTAAGAATATTTCTAAGGTATCGTCATATTCATAGGTCGGGTCGTCGTGCTGGCTGAAGTTAGCGGCGATATCGGTATCTTCGGCATAAAACGCCACATAAAGGTTTTGCTCATCATACGCCAGCTTGGCCCAGGTTTTGTGCTCGGCGGCGCTGTTGTCATTATGATTTACAAAAAGCTCACTGGGCGCAATGCTTTGCCAAATCGGATCATCTAGCTTACCGTCAAGTACCGGAGCTTGCTGCACTAGGTGAGCGGTGTACAGATAGGGGGCGGTTTGAGCTTGGGCTTGAAGGCTAGCACCTAGGGTTAACGAAGTGAGAACTAGGCTCGCGATGGGGGTTAGTTTGATTTTCATTTTGACTTATCTTCCTGATTAAGTTGGGCTTCTTTATACCAGAAAGAATGAATCTAATAATATGATTTAAATGAATTTTTGACTAAAACAAAAAAATCCGCAGCAGGCTGCGGATTTTATAATCAGGTATTGGCTATTTAGTAATCGTATTCAAACTTGTCATCAAAAATGGGGTTAATGTCCATTAGCTCTTTGCGCAGCCTTCGTTCTTCTTTGATGGCTTCAATTTCTCGCCAGCGGCGTTTTACTTTGGTCTTTCCACGTTGAGGGTTATCTAAGCTAGGTGCAGAATTAAAGTCAAGCTCGTCCATACCGATTTCCTCTTACTGATTGACATGTTTTTAGTATCACAGACCCTTACAAAGTAAAATGAAATTGTTTCAATAATGTTAACTCACCATAATTTTTATCAAATACAGATAAACAAATGCCTATTTAATCATCATTCATTTTCAATAGCAGTAATTGCTCTAGCTTTTCTTGATCATTGGCGAAGGCTCGTATCCCCTCTGCCAATTTTTCTACAGCCATCGGATCTTGGTGAAATTGCCATAAAAATGCACTTTCTGTTAATGGAGCTGGGGGAGGGGTGACTGCATCACTGGCGTTAAGTTGGCGTACGAGGGGTTGCTCCGTTGAGCTTAACTGCGCTAATAAGGCTGGGCCGATTGTGAGCTTATCACAGCCGGCTAAGGCAATGATTTCATCTGTATTACGAAAACTCGCGCCCATGACGATAGTGCGGTAGTTGTGTTGTTTAAAGTATTGGTAGATTGTTTGTACCGATTGCACACCTGGATCTTTAGCCCCTGAAAAATCTTGTTCGGGAAATTTTGCTTTGTACCAATCTAAGATCCTGCCGACAAAAGGCGATATTAAGTACGCACCGGCTTCGGCACAGGCTCTGGCTTGAGCAAAGTTGAAAATCAAGGTGAGATTACAATTGATCCCCTGCTGTTGCAGGATTTTTGCAGCGCAAATGCCTTGCCAGGTTGCGGCTATTTTTATCAGCACGCGAGATTTATCGATGCCAGCCTGTTGGTATAGCGCGATCAATTTTTGCGCTTTTAAAACGGTTTGCTCACAGTCAAATGACAACCTTGCATCAACCTCAGTAGAGATTTTCCCCGGTATGTGATTAAGGATTTCAACGCCTATTCGGACAGCAAGGCGATCGCTGGCTTCGGCTACGATGTGTTGCTGCTCGGTGTATGTGGCTTTGGCTTCGGCGATGGCCTGTTTTATGAAACTTTTATACTGTGGTAGTTCGGCGGCTTTGAGCAGTAAGGAGGGGTTGGTGGTGGCGTCTTCAGGATGATGTATTTTGATGGCTTCAATGTCGCCGGTGTCAGCCACAACAGATGTCATGTTTTTTAGCTGGTTCAGTAGGTTAGTCATAGTATGAATATCTTTATTAGGGTTTGAGTTTGTTTATTTTTGACATATTTAGTGGCAATGCACAATCGCTAGCGGGGTTTTATTTGTTATCAATTTACTAAGGTGGGAACGCGGTTATAACTCGGAAATATTGAATCTATATGTTGAAAAAAGCATTCTTGATGGTATTTTGTATTAAATATTGTTTAAGTTTGTATATATATATCTTTATTTTTGACCTGCTTAGTGAATATCGCTGGCTGGGTGTTGGAGGGAAGCATGCTAGATATTGTGAATAGTATCGGTGGATTACTCTGGGGCTATGTGCTGATCGCCGTACTGATAGTCACGGGAGTTTATTTTACTGTTCGCCTAGGGTTTATTCAGTTTCGTCATTTTGGCCATACTTTTTCGGTACTGAAAAATAGCCGAAAAGAAGACAGCTCAGGTATTTCGTCGTTTCAAGCTCTGGCGACCAGCTTAGCCGCGCGGGTAGGCGTGGGTAACATGGGCGGTGTTGCGGTGGCTATCTACTTAGGTGGTGCGGGCGCGGTATTTTGGATGTGGGTGATTGCCCTCATTGGTATGGCGACCAGTTTTGCTGAAAGTAGCCTAGCGCAATTATACAAAGTGAAAGACGATGATGGCACTTACCGCGGTGGCCCTGCGCATTATATGGAAAAGGGGCTAGGCCTGCGTTGGATGGGGGTGTTGTTTTCTATTTTCCTTATCATCGCGTTTGGTCTGGTGTTTAATGCGGTGCAAGCAGGCGCTATCACCGATTCGATGTATGCTGCATTTGGCGCACCTAAGCTGTTGGTTGGTTTGGTTTTAGTTTGTATTTCGGCGGCGATTATCTTTGGCGGTATTCGCACTATCGCTAAATTTGCTGAGCTGGTGGTGCCGGCGATGGCCTTGGTTTATCTTGCCATTGCCGCTTATGTGGTGATCATCAATATAGGCCAAGTGCCTGCCATGTTTGAATTGATATTCAAATCGGCCTTTGGCTTACAAGAAGCCGGTGCGGGGGCGATTGGAGCGGCCATCATGAATGGCGTGAAACGCGGTATGTTTTCAAATGAAGCCGGTATGGGTAGTGCACCTAATGCTGCGGCGAGTGCCTCTCCTTATCCGCCGCACCCTGCTTCCCAAGGTTATGTGCAAATGCTAGGTGTATTTATTGACACCTTAGTTATCTGTACTGCTACCGCGGCCATTATTATTTTGTCTGGCCAGCTTGAGCCAGGCTCTGGCGTGAGCAATATTGAGTTAACGCAATCGGCGTTAACCTCTCAGGTTGGTGAGTGGGGGGGGATTTTTGTGGCCATCGCGATTTTCTTTTTCGCCTTTACCTCGATTGTTGCCAATTATTCTTATGCTGAAACGAACCTGATCTTTTTAGAGCATAATCACAAGATGGGGATTAACATTTTCCGCTGCTTTGTGCTGATCATGGTGATGTTTGGAGCCTTGGCGGAATCGCCATTAGTGTGGGCCATGGCCGATGTGTCTATGGGACTAATGGCGTTAATCAACTTAATTGCTATGTTGTTGTTATCTAATGTGGTGGTGAAGTTGGCTAAAGATTACAACGCGCAGCGTGCGGCAAATAAGTTACCTACCTTCGATGCTTCTCAATATCCTGAATTGGAGAAGAATATTGAGCCGGGCATTTGGAACGCAAAATAATGAGAGTCTGGCCCATGTCTGCCAATGAAGATCTGGGCCTCTTATCCTTTGCTGTTTTAAAATGGACGAAATGGTGTGTATTGTTTATGGTAAATAGACGTTAACGCACAATTTTATTGTTAAATTTATTGCACATAAGCTTAGCTATGTACTCAATGTCGTAAAAATGCGATTATTTAATCCATTTATATGTGCTGCTGTTTAGAATTAGCTTAGCGTCAGAGAGGGGCGATGTTCACTTCGCCAGCAGTAAAGATTAGCCCAGTTTTACAGAGAAGAATAATATGAAATCAGGTGCTCAGTTCGCTTTAACCCTGTTAGCAAGTGGTATGTTACTCGGGTGTAGCTCTTCATTTAGTCCAGACTTTGATAAAGACGGTGTGGTATTTGGTGCGGATCAATGCCCCGGTACTGTGTCTGGCGCGGTGGTTGATGAGCAAGGATGTGCCTTACCCAATACGGTACAAACAGAGCAAGATCAGCCTGAAACTCCTCGCTACCTAGCACCTATTGTAGATACTGTGCATATTAAAGTGCGCCAACCTTTAGTTGAAGAAGATCCCTTCGAACCCATTGTTGAAACCTTAGTTGAGATCAGTGACGAGTGTGCCCCCTATGTGGACGTGGTTGACTTCAAAGTGGTTGGCATGAAGCCGATTCGCTTTGCAACCAACGAATGGCAGCTTGATGAAGCGTTAACCTTTCAACTAGACTGTATCGTGTCTGCCACTAAAGACAGCGGTTTAAGCCTTGAAGTGCAAGGAAATACCGATACCGTTAGTAGCGCTGCATACAATAAAGAGCTGTCGGCGAAGCGCGCGCAATCTGCCGTTGATTACTTAGTGTCTAAAGGGGTGGATGCGACTATTTTAGCGTCTGTGGCAAATGGTTTTGATAAGCCAGTGGCAGGCAATGATACGGAAGCTGAGCGCAGTCAAAACCGCCGTGTTGACTTTGTTATTAAAGAGCAAGCGATGCCTTCACCAATCGAAAACTCACAAGAGCCGATGTTTGTTGAAGAAGAAGTACTCATTGAAGACGATGAGGACGCTTCTGGTTGGTAAGTGATTAGCCACAAAGAAAAACTGACGTAAAGAGAAAGAAAAAGCCGGTATTGTTATATCGGCTTTTTTGTTGGCTGGATGGAAGGAATTGATTACTTGTGTTGAAAAGGGAGCGGATTCAGCGTAATTATTAGGCTCCCCCTAGTATTGGGCTTCAAACCAACTTTCTATGATCAAGCAGGCAGATATGCCATCCACCTTGTCTTTAGATAACGCCTTACTGCCACCACGACTGAATATCTCGGCTCTTGCATCGACGGTGGTGAGCCGTTCATCTTGTAAATGAGCCGGCTTTTGAAAGCGATGTTGCAGCCGGTTGGCAAACTTTTTTGCCCCAAAACTGACGTCCTGCATGGTGCCGTCCATATTCAACGGTAAACCAACGACAAAGGCGTCAGGCTGCCATTGCTTCACTAAATCGGCGATGTCATCCCAGTTTGGGATCCCATCCCGGGCTTTCAGTGACGTCAGTGGATTGGCACACCCAGTAACCGATTGGCCAACGGCGACCCCAATACTTTTAGTCCCAAAATCAAAGCCTAAGATAGTTTGTGTCATGATTGTTCCTGTTAGGCGTGGCCAGCTTGACTAGATAGTTGCCAGATATCGATGCCCAGTAGATTGGCGGCTTCTTCCCAGCGGCGATGTATGGGGGTGTTAAAGATCAATTGGCTATCCGCAGGGGCGATTAACCAAGCGTTGTCGACCAGCTCTTGCTCTAACTGACCCGCTTGCCAGCCTGCATAACCCAGCGCCATCAAAAAGTGTTTAGGCTCTTGATCGCTGCCTAAGATTTGCAAAATATCTTTTGAGGTGGTCACCATGATGTCATCAGACATGCGCAGGCTGCTGGAAAAGCCCTCGATCGGGGAGTGAATAACAAAACCGCGATCCACGCCGACTGGGCCGCCTTGGATAATAGGTTGGCTGAGTGACTTTTTGCTTTCATCAGCAGGTGTGATATCAAGCTGCTCTAATAGATTGCTCAGTTGTAAATCGACCGCCACATTGATCACTATGCCCATAGCGCCTTCCTCATTGTGATCGCAGATATAGACTACTGAGCGTTCAAAATAGGGGCCTTCCATAGCTGGCATGGCGATCAGGAAGTGGTTTTTTAAACTTTGCATCTCCAACATAACTTCTCTTCATATCACTATTTAGGGTAGATAGCTCAGCGCTGCTGAGCTCATTATTACTTGTTCAGTCTTTGCTCTATGGCGTCCATCAGCATACCGGTAATGGAAACGTCAAACGCATTTTCTATCTCCTGAATACAGGTTGGACTGGTGACGTTTATTTCTGTGAGTTTATCGCCAATCACATCAAGGCCAACAAAAATCAGCCCCTTTTTCTTTAGGGTTGGCCCAATAGCACGGGCGATTTTCCAATCGGAGTCACTCAGTGGTCTGGCTTCACCGCGACCGCCTGCGGCTAAGTTACCACGGGTTTCTCCTTTGGCTGGAATACGTGCGAGACAGTATGGCACCGGCTCTCCATCCACGACTAATATGCGTTTATCGCCATCAGAGATCTGTGGGATAAACCCTTGCGCCATGCAATATTGCTGACCGTGGTTAGTTAAGGTTTCAATAATCACACCTAGGTTCGCGTCACCTGGCTTCACTCTAAATATAGATGCGCCGCCCATGCCGTCGAGTGGTTTTAGGATGATATCTTGATGCTTGGCGTAAAATGCGCGTATTTTCGCGGCATCACTGCTGACTAAGGTTTCGGGTGTGAATTCACTGAACCAAGCGGTAAACAGCTTTTCGTTTGCATCGCGCAGGCTTTGTGGCTTATTGACGATCAAGGTGCCTTCGTCCTCGGCGCGCTCGAGGATATAGGTAGCGTAAATATATTCGGTATCAAACGGCGGATCTTTACGCATTAACACCACATCCAATTCCGATAGTGCGATGGTTTGCTGCTCACCTAAGTTGAACCAATGATTGGCATCGCGCTGCACAGCCAATGGTTTTGTGGTGGCAAAGGCTCGGCCATTGTCTAAGTAGAGATCTGACATCTCAAGGTAAAATAGCTCATAGCCGCGGCGCTGGGCTTCAAGCAACATGGCAAAGCTAGAGTCTTTGTGAATTTTAATGTCGGTGATGGGGTCCATCACGATCCCGAGCTTAATCGTCATATCTTATCCTAAGTCGCCAAAGCGACATTGTAATGCAGTGATTGCCGTCAGTGCGGCGGTTTCGGTTCTTAGTATGCGTGGGCCTAATAGGGTTTCAATAAAGCCGGCTTGTTCGCTGGCGTTGACTTCATCGTCGGTAAAACCGCCCTCTGGGCCAATTAACAAGCGTACCTTATTGGCTTCGGGAGCAGGCAAGGTATTAATTCGATAATTAGCGCGCGGATGCAGAGTGAGCTTAGTGGCTGTATCTGCATGATTTATCCATTCGCCCAAATTAATTGGTTGATGGATCTGGGGAACCCGGTTGCGGCCCGATTGCTCGCATGCGGCAATGGCGATTTTTTGCCATTGTTGGCGTTTTTTCTCTAAGCGTTCGCCGCTTAACTTAACGCCGCAGCGCTCACTAAATAAGGGGGTAATTTCTGCCACACCCAGCTCAACGGATTTTTGGATCACAAAGTCCATCCGATCACCGCGAGAAATCACTTGGCCCAAGTGAATGGCTAAAGGACTTTCATTGTCACTGGTTTGGCATGCCGTGATGGCCACGTTAACCTGCTTTTTAGTACTTTGTTCAATCGTGGCTAGAAACTGGCTGTCTGTTTCACCATTAAACAAGATGATTTGATCACCCGCGTTGAGGCGCAACACTCGCCCCACATGGTTAGCCGCTTCATCGCTTAAGTCTAATTGACTGCCAACGGCAAGGGGCTGTGGCTCAAATATTCTGGGTACACGCATTTGTTATTTCTCAAACCGAGTTAATCATATAAACCCGCACTGCGACAGGCATCTGCGACATAAGGGTTGACGTTGCCTTGCTTGGCACTGATGAGTTTATCACGCTGACACTCCCAAGGCGTAACCGGATATTGCTTATGCCAAGCTTGGTAAAGTTGGCGCTGCTGGCGAGATATTCTCACGTCATATTGATCTTGCATATAAAAGTAGATGCGGGCGATGGCGCCTTTTTGCAAGTCTGGTGGGGTGGCTTTTTTATTTTTAAAGTCAACCAGCATTTGGCATTGGCCATATTGATAGGGCTTTTGACGCGATTCGGTAAACTGGTAGTTGGAGCGATCGCCATTCACTTCCCCAATTGCCGGCACCAGATTATGCATGTCCCCTTCCATCAAACGAAAGGTGGCATCGTTACGTTGACAGTTTTTGCGTCCGCCTTGTTGCCAGCATTGACGCTGGTGGCCCATTTCCCATGCTGGCATGACATGCTCCCACTCTATGCGGGAGGCGCGCTTGGCTTGCTTACGCACTTGATAGTCGCAAGATGCGTGATCGGGCACCAGTTTTTTGCCTTGACGCTTAATATCACAACCGCAATAAAAACTGACAGGGTGAGCTTGGTAGATCTCACTAATGACCTTTTTAGCTTGGCGAAATGGCTTGACCTCGCCATGGCTAGGTAAGGCGATGAATAAAAGTGAAAATATAATGAATGTGCGCATCTGTTGAGTCGAATAGTAAAAAATGCGCTAAGGGTATCATGCTATAAAAATAACAAAATACAGAGCAAGCTAATAATATCTATGTTATTTATTGGTTATTTATTGTGCTGTTAAGGTTTCACTTCTTGCAGCGATGTTTTGCATTGAGTGCACAGGTATTGTGTGCCTTTTTTTACCTTGTTGTGACGCCGGATAGAAAGTTGGTGCTGCTGACATTGGCAGTGGTATAGAAAGGTTTTCCCTGCTACCGAGCTGATATCAAATTGATGAGTGCGCCGCGCTGGGCGTTTCATGACTTGAGTCATGATAAATTGCCATTCTCGTCCGTGGGGGGCAGCGCTGGCGCCGTGAAGTTGATAAACCAGTAAATGGCTGACTTCATGGGGGACGACGTCGACTAAAAAACACGTTTGGTTTTCTTGATACAGTACGGGGTTAAATTTCAGTAGGTGTTTTTGCAGGTGTGCTGAGCCTGCTATTTTACCGCGCTGGTTGTATTGAATGGTAGGACGTTGAAATGGGCGATCAAAAAAGCACTCGGCTAATTGATAGCAGGCTTCTACCTGCTGCTCGAGTGCTTGTTTTTGACTGCTTGTGACCACTAGACGGTTATTTTAGTCCAGCTGCATCGCGAAGTAGGTCAGCTTTGTCGGTCTGTTCCCAAGGGAATTCGTCACGACCAAAGTGGCCATAGGCCGCCGTTGCTTGGTAAATTGGGCGCTCTAGGTCTAGCATGGTCAAGATGCCGTAAGGACGTAGGTCAAACGAGTCGCGCACAATTTGGGTTAGGCGATCTTCATCTATCTTAGCCGTGCCAAAAGTTTCGACGCTGATAGAGGTTGGCTCTGCGACGCCGATAGCGTATGAAACTTGAATTTCACAGCGATCGGCTAGGCCTGCGGCTACGATGTTTTTCGCAACATAACGACCCGCGTAAGCCGCGCTGCGGTCTACTTTTGATGGATCTTTACCAGAGAATGCACCGCCACCGTGACGAGCCATGCCGCCGTAGGTATCAACGATGATCTTACGCCCTGTTAAACCACAGTCGCCCACAGGGCCACCGATTACAAAACGGCCTGTTGGGTTGATATGGAACTTAGTGTCTTTGGTTAGCCACTGTGCCGGTAACACAGGCTTGATAATTTCTTCCATCACCGCTTCACGTAAATCAGGTGTGCTGATGCAGTCTTTGTGCTGTGTAGAAAGTACCACCGCATCGATACCGGTAATGATGCCGTTATCATATTGGAAGGTGACTTGTGACTTGGCATCCGGACGAAGCCAGTCTAGTTTGCCACTTTTACGCACGTCGGCTTGCTGTTTAACCAGACGGTGAGCATAAGTCACAGGAGCCGGCATTAACACGTCGGTTTCGTTTGATGCATAACCAAACATGAGGCCTTGGTCACCTGCGCCTTGATCTTCTGGGCGGCTACGGTCAACCCCTTGGTTGATGTCAGGTGATTGCTTACCTATGGTGTTGAGTACCGCACAAGAGTCAGCATCAAAGCCCATGTCTGAGCTGGTGTAACCAATTTCACGCACGGTTTTACGGGTGATTTCTTCGATATCCACCCAAGCTGAGGTAGTGACTTCGCCGCCTACCATCACCATGCCGGTTTTTACGTAAGTTTCACAAGCAACACGCGCTTTTGGGTCTTGCTCTAGGATGGCATCTAACACAGCATCGGAAATTTGGTCTGCAATTTTGTCTGGATGACCTTCTGATACTGATTCAGAAGTAAATAAATGTCTGGCCATGATACTGTGGCTCCTTTCTATAAGTGGAAACTTTTGGATGTTTTACCATCTGGACGTCTATTCTATTCAGGATTGAGCAGAATGCCAGAATTTTTTTGTGATTAGTGCGTTTTAGGATACGTTAACCCCATCAAGTGGTAGTAAATAAATAAAAAATCGAACTCATCATCTTAATTGTTAGTCTTAGTTAGTTTTTTATGTTGAGCTTGGTGAGGTTGGTAGATAAATAGATTGCTCTACTCGGGGGAGGCTTGAGAAGAAAGATCGCTATTGCTGGCTTTTTTCTTACTTAAACTAGGGCTATTTTTTAACAAAATGTTTTGTCTCGCTAACAGCAATTCGATCAAATTTTGCTGACCGAAAATCCGCGTTTGCACAATATGGGCCGTTAGGCTTCCCACTAAGCAAGGGAGCACTAAGTTGATGTTGGCTGTGGCCTCGACGACCAACAAGGTTGCCGAGATGGGGCTTCTCAATACAGCGCCAAAAAAAGCGGCCATGCCAACGAGTACGAATACTTGCGGGGTCTCATTGGGCAGTATATAAGCTAACCAATGTCCGGTTAGGGCGCCAAGTAATAAGCTGGGGCCTAGGGCGCCCCCTGGAATGGCAGAGCCTATGGCAATCGCACTAATAAAAAAGCGTATCAATAACCAAGTCAGTACGATTTGTGAGCCGATGTCTGCATATAACAAAATGTCTAATAGCTGGTTGCCTAACCCCAGTACCTCTGTTCCAAATAAGCTGGCAGCAGACGTGACCGTGGCTGCTAACATGAATTTTCCCCAATAGGGAAACAGCACATTATCCGCCGTCACTCGGATCAGTTTTAGCATTAAGGTGGCTAACAAGCCGCAGACCGCTCCAACAATGATGAGCTCGGGTATAAGGGTTATTTGATAGCTAAAACTTTGAGTATCAATATGAAATTCATAGGCACCAAGTTGCCTTGCTATCCATGCCGAGGTGAAGGCGCAGATACTGATTAAAAGACAGGTTTGCCAGTTAAAACGGCGAACGATGGTTTCTTGGACGAAAAAAATCGCGGTAACCGGAGTATGGAAAAGGGCAGCCATGGCACTGGCGGCGCCGCAAGCTGTCAATTGTCTTAGGCGAGTTTCATTTAATTTAAAATATTGGCCAAGCAAATTCATTGCGGCAGCGCCAATGTGAAGGACGGGGCCGACTGCGCCAACAGCAAAGCCACAGACCAGCGCGATAAGGGCGGCAATATATTGAAATATCGCATTTCCTAATGCCATTTTACCGTCTTTGAAGTGATAGCCAATGACGACTATGGGTAAACCCGATTTGGTGTATTGATTAAAATAGCGAAACAGCAAGGCCAGGGTAATCGCCCCCACAAATGGGACTAAAAGGTATGCCCAAGCATAGTTGAAGGCATGGCTGACAAGCTCTATTTTCGAAAGCTGGCTAAATACAATAATCAGCCCAGAGCAAACTAGGCTACCAATGACGGTTATCATTAGGGTGCGTTTGATACCGGTTGGTGAACTATCCATTGCAGTCAAAGGCCATGACGGTTGAGGTAAATGGAGGAAAATAGAGATGAAATTTTATGTCAATTTGATGTTCAATGCTACCCAATTAACAACACTCAGGGTTAAGAAAACGTGCCGTTTTGCATATTTAGCATTATTTGCTCATTTTTTTTACAAAAGAACATTGCACATGGTTAGCCATCTTGGGACAATACGCCACCACTATTGGTGTGGAAATGAGGAGTTTGCTTGTTGGCAAACTTTCTTGTTTACAAGGCCAACAATCCCAGTCCAAGCAACATTTTGATTAATGCAGGAGATCTCATGCCTTCTCGTAATGAACTAGCAAATGCCATTCGTGCGCTTAGTATGGATGCAGTTCAAAAGGCCAATTCTGGTCACCCAGGCGCCCCAATGGGGATGGCCGACATAGCTGAAGTGCTATGGCGTGACTTTTTAAAGCACAACCCGACGAACCCTAACTGGGCAGATCGTGACCGTTTTATTCTTTCTAACGGCCATGGCTCTATGCTGCTTTATTCTCTATTGCATCTCTCTGGTTACGATCTTTCTATCGATGATTTAAAGAATTTCCGTCAGCTACATTCTAAAACTCCGGGTCACCCAGAATACGGCTATGCACCTGGCGTTGAAACCACTACGGGTCCATTAGGTCAAGGTATCACCAATGCGGTTGGTATGGCGATTGCTGAAAAAGCCTTAGCTGATCAATTCAACCGTGACGACTTTGATATTGTCGATCATTACACCTATGCCTTTATGGGCGACGGCTGTTTGATGGAAGGTATCTCTCATGAAGCCTGTTCTCTAGCGGGTACCCTAGGTTTAGGTAAGCTGATTGCTTTCTGGGATGACAACGGCATTTCTATTGACGGTGATGTAGAAGGTTGGTTTACCGATGATACACCTAAGCGTTTTGAAGCTTATGGTTGGCATGTGATTGCCGGTGTTGATGGTCATGACGCAGCCGCGATTAAAGCAGCGGTTGAAGCGGCGCAAGCTGAAACTAAACGTCCTACGTTGATTTGTTGTAAAACGATTATCGGTTACGGTTCACCAAACAAGCAAGGTGGCCACGATTGTCACGGTGCGCCTTTGGGGGCTGAAGAGATCAAAGCGGCACGTGAATTCCTCGGCTGGAACCATGAAGCATTTGATATTCCTGCTGACGTTTACGGTGAGTGGGATAATAAAGAAGCTGGCTCAGCGGCAGAAGCCGCTTGGAACGAAAAGTTTGCTGCTTATAAAGCCGCATACCCTGAGCTAGCGGTTGAGTTTGAGCGTCGTGTAAACAATGAGCTGCCGACTGACTGGGAAGAGAAATCGACGGCTTACATTGCAGCGCTACAAGCTGAACAGCCTAATGTAGCAACGCGTAAAGCATCACAAAACTGTCTTGAAGCTTACGGAGCATTATTACCTGAAATTATGGGTGGCTCTGCCGACTTAGCACCGTCTAACCTAACTATGTGGTCTGGCTCTAAAGCGCTTGAAGCAAATGATGCAAGCGGTAACTACATCCACTACGGTGTACGTGAGTTTGGTATGTCTGCCATTATGAACGGTATCGCACTACACGGTGGTTTTGTTACTTACGGGGCAACTTTCCTTATGTTTATGGAATATGCCCGTAACGCACTGCGCATGGCTGCATTGATGAAGCAACGTGCCATCCATGTTTACACTCATGACTCCATCGGTCTAGGTGAAGACGGCCCAACGCACCAACCTGTTGAGCAAATTGCTAGCCTTCGTTTAACACCAAACATGAGCACATGGCGTCCATGTGACTCGGTTGAATCTGCGGTAGCATGGAAACATGCTATTGAGCGTGTTGATGGTCCAACATCATTGATTTTCAGTCGTCAAAACCTAGCGCCTCAAGCGCGTGATGCACAGCAGCTTGCTGATGTGGCTAAAGGTGGTTATGTATTAGTTGACTGTGACGGTCAACCTGAGTTGATCCTTATTGCGACTGGCTCTGAAGTTGAATTGGCTGTCGCAGCAGCGAAAGAGCTAACCGCTAAAGGTAAAGCGGTTCGCGTTGTATCGCTACCTTGTACTGACGTCTTTGAAGCACAAAGTGCAGAATACAAAGAATCTGTACTACCTGCAGCGGTCACTAAACGTGTTGCTATTGAAGCGGGTATTGCCGATTACTGGTACAAGTATGTAGGCCTAAATGGCAAGATCGTAGGTATGACTACCTTTGGTGAATCTGCGCCTGCTGGTGAGCTATTTAAGATGTTTGGCTTTACCGTTGAAAACGTAGTAGAGCAAGCCTTAAGCTTATAACCTCAGCTTTCCTTAAAGCTTAAAACGCCGCCTTATCAGCGGCGTTTTTTTTTGCCTGCTAGTGTGCTTTTCATAAAATGTGGTAGTATTACTACATATTTTGGCTGTGACCTTTTGTTGCTAAAGTAATTTTATTTCAAGCTTTGGTCTATAAAGGTTGAGTACTACGCAATATCTCGATTTCTTAGGTTAAATAATCTGAATATAAGGCTTGTCCTAGTTGATTTTGAAGCTTTGTATGCGGTGGGTGATGGCCTAATGAATGAGAATCTTGAGCGTTACGGGTAACGAAAAAGAAAAAAAGTTACAGTTACTGATGTAAATCAAGCAAAATGTAACGAATTTGATGCCTAATATATGGCATTGAATATCGCAGTAACCTTGTAATAAGCATGAAAGACGCTGTCGCTGCCAAGTTGCACAAGCGTTTTAGAGTTTATAAAGGAAAGCCAACGTTTTCCTGTGTTGATTTTTTAATTTCATAACTTACAGTTAGAGGACATAACATGTCAGTAAAAAAAATGGTTGATCAAGACCTAGCCGGCAAACGCGTATTTATCCGTCAAGATCTTAACGTGCCAATCAAAGACGGCAAGGTGGCTTCAGATGCACGTATCTTAGCATCTATCCCAACCATCAAATTAGCCCTAGAAAAAGGTGCTAAAGTTATGATCACTTCTCACTTAGGTCGCCCAGTTGAAGGCGGCACAGCAGAAGAAAACGCGCCTTTCACACTGCAACCTGTTGTTGATTACTTAAATGAAGCGCTAGATGTGCCAGTACGTCTAGCAACGGATTACCTTAACGGCCTAGAAGTAAACGAAGGCGAAGTGGTTGTTCTTGAGAACGTTCGTTTTAATAAAGGCGAGAAAAAAGACGACGAAACACTAAGCAAGCAACTTGCTGCGCTATGTGACGTGTACGTAATGGATGCGTTCGGTACGGCTCACCGTGCTCAAGCGTCTACTCACGGTATTGCTAAATTTGCTGACGTAGCTTGCGCCGGTCCACTATTAGCCGCTGAGCTAGAAGCCCTAGGTAAAGCAATGGATAAGCCTGCTCGTCCAATGATCGCTATCGTAGGAGGTTCAAAAGTATCGACTAAGCTAACAGTACTTGAGTCGCTGTCTAAAATCGCTGACCAACTTGTAGTAGGCGGTGGTATTGCTAACACCTTTATCGCAGCTGAAGGCAAAAACGTAGGTAAGTCTCTATGTGAAGAAGACTTGATCCCAACAGCACAAAAACTGATGAAAGAGTGTTCAATCCCAGTGGCTACTGACGTTGTTGTGGGTACAGAGTTCTCAGAAACAGCGGTTGCGACCATTAAATCAGCTGACGACGTTGCTGACGAAGACATGATCTTCGACCTAGGTCCAGAATCAGCTGAAACATTAGCTAAGCTAATCAAAGAAGCGAAAACCATTCTTTGGAACGGTCCAGTGGGCGTTTTCGAATTTGAAAACTTCGCAAACGGCACTGAAGTGATTGCTAAAGCCATTGCTGAAAGCGATGCGTTTTCAATTGCAGGCGGTGGCGATACCTTAGCGGCTATCGATAAGTTTGGTATCAAAGACCAAGTTTCTTACATTTCGACTGGTGGTGGTGCATTCCTTGAGTTCGTTGAAGGTAAAGTACTTCCTGCCGTAGCTATGCTTGAGTCGCGTGCATAATTAATGGGACGGGAGCTTCGCTCCCGTTTTTTATGGTGCGGATTTTGTGTATAATGCGCGCCGAAAATCTTTTTAAGTGTGACAGAAAAATAGGATTATATTCATGTCTAAGATCTTTGATTTTGTAAAACCAGGTGTTATCTCTGGCGATGACGTTCAAAAAGTATTTGAAATCGCTAAAGAAAACAACTTCGCTCTTCCTGCTGTTAACGTAGTTAACACTGATTCAATCAATGGTGTTTTAGAAGCTGCTGCTAAAGTTAAAGCGCCAGTTGTTGTTCAGTTCTCAAACGGCGGTGCTGGTTTCTTCGCTGGTAAAGGCGTAAAACTTGAAGGTCAAGGTGCACAAATCCTAGGCGCGGTAGCAGGTGCTAAATACGTACACGCTGTTGCTGCTTCTTACGGTGTTCCAGTTATTCTTCACACTGACCACGCTGCGAAAAAACTACTTCCTTGGATCGACGGTCTACTAGACGCTGGTGAAGAGTTCTTCGCGCAAACTGGTAAGCCTCTATTCTCTTCTCACATGATCGACTTGTCTGAAGAGTCACTAGAAGAAAACATCGAAATCTGTGCTAAATACCTAGAGCGTATGGCTAAGATGAACATGACCCTAGAAATCGAACTAGGTTGTACTGGTGGTGAAGAAGACGGCGTAGACAACTCTCACATGGACGAGTCTGAGCTATACACTAAGCCTGAAGATGTTGCATACGCATACGAGAAACTAAGCGCAGTTAGCCCACGTTTCACTATCGCTGCGTCTTTCGGTAACGTACACGGTGTATACAAGCCAGGTAACGTTAAACTAACGCCGACTATCCTACGTGATTCTCAAGCTTACTGTGCTGAGAAATTTGGTATTGCAGCAAATGCACTTAACTTCGTATTCCACGGCGGTAGCGGTTCTACTGAAGCTGAAATCCAAGAGTCTATCGGCTACGGTGTAATCAAAATGAACATCGACACTGATACTCAGTGGGCGACATGGGATGGTATCCGTCAATACGAAGCGGCTAACCGTGAGTACCTACAAGGCCAAATCGGTAACCCAACTGGCCCAGATGCACCGAACAAGAAATACTACGATCCACGCGTTTGGTTACGTAAAGGTCAAGAGTCAATGGTTGCTCGTTTAGAAAAAGCATTTGCTGACCTAAACGCAATCGACGTACTTTAATTAAGTCAATATGATCTGAAAAGTCAGCCGAAAGGCTGGCTTTTTTTTATCCAAAATACGATATGCCCATCTGATACCAAATCATCTAACCTTCTAGAAAGTCACTTCTTTTATTTCTTTTAACAGTTATTTTCATCACGATTGCTGTTTTTAACATGAGATCTTGCCCGTCATGTTAACGACTGAGTATATTTTATCTGTTTCAGATATGTTATAGACTATGTATATTACAGCCTATTATATGGCTAGTTAGTATCTTCACCCATCAGGAAAACAGGCGACCCACGGACTGGGACCAGCAATGGAATGCCTACATGGAATACCGAGGGAAAGTTATGGTTTTGTTATCCGTAAAAACAGCTTCAATTGTTAGTGCCACCGATGGCAAAGTATTTGTGATCAACAGTGACGGTAGCAAATCGCTATTAAAGCCAGGTGATAAGGTGCTACCGGGGCAAAAAATTGAGGCCGTAGATGAGCAAGCATTTACGCTATCACCGCTAGATGATAGTTTGACCATCACGGATAATGTAACCGAAGATGATAACGCCTTTTCCTTACCCGCAGATGTTGAAAGTGAAATAGCTGCACTACAACAAGCGTTACTTGCCGGTGCGGATCCGACACAGCTTGACGATTTTGAAGCGCCCGCTGCGGGTGAAGAAGCCAGTTCTGGCGCAGGCTCAAGTATCAGTGGCGGGGCTGGCATTTCACGTACTGGCGAATCGCAAATTGCAGGCTCAGGATACGATACCCTTTCCTTGGCCGTTGAGCCTCCCGAAGAAATTGAGCCTATTGAGCCAAGACAGGCTGTCGAGGTGACGCCAAGTGTGCCACAAACGCCTTCTATTATAGTGAGACCTGCGGGTGCCTCTATTGATTCTGATAATGTCAATGTGGCCGAAGGCGACTTTGCCGTCTTTTCGGTTAACGTCACTAATGCCCTTGACTCATCTCTTTCTCTAGTACTAGCCGATGGTTCCGCTGTTAGTTCAAGTGACTATGATGCCGACTTTGAAGTCAGCCTTGATGGTGGCGTAAGCTGGGTTAAATATGGTGAATCGGCCATCAACCTAACGGGCTCTGAAACCGTGCTGGTGCGTATTGATACTACCGACGATGCGATTCGTGAGGTAGCTGAATCATTTCAATTACAGGCGACGTTGACGACTGGGGGTGAGTCTGCAACCGCAGTGATTGAAGGGACGATATATGATGATGCGGGCGAAGAAGCGATCGAGCCGAGTGTAGAGCCAGAAGAAAATGATACTGTATTTGTAGGCATTTCTGGCCCAGATGAAGTGACGGAAGGTGAAACAACATCGCCTTATACCATCGAACTTTCTCAGCCTGTTCCCGAAGGAAAATCCGTTACCGTCGAGCTTGCTTATTCAGGTACAGCCCAAGATGGCTCAGATTTTAATGGTGTGGTTGAAGTTGTCATTACAGGGCCTTCGAACTCGGGACAATTTGTTCTGTCTACCATTGATGATGACTTACCTGAGTCGGTTGAAACCATTGTGGTGACAGTGGCCAATATCATTGATCAACAGGGGGCTTTTGAAGCGGTTAAACCTCAACCTGATGGCGCCGAGGTGCTAACCAATATTATTGATAACGACGCGACCAGCCTTGTTGTTAATCAAAACATGCAAGGGAATAATGTAGATGTCGTTGAAGGCGAACAAGCGACTTTCACAGTTGAGGTAGGCAAAGCTGCGCCAGGAAGCATATTAACTTTAAATTTACAGGACGGCAGCGCGACAACGGCCGATTATGAAGCTAATTTTGAGGTTAGCTTAGATGGTGGCCAAACTTGGACCGTATATAATGATCAAGTTAGCTTGCCAGATGGTGGTAACCAAACTATTTTGGTGCGTACCCAAACTATTGATGATGCTTTAGTTGAAGAGGCTGAGACATATTTACTTAATGCAACCTTAGTGAGTGCTGGTGAATCCGTAACAGGTACAGGTACTGCTACGATCTTAGATGATAGTGTAGTTAACCCTCCTGTCGATGCTGATACAGCCACTTTAACTCTCTCTGGCTCGTTATCAGTGATCGAAGGCGAAAGCGCCAGCTACACCGTGACCGTGGACAAAGCGCCAGCGACCGACTTAACCGTTCAAGTGATCACCGGCCATATCACCACCGATAACGGTGACGTGATTGCTCAAACCCAAGACGTGGTGATCAAAGCGGGCACCACAGAAACCGTGTTTGCGGTTGATACCCTAGACGATGCTTATGCTGATAATGGCGAGAAGTTCCAAGTGAGCCTAGGCAACACCACAGGTGGCGGTTATGAGAATCTGGTGAAAGGCACCTCAGTGGTGGAAACCACCATCAATGACCAAACCGGCACCGACGGTAACCCAGGGCCGGAAGACACGGCGACCATCTCCTTAAGCGGTGATACTAGTGTGGTAGAAGGCGAAAGCGCCAGCTACACCGTGACCGTGGATAAAGCGCCAGCGACCGACGTAACCGTTCAAGTCATCACCGGCCATATCACCACCGATAACGGTGATGTGATTGCTCAAACCCAAGACGTGGTGATCAAAGCGGGCACCACAGAAACCGTGTTTGCCGTTGATACCCTAGACGATGCTTACGCTGATAGTGGCGAGAAGTTCCAAGTGAGCCTAGGCAACACCACAGGTGGCGGTTATGAGAACTTGGTGAAAGGCGCGTCGGTGGTGGAAACCACCATCAATGACCAAACGGGCACCGACGGCAACCCTGGACCGGAAGACACCACGACCATCACCTTAAGTGGCGATGCCTCAGTGGTGGAAGGCGACAGCGCGAGTTACACCGTGAGCGTGGACAAAGCGCCAGCGACGGATTTAACCGTGCAAGTGATCACCGGTCACATCACCACCGATAACGGCGATGTGATTGCGCAAACCCAAGACGTGGTGATCAAAGCGGGCACCACCTCGACCGACTTTAGCGTGAATACCTTAGATGATGCCTACGCCGATAACGGTGAGAAGTTCCAAGTGAGTCTAGGCAACACGACCGCTGGCGGCTATGAGAACCTAGTGAAAGGCACGTCGGTGGTGGAAACCACCATCAATGACCAAACGGGCACCGACGGCAACCCTGGACCGGAAGACACCACGACCATCACCTTAAGTGGCGATGCCTCTGTGGTGGAGGGCGACAGCGCCAGTTACACCGTGAGCGTGGACAAAGCGCCAGCGACGGATTTAACCGTGCAAGTGATCACCGGTCACATCACCACCGATAACGGCGATGTGATAGCACAAACCCAAGACGTGGTGATTAAAGCGGGCACCACCTCGACCGACTTTAGCGTGAATACCTTAGATGATGCTTACGCCGATAACGGCGAGAAGTTCCAAGTGAGCCTAGGCAACACGACCGGTGGCGGCTATGAGAACCTAGTTAAAGGCACGTCGGTGGTGGAAACCACCATCAATGACCAAACGGGCACCGACGGTAACCCTGGACCGGAAGACACCACGACCATTAGTTTAAGTGGTGCAAGCACTGTTATTGAAGGCGATGCAGCAAGCTATAAGGTAAGTGTTGATAACGCGCCTGCATCAGACCTGACTGTACAAGTGATCACGGGTCATATCACCACCGATAACGGCGATCTGATTGCGCAAACCCAAGACGTAGTCATTAAAGCGGGCACCACAGAAACCGTGTTTACTGTTGCAACGCTTGATGATGCGGTTAAAGAAGGGAATGAGCAGTTTAATGTGACTTTAGGCACCACCACAGGTGGCGGCTACGAGAATCTAGTCAAAGGTGACAGCGCTGTCACTACTACCATTACAGATAATGATGGCTCAAGCTTAATTGTTAACCCAGCGGCAGACTCAAATAATGTTTCCGTGGTTGAAGGCAATCAAGCCATCTTCACCGTTGAAGTGGGTAAAGCGGCCCTTGGCAGCGTGGTCAGCCTCAGCTTAACCGATGGCACGGCCACGGCAGCGGATTACGAGGCCAGTTTTGAAGTCAGCACCGATGGCGGCACGACGTGGACCGTATCTAATGGTCAGGTTAATTTACCAAATGGCGGCAACCAAACCATTTTAGTGCGTACGCAAACCATTGATGATGCGTATTTAGAGCCAAATGAGACTTACCAGCTAAACGCGACTTTAGTCAGTGGCAGCGATACCCTGCAAAGCACGGGCACAGCCACCATTACTGATGACAGTACCACGATCCCACCTGTTGGCGCTGATACAGCGACCATCAGCCTCAGCGGCGATGCCAGTGTGGTAGAAGGCGAAAGCGCCAGCTACACCGTGACCGTGGACAAAGCGCCAGCGACCGACTTAACCGTTCAAGTGATCACCGGCCATGTCACCACCGATAACGGTGATGTCATCGCCCAAACCCAAGACGTGGTGATCAAAGCGGGCACCACAGAAACCGTGTTTGCGGTTGATACTCTAGATGATGCTTACGCTGATAATGGCGAGAAGTTCCAAGTCAGCCTAGGCAACACAACAGGTGGCGCTTATGAGAACTTGGTGAAAGGCACCTCAGTGGTGGAAACCACCATTAATGACCAAACCGGCACCGACGGTAACCCAGGACCGGAAGACACCGCGACCATCTCCTTAAGCGGTGATACTAGTGTGGTAGAAGGCGAAAGCGCCAGCTACACCGTGGCCGTGGACAAAGCGCCAGCGACCGACTTAACCGTTCAAGTGATCACCGGCCATATCACCACAGATAACGGTGATGTTATCGCCCAAACCCAAGACGTGGTGATCAAAGCGGGCACCACAGAAACCGTGTTTGCCGTTGATACCCTAGACGATGCTTACGCCGATAACGGCGAGCAGTTCCAAGTGAGCCTTGGCAACACCACAGGTGGCGGTTATGAGAACTTGGTGAAAGGCACCTCAGTGGTGGAAACCACCATTAATGACCAAACCGGCACCGACGGTAACCCAGGGCCGGAAGACACGGCGACCATCTCCTTAAGCGGTGATACTAGTGTGGTAGAAGGCGAAAGCGCCAGCTACACCGTGACCGTGGATAAAGCGCCAGCGACCGACTTAACCGTTCAAGTGATCACCGGCCATATCACCACCGATAACGGTGATGTTATCGCCCAAACCCAAGACGTGGTGATCAAAGCGGGCACCACAGAAACCGTGTTTGCCGTTGATACCCTAGACGATGCTTACGCCGATAACGGCGAGCAGTTCCAAGTCAGCCTAGGCAACACCACAGGTGGCGGTTATGAGAATCTGGTGAAAGGCACCTCAGTGGTGGAAACCACCATCAATGACCAAACCGGCACCGACGGTAACCCAGGTCCTGAAGACACCACTACGATCAATTTAAGCGGTGCAAGCACTGTTATTGAAGGCGATGATGCGAGCTATAAGGTTAGTGTTGATAATGCTCCAGCATCAGACTTGACTGTCCAAGTGATCACGGGCCACATCACCACCGATAACGGTGATGTTATTGCCCAAACCCAAGACGTGGTGATCAAAGCGGGCACCACAGAAACCGTGTTTACTGTGGCAACCCTTGATGATGCAGTAAAAGAGGGTAATGAGCAGTTTAATGTTACTTTAGGCACTACCACAGGTGGCGGCTACGAGAATCTAGTTAAAGGTAACAGCGCTGTCACTACCACCATTACCGATAACGACAGCACTAGTTTAATTGTTAATCCCGCGGCAGATTCAAATAATGTTTCCGTGGTTGAAGGCAACCAAGCCATTTTCACTGTTGAAGTGGGTAAAGCGGCTCTTGGTAGCGTGGTTAGCCTCAGCTTAACCGATGGCACCGCCACGGCAGCGGATTACGAGGCCAATTTTGAAGTCAGCACCGATGGCGGCACGACGTGGACCGTATCTAATGGTCAGGTTAATTTACCAAATGGTGGCAACCAAACCATTTTAGTGCGTACGCAAACCATTGATGATGCGTATTTAGAGCCAAATGAGACTTACCAGCTAAACGCGACTTTAGTCAGTGGCAGCGATACCCTGCAAAGCACGGGCACAGCCACCATTACTGATGACAGTACCACGATCCCACCTGTTGGCGCTGATACAGCGACCATCAGCCTCAGCGGCGATGCCAGTGTGGTAGAAGGCGAAAGCGCCAGCTACACCGTGACCGTGGATAAAGCGCCAGCGACCGACGTAACCGTTCAAGTGATCACCGGCCATATCACCACCGATAACGGTGATGTTATCGCTCAAACTCAAAACGTGGTGATCAAAGCGGGCACCACAGAAACCGTGTTTGCGGTTGATACCCTAGACGATGCTTATGCTGATAATGGCGAGAAGTTCCAAGTGAGCCTAGGCAACACCACAGGTGGCGGTTATGAGAATCTGGTGAAAGGCACCTCAGTGGTGGAAACCACCATCAATGACCAAACCGGCACCGACGGTAACC
>NZ_JAIMJB010000035.1 GCF_021295345.1 Motilimonas eburnea
CTGAAAATACAGTTAGTTCAACTTAAAATATGATTTTCTTGGAAAATGAAAGATTAGCTCATAAAAGATCCATGGTGAATAAATTACCAACAATTAGACCTTACAATTAATGTTAGATCTCGCCCTGACCCAAACTCAACTTGGCCGCTTACGCGGTGAGGTGGGGGTGAAGCTAGCCAAGCAAGGCTGGCTATCAAATAAGCGCTTCTTCACCAAAGCGAATACACACCCTCAGCACCTCGGGCCTGCTGTTATCGCAAAGAAGAGCCATGGATGCTTGCCACCAACTTGCCCCCGCTATGTTTACTGCAAAACAAATAGTTAATCTCTACGCCAATCGGATGCAAATCGAAGAATCATTTCGGGACTTAAAAAGCCCTGCTTATGGCTTTGGTTTGCGCCATTGCCGTAGTCGCAGCACGAAGCGCTTGGATATTTTGTTACTCATCAGCCTGTTGACTGAGGTTGTGCTTTGGTGCATTGGACTGATTGCTAGACAGCAAAATTGGCAGTATCAGTTTCAAGCCAACACCATCAAAACCCGCCATGTTTTATTAATAACACGGCTCGCAAAAGAGGTGCTAAGACGGCGGGACCACCAAAGAAATTACGCGGATATACAGTGGGCAATATGCGAATACATACGCGTGATCCATCAAACAGCGATGCTTAAATTATGAGGGGATCCGTCAGCGCCCCTATAATAAGTGAACCATGTGCTGGCGGGCGATTTGCTCCGCAAATGGCATGGCAGCCTTGGTGAATCTTAATTCAGAGGCTTGTTATATGCCTAGCTGCACCATTCTCCTAGTACATCACTTGATGAGCAACCATGCATCTTCAAATCTAAAGGATCGGAACCGAATGCAAGCGCAAACTGCTGTTCCCCTTCAATAGTTAACAACCAATTCACGCCAGATCTAGCTACGCCCCACACTGTTGCTGACTTGTATGTATTGAAATCAGCATCCTGAATAATCGTCGACGTCACCTTTACTAATACAGGCTCAATAATTGATTGCGACAGCCGCTCCGAAAGATGTCGAACGTGCTCTTCATAACTCTTAGCTCTCGGTGTAATGATCTGAGGTTCACTGACGTCTAAAGAAGCCTGAATCTTCGTAATCGCGTCGATTTTTCTCATGGCATATAACGCCTCGTTATATTGCTTCTTGCAGCACAACCTTATGATTAGCTTGATTTAGTGTAACACCAAAGCTATTAAGATGAAGTAGTTGACCATACTCATCCATATTATTGTCACGACCAGTTTGCCTTAACCACTCTTGATAGAAATGGTCGAACTCAGCGTCTTCGAACTGCTTAATTTCCTGCGATAACACCCAAGAATTCTCTACATTATCAATGTCAGGCAAATCAACTGATTTTATAGAAGTACCAAAGAGCTTTAGTAATATTACCAGTTCATCAAACGATTCTAGAACCACTGTTTCTTGAAGCTCAAATCTGGCTTCAAGATCATTAAGATTTTCTGGTTTGATTGAATCAGTTGCTAAAAACGAAAAGTGTATCAATAGATGCTGACTCCATTAGCAATATAACGCCGCCCAGCAGCGGCCGACTGTAAGGAGATCCAGCCAGCTTGCTGGCGTTGTTGCCTGGGATTGTTATATTCAATTTCTATTCCAAAGGTTTACATTTTTCTATGTTCGATTTCTTGGCATACTGCTGAAGAGCACTAACTCGATCTTCAATGCTTCCTCTAAGTACCTCACAATGTTCTGAAAGTGCTTTGTAAGCCTCACCGTCTACGGAATAGTGAGAGCAATCGCGCAAAATATCTCCTTCCCTACAACTGGCGACTCCTTTCCAATAGAGGTAAGAGCTTACAGCGTTGGTACATTCATAGTACTGCTGCCGTAAAACGGTAGAGATTTCCCGCCTTGCCTCCCGATATTCTTGGGTTAGCTCGCAGGCCACAACGGGTGTCAAAATAAAGAAAAGCAGGGGTAGTAAATACTTCATCCTTTGAATATAGCGCCCACATAAAAGGCGGAGCGTCAACGACGTCCAGCGCAACGTAGTGGAGCAATTTTTAATGTGCTTGTTAGAGTGTAAAAGCACGTTTTACCACTCTCTCATATTCTGTGGCACTAAACTTGAAGGGGCCAACTTCCCTGATTGGATCAGGATCCTCGTACCCATTCTCGTATGCAAATTCACTCCAGATATATTCCTCGCCAACTTTGGAAATCTTGCATCCGTAAGCACCGCAACCTATATCCGCACACTCTGGACAAACATAAATTAAGCTCCTGCCAGATCCTGTTTCAGGCGGCTCTTGCAGCAAAAGCTGTTTTAAACTGTGCTTATTTAGATTATCCCAGCCTCTTGCGAAACAGCCGAGAAAGTCACCGTGACTACCCGACTTACTAACCAGCTCGAACAATAGTGATTTTCCATTTATGGTGAAGTCAGAGGAATAGCTTTCATGCACAACTATTCCGTTATCTTCACTAACTTCCCTGTGTTTAATTTGAAAATCTAGCACTATTTCTCTCTTGCCCTCTAACGCCTGCATCTAGCGAATCCCCACAAAATATCTCTCGCTATCAAATACATAGAAACGCATCTCGTTGTGTGATCTAATTAATTTCGCCAAAAACAAACCAGATTACAACGAGATGCGCGAACTTAATATCATACACCAGCAGCTACAAAATCAATGCCCTTTCATTCACAAAAAGCGACTTAATTCCCTCATTGATTCCACTCAAGCATTGCTCAACGGTGACCGTCTCACCCTAACTCAACTTGGCCGTTTCATGGCGGGTAAGACATCCCCTAAACATGCCATTAAGCGTGTTGATAGGTTGCTTGGTAATGCACAGTTGCACCGCAAGCGCATCGATATTTATCGCTGGCATGCGCACTTAACTTGCAGTCTCAACCCTTTTCCATTTGTCCTTATCGACTGGGCTGACGTGCGTGAACAGCTGCGAATGATGACATTGCGCGCATCCATTGCCGTCAATGGTCGCAGCGTTGTTTTGTATGAACGCACCTTTGAATTCAAACATTACAATTCTCCTCGAAGCCATCAACGTTTCTTGGATGAGTTGAAACAAGTGATGCCTCCCAGCTGCACGCCCATTCTGATCACCGATGCCGGTTACCGAAATACCTGGTTTCGCCAAGTTGAAGCACTTGGTTGGTATTGGCTTGGCCGCTTACGCGGCGAGGTGGGTGTGAAGCTAGCCAAGCAAGACTGGCAATCAAATAAGCGCTTCTTCACCAAAGCGAATACACACCCTCAGCACCTCGGGCCTGCTGTTATCTCAAAGAAAAGCCCTCTTGCATGCCAGCTTTATTTGTACAAAGGGGCTGATAAGAAACGTAAAGGCAAGCGGCATAGCCGCACGGGTCAAAAGCATTCTGCTCAACACTTATATCAACGTTCAGCGAAAGAGCCATGGATGCTTGCCACCAACTTGCCCCCCGCTATGTTTACTGCAAAACAAATCGTTAATCTCTACGCCAAACGGATGCAAATCGAAGAATCATTTCGAGACTTAAAAAGCCCTGCTTATGGCTTTGGTTTGCGCCATTGCCGTAGTCGCAGCACGAAGCGCTTGGATATATTGTTACTCATCAGCCTGTTGGCTGAGGTTGTGCTTTGGTGCATTGGACTGATTGCTAGACAGCAAAATTGGCAGTATCAGTTTCAAGCCAACACCATCAAAACCCGCCATGTTTTATCAATAACACGGCTCGCAAAAGAGGTGCTAAGACGGCGAGACCACCAAAGAAATTTCGCGGATATACAGTGGGCAATCTGCGAATACGTGCGCGTGATTCATCAAACAGCGATGCTTAAATTATGAGGGGATCCGTCAGCGCCTGCATAAGGGGCTGATAATGCTTGGCTATAATTGTGCAGCGAAGCGGAACCGAGCCAAGCGTTAGCAGTCCCTTCACTTAATGCGCTTGTTAGCTATACTTTTCCGACTCAAATTCTGTATTTGACCATACTCGCCCAAGTTCAGGACTTTCAAGTGCAAACTCTGAAAAGACACAGCTGTATGATTGAGCCACATCACACATAAATTCAACCCAGTTTATTAAGTCTTCTTCGCTCAATTCATTACCGTAAGGGCGAGTTGTGCCAGTTAAGAGTTGATATCCTTTTTCGTCAACTTCACTAAGCTCAATTTCATAGTTTTCACTGAGTTGTAGAGCTAATTCATTTAACTTCGATGAAACGTCACAGAAGTGAGAAAAATCCATAGCGAATACTGTTTCCTCATTTGCACCAGAGCTTACAACAGCATTCCACAGTTGAGTTGCTTCATCGATTTTTCTATTTTTGATTCGGGCGTAATATTCTTCCCAAGTTTTCTGTGGATCGCTCATGGAACTCCCTGTATAGCTAACGCCCACTTAAGCGGACGGAAATAGTTGGCTAAAATGTGTAGCGTAGCGAAACTCAGCCAACTATTGGAGTTCCGACTTAAAGTGCTTGTTATGTGATTTTACGGGTTATATACCTGCTCGGCTTGCCAGTCTAAAATGGACAGCCCCATATTTAATGCAAGCTCTCCAACAACAGGAAGTGCTTCCTCAGCCTTAGAGTAGGAAAAACCGATAACAGGAGCTTTAACAGAAAAGTTATCTATTAAAGGACCATCACTCCAAACCCCATTATCAATTTCCTCGTCAGGTAAACTACACAAGCAAGGAAATAGTTTAATGACTTCATCATGGAATTGTTGATAGATATTTTCAATCTTTTCGACGTCAATTTCAGTCAAAGGATTTACAAGCTCAACTGCATCATCAAAGTTGGATGGTAGTTTAAAGTTCACTACTGCAATGGTATAACTCATCGATTCTCCATAATCACATAACGCCGCGTTAAGTGGTGAACAACGCCTGCCACCAAACCAAAACCTTTGTACCTTAAACACTAAACCTGACCGGAACTGAAACCGCCAAGCGTTGTGAATCCGTCTTAAACGCCTTGTTGAACGAAGCCGCTGCGCGGCAGAGTGTGGTTGATATTTCATACTCTAGTATCCCCTCATTTTGATGGGGCTCACTGGAGTAAACTCATGAATACCACCGACCAACAACGCTTTGAATTTCTTTATCAACAACATCTTACCAACTTAACCTTGCAAGGCAAGCGCGCTGCAACCATTGATGCTTATGCCCGTGCAGTGCGTCGCCTTGCTGCTTTTTTTGATCGCTCACCCGACACCATGACCACGGCTGATTTAAAGCAATATTTTGCCAGCTTAATTGCCACCCATTCGTGGAGCACGGTGAAGCTCGATCGCAATGGCTTGCAGTTCTTCTATCGCTATACCCTCGATCGACAGTGGGAATGGCTTAACATTGTCAAGCCTCCACAAGTGAAGCGTTTGCCAGATATCTTAACCTCAGCCCAAGTCGGCTGGTTGATTTCCATGACGGTTAAGTGTCGTTACCAAGTGTTCTTTTTGGTGCTCTACACCTTGGGATTGCGGTTAAGCGAAGGGCTTAACTTAACCATCTCGGATATCGACAGCGCATCAATGCAGGTTCATGTGCGTGACGGTAAAGGCGGTAAAGACCGGCTGGTGCCATTACCTTCTCGCACCTTAGTGGCACTGCGCGGCTACTGGGCCACTCATCGCCACCCTCTATTACTGTTTCCGAAAATGGGCCCCGACAGTGATAGCCCGATGGATAAAGGCAGTGTGCAAAAAGCCATGCAGCGGGTGTTGGCCGATTGCAATATAAAACAACATATTAGCCCCCATTCACTGCGCCATTGTTATGCCACCCATTTACTGGAGCAAGGCTTGGATTTGCGCTCACTGCAAGTATTGCTCGGTCACGCCAGTCTCAATACCACCGCGCGTTACACCCATCTGACGCGCGTGAAGCAAGCGGACAGTGTCGCGGCGGTCAACCAGCTCGCCGACAGACTCGTGTTGATGTGGGCAAACTCATGAGTGCCTTTATTGAACTGCTGCGCGAACATCAGGGTGAATTGCAGCAAACCTACTCACTTAGCCATGACATGCGCCGCGCTATTCATGCTTTATTACGCTGTCAAACCGAGCAACAAGGTCACTCAACATGGCAATGTCACCGCTGCCCACATCAGGAAGTGACGCCGTTATCGTGTGGCCATCGGTTTTGCCCGCAGTGCCAACAGCACACCGCGTCCAACTGGTTATGGCGCCAGCAAAGCAAACTACTGCCAACCACCTACTTTATGGTCACCTTCACCTTGCCTTATGAGTTAAGGGGACTGGCTAAGTCTCATGCTCGCCAGCTTTATCCACTGATGTTTAAAGTGAGCGCCCAAATCCTTAAAGACTTCGCTGCCAGACAGCACCAAGGTGAACTCGGCTTTACCTCGGTGCTGCACACTCACAGCAGACAGCGCAATCTGCATCCGCACTTGCACATATTAGTTGCAGGCGGTCGCTATGACACCAGTAAAAAGCAGTGGCATAAAGGCAACAACAACTACCTGTTCAACGCCTTTGCGCTGGCAAAAGTGTGGCGCGCCAGAATGCTCAATGCTATTAATCAACACCCAAGCTTGAGTTTGCCCAATCACATACCAGCAAAATGGGTAGTGGATTGTCGCGCCGTGGGCGAAGGGCTGCCGACACTGAAATACTTGTCCCGTTATCTGTATCGCGGTGTGTTGGCCGACAAAGACATCATCGACATTCAACCACACCAAGTCACGTTTCGTTATCGCGATGGGCAAACCCAACAGTGGAAACAGCGCACGCTGCCAACCCTTAAGTTCTTGATGTTGATACTGCAACACGTGCTGCCTAAGGGATTACAACGCGCTCGCGACTACGGCTTTTTACGCGGCAATGCCAAGGCCATCTTGCATCAAATCCAGTGCTTGTTGTTGCCACTGCTGCAATTACTGCTGGGGATAGCACCGCCTAGTCAACCCAAACACACTTGCCCGTGTTGCCAACACAGCATGCGCTGCATCGGTATCAGTCGACCGAGATAATCAACCCCACAGGGACGCAATAAGGATAATGGCGTTGATTAAATGAAGAGGAGAAGCACCACTAAAACAACATACAGGCAAGAGGTAACACACTGATAAGGATGGCGTTTACAACATGGCGCCCCTTGCATCCATCCCGCTCGTCTTGAGAAAAGTGATCAGGGTCAGCGCGGCTGATACCACATCGCGTAATTTACTTAATAATGAAAGAGTCGAGCACATCGAGGCTCGGGCTTGTCCAACAACCGAATAAGGTGTCGGCTGCGCGACACCTATTCTTATTTGTTAAGTTTATTTTTTCGGTCTTGCTTCTTGCTCATTAGGATTATAGAAAAAGTTGATATTATTTACGTTAAAATCCAGATCCTTAGGTAAAGCTACACCTAGATAAATTTGTTGTAATACTGCGCCAAATACCATTATTGCTTGGTAAGTTGTATGTTGAAAGACACCATCTGGACTATGGCTGGACTCATTACCTAACCATTTAATCGCCTCAAGTGCTCTAATACATTTACACTCGACTTTTCCAAGCTTTTTACATTTATCTAAGCGCTCTTGTAATGGAATAGGTTTTGGATATCCTTTGCTGCTAAGAACGTCCACACCATTTTTGGTTCTATGCTGTTCGATACCTAGCTGAGTCAACAATTCTTCGACAGCGACTCTTAACTTATTGCCACATGATGCTTGCTCTACCCAGAAAAGTGAAAACACCATTTCCAACAACATTCTAATCTTGTACGGGTACTTTGAGTCCAATGGAAAGAAATTGGGAGCTGGATTTATAAAGGTTGGTGTAAATAACATTTCATATCCACATTCCTCATCGAAGTAGACCTCACCTGACATCACCAGAACTCCAGCGTCTGCACACTCCTGATTTTTACACTGTAAGTCTGACCGTAAAATTGCCCTTGTATCTCCACCAGTTCTAACATCTGAAATTTGACGTATATTGGGTTCACCTAGCGGACTCATGTCACCCTGGTTACATGTTGGACATACAAATGCGGGAATTTGCTCTTGTGAATATAAAATACCCTGTTCCAATTCTTTGTCTCCATAAACTTAACGCTGGCAGCAGCGGCTTGTAAAATGGGCGTTTGTTTTGCGGCTTTTTGCAAAACGAGTGACCGTTTTACAAGTCCGTTGCCTGCCCTTGTTATGCTCATTTTCCCCAGACATTAACAATATCTCTTATATAGATTGTATCCGGATCATCTTCATCTCTATATAGATAACCGATGTCTTTTAAAATCTCTCGAGACTCTAGCTCTTCAATGAGTTCATTTGTAACATCTCTATATGATTTAAGGTCACATTTTGATCCATTTGAAAATGGCCAATCGCTATCAGAATCACTCACGAACTGAATCTCATCTCCCTGGTTTTGAAGAAGATACCAAGTAACGAGAGCAGATTGAGCTGAACCTCCGGCCAATTCTCTTTTCTTGTTTCCATTCAGATGACAGAAAGAAATAAGTTCCTTCTTTGTCTGATTCACTAGTTCAAATTCAATTGCCATAACTAACCGAGAGCATAACGCCGCATTAAGCGGACTAAAATAGCGGGTTATAATGTGGAGCGCAGCGAAACCAAACCCGCTGTTTTAGTTCCGTTTTAAATGCCTTGTTAGTTGGTGGACTGCTTTTATAAAGCCATTGCAAACACTAAGGTTGATTTCAAAACCCACAATTGCAGAAACTAGACTGCAAATGCCACACTTTAAAGAGTTAAGTTAATCGAGCAGCCTGAATACTGTGGTGAACCTAGTGCATGTTGCTACAGACGAAAATTAACGCCTTCACTTGGGTGGCATTTACTGTTCATAACCGAACATTAAACGCGCCAATTTTATAAAAGTTAACAGCCCTTTTCAGATTCAAGTTCACAACAAAACAACTTAAAACGCTTTTATTATTTTTTGCCAACTAACAGTGTATTACACTCTTTTCTTGGTAAACCCGCACGCTTCCGCCTAGGCTTACCCCATTAATGTCGTTTATTATCAGACTGTTACGCAAGATTCATCGACGTTAACTCTCATCTAAGAGGAAAACAAACCGAGACTGAAAATTACCGAGACCCAATCTGGCCCCCGTAAAGAAACAGGCTGATATTTTTTGTGATTATATATCAATGAATTAGCCATCTAATGTGAACAAAGCGAGACTTTTGCATTTTATTTACCGCGCCACGGACAGGCTGAATCACTCAAATCTCTATTACACCTGTATGAATACCCATCACCTTGAAGTTGTGGTTGGTATGACCGAGGGGTAAATCCCCTGACTATCTTTAATTTAGATAACATCATCAGGAGATTGGCGAGGTTAGATTAAGACTTACGCGGTTTTTTATTAAACCCGGCATAGGGGTTTTGCCCTGTGCCTTCTTTGCGGTTTTGCTTTTGTCCTGGTGCACTTTTTTTCGGTGTTTGCGGCGAGCCCTCTGACAGCGACTGTTGACGCTTGGCTGAATTCACCCCGCGGGTAGAAAAGCGGCGTTGGCCTAGCTTAATTTGCCCTTGCTTGGCCGCTTTTTGTTGTTGCTGCTTAGAAACCTTAGTGGAGGCATCTTCTGCATTGCTGGAGTTGGCCAGCATGCCGGTAAGCTGGTGCATTTCATGCTCGGTTAGCTCACGCCACTGGCCCTTGTGCAGCTTTTCTAAGGTGATGTTCATGATGCGCGTGCGTTTTAGCTTCATCACGTTGTAGCCAAGGTATTCACACATGCGGCGGATTTGCTGATTAAGTCCTTGAGTCAACACGATGTTAAACACAAACTGGCTTTTCTTTTGCACCTTGCAGCGCTGGGTGATGGTGCCCAAAATCGGCACCCCTTGCGCCATGCGACGAACAAACTCATCGGTGATGGGTTTATCCACCGTCACTACGTATTCTTTTTCGTGTTGGTTGCCGGCACGCAAGATCTTATTAACGATATCACCGTCACTGGTCAAAAAGATGAGCCCTTCAGACGGTTTATCTAGACGGCCAATAGGAAATATACGCAGCGGATGGTTAATGGCATCAATGATGTTGCCATGAACATGGCGCTCGGTAGTACAGGTTATGCCAACGGGTTTGTGATACGCCAAATACACCGCTTTTTGCTTGGCTTTTACCGGCTTGCCATTCACTAAAACGGTATCTTGGCTGGTCACTTTGACGCCCACGCCCGCCACTTGCCCGTTCACCTGAACCTGACCCGACTCTATCAAGCGATCAGCCTCTCGGCGTGAGCAAAAGCCAGTTTCACTGATGAATTTATTTAACCGTTTTGGCTCGTTTTCTGGCTGGCTCATGGGTTTGTCCTACAAAAAAAGGCAAATTTTAGGGGGAATAGCTTAGCACTGCAATTAAAAGCTTAAAACAAATCAGGATACTTGCGTCGATAGCGCCCTAACATGGTCTCATTGCCCAACACGCCGCCTTGGTGGAGATACATAATCGGGGTGGTCGCGTCTTGTTGGGTTAGCCAAGGCATAATGGTGAGCCAGGCGATCGGATCATATAGCAGGTCAAATTCGACTTGTGTTTGCTGCAATAACTGTTGCCATACTTCAATACAGGGGCGATACAGTTTGCCAAAGTGGTATTTTTTCTTTGGTGTCACGATGTAAGGAAAGTCGCGTTGGTCTTGAGATAGGGAGCGAAATTGCTGCACAAGGTAGTCCGGCGACCCAACACAGGGGCAAGTGAATACCTGAATCGCAATGGATGGCTGGTCACGCAGGCATTGCTGTAAAAACAACGCTGTGGTGCCGGTTCCCGAGGGCAACACGAGGTTTAACCTTGATAGCCCTTGTTGCTCGCACCATTGCTGGATTTCTTGTGCCAGTTGAGCCACGCCATATCTGGCCTCGGCCATGCGTCCTCCCTCACTGATCAGCACACTGGCTGGCTCGTGGTGTTGCTGCCACTCGCGCAAATAGGGCTCAATTTGTTCGCCTTTGATTGTCTCGGGTAAACACTTTATATTGGCGCCAAGGGCTAAGGCATGCTGGTAATTACCACTGGGGTGGTCAACTAAAAACTGCGGTAAATGCTGGACATAAAAGTCGAGTGAGGCCTGTTTAAGTTTTGCCAGCGCGGCAAGGCTCAACAAGGTGTTGGCTTGAGCGGAGCCATAGCCGATTAGTTTGCCGCCTTCTAGTTCAGCCTGTTGTAAAAAGTAGGCAAACTTGCGTGCTTTATTGCCAGAAAAATAGCGGTCCAGCAGGTCATCACGTTTTAACCACAGCCCTTGGCCATTGAACTCAATCGCTTCAACTGGGCTGTGTTGCAGTATCAGCGAGTTTAGCGACATGCCGGAGAGCGATTAGCTTGTTGTCCCTTGGCCTGCCATTCTTCGGGGGTAAACGTATGTAACGCTAAGGCGTGGATCTGGTTGGCTAACTCATCAGCTAATAGCTCATTCACCGCGCGATGGCGTGCCAGTAGTCGCTTGCCTTCAAATGCCGCAGACACTAATACCACGCGGAAATGACTTTCTGCACCATGATCGGAGCGGTGCTTATGGCTTTCATTTTCCACTTCAATCAACGCTGGTGTAAAAGCCGCTTGCAGTTTTTGAGTAATTTGTTCTTGGATCATAACATTCCTTTATCACACGGGTTGTAGAGTGCTAGTTTACCTTGCCGCCCAGCCTTAAAGCCAGCGCCTCACGCGACGGCAATATGCTTGATATGATTCACCGAATAACCGTGTCAGCACTTGCTCTTCTGGAATGATTTGAAACAGGTTCATATAAATCACGAACAAGGGCGCCACCAAAAAAGCCGTGAGAGCACCTAAGTAAGAAGCCCAAGCCAGCAGACAAAACAGCAAACCTAAATACATAGGATTTCGGCTAAAGCGGTATATGCCCGATGTCACCAAGGTGCTTGCTTGCTCTGGGTTGATGGGATTGACTGTGGTGTTAAATCGGCGAAAAAGCCCAACCCCAGACAAACCAAAAATTAACCCCAATAAAATAAAGAGGGAGACCGCAGGATAAATCCATTGCGCTGGTAAACTCACCCCGGGCAGCCAGATCGCGATAAGCTTGGCCAGCACCATGGCCACGACCAACACCCCAACGGGCAGCACCTTTAACGATAACGACATGATTCCTCCTCATCGTCAGTGATATCGCATATCAACTATCATAACCCAATGGCAGCAAACACATCGAGTTTTATTCATTTTCCTGCCTCGCTAGTATGACTTTTTGCATTCACCTTAAACCACCAATAAGCAGTTGAATATAAATAAATATTTTCATTTTCAAGGCAATAAGCAATCGCTATTTAGTTTGACTATTAGGGCTCCAAAGTAGTATAAATGGCGCCATTTTTACCGCTCGGCTAATTTTCATACACTTGCTCAAGATGAGATCCTGACTTATGTCGCGATCTAGGATTAACGTTAGGCATGGCTTTATGCATTGCCTGCGTGAGGTAAGGGTATGTTGGCATTGAGGGGTGTTGGACATTAAAGTTTGGAAGGAAGTAACATGAAAGTGGGCATCATCATGGGGTCAAAATCAGATTGGCCAACTATGCAACATGCAGCAGCGATGCTAGATCAGTTCGGTATCGCCTATGAAACCAAAGTGGTTTCAGCTCATCGCACTCCGCAACTGTTAGCAGATTACGCCGGCGAAGCCGCCAGCCGTGGCTTAAAAGTGATCATTGCCGGTGCTGGCGGTGCAGCACACTTACCCGGTATGGCTGCGGCATTTACCAGCCTGCCTGTTTTAGGTGTACCGGTTAAATCGAAAGCCTTAAATGGTGTAGATTCTTTACTTTCTATTGCTCAAATGCCAAAAGGCGTCGCAGTGGGCACCTTAGCCATTGGCGATCCAGGCGCAGCCAACGCAGGTTTATTGGCGGCTCAGATTTTGGCAACCAGTGATGATGCCCTGATGGCAAAGATCGACAGTTTCAGAAAAACCCAAACCGAGACAGTACTGGCTAACCCAGATCCATCAGAGGACTAATATGAAAGTCTTAGTTCTTGGCTCAGGCCAACTTGCGCGCATGATGTGCTTGGCTGCTGAGCCACTTAATATCAGCATTATTGCTTACGATGTTAATCAAGACCGCATCGTGCATCCGATTACGCAACAAGCCGAAGCATTGAGTTATCAGCAAGCCATTGACTTAGTGGATGTGATCACGGCTGAGTTTGAACATATCCCAGCACCTGTACTGGCCTTGGCCGAGCAAAGTGGCAAGCTCAAACCGGGCGCAAATGCGATCCAAGCCGGTGGTGATCGTCGACTGGAAAAGGCCTTACTGGATCAAGCTAATGTCAGTAACGCAAAATACCATGTGGTGTCAGACAAACCGAGCTTTGACGAGGCCATTGCCAAATTAGGCCTACCCATCGTGTTTAAAACCGCTAAAGAGGGTTACGATGGTAAAGGTCAGTGGCGTTTAAAAGAGGCGGCGCAAAGTGATGTTATCTGGCAACAGATGGCATCCGTGCTAGCCAGCAGCGATGCATCTCAAGCGATAGTGGCCGAGCAGTTCATCCCATTCCAACGCGAAGTGTCGATGATCGGTGCACGTAACGCCAGTGGTGAAATAAAAACTTATCCATTAACCGAAAATCATCATGAAAACGGAGTGCTGAGTGTGTCGATAGCACTGGGCGAGAATGATGTATTGCAGCAACAAGCCGACCAGATGTTTACCGCGATTGCCGAAGCGCTCGATTATGTGGGTGTGCTCGCGGTGGAGTTTTTTGATCTTGACGGTCAGCTGCTGGTTAACGAAATCGCGCCGCGAGTTCATAACTCAGGTCACTGGACGCAACAAGGCTGTTATTCAAGCCAGTTTGAAAATCACATTCGTGCGGTGTGTCATCTGCCTTTAGGTGACACAGAACTGATCCGCCCTAGCCTGATGGTAAACTTGCTTGGTGAAGCACAAGTGGATAATCAAGTGCTGGCCATCCCAAGCGTTGCCATTCACTGGTACAACAAAGAGAATAAGCCTGGACGAAAAATGGGCCACATCAATGCCAGCGCTTATGACAAGCCAGCATTGAAGCAAAAGCTACTTGATTTGCAGCAATTACTGCCAGCGAGTACGCATCAAGGCATTTCCGCCGTCCTTAACAAGCTAAATTAACCTCATTAGCTCACCTGTCAAACCAGCTATCGCCCCTTTTTTGGTCACGCTTTAGCTGGTTTTTTTATTTTTCTAAGAAAAATACGGTGTCATATCAAAGTAAATAAATAAACTAGTTATAAAATTACAACGTTTTGTAAGCCGTCAATTTATGTTTTACGGGCGCGACAAATACTTTAAACGTGTGCTATCTCGGCATTTTAATACGGGTTTGAGTAACCATTAGTTTGCATATTTGTAACAAAAAAACAGATATTTGGTCTACCCGCCCCTTAGCAACCCGATATATGTAGCAAAATTACAGTATTTCTGAAATTTTTTTAGACTCGCATCATGGTTTTGTAAGATAGGATACGAACTAAGTCTACAATTTCAGTATAGTGACCCAATAATACTAAGGCTTATTTCGTATTGAATCTAAGCCCAATAAGCGAGCATCAGGTAATTAAGAGCAATGAATACACTCGAAAAGATCCAAAAAAGCCTCGACAGCTTCAGTAAATCTGAACGTAAAGTGGCTGAAGTTATTTTGGCTTCCCCGCAAACAGCCATTCATTCCAGTATTGCAGCATTAGCCAAGATGGCCGATGTCAGCGAGCCCACCGTGAATCGCTTTTGTCGCCGCCTTGATACCAAGGGCTTTCCCGACTTTAAATTGCACCTTGCCCAGAGCTTGGCCAACGGCACGCCTTATGTAAACCGCCACGTTGACGAAGACGATGGCCCCGATGCCTATACTTCTAAAATATTTGAATCATCCATGGCCTGTCTTGACGCAGCAAAAAGCTCCCTTGACACCCAAACGGTCAACCGTGCGGTCGATGTATTAACGCAAGCCAATAAGATTTCCTTCTTTGGTTTAGGGGCATCTTCTTCCGTTGCCCACGACGCGCTGAATAAGTTTTTCCGCTTTAATATTCCGGTGCAATGTTTCGATGACATCTTGATGCAGCGTATGAGTTGTATTAACAGTGGTGAAGGCGATGTGATTGTATTGATTTCACATACCGGACGTACCAAGTCCTTGGTCGAGATTGCCACCCTAGCACGGGAAAATGATGCGACCGTGATCAGCTTAACCGCCAAAGATTCCCCTTTGGCCCGCGAGTCAAACTTAGTTCTGTCGATGGATGTACCCGAAGATACGGATATCTACATGCCAATGGCCTCTCGCTTGGCCCAACTGGTACTCGTTGATGTATTAGCAACAGGGTTCACCTTACGCCGCGGCATTAAATTCAGAGAGAATTTAAAGAAAGTAAAAGAGAGCATTAAGGACTCTCGCTTTGAAAAACCGAATTTTTAATTAAGGGCTCTGACGAGCCCTTTTTTTTGCATTTTATTTTGTCATAGGCTGTGCGCAGCCATCAATATACACGGAGTTAAACATGACGAGACGTACCAAAATTGTCACGACCCTAGGACCGGCTACCGATAGAGATAATAACCTAGAGAAAATTATCGTTGCTGGCGCCAACGTAGTGCGCATGAATTTTTCCCATGGCAGCCCAGAAGATCACGTAAAGCGTGCCCAAGAAGTCCGTGATATCGCCAAAAAACACAACCGCGAAGTGGCCATTTTAGGCGATCTGCAAGGCCCAAAAATCCGTATCTCGACCTTTAAAGAGAAGAAAATTCAATTAGCCGTGGGCGATAAATTCTGCCTAGACAGTGATTTTCCAAAAGGGGAAGGTAACCAAGAAAAAGTTGGCCTTGATTATAAAGAATTGCCAAACGACGTTGCGCCGGGTGACATCCTGTTATTGGATGACGGTCGCGTTCAGTTACAAGTTGAGCGTGTAGAAGGCAACTGTGTGCATACCGAGGTCATTATTGGTGGTCCTTTATCAAACAATAAAGGCATTAACAAAAAAGGCGGTGGCTTAAGCGCCGCAGCCCTGACCCCCAAAGATAAGGAAGACATAAAAACTGCGGCCTTGATTGACGTAGACTACCTTGCCGTGTCTTTCCCACGCAACGGTGAAGACATGCGCTATGCCAGAGAGCTAGCCAAAGAAGCCGGTTGTAACGCTAAATTAGTGGCCAAAGTTGAACGTGCAGAAGCCGTTGCAACGGATGAAGCGCTAGAAGATATCATTATGGCATCGGATGCCGTCATGGTTGCGCGTGGCGATTTAGGAGTGGAGATTGGCGACGCGAACCTAGTTGGCGTACAAAAGAAAATGATCCGCTTAACCCGTAAGCTGAATCGCGTGGTGATCACCGCAACGCAAATGATGGAGTCGATGATTTCTGCTCCTATGCCGACCCGTGCCGAAGTGATGGACGTCGCCAACGCCGTACTTGATGGTACTGATGCGGTGATGCTATCTGGCGAAACAGCCGCCGGTGACTACCCCGTCGAAACCGTTAAAGCCATGGTAGATGTGTGTTTAGGTGCTGAAAAACACCCTAGCATCAATGTGTCAAAACACCGCATGAACTACACCTTTACCTCGGTTGATGAAACGATTGCCATGTCGACCATGTATGCCGCTAACCACATGAAAGGACTTAAGGCTATCGTCGCTCTGACCGAGTCTGGTGCCACGCCAAGACTGATGTCACGCATCAGCTCTGGTTTGCCTATCTATGCGTTATCACGCAATCAAAAAACCTTAAGCTTGTGTGCGCTATATCGCGGCGTTACCCCGATCAATTTCTGCAGCGGGGACACGGTTGATAGCCTGACTATCACCCAGCTAGCCATCGATCATCTAAAGGAAGAAGGCCGCTTAGCCACAGGCGATCAGGTGCTGTTCACCCATGGTGATCAGTACAACAAAGGGTGTACCAATACCTGTAAGATCTTAACGGTTGAGTAACCCCGCCCTAAGACGCTAAAAGCCCTCTATGAGGGCTTTTTTGTTCATGCTAATCAACCTTGTTATTAGAGTTTATCAAACTCGTCTACCGCCACGGCTTGATCGGTTAACTCAATGGCTTTGAGCAGTAGAACTTGCTCATCGCGAGTCAAAAGCCCTTTAGCCACGGCCTGCTCTATGTTACCAACCAAAGTCTCTGCGTTTAATAGGCCTTGTTTAACGCCATCAGTGAGTTTTTGCTCCGCCTCCAACGCCGCCAGACGGGCTTTAAAGCTGCGCTCAACAATGCCTGTGGCGTCATCATCCGCGTCTCCTATGTAACACAAATGTGTGATAGCATCGCGGACCTCGCAATCTGACATCATGGTTTGGCAAATCTGCTGCGCGAGCTTATCCGACGGTAAGGGATAATTGACACCCCATGGAAACAGCAAGGTTTTAAGCACTTTGGCCACCAAGGGCTGGGTAAAGTTAACGAAGAAACCATTAAAGGCTTGGCCTATCTGATACAGGTTATATTGTAAGTTATAGTGAACAAACGGCTTATCACTGGCTAATTCGCCGCGGTGACGGAACCACTTTAACGTCGCTGAAGCGAGATAAAGGTGACTCAGTACATCCCCTAAACGCGCTGACAATAACTCTCGACGTTTGAGATCGCCGCCTAACATCAACATGGACACGTCTGCGGTTAATGCTAGGGCTCGGCTCATACGGCTTAACTGACGATAATAACCCGCCATTTCCCCGTCGACGGGCGCTTTAATCAAACGTCCTGACGTCAGCCCTTGTAGGGTCCCCATCAGCACATTACTTGCCGCAAAACCTAGGTGACGTATTAACAGGTGATCAAAATCGGCTAAGCCTTGTTGGGCATTGGGATCATCTGCTGCCGCTAGCTCCTTAAGGACATAAGGGTGACAACGCGTTGCCCCTTGACCAAAGATCATCAAGCTTCGAGTCAAAATATTCGCCCCTTCAACGGTAATGGCGATGGGAATGCCTAAGTAGGCATGACCTAAATAGTTTCGTGGGCCGAGTTGGATGGCCTTGCCCGCATGGATATCCATGGCATCACTGAGTAACGTGCGCCCCATCTCTGTCATGTGATACTTAGCGATAGCCGTGATTATGGCTGGACGTTCACCCAAATCTAACGCTGTGGTCGTTAAGGCTCGACTGGCTTCCAGTTGATATGTAAAGGCACCGATACGCGCCATGGTGCCCTGCACCCCTTCAAACTTACCGATGGGAAGGCCAAATTGCTTACGTACAAAGGCATAAGCGCCTGTCATTCGAGTCGAAAGATGCCCACAAGCCGCGCCGAGTGCGGGCAATGAAATGCCCCGCCCAGCGGATAAGCACTCCACCAGCATACGCCAACCTTTACCCGCATAGGCTTGCCCACCGATCACCCACGCCATCGGGATAAAAACATCGTCGCCTTGGGTTGTGCCATTTTGGAAGGCGAGCCCCATAGGATAATGGCGTTTTCCTATTTTCACCCCAGGGTGGGATGTCGGGATCAATGCACAAGTAATGCCTAACGCGGGCTGTTGACCGATTAAGCCATCCGGATCATAAAGCTTAAATGCAAGTCCAAGCACACTCGCAACGGGGGCCAAGGTAATGTAGCGTTTATCCCATGTCAGACGTATGCCAAGGACAGATTGTCCTTCAAAGTCACCGTAACAAACAATGCCTTTGTCGGGAATGCTGCCCGCATCTGAGCCAGAGTTGGGCCCCGTTAACGCAAAACACGGCACTTCTTCACCTTTGGCCAAGCGTGGCAACCAGTATTGTTTTTGCTCTGACGTGCCGTAATGACTGAGCAACTCACCCGGCCCCAATGAGTTGGGCACCATGACAGTGACCGCCACAGAGAGACTGCGAGTCGCAATGCGGCTAACGATGGTGGAGTTAGCAAAAGCCGAAAACCCTTTACCGCCGTAGGCTGGGTCTATGATTAAGGCAAAAAAGCCCTGCTCGCGTAGGTATTGCCATACCGCCTGTGGTAAACGATGATCGTGCTGCACAATTTGGTAATCATCCACCATGGCCAGCAAGGTGTTCACTTGATTATCGATAAAGTCTCGCTCAGCTGTTGTCAGCTGAGTTAAAGGGTAATCGTGTAATTTTTGCCAATCGGGTTGGCCTGCAAATAACTCCCCATCCCACCAAACCGTGCCGGCTTGCATCGCTTCTTGCTCGGTGGCCGAAAGTGGAGGGAGAATTTGTTTGAAGTAACGAAACGTTGGCCCGCTAATCAGTCTTAACCGAATCGGTTTAACCAACAGCACGACGAGCACAGTGGTGCAGATAACAAGTAATAATTCCATACCGCCCCCTCAAACCGCCAATGTAGGCATGGGTACGCATCCATTGCGGTCGCGTAACAGGTTGTACATCATTTAAGGTGATTACGATTTCGCCACCTAGTTGGCTCAAAGCTGATAAACCTGGGTTTATCCTTACCCTAACCAACTGAATTAATATGAAACGGGTAACAGTGGATCATTGCCTGCCACCCAAACCAAGTATAGGTGGCAGAAAATCAGAACAGCAAATTTAGAAGCAAGGTCGCGCTTGTGTTAGCGCGGCAAGGGATCAGTGCGTGAATTGCGACACGTTAAGCCAAGTTTTTGATAAGTGGCTATCTAGGCCCGCCGCATGGGGGGTCGCACTCTGGCTTAACATTTCAGGGGTAACCAATAAAATGCCTTTGTCCGACACGCAGTATTTTTTTGCATCTTGTTCGGCATCATAGCCAATCACGGTGCCAGGGGGAACTTGACAGCCCTCTGCAAGGATGGCGCCTCGGATCTTACAATCTCGGGCGATACTGACCGATGGCAGCACAATACATGCCTCTATCTGGCTACGCTTTTCCACTCTGACTCTGGAAAATAGCAGTGAATTTTTTACCCTAGCCCCCGAAATGATGCACCCCGCGGAAACCACCGAGTCTAATGCCTCGCCTCGACAGCCATCATCATCAAACACAAACTTAGCCCCGGGTAATTGCTCTTGGCAGGTATAGATAGGCCAGCGTTCATCATATAGATTCAATTCCGGACTCACACTCACCAAATCCATGTTCGCTTGATAGTACTCATCAAGGTTACCCACGTCCTTCCAGTAATGCTGAATGCCATCGGATACCGAATTGAACACATAAGTATACACATTATGATGCTGGATGGCTTCTGGGATAATGTTGTAACCAAAATCATGGGCCGATTGTTGATTTTCCGCATCAGCAATCAACATTCTTTCAAGGACATCAATATCAAAAATATAAATACCCATTGAGCATAAAGCATGTTTGTCATCACCGGGAATACGCGATGGCGAAGCCGGTTTTTCCTCAAATGCGGTGATCCGTTGTGACTCGTTGATTTCACAAACCCCAAACGATTTAGCCCGCTCAACATCGGCACAAATGGTTGCGACCGTTAACTCCGCACCACGGCGCACGTGCTCAGCTAACATCAAGCTGTAATCCATCTTGTAGATGTGATCGCCACCCAAAATCAGTACATGTTTGCAACCTTGGCGCCGTAATAAGTCCAGATTTTGAAAAACAGCATCGGCGGTGCCTTTATACCAGTCGTCTCCCTTTTGTTGCTGGGCTGGAACGATGCCGACGTATTCGCCTAACTCCCAGCGCATGTGGCCCCAGGCACGTTGAATGTGAAACACCAAATCACATGCTTTATATTGGGTTAAAACATCGACACGTCGGATCCCAGAGTTGATACAATTGGACAGGGTAAAATCGATGATACGGTACTTACCGCCAAAAGGAATCCCCGGCTTAGCTCGGTTATGGGTGAGGTGTTGCAAACGTTTTCCTTTCCCCCCCGCGAGTACGATGGCAACGGTATCTCTCAATTGGGCACTTGCAGCATAAGTTGCATTGAACATGTTGTTATTTCTCCTCGCCAAGGCGCAAAAGCCAAGGCGCAAAAAATGAAGTCACGATGAAAATTTTGGGCGTCTATTAGGTATGGAAAAGGAGTTAAGATCTGTCAAACTTAAAAGTAACATTTTTGTCATTAAATGGACTTATTTTGATGGATGTCAATGTGGCAAGAAAGGTGCCAAAAAGCGTTACCGGATCAACCTGTGATACCTCAACGTCTATCGGCAGATATGATCTACAGCAGGTGTTTGTAGGGGGATTGAATAGCTGTGAATGTCAGGTTACGTCAGTTTAAACAACTTGAGGTAACTGCTCAAAATGCCATCTTCAAATTCAACAGCAGAGTGCATTCCTGATTCTTCATTACCAACAATATCAAATTCATAGAGATGCTTATCGGCCTTGATGCTGACTTTCACCACCCCATTGTCAAGTTGCCATTGGCCACTTAAGGTGGCACGGTCAAACAGCGCAATGTCGCGCAGGGTGCCATTGGCATAAAAATGCATCTCGGTGGTGTAACCACTTGGGTTCGTCTTAACCCAAACCGTATTCACTATCTCTTCTTTGCTCAAGGAGCGCTTACTTTGCAACCAGAGTACGTATTCGCCTTTTGTTGTCACGAAGGTTTTAAGATCTTCATCAAATGGCGAGCGGGTGTTCCAAAATGGCGAAGTGTGGCCCTCAACTTCTCGCGAGAACAACAATATCTTTTTATCTAGCTCAGACCAATCTTGACTTAACATGGAGCACTCTCTATGCCTCGGGTTAGTATCTCGCTTATTAAAGCAATGAAAACCTCAAATATTGCTTGTTAAAAAGCATAGAAAATGTAACAAGAAATGCCGTGAGGAGAAGAAAAACTGCGAGCTAAGGCAATAAAAAAGCAGCCTTGAAGGCTGCTTTTTCGATCAATATCGTATTTTTATTTTACTTGGCCTTTTTCGCTGCAGGTCGCTTCTTCGTTTGCTCTTCGACCCACTTGCCATCGACATATTTAGCCACCCAACCTGTCGGTTTTTTATCGACTTCTGTCATGACATATTGCTCTTTTGTTTTACGGCTATATCTGACGACGGCAGGTAAGCCTTCAGGATCGTGCTCCGGCGCATGGGTTAAATATTCAAATTTAGGCGATATTCTGTCTTTAAATCGTACCAGCTCTGACACTAATGGCGCCCGCGTCTCACGTGATTTCGGGAAGGTGCTGGCAGCCAAGAAGATACCCGATGCGCCATCGCGCAGAATAAAGTACGCATCACTATTAGCACAGGGCAACTCAGGTAAATGAACCGGATCTTCTTTTGGCGGGGCGACCTCACCATTTTTTAGGATCTTACGGGTATTCTTACATTCTTCGTTAGTACACCCCATGTACTTACCAAAACGGCCATTTTTAAGCTGCATGTCATGGCCACAACGGTCACACTCGACCACAGGACCATCATAGCCCTTGATTTTAAATTTGCCTTGTTCAACTTCGTAGCCATCGCATGACGGGTTGTTACCACAAACATGTAATTTGCGGGTTTCGTCAATTAGGTAGCTGTCCATTGCGGTGCCACATTTACCACAACGGCGCTTGGCCATTAAGGCTTCGGTCTCGGCGTTTTCCCCTTCAGGGATGGCTTCCTCACCTGGCGTCAAGTTAATGGTTGTTTTGCAACGCTCCTTGGGCGGCAAGTTATAACCCGAGCAGCCTAAAAAGACCCCCGTACTGGCGGTTCTAATGCCCATTTCACGGCCACAGGTCGGACACTCAATATTGGTCACCACCATTTCATTAGGCGGCATGCCGCCTTCTTCTTCCGGTAATTCAGCTGTAATGAGTTTATCTTTAAAATCAAGATAAAAGGCGCTAAGCAGTTGTTTCCAGTTTTCTTCGCCGTTGGCCACGCGGTCTAACTCGGCTTCCATCTCAGCGGTAAAATCATAGCTCATCAGCTTTTCAAAGCTGCCTACCAAACGGTCGGCGACAATTTCACCCATTTTTTCAGCATAAAAACGACGGTTCTCAACCTTGACATAACCGCGATCTTGAATGGTAGAAATAATGCTCGCATACGTAGATGGACGCCCTATTCCTCGTTTTTCAAGTTCCTTAACCAAGGATGCTTCACTGTATCTTGCTGGAGGCTTAGTGAAATGCTGCTGAGGATCCAGTTTAACCAAGTTAAGGACATCCTCCTTAGCTAAATCCGGTAAATGAATATCTTCACTGTTCTTACGAACGGCCGTTTGAACCCGTGTCCAACCATCAAAACGTAGGATTCGACCTTTGGCTTTAAGGTGGTAATCACCCGCGGCCACCGTCAACGTCGACGAGTCATATTTGGCTGGCACCATTTGACACGACACGAACTGACGCCAGATTAGCTCGTATAAGCGCTGTGCGTCTCGGTCAAGGCCTTGAATATCATTTTGTGACACATTGACGTCAGATGGACGGATCGCCTCGTGAGCCTCTTGTGCGCCATCCTTGCTACCGTATTTGTTTGGCTGCTCAGGCAAATATTTATTGCCATAATGCTCGACAATGTAATCGCGTGCCGATGCAACTGCATCTTGGCTCAAATTGGTTGAGTCAGTACGCATATAGGTAATGTAGCCCGCCTCGTATAAGCGCTGCGCTAACATCATGGTTTTTTTCACGCCAAAGCTAAGGCGTGTACTGGCCGCCTGCTGCAAGGTAGACGTAATAAACGGAGCAGAAGGCTTGCTGGTGGTCGGCCTATCTTCACGTTTATACAAACTAAACTGACTGCGCTTGAGCGCGTCTACCGCCGCCATGGCTTGAGTTTCATTCACGGGTTTAAAAGCATTACCTGCACACTTGGTTACTTCCATGCGCAAGGTTTCGCCTTTAGGCGTGGTTAAATCAGCATGTAAATCCCAAAACTCTTCGGGATTAAATGCTTTGATTTCTCGTTCTTTGTCGACCACTAAGCGCAAGGCAACCGACTGCACTCGCCCAGCAGATAAGCCCCGAGCAACTTTTTTCCAAAGTAACGGGGAGGCCATATAACCCACCACGCGATCTAAGAATCGACGCGTTTGCTGGGCGTTAACCCGATCGATATTAAGCTCTGTCGGCTCACTAAACGCATCTTGAATGGCGGATTTAGTAATTTCGTTAAACACAACGCGTTGGTATCTGTCATCACTGCCGCCAAGGACTTCACGTAAATGCCACGCGATAGCTTCCCCTTCGCGGTCCAAATCGGTTGCGAGATAAACAGTGTCTGCTTTTTCAGCTAAGGTTTTGAGCTCATTAACGACTTTTTCTTTGCCCGGCAGTATCTCATAGTGAGCCTGCCAATCTTTTTCTGGGTTGACCCCCATGCGGGCAACCAAGGCGGCCTGATCTTTCTTTTGTTTGATTTTGGCTTTTTCTTCTGCCGACAAACCTTTGGTGGAGGTTTTGGCCTTGGGTGTCGCCTTTTTTGCACTGCCACTGGTTGGCAGGTCTCGGATATGTCCGACGCTCGACTTAACAACAAAATCCTTCCCTAGGTATTTGTTGATTGTTTTCGCTTTTGCTGGTGACTCTACAATTACTAGGGATTTGCCCATAAATTCCGCTTTACTCTGGTCTTAGTGATTAACTGTCCGGATACCCATTATGTATCCTGCGCTTGGCGATAATAATTATTATAAATTTTTAGCTCTGGTTACTCAGTGTTAACTTGATCGCGTGCTTAGTATTTACTTGGATGCTTTTTAGCTGAATCGACTGCCATCATCATCAAGCTTGATTGCAGCGGATTGTAGCCGCGAGATAACGCAATGCAACCCTATTAATATGAAAATGCGTTGGAATGCTGCTTTCTGTCAAGAAAAAAATACAATTTTCTTTTCGCAGACGCCTCAGCAATGCTTTCCCAACCAAGGTGAAATTACGCTAAATTTAAAACAAGACAAAGGGGGGGGTATACCCAATCAACCTGGATATGCTTGATTTCAGCAAGCGTTTACAGGCGTTTAGGCAAGGCATTGATTGCAGGTAATGGTTTTCCCCTTATCAAAATCAATAACGCGGCATAAACGCCTGTAAAACTTGCCCTTTGGGAGTGCCACCGTACTTCCACTACGTTGTTACGCTAATTTAGAAGGTGTCTACATTCTTGCATTAGCGTGCCTAGTATTGAAAGCACGGTGGCGCTTTGAAACATGCATCTTCAAGTAGATTGGGTATAGTACTTTATTTAAGGCTTTTTCGCCCCGTAACGCGACGGGTATGGTACGCCAACTCAATCGTGGTTAAATAGACCGTCGCAAGTGCCTAGGTCATGCATTATGGGTCATGAATTTAGCTTTAATTAAACCACCACAGCGCTTAACTTAGCGGCATGAAGATAGGCGGCATGAGGACAAGCGTGCGACATCAAACTGGGGATAGATATGACAGCAATAGAAATGAACTTTGATGGTTTGATTGGGCCAAGCCATCACTTTGCCGGTTTGGCCTTTGGAAACTTGGCTTCAAGTCGATTTGCCCATCGCCCATCCAGCCCCAAGCAAGGTGCACTCCAAGGCCTTGAAAAAATGAAGTTGCTACACCAACTTGGCGTGCCGCAAGGGATCTTACCGCCATTGCGCAGGCCCAACTTCGCCATACTGGAGCAATTAGGCTTTAGGGGCAGTCGCGCCGAAGTCATTCAACAGGCCGCCCAATACGACAAGGCCTTACTCGCTAGTTGCTATTCGGCTTCTTGTATGTGGACGGCGAATGCCGCCACCGTTACAACCAGTGCCGATAGCCACGACCATCGGGTGCATTTAACGCCCGCCAATTTGATCAGCCAGTTTCACCGCTCCATTGAGCCCGCCGATACGGCTGACATGCTAAAAGCGGTATTTGCTAACCCCCAACTCTTTTGCCATCACCCCAGCT
>NZ_JAIMJB010000036.1 GCF_021295345.1 Motilimonas eburnea
CGGTGACGGACATCGATATCGAGTTCGCTTTATCGCGGATAAATTATCGGCCAAGAAAGTGTTTAGGCTTCAAGCAGCCAGCCCTTGTATTTAAAGCAATGGCATTAGCTGCTTGATATTGGAGAGTCTCGCACTTCGCAGTTGAACTCGGGAGTAGTTAACTGGTTTTTGAAAATTTTATTCTTTAGGTTGTTGATAGCCTAAGGAGAAGTAAATGAGAAGTGGTCTAATTCAATAGCATGTAAAAGAGTGGTTTGGTGTTTTACCTGCTTTTCCTTAAATGTTGTTTTTAATGGTTTTTTTTGTGATTTTTTTTCCTGGAGGGGGTGGAAATGAACACAGATAGAGATAACTCTGCTGCTATTTCTTCTGTTTTATTAGAGTTTATGACCAGTGGTTGTATCGCTGAACTAAAATATCAGTTAAAAAGAAAGTCAATGAAGCCTTATCAATTGAAATGTGACGAGGTGGCGATGTTTTTAGATGAGTTGGAGGGGGAGAGTTTAAATCGTACAATCCAATCTGTGTTGTATGAGATACTATCAAGAGCTCCTGTGGAAGAAATACTGAACAGGTTAGCCTGTAAAGTAAGGGGAGAGGTAGGTTCATGTAAATCCAGCATATTAATTGAAGAATACATAAAGGCTGGTGCCGGAAATGTTATGATGAAAGATTTGTTTGGTTATGGGAGTAAGCGCTGCCAGAAAGAAAGAAAAAAAATGGATATAGGTTATTTTACCGGAAGGTATAAGAAGTTAGATGAAGAGCAGGAATTAGATGTTCTTAATACATATTTAAGCAATGAGCTAAATGAAATTGGTGACATGAAAAGTGTTATATACGCCATTCATAAAGATACGAAATATGACATAAATGGTATCTATAATTGTCTTGTTGAATACAAGAGGCTTGAAAAAGAAAAGAAGGATAGAGTAAGGGCTGAAGGATATGAGCGAATTGGAACTCAGTTTGGGTAATGTAGAAAAAAAGGTTTTTAAAGTAAGCGAAGAAGGTACTCAAAGAGAAAGGAAGGCGAGAGATGAAAAAGTTGGAGCGTTGACGTCAGAGGTGTCAATAAGTCTCCAGACTAAGCAGATATATAGTGTGTGGGTTGGTAAAACGAGGAAGCAAGCGGAGCAAGAAAGAAAACTTGAGATAAATAAATGTAAGGTTATACACTCTGTAATGGGGGTGCCTAGCTTCTTTAAATTGGCGACAGAATTAGAGGCTGCGATTAAGCAAGATGATCCCTTTGCGGACTATGTTTTTTATCAGCTTCATGAAGCTATAAATCTTGAACGTCACGAGGTGAAAGTACAAGTGGATAACCTCAATGTATATATTTCCGATAGAATCCCTTCGGCAATGTCGATGACTCAAACTTACTCAGTTGAACCGGCAAATATCCCCCTAAATATAAATTCTAGAATCGGATTTGTTTTAGTGTATTTAGTGTTGGAAGTAGATGAGCTGGTAAAGCTTATATTACTTGGTAAACATTGTTCGTTGATCAGTGATTTTAACGCACGTGACGCTGTCTTTAAAGCAAAGAAAAGAATTAGGCGGGTGATTAACTTAGTTCACCGATTCAAAAAAACAGAGGTGACTCGTGATGATGTTAAGTTAAATAGTACTAGAGCGAAAAAAGCGTTTGCGATGATGTCGAACATTGAACTACCCGTAGAATTTATAAATGGGACGAAACGAAGTCCGTTGGCCCCTGCCATTCTGTCAGTGCCTGATTTTACTGGAATTCTTGATAATAGGTAAGAGAAGTAAGCAAAACACAATATGACATGTATTATAGGATAAAATAGATGGTACTGCTGGTTCTGAATATTTGATATTAGGTAGAGTAATAATTGAAAACAACGTTATATTTCAAGTCATTGGTATAAAATTCTTGTTAATAGCTTCCTGTAGTGTTGGGTTGGTGTTTCTGGAATGCGTATCCCTGGTAGATTCGCAGTTTAAGGCAACAGAACTTTTTGCCATTATTTCATTTTGTTTACAGAGTGCCACTGTGGAGCCAAAAAGTTAGGTGGTAGTAGATAATTCACGTAATAAAAATATAAGCTTAAGGCCAAGCCAGAAGGCTAAACCTGCAAGAGGGGGGATTAGTTTAGCTACAAATTTCACGAAAAAGTTAACCCTCCACCAGCCACAAGTGCCAGCTTTATCATAGACGGTAAGAAACCAATAGCAGGACAATACACGCTTAATATACCGAAGGAGCGTGTAATGAAAAAAACTCTACTGGCGATGACATTGTTAGCTGTCTCAGCCCCGTCAATTTCCGCAGAAGATATTAGGCTAAGCCGATATTCAATAGTTAACCCTGATGTTCGTTATGAGCAAAAGCACCCACTTGAAACAGTCATTGATATAAAAATACCGCCATCGGTAACTACAGTGGAAGGCGCTATTAAATATGTGTTAATGCGCTCTGGTTATACTCTGTTGCCACTAAGTAAATCAGATCCAGAAATTAAAATAACCTACCAGAAAGAAATTCCCTACGTCCACCGCCAATTCAAAATGGTCACAGTGAGAAACGCAATAACGGCGCTAGCGGGGCAACCATACACATTAGTTGTCGATCCAATCAGAAGGGAAGTGACTTTTGATAGTGAAATAAAGCTAGGGGGGATCTAATGAGCGAAGTTAGCGATGAGTCAATTGAAAATAAAATTGAAGAAATAGAAAAAAAGAAAATGCCACTTAGGGTTGTTTCTTATGCGGTAATAGGTGCACTTGCCGTTACCGGTTTTGCAGTAACCTCCGCTTGGGTTGTTAGTTATATTGATGACTCAAGGAAATATACTGAGATGAATATTGAGTCAGCTAAAAGTCAGTACATGATAGAAATAGATGAGTTAAGACAGTCTATTTCAAAGATTAAGTCAAAAACGGATGAGCTAACTAATTATGCAGCATTGAAAGAACAGGTTTCAGAAATTTCGAGAAAGCAGGATTCTATAATTAAAAAACAGTCTGAAATTAGCGACTCAATCAACCTCGTGAAAGCGAATAATTCAGACCTTGAAGATAAGCTAAAGTCATTTGAGGTATCATACTCTGAAAATGATTCAAGAATAAAGTCTCTTGAAAATTCAATGAGGCTGATTGCGGGTGATGCGAATAAAGCAAAATCCATTGGTGAATCTATAGATTCAAAAATTGAAAAAGCCGTTTCTCAATTTATGAAAGATGGAGGTGTTAGCAAACAAAATTCACCAAAGATAAATTTAACAAAAACAACGCTAGCAACCAAGCCTGTGAAATTAAATACAGCCAAGGCTAATAGAAGTAAGCCGCCAATTGTATATGCTAAATACTTAAGCTCTATAAATGGATTTACTCTTTTCTCAATAGATAATTGGGGTGGGAGAATGATGGCTACATTACAGTCATCAAATGGCGCAACTAAATCAATTTTTGAAGGCGACACCTTCGATGGCTATACATTTACCAAAGTTGACAAAAGTAACAGCTCAGTATCAGTAGCTAAAGACGGCAGAACATGGAGTCTTAAATGAATTACCTGAAATTGATTCCCGTTATTTCTGTATTGGTAATATCCGCCTGTTCAAGCACCCCAGAAAAGAAAGTTGAGGATTTTATTGATGTGGATGTTTGTCAGTTAGATGAGCTGAAACAAGAGAGTGGTGTCGTGTTTGCCGATTTGAGCGGCGAATGGTCTAACAGAGAATATTACGATAAAGACAATAACACTTGCGTTAGACAAGACACGGCACTAGCCGAAGCTCAGTTAAAACTTTATCAGTACAACACCAATAACAAGGAAAGCGAACAGTGATTAATAATAAATATAAAGCCACCTATGCCGCAATGATTATGTCGTATTCATTTGGCGTGAGCGCGGCCAGCGAACAAGACGTTGATAAATCCATTACGGATATAAACAACACACAAGTAGCCATTTTAAGCAGCACCCTAAAGTCAGCCAACACCCAAAGCATGATGGCCAACGCTGAATCAATGGGATTAACCAAAATTGAAGCGGTACAAGCTGCATCATGGAACTTAACCCTTGAAGATTGGGTTAAGTACAAAGCGCTAATGAAACTCACGCCACGAGGCATCTGGAGCAAAGACATAGATCCAGTGACAGCCCTTGGCGTTGAAGCTACAACCGAAGAAGAACGCCGCAAGTACGCCACAATCTCGCTCAAGCTAGAAACTCAACGAATTGAAAAAGAGCTGGCATTTGAGCGCACCAGACAAAGCGTGGCAAAAGATATGTTCGGTGACATGCCATTAATCATGCCAACCAAGAAAAATGGTGAACCGGCCTATAAATCGGTTATCGCCCTTTTCTCAAGTGTTAACTGTGACCATGAATGCCTTGAGTACATAAAAGATTCGCTACGCACCGCCTCTAAAACTACCAAAGTGGATATTTACATCGTTGGCGCAGAATCCGATGAAGATATTTATAAGTTCAGTTCCGATGTTGGCGTAGACACCGATTTGGTCAACAGCGGCAAAATCACGCTGAACTACGACTCGGGTAAATTCATGAAACTCGGACTAAGAGAGCTACCGGCTAAGATCACTGTCGGACAGAACGGGAAGATACAAAATGAAAGCTATCCATATCTTACTAAGAAATAATGGCATTAAGGCGCTTGTTATTTTGCTTTCTATTTCCCTAAAGGCACAAGCAAGCCCTTACACCATACCCAAGCTTTATGAGGAAGTGGCCAGAAAGCACCAAGTACCGGCGTCACTTCTTCTCGCCATTTCCTATCAAGAATCCGTGCTTAAGCTTCAAAGCGGTAAAGTCACCCCTTGGCCGTGGACTATTAATCACAGAGGCAAACCCTATCGCTTCAAATCTTTAACGGATGCAGCACAAGCATGTGAGAAACTTCACCAAGCCAAAGACTATATGTTTGATGTTGGTCTTGGTCAGGTTAATTGGCGATGGCACAGGCAACGATTCGGTGCCGATTGCTATCAAGCGTTCATTCCAACAGTAAACATCAACAAGTCTGCCGAAATCCTAAAGGAAGAACGTCAACGCTCAAAGAGCTGGCTAGAAGCAGCAGGGCGCTATCACCATCCAAGCAATAAGACGTTTGCCAATCGCTACCGCAAAGGCGTTTACCGCCATTGGGTGTCAATCCAAAAGCAGCTACAGGCACAGCAGGTACAAACCAAATGATGAGAACAACAATGATAGCCACGGCGTTATTAACACTAAGCGCCGCCAATGCGTCTGAAAACTCGCAAACTGAAATCACCAATACAATAAATGACAGCACGGTTAACGCGAGCTTGTTCACTAAACCTGTCTTGACTCAGCAGCAAGCAAAGAACATCACTGACGAAATAATGAAGATGCACCGCGCAAATGTGGTGGTCTTGCATGATGGCGGCAATACAACCCCCATAGAGCGAGCAGCTAAAACCATCGACAAAAGAGCCATTGAAAAGAGCATCATGAAATCAGCTCAAGAGCTTAAGAACATGAAGTTTGATGCAAGCAACCTAACCAATCAGGTGATAACTCGCTTTCCATTCCATACGGAAACACTTAGAGCCGGTGTTTTACCACGGCGTCACTTCAATAAGCCGATACCAAACCTAGTCATGCCTCTCGCTATCGTTGGGACAGATCCCTACTCGTTGGAGTGGGTTCGCTTAAATGCGGCTGAAATAGAGCGTATAGGGGCTTCTGTGGTAGTTGCACAAGCTAACTCTCTTGATGATATTCGTTATCTGAGAACGTTGCTGCCAACCGCGCTTATCGTTCCGAGCAAAGCTGACTTTTTAGTAGATGAGTTTGGCTTACTTGTTTATCCAGTCATATTGAATAAAAGCGGGGCGCACCAATGATTTTTAACTTAAATAAAGACGCGCCAATTGAGGCCATGCTAAGACCGCCGGTTGAGTTTTATTCAGCAATCACGGCTGCATGTGGCTCTGTAGTGGCTTTTACCGCCCCTCATACGATCATGATGACTCCCTCAGTTGGTTATGGCTGTGGTGCATTCTTGCTTGCATTCTCTGGATACCGGTTCAAACAAGGCATGACGGTTCGCCAGTATCAGAAAAATCTTTTACGGTTAAAACCGTTTGCTATGAAAACTTCGGAAGTACCTACATCGAAAAATAACTTATGGATTGGCAAAGGCTTTGAGTGGAGACAAAAACATACTCAGCGGTTGTGGGACTGTAAACGCTCCGATGCGGAAAAGTACATACAACCAAGTTGGCTGTATAACTTTGCACGAGAAGTTGAACGCCGCTCTGAATACAACAAGCTATTACAACCTATTGCCAGTCTAACCAAGCTTGATATTGCGCTAAATCCTGTGCGGAAGCTGCCACCACTCGGCGGCTCAACCCTAATTCACGGCGTAGAGCCAAATGAAAAAGACCAATACTCTGATCTTGGTGAGCGGGTAGGTCATACCGTGGTGTATGGCACTACACGGGTAGGTAAAAGCCGTCTAGCCGAGGTGATTATCACGCAAGATATAGCCCGAGGTGACGGTTCTGTAATTTGTGTTGATCCTAAAGGTGATGCGGGTCTAATGATGCGAATGTACGCCGAAGCAAAGGCGGCTGGCAGAGAAGATGATTTCTATGTCATGCACCTAGGCTTTCCTGATATTTCAGCTCGATATAACGCTGTCGGGTCGTTCTCGCGGATTTCAGAAGTTGCAAGTCGAATCAGCAATCAGTTAGGCGCGGAAGGTAACAGCGCAGCATTTAAAGAGTTTGCATGGCGATTTATCAACATTGTGGCTCGTGCGCTGGTGGAGCTTGGCCAAAAACCCGATTACGAACAAATCTTGAAATACATTGTGGATATTGAACCGCTGTTTATTCGTTATTCGGAAACCTACCTTGCTCGCCAAGGCAAAAAGACCGAAGGCTGGCAAGCGATTATTGGTGCCAAAGAGCGAAGCATGAAAGCGCCACCGCCAAACATGAAAGGCCGAAGCCATCGCACCTGTGCGCTTGAATCCTACTTTACCGAACATGAAATATTCGATCCGGTTATTATGGGTTTGCGCTCTGCGGTACGTTATGACAAAACCTATTTCGATAAGCTAACTGCTTCCCTGCTACCTCTGTTAGAGAAATTAACATCAGGTCGTATGGCCGAACTAATCAGCCCCGATTATCTTGATGTAAAAGATCCAAGGCCAATTATTGATTGGATGTCGGTAATTCGTAAGAAGGCGATTGTCTACATTGGCCTCGATGCCATGACCGATGGCGATGTGGCCAGTGCCGTAGGGAACTCAATGTTTTCTGACTTGGTATCAACATCGGGTCACTTATACAAGGTCGGCACAGAAGAAGGCATTATTGGCGGCAAGGCAAACGAAATGCCAAAAATCTACCTTCACGCAGATGAGTTCAACGAATTGTCCGGTGATGAATTTGTGCCCCTTCTGAACAAGGCCGGTGGTAGTGGCGTTCATGTTACTGCTTACACTCAAACGCGAAGCGACCTTGAGGCGCGGATCGGTAATGCAGCCAAAGCAAGGCAGATTGAAGGTAACTTTAACACCATCATTATGCTGCGGGTTAAAACAGCAGACACCGCCGAGTTGCTGACAAATCAGTTACCGGAAGTATCTATTAACCAAGTAACGCAAGTTTCTGGTGTGAATGACAGCTCAACACCAAGCGATGATGTTCACTTTACGTCCAAGAACGAAGACCGGATAAGCACAGTGAATGTACCAATGATTGAACCAAGCAGCATTATCAATTTGCCAAAGGGTCAAGCATTTGCGTTGGTGGAAGGCGCAAAGCTGCTTAAGTTGAGATTCCCGTTGCTAGAAGAATCGGACACCAGCTTACCGCCGAACCTAAAAACAATGGCTGAGCGAATGAAGTCCAACTATCGCACTTCTGACGCTTGGTGGAATGACGTACCTAACCACGTTATTCGTGATGATTACGGCTCAGATGAAAGTGATACGCAGATAGAAGAAGCGCAGAATTCCACATCGGAAATTGAGAAAATGCTCACTGATGACCGTTTATCAAATTCTGGTGCAGAAAATGAGCAAAGTGATGGCAAGTTAAGCAAATTATCCGAACAGGAAAATGATGACATAGATTGGGAAAAAGCACTGCAAAGCAATGAAATTAAAACGACTGAGAAGGTTGAATAATGGCCAAGGAACAAAAAACAACTCACGACAAGACGGTGAAGCGAACCCCGCTTCTTGTAAAGATATTCCTAGTCATATTGTTTTCCATCATTATGTCAATTTGCATGGAATGGGTCGGCATGGCCTTCTTCTGGCCAGAAGAAGGCAGCAAACACGCATACAACATGATGGTGAATGAGTACGAGTATCTTCATGAGGATTTTCAGCATGGCCTTATTGTTAGTCCTGCACACTCTGCTAATCAGGTGCTTGGTTATTGGCAAAGCAATGTCGTTGGTCAGGCCGACATTGCTCGTTTTCAAAATTGGGCGGCGAGCTATGCCCAAGAAACGAACACGATCCAGAAGTACATGAAAGCCTTTAGTCATTACTTTATGGAATACTTCATTGCAGCCATTTACATCATTCAGATCTTCCTTATGAGACTTGTTATTTTGGTCTTCTCGATACCTATGTTTGCACTATTTGCCGTGATTGGTATCGTTGACGGTTTGACGCAACGTGATGTGAGAAAATGGAGCGGTGGCCGTGAGTCAGGCTTGATTTATCACACATCGAAGGCGTTTATTTTTCCAAGCTTTGCTATTGCTTGGATAGCGTACTTATCGTTACCGGTTTCGGTGCATCCGAACTTTATTGTTATTCCGTGCGCAATCATCACGGCATTATTGCTTTCAACTGCCTCAAGCTCGTTTAAGAAATACCTATGATGAAGATAAGTATGTTCTTGGCTATGTGCCTTTTTGCTGCAAGTGTTGGCGTTAATGCCGGTGGCTATGAAGATGCGAAAAACAAGCGGTATCGCTTTGATTGGAAGATGAAAGCAAAGAACGTCATCGACCAAGAAAGTGTATGTCGTCAATACACCAAGGGAACCTTAGAGCGGCGGTTTTGCCGTGAACAAGCAAAGGACTACTTTTCAAAGCAGTGCGACAAGAGCCGAGGTGACAATAAAATTAAGTATTGTTTTGCCGCTACCTTACACCCAGCCAGATAGCGCCCTGCCTAATAAAAATTTCTTATAAAGAAATCATGAAAAGCTGGCACTTTACGCCAAACAAGTGCCAGCTTTTTTATGTTTTTAATTTTCACAAAGAGTACCTTTGTTATCAACACCAACAACAACGCGAAGCTATGAAAAAGATACTGCTCGGCCTAGTCATTACATCATCTATCCTCTCATCCCAAGCGTTAGCAAATGTTTGGCTTGAGCGAGAGAAACTAGAGCAAATTGAAACGAATTTAGCGGCACTGCATACGCTGATTGCCGAAGCTGATGAACAGTCAAAAAAGACTGGCTACAAGCACAAATTCGATTACAAGCAGCTTACCGATGATGTAAACAAAATCCGTTCAGGAATCACTCATTACCTTGAATCACCATTGGAGCCAGCGGAGATAGAGCCTATTTCTGATGAATATGGGGAGTACAAGTGATGGATCAGAAAATGAGTTCTGCGTGGGCTAACACATTGGGTGGAAGTTTTGTTGCTGACCTTGATTTGTTGGTCAGGATGGGGGGGCAAGCGATTGTTCTTGCATGGTTCACATGGACAGTTATCGGCTTCTATGAAGCTTTTGGCTCTGGTACTAAGGTGCGAGAGCTAACAATTCCTATGTTAAGAAGCTTAATTATATTGAGTTTTTTATTGTTTACATTCAGTTAGTTAAAAAGGATTTATTATGTTTAGTAAATTTAAGGCCAAAACGTCTACCGTTTTAAAGGCTGCATCTGCATCTACAGTGCTATTCGCTTATGATAGCTACGCTGCTCTTGTCGCTGCAAATGACGTGACAGGTCAGGTTAAAGGGTATCTAAAGGAAACTGTGGCGTTGGTTTTGCTTGCGCTTTGTGCCGTAGGTTTTATCGTCACCGTGAAAAACTGCGTTGGTGCATACAGTGAAATTCAAGATGGTAAAGGTACTTGGGGTGGATTGGGGATGCACGTCATTGTTGGCGGCTTGATTTTGACAGTCGCGCTTTACCTGCTCAACCAAGCAAACGGCATATTTGCATAGCCATATGAAATATCTAGGTAAGATGGCGTTCTTTACGAGCGCCTTTTTTTTAAGCTTTTATGGTTACGCAGGGATTGTTCCAGCTTCTTTTAACAATGCGACTGTTACCGACAATATTACCGTATATATATCAGTGACGGTTACTTTGTTATTGAGTGTTTTATGCGCTGGTGGCTTTGGCGTTGTCGTGAAAAACACCATTTCAAGCTATAGCGATATAAAAGAAGGGCGTGGCACATGGGGCAAGTTGTTACTGCAAGTTGTCGTTGGAGCTGGCTTGCTTTCGCTTGCCATTTATCTCGTCAATATTGCCAATTCGATAATACACGTTAGCGGGCAAGTTAGCCCAGTTACTCCATAGGAGAAAAACGTGAGCCAAGAAAAAGAAATTGACTTCCTTCTTGATGGAATGGATTACGAGCCAACCATCGTTGCAGGGTTTACGCAGACTGAATTATTTATTTCTGCTGGTGTCGGTGCTGCGATAGCTATTCCATTAGCCATGATTTCGTTGTTGATGCTTGGTATCAGTCCAATATTGGGGATTCCAATCGGTTTTGTATTGACATTAGTAATCATGGTTTTGGTTTCCAAATGGCTCAAATTTAAGAAAAGAAATGGCAGGGATTCAGAATCAGTCTATGCCGAATTAGAAGTTAAATTGATGAAGAAGCACGGCATCAAAATAGGTAGCTACGACCATATCTTTGAAAAGTCCTGTTGGGATACCGAGCGCTCAAGTGAATTAAAACGGATCTATCAGAAGGAAGAAGAAGACGATGAGTAAACTTAGACGCGATATTGATGCGCGCGACTTACATATCAAATCACAGTGGGCGGTCATAGGTATTCTTTGTATCGTCATTTATTTTTTATGGTCAGGTTGGAAATCTGCTCCAGATGAAATCACTCTGCGCTACCCTCCAGATATACGTGTAGGGGCAACTTATAACATCAATGAAGTACCTGCCCATCACATCTATTCCTCCGCTTTTTACATTTGGCAACAAGCTAACCAGTGGATGACTGATGGTGCAACAGAACACCCTAAAAACATGGAAACAATGGGGTGTTTTTTATCGCCTGATTTGATTTCTACCATGAATGGGGTTTACCAAGAAAAGCTTAAAAATGGCGAAGTGAGTGGCCGAAGTCGGTTTATATCAAGTATTGCGGGTCGCAACTATCGTCCAGAGCGCGTACTGAGTAAAGGCGCTGGCACATGGGTCGTTAATATTGATGTTGTCCTTAAAGAATATTTTGACCAAAAAATGGTTAAAAACGTGCCATTACGTTACTCCCTCTTAGTTGAAGAATCTCCATTTAAGAGTTCATGTAATCCCTACGGTCTGATCATCGCAGACCTAGCAAGCGAGCCTAGACAATTGCTAGATGTAGAAATTGAAGGTGGAATTAAATAATGAAAAAAATACTTAAGATAGCAGCGATTGCCGCTGCAATGGCTACGTCCTTTCAAGCATTGGCAACCGAGGTGGTTACATGGGAAAGAAAGCCCATAAAACTGATCCTTAAAAATGATGTTGAGCGCATTGTTTATTTTCCTGATAACGTGCGAGTGGGGATGCCCCCGCACCTTCAAGATAAGCTCAGAGTAATGTCAGCCGAAGGCGCTGTATATCTTAAATCATCAGGTGATATTAAGAATGAGCGAATCCAAATACAGCTCATTGACTCAGGCCAAATTGTACTGATGGATGTGGTATCAAGTAGCAAGGCTGGGAAAATTTCACAAGAAGACATGAAAGTGAGCGTCACTAGCAGCTATGTTGATAGTGCCAGTGAAGTCACTTATGAAGACGTAGAGCCTGTAACACCCATTGAAATAACTCGTTATGCCGCGAAGCAATTTTATGCGCCGCCAAGACTTAGAGAAAGTGATAACCGCATTCAAAGAACCAGTGTCGCCAAAGTAAATCTACCTGATCTTATGATGGGTCGTAGTCATAGGCTTTTTTACATGACGCCAGTGGCTTCATGGCAAGCGAATGGTAATTTGTACGTTACTGCTATCAAGGTTTCAAACATTACTTACTTTAAGCAGAACTTCCTATACAGCGATATTAATGCAGATTACACACACGCTACTTTCCAACACGGATACGTTACACCTAAAGGGCAAATAGGCGATACAAGCATGTTGTATTTGGTCACTAACCAGCCGTTTGAAGCCTCCCTTTATACCTTGCCTACCGTCAACAAGCAGCCAAGTAAGCAAGCACAAAAACAATCTACCGGAGGTACTAATAATGGCTTCATCAAATAATGTTGTTCCGATTATCGTAGGTGTTGCAGTGTTTGGCGCTGCTGCCGTTGTTATGCTGGGTGGTGATGAAAAAAAACTCACCACGGCAAAAGAGAACTCTATTGAAGATATTCAGTCGTCCCTTAGTGAAGATGAGCGAGCCTTACTTGGTGCAACAGGTGATACACCGGAAGATACCATTCGCGCATTACTGAGAAGAACGGAGTTAGCTGAAAAGAAAGCTCAAGAAGCGGTGAGCAAGGTTGATACACTCAAGGCTGAAAATGTCGAGCTGAAAAACATTGAGCAGCGAATGACGGCGTTTATCGAAGATAAGCTGAAAATGGCTGAGAGCGAAAAGCAAATTGAAATAACCACAGCTAAAAAAGATGATGTTCCCTACGGCGATCCATCTACCATTGTTGTGCCGGTTGAAAAAAATCCGTCTGAAAAAGAAATGTTGGCTGAACTTGGCTTAACTGCGTCAACAGATATGCCGCTTAACCTAAAGTTACCCGATGAGGTAAAACTGCCAACGTATAATGGTGAATTAAGTCGTCCCGCTAAGCAAAACAAAACCAGTCCGATTATCGGCGGCCTTGGTGGTGATGACTTGATGTGGATTGAGCCGGTTGATAGAAAAGTCACAACAGACAGAGAGGGAAATGAAATTGTATCTTTTCCTGATGTAAAAATATCCGATATTGGCGTGTTACAGGACATTGATCAAAGTCGTGAAGACTTAACGGGTATTGAGTCCAAGAAAGCTGAAAAGCCCAAGCCTATCCCCCATTACACTATTCCTGAAAACGCAACCCTGATGGCCAGCGTTAACATGACGGCGATAATTGGCCGTATTCCGATGGACGGAACGGTGCAAGACCCATTCCCATTCAAAATCCTTATCGGAAAGGAAAATCTTGCTACGAATGGCATCAAAATACCAAACATTGACCGAATTGTAGTGTCTGGCACAGCAACCGGCGATTACACGCTCAAATGTGCTTACGGCTCCATTAACTCACTCACTTATACCTTTAATGACGGCACTATTCAGACAGTTAATACCAGAGACAGCGAGGAAGAAACTGGCTCACTCGGTTTTATCTCTGATGCTCAAGGTGTGCCTTGTATTTCGGGTGAGTACATTTCTAACGCACCTGAATACTTAGCGCAAAAAGTCGGCGTATCGGCCTTTGCCGCCGCAGCAAGCGCTTATGCAGCAAGCCAAACGACAAACGTTACCAGTGCCGAAGGTAATACAACGTCTAGAGTGGACGGTGATAAAGGTAAGTATGCAGCCGGTGAAGCCTTAGCCGCAGGAACAGAGGCAACAACGGAATGGCTTGATGCAAGACAGCAAAATGCGTTTGATGCCATTTTTGTTCAGCTTGGACAAAAGGTGGCAGTACACATCCAAAAAGAAATCCCAATTGATTACAACCCAGCAGGAAGAAAGGTATCTCATTATGCAAGCTCAAAAAATCGCACTCGCTCTCTTGATTAATATAGCTCTATTTGGTTGTAGCTCAAAGGAAGATGTTGTACCTCAGAGCAGCACTACAATGCAGGATATTTATCAACAAGGCGCTGATGGTGTAAATGGCCAGTCGTACACATCAACACAAAATGTAGTAGAAAGACCCGCGACAACCGATGAAGTAGATGGTTGGGCATACACTTTGCACAATACACCAAGAGCAGATTTTCATTTGCTCCCGAATCCGACCATGTATATGTACGTTAAAGCTCACTTAAGCACCTCGTCACGAGTGCCAGTGCCAGCTTACATAACAGAATTCAAGATGTATGAACGTGATGAATATGCTCTTGCCGGAGAGCGCAATCTTAATGCCGGAGAAAACCAGCGCAGACCTGCGCCAGCGCCAGTAGAAAAACCTGAAATCACGGAGGAACAATAACCATGAAAGCAATTATTGATGGTATTCATCAAGCGCTCTTTGTTCCACCTAATCAGAGAAAGCCTGCCAAAGAAAAAGCGGCTGTAGAGCAGCCAAAATCCGGTGAAGAAAAAGAGCTAATTAATCATCGTGAGTTTAAGCATAAAGCCGAAACAAAAGCGGCTTATCGTGCTCTTTACCGGAGAATGAAGTACAGTTTTGCAGATCGCTTGCCTTACATGGAGTACCTACCAGAAGAACAGCAGTTTTTGTTAGAAGATGGTTTTTCGGTGGCAGCGGTTTACACTATTAAGCCCATTTCAACAGAAGGGCGAAGCGAAGATTGGCTTATCGCTCGGCGAGATCAGATACAAAATATCCTGCAAACTACGCTTGATGAGTATGAAATTCATCATGGTCAGTGGGTGATGCAGCAATACACTTACGATTCTGACGAGCTATACCGAGCTATTCCTGCTTTGCGTGATTATGTTGCAGACCATGCAAAGGGGACACAATACACCGAAGAATACTTCAAGGAATTAGAGGCGCATTTGCGCGGGGTATCAAATCCTGATGGTATTTTTACCGATAACGCCGTAACCGGTGAGCCTTGGCGCGGTAAAGTTCAAGAAACAAAGATGGTGATCTATCGCCGTTGTACCGAAAGTGAGAAGCGCAAAGCGAAAGAGGTTTTTTCACCAACTGAACAGCTTACTGAGGTGTGTGAACAAATCGAACAAGCCCTGCTTAGAACGGAGTGTCATTTTACCCGAGATACGGGTAAAGAATTTTTCGGCTGGATGCTACGCTGGTTTAATCCAAATCCAGAGTTGACCGATGGCGACCGCGAACTGTTCTACAACATGAGCGATTATCCCGAAAATGAAGACCTACCTTTTGGTACGGATTTGGCCGAGTCTTTACTTTATACCCCCCCCGCATCTGATCCAGATAACTCATGTTGGTACTTTGACGATATGCCACACCGGTTTATTCGTTGTGCATCTCGAAAATCTACGCCCGAAATCGGCTTGTTGACGGGGGAAATCAGGGACAGAACAGCCAAAAAAGGCAGTGGCGGTGCAAGGTGTATGCTTGACCGTTTGCCAGAAGGCTCGATAACCATGCTCACCATCGTTATCGAAGCTTCCAGTTCAGTTGAATCCCATTTGAATAAGCTAGATGGAAAATCAAAAGGTGAAACTGCGGAGTCTTCAAGAACACAAGAGCAAATAGAAAGATCCCGTACCTACATGGGCTCTAATCAAAAAGTTGTTCGTGTGAGCAGCGGTATTTATATCCGCGCAAAGAATTTAAAAGAGCTTAAAAAGCGCACTCAACAAACCGCCCAAGTTCTTATGTTGAGCGGATTTAAGGTGGTTCGTGACCGTGATGATGCCATGCAAAACCACGCTTACCTAACACACCTGCCAATGAACTTTGATCCGCTGGCAGATAAGCGCTATCGCTATCACCGACTCTGTTTTGCACAACATGCCGCCAACATGAGCATGTTCTTTGGTCGGGCGTCAGGAACGGGTCACGCTGGTTTAATGGGATTTAACCGAGGTGGTGATTTGTTCATGGCCGATCCCTTTAACAGCAACGACAGAACGAATAACGCCCACGGTGTAATTCTAGGCTCTACGGGTTCCGGTAAATCTGTTTTCTGTACCACGTTTGCTGCGCACATCATGGCGGTACATAGGCCAAGGTTGTACTTGGTTGAAGCCGGTAACTCGTTTGGCTTGCTGGCTCAGTATTTTGAGCGACTTGGCTTAACTGTGCAGCGCATGAGCGTAACACCGGCTGAAATCGAAGCGGGTCTTAACTTTGCGCCATTTGCTGAGGCTTATAAAGCGTTAGACCAAAGGCAGAGTGTTGATTCCGTTAGTGATACCGATATTGTTGACGAAGTTTCATATGATGACAAAGAGCCTCGTGATGTTTTAGGTGAGCTAGAAATTATCGCTCGCCTCATGATAACAGGCGGTGAGTCGAGCGAAGTTGCCAAGTTTTCTCGCGCTAACCGATTTACATTAAGAAACTGTATCATCCAAGCAGCAGAAAAAGCCCTATCAGAAGACAGAATTTGCCAGACTCAAGATGTGGCCAACGCGCTAATGCTAGCCTCTCAAGATCAGACGTTGCCAGAAAATGAGCGTTCTCGTCTGCGAGAAATGGGGGCGAGTATGGCTTATTACACGCAAGGTCTTGATGGCAAACTCTTTAACGGCACCGGTTTCTCTTGGACTGATGCCGATGTAACCATTGTTGACCTTGGTATGTTGGCACAAGAAGGCCGTGAGGCTCAACTGGCCGTCACCTACACCTCTTTGATGCTTGAAATTAACGCTCGCGCAGAGCAGTTTCAGCATACAGGCCGTATGGGGCTAATGCTTACCGATGAGGCTCACTTAATTACAGCTAACCCGCTGTTGGCTCCATTTGCTGTAAAAATTGTAAAGATGTGGCGTAAGCTCAACTATTGGTGGTGGGCAGCAACACAAAACTGTGGTGACTTTCCAGCCAGTGCCGAAAAGCTACTTAAGATGATTGAGTTTTGGATTTGTCTTGGCACATCCACATTGGAAATTGAAGAAATATCTGAGTTCAAAACGCTGTCTTCTGAGCAACAAGAACTACTGCTCTCTATTCGTAAAGAGCCGAAAAAATATGCCGAAGGTGCCATTATTTCCACCAAGATAGAGCAACTTTTTAGAAGTGTGCCGCCGTCTTTGTTCTTGGCTTTGGCGATGACCGAAGGTTATGAAAAAGCAGACCGAGCTAAGTTAATGGAAGAACACGGCATTAGCGAAGTCGATGCTGCGCTAATGATTGCTGCACAAATTAATGAAGCGCGAGGGTTGAGAAAATGATCAAGTCTTTAGTCAGCCTTAGTGCTCTGTCTATGCTGGCGTTATCAAATTGTGCTGCGGCCAGTACGATAACGCCATGCACTCAATCATGCGAGTTCAACAGTGTTGAAGTCTTTGAGCTATCTGGTGTGCCGGTGGACACCAGCACGACCAGTAGTAAGAATATCCATATTTATCGAGTTAACCTACTTGATAAAGTGGAAGAAAAACTCTCTATGGGAATGTCGGAAGTGACCACCACTGCCGATGCGACCAACTTAATCAACCAAAAATCCGTACAGGAACGCAATCACTATTACGGTCTTATGAAAGCGGGTTGGCGCAACCTCATTCGAGCTGATTACTTTGGAATTAGCAAAGTACCGGCTGTGGTATTTGATCATCAATATGTGATCTATGGAGAAAGCTTACCAAGAGCAATTGAAATTTACCGCAGTAAGAGGGGGCAACAGTGAAAAATCTATTACTCATTGGCTTACTGACACTAAGTGTCCATGCTAATGCGAGCTTAGACGATTTCAATAACGCGATGGGAGCAGGAGACTTTGCAAGTTCAGAGTTAGTCGATAAACCTTTTTATCCAAGCTCATCAGATGTAATCAATGACAGCATTAATACAAGCTGCATCGACTACGAATTTATCGGTGCATGTATTTGGTTAAAATGCGGCATTTGGGGCTGTAAAGTGGTCACGACGCCGATTGCGAAGCATTACATCCCCGATACCATGATAGCCGTAATGAGCCAATCGCCTGATGAGCAAAACAAGGCTGGCGGCGGGAAAAATAACGCCCCTTTTCCTACTACTTGGTCTAATTTGGCTGGTGGTGTTACCGGTATGATCCAGTCACTTCTAACCACGATTTCAGACCAACTAAGCACGCTATCAGGTGGCTTATTTAACACTGTTGAGGGGTTTACAAGCCAAACCGCAGCCGCAGAACAGGCAGGGGTGTATCAAGAAGCGCTCGCGCTAGGCCATCCTGAAGCCGCGCTAGTCAACCAAGCGCAAAAAGCGATTACCAGAGCGACTATGGGCATGGTGCCATTTTGTGATATGCGAACCATTCCAGCAAAGCCTTATTACTCATCGAGCGCCGATTTTATTGAGTGGCGTTATGGCGTGATTGAAACCCTGAGAATGGCGATTGATGCTGGCGGCAGCACGTTTAATATGGATTTGTCAGGCGGTACTCGTATTGGTTATTTTAACAATACAACCAATTTATCAGTGGATAAATGGGATTATCTGTATCCACGAACAGGCGTCACAAGTAACCCCGATCACTATCGAGCGAGTGGTATGGTCGCCAGCCGAGTAGCGCATATCATCACCCGAGATAATCAAATAGGGCGGATCTATGAGAAGTTGCCATCAGGTAAGAAAAATTATCAGTGGCTTGAAGCGTCCCCTTATGAGATTAAAAAGCAAGATAATGCCGGAACCATTCATGACAATCTAACAAATCAAAACATTAATGTCGGTGTGTATCGAACTGATGCGAACACCGGAAAATGGCAACAAAACTACCCTCGAAAGAAAGGGGATGCTTGCTATGTTTTTCCTGACTTTGAGCAAACCCAACAGCAGGTTAATGGTGTCACGATAAATAAGGAATTAGAGAAGCGAAGAAGTAATGCAGGTAACTACTTGTACTCTCTATGGCGAAAGTATGAATGCTGTATCAAACCAAGCCGCTCCCAATACCTTGGAAAGATTAAGTGGGCAAGTTCAAATTCTGATGTAGATATAAGGTTAACCGATAATTCAGGCACTTCCGCTTCGGTTAATGTGTCAACACAGTTTCAAACCAACCCAAACGCTACGGGATATGAGAATGAAACAGACATATCTATGCAAGATCTTCAAAACCTAAGCGGCCAAGCGACCATTGAATCAAATGGCTGGCCAGATGGTGTAACTTCTGATGTGGACTTTGATGATTACAGGCCAACAACCGGAGGTGGTGCTGGCGGCGGCGGTGGTCAAGCTGGCGGTGGCGGCGGTACATAACCCAACCCCAATAAAAAAGCCTCTATATGAGGCTTTTTTATTATCCAATTTTTATCAAATTAGCCGAAAAACCCCGTCCTTTAGGTCGGGGATGTAAGGCTTTAGCGCAACGCGCTAAAACTAGAGCTTGAATCTTACATAAACCACCTGTATTTTGTAAGCCATGAAAGAGATCGCAATTAAACAACGGTTTTACCCGACCAATGAGCAAGCTGAACTTCTAGCTAAGACGTTCGGCTGTACTCGTTTTGTTTACAATGCGATCTTGCGTTGGCGAACTGATGCTTACTACAAATATGGTGAGTCAATCAGCTACAACCAAGCTAGTGCAAGGCTAACTGAACTGAAAAAGAATCCAGAAACAGAATGGTTAAAGGAAGTATCTAGCGTTCCTCTGCAACAAGCACTACGCCACCAACAAACCGCATTCAAAAACTTTTGGGACAATCGCGCTAGATACCCACAATTCAAAAAGAAACATGCAAAGCAAAGCATCACGCTTGCAAGTTCTGCATTCAAATATCGTGATGGGCAGCTATTCATTGCTAAATCAAAAGAGCCTTTGAATATCAGATGGTCGCGTGAATTACCTAGCACACCAACCACAGTAACCGTAAGCAAAGACAAAGCAGGTCGATACTTTGTGTCTATGCTATGTCGTTTTGAGTCTAAACCAATGCCTGTAACCGCTAAGACGGTTGGTATTGATTTAGGTTTAAATAACCTATTCATCACAGATAGCGGTGAGAAAGTCGATAATCCTGCGTATTAACATGAAGTCGATCGGTCAATAACATCGATGCCGATCACTTTTATTCTTCTTTGTAGAACCTCCTTTAAACTAACTTGAGTGATCGACTTGCGTCAATTTATTCTGCATTTTCCTCAT
>NZ_JAIMJB010000037.1 GCF_021295345.1 Motilimonas eburnea
GAAAATACAGTTAGTTCAATTTAATATATGATTTTCTAGGAAAAGGAAAAATAAGCTCATAAAACGCCCATAGTGCATAAATTATCAGCAATTAGACCTTACTAATAATGTTAGATCTCGCCCTGTCTGGAAAGCAAGGCCCCAAATATCTCAGGTAAAATAAAGGTTGGTCTACTAGGCAAAAAAGGCAATAATTAGTGATATTTTAATTAGTAGCATTCAATCTCTAAAGGTACAGGGCTCCTCGTCATTAACTGTTAAGAGGGTCAGCACCGCCATTGCGGTTAGCAAAGTAGTAAAAAAACACACATACCTCGTAGATATTAAAAATATCTTGCTAACCAGGAGTGACGCCCGACTTACAAGGAAGGAGCCGTAACAGGAATAAAATAATGGATTTAGAAAAACTCAGAGCGGGAAAAGTTGAATTGCGACTGGCAATTGTCAGCTGCAAACATAATTTTGTCAAGCTGGCCTTCTCCGCCATTTATTATCCAGTTTGTAAAGATCCACATATAAAACGCTCTGGTATAATTACCGTGTTAATTAGCGGACCTAAAAAGGAAGTTTGCGCCGAGCTGACAGCTGCAAACTGGTTACTAAGTAAAGAAAAAGTATTTAATGACAAAAAAAACGGTGAAAATTTGCAAATCATCGTTTCTCATAAAGAAACCTATATGACCGCTATTGGTCAGATAGCCAATCATTCTCCAGCACATCGTTATACCCAGGTGTTTAGAACGCGATTTGCTGGTTGCGAATGGTTACTTGAGACAAACAACACACCAATAATACAAGCAGAAAAGCCCATAAGAGTGGGGATCAATGCCGCTTATGAAGATTTATACAATGCTGTATTTTGCCCCAACATAAAATATCCATTGGTTATCTCAGAGCATGCCCTGCAACGATTTTGCATAAGAAACGATGGTGGTATACCCAAAAGGCCTTGGCTGGCAATGTTGCGCATGCTTAGCAAAAGCATAATGAAAGAGATTGAGTTGCCAGAAGAGACAAAACAACTTATATACAATAAACATAATCAGGAAACCATCATTCTCAATAATGGTAGTGCAATGCACTTTGTCTGCACTCCTGTATACAAACAAGACAAGATAAGATTTTTAATGATAGTGACTGTCTACCTAAGGGGTTATTTCGATTTAAAAGAGCGAATAGAAACGTTTGGCACGGTAAATCCAAAGTCATGGTTAAATAACTAATCATTATGAGTTACCGCACACAAAAACTCTAATGATTATAATCGGTTGACCGTGGATAATATATCGATGCGTCAATGCGAGAAACATTAACCGAACAAATAGTCACTCAACTGTTAAAAGAGACTCGATTTTGCCAGTTTCAATATTTAGATACTCCATCCTGCCTGAAAATGGGCAATTTTGTGTTCAAGGCAACTAACAAACCTTTACAAATTAGCGTATAAAATATCGATTAAAGCGACAAGGCAAGGAAGAAACTTGAAATGATAGTGAGCAAAATGCGATTAGCATCTGCCCACAGTGTTGCTAGCGTTTTGCTAGGTATATCTGTATGCCAATAAAAACCAAACAAGCCCCTACAATTATCAGGGTTGATACAATACCACTCATAATCACGCCCTCTACTAACAACTATTAATATTTTAGGAGCAGCTAACGGGATAACTCAGCAATTGCCAAATTTATCCCGTATTTTTAAAGTTTGACCGACTTTCTATCGGTCTTTTTTACGGCGCGCAACCTTCTCTAGGAAGGTTGCTGCCAGCCACACTATAACCCCTGATACGAAGACGAATATCGCCTCCGAAAGATTAACTGTGTCACCTTGCAGGATTCCTCCTACAACACCGGTTAGAATGAGACCTCTAGCTAAACTCTTCATTTCTGAAAAGATTGCAGATAAGTCTCTTGAGCCGATTTTTATACGACTCAACCAACTGGCTGGTTTTTTGACTGGTTTTTTACGCCCTTTTCTCATACTTGTACCTCCTTCTAATTTCATGAGAGATACAAGTCGCCATGCGAGATTGTATCCCGCATGGGTTAGGTTGAGTCCACCATTATTGGTGCAGGCATATACTCGACTCTTGATGCCCTAAAAGTTCCTAAGAACTTAATGAAACGCTATAGTAATAAACATATCAACTATTTGCAAATTCATTATATTTTGAATATTGTTCTAGCCTTAGTTAACTTTTGCTATGGTGAATGTCTAACACGGCAAGGCCCCTAACGATGCAGTCAAGGGAGAGCTCAACTTATTTTAGAGTGATTACCCTGAAAACAGGCAGAACATCAACCCCTTTAAGTGAAATATAGGTTGGTTTACTAAGCAAAAAAGCCCCCTTAGTGACGCTTTTATTAATAATGGCGATCGCCCTAAGGTATAGGCCTCCTCACCATCACTGATCAAGGTATGAGCATCGCCATTGCAGTTAACAAAGCAGCAGAAAAAACACACATACCTCGTAGATATCACAGGAATATCTTACCACCTAGAGTGCGATGGCTTAATAGATCCCAATAAGGGAGAACAGTTAAAGGAGTAACATTATGGGGCTAAAAGAACTAAGAGCAGGAAAAGTTGAGTTGCGACTGGCTATTATCGACAGCATAGATAATCTTGTAAAACTAGCTTTTTCCGTTACGTACTATCCGATTTGTAAAGAACCGCAAGTAAAGCGTTCGGGCATGATTACCGTTTTAATTAACAGCACTAAACAGGAAGTTTGCGCTGAGCTGGTAGCAACAAACTGGCTGCTAAGCAAAGAGAAAGTATTTGATGACAGAATGAACGGTAAAAACCTGCAAATCATCGTTTCTCATGAAGAAACCTATATGACCGCTATTGGCTTAGTAAACAAGCCCTCTCCAGCCCATCGTTACACACAAATATTTAAAACACGCTTTATCGGTTGCGAATGGCTGCTTGAGACAAGCAACACACCAATCATGCAAGCAGAAAGGCCAATAAGAGTGGGGATCAATGCCACCTATGCGGATTTGTACAATGTTGTATCTTGCCCCAACATCAAATATCCATTGGTTATCTCGGAGCATGCCCAACAGCGATTCTGTGCGAGAAATGATGGCGGTATACCAAAAAGGCCTTGGCAGGCAATGGCCCGTATGCTTAGCAAAAACATAATGAAAGAAATTGAATTGCCAGAAGAGGTAAAACAACTTCAATACGATAAACATAATCAGGAAACCATCATTCTAAATAATGGTAGTGCGATGCACTTTGTCTGCACACCTGTATATCAATACAACAAAATCAAATACTTAATGATAGTGACCGTCTACCTAAAGGGTAATTTCGATTTAAATGAGCGAATCGAAACGTTTGGCACGGTAAATCCAAAATCATGGTTAAATGGCAGCGCGACTAGATAGCTGGGAAATCTATATACTATCAATACTGACACTAGCCAGAGTTGAAATATTAGGTTCTTAGCAGCTCACCCTTAACAAGTAACTGAAACGATAAGTGAACTCTAGCTACGATCTGCCAATTGCTTTATTAAGAAAGCGCATTCCCGCTTTCACCAAGCTTATGTGAAACATTACCTGCGTTTATCCATATGCAACTCGACCCCAAAAAACAACGGCCCTTGACATTGCCATGTTGGCATACCTTTTAGATACAGCGACTTAGACAATGTCTAATGCATTTCTTATCATACAGTGTCTCAACTTGAGTTAATCTTTCGAACCATCCTTATTTTCAAAAATTGACTTTACTTGAACCAAGTAGATCCCACCAGCCCAAATAATCACTCCCGCAATGATAAACACTGGCACCATGCTAGAGTTTATCTGTTCGAAATCGTAAACACCCGCGACTATACCAACTAGGAATAATAGCATGCCCAATTGTCGACAACCGGCCGAGATCTCTGTCAATACTTCAATGCGTAGCTTGCGTTGATGTAGCCAAGAAAGGATTTTTTTCGTTGTACTCATTTTACTACCCTTAGATAAGGAGACAATACCCGTATTATTAAGCAGATTTGATTCCGCAGCGTTAGATAAAGTCCAATCAAGTTTATTCAGGCATCGACTCTTTAGGTCATATTAAACTTCAAATAAATTAGTGAGGGGCATAATAGCACTTCACGTTAGCTTTATAAAATGTTTATCATCAACAGTATTCAGTTATCTTGGTGATACCAGTGTGGTAGTCGGTCAGATGGATGACATACTAGTAGCCTTCCTCTGTAAGTGAAGCTTATAAGCTGCTCAGCTTGTTATAGCGTGATTACCCTGAAAAGCGGCCAGGGCAACAAATACCCTAAGTAAAATAAAGGTTGGTCTGCTAAGCAAAAAAAGCAATAATTAGTGATATTTAAGTTACTAGTGGCAATCCCCCTAAAGGATAGGACTAATCGCAAGCGACTGATAAGGGAATGAGCATCGCCATTGCGGTTAGCAAAAACAATAGGCAGAAATGCGCTTAACGTATAAATATCAAAGACACATCTTGCCGCCTAAGATGTAGACAATTAGCAGGTTCCACCAAAAGGAAAGCCGTGAAAGGAGTAGCATTGTGGGGTTAAAAAAAATTAGGACGGGACTGCTTGAGTTACGATTAATGATTCTCAGTAGCAAAAAAAATATAGTAAAGCTGGCCTTTTCTGCCATTTACTATCCTATTTGTGAAGACCCCCAAGTGCAGCGATCAGGCATAATTACCGTGTTAGTTAACGGCTCCCAAAAGGAAGCCATCGCCGAGCTGGTAGCCGCAAGCTGGCTACTAAGCAAAGAGAAAGTCTTTAATGAGAAAATGAATGGTGAAAATCTGCAAATAATTGTTTCACACAGAGAAACCTATATAAACGCAATAGGCCAGGTAGACACCCCCTCTCCAGTCCATCGTTACACGCGGATATTTAAAACACGCTTTATCGGTTGTGAATGGCTGCTTGATTCATGTGATAAGCCAATCATGCAAGCCAAAAGACCCATAAGAGTAGGTATCAATGCCGCCTATGAGGAATTGTACAATACCGTAACCTGCCCGAACATAGAATATCCATTGGTTATCTCGGAGCATGCCCTGCTACGCTTTTGCATAAGAAATAGTGGAGGTACCCCTAAGCGACCTTGGTTGGCAATGGCGCGCATGCTTGGTAAAAAAACAATGAAAGAAATTGAATTGCCGGAAGAGATAAAACAACTTCAATACAGTAAGCACAATGAGGAAACCATTATCCTCAATAATGGTGGTGCGATGTACTTTGTCTGCACCCCTACATGTCAGCAAGGCAAGATAAAATACTTAACTGTAGTGACCACCTATCTAAGGGGGAGTTTCGAGCTAAAGGAGCGAATTGAGACATATGGTTCGGTGAATCCCAAAGCATGGCTAACCAATTGAGCTAGGGATTGCTTGATACAAGAATACGCACTTCCACTGCGGTAATTATCGTCACCCTGCAGTTGAGAAATTATAAATGTGAAATGAGTGACACAGTACAGGCTTCACCAATTTTACAAGGGGCTGTCACCACAAAAGGCTAAAGCAGAGCATTTCAAAACTATAACGAGGTGGCCAATTCTAGTTGACCACTACTAGAAGGGAACACTCAAAGCCTTATTTACGTTTTGCTCGATACACTAATACCCCCATAAGGACAAGTAAAAATAAAACGAATATCAGCAATGGTACAATCGCGCTCACGTCGCTACCTCCAAGTATTACAATATATTTAAGACTAGCAGAAAGAATGATAATCCAGCAATCGCCGGATTATCATTTAAGTTAGAGAGAACCTTAATGGTTATCTCTTCTTTTTATTTCGATGAACAAACCTTTCGCTCACCTTTTTTTTAGATTTTTCTAGCTTAAGTGCTACCTGCCAGGTAATGATTGCGCCTAACCATAGCACTATCCCAGAAACAAGAATGATCCCAGCTTCGGTTGCGCTGATTCTATCAAACTCAACCAAACCACCGAGCAATCCTGCCCCGATGATAGCGAGAGCAATCTTCCTGACATCACCAGAGATTGCAATTAGGATTTCATTTTCCACTTCTAGAAATTTCAAGAGTTTTTTCATGGTTATAATTCCAACTTTTTAGGAGCGAAAATACAACCACGCTATGCGGGCTGTATTTGCCCACATGGGTTTTACGTTGAGTCCACCACTATTGGTGCAGGCATATAATCGACTCTTAATGCCCTAAAAGTTCCTAAGAACTTAATGAGTTGCTACATTAACAATTAAGTCAATTATTTGCAAATCAATTGTATTTAAAATATAACCACACATACGTTTGTATGTGATACAACTCTTTTGGCCATCGTTTTGGAGCCGACATAAAGCCTAGAAAGCTCCCAAAGTAAGGCTTTAGTGCGTGCTAAGCCTGACCATATCTTTCAACTTAACGATGGCAGTAAGGGCGTAGTTGAATATAAGTCCCGTTATGGCGAGGTCTATGACTCGGATGTAGCCCAAACGCTCGCAAGCGTTCTGGCGGCGCGTACCAGCCACAACATCAAGTGGGCGACTATTTATACAAAAAACTCAAAAAAAGATGTAAGCTTAGGTTCTGATGCGGAAATTTGGCAGAAAATCAAACATCTTCATGAGAATGTATTGATTGCCAAGTCGGGCAAGGTGATTAACCAGTACAACCCGAACCCGAAGAAATGCGCCAAGTGTGCAATGAAGCTGAATTGTCAGCGATGAGAGGATTTATGGATAATGAACTTTATTTTTCCGGTAAGGAAGCAAGACCACAGCTAGCACAAGGCGAGCGCTTTTTGCCTGAGTCTAAATTAAAGCAAGGTCTAATTTCGGCCATTAAATCTAGCTGGCACAAAACAACTTTACGCCACCCAAAAACAGCCCATGCCGCTGTGTGGACGCTAAAAACAACCGGCAGCATCATCGCTAAAACTTGCTCATTAACGGCCAAAGGCTTATTAAAAACAGCCAAGGTGATTAAACCGGCGCTACCCATTCTAGGCAAGGTTATCGTTTCACTGGCAACGGTAGTAGGTTGGTTTGCTTTGGCGCTATTGGGGGCATCTTTGGAAGAAGATAAAAGGGATGATTATTCTGTTGAAACAAAGGTTGATAAAAATATGGCTATCGACCCCAATAGCCCCAATCTATTGTAGTAACAAATAAGCCAGCTCAAGACTGGCTTATTTATTTACCTAAATCACTTCGCTCCCTTAGTTGCTGCTTTTTTTCCCACCGTTTTGGCAACACTAACTCCCTTGCCGCCAGTACCTCCAGCAGATTTGCCAACACTGCCACCAAAGTTAGAACTCATTACATTTGCCCCCTGAATCCCCACCAGACCGACAATCACAAACCATAACATTGGCATGTATTCGTAAGCGGCCACGGCGACATAATCAGACACAAAGGCAAATGTACTTGAGTCCATGTTCCATTTCGACATATCGCTTTGCATTGACTGTATCATTATGCGGTCAAACCACTCACCAACCGCAAAGATAACCGGTGTGAATTTCAGTGCGAAATAAAAGCCACTCAGCGTCAGTAGCGCTTTACCAGAAAAACCGCTCAGAGTGAGCAGGATTGGCAATGCAATAACGAATACGATAGTAATGATACTAAGAATAATTGGCTGTGCCGCCCTTAATCCAATAATGTGAACTCTGTTAGCGATTTCTCCCGCATAAGCTCCTGCCATCACTGCCATTTTACCTACTTTAGAATTAGCAATAGCCGATGAATCCCCCATCATTACACTCGCTATCGTTACTGTCTTATCCACAAAATAATTACTCACATCTCTCCCCACTTTGTTAATGTAGTTCCAACCACTGCCATCAATATCTACAGCGGTGTTTGCCACCACCTTTTCGATATATGCCTTATGAATAACATCCGTATTAGTTTGATCGACCTGTAAAACCTTTGCGTAGCCTTTTGTTTTATCATCCGTTATGCGATCCATTGCATAATCTCTAACACCTTTGAAGCCTGATAATGCCCCCGCCCCGCCGCCTTCATAAATATCTTTACAGGAAACTGTTCTATCCTCCGCGTCATTTATAAGGCCGCCCATCGCTGTTGCTATTGTGTATGTTGCCCCTTTTTTGTTCATCAAGGTGTCAGGTAAGGTCATTGATATTTCGGAGTATTTGTTTCTCATATACTGAGAGTCAAGTGAGAGGTATTCTAAAGTTTTGTCTCTGTCTCCATTAATAGAAGGGTGTGATGCCCTTACTCGTTTTCGAGCATCTGCTACACACGCTTTAATAAATGATTCAATAATATCCCGCTCGTTTTCGTCATTGACGATATCTTGAGAAGCTTCAACAGAAAAATTTCGCAAGTTCAGCTCACAAGGAAGTGAATTGATTACAGCGTTACCGCTAGCCACAGTTAATGATTGGACTAATGCCCACCACATCGGCATGGCTACCGGTTGACCGTTTAATCCAGCCTCGTTCAACGCAGTTGCTTGTACTATTTCGGATGTGGGAGGATTAATAGCTTTTAAGTCATCGTGAGCCCTTTGTATCCCGTTTCTGGTATCGCAGCCATAGGTATATGATTTGATTGCAGCGCCACCACCAGCGCCACCACCAGCGCCACCGCCAGCGCTCCCCCAGTTCACAGGTACAACAGCAAAAATATACACGAACATCATGATATACATCTTGTGTTCAATTTTTTTCAGTGCGACAATTGCTGGCGTCCCTTCATCTGAACCGCCAGCCCTTGCTTCAAGCCAGCTTTTTACAATCATGTAAACAAACGGCACATAGATAATGCCTACACTGGTCAACATATCAAAAACTTTACTGGCCACATCATAACCGACAACCACCGCATACATTTCTGATATGTCATTAACTGGTATGCTCATAACGCCCCCAAATAGCTAAACAAAAGCGTGGATAATTCTAAAAAAACAAAAACAGCCACCATCTTATTTCTAACTTTAATCATACTGGCCTTGTACTCAGCCATGTTGTCCTTTCCTTTAAGGAAGTGTTCCATCAACGGCTTAAAGAAGATAAAAAAACCGATACAACCAAGGTATTTGATTGCATTGAAAACAGTGACAGTATTGGCGTAACTTTTTTCATCCAAGTTGACAATGATTAAGTAGAAGATGCCGCCTGTGGCGGCGGCTAGAAGCATTGTTTTAATTGTGCTAGCAAGACCACCAAGCTTACTCATTGTAAAGCCCCTGACTCGTTGAAATTGACACACCTTTGGCATCACGAATACTTTGTCTTTCGAGTAGCAACATAGGCACGTTACTGGCTAACATTTTCCTAATTTCAATTTCATCACGCATCATCCGAATATGGCTATCAATCGCCTCTATTTGCTCTTTAACAGCTTCTTTAGCTGCCTCATTTGAATTTAAGTCGGGGTAATACATACCTGCATACAAAACTTTTCTGGCCATGCTCAACTTGTCAAACAACCTTAAGGTAGCCAGCTCTGCCGCCATGCGTTCTTTGAAAGCCTGCTGCGCACTAGCGGTTTCCTGCTGCAATGAGTAAATAACTTCGCGGGTTATCATGATGGTTGGTGGTTGCGAAATCTTCTGTAAATCCGCTTCGGTAACTGAATTGCTTTGACCAACAATCGTACTTTTAGCGAACACATCATTAATATCGTCCATTGCTTTTTTCGTTAAAGAAACAAGCTCAGGTGTTAGGCCAGCGCCCATTTCCGATGAAGAAGCGCAGCCTTCACACAGTGTCACTTTTTTTGTGCCAAAAGCTTTTCTTACAAAATTACTGACGTCAGATGGTGCGCTAAAGTCTCTTGGTATGTTGGTGATTGCTGGGTTTGAGGCTGTGATGTTCGTTGATCCACTAGCGCTGCCAACTTCTGAGCCAGCATCAGTAATGGGGTTTTGGTTATTATTGTTGCGACCAAGCAAAGTATTAAATCCGGCTATGGTGGCTTCAACCAAAGGCTCGTAGGCTGATTGATTTTCGCCACCTTTTCTATCGCCTGTGATGCTAGGGATGCCTGCGTTCTTAACTTTTTTCAATACTTCTTGTTTGGCTGCAAAAACATCGCTGTCAGTGTCACCAACGATGGGGGCTAGTGTCTTGTTGAATTCTTCGGAAAAATTCATCGCTGTGTAAGTGCTTTCTGGGATCATGTCTAACATCGCATTCTGCATTGACTCGCAACTACTCCCAAAAGCTTCTAAATCAAATTGAGCACTTTTACCGCCTTGCATCAGTGTTTCAAATAACTGAGGGTTGGCTCGTTGTAGTGCTGCACCTGCTAGACCTGAGACTGCACCGGTTGCATTATTGATTAACCCGTCAAGGGTTTTCTTGTAGTTACCGCTTCCCCCGAACGATTTGGTCACTGCTGCTTCAATATCAAACTTTCCACATTCCATGGTAGCGTTCCATTCCACACCTGCTTCCAATGTGGCCAAATTGATTGCTGCTGATGATGATTGGGCAATTGGTGAACCACCACCAATTTGATATTTGTAAGCCTCGTGCATGTTTTTGTCTGCGGCATGAGCTGCGGTTAAAGAAAAGGCACAAAAGGCGAGCATGGGATATATCTGTATTATCTTCATAGGAATTCCTTTTTGTTTATGATATTGCCATCAATAAAACCATAGGAGCATCATTTGCGCAGCCAAAAAGCTGGCGCAATAGAGCTATGAAGGGTTAGCTTTTTCATTGATACAAAAAAAAAGTCAAAGATAATGTTTTCTTTTCTATCAATAGGACTTAGAAATGAAAATCAAACTGCTCCCCCTTTGTATATCCAGCGTATTAGCAGCAACATCCCTATCCACTTCCGCTGCGGAATTAACTAAAGCGACAATGACTCTCGATGAGTTCTATGCGCTCCAAATTAACAACAATGACAGTAAGGCGAGTGGTGCAGCTACAGATGCAGGTCTCATTGGTACTGGGTGGCATTTATCTTCTGGTAAGCTGACAAAGCCCGTTCTCACGCCTGATACGTTGCTTTTAGACTCAACTGGTTTTAGAAATTCTGGAAAGCACAACGGCGAACTCAATCATCAAATAAACGCAATGAGCGCTCAAGGCGGGTTTCTTACCGTGGCGGGTGTTCACGCTATTTTTGGTGTCACATATGATGTGGCAGGGGATAAAACTAATTTTGACAAGATCATTCGCACTGAGATTGAAGGTGACATTGCATACAAAGCGTTCTTACTACCCAATAACCTCGTTCTAAGTCTCGAAATAAATTCACCTGATTATAAGGATGGTAATTTAGACATTCTCGACTGGCCGCTACAGGTAGATGAAATTAAAGCAGCAAACCCAAACAAAGTCATTTTTAGCTCTAAAAATATTGATGAACGAGTTAACTCAGTGTGCCGCCTCTATAATGCCGCCACAGGGCAGTCAAAAACCATCAAAGGCCATTCTTGCGCCCCGATTATAAAACCATTAACCACTGAAATTATCACAATTGGTACTGAGTTAGATAACCCACTTGTATCTTCTCAGATGGATATTGGCGGTGATGTGGTAACGCCAAATGCCCTCACGGTGGATATTCATAGCGTGACAATGGGTACAACAGATAAGATCAGCGGTAAGCTGCTATCTGAAATTATTCCTGAAATGGATAAGCTTAACCCTATCAATCAACATGCCACATTAAAGAGTGACAATGCAGGCGGGGTTTACCTTGTTGCCTCTGGTTTTAGCGATGTGGACGAAAAAAACCTTGTTACATTTGTTTATAAAACAACCGATGGGATTAGCTGGGATGATGTGACGCCAACTTTTTATGATTCAATTGTTAAAACGATGAAAGATGCGAATTGGCTAAGTGACGAGCTATATAACCCGTTATCTAGTCGCAAAGAGCTGCCGTATTCATCAGGCCAAAACACCTATGATTTCATCGTAAACCCTGACAATGGCAATGCCATTGTTTTTAATGCCATTGGCAATAAAGATATGTTTTATCTGGTGAACAAAGATGTAAAACCATATCTCGAAATGCAAAACTCGAATCATTCTGCCGCTGAAACAGATATGTTAATGCGCAACCCTAAAGTATTTAGCGTTGATGGTGGTGCAACGTGGCAATATGAGACTGATTTCTATGGTGTGCTGGCAACTGAAAGCGGCTATGTTAATGTGCAAGATGGTTATTTCTTACCTTACTCTGACAATCTAAGAGCGACTTCAGGCTTTGCCTTCGCCCCTTACGGCTCTACACCTACAAAATGGTATAACTTTGAAGGTATCGGCTCATTTGAACTGATGGCCTATGATAGCGTAAATAACATCATCTTCACTGGCGCAAGACCGTACAAGCTAGACTCAGGCGAATCAGGAAATGCTATTCATGCTATCCCAAGAACAATGCTAGAAGAATACTTTACTTGGCCTTTAGCTGAAACAATAGAACCAACACCGGAAGCGACACCCGAACCAACAGTTGCGCCTAGCTCCGAGCCAAAAGAAACCGATGATGAAGTGAAAAAAAGTGGTGGAGGCGGCGGTTCTCTTGGCTTCATTAGCTTGCTTGCACTTGGTTTGCTTGGACTAAGCAGAAGAAAATAAGCTGTATTAATTGACTGCTCCCCTCCCTAAAGGAAGGGGATTCTTAGTTCGCCCGAATTAAATCGAGTCAATACGCCTTCACTAGACTGGATTGCTCCAATCCCCGATCCAGTCGCTCCCTAAGCTAACCCTGCCAGCCCGACAGTTTTTAGGTTCATTGCTGCGTTAATATCGCGGTCGTGGTGTGTATTGCACTCTGGACACGTCCAGTCACGGATATTCAACGGCATTGATTCATGTACGAACCCACAACAACTACAACGCTTTGAGCTAGGGTAAAAGCGGTCTATCTCTGCGATAGTGCGTCCAGCCCATTCAGCTTTGTACTTCAATTGACGGACGAACTCACCCCACGAAGCGTCAGCGATATGCTTTGCCAGTTTTGGATTGCGGATCATATTTTTCACAGCTAGAGATTCGACACAAACAACTTGGTTTTCGTTTATGAGTTTGCGAGACAACTTGTGCAAATTATCTAATCGACTATCAGCAATTTTTGCATGTAGACGGGCTACTTTCTGGCGTACCTTGTCACGGTTCTTACTGCCTTTCTTTTTCTTGGCTAGTTTACGTTGTAGGTATGCCAGTTTGTTTTCGTAGCGTTTAGTGTGGCGAGGATTTGCATATTCCCATGGATGCCGATCACCCAATAACATTGATGGCGATCACCTGATAACACTCAAGCCGATCACCAAATAACATCGAAGCCGATCACTTTTGCTTCGAAATGTTATTCAGCGATCGGC
>NZ_JAIMJB010000038.1 GCF_021295345.1 Motilimonas eburnea
AGAAATTTTCGATTTTTCTTTCTGGTTAGAAGCCGAAGCTTTTAACCAACTGATTTAGCTTCTAGCCTTGCTCCGTAAGAGCCGCTGCGCCGTGTCAGTGGATGCGCATTATAGGGAGATCCGTTTTCGGTGCAAGGCTTTTAATTTGAATTCGTCAAATTTTGACTTGTTCGAGCAAAAAACACCCATAACGGTCACTTTTTGCTCTTTATCACATTAATTTGACCGCTTTATTCGGATTAATGTTAAAAAATTGGAAACAGCTTCAAGCTTATGCTTCATTTAATTGCTAAATTACCCATGACTTGATTTTGCCTTATTGCCTTATTACTCGGCCAAATCATGTCTTAAGCACAATTTAAAACAGCTAATTACAATTATATTCTATTATCAGGGGTTCTATTAATCATGAAATCGTCCAACACACTAGGATTGTCTGTGTTGCTTTCTCTTGCACTGGCAGGTGTAGGTTTTGTTATTACCTATTTTCTACAACCAGATTCAGCTTTCACCTTCGCTTTAGGCATAGCCATTGGTGGTATCGCCATTGCACTGTTACCGAAGCGTTCACCTGTGGCTGAGACATTCACCACTAAAACCTTATATGTCGGTAATCTTCCCTATCGCGCGAATGAGGCGGCTGTGCGCCAGCTATTTTCGGAACACGGACGCGTGGTTTCAGTTCGTTTGATGAAGGACAAACAAACGGGTAAGCGCCGTGGTTTTGGTTTCGTTGAGATGCCGGAGGCTGATGCACACCAAGCCATTGCTCAATTGAACGAAAAAGAGTTTCAACAAAGAACACTTAAAGTTCGTGAAGCAAATGAGCGCGCAGCCCGTGATGATGGCAATGCTGAAGAGTAGGCCCTAAAAAACCTTTAGCGAACTAAAGCCCATTGCTGACAAAGCTGGATTTAGTTCGCTCACTTCTTGATTCATCTCGGTACAATAGATGGCCAACTTTCTTTCTTTAGTCAACCTATCGCCCAACAAGCTTTCTACACGCTTAGCAATCGCAGCCCCTGAGTCAACTAACATCACATCCGCTCCCAACGCTTGTTCAATTTCTTGATTAAGTAATGGAAAATGAGTGCACCCTAATACCACACAGTCTGGTTTAGGTTCAGCATGTCGCCAAGGCGATAAGATTTCATCTATGGTTAATTGGGCCACGGGCTGCTGTCTTAACTTTTGTTCCGCCAACTTAACCAGCTCACTTGAGCCGATGCGCAACACCTGCACATTAGGCGCAAAGTCCCTAATCAAGTTATCTGTGTAAGTTCGACTCACTGTGCCTGGGGTGGCTAATAAACCAATGCAGGCCTTTTGGGTTTGATGGGCGGCCGGCTTAATGGCAGGCACTACCCCCACCACAGGCACCGCCAACATTTGACGAAGTGGCTCCAAGACAAGGGTGCTCGCACTATTACAAGCAATCACAACTAACTCAACCGACCATTTTTTCAGCGCACGCTGCATTAGGTCACACACACGTTGTATCAGTATGTCATCCGTCAGCTCACCGTATGGAAACAAGGCGTTGTCGAATAGATAGGTGACTGAGAGCTCGGGCAACTGCTTAGCTATTTCTTGATATACAGATAATCCGCCCACACCGGAATCGAAGATTAGAATGCTCACCTAAATATACCTTGCTGCCTTTTTAAATACTGAACAAGTTGCGATTGTCACTTGTTTTATCACTTCACTGCAAGTCAGGGGACAAAATTGTCGCCGCTTTATCTGGACAATATTGACTAGCTGGTTAGAATTTGCCTTTTTCAGCTGCACCTTGAGGTTTATATGTCTTGTCCCTTTATCCAACCTGATTCTTATCAACAGCAGCTGGAGGAAAAAGCAAATCAACTTGCTCAACAATTCTCACCCTTTACCCCACCCGAGTTAGAGATCTTTGCTTCCCCTAAGCAAAACTACCGCAGTCGCTGCGAGTTTCGCGTATGGCACCAAGGCGATGATCTTTACTACATCATGTTTGACCAAGCGACCAAAGCGAAAATCCGAGTAGACCAATTTGGCCCCGGCAGTGCATTAATCAACCAATTAATGCCCGAGCTCATCGAGCAGATCAAAACGATCCCTGTTTTACGCCATAAGCTGTTTCAAATCGACTTTCTCTCAACCTTAAGTGGTGAAATATTAGTCAGCTTGCTCTATCACAAACCCCTCGATGCGCAATGGCAACAACAGGCTCAGCAGCTTAAAGCAGAGCTATCAGGCCGCTACAAAATCGACTTAATCGGTCGCGCACGAAAACAGAAAATTTGCATTGACCGTGAGTTTGTCATCGAAAAACTGACCGTCTTTGAACGTGAGTTCACCTATAAACAGGTAGAGAATAGCTTTACCCAACCCAATGCCAAGGTCGCAGAGAAAATGCTGGAATGGGCGGTAGATTGCACTCGCAATAATCAAGGTGATTTACTTGAGCTATATTGTGGCAACGGTAATTTTTCACTGGCATTGGCCCAGAACTTTAACCGGGTGCTAGCCACAGAAATCGCTAAACCGTCGGTTGAATCTGCACAATACAATATTGCCGCAAATGAAATTGATAACGTCACCATTATTCGTATGTCGGCCGAAGAATTTACTCAAGCGATGAAGGGAGAGCGAGCGTTTTCACGCCTGAAAGGGATAGATCTCAATAACTATCAATGTAACACCATTTTTGTCGACCCTCCTCGTGCAGGACTCGACCCTGCCACCGTAAAAATGGTACAAGAATATGACAACATCTTGTATATCAGCTGTAACCCCGACACATTAGCGGATAACTTAAGTGTGCTAAGTCAAACTCATCACATCACCCGGTTTGCGCTGTTCGATCAGTTCCCCTATACCCATCATATGGAATCTGGGGTTTACCTTCAGCGCAAATAAAGGGTTGGGGCAGCAATGCGCTGCCCTTGGCTCTCTTGGCGATCTTGGCTAAAGCCGCTTGCTATACACTTCCTCATCAAGATCTCGTACGTCAACGGACACGCTGCCCACAAAGTCTACTGACTCGGTCAGGGTTCGGCACAATAACTGGCTTAGTTGGTATTTTTCCTTACTGGATCGCCCTTTCAGTAAAGAAACCGTGAGATGAATGAATTGCCCTTCCCCTTCAAGATCGCCAATACGGTAATAAGGATATGGGTGAGCACGGCTCTTAATCGCGCTAGACGTGAAATAGCCCGACGCTTTTGCTGCATCATGCACGGCATTTAATATGCTGGCGATGTTATGGCTTGTTTCTAACTCTTGCGCATATTCCATTACTAAATGTGGCATGTTAGCCCCCTCTTATTCAGAACAAAAACAGGATGACATACGTTCAGTGTATATCAGTTTAAGTATCTAACAAGGAATGAAAAAGTGACCTGATTACCAAGTTTAGTTAGTTCGTTTTACAAAAAAACTCATCGCTGGGGCGCTTACATAGCGAGAGGGGGGACGCGAATGATGACTCAGCAAGTGCTTGCCACTGGCTGAACCTTGTTTTCTGCTACTTGATACGAGCCAAGCACTTTAACCCGGTACTGGTGATTAATTTGCTCAATCGCCGCTGCGATATCAGCTTGTTCGCAGTGGCCTTCAACATCAATAAAAAAGTGATATTTGCCCAATTGTGACTTGGTTGGACGCGACATGATGGATGTCATATTGATGCGACGATCAGAAAATGCGGTCACTATGCTTCCCAACACGCCAGGCTTATCATGGTCGTCTCGTACCACTAATGTGGTTTTGTAACTTAGGGCAGGATCGATGATTTGTGGCTCTTTACCGAGTACCAAAAACCGAGTTTGATTATGAGCAAAATCCGTCACATTATCGATCGAGAAACAATCGTGATGCCAATCTTTTAGTACGTGATGCGGGATCACCGCCGCCGCGGGCTCAGCCGACTCCTCCAACGCTTGTAATGACAGCATATTACTTTGGGTATTATGGATAGTAATGCCTGTTAAACTTTCGATAAATTCAGAACACTGGCCATGAGCAACAAACTGAACATAAAGCGATCGAACTTCAGCTAAACGACTGCAGTTAGTAACCAGCGCAAACTTGATGGGCAGCAAGATCTCGTCACGAATGTACAGATCGGTTGCCATCAATTCATCAAGCACTACCTGCACATAGCCTTCAGACAAGTTTTCGATGGGTAACACTCCCCAATCGGCCTCATTACCAATTGCAGAAAAGGCCATTTTTAGGGTGGGATAATAGGTTACGCGACACTGTGTATTTTGGCGAGCAAGGTAACTTCTCGTGGCCATATCTGAAAAGGTATCTTTGGGACCTAATGTCGCAACAACTGTCATGCATAACCTCATTCTCTCTAACGAAACTGAGAATTTACATTATCTTGACTCCAGCGTCACCTGCTGTCGCGGCTTGGAGTGATTTTCAGCAATAAAAAAGGCCTGAATCTTCAGGCCTTTCTTTAGTCGTCACGGGATGAGGTTAAATATCCATCACGCCTTTTAATTTCTTCAGGGCATTATTCTCCAGCTGGCGAATTCGCTCTGCTGAGACCTGATATTGACTCGCTAGCTCTTGCAGTGTCGATTTATCATCCGTTAGCCAACGGGATTGTAAAATATGTTGGCTGCGATCATCTAACTGAGCCATGGCTGCACTTAGTTTTGCCGATGCATGGTCATCATAGTTGGCCGCCTCATATTGCTCTGCGACATTAGACGATTTGTCTTCTAGGTACTGCATTGGCGCAAAGCTTTCGTCATCGTCATCACTGGCGAGGTCAAAGGCTTGATCTTGTGCGCTTAAACGAGACTCCATTTCCAACACTTCTTTTTCAGAAACGCCGAGGGATTCAGCTACATTTCGCACTTCGTCTTGATTGAACCAGCCAAGACGTTTTTTCGACTTACGCAGGTTGAAGAATAATTTACGTTGCGCCTTAGTGGTGGCCACTTTGACTACACGCCAGTTGCGTAACACGTATTCATGGATCTCAGCTTTTATCCAGTGCACGGCAAAAGACACCAAGCGCACGCCGACACTCGGGTCAAAGCGCTTAACCGCTTTCATCAAGCCGATGTTACCCTCTTGGATCAAATCAGCTTGGGGCAAGCCATAGCCAGAATAACTTTTTGCTATGTGTACAACAAAGCGCAAGTGAGATAAAACCAATTTACGGGCAGCTTCAACACTCCCTTCATAGAAGAGCTCTTCTGCATAGCGCTTTTCTTCTTCCGCACTTAACACAGAAAATTGATTTACCGATTGAACATAGCCTTCAATGCTACCTTGAGGTATCAACGCCATTGAATAATCTGTACTCATTAGTAACCTTTTAGAATCGATGAGCCGTGTGTCAGTCCCTTATTCTAAGGGCAAGCTGAAAGAATATAGGGAAACATCAGTTAATATGCAAGTGTCTATCCTGAGCAGGTGACGCCAAGCAAGATTTTAGATATGGAGGGTACGTTGTCGGACGCGATTCAGATCTCAGGCCTAATGTACTAATCATACTTTGTACCAGAGGATGATCACTCTTTATCACAATCACCTGCTCTACCTTATGCTGAACCTGTTCGGTTAACTGTTTAAACAACATTTTTCCAACCCCTTGCTCACGATAACTCGCACGAACATATAAACAACGAATATCGAGCTCATTCAAAGAAGAAAGTCGGTACAGAATACAGCCAATCGCATCCCCATTATGACGAGCAATTAATAGTTGATATTCACCTAATTGGAAATCATCAAGTAGTGAACTAGGCATTGCGGCTTCAGCATCCAATTCATTCAGCAATAATTGGACCACAGGAGAAAATAGCGAAGCGTCTTCAAAAGCAAGCGATAGTGTCATTCATAATCCCTTTCGTCGTCTTAACGCACTTAGACTAACCGATCTAAAAAAGTGACACAAGTCACAAATAGTGTTTAGACCAGAATTAGTGACAAATCAGTTAAGATAAATCGTATTTCTGCTATCAACAGAGTAGGCGAGATAATGCCGAGGCAGTGTGAAATTACTATGACGCTTTTAGTGCAGCTTGCTATCGCTCGCACTAAAAACGCAAAAGAGACAGGCCCTAGGGCTCAATGAGGTGTATATGGCGTTTGACGGTGATATAGGAAGAAACCAGTCCAAGCAAAGAAGCAAGGCCTAACATAAAAACAAACTCAGCAAGCGATAAGCCAAGTAATCTAAAATCACTCTGATATAGACCGGCGACACGGATCACTGCAGATTCCATCCACAGCACTAAAGAGCTTGTTAACACCCAAGCTATCATGCCGCCAATCAGGCCATACCATAAACCGGTATACAGAAAAGGCCGATGAATGAACGCATCGGTGGCCCCGACCAGCTTCATCACCTCAATTTCACTACGACGATTCAATATGTTGAGCCGTATGGTATTACCAACGATAAGCAGCACAGAGGCGAGCAATAAAAAGGCAATGGCCACAACAGAATCCACCACTAGGCTGATCATACCGTGTAAACGCTCTAACCACTCAATATCCAGCTTACCTTGTTCTACTTCCTTTTCTTGCTGCAGTTTGGCGAGCAGTAACTTGGCCCCCGCAGGAGAAGCATGTTGTGGCTTAGGTGTCACTTGTACCACAGCAGGAAGGGGGTTTTCATCTAAGAAATCGAGTGCATTACCAAAGCCTGACATCTCTCGAAACTCGACAATCGCTTGTTCCTTTGAGATATAGGTAACCGCTTCCACTTCGCTATACAAACTGATGCGCTGTATAAAGTTCTGAGTTGTTTTTTCACTTAAACCGGGCTGTAAAAATAGGCTGACCTCAGCGGCATTGTCCCAACTTGCGGTAACCCGTTCGGCATTTTTCAACAACAAATGAAAACTGGCTGGCAATGCCAGGCTGATCCCCAATACTGCCATCGTCATTAACGAAGCCATCGGGGTGCGCCAAAGTTCACCCAAACTCCCTACCGCCTGCTGGAAATGGTTTACCCAGTACATTAAAAATCGTTTGTACCAAGGCACTTTAGCAATGCGCGGCGAAGAACCGAGGATATTAAGCATATGAGCCTCCCAACAAACCATCACTGCTCATTTTACCGTTGCGTAATGTCAGCGTGCGGTAACGCATTTTCGCTATCAAGCCAAGATCATGGGTCGCAATCAACACAGAGACGCCCACACTATTAAAGGCTTCAAACAACTTTAAAATTTCAGTAGAAAGCTTAGGATCCAGATTCCCCGTGGGCTCGTCGGCCAACAGTAAAGGCGGCTTATTGACGACAGCACGAGCGATCCCCACTCGCTGCTGCTCCCCTCCCGATAAGTGAACGGGAACACAGAACGCTTTGTCAGATAACCCCACCTTATCTAGCGCCGCCATGACGCGCCGCTCTATCTCGCTTCGACCATAGCCTTCAATGACTAAAGGTAAAGCGACATTTTCAAATACCGTCTTATCCATCAACAATCTATGGTCTTGGAAAATAATGCCGATATGGCGGCGTAAATAAGGCACATGACGCCGCGAAACTTGGCTAATATCATTGCCATTCAAATAGATTTTTCCATCTGAAGGGCGCTCCAATAGGCTGATTAGTTTAAGTAAAGTACTTTTTCCTGCACCCGAGTGCCCGGTCAAAAAGGCCATTTCACCTTGTTGTAAATGGAAGTCTACTTTTTGCAGTGCTTGGTGACTGCCTGAGTACACTTTACTGACTTGCTCAAACTTAATCATGGTCGGCCTATCCTTGGAAATTACTCGCCTTGCTTATCGCGACTGAATAGCGCTTCAATAAATTCATCAGCATTAAAAGCACGTAAATCATCAATCCCTTCTCCAACACCAATGTAACGGATTGGAATACCAAACTTATCCGCAACGGCAAAGATCACACCACCTTTCGCGGTACCATCTAACTTGGTTAGGGTGATACCGGTCAGCCCTACAGCATCATGAAACAACTGCGCTTGGCTAATGGCATTTTGCCCCGTACCAGCATCTATGGTTAACATGATCTCATGGGGTGCCGTTTCGTCTTTTTTCTTCATCACACGAACCACTTTCTTAAGCTCTTCCATTAAGTGGTTCTTGTTTTGTAGACGACCTGCTGTGTCGGCGATTAACACGTCCACATTACGCGCTTTTGCAGCCTCTAAAGCATCAAACAACACAGACGCACTGTCAGCGCCGGTATGCTGCGCGATGACGGGAATATCATTGCGTTCGCCCCATACTTGCAACTGCTCAACCGCCGCTGCACGGAAGGTATCACCAGCCGCTAACATCACTGACTTACCTTCACGCTGATATTGCTTAGCAAGTTTACCAATAGTGGTTGTTTTACCTACCCCGTTAACCCCCACCATTAAGATAACATAAGGCGTTTTTTCTTTATCAATTTCAAGAGGTTTGTTCACCTTTTGCAAAATATCAGACATATCTTGCTTTAAAAGGTCGTATAGCGCCTCCGCATCTTTGAGTTGCTTACGGCTAGCATGGGAAGTTAACTGCGAAATAATCTTAGACGTGGTTTCTACACCTAAGTCAGCAACCAGTAGTTGTTCTTCAAGTTCATCGAATAAGTCATCATCTATCTTCTTGCCACTAAACAACCCAAAGAAGCCACTGCCGATGCTTTGCTTGGTACGACTTAAGCTATTACGCAAACGAGAGAAAAAGCCTGGTTTTTTGGCTGGCTTTTCATCATCTACGGCTTGAGCCTCTTCTGCTGCTTTTGCTTCTTCGGCTAAACGTGCTTCTTCTGCCGCTTTAGCTTCTGCGGCTAAACGTGCTTCTTCCGCTGCTTTGGCTTCTGCGGCTAAACGTGCTTCTTCCGCTGCTTTAGCTTCTGCGGCTAAACGTGCTTCTTCCGCTGCTTTTGCTTCTGCGGCTAAACGTGCTTCTTCCGCTGCTTTAGCTTCTGCGGCTAAACGTGCTTCTTCCGCTGCTTTAGCTTCTGCGGCTAAACGTGCTTCTTCCGCTGCTTTAGCTTCTGCGGCTAAGCGTGCTTCTTCCGTTGCTTGTTCTTGAGTAACTTGACTGTCTGATGATTCGATGGGGGTTTCAACCACTTCCGGCGACTCGCTCGCCTCTTTCTTACCAAACCCTAACCAGGAAAATAAACCTTTCTTTTTCGCCATTTGTGTAAAACCTTACCCGAGATAATAATGCCTGCTAAACTACAGTCCTTTAAATTGCGTGTATGTTAACACCTAAATGCCGGACTAAAAATTACCATGGGCACAAATCAAAGGCTTAGATCGAAACAAAAGGTAAATACTTCATCCAAATCGGGGCAAATCCGCATTATTGCTGGCCAATGGCGAGGAAGAAAACTTCCGGTTAAAGATCTAGAGGGGCTAAGGCCGACCACAGATCGCGTCAAAGAGACCGTATTTAACTGGTTAGCGATGGATGTAAGAGATACAAATTGCTTAGATTGCTTTAGTGGCAGTGGCAGCCTAGGGCTCGAAGCCTTGTCTCGCTACGCTGCGAGTGCCTTACTACTTGAAAGAGACAAAAGTGCGGCCAAGCAATTACAAACCAACTTCGATACGGTAAAAGCGAGTAATGGCAAGGTAGTTTGCACCGACACCCTCGCTTTTCTGGCCCAACCAGCGCAACAAGAGTTTGACTTAGTTTTTGTCGATCCCCCTTTTCGCAAGGGCCTTCTAGAGCCTTGCTGTGAAAGTCTCGAAAATAATGGCTGGCTCAGTGAAAACGCGTTAATTTATGTCGAGCGTGAGAAGGAGCTAACCCAGCCAAACCTACCATCCAATTGGACGTTAATTAAAGATAAAACCGCAGGCCAAGTCATTTATCAGGTCTATCAACGCCAGCCGCAGTAGTATTAGGGGAAACACCTATGGGACCCGAGCTTGCTCGGGGAATAGGTGTATCGAGTTTACTTTTCAGCAGACGTAAAAAAGCCCAAGTCGCTAGACTCGGGCTTTCTTGTTTGGCGCTTGGCGGTGTCCTACTCTCACATGGGGAAGCCCCACACTACCATCGGCGCTGCTGCGTTTCACTTCTGAGTTCGGCAT
>NZ_JAIMJB010000039.1 GCF_021295345.1 Motilimonas eburnea
ATGTTGCTGTAATGCGTAAGTATTTAACGGGATTGTGGGCAGTTTATAAAGAAGGTCAAGCATTTGACTCCGCAAAATTATTCAATTTTGAGAGTAAAAATGCTTGAACTTGGACAGAGTATCTACACCAATGTTTATCTCTGGCGCATTTTACGAAGAATACATGCTGCGATTAATTTAGCCCTTTTTACCTACCGAGATGTTTACGCCTACATCACCTAATAGCAACGTGTAGGAATGTATTATGAACCTTGCCACCAACCGAGTTTTCACCATCTCAGCTTTATCTTTGGCTATGTGGGCCTGCGGCGGCCATACGCCAGCCAATGATAACCAGTCAAAACCAAGCGACCAAGCCAGCCCCCAAAGTCAGCAAACCAAGGAAAATCATCAAGCGCCACCACTTGAAGAGTTGCAGGTGTTAACCGACTCAGCCCAACCTGCCATCGCCCTTGCACCTAAAATGACCACCCAGCATAGTATGCCAATTGCGCCAGATACCATGACGTATGCTGAATCTAATAGAGAAAATTACGCCTCAATAGAGGAGCAGAGTGTTAAGCGCGTGATTGATGAGCCCGTGTCTACCTTTTCTACCGATGTCGACACCGCCAGCTACACCAACGCCCGCCGCTTTCTCACTAATGGCCAATTGCCGCCCAGCGATGCCATTCGCATCGAAGAGTTTATCAACTACTTTGACTATGACTGGCCACGCCCTAACAGCTTAAGCGAACCTTTGGCTATCGACACCGAATGGATGCCCACTCCTTGGAATGCCAATACAAAATTAATGCGCGTGTCGTTGCAATCCTATCAATCAAACTTCGATGATCTTGCACCGTTAAATTTGGTGTTTCTGCTTGATGTGTCCGGCTCCATGAGCGACCCCGATAAACTGCCCTTGATGCAACGCAGCTTTAACTTGCTGGTGGAGCAACTGCGCGCGCAAGATCGCGTTAGCATAGTGGTTTATGCCGGTGACAGTGGCGTGGTACTTGAGCCTACCGCGGGCGATCAAAAGGCCGCCATCAACGCCGCCATCAACCAACTTAACGCCGGCGGCAGCACCCATGGCAGCGCGGGAATTGAGCTGGCCTATCAATTGGCGGCCCAGCACGCTAAAGCCAATAGCATTAATCGCGTGATCATAGGCACCGATGGTGACTTTAACGTGGGTACAACCGGCATTGACGCCCTTAAAGATCTGATTGAGCAAAAGCGTGACAACGGCATATTTTTGAGTGTGTTAGGGTTTGGCACCGGAAATTATAACGATCACCTGATGGAAACCTTGTCTAATCACGGTAACGGCAACGCCTTTTATATCGACAGTTTTAATGAGGCCAGACGCATCTTTGCCGACCAACTCACCGCTACGCTGCAAACCGTGGCCAAAGATGTTAAATTACAGGTTGAATTTAACCCCGCCTACGTCAGTGAATATCGCCTTATAGGGTATGACAATCGCGTGCTAGCGCGTGAAGATTTCAACAATGATCGCGTCGATGCTGGCGACATGGGCTCAGGCCACAGCGTCACCGCGCTATATGAAATCGTCCCAACTGCAGGCAGCTTTCGCTTTAACGATCCACTGCGCTATCAAAGCCAAGACAAAGCACCGTCTCAAGGTCAAACTAATACCGCAAAAAATGGCGAATGGGCCCATGTTAAAGTGCGCTACAAAGAGCCTAATGCAAGCCAGTCTCAACTATTGAGCCTAGCGGTCAACGCATCGGATCAAGCCCCAAGTCAAGATATGCAACTGGCCGCGCACGTAGCAGGCTTTGCGCAATCCTTGCGCCAAAGCAAATATATCAATGATTACAATTTAGATGATGCGCTAAAAGGCACCGCACAAGCGGCCCAAGGGCATGAGGATAAGTGGGGTTATCGCCAAGAGCTGATCCAACTGATCCGCAATGCCAAGGCGAGTCAGTAAAGCTCAAATCAATAAAAAAGCGGCTTGTTAGGCCGCTTTTATATCTACGCATAACTTTTAGATAAAAGTTAACTGCGTTTTCTTAGCAAAGCTAGACCGGATAGCAGAAGCAGGCTAAACCAGCCTAAACTACCACCACCGCCGCCACCTGATTTTTCCGCAGTTGCGGTGTTATCAGTGCTGCTACCATTAGATGTATCCGTCTCACCTGTTTTATCAACCACTTGAATCGAAGCGCGTGTCAACTGAGTTGTCACCCCATTTTCAACAAGTTTAACCAGTCCAACATTTTCTACAAACCAGTATTGAGCTTGGTAAGAAAACTGTACTTTAGCGCCGTCAACGTCTGCATAACCTGACAGGTTAAACTCGGAGCGTAGTGCATTATAAGTACCCGCGGCCACCGTCACCGACTCAAAACCATGAGTTGTACTCGATGCATTCCAAACAAAATCTCGGTTACCATAATCCGGTTGAATATTAACTTTGCTACGGCCGTTCAATGACACAGAACGAGCCAAAGAAACCGCTTTATCTAAGCGAATATCGGCTGAAAATGTCCCGTACGGTGTGCTCACTTGCGCCAGATGCAGGCCTAACAGTTGGATATCTTCGCTGGTGGCATTTAGGTAAAGCTTAGAGCCGCTTGGGAATACTAAGGGGTATACCTTTTGCTGCAGCATGGTTTGAGCGCTACCTAGCTTAACCTCTTGGCTCGCAAAGGCATCAAAATGCCAAGTGTTGCCAGATGTGGTGGGGTACAAGGTAGTGTAATCGCCACTAAACGGCGTTACTGGCGCAGGCTCTTCGGTTTGCCCATCACCAGACTGCTCTCCTTGTCCATCCGTATTACCATTATCGGTGTTGTTATCTGTGCTGCTACCGGTGTCATTATCTGTGCCCGAATCTCCCGTATTGGTATCGCCATCGGTCGTATCGCTCCCCGAGCCACTATCTCCCGAATCACCACCGGTATTGGCACCTATGCTTGCATCTAATGGCGCGGCATCATTTACATCAAGCACACCGTCATTATCATCGTCGTTATCTGCGTTATTGCCTATACCATCTAAATCCGTATCAACTGATTCGCTAGCATTAAGCGGAAACGCATCAGCACTATCAGCAACGCCATCATTATCATCGTCGCTATCTGCGTTATTACCTATGCCGTCTAAATCTGTATCGACTGATTCACTAGCATCAAGAGGAAGCGCATCAGCGCCATCGGTCACACCATCGTTATCATCATCGGTATCAGCATTATTACCAATGCCATCTGAGTCTGTGTCTAAGGACTCTGATGAATCAAGGGGGAATGCATCAAATTCATCAGCTATACCATCGTTGTCATCGTCGGTGTCGGCATTATTTCCTATCCCATCGGCATCTGAATCTAAGGATTCTGACGCATCAAGCGGAAATGCGTCAGATTCATCAGCCACACCATCGTTGTCATCGTCGGTGTCAGCATTATTACCGATACCATCTGCATCTGTGTCTAAAGACTCTGATGCATCAAATGGGAAAGCATCAACCCCATCTTCAACACCGTCATTGTCATCATCGGTATCAAGTGTATCGCCTATCTCATCGCCATCAAAATCCGCCCACTCATTAGGATCGCTAGGAAATAAATCGTCTTTGTCATTGTAGCCATCGCCATCAAAGTCTTTCACGGTGAAGTTTTTAAGCTCAAATATAGGCACGCCAGACTGAGCATAAGCTAACAGAACTTGCCCTTTCGTGGCTAAAGGTAAAATAGCAATGGGCGAACCTTGGACTTCATAGGTTGCAGAAGGGTCAAGACTAAAGTCACCTTGCCGGCGATGCAATTGGGTAGAAGAATTACTATTGGTACCGCGCAAGGTAAAGACGTTGCCATGTAACCAAGTTAAATCTTGAATGTTCTCGGCATTGTCAGAAAGCGATAAATTGGTTACTTCGCTCATTGAACGACCTAAAACAACACGACCCGAGCCTAAAGCGACAAATGCCCCATTTTCAGAAACTCGGATCGGGGCTTGCCAACCCTGACTGCTGTGGTAAGGACTGTCATTATCACTGCCCAGTGTACCCGTTTCAGGATCTAAATAATGCCAATGTAAATCGGCTGGCGAATAACCACTAATGTAGTAAACGCGGTTAGCTTGCTCCCCCCAAACAAGAGAAGTAGTTGGATAAGCCCAATCATTCGAGTGTGTTTTTTCACCCGCACTGTTAAAAATACTAAAGGTTCCCCAAGCACCAGAACTGTCTCGGGTCATGAGGTAATTACCCGTTGCGCTGATAGTCGAAATAGAGCTAGGGAGATTAATAAAAACGGACTCGGTATCGGTTTCGAGGTCGATAAAGCTGATTTGATTATTGCTATAAGCCAGATAAATTCGATTATGCGCCGCTGAATAACTGATCGCACTCGGCGCAGAGGTTAGCCCAATCGACGGTAAATATTGCTGTTGACTAATGGACCAACGGAAAATATTTAAATGCTGTTTACTCAGTAGGTAAACCACATCTTCACTTTTGTCTAACGCTACCGCATCCGGTGTATAAGCTAAGCCCGTTGGGTCTATCTCAGCCTCTGGATCTGCAGGGTTTAATTGACTAACGGCAAACACTTCAACATTAGCTAAGTCATCTGCAATAACCACAACCTTATCGTTATATACAAACAACTGATCAGGGTTAGCTAAACTCAGCGTATAGGTTCCGGTTTCACGTGATGCCTTGTCGTAAGCGTGAACCTGATTTCCCCTCAACACGATAGGTAACTCACCCCAAAAATCAATATCTTGGAAGGCGGTACCTAGGTTTGCAGAATAAGTCAGATCTTCGTTATAAATGACACCTGAGTAATCCACTAAGCGACTAGCACTAGGAAAAACCGCAATATCTCGCCCTTGATTGTAGTCACCATGGTAAGGACTATCTTGCTGAGAGCCTAGGGTACCAGTTGATGATATGTCTAAGCGATTAATGTCGGCAGGGCTGATTCCAGCACTATGAAAGTAAACGGCTGAGCGAGCGGGAGATACGGTCATCTCAGCTGAAGCATACCAAAGGGACTTATCAGCGATAAACTGGCCACTATTTTTTTCTATGGTCTGGATATAACTGCTGGCACCTAACACTAGCTTATCATCTAGGATTTCAATATCGGTGATGGAGTTAGTGGTCACACTTAACTGTGTTTCTCCACTGCCATCCAATGGCAGCTTGATGATCTGACTTCCATAGCTGACAAAAATACCCGTTTCATCAACAGCTAACGCCAGAGGAACATTGGTCAATGCAATCGGAGCCAAAAACTTCTCATCAGCCAGCGAGTAACGTTTTATCTCAGTACTAGCTTCATCGGTTAAATACACCACCCCTTGATGTACTTTAGCATCAACCACTGCCGCACTGGCAATCGAACTTGCGCCAGCCATTAAAAGCAATGCCGCCGTAGCTTTATTCATCATCAGCTCTTCCCTGCTCAAACAAAAATGCATACTATAGCAGTCAAATAAATATAAAAGAACCAGTGTTCTAAGTACTTAAGCTAATAACAAGCAACATAAATACAACGAGGCAATTACACTTTGTGAAAGCAATGACTAAATAGCTTTATGAAGGTAACCGCTCAGAATATCACAACCCAGTATAGCTCCGACGCCTTGGCCAACGGGTCTCAAAGCAAGGGCCACAGCAAAGGTCATTTGTGTATGGCTATACGGGCCAGTTGCTTGGTGAATTTACTGATGCCAATTCGGCCATTCAAGAAACTATATGGCTAGGGAATATCCCCTTGAAGCGGTCACGCCAACCGCAAATTCAGAAACGGCCATACATCATAAGTTGTAGTCAGATATAGAAGCCTTATCCAATCACAGTAACAACAATGCACTTTATATCGATAAGCACATTGTTATGAGTGTTGCATAATCTTCTAATTTTATTAAATATCTGATAAGTCAATTTTCAAAATCACAACCTATGGATTAAAGAATGAAACCTGGCTCTTATGCGTTTCTGGCAATACTCGTTCACGCTCTAACTCATGCCAGTGCTCAAAATTCATCGCCAGCTCAATCAATGTACGAGGCTTTGTATGGTTATTGCATGCTCCCCAAAAGCAATTTGCGCAGTGTAGCTGATCTGGCTGAAATGATGGGTGGGTACAAATTACCTGATAACAAGGTTGCCCCTAAAGTTAAAAGGAAGAATGGGTTGTCGTATATCGTTAAACACGATAATCAAGTGTATCTTTTAAGCTGCATTCACAAGCAGGTATGCAGTATCACAAGTGATAATACTGACATTACATTGTTGAAAAAAAAATTATCATCTTCATTAAAGCTGAGATTCATTAGCGCTGAATCAACAATTTCAGAGGTTACTGAAGCATATTCGATCATACAAGAAGGGGAGTTTAAGCATAGCATTATCACCTTAACCTACAGTCTAGAGGATACTCCATATTCAACCGCTACGATCAGCTATCATCGCCGTATCATAGTGCAAAAACTATGAAAGCTTACCCACTTTATTATTGTGATTACCCGCTATTAATTCCGGCTCTAAACGCGCACTCTGAAACAACATAGTCACTTCAGTCACTAATCTGTGTAAAGTTAAGTCAAGCTTATCAGGGACAGTACTGGACAGGGACAGGACAGTACTGGACAGCCATCTGAATACCAATCTAAAAAGCTTAGTACTGGACAACTCAGTACAACTCAGTACTGGACAGCCATCTAAATACCAGCGATTTGATGGCGCAAAAAGTCAGCGAAAAGTGCTAGATCTGCCGGCAAGATTCACCACTGGTTCAATATTGGGATTAAGATTGGCGTAAATGCTATCAATAATACCTAGCGCTGACTGGAGGTGTGATTTTTAGTCGTGTCTAAGCCTGCCGATTAAGCAAATGACGCCATTAGTTTGTCCTGCGGGAATAAAATTATCCAACCCCACTCAGTCGGTTACATGCTGCTTGACCGCGGGTCCAGCAGTGGCCTGTTCGGATGCTATGTGCTGTGAGGTGCTCCCAACTGCCGGCAGCGCTGCCAAAGCTACGGCTAAAATGACTGACAAGTT
>NZ_JAIMJB010000003.1:0-205762 GCF_021295345.1 Motilimonas eburnea
CAAGCTTCTCTCTGTTACCGCTCGACTTGCATGTGTTAAGCCTGCCGCCAGCGTTCAATCTGAGCCATGATCAAACTCTTCAATTAAAGTTTTTTTGGTCCGAAGACCTGCTCAATGAATTCTGTTTTGAACCTCAAATTAATGAAGTTCGATTTGTTCTATATGAACACTCAGAAACATTGATAAATAAATCGTTTTGGCGATTCGTTACCATTGCGTTGTTAGCCGTGGCTTTCAACATGAGTATTCACACAGATTGCATGATTAGATTGTTAAAGAACAGTGACTCAGTGGCTTTCGCTTCACCTCGTCAGGGCTGCGCATTCTACGCTAGCCGTTTTGAAAGTCAATCGTTAATTTTAACAAATCTTCGATTTTTCTTTCGAGTGAGAAACTTCAGCTTCTGACTCCCTGATACTGCGTTGCGCCTTGCGCTGTGCCGTGTCAGTGGATGCGCATTATAGGGAGATTCGTTTTCGGCGCAAGGCTTTTTTTGAAGTTTTCGCACTTTTTTATTGGGTGTACAAAAAGCAATCAATTCAGGTGTTAACTTCTCACTTCTGGCACAAGTCATATTGACTCACTTTTAACTGGAGCTGAATTTACTACGCTTTAAGAACCCAGTTCGGCAGGTGTGGTATGACTTATAGATTTGGATCCCATTTTTAGCTTTAGCAAATGGGTTGCTTTAGGTAACATAGCCGCCTTTTTTTAGCCATGGCATTCGGAGAGCAGTAATTAAATGTCTTTTGCATTAGGTCAGCGTTGGATTAGTGATACAGAATCAGATTTGGGCTTAGGTACCGTTGTTGCCATAGAAGGCCGGGTCGTTACCTTACTTTTCCCAGCATCAGGGGAAAATAGAAACTATGCCAAAGATGATGCGCCAGTGACACGAGTTATCTTCAACGTTGGTGATGAAGTTCTTAGCCATGATGATTGGTCTCTTATTGTTAGCGATATAGAAGAAGACAATGGCTTAATGACCTATATAGGTACGCGCACAGATACGCAAGAATCCGTGAGCTTACGTGAAACCATGCTCAACAACTTCATCAAGTTCAACAAACCACAAGACAGACTCTTTGCTGGTCAAATTGATCGCACCGAACACTTTGTTCTGCGCTATCGGGCGTTAAAGCATCAACACCAGCAGCAACAATCTGAATTGCGTGGCCTAATGGGCGCTCGAGTCGATTTGATCCCTCACCAATTTTATATTGCTGAAGAAGTAGGCAAGCGCCATGCACCACGTGTTTTACTGGCCGATGAAGTTGGCTTAGGTAAAACCATTGAGGCGGGGTTAATTATCCACCAGCAATTAATTTCAAACCGGGCTAAGCGTGTTCTTATTCTTGTTCCTGAGACACTGACCCATCAGTGGTTGGTTGAAATGATGCGCCGCTTTAATCTGCACTTTAGTATTTTTGATGAAGAGCGATGTGTTGAAGCCTTTGCTGAAGCCGATAATCCGTTCGAAACGGAACAGTTGGTACTGTGTAGTCTTGATTTTCTGCGCAAAAAGCGTCGTCGCTTCGAGCAAGCATTAGATGCCGAGTGGGATTTACTCGTGGTCGACGAAGCCCATCACTTAATATGGGATGAATCACAACCTAGCCGTGAATACCAAATTGTGGATGAGTTAGCACAAGCCACCGCAGGGGTGTTATTGCTGACCGCAACACCGGATCAATTAGGCCATCAAAGTCACTTTGCTCGATTACGCTTGCTTGATCCTGACCGTTTTTATGACTATCAAGCATTTGTAGCCGAAGAAACCCAATATAAAGAAGTCGCAGATACGGTAAATACCCTAACCAGCGATGTCGAATTACCTGACACAGTCATCACGAATTTACAGCAATTGCTCATAGAGCAAGACATCTCTGAACAGATCCAAGCCATTCAAACAGGTGATGAGGAAATGCGAGGCCAAGCTCGCCAACAATTGATTTCTCAGTTACTCGATCGCCACGGTACTGGCCGCATATTATTTAGAAATACACGCTCCTCTATCAAAGGCTTCCCAACACGTCATTTCCGCCCGGTGGCTTTGCCCCTACCTGAACAATATAAAACTGCGCTCAAAGTAGGCCAAATGATGTCGGCAAGCAGTCCTGTCGAGACCAAGGCTAAGCAGTTCTTGTATCCAGAAGAGATTTTCCAAGAATTTGAAGGCTCTTCGTCCTCTTGGTGCAACTTTGACCCACGAATCGATTGGTTACTTGAACTACTCAAAACCAACAAGCAAGATAAAGTGTTAGTGATCTGTGCAAAAGCACAAACCGCACTGGCTCTTGAAGAAGTCCTGCGCACGCGAGAAGGGATCCGAGGCACGGTTTTCCATGAAGGATTATCCATTATTGAACGGGATCGTGCCGCAGCATGGTTCGCACAAACCGAAGCCGGCGCTCAGGTTATGATCTGTTCGGAAATTGGCTCAGAGGGACGTAACTTCCAATTTGCCCGTCACTTAGTGTTGTTTGATTTACCCATTAACCCTGATTTACTTGAGCAACGAATTGGTCGCTTAGATCGCATTGGGCAAAAAAATGACATTGAAATCCACGTACCTTATTTAGAACACACTTCCCAAGCGCTATTACAACAATGGTACCATCAAGGCCTTAATGCTTTTGAGCGCACCTGTCCCGCCGCTCGAATAATTTACGACCAATACAAAGCGCAATTGTTAACCCTATTAGCGGGTGACCAAAGTGATACACTCGCCATTACCGAGTTAATTGATTCCACAAAGGCACAAGAGCAAGCGCTTCGCCAGCAAATGGAACAAGGTCGAGATAAACTATTAGAGCTCAACTCTTCTGGCGTGCTCAGTGGCAGCGATGTGCTCGAGAAACTTCAAGCGGAAGATGACAAGCCTGAGTTTCCACTTTTTGCCCTTAAACTGTTTGACATCATTGGCATAAACCAAGATGACAAAGGCGAGAATTGTTTGGTGCTGCACCCTAGCGAGCATATGCTGGTTCCGAAGATGCCGGGGTTACCTGACGATGGCGCCACGATTACCTTTGATCGCGCGACAGCACTGAGCCGCGATGACGTACACTATCTAAGCTGGGAACACCCGATGATCCGCGGTGGAATGGATATTATTCTAAGTTCTGATACGGGCTCAACCGCAGTCTGCTTACTGAAAAACAAAGCCCTACCTGCCGGCTCTATCATTTTAGAACTCATTTATGTGGTCGAAGCCCCAGCCAGTGAACACAGTCAACTGCAACGCTTCTTACCCACCACCCCAGTGAGGATATTACTGGACAAAAATGGTAATAATCTAGCCGCTAATGTTGAGTTTGATACGTTTAATAAACAACTGACTCCAGTCAATCGCCACCTAGGCAGTAAGCTGGTGAATGCATCTCAAACCTTTATCCATCAGCTGATTAGCCAAGCCGAAGAGATTGCGAAGGAGCAAATGCAGCAGATTGTTGGCACCGCGATCACCAAGATGGAGCAGCAGCTCAAAGCCGAAAAAGCCAGACTCGACGCGCTAAAAGCAATTAACCCGAGTATTCGCAATGAAGAAATCCAATTTGTCACCGATCTACTCAATCAATCGACGGATCTACTCAATCATACTCAGGTAAAACTAGATTCACTGCGCTTTATCGTCTCTACTCAAAACTAATCTATATATCATGTGCGCTTCACTATCCGTTTCCCTCATAAGAAACGGATAGTGGCAGTACCACTTGCCAGGATATACTTGCACTTTCCACTAAATCGTCTTAGTTTGAAAGCCTGTGCTTGTTTAATTTATATAAGGAATTTTGTGCGCCTATTTCGTCTGTGTTTGCTGCTTTTGTTTGCTGCGCCTTTTTCCCCTGCGAGCTTCGCTGAGCAAGAGCAAGATGCGCCAGTCAATGACTCCCCCGCAACCAATGAGCAAAAACAAGACCAAGATACGCCAATCAGTGACTCCCCCGCAACCAATGAGCAAGGCGAGCTTACGGCCGAGTCCGCATTAGATAAATGGCCACAACCACCTAGCCAAAGCCAATTATTATCTCATGATTTGACTCAAGTTTTTTTACCAGAGCAAACTATCGAGCTCGATCCTGATAAGCAAATCACCGTGGTGGTTCATCAATCTCAACACAGCCCTACATTAGGCTTTGTCCTGATCCAACCACAATGGGACTCAGTGCCTTTTAATATTCGCAAATCACACCTGCAACAAGAGTTAACCCGCCAGGGGTGGCACGTTATAACCCTTCTGCCGCAAGGTAAGCTCAACCAAAATGGCAGTGAGGAAGAGAAGGCGAAGCAATATGAGCAATATCTAAAGTTAACGGCCGAGCGCCTAAGCGCTGTCGCTCAATTGCCCGAAACCCAATCGGGTTACTCAATCTTACTCGCCGAGCAAAACATGACCCTAGTGATGCTCGATCTGTACCGTCAGCAACTGGCTCCCTTACCCAATGCCATCGTGCTGTTGGGGGCTAACACGCTCACAGTGCAACAAAATCAACAATTAGCCAAAGCACTTAGCGCCACAAGTGTACCTGTACTCGACATTTACCAAACGTCAACCTCACAGCTAGCGCCACTGCATGAAACTCGCGCCCAAGCTGTACAAAAAAGTGCGAAACCCAACTTTCGTCAGTTAGCCCTGGTTAGCCCATTTTTTGATGAAAGGCTTGGCACCTACATTAATGGTTGGACTCGCAGCTTAGGTTTGCAATAAAAGAAGGCCCAATGAAAAAGAATATCGTGTTCCTTGATCGCGCAACCATCCCCAAACACATCAACATCCCTCAGCCCACTCAAGCACATCACTGGCAATCGTTCGATGATACCCCGCCTGCAGACGTACGAGCACGCGCTAAACAGGCCCATGTGATCATTACCAATAAAGTGGCAATCGATGCAAACGTCATGGATGCTTGCCCGGATTTAGAGCTGATAGTGGCAGCCGCAACCGGCACCAACAATATTGATTTATCGGCCTGCCAACAACGTAACATTGCCGTTTATAATGTACGCCACTATGCCGACCAAGGCGTGCCTGAGCATGCGCTCACCCTGATGCTCGCACTATTAAAAAACTTACTGCCTTATTGCCAGGATGTCACCACAGGTCGCTGGCAACAAAGCCGACACTTTTGTTTTACTGATTACCCGATCGAAAACTTAGCCGGCAAAACCTTAGGCATTGTTGGCGCGGGCGCATTGGGGCAAAAAATGGCGCACATCGCCAGCGCATTAGAGATGAAGGTACTCCTTGCCGAGCATAAGGGCCAGGTCACTATACGCCCGGGCCGCACGGCATTTGGGAATGTACTGAAACAAGCTGATATTATTAGCCTACATTGCCCATTAACCCCCACGACTCAGGGCTTAATGAGCGAACCAGAGTTCGCGCAAATGAAACCCAGCGCATATTTAATCAACACGGCGAGGGGCCCGCTGGTAGATGAGCAATCCTTGGCAAACGCCGTGCTAAATGGCCAGATAGCAGGGGCTGCATCGGATGTCGCCAGTGTTGAGCCACTGCAAGCATCCAACCCTTTAGTCACTTTGTTAGCTCACCCGAATTTTATTTTGACGCCACACATAGCTTGGGCAAGTGAGCAAAGTTTACACGCTTTAAGTCAACAGTTGAGAAAAAACATCGATGACTTCTATCAAGGTCATCAAGGCAACCGAGTAGTCTGATCTTATACCCAATCAACCTGGATATGCTCCATGTCTAAGGCTACGCAGCTTCTTTCATTTTCTTGATGAGTTCATAAGCCTGTTGAATATCTTGTGCTTTTTCTTTGGCCATGGCCATCATCTCAGGAGGCAGGCCTTTTGCAACCAGCTTATCCGGGTGATGCTGATTCATTAACTTACGATAAGCTTTTTTGACTTCTGCCATGTTGGCGCTTTCTGTCACACCCAGCAACTGATATGCATCACTGAGTTGTTGCTGTCGGTTAGCACGACTCCCCCCATGACCTTGGCGATGAAATTTAATTTCAGCTTCAAGCATCGAGGTTAATCGTGTTAAGTCCTGCGGGCTAAAGCCTAACGCCTGCGCGACTCGCTCTAATACCGCTAGCTCATTAGGGTGCAATTCACCATCAGCAAAGGCGGCTTGAAGCTGGATCTCTAAAAACATCTGCAATACATTGGTGCGGCCGCGGCAACTTTCGACAAACTCAGCCAAGGTCTGCTCGAGTGGAAAATCGCCTTGCTTACCTTGACGAAATGCCTCCTGTGCCGCTTGCTTATGGGCGGCATCCAAATTGAGACGCTCCATTAACAAGGTCGCTACGCCTATCTCGGCTTCGGTGACTCTCCCTTTGGCTTTGGCTATGTGTCCCATCACTGAAAACGTAGCGTGGAAGAATAATTGTTGCTGACGCTGCGCGGATTGCTTTGCGGCTTTGAGCAGGCTGGCTCGAAATTGTCCTGATTGGCCAACCGCACGATCTAACTTGTGCCCAAGCCAAATACCAATTAATGCCCCAATAATATGGTGGGCTATCATATAGCCAAAAAAGCCGCCCAGTAATTTGCCCCACATATTTCATATCCTTACTAATAAGATGCGAGTATTGTGACAAACTGAGACACCTTAAGGCAATTATCGTCAGAAAAATATCACCATTTCTCTTAACTGAGTTGGCGAGCATGGCCGATTGCTTTATCATAGAGAATCACCATATTGCTTGGCCACGGATGGTTAATCTGTCATACCTAGCGATGCTCCCATAGAGCCAGAATTTTGCGATTAGAGAATTTCAATGATAAAACGGACACTTGTCATCATGGGCACCCTTTTCGCCCCAAGTGCATATGTTAACGCAGCCGAGAATAGTTTAAACGAAAGCAATGTGGTCACCATCGCCGATCTTCCTTTAACTCAACGTTGTTACGCATACGTACCTGAAGTGATCGATGCACCTGAACAAGATCCTAGCTTAACCCCCGTTGAAGTTTACTCTGATACCACATCAAGCCAAGGCACGACTTTTGTATATCAGGGCAACGTAAAAGTCATTCAGGGCATTAAGTCACTGAGCAGCGATGAATTAACCTATAACAGTGAAACCCAAAAGGCGCAGGCAAAAGGCAACATTCGTTTCACCGATGGCCAAGTCACTGTCAGTGGTGCCCAAATTGATGCCGATTTAAGTAATGACTCGGCCACCTCTTTTGATACCCAGTATCAGTTTCATGGTAAAGGTGGACGTGGCGACACCCAAGAATTAGAAGTGGTCGATCGTGAGCATTACAATCTGTATCAAGCTAGTTATACCTCTTGTCCACCGGGCGATAAAACGTGGGAAGTGAGAGCGAAACACTTAGAAGTAGATAATGAAGAAGAAATCGCCACAGCAAAACACGCCACCTTTAGGCTGTTTGATGTGCCTATTTTTTATTTACCCTATTTTACCTACCCAACGGGGTCGAATCGTAAATCCGGCTTGCTGGTCCCCAGTTTTTCCAGTAGCTCAGATAACGGCATTACTTACGAGCAGCCCATCTATTGGAACATCGCCCCCAATCATGACGCGACGCTCACATTTAAATCCATGGTTAACCGTGGCGTACAAGCCTTAGGTGAGTATCGATATTTATCGACCACCAGTCGCGGCCAGCTGAACGCTGAGTATCTTCACAACGATAAAAAGCTTCACCAAAACCGCTACCTTTACCATTGGAAAGATAGTAGCCGTTTAGGAGAGCACTTTCGTTTCAACGGTTCCTACACCAAAGTCAGTGATGATAACTATTTTAACGATCTGGGTTCAACCGTGGGCTCGCGGACCGATAATCAACTGTTAAGAACCGCTAACGCCTCTTGGTTAGAAAAGAACTGGAATGCAGAAGTTGAAGTAAGAGATTTTCAGGTACTTGGCGGCGAGTCCCCCCACTTAGTCATGCCAAAGCTGGCATTTAATGGTTATTACCCGACTAATTGGAATCACATTGAAGCGGATATCTTTACCGAGCTCACCCGTTTTGACCATAAAAACGATGATGTCTACACAGGTACACGTTTGCATATCGAACCTAGGCTGATAGTACCTTTGTACACACAAGCGGCTTTTTTGAATACGGAACTGGGTTACATGTTCACTCATTACGAACAAGACATTCCCACCACAGTGAAAGAAGCTTGGTACCGCGATCTCGATAAAACAGTGACCCGCTCATTGCCAAAGTTTTCAATGCATGGCGGCTTAAACTTTGAGCGCCAGACCCAAGTGTGGGGCAACCACTACACGCAAACCCTGATCCCACAAATAAAATACTTATATATCCCCCATCGAGATCAACGTAATATCGGCCTCTACGATACTTCCGCTTTGCAACTTGACTATTATGGCCTGTTTCGCGAACAACGCTATTCAGGTGTTGACCGTATTGCCGATGCCAATCAAATCACCCTTGGGGTGTCCACTGGCTATTTAGATGAAGATTTCAACGAACGTTTTCGTTTCGCCATTGGTCAAATGTTCTACTTTAACCAGTCCGATACTTATCTCGTAGGGGATTTAGTCAAACAAGACAGCAACCGCTCATCCTTGGTGGCAGAAACGGATTTTAACTTCGCTGATAATTGGTATTACCATGGTGGTATTGAGGTGAATACCGAAGATGGCGAGATCAGCAGGGGAAACAGCACCCTGGAGCGTCGTTGGGCATGGAACAAACTGCTGCAGCTCAATTACCGTTATGTTAAAGCGCCTGAGAACCCTTCTACTAACTATATTAAAGGGGGCATTAATCAGGTCGGCGTTAAAGCGGCTTGGCCGTTTAACGACCAATGGAGTGCCGTCACGAGTTATTATTACGATACCGACAATAACCGTTTTTTTGAAAGTTTATTCGGTGTCAAATATGAGGATTGTTGTTGGTCTGTTAGTTTAGTCTACGATCAACACATCAAAACATCATACGGGCAAATAGGCGATATTAAGAACAACTATGACTTGTCCAGCGGCGTAAAACTACAAATCGAGCTAAAAGGTTTAGCCGGTTTTGGAAGCAGCGCCAGTTCAGAGTTGAATCAAGGTCTATTCAGTTACGGCCGCCCATTTGCAAATAAATAAACATTGCTAACGAAGTAAGAAAATGATGATTAATAAATTGTTAAGCTACACGTTATCCACTTCACTGCTAATTAGCAGTTTAACCCTTAATGCTGCGCCCATTGAAATAGACAAGGTGGCCGCCATCGCCAACCAAGATGTGATCATGCAAAGTGAAGTTGACACGTTAACTAAGCAGGTAAAACGCCAGTACCAGTCAAATCAGCAGCCGTTACCGAATGAAGGCATTTTGCGTAAACAAATACTCGAAAAGCTGATCCAAGATAGCTTACAAGTGCAAATGGCAGAAAGACTGGGCATGAAAATCAGCGAAGCCCAGCTTGAACAGACCATTTTAGGTATCGCTAAAGACAAAAACCAAACCTTACCTGAACTACAAGCTAGCCTTGCCGAACAAGGAATCAGTTATGCCGAATTTCGCCATTCTGTCCGTGAAGAGCTATTGATTTCGGAAGTCTCTCGTATCCAAGTAAGACGCCGTATCAACATTTCAGATCAAGAAGTGGATAACCTCATAAAAATGATGAACAACCAAGGCGGTAAACAACGCGAATATCGCATTGGCCACATCATGTTAAAACTCAGTGACGACGCCTCAGCAGACGATATCGAAACAGGCAATAACAAAGCCGAAGCCATCGTCAGCCAACTTCGCTCGGGTGCGGATTTTAAAGAAACGGCATTGGCGGAATCTCAAGGACCAAAAGCCCTCGAAGGCGGTGATTGGGGCTGGATGGGTGTTAATGATATGCCAACCCTGTTTGCAAAAGCGGTTGAAGGCGCCAATGCGAACGACATTATTGGCCCATTTAAAAGCGCCAATGGCCTACACATCATCAAGATTCTCGACGACCGAGGGCAAACCAAAGTCACCTCAACCGAAATTAACGCCCGTCATATCTTGATTAAACCATCCATCATTTTAAGTGATGCAAAAGCCAAGCAATTACTTGACCGTTACCGCGCGGATATTGTTGCTGGCCGTCAGTCTTTTTCTGAATTAGCCAAAGCACACTCAGAAGATCCTGGCTCGGCGGTAAAAGGCGGTGAACTTGGCTGGGCAGATCCAGAGCTTTATGTGCCGGCCTTTAGGGACGAGATCCTTCGCTTAGATATGCGTGAAATAAGCCAACCATTTCGCTCTACTCATGGCTGGCATTTAGTCCAAGTCATGGGCAAACGCACCACAGATGTCACCGAACAAGCCAATAAACAAAAAGCCTATCAAATTTTATACGGCCGCCGTTTTAATGAAGAAACGCAAAGCTGGCTAAATGAGCTGCGTGAAGAGGCTTACGTGAAAATCATGGAAGAGAAGTAACCATGCAACCTGCGAAAATCGTCATTACGCCAGGTGAGCCAAGTGGTATCGGTCCTGATTTAGTCCTCGCCTTGAGCCAATATGACTGGCCTGTGCAATTGGTTGTTGCCGCCGATCTTAACTTATTAGAACAGCGCGCTAAGCAGCTCAATATTCAGGTCTGTTTCAATGAATACGATCCTAATCAAGCGCCTAAGGCGCAAGCAAAAGGCACCTTAACGGTGGCGGCAATTAACCTTGCGGAGCCAGCCGTAGCCGGCCAGCTAAACGAAGCAAACGGCCGCTATGTGTTAGATACCTTGTCTTATGCTTGCCAAGGGAATTTATCGGGTGAATTTGCCGCCGTCGTCACTGGCCCCGTGCATAAAGGCATTATTAACCAAGCCGGTGTGTCTTTTAGTGGCCACACCGAGTTTTTTGCGCAAGAGTCAAATACCGCTGATGTGGTGATGCTGTTAGCCACCACAGGGTTACGTGTCGCACTCGTCACAACCCACATCCCATTAGCCTATGTTGCCAAAGCCATTACACCTGAGCGTTTAACCAATATCATTGAAATATTAAACAGCGAACTCAAAGCCAAGTTTGCCATTGCCAAGCCTCGGATCTATGTTTGCGGTTTAAACCCCCACGCCGGAGAGGGAGGCCATTTAGGTCGCGAAGAGATTGAAGTCATCACGCCAACCTTAGACACCTTACGTGATCAGGGGATCGATCTGGTTGGTCCCTTGCCCGCCGACACCTTGTTTCAACCAAAATATTTGGATGATGCCGACGCGGTACTCACCATGTATCACGACCAAGGCTTACCTGTGCTTAAATATAAGGGCTTTGGCAACTCGGTCAATATTACGTTAGGTTTGCCATTTATCCGCACCTCGGTCGACCATGGTACCGCCATCGAACTAGCAGGAACCGGCCAAGCCGATCCTGGCAGCATGCTGACAGCGCTCAATCAAGCCATCGAAATGGTAGAGAAAAAACAATTATGAATTCAAAAGTACATCAAGGTCATCGAGCCAGAAAACGTTTTGGCCAAAACTTCTTACACGACCAAAATGTCATTGCTAGCATAGTCGCAGCAATCAACCCGAAAAAAGACCAAACCTTGGTTGAAATTGGCCCAGGCCTAGGTGCCCTAACTGAGCCCGTTGCAGAGCTGGTTGAGCAACTCAATGTCGTTGAATTAGATAAAGATCTAGCTGAGCGCCTGACGTCACATCCATTTATTCGTCATAAATTGACCATTCATCAAGCCGATGCGATGCGTTTTGATTTTAGCCAATTAATTGAAGACGACAAACCGTTGCGTGTATTTGGTAACTTGCCTTACAACATTTCAACGCCCTTAATGTTTCACCTGTTCAGCTTTGCAAATAAAGTCAAAGATATGCACTTTATGTTGCAAAAAGAAGTGGTTAACCGTCTAGCTGCCGGCCCTAACTGCAAAGCTTACGGTCGCCTGTCGGTAATGGCGCAATACTATTGTGCCGTCACGCCGATTTTGGAAGTGCCCCCCGGCGCATTTAAACCTGCGCCAAAAGTGGATTCGGCCGTGGTGCGATTAACCCCGTACGACGAGCTACCTGTGGTGGCAAAAGACGTTAAGTCACTCAATAAAGTGTGCACCATGGCGTTTAACCAAAGACGTAAAACCCTGCGCAACAGCTTGAAAAAATTATTCACTGAGCCACAACTTGAAAGCTTGGGGATAGATCCAAATCATCGTCCCGAGAACGTGACCGTGGCTCAGTATGTCGCCTTAGCTAATTGGTTATACGACAATCCTGTCGCCGACCCGACTGCCGATTTAGACGAGGAATAAAATGGATAGCGAGCAAATACAAATCAGCGTAGCCACGCAGTATATTCCGGCACAATCAGAGCCGGAGCAAAATCGGTATGTCTTTGCTTACACGATAACGATCCGCAACAATGGCGATCAAGCGATGCAGCTGCTTCATCGCCATTGGCTGATAACCGATGCCGATGGCAAAAAAACCGAAGTGGAAGGCCCTGGCGTGGTCGGCCAACAACCCGATATTCTCCCCGGTAGTGAATTTGAATATACCAGCGGTACCGTGCTTGATACGCCTTTAGGGGTCATGCAAGGCAGTTACACCATGCAGGCAAAAGACAATAGCCTTCATCAAGTCGCCATCCCAGCATTTCGTCTCGCTCAACCCAACATCTTACATTGATCATGGCGACCTATATTGTTGGTGACATTCAGGGCTGCCTTGCTGAACTAGAGCAACTATTAATACGAGTGGATTTCGATCCTCTTAATGATGAGCTGTGGTTAGCCGGTGACTTAGTGGCGCGGGGGCCACAGTCTCTAGCGACATTACGCTATGTCAGATCCCTTGGCAGCCAAGCGCAAATTGTCTTAGGTAACCATGACCTTCATCTCATTGCCGCTTGGCTGGGTTTTGCCAAAGTGAAAAAGAAAGATCAAACGGCCGCTATCTTGAGCGCACCGGATTGCGACGAACTCATGCATTGGTTACGTCATCAGCCCCTTATTGTTGAGCATCCTCAGCACCAATTTATCATGGTTCATGCCGGAATTTCGCCGCAATGGGCGCCTCAGCAGGCATTGCAACTCGCTGAGGAAGTTCACCAGGTATTACGTGGTGAGCACTACGCTGAATTTTTTCAACACATGTACGGTGATCTCCCCAATGCTTGGTCAGATGATTTAGCCGGCTTTGCGCGCCTGCGCTTTATTGTCAATGTGTTGACTCGAATGCGCTATTGCTATGCCGATGGCAGCTTGGATTTTCAAAATAAGCAGCCCCCCCAAAGTAATACCAATGTCAGCCTTAAGCCTTGGTTCGAAATTGAGGGGCCCCATATTGGCGCACAACCCATCTTGTTTGGCCACTGGGCTGCGCTGATGGGCGCAACAAATCGCCGTGATGTTATCGGTCTAGATACCGGCTGTGTGTGGGGTAACCAGCTTACTATGATACGCTGGCAGGACCAGACCTTATTTAGCCAGTCTAGCCTAAGCCAACGCACAGCTTAGCTTGATATACGTGTGAGCTTAGTAAACACCAGATCGTATGGATTAGACTCATCGGCTTGGTGAGTGGCCAATAGCTCTTGCTCCCACTGACTGACGGCTTGATAATCTGGAAATTGGGTATCACCATCGATATCGGCCTGAATAAATGTCAGGTATAAGCTATCTGCTAAGGGTAAAAAAGCTTGGTAGATAGCGCCGCCACCGATCACCATGACTTCTTCATGTTCAGACACTAAGGCTAACGCAGCTTCAGGGCTCGCCACCACACTCACGCCTTCTGCGCACCAATTAGGATCACGGGTGATCACCACATTTAACCGCCCAGGCAACGGTCGGCCAATTGACTCGTAAGTACGACGACCCATTAGCACAGGTTTGCCTAAGGTCGTTGCCTTAAAAAATTTTAAATCGGCGGGCAAGTGCCAAGGCATTTGATTGTCTTTACCTATCACGCGGTTGTTTGCCATCGCGGCAATCATAGCAATCTTCATAGCAAGAACTCGTTTTTATACAATGGGTCGGCCACGATAAATCAAAATGGAAGGAATGGCGAGACCAAAACTTAACGCAAGCAAGATAAATAAGGTTTTCAGGCCATTTTCAATCACGGTTTGAAACAAGTGATAGGTAAAGCCGCCCGCATTCATTTCAACCAAGCCCAGCATGGTGGCAAAGGCATAGCTACCAGGGATCATCGGGATCGCTGCCGCTACCGTAAACACAGGCCTTGGGATCAAATGCTTACGCGACCAATATAAACCAATAAAGCCTATCAAGGTTGTTGCGACTAGGGAAGCCCACTCAATCGGTAAACCAAATTGCATAGTCAGGGTTCTAAAGCCATGGCCGATGGCGCCACCGACAGCACAATACACCAACATCTTTTGCGGTACATTAAACACCATGGCGAAGCCCACCGCTGGGATTGCCGCCCAAAACATGTCATCCAGCAGTAATAGAATAAGATCCATTAAGCGGCCCCTCCGGCAATATTCATTAGGCCCATCGCCGCAAAGATCCCCGCCGCAACACTAAAGGTCAGCAAGGTAGCCGCGGTCCAGCGTGCGATCCCCATATTGATATGGCCCTTTACCATATCAGAAACCGCATTAATTAACGGAAAACCGGGTACCAAGAGCAGAACGCAGGCAGCCATGGCGAGATCAGGGCGATTACCAATTTGATATATCACCCCAAGGCTGGAAATCAAGGTAGCAATAAACGCAGTGATGGCAAAATTAATAAAGGGGTTATGGTGGCGATGTGCTAGCTCTTGCCTAACAAACATCGCCGCAGCAGAAGCCACAAAGGTGACACCGAACACCAGCCAATCACCACCGAATAAATGGCTAAAACTGGCACAAGACAAACCTATCATAAAGACAACAAGCCAGCGGTTATACTTCATTGGCTGCAGCTTATCCAGCTTGCGATTAACTTCAGTTGCACTGAGTAACTGTTTCTCAGCCATCACGCAGATCCGCAAGACATCACACACCATTTGCATATTAATGCCGCGATCATACACCTTACGCGTGGTGGTGATACATCGGCCTTCAAACAAAGAAGTTAACACCAACGCATCGGCCGAGACAGCCAACTCAATACTCTGAGCACCCAGTGCGGTACCTAAACGTACCGTGGTTTGTTCAATTAAACGGCTCTCCGCCCCGTGCTGCTGTAACAGCTGGCCTGCCTTGATCGCAATCCGAGTGATTTCGGTTTGCTGCTGCTTGGTAAGGCATCTTTGATAAGACATAACAACAGTAACACCCTAAAGTAAGATAGTTTTGCTATTTTAATCAATAAATTGAATATATATTTAACGAAAAGCAAAAAGTGGTGTGTTTTAACCCATAAATTACAAATAAATGGGTTGTCGTCGCTGCTGTCGTTACGAAAAAGCCGCAACAAATGCGGCTTGGAGGGGAACAGAATTAAGGTTGATAGATGAATTCAACCCCGTCTTCATCATCTTCATCCCAATCATCGTCATCCCAATCATCACTGGCTTCTTCCACCGCGGCTTTGTGATAATTGTCCCACTTAAATTCCACTTGCTCTTGGGTCTCTGCTTCGGGATCTTCCTTAGGCAAGCTTTCCATAAACTCAGCTAGCTCAAGGCACAGCTCTTTCGTTCCTTGCTTACTCGCAGCTGCAATTTGGTAGTACTTATCATCCCAGTTAAGGGCGTTTAGTACATGCTCAATGGTCTCTTGGGCTTCATCTTCTAGTACTAAGTCGATCTTATTGAAGATCAACCAACGTGGCTTCTGCGCTAATTTTGGGCTGTGCTTTTCTAATTCTTCTACGATTATCTTGGCGTTCTCAGCAGGATCCGATCCATCTGCTGGCAATAGATCAACCATATGCAATAACACACGACAACGCTCGAGATGCTTGAGGAAACGAACACCTAAGCCTGCGCCATCAGCCGCACCTTCGATTAAGCCTGGGATATCGGCCACGACAAAACTACGATCACCGCTCAAACCAACCACACCTAAGCTTGGGATCAAAGTGGTAAACGGATAATCAGCCACCTTAGGTGTTGCCGCGGAGACCGCACGAATAAAGGTCGATTTACCCGCATTAGGCAAACCTAACATGCCTACATCAGCTAATAGCATAAGCTCTAGCAAGAGTTCACGCACTTCACCCTTAGTGCCCATGGTTTTTTGCCTTGGCGCACGGTTCACACTACTTTTAAAACGCGTGTTTCCTAAACCGTGGAAGCCCCCTTTAGCCACCATCAGTTTCTGACCGTGATGAGTGAGATCCCCAATCACTTCACCCGTATCAAGATCCGATGCACGTGTACCAACAGGAACCATCATGATCTTGTCTGATCCTCGAGCACCGGTACAACCTCGACTTTGGCCATTTTGACCTCGATCTGCCGCATAAAAGCGCTGGAAGCGGTAATCAATAAGCGTATTTAAACTCTCATCCGCCACTAAGTAAACATCGCCACCATCGCCGCCATCACCGCCGTCTGGACCACCATTAGGAATGTATTTTTCACGGCGGAAGCTCACCACACCATTGCCGCCATCACCGGCTTGCACTTTTACTTTTGCTTCATCAACAAACTTCATCACTTACTCCCGCCGCAATCCTATTCGATATTTGCAGCAACACCTTACCCAATTTAACATCGGCTCGATTGCCAAAACACAGTATGCCTAACAAGCTAAACACTATACCAAAAAGTGATCTTAAGCACACTTCATGTTTTCTTAGCTAAATTGCACACAACAAAAAACCCGCCGAAGCGGGTTTTTTAAAAGTTATATTATTACTGAATTATTCAGCAACAATACTAACGTATTTACGGTTTAGGCGACCTTTCACTTCAAATTTCACAGTGCCTGAAGCAGTTGCGAAAAGAGTGTGGTCTTTACCTAGGCCTACGTTAGTGCCAGCGTGGAATTTAGTACCACGTTGACGAACTAGAATGTTACCCGCAAGTACAGATTCGCCACCAAAACGCTTAACACCAAGGCGTTTGCTTTCTGAGTCGCGACCGTTACGAGTACTACCACCAGCTTTTTTATGTGCCATTTTTAAGTACTCCTATTAAGCGTTGATTGCAGTGATTTTCACTTCAGTGAACCACTGACGATGACCGGCTTGTTTGCGAGAATGCTTACGACGACGGAACTTAACGATTTTAACTTTATCGCCACGACCGTGAGAAACAATTTCAGCAACTACTTTGCCGCCTGCTACAAATGGTGCGCCAACTTTAACGTCGTCACCGTTTGCTACCAATAAAACTTCTTCAAAATCTACAGAAGCACCTGTTTCAAGATCTAGTTTTTCTAGACGTAGAGTTTGGCCTTCTGTAACACGGTGCTGTTTACCACCGCTTTGAATAACAGCGTACATGTCTATTACTCCGTGCTGGCTATAAAATTGAGCCAGATAACTTAATCACAATGGGGGCGGATTGTACGCAAATGTTCTCGCACTGGCAAGTTGAAAATGCAAAAAATTTAAAATCTTTCTAGTTGTTGTTAAAGCGCTGCTAAAATCCTAGTTTTGTTGTAAAATGCCGAGCTGATTTCAGTCTTTACCCAGTTAATAACAGAGCGAAAAATGGACCTAAAACAGATTCAACTCTTAGCAAAAAACGATATGGATCAAGTGAATCAACTTATTGCTAAGCGATTAAGCTCAGACGTTGCTTTAATCAATCAATTAGGCCTGTACATTATCAACAGTGGCGGTAAACGCATTCGCCCTTTACTCACGGTTTTAACGGCTCGAGCACTCGGTTATCAAGCCGACCAACATGTGCAATTGGCCGCTATCATTGAGTTTATTCATACCGCTACTTTACTGCACGATGACGTGGTTGATGAATCTGAATTACGTCGCGGCCGTGAAACCGCCAATAATCTGTTTGGTAACGCGGCAAGCGTGCTCGTCGGCGATTTTCTCTATACCCGTTCATTTCAGATGATGACCGAGCTCAACAACATGAAGGTGATGAACATCCTTTCCGATGCCACCAACGTGATTGCTGAAGGCGAAGTAATGCAGTTAATTAATTGTAACGATCCCGACACCACCGAAGCCTCTTACATGCAGGTCATATACTGTAAAACTGCCCGTCTATTTGAAGCTGCAACTCACCTGATGGCGGTGATCACTGATCAAGATCCTTTGATCGAACAAGCGATGCAAGACTATGGTAAATACCTAGGTACTGCGTTCCAATTAATTGATGATGTAATGGATTACACAGCCGATGCCAAAGAAATGGGCAAAAATGTAGGCGATGATCTTGCTGAAGGTAAACCCACCTTACCCTTGATCCGAGCCTTGCAACTAGGCGATCCGGCGCAACAACAAAGGATCCGCGAAGCGATTGAATTAGGCAATGGCATGGATCACCTGGATGAGATCTTAGGGATCTTAAAACAGACCCAGTCGATCGAATATACTCAGCAACGCGCTCAGGAAGAAGCAGACAAAGCGATCGCTGCACTAGCCATCTTACCTGAATCTGAATACAAACAAGCCTTAATTGGCCTTGTAGACTTGGCTGTAAAGCGCAATAGCTAGTTTTGAGAAGCTTTTAGCTCCTCCCACACTCTTTGCCAAACACCAAACAGAAAAAAAGCCGCAAATGCGGCTTTTTCTTTCAGTATTAATCCAGATTAAGCAAATGGATTAACTAGAACCATGGTTTCGTTACGATCTGGACCCGTAGAGATGATGTCCATTGGCACGCCAGTGACTTCTTCTAAGCGCTTGATATATGCCTTGGCATTTTCTGGTAGCGCATCAAATGACGTGACACCAAAGGTAGGCTCAGTCCAACCTGGCATTTCTTCGTAGATAGGCTCAACCACTTCATAGCCTTCTGCCGCCATAGGTGGCACATCTAAGATTTCACCGCTAGGTGTTTTATAGCCAGTACAGATCTTAATGGTTTTTAGGCCATCTAATACATCAAGCTTGGTTAAGCAGAAACCTGTGATGCTGTTGATTTGAATGGCACGTTTAATGGCAACGGCATCAAACCAACCAGTACGGCGAAGGCGACCTGTGGTTGCACCAAACTCGTGGCCCACTGTACCAAGGTGTTTACCATCAGCATCTAACTTGTCAACGCCATCATAAAGCTCAGTCGGGAACGGACCAGAGCCAACACGGGTCGTGTAAGCCTTAACAATACCCAGCACGTAATCGATGTGACACGGACCAAAACCACTGCCCGTCGCTACGCCACCCGCAGTGGTGTTTGACGAAGTAACATATGGGTAGGTACCGTGATCTATGTCTAATAAGGTACCCTGGGCACCTTCAAACATGATGTTATCACCGTTAAGGCGAGCCTTATCGAGAACATCAGTCACGTCTACCACCATGCCGGTAAGCAGCTCTGATACTTGTTTCGCTTGCGCGAGGACATCTTCGTAGCTTACTGGCTCAGCCTTGTAATACTGAGTTAGTTGGAAGTTATGATATTCCATCACTTCTTTAAGCTTAGCGGCAAAGTCCTCAAAGTTTTTAAGATCGCCAACACGTAGACCGCGGCGAGCCACTTTGTCTTCATAAGCAGGACCAATGCCTCGTCCAGTCGTGCCGATTGCCTTTTTGCCTCGAGCGGCTTCACGTGCGGCATCAAGTGCTACGTGATATGGCAAAATCAACGGACAAGCCTCACTGATAACCAAGCGCTCACGCACTGGTACCCCTTTGGCCTCTAGCATGGTCATTTCCTTAACCAAGGCTTGCGGACATAACACAACGCCGTTACCTATGATACAGGTTACGTTTTCACGCAGCACACCAGAAGGAATTAAGTGGAGAACGGTTTTCTCACCGTCAATTACAAGAGTATGGCCAGCATTGTGACCGCCTTGATAGCGCACCACATATTTAGCACGATCCGTAAGCAAATCAACAACTTTGCCTTTACCTTCGTCACCCCACTGGGTGCCGAGAACAACTACATTCTTACCCATTTTCACTTTTCGCGGTTACTTATTAAAACGGGATTCTAGCAAATTTTACATCTAAAAGGTGAGTATTTTTTTTCACTAAATAGTTATATGGGGTGATTTAAAAGCATATCGATTCAAAAATTCCTAATAACTATTCTAGCTAATGAAGCTACTGCGAGTTTAAAGGCAAGTCTTTGATGCTACATAAAATTAAAAAAAAGGCCAGCATAAGCTGGCCCATGTGATACATATCAGTCAAAAACACTGAACTATGGCGCCGCCTTAGTGGCTCCTTCCATATAACGGAAGAACTCGGAGTCAGGGCTTAGCACCATCACATCACTCTTATCTTTAAAGCTATCGCGATAAGCATCTAGGCTGCGAATAAATGCGTAAAACTCAGGATCTTTACTGTAGGTTTCAGCGTAGATTTTAGCGGCCTCTGCGTCACCATCACCACGCATTTCACGTGATTGACGATTTGCATCGGCTAGCATTACCGCCACTTTACGATCAATATTAGCGCGGATAACCGTTGCCTTTTCTTGACCTTGAGAGCGATGCTCTTTCGCTACCGCAGTACGCTCAGCACGCATCCGCTTGTAGATACTCTCACGCACTTCAGCAGGCAGTTCGATTTGCTTGATACGCACATCTAACACGCGAACACCTAGGTCGTCTGAGCCACCTTGAGCCAGTTCTCTTTCTTGCTCTTCGGTCAGTTCGGCTTCGTTTGATGATGTCGCATCTTCACGCTGCAGCTTTTGCAATGCATTGATCATGACGTCATCACGCTCGCCCGAAACGATTTCTTTAATGGTACGCGCACCTATTTCGTTACGCAGGGCATTACCCACGCGTCGTTTTAATAGGTCGGATGCCATATCAAAATTACCACCAGTCGAAAGATAGAACTTAGCAAAGTCAGCCACTTCCCATTTCACATAGGAATTGATGATAAGATCTTTCTTTTCTGAGGTAACAAAACGATCGGAAGCATCATCCAAGGTTTGGATCCTTGCATCCATGGTTCTGACGGTTTCCAGTAATGGGATCTTGAAGTGCAAGCCGGGATCAAAGATCAATGGCATGCCTTCGGCGTCACGCTGTACCTTACCAAACTTGATGACAATCGCTTTTTGGCCTTCTTCTACCACGAAGACCGAAGAAAAGCCCACTAACAAGCAAGCTGCAAGGATAATCAAAACTAGTTTTTTCATGATTATTCTCTCCCTGAGCGAATGCGCGAACCACGAATCGGCGCATCATTGATAGTGATATCTGTGTTATAAGTCGAGCCTAAATCAGGCTGCGGAACAGTCAGGCTGCTGTTTTTAGGCGATTTAGTCTGATTAGATTGCTCAAGAATTTTATCCAATGGCAAATACATCATGCTATTACTGCCCTTGCTATCAAGTAACACCTTGCTGGTGCTGCCTAACACTTCTTGCATGGTTTCAATGTACAGACGCTCACGTGTCACATCGGGTGCTGCGCGATAATGAGGTAGTAATGCTTCAAATCGTGCCACTTCACCTTGTGCTTGTAGGATCACGTTTTCCTTGTAAGCAATCGCTTCCTGTTCAATACGCTTCACTTGACCACGAGCTGTCGGCTCTTTCTCACGCTCGTAAGCTTCCGCTTCACGGATGAAACGCTCTTCGTCTTCTTGGGCTGCAATGGCATCATCAAAGGCATCTTTCACATCAACAGGTGGACGCGCAGGCAAGAAGTTAACGTCAATGATCTCAAGGCCCATGTTATACGGGGTCGTGATCTCTTCTAACTTGCTCCAGGTGTCACGTCTAACCACGTCACGACCTGTCGTCAACACGCTATCCATCACGGTGTGACCCACCACATAACGCAGTGCGCTATCCAGCGCTTGCGACAAACTGTCGTCGGCATTGGTCACGCTAAATAGGTACTGCTGAGGGTTAGACACTTTGTACTGAACGTCCATTTCCACTTCCACTACGTTTTCGTCAGAAGTCAGCATTGAGCCTTTACCACGTAAAGAACGGATCGTGTTAACGTCAACAGGGATAACTTCATCAATAAACTTAGGGTTCCAATGTAAGCCAGGCAACACGGTTTCATGGTAACCACCAAATCGCAGTACCACCCCTTTTTCGGCTTCTTTGATGGTGTAAAAACCGCTTACACCCCAAATCAACAAACCGATGATCAATACGATTGTGAGGCCAAAAGTGCTGACATCACCGCCGCCACCTTTGCCACCGAAAGTACCGCCAAACTTGCCACTTAGCTTTTTGAACACTTCATCTAAATCAGGTGGCCCCTGATTTTTATTGTTGTTCTGCCAGGGGTCGCGGTCTTTGTTACCACCATTTCCAGGCTCATTCCAGGCCATTCTATTCTCCACTTGCTAGAAGATATTAATCTGTAAATGTAACAGGCAATTAAGATGCAATAAAGGTTTGAATAACCTCTCCTTGCTGTTTTAAAAGGCGTTGCCAGTCCACCTTTGTCATGCGGATGTCGATATTCCAACCACCCGCATCATCAAACACTTCATGCTCAATGCAGTTTAATGCATATAAGGTACTGCGCAATTTCCCTGCCGTCGGGGGCAATGCTAAATGCTTTGATACCATTGCGCCAGCCAATCGCTGCGTTAATGCATTAAATAATATATCGATGCCCACCCCTTCTTTTGCCGAAAGGTAGACAGAAACAGGTACGTCTTGATCGTCATAAACGATCTTCGGTGTCATGCCCTCCACCGCATCAATCTTGTTCATCACGATCAATTGCGGCACATCTCCGGCATCGATTTCATCCAAAACCGATTGCACCTCGCGCATATTGTCCTCAAAGCGCTCATCAGAACAGTCCACCACATGGAGCAAGATATCTGCTTCACGGGTTTCTTCTAATGTCGCTTTGAATGCCGCGACTAAGTCATGGGGCAAATGGCGAATAAAGCCTACGGTATCGGCTAGGATCGCATTACCCACATCAGCAATTTCAATTTTACGCAGAGTAGGATCTAAGGTGGCAAAAAGCTGATCCGCAGCATACACCTCAGCCTGAGTTAAATGATTGAATAAAGTTGACTTACCTGCGTTAGTATAGCCAACCAAAGACACTGTGGGTATTTCATTACGTTGCCGTGACCGGCGGCCCTGCTCGCGCTGCTTAGCGACTTTTTCAAGACGGCGTAAAATCGCTTTTATACGTTCACGCAATAAGCGTCGGTCGGTTTCGAGTTGAGTTTCACCCGGACCACGCAAACCTATGCCGCCTTTTTGACGCTCTAAGTGGGTCCAACCTCGAATCAAACGGGTAGACAAATGGCGTAGCTGAGCCAACTCAACCTGCAATTTACCTTCGTGGGTACGCGCGCGTTGAGCAAAAATATCAAGAATCAAAGAGGTGCGGTCAAGTACGCGACACTGGCACAATTTTTCTAGGTTACGCTCTTGCCCCGGCGATAAAGCATGATTAAAAATAACCACATCAGCAGCAAACAGACGAACATGTTCAGCAATTTCTTCGGCCTTACCACTGCCAACAAAGTACTTAGGATGTGGGCTAGAACGACTTCCTGTCACGGTGGAGACTGCATTAACTCCTGCAGAACTGACTAACATTTCAAGCTCTACTAGATCTTCTCGTTCGCCTTCTTCACGAAAATCGATATGAACCAATATAGCCTGTTCACCTGCTTCATAACGGTCAAACAAGCAAAAAACTCCTTAAAAAAAGGTGGAGACTTGCTCCACCAAAAACAACAAATTATTCACCACTCTCACTGCCACCTGCTGAGCCTGAATGATGGCTAACAGGGCGCGCAGGGACAACGGTTGAAATCGCGTGTTTGTAAACCATTTGGTTTACCGTGTTCTTTAACAAAATAACAAACTGATCGAACGACTCAATTTGACCTTGTAACTTAATGCCGTTAACTAAATAAATTGAAACGGGAATCCTTTCACGACGCAAAGCGTTTAAAAAAGGGTCTTGTAATGATTGCCCCTTGGCCATTTGATTTTCCTTATTGTTTTGTTGTTATAAAAAATTAGCGTGACTTAAGATTATATACATGGATTATTTAATCTAGCCAATAACTTGTACAATTTTGTCAATATTTTCTCTAGCGCCAGGCTCAAGTACGACCAAATCTTGCCACCCCCGCAACCAAGTTATCTGTCGCTTCGCCAATTGGCGAGTCGCAACTACACCTCGATAGACCATTTCTTCGTGACTTAGTTCCCCATCGAGATATTGCCACATTTGGCGATAGCCAACCGAACGCATCGAAGGTAGGTCTAAATTCAAGTCACCCCGTTGCTTAAGCGCCCTAACTTCTTGCTCAAAACCCGCATCCAACATCTTCATAAAACGAGTTTCAATACGTTGGTGCAAGGTATGACGATCATCGGACATCAAGGCAAACTGATGTACCTGATAAGGTAGTGGTGGCGCTTTTTGTTGGGTTAATTCGGTTAAGGTTTTCCCCGTGATTCGAAATACTTCCAGTGCCCGTGACAAACGCTGCGGATCATTGGGATGAATTCGCTGCCCGGCAACCGGATCTATCTCTTTAAGCTGATCATGCAATACGCCCCAACCTAAGGTTTGCGCCTCATGCTCTATCTGAGCTCGAACTTGCGCATCGGCTTGCGGTAACGGTGATAACCCTTCTAATAGGGCTTTAAAGTACAGCATGGTACCGCCTACCAATAAAGGTGTACGACCGTTAGCGACCGCTTTATCCATCAAGGCAATGGCATCGGCGCGAAAATCAGCAGCCGAGTAGGACTCGCTGGGATCCAGAATATCAATCAAACCATGAGGCGCTTTAGACAACTCATCAGCGGTGGGCTTAGCTGTGCCAATATCCATTCCGCGATATATGAGTGCTGAATCAACACTGATCACATCACAAGGAATACGACTGGCAATCTCAATCGCCAAATCCGTTTTCCCCGAGGCCGTAGGCCCCATTAAAAATATCGCTTGTGGATCCGTATTATTCAACGTCAAAACTCTTTATTGTGGTTGCAAAATCAACTGGGCGCATCAGCTCAGCCTGATAACGTGGTAGCGCTTGCCCTAAACGTTTATCAAGTTGAATCAGTAATTGCTGCGCTTCTTGCCATTCAAACCCTTGTTTTAGCTCGCTCATGCGTTGTGCCAACCAATCGCATATATAGTCTACTTGCGGGCCTTGAAGTTCGCTCATTTGTGGTGCTAATTGCTGTAATAACCCCACAACTAGGTCGGTTTGTGGCAAATTGCGCATTTGTGGCGGCACCTGACAAACTATAATGGTGTCGCCATGCTGTGTTTTCAACTGCAAGCCTAATTTATTCAAGCTAGCTTGATGAAAGTTTGCTACATCAACCAAATGTTCGCCCGCCTTAATGGCGACGGGTAATAATAACGGCTGTGAAACACTTTGTTGTTGGAAGTATTCCAATAGCTGACGGTAAACCAAGAGCTGCCATGCCTTGGGGAGCGATAACAGTTGTAACTTACCTTGTATTTGCAGCAATAAATATTTTTCATCCACCAAATGCAGCGAGGCGCCAAAATGCCCGCTACTCGTTGCTACGTCTTGGGCTAAAGTCGACCCCCCTATTTCAGCCCCATGAGCTGGCGGACTCTGCGTCCATACGGATTGGGCCAAAGCCTGCTTTGTGGATGAAAACAATGGCGACCGAGGAGAATATTGACCCGCATTTTGCTTCAGGTCGTCCCTGTGATGGGAGAGTTGACCATCAGCATCTGCAAGCACCGCATTACTTTTATAGCCATGATTGACACCCCGGGCCTGAGTTTCACGCACTTGACGGCCCCCTTGGTCTGGGAGCTTAAAGGCGTCAGCCGGGCTTGCTTCATGGGTAGAGCCAGCCTGTTCACTCGTGTCTAGGCCATGATTCAGCGCGCTTGGCTGTGCAGTCAACGCATCGTTTAGGGTTTGCAGGATAAAATCATGCACCAAGCGGCCTTGATGAAACCTCACTTCGTGTTTAGCAGGATGCACATTGACATCCACTTGAGTCGGGCTTAACTCGATATAAATAATAAATGCCGCGTATAAATGAGAGGGCAATTTATCGGCATAGGCTTGTCTTATAGCATGATTGATGAGCTTATCGCGCATCATACGCCCGTTAACATAACAATACTGAACATCGTTTTGAGCCCTTGCGCCACTGGGCTCAACGATCCAGCCGGATAGTTTCAAGTCGCCATGCTCTGCATTAATGGCCAACGCGTGTTGCATAAACTGCGAGGAGCAAACTGCTGCCACGCGTTTTTCTTGTTGAGCTAAAGACAAGGCTGGACGAAAATTTTTCACCATCTTGCCATTATGTTTCAAGGTAAAATGAACCTTAAAGTGGCTCAAAGCAAGACGCTTGATCAAGGTTTCGATATGGCCAAACTCCGTCTTCTCTGAACGTAAAAACCGGCGTCTAGCAGGGGTATTAAAAAACAAATCAGCCACTTCAACTGTGGTACCAACCGGGTGCGCTGTCGGTTGCAGTTGAACGGCCATATCACGCCCTTCCGCATAGGCTTGCCATCCCTGTTGCTGCGCCTGCGTGCAAGAGGCGAAGGTTAACCGTGATACGGAACTGATACTGGCTAACGCTTCGCCACGAAAGCCCAAGCTAATAATGGCTTCTAAATCATCTAAACAAGTCACTTTACTGGTCGCATGACGACTCAGGGCTAATTCCAGCTCTTCCTTACCCACACCACAACCATTGTCACGGATACGGATAAGCTTGGCGCCCCCTTTTTCTAATTCAACATCGATCTTAGTGGCACCCGCATCTAAGCTGTTTTCCACCAGCTCTTTAACCACGGAGGCTGGGCGTTCAACCACCTCACCAGCTGCAATTTGGTTAGCTAAGCGAGGAGGCAGGATTTGAATGGGCATAATTAACTACTGGGGATCTTAAGTTCTTGATCAACGCGAACCTGATCTGATTTAAGGTTATTCGCGCGCTTAAGTTGTGCCACCGAGACACCATAACGCTTAGCGATCACAGACAGGCTTTCACCTCGTTGCACCACATGAGATTTAGCAGCAATGGAGGCATAATAAGTGCCTACGGGCGGGTTACTTTCGAAATGACGCTTCACTCCAACGAACACGGCATTGGCAATTTTTTTCTGGTGATTAGAGGTGCGTAGCAAGTTTTCTTCTTGTCGATTTGTGATAAAACCAGCCTCAACCAGTAATGACGGAATATCAGGCGATTTCAATACCGCTAAACTGGCGTGCTCCGGACGCTTCTTGTGCAAAGTAGTCACCTTCCCCAACTCCTTAAGCACCTCAACAGCCACCCCATAGCCGGTATTCATAGAATGATCCATCGACATATCGAGTAGGGTTCGAGTTAAGAACAAGTCTTGATCCGTTTGCTTGATCACTTCACCCGCACCACCTAATAGCTCCGATTGCTCTTCGTGTTTTTCTATCCAGCGACCAATTTCAGAGTTTGCTCGACGCGTCGATAATACCCATACTGATGCACCTCTTGGTTTGGGGTTATGAAAGCCATCAGCATGAATTGAAATTAATAAATCGGCTTGGGATTTACGGGCGATCTCCGAGCGCTTATTCAAATTAACAAAGTAATCGCCGGTGCGGATCAAGACCGCTTTCATCCCTTTTTGGCGATTGATTAATGCGGCCACCTGCTTAGCAATGGCTAAGGTTACATTTTTTTCATAGGTTCGTTTACCAAGTGCCCCGGGGTCATCACCCCCATGGCCTGCATCAATCGCAATAATGATGTCCCTTTCACCCTGCACATCAGGGGCGGTGACTTGTTTTGGCGCTTTAACCACAGCTTTAGCCTTACCGTGGGGTAAATCTAACACCAAGCGATGACCATAAGGCTTAGTCGGTGTTAAGGAGAACACCACAGGCTTGGTTGCTTGATGCAGGTCGAAGACTAAACGATAGGTCCCTTTCACTTTTGGTGTACTAGTTCGGATCTTTTTTAGCAGTGGGCTCGTGTTTTTGACCTTAGTAAAATCAAACTTGGTGGCAGGACCATGAATATCGACCACGATACGGTCTGGCTTAGTTAGCAAAAAGTAGTCATGTTTGGGCGCAGCACTTAAATCTAAAACCACCCGTGTACTGTCGGGTGAAGGCCAAATCCTGACCCCTTGTAACTCACTTGCCCATGCGTTCACACTCACAATTAACAAACACAGCAGTGTTAGAAGCTTATTCATTCAATTGACTCTAAATTACTGATAATCTGTTGTCCCACAGTCGAACAAGAAATCAGTTCAACTTCCCTTTGCTCGCCACTGTATTTTAACTCAATGCGCAAGTCAGGCTCAGGCAACACACCTTGCCCTTTATCTGGCCATTCAATTAAACAATGGCTCGTGTCACTGAAATAATCTCGGATCCCCATAAACTCCAGCTCTTCTGGATCCCCAAGACGATAAAGGTCAAAGTGAAATACTTGCCATTGGGGTAATTCATAAGGCTCAACTAAAGTATAAGTCGGACTTTTCACCTTACCTTGATGCCCTAACCCTTGAACAAAGCCTCTGGTAAGGGTTGTCTTACCCGCGCCTAAATCACCATAAAGGAAGATACAACTGGCCTGTTCGCAACATTGGCTTAGCTTTCGACCAAACTCAACAGTGGCTAAATCATCTACTAGAATCGCTTTAAACATTTAAATGAACCAGAAATTCAACAATCAGGCCAAAACAAGGCGCCCTTTGACCCATGGGCATCAACATGGGACTATACCTTAGAGCCACACATATAATAAAGGGCTCAAGCGAGTAAAATAACAGCAGGTTTTAACCTATCTCTCATTGTTAGGGCCTGTTGACCTTTTGAGCTTGTTTTTGCAGCGATTTGTTGGGTATTTATACAAGGCAGCGACTTTGTGGCATAGTAACCTACGCGAAAAGGCGCTAACGCAGTAGAAATGACCAACAAACGCTGTCCTGTGGATTCGGCTAAAAGCGTTTTGATCATCGTTGAGCCGTATTTACTTAGAATGCTAAGTTACACACTGCTCGCCTTGCCCAAAACGCTTTTATCTCGAACAAAAATTAACCGCGAAAGGTCAATAGGCCCTACTACTACATCAAATCTACGGCAACACTAACGACTGTGATAAACTTCTCACTTTACTTTGGTAACTGTGTTTCTATGGCCACTCTCGATCTTGTCCAACTTGCTGATGATATTAAACAATGGGGCCGCGAGCTTGGCTTTGCTCAGATCGGTATTGCAGATATCGACCTGTCAGCCCATGAACCCGAGTTACAGCAATGGTTGGATGCTAACTATCACGGTGAAATGGACTACATGGCCCGCCACGGCATGATGCGCGCCCGTCCCGATGAACTTCACCCCGGCACCCTTAGAGTCATCTCTGCGCGAATGGATTATTTGCCGCCCGATGCGAGCTTTGCCAAGGATTTAAAACAGCCCGATATCGCTTACATTAGTCGCTACGCTCTGGGTCGTGATTACCATAAAACCTTACGTAAACGGCTAAAACAACTTGGCGAAAAAATCAAGCAAAGTGTGCCAGAGCTGGACTATCGACCCTTTGTCGATTCAGCACCGATTTTAGAGCGCCCCTTAGCCGCAAATGCGGGTTTAGGCTGGGTCGGTAAACATTCGCTAGTGTTAGATGAACACGCGGGATCTTGGTTTTTCCTCGGTGAGCTGTTGGTCAACATCCCCTTACCCACAGACCAAGGCGTCGAAGAAAAGTGTGGTCACTGCACCGCCTGCATGACGATTTGCCCAACACAAGCCATCGTAGAGCCCTACGTGGTGGATGCCAGGCGCTGTATCTCCTATCTCACCATCGAATTGCAGGGCGCGATCCCCGTTGAATTTCGTCCATTGATAGGCAACCGCATCTACGGCTGCGATGATTGCCAATTGATTTGCCCTTGGAATCGTTATGCCAAGCTAACCAATGAGGCTGACTTCATGCCCCGCGCCGCACTCAAAGGGCAGCAGCTACTGACCTTATTCAACTGGAGTGAAGCCGAATTTTTAGAGCAAACACAAGGCTCCCCCATTCGCCGCATTGGCTATCAACGCTGGCAACGAAACTTGGCTGTTGCGCTAGGCAACGCACCACACGATCAAGCTATTATTGACCGCTTGCAAATCGCACTAGGGCAATGCGAATCAACCATGGTTGCTGAACATATTCAATGGGCTTTAATACAACAGCAACAAAAGGCTGATTTAATGCTGACCAAAAAAACACAACGATTAATTAGAAGTATCGAAAAAGGCCTCCCTCGCGACGCTTAACTCGCGCCATTAATTATTCGACTAAGCTCAAACTTAAGCATTTCAAATGCAGCCTCTCTCTTGTTTAATCAAGAGTGCCAAGGCATGCTGACAAAAACAGGTAATAAAGGTAAAACTAATGCAAATATTAGGTGTTGATATTGGCGGCTCTGGCATCAAAGGTGCCATAGTAGAAACAACCACAGGTGAACTGGTCACTGAACGTCACCGTATTCCAACTCCGCAACCAGCAACGCCAGAATCCGTGGCTGACACATTAAAGCAATTGGTTGACCATTTTGACTGGCAAGGTCCGGTAGGCTGTGGCTTTCCCGCGACCGTAGTCCATGGCGTAGCTAAAACCGCATCTAACATCGACAAGAGCTGGATCAATACCAACGCAGCCGCGTTGTTTAGCGAGCGTACCCACTGCCCCTGTTTTGTGGTCAATGATGCAGATGCCGCAGGCATGGCGGAATTTACCTTTGGCGCAGGCCAAGGTAAAACCGGAGTCGTGGTATTGATTACCATAGGCACAGGTTTAGGGACGGCGGTATTCACCAATGGACAACTGTTACCCAACACCGAACTCGGCCACATAATGTTAGAAGGCATGGTTGCCGAGCACTACACCGCCGATTCAGTGAGAAAACGAGAAGAACTGGGCTGGAACAAATGGGGAAAACGGTTTAACAAATACCTACAACGATTAGAATTTTTACTATCACCAGACTGTTTTATTCTTGGTGGCGGAGCCAGTAAAAAACTAGAAAAATTTGCCCACCAGCTTGAAACGGATGCCGAGGTGATCCCAGCACAGTCCCTTAACCAAGCAGGCATTATTGGCGCGGCTTTATTTGCTCAGAGTGAATTAAAATAGCTCAATTCTTCAATAAGAGATCAGAAGGTGGCTTTGACCGCCTTTTTTGTCATCAAGATAAGTTGATAGTTGAAGCTAATATTTTGCTGCACTGCTTCGAAGGTAAAAATTTTAATATTGGATAGGGTATTGCGTAGGAGTAGAAAATAGGGGTAGGAGTTTGGAGCGGTACACGAGGTTCGAACTCGTGACCTCAACCTTGGCAAGGTTGCGCTCTACCAGCTGAGCTAGTACCGCTTCATTATTAGCTCATTTTTACAAATTATCACAACTAAGGTTGCGACTCTTTATACGGCAGCTGAGCTAGTACCGCTTCATCATTAGCTCATTTTTACAAATTATCACAACTAAGGTTGCGACTTTTTATACGGCAACCGAGCTAGTACCGCTTTATTATTAGCTAATTTTTAAGACTTAAGCTCTGTCGTAAATTTGGAGCGGTACACGAGGTTCGAACTCGTGACCTCGACCTTGGCAAGGTCGCGCTCTACCAGCTGAGCTAGTACCGCTTCATGATTAACTCATTTTTACAAATCATCTCAACCAAGGTCGCGACTCTTTGTACGGCAGCTGAGCTAGTACCGCTTCATTAGTAGCTAATTTTTATGACTTAAGCTTGTCGCAAATTTGGAGCGGTACACGAGGTTCGAACTCGTGACCTCAACCTTGGCAAGGTTGCGCTCTACCAGCTGAGCTAGTACCGCTTCATGTTTAACTCATTTTTATAAATCGTCGAACCAAAGGTCGCGACTCTTTACGCGGCAGCTGAGCTAGTACCGCTTCATTATTAGCTAATTTTTAAGACTTAAGCTCTGTCGTAAATTTGGAGCGGTACACGAGGTTCGAACTCGTGACCTCGACCTTGGCAAGGTCGCGCTCTACCAGCTGAGCTAGTACCGCTTCACATTTAGCTCATTTTTATAAATCATCGAACCTAAGGTCGCGACTCTTTATACAGCAGCTGAGCTAGTACCGCTTCATGTTTAACTCATTTTTATAAGTTATCACAACCAAGGTCGCGACTCTTTATACGGCAGCTGAGCTAGTACCGCTTCATCGTAATCAAACCACACCAATACAGTAGTGCCATTTGCCTACGGGAAGCGAATTATAGGGAGCTTTCGTTTCAATGCAAGTCTTTTTTCAATTCTTGAATCGTTTGCTTATAAAACCAGCGAAGTGGTTAAAAAGTGAAAAAGTGTTGCTTATAGTGAACCAATTCGCCAATGGATTCACGAATATCATCCAATGCTAAATGAGTACCTTGTTTCTTAAACGCTTTAACCATATCAGGCGCCCAGCGGCGGCCAAGCTCTTTGATGGTACTCACATCAATATTGCGATAATGGAAATAGGCTTCCAGCTCGGCCATGTGCTTCACCATAAAGCGGCGATCTTGGCCGATACTGTTTCCACACATAGGCGATGCCCCTGCCGGCACCCACTGCTTAAGGAAATCAAGCGTCATGGCGACGGCGTCAGCTTCCGAATATTGGCTTTCTTGAACCCGCTTCACTAAGCCCGAGTTAGTATGAGTGTTGGTACACCAATCATCCATTTTGTCCAATTCGGTTTGGGGTTGGTGGATTGCGATCACTGGGCCTTCGGCCAAAATATTAAGTTCACTGTCCGTGACAATAGCAGCAATTTCAATCACCTTGTGTTGCTCTGGATCCAAGCCGGTCATTTCCATGTCTACCCACACAAGATTGTTTTCATTTATGCTCATTATTGTCTACCTGTTTAATTGCAGTAATTTAATCATAATAGCTGTATCATACGCTGTTTAAGATTTGAGACAAAGTAAAGGTATCAAGTGGCCAAAAAAAAGCGCTTAAGCAATAACCAAACTCGGCGAGTCAGAGCAAACCAAGCCAAGCGATTAAAAACAACCGCCACCGAGCAGTTAGACGAATCCTTGTTTGGCCAACCGATTCAAGGGGTGGTTGTCAGCCGCTTTGGCCAACACGCAGATATTGAAGATGAGCATGGCCAAATTCAACGCTGTAACTTAAGGCGTTCAATTAAGTCTTTGGTCGCCGGTGATAACGTCGTTTGGCGCCCCAGCACAGTGCAAGATCAAGGCATCATAGAAGCGGTGCATCCGCGTCAAAGTGTATTAACGCGACCAGATATGTATGATGGCATTAAGGCCATCGCCGCTAACATCGACCAGATCATTATTGTATCGGCCGTGCTGCCTGAATTTTCCACTAACATTATCGATCGCTATTTAGTCGCGTGTGAAGAAACCGGTATCGACCCCGTTATCTTGCTTAACAAGGTCGACCTACTTGACCAAGAGGCGTTCGCCGAGCTCGACACCAGACTGCAAATCTATCGCGATTTAGGCTATCAAGTCTTCATCAGTTCAGCCCAAGATGGTAACGGCTTAGGAGCCATTCAAGAGCTATTAAAAGACAAAACATCGATTTTTGTTGGTCAATCTGGCGTGGGTAAGTCTTCTTTAGTCAATGCCTTGATGCCACAAGTAGAGGCGACGACAGGGGAAGTATCGGAAAACTCAGGGCTCGGCCAGCACACCACAACAACCGCGCGCCTCTATCACTTTCCTCACGGTGGCGATTTAATTGACAGCCCGGGGATACGTGAATTTGCACTATGGCATTTAGAGCCCGAACAAATATTCGATGGTTTTGTTGAGTTACGCGCCTTAACTGGCGCTTGTAAATTTCGTGATTGTAAACACAAATCAGACCCCGGCTGCGCCATTGTTGAAGCGGTAGAAAATGGTAAGATCCACCCATTAAGGTATCAAAGCTACCTTCGTATCACCGATGCCATGGCAGAAAACAAACCAACTCGGGTGATCCCTGAGCATAAACGTTAATTAAACCGACTCGGCCGCCGCTTTCTAAGTCGCTGCGGCCAAGCGTTATTTATTTAGGAAAATTTCGTGTTAGATCAAATTAAAATCGCGGGCCAATACCTGCTCCCTAAACACCTTATTTCACGTCTATTGGGCAAATTAGCCAGCGCCGAAGCAGGTGGCCTAACCACGTTTTTGATTCGAACCTTCATTCGAAAATATCAAGTCAATATGGCAGAAGCGCGCTATAGCGATCCGACACATTACAAAACCTTCAATGACTTTTTCACTCGTGAATTACGCGAAGGCGCTCGCCCCATCATTGCCGAAGAAAACCAACTCGCCATGCCGGTTGATGGCAAAGTCAGCCAAGTAGGTCAGATCACTCAAGGCCGTATTTTTCAAGCGAAAGGCCATGATTTCAGCGCGCGTGAATTACTCGGCGGCTTTGATCTTGATGTCGCCCCCTTCGATGAAGGCAGCTTTGCTAACATTTATCTTGCACCAAAAGACTACCACCGCATTCACATGCCAGTTGCCGGCAAGCTAGAAAAAATGCTGTTTGTACCCGGCGACTTATTCTCGGTAAACCCTCTCACCGCCGAGAATATCCCGAACCTTTTTGCTCGCAACGAACGCGTTGTGGCGATTTTCTCGACCGAAAAAGGCCCGATGGCCATGGTATTAGTCGGTGCTACCATAGTGGCGAGCATCGAAACGGTTTGGGCCGGCACAGTTGCCCCCACCAACGGCAAGCAAGTGCAAGTCTGGGATTACAGCAATCAAGACATACGTTTAGAAAAAGGCCAAGAAATGGGCCGCTTTAAGCTAGGTAGTACCATCGTCGCGCTATTTCCAAAGGACACGCTGGAATTTGCCGAAACCTTAACGCCAGGCGCCCCCACTCGCCTTGGTGAAGTGTTCGCAACTTACAAGTAATTGCCCTTTTTACTATCCGTAACATTTAAGGAAAACACGTGCCCGCTAATGGCTTACTCTCGGTTCATATTGCTGTAGCCCTATTAGCTGGCACCGGCTTGTTTTCACAACTGGTGTCACTTCCGGCACTTGATATCACCTTTTATCGCTGCATGGTGGCATTCGCCTTACTCAGTCTCGTCCTTGCCATCACCAAGCAATCCTTTCGTTTACAGCACGCAGTGGATTATCTGATTGCCATTACCCTTGGCATCTTGGTCAGCACCCATTGGGTTACCTATTTTTATGCCATGCAATGGTCAAGTGTGGCCGCCGGTATGATTGCGCTTTATACCTATCCGGTGATCACCGTATTGATTGAGCCCTTGCTATTACGTCAACTTCCCAAACTGCGCGATGTACTGTGCGCTCTCGTGGTGTTGGTGGGGATCATTATTATGCTGCCGATTAGCGAACCCCTAGGCGATGTGGGGTCAGGCATCTTACTCGGGGTGTTCTCTGCCATCTTATTTGCGGCGCGCAATCTGTTATACAAGTACAAATTTAGCCAGTATAGCGCCACCAAAACCATGTTTTATCAAACCTTGGTCGGCGCATTATTATTGTTACCTTTAATGCCATGGCTATCAGACACAACGTCTTGGCAATGGCCAAGTGGTCATAATTTGGCGTTATTGTTGTTGCTCGGCACCTTGTTTACCGCTCTGCCCCACGCCTTACTCGTTAACGCGTTACGCTCCCTAAGCGCTTCAAGCGTAGCGCTGATTTCTTGTCTACAACCCTTTTATGGCACCTTACTCGCTATCCTAGTGTTGTGGCAATGGCCCAGCTGGCAAACCATTTTGGGCGGGGCTCTGATCCTTAGTGGCGCCTGTTATGAGACGTATAAAAGCCGAAAAATCTCGCCAAAATAAACAGATAGCTGTGCTAATATCAGTAGGTTAAATACTCAGAGGGCATTATCTTGAACCTTACTCACCTATTCTTTTGTTTTTTTTTCGCTCTGAGCTTTAGTGTCATTGCCAACGATGATGTCGTTCAAGACGACGATGTCGCGCAATTAGAAAACAAAATTTCACTCTTAAAAAGTGAACCAGAGTCGAGTGACAATCAAACCCTCATCGATACATATGAACAAACCATTGTTTTCTTAAACGAGTCCAAGCTACACAGTGATCGAGCAAAACGTTATCAAACGTTAATGGATAACTTCCCCCAGCAATCAGCCCAACTTCAACAGCAAATTAAACAATATCAGAGCACCCCTTTTCCAGATACCAATCAATGGTCAAAAAAAGCGTTAGAAGAAGAGCTTGCCCTGCGTACTTCACAACTGCTCGCCTTACAGCAAACAAAGGAAGACAAAAAGCGATTAGTCAATGAAATAGAAAAACAAGTATCAGGCTTTCAGCAAACCATTGACAAATTAAGAAGCGAATTGGTTTCGTTACAGCATAAACTCGATATTCAATCCTTTGACACCGATAGCGACAAGGTATCACAAGCTAAGCTTGTGCTGACGCAAGTGAATGAGTCAGCCCTATCTAATCAAATATTGGCGCTTGAGCTGGAGCAAATTAGTGCGGGTAATCGCTATGAAATCTATCGTCTGAATATCGACTTACTTGATAAACAAATCATTGACCTACAAAACTTTATCTATCACTTGCAGCAAGACGTCAACGCACGCTTGAAGCAAGCCGCCGAATCAGCTATCGCCAGAGGTGAACGCTTGGCTCAGCAATCTGTTTCAAGTTCACCCTTATTCAATCAATTGCTCAAAGATAATCAAATCTATAGCGATAACTTAAATGCTCTCACCAAGCAACTTGATGAGTCACTTGAAGTCCAATCCAGTGTTGATCGTCAAATGGATGAAATCAATACAGCGGTCGATAATATTCGCGAACAAGTAGAATGGTTAAAAGTCTCCAGTGCCTTTGGTGAACACTTAAGAACGCGCCTTAGCCAGCTTCCCAAAGCCCCACCATTAGAGGCAACCGAGCAAAATATCGTCTCCACTCGGCTAGCGAAGTATGACTACCAACAAGCCTTAGAAGGCTTGAATAACATATCTGTCGCTCAAAAACGTTACATAAAAGAAGCCGATCACACCTTTTCTGTCGCAGAGCAACAAGAAATCAGGGCCTTATTAGAAACCCGTAAACAACTATTAACGCAGCTGCTTACCCTGTCTGAAAACTACATTTATGAGCAAGCTAAGCTTAAGGTCAGCTACAGCCAAATGACCGCAAAAATAGACCAGATACAGGACATAGCAAACCAGTACCTATTCTGGATCCCCAATACTAAAGCCATCAGTACCAATCTATTTTCCGATACCTTGGTTGCAACCTCTTGGTTACTGAGTCAAAGTAATACGCAACAAATCCCACTCGCAATCAAGGACAAAATACACACAGACGGCATTGCTTATGCCATTGGTTTCATTGTTTTAATTTATTGTTGGATCTTCTCGAATCGTAACTTTCGCCATTACCTGAAAAACACCGCTGAACGGGTCGGTAAGGTCACACAAGATAAAATCAGCTATACCTTCAACAATGTCCTAGTTTCTATTTTGCTCGCCTTACCCGTTCCGGCGCTGCTGTTCAGCTTGGCTCACTTGCTATTAACCAGTTGGAAATACCCATTTGCGCAAAATCTCGGCTCAGCCTTAATCAATGTCTCACTGGGTTTATGGCTGTTTTTGATCATCAAAAACCTTGCCCGCCCTCATGGTTTGTTCATCGCCCACTTTAAATGGCAGGAACAATTGGTTTTACAGCAATACCGCAAGTTTCGCGCCATGGTGATGCTTGCCTTGCCAGCCTTTGGCATTTACTCGTTTGCCAGCCATTACGAAGGTGAACCAATTTATAACAGTCTTGGCTTGTTCGCTTTTATTACGCTCAACTGCGCATTAGCCATGTTCTATTGGCATGTGTATGTGGCTAAATTGCCACTGACGTATCGCAACACCAACCGCAAGAATCCTCATATTTTGCATCACGTCGTGATGCCGTTACTGATCGTGGTAAACATACTTAACTGTGTGATGGCTTTATCTGGCTATTTTTATACCGCTAACGCCTTATTAAACCAGTTTCAGTTCTCTGTGTTTATTATGATGTTGTTTGTATTAACTTATTATTTAATACACCGCTGGATGTTCATTCAAAAACGGCGTTTAGCCTTCGAGCGAGCAAAAGCCAGAAGAGCTGAAATACTGGCACAGCGTGAAAAAGAAGAGGAAGAGCCAGAAACGCGCGTAGAACAATTTGATAATATTGAAGAGCCGGAAATCGATCTCGATACCATCAGTGCCCAATCCCTTGGCCTATTGCGTACGTTATTGTACTTATCCTACGCGTTATTGATGATTTACCTATGGGCACAAGTCTATTCTGCTTTTTCATTTCTCGACAGTGTGACCGTTTGGAACTCGTCTTCCAGCCTCAATGGTAAAGACATTATCGATCCTGTTACCTTGCAAGATCTCATCTTTGCCATCTTTAGTCTCTGGACCATGTTTGTCGTGGTTAAAAATTTATCCGGCGCATTAGAGCTGCTCATACTGCAACACATTGATTTCGCTCCCGGTACCGGTTTTGCTATCACGACCATAGCGAAATATTTAGTGATCATCATTGGCGTCACTGTAGGGTGTTCATTTATGGGGATAGATTGGTCAAAAACCCAATGGCTGGCGGCCGCCCTCACGGTTGGCCTGGGCTTTGGTTTACAAGAGATTTTTGCCAATATCGTGTCGGGTTTAATGATCTTATTTGAAAAACCCATTCGCATTGGCGACACCGTCACGATCCGCGATCTAACAGGGACAGTGAGTAAAATAAAAACCCGAGCAACCACCTTAGTTGACTTTGATCGTAAGGAAATCATCGTTCCTAACAAGGCATTTATCACCGAGCAATTTATTAACTGGGAATTATCCGACCCTATCGTGCGGGTGATTATTCATGTCGGCGTGACATTCGACTCCGATCCCGTTACCGTCACCAACACCTTGTTTAAAGCCATGGGCAGCTGCTCATTGGTGTTAGAGACACCACAACCTCAAGCTTATTTTGTCGGTTACAGCAATGGCATCAAACAGTTTGAATGTCGCGTCTTTGTTAACGACAGTGACAACCTAATGCCCATTAAACATGAAGTTTACAGCGCGATTGATAAGACCTTTAAAGAAGCCAATATCATCATTAACAACCCTCAACTTGATATCAATATCAAGCGGGCCAGTAAAATTAGCCACACAAGGTAAAACTGTGCTCTAAAGCAAAGCAACGTGTCCCCATAAATTGTTAGAGTTATTTATCTATCCTCTTGTTGGCGATTAAAATGAAACTAAAACAATGGTTTCCAATGCTGATTTGCTTTGCAATTCCTCTTGCCGTACTAGCCCTGCCCAGTCATGTGCTCCCCTTGCCGGACCTCACCCTAGTGCAGCATAGGATTATTGCTATCTTTTTATTGGCCGCCTTACTCTGGGTATTTGAACCCGTCCCCGTATTTGCGACCTCTTTGCTTATTATTACCCTAGAAGTGGTGATGTTGTCCGATCAGGGGCTAGCTATCTTCGTGACGCAGCCCCCTGAGGTTAACCTTGGTCAGTTGCTCCCCTACCAAGATATTTTCGCCAGCTTTGCGTCTCCTATCATCATCTTGTTTATGGGGGGATTTGCCTTAGCTATTGCCGCTTCTAAATACGATCTGGATATGAATCTTGCCCGCGTATTACTCAAGCCATTTGGTCATCAAGTTAAATACGTGATGCTCGGCTTAATGCTTATCACGGCAGTCTTTTCCATGTTCATGAGCAACACGGCAACGACCGTCATGATGCTCGCCATCTTGGGCCCCATTATCGCATGTGCGCCCGAAAACGATCTCGGTTCCAAAGGCTTAGTGTTAGCCATTCCCATTGCCGCGAATACCGGTGGCATTGCAACCCCTATTGGCACGCCACCTAATGCCATCGCGCTGCAATACCTACCTGAAGGTGCGGTCAGTTTTGCCCAATGGATGATGGTAGGATTGCCCTTTGTTTGTGTTCAGTTAGCCCTTGCTTGGTTTTTATTAGGTTATTTGTACCCTTCAAAAAACAAGAATATGGAATTAAAGCTAGCTGGAAAATTCTTACATTCACCTAAAGCCTGGGTGGTGTATGTTACGTTCGCCATGACAATCCTGATGTGGTTAACCACTCAGCTTCACGGCATGAATGCCTATGTGGTGGCGATTATTCCTCTGGCCGTTTTCACCCTAACGGGCGTCATTACCAAGCAAGATCTCAAACTGATTAACTGGGACGTACTCTGGCTAGTCGCCGGAGGGATTGCCATGGGCATGGCCCTCGATAAGAGCGGATTAGCCGTGAAATTAGCTCAAAGCCTTAACTTTGCTGACATGGGCGTATGGTTGGTCATTATCAGCCTGTCATTGACCTGCTATCTGATGGCTAATTTTATGTCTAATACCGCGACGGCCAACTTACTCATGCCGATTGCTGCTGCCGTGGCCACCACCATGAGCAGTGGCGCAGCAGGCCAATCTGAGTTAGGCATCATTCCTGTGCTGGTCATTGTCGCTTTTTCATCTTCATTAGGCATGATCTTACCCGTCAGTACACCGCCCAACGCATTGGCTTATTCGACTGGGTTTATCGCCACCAATGACCTACTAAAAACGGGCCTAATCATAGGCACCAGTGGTTTAATCATTATGTACAGTGTGATGATGTTGTTAGTGTGAGCCCATCGAGGTTATTAATTCTCGAGTAATCAAAGGTGTCTCCGATAAGCTTAGCCAAAAGCAGCGCTGGGCTTACCTAACATACCTAATCGGAGGTCTTTGCCGAGGATACAGTAAATGTAAAAACTACCACCTAGCTCAAGTAAAAGCATAATAACTGTTTATATAATAAAAAATATTCTGTTTTAGAAGGTGTCTATGACGCGATATGAGCTAGTGTGTGTGCACAGTGATCCCGAGCAGTTGCTACTGCTGCAAAGCAGCCTAGCGGTACTGGGCTCGCATTTTAATTTGCGGTTATATCGAGATCACCATCATTGGCAGCAAGCTGAGCTCTCCCCTTCGGCCATTGCTCTCATTGTTGCCGAATTAACGAGCAGCACGCTAACCTTATTAAGCCAACACGCTCAACAACACCCTGAAACCCCGATACTCGTTTTAACACCAAGTGAGCTCAGCTTATTACCTTGCTTGATCAACCAGGCTCGAGTGGACTTAGTTTTAGAAGGAAATATCAGCGATACACAGCTGCACCAAATCAATCAGTTACTTTGCCACTTTCTCAGGCAGCGTCAAGGGCTAACCCAAGAGCTGCAAACCTTGCTAGGAGGGACTTCCCCCCCTTCCCTCAATCCATCACAGCAAACTCAATTCTTGGACTATGGGCTCTATTCTGACACAGAGCTTTCTGCGCTCGTTATCAATACCCTGTATCGTGTATTTAAAGAAAACGACGAACAGCATGTGTGCCGCAATTACAGCAAGAATCATCTGCTAACCCGCGAAGGTGAACACAATAATGCACTCTGGTTTATTGCCAAAGGTGAGGTACAACTAAAAAAATCCACCCCAAACTCAGGCGAGCAAGAAGTCACTGTCATGCGCTCAGGCTCCATGGTAGGCGGCATGTCCTTTATCACTGGCGAGCCCGCTTTTACCACCAGTATCACCTTAACCGAAACCGAGGTGATAAAACTCGAGAAAAACCAGTTTGCGACCTTAATGAAGTCCAATAGTGAGTTACTTGGTCCCTTTACCCACTTGTTACTGCGCAATTTTAACCGACGCTTGCAAGGGAGCATTATCACTAAGCTCAAACTGCAATCCACTTTACAGTCCCTCGACGCCGCTCATGCCCAACTCGTGGAAACAGAAAAAATGGCGGTCTTAGGTCAGTTAGTCGCAGGCATAGCACATGAGTTAAATAATCCCGTTGCCGCCATATTGCGTGGTACCGATACCTTAAAAACCAAGGTCCCTTTTCTGCTTGATCAAGATTTAGATATCAAAACCCGTCAACTTGGCGCCACAACCTTGAATCACGCCATGAAAATCACACCGCTATCGACAGCGCTGATCCGCCAACGCACCAAGGCAGCTATTCCCTTATTTGGCAATAATGCGCTGGCGAGAAAAGCGGTGCAAATGGAGCTTGATAGCCCAGAAAAATTCCACCAACACTTTGCCAAATCCAATCCATCGGAAATGGGTCAAAGCATAAAGATGCTGGATAACTATTATCTGGTGGGTAATTTTCTCCGTAGTATTGATGTCTGCGCTAAACGCATCGCTGATTTAGTCAAAGGGTTAAAGCATTATGCTGGGCAAGATGTCGAGCAAGCCGTATTTGCCGATATCCATGAGGGGATAGAAGAAACCCTCGTGATTTTTGAGAACAAACTCAAAGCCTATGAAGTGATCAAAACGTATCAATCCATCCCTTTAGTGCAGTGTCATCCAATCGAGTTACAACAAATTTGGACTAACCTGATCGCCAATGCGATTGATGCGACTCAGGGAGTAGGATCCATTCAAATATCGACATCCAGCTTAGTACGGGACCAACGCGACTATATCTGCGTCAGCGTAGAAGATAACGGACCTGGCATAGCCAAAAGCAAGCAGGCGGCGATATTTGAATTAAACTACACCACTAAACGAGAAGGTAATTTTGGTTTAGGCATAGGGTTAACCGTGTGCCAACAGATAATTAAACGCCACCACGGAGAAATCACGGTGTCCAGCTGTACCGATGAAGAGAACCATTTTACCCGTTTCGATGTTTACCTCCCTGTTATCAATCCCATTATCAAACAAAGAGCGAGAGCCGAAAATCTACAGGAGTCACAATGAATAAATACATCATTTTATGTGTCGATGACGAAAGAGAAGTGCTAGACAGCGTATTGGCTGACCTCGACGGGCTAAGTGAGCTGTTTGACTTGGAAGCCGCACAAAGTGTTGATGAGGCCAGAGACTTTTTAACTGAAAGCCAGCAAAACCAGCAAACCTTAGCACTGATATTGTGTGATCACTTAATGCCCGGTACCAAAGGAGTCGATTTTTTAATTGAGCTACAGCAACAAGGGGAATACAAAGCAGCCAAAAAAGTACTACTCACTGGCCAAGCAGGGCTAGAAGACACGGTTGAAGCCCTGAATCGCGGTGGCCTCGACTTTTATATTGCAAAACCTTGGCAAGGGGATGAGCTATTCGCTCACACTCAAGAGCTATTAACCGACTACATTCTCGATAATGAAAAAGACCTGATGCGCTACGCCAGGCTGCTTGATGCAGAAAAAATATTCTCCGCTATCCACGCTCGGCGTCAAAGTATCTCAAATGATTAAGGCCTGCAATGGGGCATTAAAAGTGCTGGCCACCAGCAACGAAAACATCCCACAAGGCCCCTCTTGCCATGTTAAAAAACCGATTAAACAAGTATAGTGGGCCATTGTCTCATCCGCTTCTGGTATATTTAACACCTAGCATGAAACTGATTAGCCCCTTTGAAGCCGCTGAAAAGCGCTTAGAAATTCAATTTGATAGTAAGATTAACCTGCTGCGGCTACCAAGCCATTTTTGGCAGCAGCAGTTAGATTATTGCGCGGCGACCATTTTATCTCATGTCCGCGGTCAACACGTCCATGCCTATTTGTTATCGGAATCGAGCCTATTGGTATTTCAACACCGCATCATTCTCATTACCTGTGGCTTGTGCCCCCTGATTAACACGGCCTTAGCCTTGATTAACCACTTTTCAGCCGAGGCGGTCCAAGTACTGAGTTTTCAACGCCAAAAAGAGAAATATCCAGCGCAGCAACTTAGCCAATTTAGTGACGATGCAGCTAGGCTGTCTCAACTGTTCGAAAACCTCACCATAGGCAAGCATCACCTCCATTACCAACATGCCTTGGCCAGATCCTTGGCGCCAGCGTTACATTGGCAGCTCACTCCTTTGCCTCAACATTGGCAAACTCAGTTGTTATCTTCAAGTCAAGATAAAGCCAGACTGCGCCAACTGCTGAAATTAGAGCCATTGCAAGTCGATTACTTAATTGATGACTGGCTGTTTGAGCCCGTTGGCTATTCCGCCAACGGTATCGCGCGCGCGTCTCATGGTCAGGATTACTTTTGTTTGCACTTAAGCCCTGAGCCTAGTTGTAGCACCTTGAGCCTTGAATGCTCAAACCCGGCGACATTACAGGCTCTACAAAAGCACCTAACTCGCGTTTCTGAGCTAGATCCCCATACCACTTAAGGTATTGATAATATTTCTAATTGCTGAACTTATTTGGGGATGAGCTTGCTCAAAATTCAGCATTTCTTGCTCGAGTTGTTCCGCCACTTGCTGCTGCGGTGTCTTCCCCGTTTGTAATGCCAATTCAATTTCATCCGCAACCTGCCTTAAATTTGAAACCGTACACTCATCAGCAGGAAACGCCTTTCTGATAGCATTATCTAAATGCTCAAGATCTTGTGACAGCTTTTGTTTCATATTAACCCCCTTAGGTTAAATAGACAGGCTCTATTGTTTAAACGATGAGCACGCAACCTGAGCCGAGAAACCACCACAATAGCGTGTTGCCTAAGCCATGTTGAATGATGAAGAGTGACTTCACTGTCTTTCGTATCTGCTCATTCGCTCGCCTCAGTTAATCCATGATTGCGGCTATTCACAATCTTAATACTATCCTGCTTTAAGCGGTGAAAGTGCGCTCATCAGCACAAAAATGCCTTGATACTCGTGATTTAATAGCGATAAAGTCAGCTTCATAGCAAATAAATGCGTGCACGTGGCACCGGCAACAAACCAATAAGCACATGACAGTATCACCAAGGGAACAAATGTGGGCCAAATCAACAGCGTAAACCGCGAACCTAACTTAACATCTAAGTGGCTGCCGGCCCTGATTGTCTGCGCATTTATGCTGTGCTTAAGTGGCTTTTTTACCTTGTATCAACTTCAGTATAACCAAAGTTTTCAACTTAAGACTTACACCCATCAATACCAAGCGGTTGCTCGCCGCTTAGGGCAGCTTATAGCTGAGGGAAAGCTCAGTGAAGTGGTAAACTTAACCAATAACCTAGCCAATGATAAACGCGTCGTAAAAATGGTCATTTTCGACCATCAGTTCAATCAACTTCATTCTTGGCCATTTAACCAAAAAACCACACCGCCTAGTTTGAACACGCACCTTAGGCCTTGGACCCGAGAGTATTGGCTAAAACAAGAAATTACCTTTGAAGAAAGAGTCAATGGCTATATTTACACTCAAATTAGTTTTAGCACCTTAGTGTTGCATGCTCAAAAAAGCATTTACATCGGCATTGCGTTAAGCCTGCTGTTTAGCCTCATTTGTCTGTTATTTATGCGCCGCCCCTATCAATATTTTCGTCGCTTTATCTTAGAGCTAGCCGCATTAATGCGAAGCTTTAACCCCAAGTTTGCCCTTCATACTAAGGCACAAAAGCACTACACCTTGGCCCTGTTTAAAAGTGACTTTGAAGCATTACTACAAGATGTCAAAGCCAAAGAAACTTACCAAAGCGAAACCATGGCTCAACTCGAAAAGCGCAAGGTGTTTGCTGAAACCATCATTGAAGCAGTCCAGCATAGCTTAGTGGTACTGGATAAAACCTATTGTATTAAAAGGGCAAACCAAGCTTTTTTCTATCTCATCGAAGATAATGAAGATGACTTTATCGACCTCTTTTTACCTGAATTTATTCCGCAAATTTTGGATCATAAGGAACAATTAGATCTGATTTTTAGTGGTGAGCGAAGCCAGTACCGTAGCCAGCTCACCTTAACCAGTAAGAATAAAACTAAATACTTGCGCTATACCGCCACGCGATTAAGTCAAGTTGGTCATGCCAGTCAGTTACTGCTTGCGTTAGAAGACATCACCAGTGAAATTACGTCTGCTCGCCAAACTCAACTGGCCGCTAAAATGTTCCAAGCCAATCGCAACGGCGTACTGATCTTAGACCGCCGCCATCAAATTCAAATGGTCAATCCGGCCATGCAGTCCTTATTAACAGAGCAACTGGGCAGCAATGAACTGCGCGGTGATATTAAGCAGCTGATTACGGATGCCCAGCAATTTCAGCTTATCGAAAGCATCTTAGCGCAACCCAAAAGCTGGCACGGAAAAGAAGACATCACCCTAGGAGGTGAACCTATCCCCTTTGAAATCAACTATACAGCGATCTTCGACAAGCAAGGCAACAAAGAATACAACATTTTACAATTTGCCGATTTGCGGGAAAGTTACCAGATTGAGAAGCTGGAAAAAATGGCTTTACATGATGAGCTTACCGGCTTACCAAACCGAGCAAACCTGATGAAAAGGCTGGCAAAAACACAATCCCAGCACCAACAAAAGCGATTGAATTACGCCATCGCCTTTTTGGATCTTGATGGGTTTAAGCAAGTCAATGATACCTACGGTCATGATGCTGGCGATTATTTATTACAACAGACAGCAAAACGCCTGCGCCTTCATATCCGCCAAAGTGACTTGGCGGCGCGACTGGCGGGCGATGAGTTTGTCTTGGTATTAGAAAACTACCAACATATTAATACGCTTAATTCACTGGCGCAAAAACTACTTGATGCCTTAACCCAACCCTGTCAACTCGGGAATGAAAACTTTGCCGTCTCTGCGAGTATCGGCATCAATTATGTCACCCAAGCCAGCATTCACATGGCCATCACCGAGCAGCTTAAGCTCGCTGATGAAGCCATGTATCAGGCCAAACAACAGGGTAAAAACCAAGTTGTGATCAGAGAGAACTAGGCCTACTCGCTATAAGTCGTCATTTTGCCCCTCGGCCTTGAGTAGCTTGATGACCCAAAGATAGAGAGGCAATGCCACCACCATCACCGCGGCACTGGCTAACCAATCTAAGTCGGGATCATCTATCAATCCCTGGCCGAGGTAAATAATACCTAACACCATGAGCCAATAAGCAATTCTCAGTACTTGGCCTAGATTTGAATCATTTACTTTTCTGATACGCATTACATCTACCTATGCTCGTTCAACGGGAAAAGCCATCACCTGATCGATATGCTCAGCGCCCAAGGCAAGCATCACCAAGCGGTCGATGCCTAATGCAACGCCAGCACAATCAGGCAAGCCATGCTCTAAGCCTGCAAGCAATAAGTGATCAATCGGCATTTGCGGCTTACCCGTAGCATGACGCTTGGCATTATCGGCAATAAAACGCGCTCTTTGTTCGACAGCATCAGTCAACTCATTAAACCCATTTGCTAATTCAATACCTTGATAATAAACCTCAAAGCGCTCCGCAACACGAGGATCGCCCGAATGCAACCTTGCTAGTGCAGCTTGAGAAGCGGGAAAATGATAGACAAAACAAGGCGCATCTTGGCCAATTTGAGGCTCAATCACCATGCAAAACAACAATTGAAGCAAGGTGTCTTTACAGGTTTCACTGGCGGCAATGTCAGTAAAGCCATGCTTATCCGCCAATTGCTTTAGCTCAGACAAGTCGGCATGAAGCGGATCAACTTGTAAGTATTGCTCAAACGCTTGTTGATAGGTTAAGCGTGAAGGGACATCACAGTTCAATATCAACTGCAATAAGTCACTGACCTCATCCATCAAGGCGATATCGTCAAACCCAGGGCGATACCATTCGAGCATGGTAAATTCCGGGTTATGGAACCGACCCGACTCCTCATTTCTAAAGGCTTTACAAATCTGATAGATAGGTCCAGAACCTGCCGCTAATAAGCGCTTCATGTGAAACTCGGGGGAAGTCTGCAAATATAAGCTTTGTCCCACCGCCGCACCCGGCCCAACGTATTGACTGATAAATGGAAACAGATTGATATCCGTAATACTGGCTTGGCTCATCGCAGGCGTATCCACTTCGAGCACACCAAGCTGTTGAAAATACGTTCTAATATTTTGAATAATCTCGGCTCGCTGTCGCAAAGCTTGGATTGAAGCTGTCGGGAACCAATTCATCCCACATGTTCTCCCTTACAATTAAGCATGTTCATGTTCATGGTCATGGTCATGGTCATGGTCATGGTCATGGTCATCCAGTGTGATACCAAACCGAGCGAACAACGCCGCACTGGGCTCGGATTCGTCTTCACCCGTGGCTAAGTAATACAAATGCTCCCATGTTAGAGCATAAGCGAGGGCTAAACGTTGTAAACGCTGACGCTTTATATTGCGTTCAGGTAATAACTGTGCCCCTGAAAACTGCTGTAACTGCTCGATAATATTAACAAAACGCATGGCATGGCCTGGCACTGAAGCCGCTTGATTGAAGGCTTGCAAGGCACACCAAAAGCGCGCATCGGTCTCTTGATCTTGGTAGCGCTGCCCTTGGCAAATATCATGATAAAACGAACCGCTGTTGCCCCCTTGTTTGATGATGTAATGGGCTAACTGCTCGGCTAAAAATGCCTGACCATATTGGGTAATGAGCGCCTGAGACAAAGGCGTCTCAGGTTGTGCTAATTGTTGAAAAAATATCTGCCATTGCTGAGACACTGTCTATCTCCCTGTTCATAATAAAAGCGATACTTATCGTGATGTTTGTTGCTGTAATGCTAGTTTAAGGTTTTCAACCTGACTCCCTTGGGCTAATGCCTGAGTGAGCCTCACCTTCTCTTGTTGAATATTCGCCTTAGCCTGTTGCAATTGGTTGGTAAGGGGTTGATCAACTTGACTAAAACGGCGCCAGGCCCACATCTTCGATGTGCTCGACTCTAGTGTTCGGCGGTAATCTTGACTGTAAGCGATGCCCTGTTGCTCCAACGCCTGAGTGATGGCTTGACTCGTGTTCAAATCAAAGCGCACGCTCTGCTTTGCATGCTGCTGGTATAACGACAAAATAGCACTCAAATCATGGCGTTTTTTGGCCCGCAAAAGCTGCTGCATCAGAACCTGCTTTTGCGCCTTACGAGCCGCATCTTGTTCTTTGTCAGGGTGCAATTGATGTGCTAGGCGTTTATATAACTTTTGCAGGGGTTTATCACGCAAAATCGACTTAGCCAACCCTTGCCAACATCCATCTTCGGCTTGTTTAGACTCAGGCTTTGTCTTTTCGAGCTCAATACGACGTTGCGCCAGCCAGAAGGTTAATTGCTCAGGCGAGTCAATTAAATTCAAGAGATCATCTGTCGCAAGGGGACTGGCATGCTCGAGTAACGCGGTCAAGACTTGACGAAGTTGTACAAGCATATCATGGCTGGGTATGCTGAGCTGGTTGGCATTGAAAAGCAGGTGTTGTGTCAGCTCATGCAGCAGCTTAGTGATCGGTTGCGGGTCAGCTAAACCATGTGCTCGTAATGCTAGGGCATCATTGATGACCCACTGAGCCAACTGCTGGTGTTGAGCGAAATCTAACGCATTGGACGCAAGGTGATCCAACCATTGCTTTAATTGTTTCAGCTTTAAGTCGATCAACTCTCTCTCGGCCCCTCCAAGGGCAGACAGGTAGGCTTGATGATATTCGCCAGCTTGCTGCTCTAATTGCAGCTGATGTTGTCTTAACTGAGATACCTGCTTTAACAAAATCGGCGCATCAGCATCGCAAAAGTGCAACCGGTTTTCGTCAGGTAAAGGGGATGTCTCAGTTGGCTCAATCATAATCACGGGTCGGGGCCTAACAATGGGCCTATGTTATCTAACTATCGCGGTAGGCACCATGGAAGGGGACGTTTTTTTCCACTCAGTGTGTGGTCTGCAATGAAGATGAGGCGTTGTCTCTGCGCCGTTTTTTATCTTCATACATCCCATGGTCAGCCAATTTGAGCAGTTCACTGAAGGTTTTACCTTGCTCGGGATACATTGCCATTCCAATACTTGCGCCCATCGCCAGCGTTTTGTCATGCCAACCGATGGCCTCTGATAGTGTCGAGCTAATTTGCTTGGTTTTCTTTTCAGCTTCTTTACTCTCCCCAAGTAGGTCAAGCCACACCACAAATTCATCTCCTCCTAATCGACCAATCAAATCAGACTCTCTCACCAAGGCCTTTAATTTCTCAGCCACGGTCTTGAGCACAAAGTCACCTGCATCATGCCCATGGTTGTCGTTTATCTCCTTAAAGAAGTCCAAATCAATAAACAACAACGCGGCATGGCTATGGGTGCGCTTGCTTCGAGCCATCGCAATCGTGACCTGATTAGAGAAAGCACGGCGGTTAAACAACCCCGTAAGCTCATCATGCTCCGCTAAATACTGTAATTTGATATGCTGAGCACGCAACTGACTGGTTTGTTGTTCTACTTCATACTGCAATAAATCCCGTTTAATGGTGGATTTTTGCAATGAATCCTTCATTTGATTAAAAAATTCGGCCAGCTGGGTAAACTCATCCCGTGGCCCAGGCCTTAATCGACTCGTTAGCTCACCTTTGGCTAGATCTCGCATCCCATAATGAAGCATGGTGAAGCCCACCCTAAAACGCCTTAAGGTTGCATAGGCAAACAGCGCCAGTACAGCCGCAATCACCAGCAGTAGTACGCCGTTAAAATACAAAATGTTAAGAGAGATGTGCTGTGCTTCTTCAATCGATCTTTGATGCAAACGATACAGGTCTTCGGCCATACCTTGAATGGTCATATTCAATCTGGCTTGCAGCATTGAACTTTGTTCAGTTTCGCCAAAGGAGTCAGGCATGGGCTCACTTATTTGCATCTTGAGCAGCGTTCCCATAGTGATGTTCATTCGCTGTAGATTCACGATTTCAGTCAAGCTCGAGGAGGGCAAGATGGTCGAGTTGTTGAGTAACTCACTCAACATCATTTGCGTTTCTTGTGCTTGCACTAAGGCAATGTCATCATCGTATTGATGGTATTGCCATATATGACTGCGTAATAAATCGAGGTTTAACTGGATTTTCATGATGTGGGCTAATTCAACATTCGCCGCTACCTGATGTGAATGCAGCCGAAATAGCGAAACCATCATCACTAAAATAAGCCCAACCGATAGCAAGGTAATGATAAGCAAACGCCGAGAAATAACCTGATTCACTGGGCCTCCACAATAGCAGAAATAGGGTCTGCTGATAGCCGCAATAACATAGCACGATAATCGGGTATCTCATGTTGTTCAACTAAGCCTTGATCTATCGCCCAGCGAGCTTGAGTTTGTAAGTTAGACAACAAAGCGTTACCTAACGAGAGTCGAAATAAATAGTCTGGCCACGACCAACTCAATTGATTAAAAGGCACATTTAAATACTCACTGACTAAGGTTTGGCTGCGTTTGGGGTGAGAAACCAACAGCAAGTTGGCCTGCTCTAGTGCATCTAACAACGCAGAGATGTCTGTTTGACTCGGCATGCTTTCCTGCTGCGTGATGAGGTTAAATGATAGGTTATACACCCCTTCACTTTGCAGCTGCAGCACCTGCTCAGGCAGCATGGTGTTGAGCTCATAACCAAAGGGCTCCCACACTGAAATAGCGTTAACTTCCTGGTTAAGGAGTGCGCTGACCAATTGACTCGGAGAATAAAAAAGCTTTTCGACCCCTCCGCTGTCTAAGCCGTTTAAAATCAACAAACTGTCTAAGAAAAACTCACTTGAACTGCCTTTTATCACCCCCACCTTGGTCCCCACTAAATCATCCACCGTATTGATTTTCTGGTCTTTAAGGGTGAGCAGCTTTAAATCATTACTCGATTCAACAAAAGAGGTGATCAACTTGAGATTCGCGTGTTGAAAGCTGCGAAACATAAAAACCGTCTCGGAAGCCGTTGCAAGGTCTGCCTTGTTTTCGAGTAGCATATCGACACACTTTACCCCGCCACGACATGGAACCAGCTCAACATTTAACCCTTTTGCCCTGAATATCCCCTTATCTTCAGCGACAAAAAAAGCGGAGGTCAAAGGCGTTTGAGAAACCGCAATGCGGATAACCGGCTTAACAGGCGCGCTATCGACAGAAGGCTTGGCGTACCAAAAAGGTCGCGAAAAAATCACAACCAATACGATCCCAACGCATGCCATCGCGGCTCTGACCATTCATTATCATCCTTGCCCTTCTCATAACTAGTTAAAGTGTAGCTAGGAATCACAAAATTAGACGAATTTATCATCTCTGCCACACCTGGTTGCCGTCTTAATTAGCTATCCAGATCACAGGCTAGGTCACCAACTTAAGCTAAGGGCCGCGCCCTACTCAAATTGAACTACTATTTATTGACTTTAATTACTTGTTTTCATGGGTAAATAAAATCATCAAATTGTCTTATTTCAGCCCCAGTTTTTGATCGAGATCATGCCTTTTACGGGGGAAGAGAGGATCATCTGTCATATCAGCATAAACACTCCTTAGGAGGTATTTAGTGGAAATTATAAAAACGGATGTGGCCATCATAGGCGCAGGCGGCGGCGGGCTTCGAGCAGCCATTGCCGTAGCTGAAAGCGACCCAACACTGGACATCGCATTGATCTCTAAGGTCTACCCTATGCGCAGTCATACGGTGGCAGCCGAAGGGGGTGCAGCGGGCGTGGTACAAGATCATGACTCTTTAGACAATCACTTTAACGATACCGTTTCTGGCGGGGATTGGCTTTGCGATCAAGATACGGTGCAATACTTTGTTGAAAATGCCACGCGCCAGTTAACTCAACTTGAGCATTGGGGCTGCCCTTGGAGTCGCCGAGAAGATGGTAAAGTCAATGTTCGCGCTTTCGGTGGCATGAAAATCGAGCGCACTTGGTTTGCGGCCGATAAATCCGGTTTCCACATGCTCCACACCCTGTTTCAAACTTCGATTAAATACCCTTCGATTAAACGTTTTGATGAACACTTCTGCCTCGATTTATTGGTGTTTGATGGCAAGGTGCAAGGCGCCGTATTACTGGATATTGCCGAAGGCATTACCCGTGTTATTCAAGCCAAAAGTGTCATCGTCGCCACCGGCGGAGCGGGCCGAGTTTATACCTATAACACCAATGGCGGCATCGTCACCGGTGATGGCATGAGTATGTGTTATCGCCACGGCGTACCGCTTCGAGACATGGAATTTGTGCAATATCACCCCACCGGCCTGCCCGGCTCAGGTATTTTAATGACGGAAGGTTGTCGCGGTGAAGGCGGGATCTTGGTCAATAAAGACGGCTATCGCTACTTACAAGATTATGGCTTAGGCCCAGAAATCCCTGTTGGCCAAACCAAAAATAAATACATGGAACTCGGGCCACGTGACCGCCTCAGCCAGTGTTTCTGGCAAGAGCAACAACAAGGCCGCGTGATCAGCACCAAACGTGGTGACGTGGTTCACCTTGATTTACGCCACCTTGGCGAAGCCAAAATTAATGAGCGCTTACCTTTTATTCGCGAGCTTGCCAAAGCCTATGTGGGTGTCGATCCCGTTCATGAGCCAATTCCAGTTCGCCCAACGGTGCATTACACCATGGGCGGCATCGAGACTGATGCCCTAACGGCTACCCGTTTAGCAGGTTTGTATGCAGTAGGTGAATGTGCTTCAAGTGGCTTACATGGCGCCAACCGATTAGGCTCTAACTCCCTTACCGAGTTAGTTGTATTTGGTGAAGTGGCAGGCCAGCAAGCCGCTAAGTTTGCTCAAGAAAACAAACATGCTGCCATCGCTAAAATCCGTGATGCAGCAGGTGAAGTGATAAATAAAGCCCATGCCCTATTACACAGCGAAGGCACCGAGAGCATTGCCAGCATTCGTAAAGAAATGGGCGATTGCATGGAAGCCGGCGTGGGAATTTACCGCACCCAAGCCTCGATGCAACAGGCCATAGATAAACTAGCCGAGCTAAAACAACGCTATAAGAAAGTAAAAATCAACGATAAGTCGAGTGTGTTTAACACCGAGTTTTTGTATGCCGTTGAGCTAGGTTATTTACTTGATACCGCAGAAGCCATGGCACATAGCGCGATTTTGCGCAAAGAATCGCGAGGCTCTCATCAGCGCATTGATGGCTATGAAAAGCGCGATGATGAAAATTTCCTTGCCCACTCATTGGCCTTTTATAACCCAGATGCGGCGCCCACCATAGATTACAAATCCGTGGTGATCACCAAGAGCCAACCAGCAGAGCGCGTTTATGGCGCAGCCTCTGAAGCCCAAGAAAGCGCTAAGTCTACGGAGGCAAAACATGACTAACTCGACCATAGATATCGACATTTTGCGCTACCGCCCCGAGCAAGACAATGCGCCATTCGTGCAAACCTATCGCATTCCTTATGACGAAGAAATGTCGATGCTCGAAGCGTTGCAATACATTAAAGATGAAGTGGATGGCACCTTAAGCTTTCGCTGGTCATGTCGCATGGCCATTTGTGGTAGTTGCGGCATGATGATAGATGGTGTGCCTAAACTGGGCTGTAAGGCTTTCTTGCGCGATTACTACCCCAACAAAATCAAGCTAGAGCCACTAGCCAACTTCCCCATTGAGCGGGATTTAGTGGTGGTGATGGATGACTTTATTACCAAGCTCGAAAGCATCAAGCCCTACATCATTCCTGCCGAGGAAAAGTCCCTCGAGCAAGGCGAATACATTCAAACCCCTGAGCAGATGGCCAAATACAAGCAGTTTTCCATGTGCATTAACTGCGGCCTATGTTATGCGGCTTGCCCTCAATATGCGCTAAATACCGAGTTTACCGGCCCTGCCGCGCTGGCACTGCTGGCACGATATAACCGTGATTCTCGTGATGCCGGCAGCGCCGAGCGTATGGCCATAGTCAATGCCGAAGAAGGCGTATGGGGTTGTACCTTTGTGGGCTATTGTTCCAAGGTGTGCCCTAAAGGGGTCGATCCCGCCGCCGCCATTCAATTGTTTAAAGTCGAAAGTGCCAAGGATTACTTAATTGGCATGTTTAAGCCAGAATAGGAGCGCATCATGCAACCACATTCAAGTAAACGTAAACCCTACCAGCGGGAGCTACCCGTCGATTGGTGGCTAAAACATGCGTTTTATACCAAATACATGATCCGTGAAGGCACCAGCATCGCCATTACCATCTACAGCTGTATTCTGGCTTGGGGCTTGCTGCGCTTATCTCAAGGCGAGCAAGCTTGGCAAGGCTGGCTGGAAGCCCTGCAGCATCCCATTGCTATCTTATTTCACGTGCTTGCTCTTGGGCTCGCTCTTTATCACACCATTACTTGGTTTGATTTAGCACCTAAGGCCGCCGATATTTGGTTAAAGGGTAAAAAATTGGAAGATAAGGTCATAGTGATGGCTCACTATGTTGGCTTTGCGCTGGCTACTATCGCGGCATTGATCATTATTACTTATTAGGGGGCGCCATGAGTCATCAAACATCACAACCTAAACGCTCTCATGAGCCCGTATTTTGGGGCTTATTTGGCGCTGGCGGCATGCTTACCGCGTTTTTAACCCCGGTCATGATACTGATTACGGGGATCTTAATTCCCCTTGGCATCATCGACAGTGACGCCCTTAGCTATGAGCGCGTCCATGGTTTTGCAACTTCTTGGTATGGCGCGGCTATTTTGCTGGTGCTGATTGCCTTGCCCCTGTGGCATACCTTACACCGCATTTTTCATGGTTTACATGATATTGGCGTTCACCGTGGGCGCGATTGGCAGCAAGTCATTTGTTACGGCTTTGCTTTTGCCGTTAGCGTATTCTGCTTTACTTTATTGATACAAATGCTTTAGATTTTATCCGCAATGCAGCACTGCGAAACCAGTGCTGCTGCCCACCTTGCTCTTTTTTCAAAAAATGCCACAAAATAATGATTAATAAAATTTAACCTTTTGGTGTCGTTTTTTAGCGTAAAAACTAAGCAAGATTACGCTCAGGGTGTATGCTTTTGAAAGAACCCATAGCGCAGTTGCGAATTTATGACTCATTCTCGAAATAATGTCTTGCCGTTTTTATCGAGTGGTCCAAACCCGACAAACAAAAACGAGCAAAACAGCCCCCCTTCTGCTGCATTAACACAAAGATTACAAAGCTTATGCGCCATATCCGAACTAGGTAAAGAGCCTATGCCGCTGCATCAGCTTTTTAGCTCGTTTCACCGCTCACTCAAGCCAGCCATTTACGCCGAAAATATGTTAATTGCCTTATACAACCCTGAGCGAAGCCATATTCATATTCCCTATTTTATTGACCAAGCCGATGAAGAGCTGGAATTAAGCGAATTTACACCTGCGCGTGAATTTATTGAATCCACACTGGTTGGCTATATTTTTCGAAGAAAACTGCCGATGCTAGCGGATAATCAAAAACTGCTCCGCTTAAAGCAATCTGGAGCGGTCACCATTAGAGGCACAGTCAGTCAAAGCTGGATAGGGCTTCCCTTGATTTACCAAGGACAAATGGTTGGCGTATTGGCTTTACAAAGCTACGACACAGCACATTGCTTTAAACAAGAAGACCTAGCGTTTTTGCAATACGCATGTCACCCTCTGGCTGCCGTTTTGGGTTACCAGATGGCTCAAGCATCCCAGCAAGCTTATGCTGAGCAATTGGAAGATTTAATTGATTGGCAACTGGATGAACTTAAGCACGTTGGCCAAAAAGCGGTGCAATTAGAAGCCTTTCATAAAGCCGAAATCAGCCCAAGAAGTCGAAAACAAAAAGTCACTCATTAGGCCACAACACACATAAGAAAAAGCGGATCGAGTCCGCTTTTTCTTGGTCTGGTTACTTCACTCGGCCTACATATTCCGCAGAGCGCGTATCAACCTTAATCACTTCACCAATTTGGATGAATAGGGGTACACGTACCACAGCACCCGTTGACAAGGTCGCAGGTTTACCACCGGTACCCGCTGTATCACCTTTTAGGCCAGGATCTGTTTCGATGACTTCAAGCTCGACAAAGTTCGGAGGCGTAACGGCAATCGGGTTATCGTTCCAAGTGGTGATAGTACATACATCTTGCTCTACCAACCATTTAGCTTGATCACCAACGGCTTTTTCATCAGCGGCTACTTGTTCAAACGTGTCGTTATTCATAAAGTGCCAAAACTCACCATCGTTGTACAGGTAAGCTAGGTCATAGTCCATTACATCAGCGGCTTCGACTGATTCACCCGATTTAAAGGTTTTCTCCAGTACTTTACCTGACAGTAAACGGCGGATACGAACACGGTTAAAGGCTTGGCCTTTACCTGGTTTTACAAATTCGTTTTCAATGATGGCACAAGGCTCGTTGTCGAGCATTATCTTTAGGCCACTGCGAAAATCACTGGTACTATATGTTGCCATTTTTTCCTCTTAGCAAAATCGAGTTACGCAAATGCGGCAAATAATAACCCGAAATGACCTCTCTGTGCAGAGGCATTGGCAAAAAGAACTAGCAAATGCGATCAAAACCCCGCAAGAATTGATTAAAATCCTCAATTTGGATGAACAAGATTTTGCTGCGGGGTTTGCCGCACGCCAATCTTTCCCCATGTTAGTCCCATTACCTTTTGTCGCCAAGATGGCGGCAGGGGACAAAAACGATCCCTTACTACGTCAAGTCATGCCATTAGAACAAGAGTTGCTTCAAGTCCCCGGCTATCTCCTCGATCCCCTTGAAGAGCATGACACTGTGGTACCTGGGCTATTGCATAAATACCAAAGCCGCGTCTTGTTTATCGTCAAAGGCGGCTGCGCGGTGAATTGTCGTTACTGTTTTCGTCGCCATTTTCCTTACCAGGATAACAGCCCTAACAAGCAGCAATGGCAAGCGGCCATTGACTACATAAGCCGCCACAGTGAAATCAATGAAGTGATTTTAAGCGGCGGCGACCCTTTAATGGCCAAAGACGAGCACCTTGATTGGCTACTGACTCAGTTGGAGCAAATCCCCCATCTTACTCGAATAAGGATCCATACCCGTTTGCCTGTGGTTATTCCCAGTCGCTTAACGCCAGAGCTGTTATCTCGCTTACAAACGAGCCGGCTAAAAGCCGTGATGGTGTTACACATCAATCACGCCAATGAAATTGACCACACATTGCGCCAAGGATTACAACAAGCGCGCGCTCATAACATCACTTTACTGAATCAAAGTGTATTATTACGCGGGGTTAATGATTCAAGTCAGGCTTTAGTGGCTTTGAGTGAGGCCTTATTTGCAGCGGATGTGCTGCCTTACTACTTACATGTATTAGATAAGGTGGCGGGTGCAGCGCATTTTGATGTGCCAGAGTCTCAGGCGCAAGCCTTGATCCAAGCAATGCTGAAAGCGCTGCCTGGCTTTTTAGTGCCCAAGTTAGTACGCGAGGTGGCCGGCGAGGCCAGTAAAACACCTATCGACCTGCACCAATAATCAAGGCCAGATAATCCGTACCTTCAAGCCCAAATCACGCGCCCAAATACTCGCTCAAAATGTGCGCCAGAAAGCCACGTAGAAAAAACGCGCTCAACGCGCGTTTTTAGCTAACTCTAGGGCCTGTTTATCTTTGGTGGTTAATTTTTGTTCGAGATAAAAGCGTTTTGGGCAAGGCGAGCAGTGTGTAGCTTAGCGTTCTAAGTAAATACTGCTCAACGACGCACAAAACGCTTTTAGCCGAATCCGTAGGACAGCGTTTGTTGGATATTTCTACTGCGTTAGCGCCTTTTAACATAGATGACTATGCTACAAAGTCTCTGCCTTGTATAAATACCCAACAAATCGCTGCAAAAACAAGCTCAAAAGGTAAACAGGCCCTAATCAAACTTGAATATTTATGTTTTGGCCGATAGAGCTCGAAGGGTCTGGCTTGGGAGCTGAGCCAGATGACTCTAAGGTGGCCGATTGGATCAACTGCAGCTCTTGCTGCCCTTGGGTTTCTTGCTGCTTTTTATTCAGTGCCGCCTGCCAAGCTTCTTGACCTAAACCTGAATTTCCCGATACCTGCATACTGCCTCCTGTATCTGTGCGAACAAAAATGAAATCACTGCATATCGATGAATTGTCGTTTACTTTCCCAAGCGAACACAGGGTTGGCTAAAGGGTAATCAAATAAACACATGCTCATTCAGCTTACCGCTACTTGAGTATATACTACTGTCATCACTTCACTGCTTACTATAGATTATGACACACGAACAAATTTTGAACAGCTTAAAAGAGAATATTCAGCTAATTTACCGCCAATCTGTCGACGCGGACCAAGCTATAGCAGCATTAAAAGAGCAAGATAAGGCCAAATTTTCTGCCATCTTTGGCGACAATACCCCATTTCGAACCCGCTCGCCGTTATTCTTAGTTTACGTTGAGGAGCTGGCTGGCGATCTACTCACCCTGCAACAAAGCAGTAATGATGACGAATTCAAACGCACGCTAGCCGAATTAGTCAAAAAGATAGAAGCCATGTTCAAAACCTTACACGCGTTTAAGCAAGGACTAAAATAATGACAAACAAGAGTAATAGGCTCACCTACTGCTCTTGATCTAGGCTAATCAGCATTTTTTCAAAGATCTGCTCCACATTATGGCTAACACTGTTATCCAGTTTGATGCCAATTGACCATAGTCCTGACTCTTCCTTCTGGTTACAGACCACACCTAACAATTTAAATAATTCACTTTTGTTAGCATTCTCAACCATGATGGTCATTTGTTGACCTTTGAACGCACTATTTTGCACTGGGTCCACCAAACGAACACGACAACCATGGGGAGAAATATCAATCACCTGACCCGATAACATTTGGGTTCCATAGCGTACCTTGGCGGCTAATTGGGTCGGCAATCGCCGCTCAGCTCGCAAGGGCTGACGTTGTACTCCCTTAGGGTAAGTGATGACTAACATCTTAGTTGGCCTAGATACCGTGGTCACCACCTGACATTTAAATGCCATTACCGAGCCGAGTTGATCCTCTACAAGCACCCTAATGATGATGTCATAGCCCTCTCGTAATAGATCATATTTATCACCCCAGCGTTTGGGATCGGGGTATTGCAGCAACAAGAAGTCGTCGGCTTGATAGCCGATTAAAGCTAACTTCATTTTTGATCTAACCCCGGCTGGCGTAATGGCCTCCACATGTAACATCATTCCTGGGCGTAAAAAATTAAGTTGGTCAGTGACTGTCATGCCAAGCATCCATTTCGGCGAATTAAAATTGATCTAACAAAGTGCGTGAGTAGGCGTTAACGTCAAGATGCAGCCCTTGCGTTGCTGCTTGATTTTCAAGCCTGTCCATTAAAGGGCGTAACTCATCAAGCGTGATGGTGTTATCATCCAGCTGCCAAAGTTGACGCGACCCTTGATAGGAAAAGTGTAACACCTGCATTGCCGTTTCGTCCCCTTGCTGCGCAGCTTGCTCAATGTTGCGGATCTTACGATTGATAAGGTTAAGCTCGTGTTTAAGATCCCACACATACATAACTTCCCGCATATATGGGTGAGCACGATAGTAACGCAATAACTGCAATACGAGTCCGCCACCTAATACCACCCCCGCCAAATTTAAAACAAAATTTGACCCCGCCTCATCCCCAAAAAAATGGATCAAAGTTGTGGAGATACTTAAGGCTACCACCGTCAGCAGCGCAATAGCGGCCACTATCACACGATTAAGGCGTTGACGGTATTGCTGCTTATTTATCTCTCTTAACATCATGAGCACTCCTTAAGCTTGGTATTCACATTCATTATCGCGCGGCGGCTACTATACAACAAGCTAAGCAATAGCCGTAAACATGCGTGAGCTTTGCGCATTCAAGAAGGAAAAGGTATCCTAGCGCCATTTTCAATCTAGGCTAGAAAACTCCTATGGCAATGCTCGAGTATCACCCCCCAACGGATCCTTGGTTAGATATTATTTACCAAGATCGGGACATTATCGTCGTCAATAAACCCAGCGGTTTGTTGTCTGTGCCGGGGCGGGATCCTAAGCACAGTGATAGCACTTGGCGCCGGGTGCAAGAGCAGTTTCCTGATGCCCAAATTGTTCACCGCCTCGATATGGCGACGTCAGGCGTGATCGTTCTCGCTATGCATAAAGATGCCGAACGAAATCTAAAAAAACAATTTATGAATCGCGAAACAGAAAAAGTTTACTACGCCAGAGTATGGGGACACTTAGCCGAAAAATCGGGATTAGTTGATTTGCCATTGATTTGTGATTGGCCTAACCGACCCAAGCAGATAGTGTGTTATGAAAATGGTAAAGCATCACAAACCTATTACGATGTGCAAAGCGAAGATGAGCAAACCAGTCTGGTCAAACTGACTCCCATCACGGGGCGCACCCACCAGCTGAGAGTGCATATGCAAGCCATCGGTCATCCGATTTTAGGTGACTATTTCTACGCCACCCCCGAAGCACAAGCGCTGTCTTCACGCTTATTGCTTCATGCGACTTGGCTCAAAATAAAACACCCTCGAACCCATCAAGCCATGGAATTTTCTTGCCCTCATGGCTTTTAGCAGCATGCGGGCTTAGCGCCACTTAATCAGGAAATTCGGGACGAAAGAACTTATCTCTGCCGCGTTGCCAATGTAACTTAAAGCGGCCTTGATCCTTGTCGTCACAGACACCGAAATAAGGTCGACCTCGACGGCCTAACTCGTAAGGATCTTGTTCGGTGCAATAGCTATTTACGCCTTGTTGGTAAGCCTCTAGGTATTGATCGTAATCCGTCACCACAACCTGATATTGATTGGCTAATTGGACCAATTCATCTGCCGTTTTTAAGGGCTTTCCTTGTCTACCATCACGCTCGCCAAGAGAGTGCCATTGTGCTTGCTCAACCATCGACTGCTGCGTTGGGATCTGAGCGCACCCGACCAACGCAGTCAACCCTATCCCGACCAATATCATCCTCATCATTATCTCCTCTTTTGCTGCCATCGGTACTCAAGCACTTCTGAAAGCAGGTACTTTGAAATCTATCCTAGCAATTAAAGCTCAACCTCAGCTGAACCAAAGTGGATCCACGCACCACTTTTGTTTTAGCCGCAATAATGGGATATTGGGTATAATAAAACGACTTTTAAACAGCAGGAGCAAATCGTGCTTTCCCTTCACACATTTAATCCATTGTTTTTATTAAATAAATACAGAACAGCCTGGTTGCTCGCCATGCTCTTCGTTCCTTTTATGGTCAAAGCTGATTTAGCCTTACTCACTTCCCATGAGCCCCCAATGAACTTTGAACGTCACGGTAAAGTCGAAGGGGTGATCACAGACTACGTCAGATTACTGGCGAGTCATACTCAACACCAACAAGAAATCGAAATCGCGCCTTGGGCTCGCGTGCTTGAGGTGGGTTTACAGCGGCCCAACACGCTGATCTTTAGTGCTGAGCGAAACCCTCAACGTGAGCGCAGTTTTCATTGGATAGGACCTGTGATGGCAAAGCATTGGTATTTTATTGTTCACCAAGACACCGATACTTCTTTTCATCAACTTGAGCATTTCAAACAACTAGAAGACATAGGGGTACTGCGTGCGGATAACCGCGAGACTTGGTTAAAGTCACAAGGGTTCAATAACTTATACCCACTCAATACGTTGGAGCAGGCCTATAAAATGCTGTTAGCCAAACGCCTTGATGCGGTTTTAACGGGTGATATTGAACATGCCTATATGCTTGCACAGCAGCCTGAATTTAAACGCTTAGTTAAAGTCCACTACGTCAACACCGCATACAGCTATTTAGCCATTTCAAAAAACACCGCCCCCAGTGTTGCAAAACAATGGCAAGATGCCTTTAACCACTTCAAAGGCAGCCCTGAACTCATCAAGATACAGCAAAAGTGGCAACACAAGCTGACCAGAGACCTCACTTTGCATGAAGGCATGTTCGAATTAAGCAAACCTAAGGATTAGCGTTTGTGACGCTACTTTCGTGATACCTGAAAGCCCATAAAGTGAGCTCTTATATAGCTATTTTGTGGATATAACGAATAAAAAAACCAGCTAGATAGCTGGCTTTTTTATTAACTAAAAACTTTGGTCGTCACCCTCTGCATATTTCTTTTGACGCCGCTTTTCACGCACAAGATTCGCTTGAATTTTTTCTTTCTTCTTGCGCTTGTGATCAGCCACATCATGGTAGTCAGGCTCTTCGTAGTCGTCATCATAATCATCGTTGATGAATGTCTTACCCATAGCTTTAAAGCTCCAATGTTGATTACATTGCAATAAATAGCCTTAGCAGAGCACGAAATAAAGTGAAAGTTTTTCATCTTCATGAAAAATTTTTTTGCAGATAATTTAAACAATTGCCGCAATCATACCAAGGGGATATTTATTGTTAACGCGACAACAATACCCCCTCACTATGACAACTTGATGGCAGCGTCTTGCTGTCAATCTTGGGTCCATTGTTGCACCTGATTAGCATCAAACTCGTACTCTTTGTTAAGCCAACCCAACACCTCTTGCGCCATAGGATGATCAAATTGACCATATCGCGCTTTTAGCCTTTCCACTTCCTCAACGCTTAATAACTTAAAACCTCTATCAGCAAAGTCAGCAACATCTTGCGCTAGTTGCGCCGCTAACTCCCTCGGCACTAAATCCGTTAACGCTTGATGTAAAGCATGTTCAGGATCGTATTGCTCACCTTGTTGATACACCATAGGCAAGGTAGACAAAGAAATTTTTGACAGTTGGGCCTGGTTCATCGGGTTAACAAAGTGGCCCCGCGTTAAGCTAGGCATGCTAGCCAACCTGTCCTTAAAGGCACGCAAAAATAAATAATGCCAATTTTTCATATCATTCACTGGGTAGTTATCCCATATCACCGGCTTGCGGCCTAACTGACTGGCAACGCGCTGTAAATGCTCTGGAGGGTAAGCGACCGACCACACACTTGGCCCGGTCCAAAACACGTCGAATTTGTTATCTAATCGGTCACCCAATAGCTCTAAATATCCTTCCGGCTTTGCACCAAAAATACGTTCTAAAACAGGATCATCTGAATAATAAGTCGGGCACATAATGATTTCTTTTGCCTGACTGTGCTGAGCAATGAAATCACAAATTTCGGCTTGATTCACCGCCAGTTCTGGCACATCACCACGCATATCATCAAATAAGATACATAAAATATCTGCACCTATGGCGTTGATTTCTGACATCTTCTTAACCAAGGCCTGCCGGGTGTGACTATTCCAGTGTTGGTAAACTTCGTAAGGGCTTAAAGCGATTCCAAACTTTAACCCTGCCTGCTGATAACAACGGGCTAATTGTTGTAAATGCGCTCGCTCAGAATCACTCCATGGCTGCTGCCAATGCTCACGTAGCTTAAGATCAAATTTGGGACCATAAATATAGGCTCCGTATCCTTGTTGTGCCAAAAAGCCAGAATAGGCTTGTCGAGTCTGCCAAGACCAAGGTTTGCCATAAAACCCTTCTATGACACCTAGATTAAAACCTTGAAACTGCTGAGATAAGTGTGCTGACATAACGCCCCCTAATGATCATGACTGCACTCAGCATAAAGAAAATACACCAAAAAACTAGCGTTTGTTTCACAGGCTAAGGTCACAGTATAGATATTTCCTAACCACCCCTGTCCAAAATAAACATCAGTTCGCCTACAATTAATGACAAATAAATCAATACATTATTATCCATGCGCAAACCCTACCTCTCAACTTGCCTACTCCTTGTCATTGCTGGTTGCCAAGGTGGCACCAGTTCACTGCAAACAAGTCAACCAAGCGCAACCATTGGCGCTATCGGCTGTGAACACGCCCTAGTCGGCCATCAATCAGATCTCAGTTTGTGTCGTGAAGGCTATCAAGTTGGCTTTAACCTAACCCATCGCACCGCAGATTGGGTCAGCTATCAATTAACTCCCGAACGTGTCATTGGCTATGATGAGGGCTATGATTTTATTCCCGACCTCGACTTACCTAGCTCAGCTCAAGTCGACCCCTCCCTTTATCTGGCCACGGGTTATGATCGCGGCCACCTTGCCCCTGCGGCCTCAATGGATTTCACCTCAACGTCAGCCCAGCAATCATACTTGATGAGCAACATCGTTCCGCAGCTACCCGAGTTTAACCGTCAAGGCTGGGCAGATTTAGAAGCTTGGGAGCGCCAATGCACGCTCGAGCTTGGTCACCTGATGGTCATAACCGGTCCAATATATCAGCCTAGCGATCAGCGATGGTTAGCACACCAAGTTCGCATTCCTTCAGCCTATTTTAAAGCCTATGCCAGCCCCATTAACCAGCAAACTACCATGGCCTTTGTCATTCCCCATCAAGGCTTTCAGTTAAATGAAATAGACCAATATCAAGTCAGCCTCGCCCAACTGGAGCGGGTCACTAAACTGCGCTTATTCCCTGAGCGAGGGTTAAATAAACATGAGCGAGGTAGCCTCTGCCACCTCAACGGTGACAACACCTCCACCTCGACTGCATTGACCTGTGAAGATAAGCGCTATTGCAACCAAATGCAGAGTTGCCAAGAAGCGCAGTTTTATCTAAATACCTGTGGCTTAAGCAGGTTAGATAATGATAACGATGGTATCGCTTGCGAGTCTTTATGTTACTAAGCCAAGAATTTTGCAGCAGTTCACAGATGCATTAATTTTGTCATTAAAGGGGCGGATATGGGTTTTAGTTTGACCACGATGTGCCAAACTAAAATCAGCTAACCCCCTGAGATGATTAGAATGACAGAGATATCTTCGCCATTATGGCTAGGCAAACAAGACCGAGAAGACAGCCCACTAGCCTTACGTTGGCATAATAAAGTGACTCGGTTAAGCCCTAGTGCACAACCTGGCACTTGTTTAATCGGCTTCCCGTGTGATTTGGGCGTACGAAAAAGTAAGGGACGGCATGGCGCAGCCAAAGGGCCAGAGGCCATTCGCCGAGCCCTTGCTAATCTTGCTTGGCATCTAGATAAACCGGTTTATGATGCGGGCAATCTAGATTGCGAGTGGTTTGAGCTGTCCAAGGCGCAAGCTGATTTAGGAACCATGGTCGCCGATATACTCGCAAAAAAACACTTCCCCATTGTGTTGGGTGGCGGACAAGAGCTCGCCTTTGGCTGCTACCAGGGATTAGATAAGCAGTTACCTGCATCGGCAAAAATTGGCGTCATCAATTTTGATACCCATTTTGACATCCGCAGCGATCAAGATGGTGGCTCATCGGGTAGCCAATTCTATCAGATAATGAAGCACGCTAAGGAGCACCAGCGCGAACTGCAATATCTCTGCCTTGGGGTAAGCCAAATCAGTAACAGCCAAGCCTTGTTCCAACGCGCCAAAGCGTTTCAAGTTAAATACAAATACGATACCGAGCTGCATTGGAATAATATTGATGTCGTCAAAGCGGTCATTAAATCCTTTATTAATGAAATGGATGCTATCTATATCAGTGTTGATCTCGCAGTTTTACCCGCATACATAGCACCGGGAGTCAGCGCGCCAGCGGCTTATGGCATGCCATTAGAGCTACTGGAGCACCTTATTCTCACGGTCAAAAAGCATGGTCAAAGCAAGCTAAAACTGGCGGACATCAGCGAATACAACCCCAATTTTGACCAAGACAATCGTACCGCCAATGTCGCAGCGCGCCTAATTAGTCAGTTGGCAAAATAGCCAGCATCATGGCTGTCAGATTCTTGTCATATATGCCATTTATACTGAGCAGGCTTTTAAGACTTAGCGAATTGGCTTATGTGGATTGGAAAACGCGTGGTATATCCCCGACGTAACCTCGACTTCAGCGAAGGCGTGGTTATTAGCCACCAACAAAATACAGGATGGGTTTCGGTTAGAGATTTCTCCGGTGAGTTGTGGCAAGGACATCTCCATCAAATCGCACTTTTGTAGTGATGCGATCCTAACAAGACCTGCCCTTGGCTAACCAAGGGCTTTTTTTTGCCTAGCATTAATATTGGCACTACACTTGCTTAAACTATCCCATCAGGCTCATCTCGATGCCAACTAACATTTTCCACCATGCCTCATTGGAAAGACGAAGGGGATACAACATGAAACATATCATTACGCAATTCTCAATGAATGTTCAATTTAGCCTATTAATGGCTTGGGTATTATTGAGTGGCATATTTATGTTACTTCTGCCCAACGGGCTAGCCGAAGCACTCAATATCCATTTGCTGCAGGCTCAACTGAGCCCCTATCTAACCGTTGCCAGCATTATTAGTTGTGCCTACTTTATTGCTAAAGCCCTGTTATACACTCACTATAAGCTGACCCATAAAACCGAGCAGCAAGAGCAACATAAGCGTATGACCGAGATGATAAAGCGCCTCGACTTTGAAGAGAAAGCAGTTTTACGTGAATACATCATTCAGCGTAAAAATGTGCTGTCTTTACCCTTAAATGAACCGGCCGTTGCTAACCTATTAGATGCAGGTGTACTGGTGCCCGCATTAGCGACCCAAGAAATAAACGGCGAACGACGTATCGTGAAGCTGTCGATCAACCTTGCCGCACGGCCATTACTCACCCACAAGTTATTGGGCCTACCACAAGGAAAGATGACAGAAGAAGAAGTTGAGTTACTAAAATCGGCTCGCCCAGAATATGCCCGTCAAAATTTTGTTGGCCTGCGCGGTTAGGCTCACTCAGTCAGTGTCAAAAAAGTGGCCAACTGCGCTTTTTTGACACCTTTACACGGCGTGTGGCAGCCAATCATCACTATCCTTAGTGCTGCGACACCACAAGATCGGTTTGCGGAACACAACTACAGGCCAACACAACTCCCGCGTCACGCTCATCCGGCGTTAATGCCGCATCACTTAACATGCGCACTTCGCCCGATTGCAACTGCACCTTACACGCGCCACACATACCGCCTCGACAAGAAAACGGCAAGCTCAATCCAGCCTGCTCTGCTTGCTCTAATAAGGTAAGTTGGTTATCCCCTTCGACATAAGTATCCCAACTGTCGAACAAAATATTTAGTTGCTTTTTATTGCCACCAAAGCCGTCTTTTTGACCAAAACTTTCATCATGATACTGACTTGAGGGTAAACCAGCCGCCAATAAATATTGCTTCATTTGCGCCATAAAGCCGACTGGCCCACAAACAAATGCCGTACACTTGGTTAAATCTTTCACCAACTCAAACACGCCTTGATTGATATGACCAGCTTGCACTTCCGGGTTTAATGCGGGCGTTTGCACTTGTTCACGGCTGATAAAATAGTGCAGACTGAGATTAGGTAACAATGATTGAAAAAAGCTCAGCTCTTGTCGACATAACAAGTCAGCTTGGGTTTTCGCCGCATGGATAAACACCACATCACGACTTGGCTCCAAGTCACTGATATAACGTAGCATGGATAGCATAGGCGTTACCCCTACCCCTGCCGATATCATCAATAACGGTGCCTCACTGGGTGCTTTTTGTAAGTGGAAGCTACCCGCAGGTGCATGGGCAACGAGCGATTGGCCGATCTCAAGCTGCTCATGAAGCCAGCTTGAAACCTTACCTTGAGGCAACTTTTTCACTGTAATACTAATGAGATCGGGCCGCGTGGGTGTTGAGGACAGAGTATAAGTGCGTTTGTATGGCTTGTTATCTATGTTAACTTCAATATTGATGTATTGGCCAGCTAGGTAGCTAAACTTAGGGATATGAGTGCAACTAAAGCGAAACGTTTTGACGTCGTGACTTTCCTCTATCACGGCAACGCAGGTTAACACTTGAGTGTGTTGCTTATTCCACTGGTGAGCTTGGTCAACTAATGCAGTACTACGTAGCTTAGGCGCATGATTAACATACTCCTCCGGCGTTTGATATTCGAGCACCTCAACCTTATCAAAAACCGATATTTTACCTTCGTTTAGTGCTATCAAATTTTGACCAAAGTAGACCTGTCCATCGCTCCCCTTGCGGTACTTTTGTAACGTATTGAGGGGCTCGTTAAGCTCACTTTTTATTCCTGTAAAGGGATCTAGGGTGGTAAATATACAGCGAGAACAAGGTTTTACGACCGAAAAACGAACCTCGCCAATCTGAATGGTTTTCCAACTGTCTTCGGCAAATGCGGTACAATCGCTGACCACTAAGTTAGGACGAAAATGATCCATCGTCACACTTTCATCGGCACGTTCATTCAAGTCATCAAGGGATGCTTGCGATATCAGCAACAAAGGATAACCATCGGCAAAGGCCACTTGCGTTTGCCGATCTTTAACCAAGCGCTCACTTTGCTCGGCAAAATAAAGCAGCCGACAAGGCAGCCCTAAATAGTCACTGAACCAAGTATCATAATCTTTATGACACCATTGACCACTGACTTGCGTGCCCCAGATCTCGACATCAAGATAAAGGTGCCCAAAAGCGCGCTTATCAATTTCCAGCGCGGGCATATTGGGCGCACGAACATGCAAACCATTTTCGCTCAAGGCACTGTGAACTAAGGTTAAGGTCGGCTGGGTGCGAGCCGTAATAAATTTGCCTTTATGATCAACGAGAACAAACCTGCGATCAAACAATAAGCCAAGCTCTTCCACAAAAGCATGGTTGAGGTGCATGCCTGCCGTTGATTTTATGGGGAAAACGGTGATTTGACTTAACTTGGCTTGAGCCACGCCGGTGCGGGTTCCTGACATTTAAGCTTCCTTACTTGCACACCAAATAAAATGGGTGTGCAAAACTGTTTTACTGAGTACGTTCTGCTAAATAACCTGCATAATCAGGCACTTCAATTTCATATTCGTTATTCATGAACTCTGAATTCATTAAGAAATTGGCACTTGATTTGTTGGTGGCACAAGGAATGTTCCATACGGCAGCCAAACGTAATAGGGCTTTTACATCGGGATCATGAGGTACCGCGTTAAGGGGATCCCAGAAAAAAATCATCACGTCAATTTCCCCTTCGGCAATCAGCGCGCCAAGTTGCTGATCTCCCCCCATCGGGCCAGAGAGTAAGCACTTAACCGGAAGGCCGACTTTTTTACTGAGTAAGGTGCCTGTGGTCCCCGTGGCAAATAAATGATGAAATTTAAGCTGCTCGGCTTTTTCGTTAGCCCAGGCCAGTAAATCTGCTTTCTTGTTGTCATGAGCCACTAATGCAATACGTTTATTGGCGGCCATTTTTCGTGTGGTCTGTTTCACTTACTGCTCCCTATGACAGAATGTCTATTATTATACCCAATCAACCTGGATATGTTTGATTTCAGCATCTTCAAGTTGATTGGGTATACCTCGGTCCATCCCAGTTTAACGGCAATCAAATCACAGACACAGGGATAAACCTCGATTGGTTCAAGGGCTCATCAAAGTGTTGCATTTGCTTGATGTAAATCAATTTACCCGCGAATAGTCAAAACATCCAGAGCTTGTCACGCTAACTTCACCATTTTTATGATAAAACATGACTCTCCTAGGTGGGCGGTATCTCGCGACCTACTATTGACCGCGTTAGAGTATGCAATGATAAAAAGTAACCAGCTATTAGTGCAAACCTTAGAAAAACTTCCCCAATTGTTTATTGCCAACCCAGACATTAAGTTAATGGGATTGTGGATAGATAATCAAAATGAGCCCAGTTTACTGTACGCCATCTATCTGGAAAAAGACGATGTATCCGAAGAGCTGCCGTACCGAGCTCAATTAGCCATAGGTGAATGGGATAACACCAATAACAGCGAAGAATATTTTATCGAGGCCTTAACCGCCTCACGCTTGGTTGAAAAGCTGCGTAGTTTTATTGACCCCGCTCCGTTTGTGTTTTTTGAGGTGCCTAAGAGCATCACCATGGATGTCGTCAACATGTATCCCGACCCCATGATGTACAAACTATTTCCTGAACTAGGGGAATTTGAAGCTAGCTTAGATCAAAATGATTTATTGGATGCAAGGAAGCAAGCCAACCAAATACTTAACCATCTACACACAAAGACAGAATCGACTATTTAAGCTAAAAAATAGCATAAATAGTCTATATAATTATCAGTCAAATTTGCGCCAGCCCCGTTAAGGCTGGTACATTAAGGACACAAAGGGATAAGCATTGCCGAGCCATCTCGGCCATAATTAATGAGTGAGTATTATGCAATACCAAACGGATGATCTTCGCATTCGCGAAACCAAAGAACTTTTACCCCCCATTGCTGTACTAGAGAAATACCCAGCCACAGAAAAATCTTCAGCGACTGTGTATCAAGGCCGAACCGCCATCCAAAACATTTTACAAGACAAAGATGACCGCTTGTTAGTTGTGATTGGCCCATGTTCAATCCATGACACCCAAGCAGCCGTTGAATACGGCAAAAAGTTACTCTCTTTACGTGAAGAGCTCAAAGACAACCTAGAGATTGTCATGCGTGTTTACTTTGAAAAACCGCGCACCACAGTTGGCTGGAAAGGGCTAATTAACGACCCCTATATGAACGATAGTTTCCAAATTAACGATGGTTTGCGCATTGGCCGTAAATTATTGTTGGATCTAAATGAGTTGGGCATGCCAACGGCGAGTGAATTCCTCGATATGATTTCTCCGCAATATGTTGGCGATCTCATGTCTTGGGGTGCCATCGGCGCTCGCACCACTGAATCACAAGTTCACCGCGAATTATCTTCAGGTCTATCATGTCCAGTCGGCTTTAAAAACGGTACCGATGGCACCATTAAGGTGGCCATTGACGCGATTGGCTCAGCCAGTGCACCTCACCACTTTTTGTCGGTCACCAAGTTTGGCCACTCAGCCATCGTTTCTACTTCGGGTAACCCTGACTGTCACATTATTCTTCGTGGTGGTAAAGAGCCAAACTACAGTGCTGCCCATGTTGAAGCCATTTGTAGTGATCTCGCCAAAGCTGAACTACCACAGAAAGTCATGATCGACTTTAGCCACGCAAACTCCAGCAAGCAATACAAAAAGCAGCTTGACGTATCTACCGATGTGGCAGGTCAAATTGCCGCGGGTAACAAGTCTATATTTGGGGTGATGATCGAAAGCCACCTAGTGGAAGGTCGTCAAGATCTCGTGGATGGCAAAGCGGCCACTTACGGACAAAGTATTACGGATGCGTGTATTGGCTGGCCGGATACCGAAACCGTGCTGCGCCAATTAGCCGATGCGGTAGCCACCAGACGCCAAGCTTAAGCTGAGCGCTGATAGAAAACCAGCCATATGGCTGGTTTTTTTTGTTCAACGTCTTGTTTCACGCTACCTGTATCAGGGAAATCCTGCATAGATAGAGACCAGCCCCCCCTGCATAATGTGTTCATAAATCAACCAATATGTAGTGAGGAAAAAGTGCAAGCGCTAAATCTATTTTTTATCTTTCTGCAACTGGCTTTTGTGAGCGCCACGGCCCTCAATATTTGGCTGCTTTGGCGCTTTCTAAAACGCTTATAACCCGCTTATGCTTCTTGCGCCAAGACCTGGTTAAATCTGGCGAACCCTTGCTCTAAATCAGCAATTAAATCATCTGGGTCTTCAAGACCAATGTGCACTCGTATTAACGGGCCAGCCGCCTGCCACTGGGTTGCACTTCGTAAGCCTTGGACATTACTTACCGCCAAGATCAAGCTCTCGTACCCGCCCCACGAAAAGCCCATTTTAAAATGGTGCATGCCATCAAGTAGCGCCGTCAATGCAGCTTGATTACCGCGATTCAGCACAAATGAAAACAGGCCATTACTGCCGCTAAAATCGCGTTTAAAAAATTCATGGCCCGGGCAACTGCTCAACGCAGGATGGCGAATATGATCCACCTCATCTCGCGTTGCCAACCAATGAGCAACCTTAAGCGCGTTTTCTTGGTGCTGTCTCATACGTACCCCTATGGTACGCAGTCCTCGCATCGCCATGTAGATATCGTCAGGGGAGGTACACTGCCCCATTAGGTAGCTGTTTTCTCTTAGTTGTGGCCAGTGTGCTTCATTCGCCGTCGCCGTTCCTAGCATGACATCGGAGTGACCCACTATGTATTTGGTCGCGGCTTGAATGCTGATATCAACCCCATGAGCAAATGGGTCAAAATTTAACGGTGACGCCCAAGTATTATCTAACATCACGGTGATATCGTGCTGGTGAGCAATGCTGGCCAAGGTAGGTACATCTTGCACCTCCATGGTCAACGAGCCGGGCGATTCCAAAAATAAAATGCGAGTATTAGGCTGGATCAGCTCGGCAATGCCGGCCCCTATCATAGGGTCATAATAAGTGGTCGAGATGCCTAAGTTGGCTAACATCTTGTCACAAAAATCACGGGTTGGCTCATAAGCCGTATCGACCATTAAGATATGATCGCCAGTTTTAACAAATGACAAAATAGCATTACTGATCGCAGCCGTGCCCGATGGGTAAAGGGCGCAGCCCGCTCCGCCTTCCAGCTCAACCATGGCTTCTTGAAACGCAAATGAGGTATCCGTGCCGCGGCGGCCATAAAACATCACTTTATTGGTACGATTACCAGTGGCATGCTTCATCTGTGCAACCGAGTCAAACACCACGGTAGACGCTCTTACCAAAGGAGGGTTAACCACCCCTTTCGTCCATTTTTTTGCTCTGCCTGCCGAAACGATTTTAGTATCTTTTTTCATCACTTTTGCCAATCCTTAGAACCAGGCGGCTATTGTGGCATTTTTTAACTAAGACCAACATAGTCTATGCACTAATCAAGTAAAACTAATTACAAAGCAGTTGGTTGAGGAGGGAGCTAGGCCAGAGACGGCCTAGCTAAAAGGATTAGGCGCTATAGTTATCGCGGCTAGCTAGGTATTGCACACAAAATGCATCAATCGCGGCTTGATCAAACGCTCGTAACCCGCTTAACATCATTTTTTTCGAGCCAGTACCCACGACTTCGCCTGCCGATTTAACGTCGAAAATAAGATATGCGACACCACGCTTGCCATTGACCTCAAGACGACTCTCTGCCAACTCTAATTTAGGTGGCTCACTGAAGTTTACGTGGGTTAGGTTAAATTCCATACTGTCATAAATAACAAGTGGGCGCTCTGGATTAAGCATCACATTGTGCTCTGCCATTAAAGGCACCAATATGTGAGGAAAATTATGACCAGAAAATTCAACATAATTTCGCGCCATGGCTTCAATCACCGCAGCATCGTGACACACCTCCCCCTCACGCTCTACCGCTAAATACACCTTGCCATTGTCATCGTTGATATCAAAACTAAGCGCATCGGTATCAGGGAAGTTAAGGGCAACGTCTTTACCCACCATGCCAGCAAAGTTAAATGACATGCGTTGGCTGAGCCCATATTTGGCCAGCACCATGGAAAACAGCAAGTCACCAGGCACACAAAAGCGTTTATTGCTAGGGTCATGCAAAGGATTAAAGTCCCCTGCCACTCCTTTCGCAAAATGACTTGCTTGTTCAGGAGTGATCAAAACTTGATTGTTGTTCTCAGTAAAAAATTCGGATAAAAACATCGAAAAGTCACGACCCTGTACTAAATGAAAAGTAAAAATAATAGTCTTGCTATAATGAAGGCGGTTTTATACCAATAAAGCTGTCTGGTGTTAAGTAAAAATACCTAAAACCCTGTATAACTAATGATAAAGCGCAAACTTCGCTGCAATAGTCACATATCCACTCAAGCGAGGATTTCGACATTATCGATTTCTTGCTATTCTCTAAGCATTAGCCAGAGGCAATCACCAGAGCGGACCATTTCGCTAATACCGTCTCTTTCTCAATAGCGAGTGCACAATGAAAAACCAAACCAGTCATCATCAATCACAGGGTTTACTGCTGTTTCATCTAACATCGCAGCAAAGTTTTGCAATTGGCACACTCAAAGTACAAGAAATCGTTCCCTTCACTCAGTTGACCAGTATCCCCAATGCTCATCCTTGCGTTTTGGGCGCGGCAAACTTTCGCGGCCGAACCATAGCGGTCATTGACATGGCCAAGGCCATTGGCTACCCTCCAATCAAACCCGCAGAGCGCAAAAACTGCGTCATTATTATTACCGATTGCAGCCGACAATTAATGGGCTTTTTGGTACGCAGTATCGATAAGATCATTGAATGCGATTGGAAGAAAATTTCAGCCCCTGCGCAATCCCTTGGCCGCCATACTTATGTCACCGGCGTGACTAAGGTAGAAGATAAGTTAGTGCAGCTGATGGATGTCGAGCTATTACTCGATCAAGTTTACCCCGACAAAGATAATAAGGCATTGCCAACATTATCCAGCCATGAAAAAGCATTACTCAGGTCGCAAAACATCTTATTGGTGGATGACTCATCCGTGGCCCGCCGTCAATTGGCTGGCGCCCTTGATGAAATGGGCGTGCATTACTTGCTGCACAAAAACGGCCATGATGCCTTTGAAAACATGAAACAATGTGCAGCGCAAGGTGAGCCTATTGATATTCTCGTGAGTGATATTGAAATGCCCGGTCTAGATGGCTACGAGCTAGCATTTGAAGTGCGTAGCGCCCCTGCGATTGCTGATGCCTATATTATTTTACACACCTCACTATCAAGCGAAATCAGTGTTGATCGCGCTCACCAAATTGGCGCCGATGAGGCGCTGACAAAATTTGACGCAGAAGAATTGATCCATGCCATTTTACGTGGCGCAGAGAAAAAGCAGGCCGTTACTGGATAACCCGCTACAAACCGACGATCTCTGCTGGGGTATCCAATACCAAGGCTCTGGCTTTATCATGACCGAGCCATTGCTCTGCCTTGGCTAACGCTGCGGATAACTTAGGTGTACGATTACTTAAGTTATGAGCATCACTGGCAATCACACTGGCATGGCCTTCTTCCAGTAAGGCTTTTGCTCGCAGCAAACTACGCTCACCAAACCCACCAAGTAAAGAGTTGGCCGTCACTTGCATTAAGCAGCCTTGCTTAATGAAAGGCAGCAATTTAGCAGGTTGTTCCCAAACGGCTCGATTGCGCTCGGGGTGCGCTATCATGGGCAAAATACCCTGTTTTAATAACCAAGCAGTGAGATTGTCGCTACCTGGCGGTATATGGGCGTGGGGAAACTCGAGCAATAACACATTTTTTTGTCGATAACGGCCAATAAAAGGCAGTACCTCCTGCTTAGCCCACAACATAATCTGCGGGTCAAGGCGCACTTCGGCAGCCAAAGAAAAGGAATAGCTGTTATCTTGTTGCCTGATCAAACTCGCCGCGGCTGCGATGGTCTGCTGATTATTATCAAAGCGCCCAGGCTCAATATGTGGCGTCATGACACTATGGGTAATACCGTCATCACGCGCCATGGCCAACATATGTAAACTGGTCGAAACTTGGTCTGCGCCATCATCAATTCCCGGTAAAATATGACAATGTAAGTCAATCATAAATCCACCTTCTCTAACCAAATCTGCCTAGCCAATTGAAATAAAAGCCAAGCAAAGCCCCCGCCCAAGGCACTCATCGCAAAGTCCAGCAAATCAAACTGCCGCAATGGTGACCAAGCCTGCAAACACTCATCAATGAAAAAGGCCACAAGTACGCCAATACCTAACCACAGATAAGGCTTAAAACGCAGACGTAATTCATCCCTAAGTAAGCTAAACAAGGCTAACAACATGGCCAACATCAAAGCAAAACCAAAGCTAAAGTGAACCACCTTATCCCCACCTAACCCTTGCTCAAGTAGCCAAATCTGTTGGCTGGCTAATCCCAAGGTTTTCAACAGTGATAGTGCAGGAGCAACAGCAACCACTAACAGCGAGGGAATTAATAAAGGCCATCTAATCATGCTAGTTCCGACGACACCTTGAAGGTAACAAAACAGAAGGGAAGTGTTCATCTCGTTTTACCTTCTGCCTAGCAAGAGCGCAGCCATAGGCTAGACGATTGAGACGCCCTAAGTAACCTATCAAGGCAGATTGACTTTGTTTATGCAATAACCCCAGCGCGATATGTTTATTGGTTAATTGGCGCAATGGGGTCGACAGTTCACGCCAAGCTAACAAACCAGCCTGACTCAACACCAAATGCACTTCCGCTGTCATCGGCCCATACTGGTCAGCCAGCGCAAAAGCTAAAGCAAACTCATCGTCGATTTGATTTAACCAAAGTTTAGTTTGCACCAGATCGGCATAAGTATTTGGCCAATGGGGTCTTAAGGCCACAGCTTGCTCTAACAAGGTTAAACTTGATAATAATGGCTCAGCATGTTGTAAACGCTCGACCTTGGGTTGTTTCGCGCTGGTTAAGTACAGCCATTGATAAACCTTGGCTTCCAGCACTAAATAATGAGGGTGATCGGGGTGTAATGCATTGGCTTGTTTTGCGGCATTTAATACCGATTTCAACCCATGCTCATCAATCAGAGCCTGCTCATCTCGTAATCCTTGCCAATCGGCGAGGCTGTTTTCAACATAGTTGGCATACAAGTTCGCTAGGGCATAACGGCCAGCGAAAAAAATAAGCCCGATTGCCAGGGTGGCAATCAGGCTTTTAATTAAGATACGATAACACTGAGTCATAATCAGCCGGCTAAAAGTGGCCGTATTACCCCTTATAGAATTTATCGTAGCAGTAGTTGGTTGCTTCGATAAAGCCAGGCACGCTACCACAGTCAAAACGGCGGCCTTTAAATTTATAAGCGAGTACACAACCCGATTGAGCTTGCTTTAATAACGCATCGGTGATTTGGATTTCGCCACCTTTTCCTGGCTCTTGATTTTCAAGAATATCGAAAATGTCTGGAGTCAGAATATAGCGGCCAATAATCGCTAAATTACTTGGTGCAGTACCCGGCTCTGGTTTTTCGACCATGTCATCAACACGGTACAGATCATCTTTGATCATCTCACCCGCGATCACACCGTACTTGTGGATCTCATCGGCTGGCACTTCTTCAACGGCAACAATGCTACAACGGAATTGCTTATACAGCGCCACCATTTGCGCTAACACGCCTTGCTCTTCGTTAATGCAAAGGTCGTCCGCTAAAACCACAGCAAAAGGCTCATCACCGACTAATTCTTTACCGGTCAAAATAGCGTGCCCTAACCCCTTCATTTCACTTTGGCGAATAAAGGTAAATTTAGCGGTGTCGATGATATTACGGATATCGACTAGCATGTTTTCCTTACTGGTGCCTTTGATCTGATGCTCTAACTCATAGTTCATATCAAAATGGTCCATGAGGGAGTGCTTACCGCGACCGGTTACAATACACATGCCTTCAATACCCGCCGCAATGGCTTCATCAACACCATATTCAATTAATGGCTTATTAACGATAGGCATCATTTCTTTTGGCATAGACTTGGTCGCAGGTAAAAAGCGTGTACCATAGCCTGCCGCAGGAAATAGACATTTCTTAATGGTTGATTTCATTTTATATCCCTAAAAGCCCCATAACATGAGGCTAACTATTACACTGATTCTTTTTCTGTCTTAGTGACTTTCGCCGTTTCTGGCGCTTTCTCGGCATAGCCATAGTATTCATAATAACTGCCATGGCCGCTGTATTTGGCTGCCTTTTTCAGATTCAACCGGTTCAGGATCACGCCATCAATCTTCACGCCTTGCTGTACTAGCTTACCCAAAGTGTGCTTGACCACACCGGTACGAGTGTGCTCTGCACGCGTCACCAAAATACAAGAGTCTACCTTTTGTGAAAGTAAGTAAGCATCACTGACAGCTTGGCAAGGAGCCGTGTCGATAACAATTCGGCTATAGCGCTGTTTTAACTTCTCAAGCAATAAACCAAAGCGATCTGATGCCAATAGCTCTTGCGGGTTAGGTGGCACAAGTCCTGCCGATAAAATATCCAGCCCAGAGGTTTCATCCTTAACTAAGCACTCTTCAAAGGTATGAGTGCCTGCAATCAAGTTAGCCAAACCCGGTTGGGCAGCAGGTAAATTAAATCTTTTGGCCACTGCCGGACGACGTAGATCGCAGTCAATCAAAATGGTTTTTTCTAACTGCGCCAAACCAAAAGCAAGGTTAATCGCTGATGTGGTCTTGCCTTCACTCGGCTCAGAGGAAGTCACTAACACCGAATGATTGTCATGATTCATATTCGACAACATATAGCCGGTACGTATAGTGCGCACGCCTTCAGAGAAGGCCCTTTGCTTATCATCGTAATACAGATAGGTAGGTAACTTATCTTTTTTGCTTTTCACTAAAGGTAAAATACCAAGGAGACTTACTCCTAACGTGGTTTCAACTTGTTTTGCATTAGTAAAGCTATCGTTAAGGGCCTCTAGCACAAAGGCCACCACACAGCCAAAGCCAAATGAAGCCACAAAAGCCATTAGTACGATGAGCTTACGTTTAGGTGCACTAGGTAACAAAGGTTGATAAGCCACATCGGTAAAACGCGCAATGGTTGAGCCAAAATCACTCGAAGCCGATGTTTCTTTATAGCGATTTAAGAATAAATCATACAGTTGCTTATTAGAGTCTACTTCGCGTTGATATTCTGAGTAACGCGCATTTTTCACGGTTAGCTCTTGGAACTCAGCTTTGCGGCCCTCTATCTCACGACGTATGGTATTTTCAGCTTGACGCGCAGCACTCATTTCCGCGCCAATGCCTTTAACTAGTTGACGTAACTCTCGGTCTAAGTTCTTTTGCGCCGATTTAAGCTCAGCTTGCGCCGCCTTCATTTTCGGGTGCTTGGGACCATATCGCTTGGCGAGATCGGAAATTTTTCGCTCGGCATTTGACACGGCCAACTTAACATCGCGAATGACAGGATGGTTGGTAATCTCAGGCACCGCAGAGATTCGAGCCACATTGTTGGTGCTACTTTGCGCTAAATTATAAAGGGATTCAGCTGCAACACGACGATCTCGGGCCTTGTTTAACTGCGAGGTTAATTCATTCAGCTCTTGTGACGCTAGGCCACCAACCCCTTCGATATCCACTAAGCCCTCTTCTCTTAAAAAAGCCTGAAGTCGAGCTTCGGAAGCTTGCAGATCGGCTTTTAACTTAGCAACTCGCTCATTTAGCCAGCCAGAAGCTTTATTGGCCACCTGCATGGTCGAGTCTAGGTTGCTTTCAATATAAACATTACCGACTTCATTAGCCACTTGAGCAGCCAGAGCCGGGCTGGTACTGCTAAATGAAATATTGACAAGCTGAGTTTTGCGTACCGGTGAAATCGCTAATTTACTTTTAAATGTCGCTAATACTCTTTGCTCTAAGCGGTAACTGGCTTCATCTTCCGATAATTCTGGTGCTGGCTTTCTTAACCCCTTAAGAAAAGGCAATAACTCGTAAATATCAAAAGAAATATCCAGTAGCTTCTGCTCTTCAACTAAAGCAGGATTAAACTCAGGATTGTTGGTTAAATCCAACTTGCGGATCACTTCTAAGGCGATACTGTCAGACTTTAAAATCTCAAATTGAGTTAAAAAATACTCATTGATACGGGTATCTAGGCCATAGACCTCTTCTACCGATACCGCTTTTGCTTGCTTAGATTCGATCATTAAGGTGGCGGTTGCAGTGTAAATAGAAGGCTTTGACAAAGCCACTAAACTGGCAATAGCCGTCACCATGATCGAGAAAAACAGTATTTTCCATTTGTACTTCAATAAAGTTAGCCAAATCTGCTTAACATCAATCAGCTGTTCCATTTGCGGCATGGCCGAACTGGCCGAGACTTTCTGTTCCATTAATGATTAACCTGACGTTTAGAAGAAACTTTGTTCTATGGTGATTATATCACCAGGCATAATGCTGGTATCGAGTTTAACGGGCTTCGGCTTTCTGTTAGGAGCATCGCTGGAAGTTACATAAATGCTGCTTTTAGATGCGCGGTTAGTAAAACCACCCGCCAAGGCGACCGCTTTGTTTACCGTTAAGCCTGGCTGAAAGGCATAACCGCCGGGCTGCTTAACTTCACCATTGATAAAAAACGGTCGATATTCAACGATACTGACATGGACACTGGGATCGATCAGATAGTCCCCTTTCAAGCCTTTTTGAATGGTATCTTTCAGATCTTCAATGGTGAGTCCCTTGACCATGATTTGCCCAAGAAACGGATAGTTAATCCGCCCGCTGTCACTGAGCAAGGTCTCCATAGAAAGCTCTTCTTCACCGTAAACTAAGATAGAGATAGTATCCCCCGCTCCCAGTTTGTAGGTAGAATCAAAATCATTAGCATGAACGGACCATGTTAATACGATAGCGACAACGGCCAACCATACCGAATAAAGCTGCTTCATTTTATTTACATCACCATGTTTACAGAAATAAAGAACACGTTTTTATCGTAATCTAAATTGTCTTGATTAGAATCTTTGTTAGTTATGCGATAGCCCAACCCTAAGTTAACCCAACGACGCAGGTCATAGTTAAGGCCAAAGGCAAACTCATCGGTGTCATCGCGTCTTGGGCTGCCGGTGTAGTCATCGCGCACATAAGTCCAGCTAATATCACTGGATAAGCGCTCTAGCCAGTAGTGATTCCACGCGGCGCGATAAAACGACTCTTCAATGTAATCGCCGCCTTGATCGGGATCTTTAGCGCGATGACGGGTACCCACTTCAAACTTAGAATGCTCCTTCGCTTGCCAAGTTAATCCCACATCCCAACTAAAGCCTTCGAAATTATCTCGGCTTGAGGCTTTAAAATCTTTGTTTTGGTAACCCACCTTGGCAATACCCGTCACTGTCGCTGTGGTATCCCAAGTTGCACCGACATAAGCATAGTAATCATCGGAGTCGCGTGTTACCCCTGATACATCAAGTACGTCATAGCGTTTATCATTTTTCAGAAGTTCAAACAGCAAGCTCGTTTTCGGAGCCACACGGTAATAAAAAGTCCCGCCGTAGCGCATTTCATCATAATCACGGTACTGGGTAATATTACGGTAGTTAGTATAACGCTGGTCAAAATAACCTAGGTTGAATTTAAATCGTCCCGTGGCTTGCATACCACCAAAACCGTAGCTCGCATCGACATAATTAGTGCGATAACGGATAACCTCATCAAGTAAGTTACCAGCACCATCAGATATCCCTGTGCCGCGGTCTTCGTGAGTGGCGTTAAAGTCATAGCTTAGCCCTGCACGGTGGCGATCGGTAAACTGCCAATCGGCTTTCATCCCTACGTAATGATCTGTGTAGTCATCATTGTGTGAGCTAAAGTAATTTCCTTGGCTTAAACGGTAAAGGAAAACGTATTCGTGGCTACCTGGATTCAACTTAACCATTAGGCCAGGCTCTATCACACTTGCCCATGAACTTTTCTCGTTGCTGCTGGCATTAATCACATTATCATCGTGCTTTAGCTCTGCCTCCACGAAAGGCAAAATTTCAATCCCATTTTCAGTAACATAAGGATTAGCGGTGACTTCGGCGTAAGCAGACACACTAAAGCTAGCGGCTAGACTTAAACTAAGCAGAGAAACGCCATTTAATTGCAATGATTTCATTTAATTTTCCCTTAATAAGCTGTTTTGCTTACAAATCCCTTAAAAATGGTTAAAAACACAATCTTAATATCTAACCAAAGTGACCAGCGGTGGATGTAGTCCAAATCGTATTGAACACGTTTTTCCATCTTCTCTAAGGTGTCAGTTTCACCTCGCCAACCATTAATCTGAGCCCAACCTGTGATACCCGGTTTTACCTTATGGCGCAGCATGTAGCGCTCCACTAACACTCGGTATTCTTCATTGTGAGCTACCGCGTGAGGACGAGGCCCAACAATTGACATCGAGCCTTGCAACACATTAATAAATTGAGGTAATTCATCTAAGGAAGTGCGACGTAAAAAACTGCCAAGCGGGGTAACCCTAGGATCATTTTTTGTTGCTTGAACCACCTTATCCCCGTTGTCCATGGTCGACATGGATCTGAACTTCCAGACCTTGATTTTTCGCCCGTCTAAACCATAACGAAATTGTTTAAAAATGACAGGGCCGGGCGACGTTAACTTTACGGCCACAGCAATGGCAATAAGCACAGGAGAAATTAAGGCTAATATCATGCTTGATAACACGATATCTTCAAGGCGCTTGATCCAACTACTCAAGCCATTAAACGGCGTATCGAATACACTTAAGGTGTGAATGTCACCAACTGAATCCCAACGAGAATGCAGCAAGTTATAAGTAAAAAAGTCTGGTACGAGGTAAGTACAGGCGGTCGTATCGGCAAACTCAGAAAGCAGGTGGGAGATGCGTTCCTTAGCATGCATCGGCAAGGCAATATACACGCGCTCAACCGCTCCCTTTTTTGCTAGTTTTAAAGCCCGCTCAGCATTGCCGCGCAGCCTAGCAGGTAAATCTTGATCTAGTCGGCTGGTGTCACGATCGTCGTAAAAGCCCAACACTTTGACACCTATTTCGGGGTGGCGCTGTAAGTTTTTAACGAGAGAAATTGCCTGTGGTGTCACCCCTATCACAACAGCATTACGTGTATTGAGTCCTTTTCTGCGCATTTGTGCGCGGTAAAAGCGTAAAACAACCCGCCAACACAGTAAGCCACCCCAAGCGATGACGAACCACCAACCAATCACCAATCGCGAATACTCAGTGCCTAATTTGGTGAAATAAGCTAACAGCATTAATAACCCGCAGACAATGATCCAAGCGAGACTGGTTAACATAGCAAGGTAACTAAAGTTACTGCCTCGCCATGAGCGGTATAAATCAACACTTTCCGATGCAATGGTGAATCCCACCGTTGCCAGTAAAGCAACAGCAAAATAGTGGATATCAAAGACTTGGTCGAATATAGATAACGAGACAAACAAAGACAATGAGACAACAACGATATCAATTAATCGATAAAAAAAGCTCGATGATTTGCCAAACGTACGAATATGGCCTTGTGCGCCCATGTATAATAGTCCCTTATTGCTAGTAATGTGCCCACTATCAAGCTACCGAGCTATCATAGTGTCGCACCTGTGTTTTGTGTGAGAGCTTACAGTTAAAAGTTGTCTTTTTTGTTGCAGTGCTGGTGAAATGCAATTGTTTTATTTTTTGTTACTAGGCCAAAATTTGATTTGGCTAGCATTTTTTTGTTGCGCTATGGTAATAGACTTGACAGACTTGCTCAAGGTGTTTCTTTGACATTTTAACAAAAAATATCTAATACAAATCGAATCAAACCTTTAGTCACATGGAAGTAATTGAGGTAGGCTAAGTAGCATTGCAAATGACTTTAATATGACTCATTTTTCCTGATGACAAAGATGACAACGCTAAAAACTGCCCTTTTCGCTTTAAGCTTTGTCGCGCTTGCTATTCCTGCCATCAATATTCAACAATATCTCACTCCTGTTTTACTTAACCAAGTAAAACAAGAACACGGCAACCGGGCTCACCATCGGGTTCGACAATGGCAGCGGTTGATCGAGAAAAACCAAGATCGAGATGAAGCTGAAAAGCTCAAACTGGTCAACGATTTTTTTAATCGGGAGATCGAGTTTATTGATGACATTAAACATTGGGGACAAGAAGATTATTGGGCCACACCACTTGAGACCTTGATTACCGCCGGGGGGGACTGTGAAGACTTTTCCATCGCCAAGTACTTTACCCTTAGAGCCTTAGGTATAAGCGAAGACAAATTGCGTATGATGTACGTAAAAGCACTAGACTATAACCAAGCTCACATGGTAGTGATTTATCTGCCCGAGCCAGGAGCATACCCCTTAGTGCTAGATAATATTAATCGTGATATCTTAAACGCTCAGCAGCGTCGCGATTTACGCCCGGTATACAGTTTCAATGGCCAAGGGTTATGGATGGCCAAAGCCCAAGGCTTAGGTAACAAAGTCAAGCAACGCAGAGGGTTTGCCCCCTGGGTTAAACTAATTAAACGGATTGAACAAGGCCAGTAGAGAAAAAATATGAGCTTATTTGCCCGCCTGAATGGCATGTTGTTTGGTGTGATTTTAATGTGTTTTCTCACCAACTTGATCACAAATATCCAAGAAAGCCAAAACTATCTTGAAGAGCAGCTCAATTCCCACAGCCAAGATGCTGCCACCTCCCTTGGCCTGTCCCTAAGTAATATCATCGGCCTTGACGACATCGCCATGGTCGAAACCACAGTAAACAGTATTTTTGACTCAGGATACTATCGTTCGATCAAGCTGTTCCGTATTGATGGAACCCCCCTTGTTGAGCGCGAATACCCAACCCAAATTGAAGGCATTCCTAACTGGTTCATTTCTTTGTTTCCGTTGAACCCGCCCGTTAACCAAACCGAAATTAATGATGGTTGGCGTATCGTTGCCACGATGAAGATCCAAAGTAATCCCGGCTTGGCCTATTACCAGCTTTGGCAAATGGCCAATAACACCTTTATTTCCTCTGGCATTATTTTTGTTCTGGCGTTGTTCACCGGCTGGCTACTGTTACGCTTAATCTTACGTCCATTAAGCGCCATCGAAGCCAAAGCCAATGCCATTGCCGATAAAGACTTTAGTCCTATCGCAATGCAGCCTAAAGCGCGTGAACTTCGTATTGTGGTGGAGGCGTTTAACCGCATGGCCGCAGCGTTAAAACGAAACTTCGATGAAATATCAAGCTATGCCGAAAACATGCGCCAACAAGCATTCATGGATACCTTAACGGGCTTTGGTAATAAGCGTAGCTTTATGTCTAAGCTATCACTGGAACTCGAGTCAAAAAAATCCAACAACAGCGGCTTAGTCGGGCTATTTCAACTGCAAGGATTACAAGAACTTAATGAAGAATTAGGCTATCAGGAAGCCGATCGCCATTTAAAAAACCTCTCGATGAAACTTAAGCAAAATTTCAGTGGTCAACCGCAAAGCTCTTTTTTCCGTCTGCAAGGCCCTGAGTTCGCCGTGATCATGCCCAATACCGATCTAGAAGTTTTAGAGCAAATCGCTCCACTTCTTAATCAAACCTTAAATCAAGCGAATAACCCAGTTGCAGGCGCTTTTGTTCGTTACCAAGAAGGGCTACAATCCGGCGCGGTATTAGCCCAACTCGATAATCAGATCAGCCACTCCATTTCACAAGGGTGTAAAATCAGCATTGCCAACCAAGATAACGTCGCGACTCAACGCAGTGACTGGCACGGGATTATTAATGATATTATTGCTTATGACCGTATCAAGTTAGTATTCCAACCCATTATCAATGTACAAAAGCAAACCTTGTATTACGAAACCTTGACGCGATTTGTTGACAGCAAGGGGGAGCCCCTGAACACGGGTGACGTATTTTCTGCCGCCAACCGGATCAACCAAACCAAAGCCCTTGATCAGGCCATCTTTAAGCAAGTCATGGCTACCCTAGTAGAATCAAGTCAAGTTTCTTTGTCAATCAACCTCGCGGGCAGCTCCTTGGCTGAAGCAGACTTTCAAACATTCGTATTAGATGCCATTAAACAAGCGCCACAATTGGCAAAACGCCTCATCATCGAAGTCAGTGAAACCAGTGCCAACCACTTTTTGGTCGACTTAAAAGCATTAGTCGGCGAACTAAAACAGGCGGGCTCCTTGCTGTCGATTGATCGATTTGGTACTAGCTTTACATCTTTTAGCTATATTCAATCCCTCAAGCCTGATTACTTAAAAATTGACGGCAGCTATATTCGCCAGCTTGAACAACACAAGGACAATCAGTTTTTTCTTAAAACCTTAGTTCAAATTGCCCACGGCATTGATACTAAAGTGATTGCAGAGCACATAGAAACGCAACAAGAACTCGATACCGCAAAGGAGTTATTGGTAGATGGATTTCAGGGTTATCTAGTCGCGAAACCCGGCGCCATAAAAAATTAATCTATCTAATACTTTTTCTGTCTTGAGTTATGCTATCGAAGCCCCTAAAATCGGCTTGTTTTTTAATTTACCCTACAGGGAAGTCGTCATGAAACTGCCAATCAAACATATCCTATTAAGCTCCATTTTGCTTACGGGAAGTGTGCACGCCACCATTAGCGAAGATATGTCTGCGGGTATCAGTCTGAATGACAGCATTAATAACGCGTTGGCCGCTGGTGAAACAAGCGAACAACTCTTTACTGAGTTAGCCCAAAGTAACCCAGAATTATTAGCACAAACTCTTACGTTACTTGCCGCGCAGCCCGCGCAAGATCTGAATGTGTTATTGGCGCAGGCCTTGGTTGCCAGTCAATCCCTTGATGCCCAGATCCAAGATGACATCCTAGTAGCAGCTGTAGAACAAGCCAAGAATAACGAAGCACTCGTTTTAAACTTGCTTGACACAGCCATTCAGAATTCAACCGATGATGCACAACTTGATATTATCGCGACCATGATTGCTAGTGTCGGTGCAACCGAAGAAGCAACATTGGCTTTACGACTCAATATTGCAAAGCGCGCTGTAGAATTACAGATCCCTGATGATATTTTGCTAGCTGGTTATGCTGCTTCGGGTGCGGATACCGCAGAACTTGAAGCAACAGCTGCAGGTGGTTCCGGCTCTACACCAGGAGCGGTTGCTACAACAGCTACAATTCCCACATCCACAGGTAATGGCGCAGGCACAGGTGGCGGCGGTCTAACGGCATCACAAAACTAATTTCCACTACCATCTTCTAAAGAGGGCGTTTTACGCCCTCTTGCTATTTCTGGATCCCGCGCATGTCTGCTATGCAAAAAGGTTGTTATTGGGCATTTCTACTCTTTGTCTTTTATCTTCCTTTCCCCCTAGGTGGAAACAGGCCTTGGCTTTGGTCTATTAATGAAATCTGGTTAAGTGGCCTTATCCTAGCCACGCTGTTTTGTTTTTCATTCAGTCAGTGGCGAGATGCCATATTGCGAGTTAAATGGCTATTTACTCCACTGCTACTGTTTACACTATGGACTGCCCTGCAGTATTTTGCCGTCGGCCTGACTGATCTAAGCTGGGTTGCCAGTGTCGATCCTGCCCAAACATGGATCCAACTGCTAAAAACCCTCAGCTATCTCTGGTTAGTGATGTTGGCAGGCTTGTTTATCACCACCCATAAACAGTTAACCCAATTAGCCTACGTCATGATCCTCAGTGGTGTTTTACAAGGCTTTTACGGCGCGTTTCTGGTACTCGCACAAATCGACCCCACTCCGGTTTTTTCTTTGCCGCTCAACAGTCGTGCCGCGGGCTCATTTGTTTACCACAACCATCTCGCTAATTTCCTTATGCTCACCCTTTGTCTTGGTTTTGGTTTACTGGTATCGCAATTACAGCATGGTCAGCATCAAAATTTGAAACAAGCCATGGCACAATTTTTCGCCACCTTCTTAACCACTAAGGCCTTGATACGTATGGCACTCATCATTATGGTGATCGCCTTAGTGCTGACTCGCTCTCGCATGGGCAACACCGCATTTTTTAGCGCCCTGACTCTAGGCTCACTGCTCTTGCTCGTGGTTTACAAAAACAAGCCGAAAAGCTTGTACATCCTCGTCGGCAGTATATTTGTTATTGATACCGTGATTGTGAGTACCTGGTTTGGCCTAGACAAGGTAAAAGAACGCTTGGTTGCCACCAACCTGGATGCAGAAACCCGGGATAATGTGGTGCGATTTGCGTTAAACGCCATAGAGCAACGACCTATGTCAGGCTATGGTGCGGGTAGCTTTTATTCTGAGTTCCAGCGCTTCAATGAGCACGGGATTTACCTTTTTTATGATCACGCCCACAACGAGTATATTCAATTCTTATTCGAGTCAGGTCTGATTGGCACCACTTTGTTAGGGCTGGCGATTGTCATTGCGCTCATGGTGAGCACACAGCAATTTATCAAACGCGAAGATCCCTTAGTTAAAGGGATTGCGCTAGCTTGTGTCATGACCATTGTCGGCATGCTGATCCACATTTCAGTGGACTTCCCGCTTCAAGCGCCTGCGACGACTTGCTACTTCTTACTTATCTTATCTATCGCTCTGGTACTTCCATCAATTCACCAACGAAAAAGAAAAAAGCGCTCGGTAGATTAAACCAAACCCGATAATTTGCGATTAATCACAACAACTTAAAAAAATGAAGTTTAGTTGATAATTGCCACCACAGCTGAGCATTTAATTCTATACTTAGTACTGTTGGTAGTAATCGTTAGTTGAAAACCGACTCAGTTAACGAGTCTCTAAGCTTGTGCTTTATAGACCGGAAAATAATGTTAGTATTTCGCTCTCGCTATTTAATAAACCACTGATATGCCGAATAACGCGATAGACTTACTAAAACGAGCCGAACAGATTTGCCAGCAACGAGCGGTTAGATTTACACCAATACGGCAGAAAGTGTTCCGTATTATGGCTGAACAAAATGGTTCAATCAGCGCTTATGACTTGCTTGATAGGCTGCGTGAGACAGAGAAAGGGGCAAAACCGCCAACCATCTATCGCGCGTTAGATTTTTTACTTGAGCAAGGCTTTATCCATAAGATTGAATCGATAAATGCTTATATTTTATGCCCACATTTTGGTACGCAACACCCAATGCAGTTGTTAATTTGCGACCAGTGTGGAATTGTCATAGAGCTACATGATGAAACCATAGATGACGCTTTTGCAGCGCAAGCGCAAAACCATGGCTTTAGTATTAGCAATACGACCCTAGAAGCCCATGGCATTTGCCAGCAATGTAAACCAAAAGCGACGGCTTAACTCATAAAAGAACCCGTATATGAATGTAGAATTTGTAAACCCTTTTCTTAGCTCTTTAATGAATGTGCTGCAAACCATGGCGCAATTAGAGTTAAAGCCAGGAAAACCTAAACTAAAACAAGACAATATTGCTCGAGGAGATGTTTCGGGTTTAATTGGTATGGTGAGCTCGGAAGCAAAAGGCTCTTTCTCTATTAGCTTTGAAGAATCACTCGCCTTGGAAATAATGAAGCGTATGCTCGGCGAAGCCCCGGCCACGATAGATAATGAAGTATCTGATATGGTTGGAGAAATTACTAACATGGTAACAGGTGGAGCCAAACGCCTGCTTGCCGAAAAAGGCTATGACTTTAACATGGCTACCCCCGTCGTAGTATCAGGTAAAGCCCATACTATTTCCCATAAATCAGAAGGTAAAAAGGTATTAATGCCATTTACCACAGATTTCGGCAATGCCACGCTGGAGATTTGTTTCGACTAACCCATTGGTCAAATATCAGCCCCGTATTCGTTAATCAACATTTCATATCTAACGAGATCAAAAAAGCCGCACAGTATGCGGCTTTTAAGGTTCAGACTAAAACGTCTGATTATAGGTCGTCAGTGTGCTCAGATAGGTACTTAGCCACACCTTCTGGTGATGCCGTCATACCTTCTTTACCTTCTTGCCATTGTGCAGGACAAACTTCACCGTGCTTCTCATGGAAGTTTAGCGCGTCAACCATACGTAGCATTTCGTCAATGTTACGGCCTAGTGGTAGGTCGTTAACAACTTGGTGACGAACAACGCCGTTAGCATCGATTAGGAAAGAGCCACGGAAAGCAACACCGGCTTCTGGATGCTCAACGTCGTACGCTTTACAAATTTCATGTTTAACGTCAGCAACAAGTGGGTATTTAACAGCACCGATACCGCCATCAGCAACTGCAGTGTTACGCCATGCGTTGTGAGAGAATTGTGAATCGATAGAAACACCGATAACCTCAACACCTTTATCTTGGAAGTCTTGGAAACGCTTGTCGAAGGCGATCAGCTCAGATGGACATACAAATGTGAAATCTAGTGGGTAGAAGAAAACTACCGCAGCTTTACCTTTAGTGAACTCTTTAAAGTTAAAGTTATCTACAATTTCACCGTTACCGAGTACCGCTGCAGCTGTGAAGTCAGGTGCTTCTCTTCCTACTAATACCATTTTCTATTTCCTCATTTAAAGGTTTTGATTATCAACAAAATACGGGATAAATAATGGCTCAAGTTTGTGAAATTTGCGAATCGTTTTTAGCAATTAAATTAATTGCTAAAAACTATCAATAAACAAGAAAAAAGAGCCACCCACTATTAATACTAAATCCGTCGTGGCTGTCAATCAAAATCAGGAGGTGAAATGTAACTTAACGGCACTCTTGAGGTTAACTTAGTCACTAACTCATAAGCAATGGTACCGATTGCACGCGCAACCTGCTCTACAGGCAGCTCTGCTCCCCAAAGGGTTACTTCATCTCCTACTTGGTCCTTTGCTGCTGGACCCAAGTCTACTGTCATCATATCCATCGACACCCGGCCGACCACAGGTACAACACGGCCATTGATGTAGACAGGTGTGCCCGCAGGGGCATTGCGAGGGTAACCATCACCATATCCAATAGCCACCACGCCAAGTTTGGTATCGCGCTCTGAACGCCAAACACCACCATAACCAACAGGCTCACCGGCGCTATGGGTTCGCACCGCAATTAAACTTGAAGTTAACGTCATCACTGGCTGCAGTCCATAATCGCTGGCATCCCCTTGTTCAAAGGGCGATACGCCATAGAGTGCGATACCCGGTCGAATCAGATCACCATGGGCTTGTGGCCACGCCATCACAGCCGCAGAATTAGCCATCGATTTAAAGCCACAAACACCTTGCGTTAATTGCTCAAACAATACAATTTGACTCTCTGTTTCGGGTCGCTGTGGCTCATCTGCACAACTAAAGTGAGTCATCACATTGACAGGCTGCGCGACCTGAGGACAAGCCTGTAAACGTGCCATGCTTTGGGAGAACGCTTGTGGATGAACACCTAAACGGTGCATACCCGTATCAATTTTTAACCACACCTTCACAGGGTTATCTAAGTCGGCTTGCTCAAGGGAATTGAGCTGTTCAACATTGTGAACAGCGGTTTGAATATTGTTAGCAGCTAAAATAGGCAAGTCACTGGCGTTAAAAAAACCTTCAAGTAAAACAATAGGCTTCACTATCCCGCCCGAGCGAAGCGACAGCGCCTCTTCTATTCGAGCAACGCCAAACGCATCGGCATCAATGGCATGAGCGATGGGCACCAATCCGTGACCATAAGCATTGGCTTTAACCACAGCCAACACCTTGGCATTGGGTGCCATTTGTCTTAGCTGAGTTAAATTATTTCGCAATGCATTTAAGTTAATAAGGGCCGTAGCCGCTTTCATTCGATATCCCTAAGGTCGTTAAAGCTAAAGTAAAAAGTTGAGTTAGTACTCATCATCAAATGCTGGGCCGGCATAATTATCAAAGCGAGAAAATTGCCCTTGAAACGTTAGCCTAACCTTACCAATCGGGCCGTTACGTTGCTTACCAATAATAATTTCAGCCACACCTTTTTCCGCGCTATCTTCGTTATACACTTCATCGCGGTAAATAAACATAATTAAGTCAGCATCTTGTTCGATAGAGCCCGATTCACGTAAATCCGAGTTAATGGGGCGCTTATCGGCACGTTGCTCCAAGCTACGGTTTAGCTGAGACAAAGCAATCACAGGGCATTTCAACTCTTTAGCGAGCGCTTTAAGGGACTTAGAGATTTCCGCAATCTCTAAAGTACGGTTGTCACTTAATGATGGTACTCGCATCAATTGCAAGTAATCCACCATGATCATCGATACCCCGCCATGATCTTTGGCTATCCGACGTGCCCGAGAGCGCACTTCGGTTGGGGTCAAGCCAGAGCTGTCATCCACATACATTTTGCACTTTTCTAACAACAATCCCATGGTTGAAGATAAGCGCGCCCAGTCATCATCATTTAATTGACCCGTACGAATGCTGCCTTGGTTGATGCGCCCTAACGAGGCCAACATACGCATCATGATTTGTTCTGAGGGCATCTCTAACGAAAAGATAATGGCGGGTTTATCTTGCGTCATGGCCGCATGCTCGGCCAGGTTCATGGCGAAGGTGGTTTTACCCATAGAAGGACGTGCGGCGACGATGATCAAATCCGATGGCTGAAAACCTGCGGTCATTTTATCTAAGTCAGCATATCCGCTTGATACTCCCGTGACACCGTCTTGCGGGTTTTTAAACAGATCTTCGATTTTATCAACGGTCTTTTCTAGAATGCTGGTGATACCTTGCGGGCCCTCGCTTTCATTGGCACGAGACTCTGCAATTTTAAATACCTTACTTTCAGCGAAATCGAGTAACTCATCACTGCCACGCCCTTCAGGATCGTAACCAGCTTCTGCTATTTCATTAGCAACCCCGATTAACTCACGCACGACCGCCCGCTCGCGAACGATATTAGCGTAAGCGGCAATGTTGGCAGCACTGGGGGTATTCTTTGCAATCTCGGCTAAGTAAGCAAAACCGCCCACATCTTCTAGTTTCTGATCGCGCTCCAATAGTTCAGAAACGGTGATTAAATCAATCGGATCACCCGCATTCGCTAGGCTTTCCATCACTTGAAAAATTAACCTATGGGGGCGCGAGTAAAAATCCTTATCAACAACCGCTTCAGCAACGCGATCCCACGCTTGGTTGTCTAACATAACGCCACCAAGCACAGATTGTTCGGCTTCAAATGAGTGAGGAGGCACTTTTAACGAACTGACCGCATCTTGGTCTTTAAAGTCCTTAGCAAATTTTTTCTTATCAAACGGGGGGCGTGATTGTGACATATTTCGACCGAGCCTAAATTGTGGAAGGTTATTATCCAAAAAAAGCACCGACATTAAAAGCAATAGCCAATAATCTGTTCTAGCTTGTGGCTTATCTCAACCTCACCTTACACCATCAGTGAGTAAGCAAAACTTATTTTAGCCCCCCAGTGTAATTTAACCTAAATATAGCTGTTCAGTTTAGGTTCAGCTTACACCCGTTAAAATTCAATGATTCAGGCAAGGATTCGCCACTTAATGGTGTGACGGAGTACAGATCGCATCTCCGATAATGAATGAGGCCTGCCATGCAGCTACAACTACGTAATCTAGATTTAAACCTATTAACGCTCTTTGTTGCTGTAATGGAGCAACAAAATGTCTCTAAAGCGGCCAAAATCCTTAATATGTCGCAGCCTGCGATGAGCTTAGGGCTCAACCGTTTACGCAAAAAATTCAATGATGATTTGTTTTACCGTAGTGGCGGCATCATGCAACCCACAGCGTTAGCAAAAAGCCTCTACCAACCTATTAATGAAGCCCTTAAAACCATAGGCCAAGCATTGCCTCAAGATGACTTAGCCATGAGTCAGATAGTATTAAAATTTAACTTGGCCATGCCAACAGCGCTAGAGCCTTTTTTACTCACAAATTTACTTTCGCAGTTGAGCCAATCGTCGCCTAATGTCAGGATCAATAGCCAACAAGCGGTAGACATAGACGCATTAAAATATAATAGATTAGACTTTATTTTAGAAACGCAACCTTACCAAGGTGAAGACCTAAACTGTGAGAAGATTTGTTCAGAGCCCCTGATCTTAGCTTACAGCTGCGCCCACCCTCGCATTAGTCATGGAGTGGATTTAGACACCTTACTCAATGAAGACTTTGCTGTGGTTGAACCACAACGCTGTCTGACGAATAAAGACAAGGTCAAGGTCAACTACAAACTGAGCTCATATCAAGCTGCGCTGTCTTTAGCAGCACAAACTCAAGTGTTAACCCTAGTACCTAAATCAAGCCTAGATAACAGCGATGCTAAGCGCCTCTTAAACTGGCAACCAAGCCCATTCACTAAGAAGCAGCTGGATATTTATTTAACTTGGCTGGCACAGCGAGAACAAGATAAAAGCCATCAATGGCTGAAAGAGTGTATCTGCGATAGCTTGAACCCAAGCAAATTAAGCGCGATCTCAGCTTAAGGAAATCTCAGTGCTATCGTGTTAACATGAGCGCCTTCATCAAGATGTAGCGGATCCATGAACCAAGCACGAGTTATTCTAAGCGCAGCAGATTGCCTTATCACTCCCTTAGCAGTGAGTGATGCGCCTTTAATTGTCGATTATCAAAGGCGTAATAAATCCCATTTGGCTCCTTGGGAGCCAAGCCGCAGCCAGCAATACTACGAGCTCGCTACCTGGCAAGCCGTGTTGAAAAATAATCAACAACTATGGCAACAAGGTAGCGCTTTTCACTTTGCCGCACTCGATCAAACCAGCGCAAAAATGATAGCAAGCATTAACTTCACAGGTGTGATTAGAGGTGTGTTTCAAGCCTGCTATCTAGGTTACTCAATTGATCGGCGCTACCAAGGCCAAGGCAAGATGCAGCAGCTTTGCCAAGCCTGCATCGACTATATTTTTGAGCAGCAAAACCTTCACCGCATCATGGCCGCACACATGCTTCACAATGAGCGAAGTGAGCGTTTATTAACTCGTTTGGGCTTTGAATATGAAGGGCTAGCGAAGGATTACTTAAAAATCGCGGGGCAATGGCAAGATCATAAACTATACGCATTACGTAATCTGCAGCACAGCTAACAGGCCACAACACTCCTGCCTCCCAGCTACCTTGGAGATTGTACCGAAATCGGTTTAGTGCTAACTTGCCAAAATCAATGTGACACCGGAATCATCAATGTCGAGTAAAAAATCCCTACCAGCTCCGCTTATTATTTTTGCTGGTTTTATATTATTACTGCTTTTCTGCGCCAGTTTACTGGGTGAAAATGCCCGTTCGGAGCAGGTCACCAAAGACTATTTTAACGCCATCGCCGAGCTCAAGTTTAGTCAAGTTAGCCATTACCTGAGCGAGCAAGGTGAACAAGGCAATCAAGATGTGGCCCATCTTTTTGCGCTCGAGGCGGCGCTACAGCAACATTTTAATCTGGCGATGGACCAAGCCTATTTAGTCGAGACGAAACAACAAAGTTATTGGCTTCCTTACTTATTGCCCGCTGTTGTCAGTGTTGCGGTCAAATTTAGCCCTATCACAGAAGGTCAAGCTAAGCAGCAAAGTAGATATATAGATGGCATGGTCGAATTAGTCAGAGAGGAAAACCGCTGGCGCATTAAAGCTATCAAGCTACCCGAAGACATTCAATCTGACTATCTTCGCGCCAAGGCTCAAATCAATCAGCAAAAACACATTGAAATCCAAGATCAACAGATCAGATTAGCTGCGAACACCATAAATACTCAACAACTTGATCCGCTGACCCAGAAACTCTGGCTGTTCCAACTAAACAACGCCATGACCGCCATCGCTAATGCTACTCCGGTCACGGAAAAAAGTGATAATTAACTAGGCCATAAAAAAACACAATAAAACTAATAAAACCAACAAGTGCAACCTAGTGTCTCTGATAAAACGAGAAGAAACGATATAAAGCTTCAAGTTAAGCCTGTTCAAAGGGCTGTAAAAAGTTGAAACCTCTAGCTAGATGGGTAATTTACCGCGTTTTAACCGAGTCGAAGTTTGCGCCTTGAGGCGTCATTTGCTAACTTGAGCTTCATATAACAAGGAACAAAATCATGAAACTGGCTATTGCTGCAAACCTAATCAAACAACTACAACACGTCGTCAGCGTCGTGGTTGTCGTCGTGGTTAGCTGTTTGCCGTAGCGGGTTTTACCGATTTAAACCCCCTTCGGCGCAAGCCCAAGGGGGTTTTTTTATGCCAAAAGAAATTGATAGCAAGAGAGGCAATAGATGAAAATTAGCGGTGCACAGCTCGTTATAAAATTACTTGAGCGTCAAGGTATTACGCAAATCGCTGGGCTTCCTGGTGGTGCCGCCCTACCGCTTTACGACGCCCTACCGGGTAGTAAAATTAAACATATACTAACCCGCCACGAACAAGGCGCAGGCTTTATTGCCGAGGGCATGGCGCGCGTCACCGGTAAACCAGCCGTGTGTTTTGCTAGTTCAGGGCCGGGTGCCACTAACCTGATCACCGCTATCGCCGACGCGCATCTTGACTCTATTCCTGTCATTGCTATCACAGGACAAGTGCCCAGCAGCATGCTCGGCACCGACGCTTTTCAAGAAATTGATACCTTTGGCCTAATGGTGCCCATTACCAAGCATAACTGGCTGGTCCGCTCAGCCGAAGAGCTACTGGAAGTGATCCCTGCTGCATTTCGTATCGCCTCTTCCGGTCGTCCAGGCCCTGTTGCGATTGATATTCCTAAAGACGTACAAAACCAAATCATAGAGATTGATGAGCTACCTGAGCCGGGTGTCGCTACGCCACTGCCACAACCCACACTGGCACAGCTACAGCAAATGCAACAAATGATCGCCCAAGCCGAGCGCCCTATGTTGATGGTCGGTGCGGGCGTTATCCAATCGAATAGCAGCGAAGCATTAGTTGCTCTGGCTGAAAAACTGGGCATTCCGGCTGTATCGACCTTCCTTGGCTTAAGTGTGTTCCCTCACGGTCATGAATTACACATGGGCATGCTAGGTATGCACGGCTCAAAGGGCAGTAATATTGCCCTTGAAGAATGTGATTTGTTAATCGGTGCAGGTGTGCGCTTTGACGACCGCGCTACCGGCAAAATCAGTGAGTTTTGCCCTCAAGCTGCGGTTTTACATATCGAAATCGATCGCAGCGAAATTGGCAAATTAAAAACCCCAACCCTCGCGGTAAATGCTGACGTTGGCGCCTGTATTAAAGCCCTACTTAACAACTGCGAACCGCAGCAACGCATTGAATGGGTGAGTCGCATTAAATGGTTAAATGAAAACCATGGCATTGCACTGCCAACCAATAACGACCTCACCAATCCTTATAGTGTGATCAAAACCGTGGCCGAAATCGTCGGTGATAACACCAATGTGCACACCGACGTAGGCCAACACCAAATGTGGACGGCGCAGGTTTATCCGTTTGTGCGCGACCGCCAATGGAGCAGCTCAGGCGGCCTTGGCACCATGGGTTATGGCCTACCCGCGGCGATTGGTGCGGCCCTTGCCGATCCCGAGCGCATGGCACTGTGTATCAGTGGTGACGGTAGCATCATGATGAACATTCAAGAGTTTGATACCGCCGTTGAGCACAACCTAAACGTAAAGGTAGTGGTGATTAACAATGCGCGTCTTGGCCTAGTTCGCCAGCAACAAGCCTTGTTTTATCAAGAAAATTTCTCTGCGGTAAATAACCGACGCACCGCAGATTTTGCCTTAATGGCCCAAGCCATGGGCGCCAGAGGCTTTGATTTGAGCAAGGCAACCGATGCCAAAGCCATGTTAACCGAAGCATTGAATACCCCGGGACCGGTACTCATCAACGTACCAATCTCAGAAGAAGAAATGGTATTTCCTATGGTGCCACCGGGCGCAGCCAACAAAGATTTAATTGAGGAGCGTAACGCATGAGTGATTTTAGCCAATGTGCCATCTTAGAGCTTAAAGTAAACAACCATCCGGGCGTTATGTCTCATGTGTGTGGTCTGTTTGCCCGCCGCGCGTTTAACGTGGAAGGCATCTTATGTATGCCGATGCAAGACAAACAGCACAGTAAAATCTGGCTGCTAGTGGGTGAAGATCAACGCCTAGATCAAATCACTCAGCAAACCCTGAAGCTCGAAGACGTGCTAGAAATCGCCCAGCACCCTTCCTGCCATCCGGTATTTGCGCAAATGATGCAGTTTGTAGAATAAAGCTATGAACCTTGTTGAACGATAAGTAACGTTTTCTTAAACGAATATCTGCCGCAGGGATGCGGCAGTTAAGCCATCATCAATTATTGATGGATGATTTCACGGCGTTTCGTATAAGAAAATGTTACTTGTGTTGGTCTAGTCGTTCAATCTCATGCTCACTGTTATTTAGCCAATAAGATGCAAACCTAAACCCAACACTAAGGCGCCAAACACCAACCACATCACCTTAAGTTTTAATCCCCTCAGGGCAAACAACCCTAAGATCACCGCCACCATATCCACAGCTGAAATCACCGCGCTGGTAAACACAGGTTGATACAAGGCCGCCAGCAACAAACCCACTACCGCGGCATTAATGCCCGCACTGGCACTGGCAAACCAAGGTTTAAGGGACAATTGCTGCCAGCTTTGCATAAAAGCGAGCACCAACAAAAAACCGGGCAAAAAGATAGCCAAGGTGGCCAATAGCGCCCCCCAGATTGGCGAAGCGTCTAAGTAGGCACCCAAAAACGCCGCCAAACTAAACATCGGCCCCGGCACAGCTTGCGCCGCCGCGTAACCAAACAAAAACGTATCTTGGCTCACCTGCCCGTGTAGGCTTTGCTCCAGTAACGGCAGCACCACATGACCGCCGCCAAACACCAAACTGCCCGCCTGATAAAAATCATTAAACAAGGCAAAACCACTGCCCAATTGAGTAAGCCAAGGCAGCCCTAAAAATAGCAAGATAAACAGCCCTAGCGCCCAGATTTTTACCTTCATCTTGCCACTGACATCGGATTCAATCGGCCCAGCTTGGTGCCACTTAAAACACACTAACGCCGCCACAATAAACACAACAAACTGCGTTGCTACGCCGGGCACGAGCAATAACGCAGCCGCACTCAATACCGCCATCGCCGTCAGCAAGCGCGTCTGACAAAAGCTGCGATACATATTGAGCACCGCATCAACCACCACCACCACGGCAAGCAGTTTTAAACCATGGATCACGGCTTGCAGCCAATCAGGCTGTTGCCCTTGGCTATAAAGGGCCAAACCCAATAGCAGCAAAAAGGAAGGTAAGGTAAACCCCAAAAAGGCAGCCATGCCACCCGCTAATCCTGCCCGTTTTAAGCCAAGCGCAAAGCCGACTTGGCTAGATCCCGGGCCGGGCAACATTTGGCTTAACGCCACTAGGCCTTGATAATCTTGCTCACTCAGCCACTTTTTTTCATCAACAAAGGCCTTTTTAAAATAACCAATGTGAGCAGCCGGGCCACCAAAGGAGTGCAGCCCAAGTAAGAAAAAGGAAGTAAAGATATCGACTACAGCTTTCATTTATACCACTACCTAAAAAAGCCAAATAGCGCATAATAAGACAGTTTTATGACAGTTAGATAACAAATCCCCCTCACCTTTACTTTCAATCAGCGAATAAATAGTTCTTAAGCGATAAGTGGCGATTTCTGATACGAATATCTGCCGCAGGGAAGCGGCAGTTCAGTCATCATCAATTATTGAAGGAAGATTTCACGGCGTTTCGTATCAGAAAATGCGACTTATCTATGCATGCGGCATCAATGCGCTTTCCCTCATTACTTGCCCCAAAACCACCAGACAATCAAAATAATCAGCGCGATACCTATCAAATTAACCCACATATCAAGGCTCCTTATGTGTTGTAAGGTTTGCTTTAGGTGAAAACCAGCGTAGTCGATTGGCATTGCTCACTACCGTCACCGACGATAGGGACATAGCCGCGCCGGCAATGATGGGGCTAAGTAACCAACCGGTAAAGGGAAACAACAAGCCCGCCGCAATGGGAATGCCTAAAGAGTTATAAATAAAGGCGCCCCACAAGTTTTGCTTAATATTGGTCATGGTGGCACTGCTGATAGCAATCACATCGGAAATACCGTGCAGCGAGCTGCGCATTAAGGTGATATCGGCGCTTTCAATCGCCACATCGGTGCCGCCGCCGATGGCAAAACCGACATCGGCTTGCGCCAGTGCGGGCGCATCATTAATGCCATCGCCCACCATGCCAACTACCTTGCCTTGGGCTTGCAAGCGCTTGATCCATTCAAGCTTATCCTGCGGTAGCTGATTAGCATGAAAAGCATCAATCCCCGTTTGCTGGGCGACTTGCTCGGCCGTGGCCGCGTTATCACCGGTTAACATCACCACTTCAATGCCTTGCTGATGAAAACGCGCAATTGCCGACTTCGCATCCTCACGGATAGGATCATTAATGGCAAAAATAGCTTCGACTTGATCGCCTAAAGCTAAAAAGACCAAGGTGCTGGCCTGCTGCGCTAGCTTCGCCAAGGCCTCACGGCAATCAATGTCAAATTGCGCCATCAACTGCTCATTGCCCAATAACACCCGCTGGCCTTGATAACTCGCTTGCACGCCAAGACCCGTTAATGAGGTAAAGTCAGTGACGGTGACCGAGTCAGCCTTGGTTTTTGCGTTATCCGCATACTCCAACAAGGCCTGCGCTAAGGGATGATTCGCCCCTTGCTCCACAGCGGTAACAATGTCTAGCAGTGGCTTATCTTGGGAAAGCGCATGATATTGCGTGACCTTAGGTTTGCCTTGGGTAATGGTGCCGGTCTTATCCAGTACCATTACATTGATTTCGCTGGCACGCTGCAAGGCGTCACCATGGCGAATTAAGCCGCCAAATTCCGCCGCTTTGCCCACGCCTATCATGGTCGAGATGGGGGTGGCTAAGCCCAATGCGCAAGGGCAAGCGATGATCAGCACCGCCGTTGCCGTCACTAGCATATAAACCAAACTGGGCGCGGGGCCAAAATTGTACCAAGCCAATGCGGTGAGAATGGCAATGATCATCACGCTAGGCACAAAGATCGCCGACACGCGATCGGCCAAATGACTAATCGGCGGCTTAGAGTTTTGCGCTTGGCTCACCAAATTAATGATTTGTGCCAGTACGGTTTCGCTGCCGACTTGCTTAGCCTCAAGTACAATACTGCCCGAGCCGTTCACCGTGCCCGCGGCAACCTTGTCACCCACTTGCTTAGCTACAGGGATGGGCTCCCCCGTCAACATGGCTTCATCTATGCTGGTTTCACCTTCGATCACAACGCCATCCACGGGCAGTTTTTCGCCAGCGCGCACTCGCACTAAATCACCAATAATGACTTGCTCTACCGGGAGTGAAACTTCTTCACCATTGCGGATCACCCGAGCGGTTTTTACCCGTAAATCCAATAAGCGTTTAATCGCCTGCGAGGTGCGCCCCCTTGCTTTTAGCTCTAAGGCCTGACCTAAATTAATCAAACCTAAGATCATCGCCGTTGCTTCAAAGTACAAGTGACGGCCACTGCTTGGCAGCCACTCGGGCGCCAGCACCACCAGCATCGAATACAGCCACGCCGTGCCAGTGCCCAGCGCAATTAAGGTGTCCATGGTGGCGTTTCGCGCAGTAAACGCACGCCATGCGCCGGTAAAAAAGTGTTTGCCGCTGTGCCATAAGATCAAGCCAGTTACCACGCCCACCACCAGCCAGCTAAGCTGCTCGCTGCTGGTGTTCACCTGCATTGAGCCACCCAGTAAACCATACAGCATCAACGGAATACCAAGCCCTAGCCCGATCCAGCTTTGCTTGATTTTACTTCGATATTCTTTTGCTTCACGGGCCTCTTTTTCTTGTTCGGCCACTTCACTATCAAAGATTTCTTTACCGTCATAGCCCGCGCCTTGGATGGCCTTGATCAGGGTGTTGGCATCATAAATGGAACTAATACTGGCGGTGCGGTTAGCAAAGTTAATGCTGACGGATCCCGACTGAACCTCAGGCAGGGCATGCAGGGCTTTTTCTATGGTATTGACGCAGCTGGCACAAGTTACGCCGATTAATGACAAATTAACGATTTGGGTATGAACTAAAGATTCAGACTCAGACGCAACCTTTACGGACTCTACTTCCTTGACTGCTGGCTTAGCACTACAAACCGCTTTGGTGACTTCCCCTTGCGGTGCTTGATTCTGCTGCTGATAACCCAGCTCGGCTAAGATCTGTTCTACATAACTTTCACTTAAACAGCTCTCAAGGGTTAAACGCTGCGCCGCAATATCTAACTTAACCTGAGCCGATGGATCGTCTTGTAAGATCCGCTTGGTAATTTTATTGACGCAAGACTGGCACGACACCTTAGCCGTGTTGGTTTCATAATGCTGCGCCGTAGCTAGCTTAGCTTGGTAGCCCGCGCCATTAATAATTTGAATCACTTCGGCTTGGCTTAATACCGAGCGCACCACGGCAAAGGTCTTAGTTGCATCAACCGTGAGATCTACATTCGCATCACGCTCAGTAAGGGCACTGCGAATTTTGTTAACGCACTTCATGCAATTAACGCCCGCCAGCGTCATGGCCATGGGATTATTTGTCATGTTCTTGCTCCTTTACATCAAGCTCCGCGCCCTGCTGCGACCAATTGGCAATCAAACAACAAATCGCTTGGCCGTTAGGCGCCATATCCGGCTTAGTGGCCCAATCGGCAAAGGTGGTTTCCATTAACTTAAGGTGGCGCTGCAACTGAGCGATTTTGTCTTTGGTGTCAGCAATTTTATCACTGAGCATTTGCCTCACTTTAGGGCAAGGCGAATCCTCACGTTGTGAGTGTTCAATAATGTCAGCAATGTCCTGCAGACTAAAACCGATACTGCGTGCATGATTGATAAAAATAAGCCGCTCTAATGCCGCGCTGTCGTAACGCTTATAGCCATTACTTGGGTCTTTCGTCGCGCTGAGTAACCCTTTGCGGGTGTAAAAGCGCACGGTTTCAGCCGTGACACCGGCCGCACGGGCAATTTCATTGGTCAGCATGATGTATCTCCACCTAGCTAATACAAGTTGTATTTAAGCATACAACCTAGGTGTAACACACAGGTCAAGGAGATATTTTAAATGGAAATATGATATCTGCTATTCAGAAAAGAGAGACTTTGAATTTAAGCGAAAAGCGTTTAAACAGAATATTCTGATAAGTGACATTTTCTTATACGAAACGCCGTGAAATCTTCCATCAATAATTGATGATGACCTAACTGCCGCTTCCCTGCGGCAGATATTCGTCTAAGAAAACGTCCCTTTTCATTCGGCTTGCCCAATAATATCTTTGGCAGCTGCAGCATAGACAATCGCCGCCCTTATTGGTCGGCCAGCGCCTTTTCGATCAGGGGAACCAAAGGCTGAGGCAAGGTGATATTACCGGCTAGCACAAAGGCATGAGCCTCTGGCGACATCTTTTTCCACGTGCGCTGTAAAATGCCTATCCATTTTTGCTCATCGTAATCGGGCTTAGTGGCGGCAAACGCCAACATGTAATGCTCAATAAACACCAAACTGGCGACATCTTCTACCAGCTGGCTATCTGGGTTTTTCTTAATTTGTTTTTTTGCCACAGCGGCATAAACCCGTTGCTGCGCATCGTCGTCATAGCCCACTTGCTGCATCAGCTGCGTGGCTTGCTCGGCGTGAAATAAATACAAGGCACTGCGCCATTGATGATAACCCTGCTTGTTCATCGGGAAATCGCTACGCGGCGAACACCAGCGTTTAATATGCTGCGCTCTTACTGCAATTTGCATTAACTCGTCAGCATCAGGCGCAAAGCGCGTTAGCATGTCGGTCATACGCTGTGAATACAGCAGCTCTTTCGGCCAACTTTTACCGTCAAACTCTTCTTGGTTAGGATCTTGGCTATTCGCTTGATCAATTAACTCAATAACTTGGCTAAACATAAGGCATTCCATTTATCTAGTATTCTCGGTATTTTATGCAGCTAGCCAAGATTAAGCTAGTTTGCTGTTATGCCAAGGGATTTCAGTAAGACAATAAACTAACCGCAGATAAGATTAAATTGACTGTGTTTGTGACAGGTAAATTTGTTAAATCGTACACTAACTCTAGGTAGACAGTGCAAATGCTCCTAGCCTTAGCTCATAAAATCATTACCGAGTAAGATTCGATTCAAGGTAAATAAATGAGTTAATGTTAGAATATCGGCAATGTTTTCAAATCAAGGTCTCGTAAATGCAGCCTCCATTTACCCTCAATAGTCACATTTTGTCGCTGGTGGCCGATATCAGTGAGCGCTTGGGTAAAATCTCTGTCACTCATTCAAATGACATAGATCTGCGCCTAAGACGGATAAACCAAGTGCGTACCATTCAAGGTACATTGGCGATTGAAGGTAATGAGCTAAGCGAAGCGCAGGTTACAGCCATACTCGCAGGTAAACGAGTATTAGCTCCGATAAAAGAAGTACAAGAAGCGAAGAATGCGATTGACGTTTACGAGCGCCTAAGTGATTGGGATCCACAAGTCGAATCTGATTTACTTAAAGCGCATCAGCGTCTAATGATGGGCATGATTGACTCAGCAGGTCGTTATCGCAATAGTGGTGTCGGCGTGATGAAAGACGGGCAAGTGATCCATATGGCTCCCCCCGCAGATCGCGTTGCAACACTGATGCGTGATTTATTTGCATGGTTAAAAACGAGTGATGATCATCCACTGATTAAAAGTTGTGTATTCCACTACGAATTTGAATTCATTCATCCATTTTCCGATGGTAACGGGCGTATGGGTCGGCTTTGGCAAACGCTCATTCTAAGCCACTGGCAACCGCTGTTTGCTGTCTTACCGGTTGAAAACTTGATCCACCAGCACCAACAAGCTTATTACCAAGCTATCAATCAAAGTACACGTGATACCGACAGCCGTGCCTTTATCGAATTTATGCTAACTATGATTAGGCATACCTTGGTTGAATTAGAACAAACTGACCTTAATTCTGCTGCCCCCCAAGTTAGCCTACATGTTACCCCCCAAGTTAAATTATTGCTCAGTCAGGTGGCAGGGGAAATGAGCCGCGAGCAGTTACAAAGCGCTTGTGAGCTAAAAGATCGTAAATCATTTACGGCAAGATACCTAAAACCCGCCCTTGAAGCTGGTTATATAGAAATGAGCATTCCAAATAAACCTCGCAGCCGCTCACAGCGTTACAGGCTCACCAAATTAGGTGATGAACTAAAAAGAAGGCCAGCATAAAAAGAACAGCAGCCCAGTAAAAGCGCCTACCTCGGTTGGTTTTATGGCCTCAAAAATACCGCCCCCCCAAAAATCCGAGGTATATTATTCAGCTCGCCAAGATTAAGCTAGTTTGCTGTTATGCCAAGGGGGCAACTTGACGGTTATTTCAAAACAAAATTCCGAGCATTATCACTGGGGTGAAGGGTGCGATGGTTGGCATCTGGTTAAATCCAACACCTTAAGCGTTATCCAAGAGCGCGTACCACCCGGCGGCAGTGAGATACGCCATCTGCACCAACACGCAGAGCAATTTTTCTACGTGCTGTCTGGCACTGCAACCTTAGAGGTCGATGGTGAAACCCACCACTTAACGGCCTATCAAGGACTGCATGTCCCCCCTAATACGCCTCATCAGTTAAGCAACCTAGGCCAAGAGGATTTACATTTTATCGTTACTTCAACTCCGCCTAGTCATGGTGATAGGGTGATGATTGATTCACCACTAGTCGAAGCAGGAACTGACAACACCTTACTAAAAACTTAAACTATTGATTTAGCTTAGATTATAAGGTTTAACTGATTTAATTGGCATATCAAAGAAGCCTGTTCTGAATGGTTAAATAGCTGTTTACCTTATATAAAAACAGTGTGATCATTAAGAATATGTTTTTTAAGTCCCTTTGGGACTTATCATCCTATTCTGAAATCTAATAGCAATTAACGGTGAGAGGGAACAATGAGCTACGATTTAAACTTCTGGAAAGAAGAAAAGCCGATGAACGTTGAACCGCTACAAATATATAAAGATCTCTGTGAAGGGCTAACAGTTGAGGGACTTTGTATAATACCAGCTCCTGATTTTTTAAATCGTATAGCAGAAGCGTTTCCAAACTCAGAAATAGAAGAAGATGGATCTGTCTTTTGGGAAAATGACGAGAACTCTTTCCATGCGACCAGTGGAACCCAGCACGTGCGAGTTGATTGTTACGGTACAATTGGAGAATGGATGAACGTATTCATCGATATAGCAAACGAGTTTGATATGCCTCTTTACGACCCACAAGTTAATGAGAGATTTTCTGGCTGAATCACAACAAATATGCGACAAACATTTTAAATACGGAGATAGATCTAAGTTCAACTGAACAACTAGCGATCACGGTGGTAGAGCGAGGTGCTGGTCTAAACAGTTAGAGGCGCTTTCTTATGAATCATCACAGCTTACTTAAGTTTGTGATTATCTAGAGCAAAGTTTAAAAAACTAAGAATGCCCCACAAAAATCTAAAAGTGCCGTAGAGCCGACACTGTATTCAGAGCTTGGATTATCCTCGAAGTTTTCTGAGTAAAATCCTAAGGCACACCCTGCTCTAAGCTCGGCATCTCATTCAAACTATCAAGCCAAGTTAGCTTGGTGGATGTATAGAGATTAACCTCGGCGGGTAGCGCCTCTGTTTGGTCTAACGCGCCAAGGTAGAGCATATTGAGCCCGTTGAAGCGCTGGTTTTGATTGTAAATCGGGCTACAGCATTGGCTGCACACAAACTTAGTTGCCCTGTCTGTCAGCGTGATAGATTTTAGTTGGCCGCTGAGTAGTTTGAAGTCATTAGCTAGGCTGACGGCATAGGTGGAAAATGACGCGCCATTCATTTTACGGCATAGATTACAGTGGCAGTTGACCACCTTTTTTACCTCGCCCAACAGCTCAAATTTCACATCCTGACAATGGCAACTTCCCTGCATCACTCAACCTCGCGAATATTTTTAGCATTAAAATAATAACTTAGCATAAGTGGAGAGACTGGACACTCATTGTTTGGATTATTGCTGCAAACTCTAGGGCGATTAGGTTTATCGCAGCATGACTGCTGCTCCTACGCTAGATTAATTTGGTCAGTAGCAAGCAGCCGAAAGCACAGACATTCACTCGACTTAACCATGGCTAACATCACTCTAATAAGAATCAATGTTCGTAAAGTTACTGTAAAAAAAGTTACTGTAAAAATATTTACATTAACTTAATTCCCACCTACCATGTTAGATAACGATGAAGTGATACGGAGGCCTAGGATGGACAAGTTTTATAATCGTCAAGCAGAGCTGAGTGCCTTGCAGGCTGTTTCAACTAACCTGACGGAAACAAAAGGTCAGTTAAGTGTCATGGTTGGCCGTCGGCGTGTTGGCAAAACCCGCTTGCTCAATGAAGCCTTCCAACGTGGTAATATCCCCTTCCTTTACCTATTTATCAGCAGAAAAAGTGAAGCGTCTTTGGTGGCTGAGTTTGCGGAGATCATCAAAAATGAGCTAGGGGCTAAGTTTTTCCAGCCGCAATCTCTTAGGGATATTATTGATTATCTGTTAGATCACACCAAGAGCACGCCGTTAACCGTGGTTATTGACGAGTTCCAAGACATAGATATTGTTAATTCCAGTTTGTTTTCAGACATACAAAATTTATGGGATAGCAATAAACGAAACGCCATGATCCACCTCGTTTGCTGTGGTTCTCTTTACAGCATGATGACCAAGATCTTCAAAGGTAAGGATGAGCCGTTATTCAATCGTGACGATCGCTTTTTTAAGATCCAGCCTTTACAACCCTCGTATTTTGCCGAGATCATGCAAGATCATCAGCAATTTGATGCTGAGAATATGCTGCGCTGGTGGTGCCTATCTGGGGGGATCCCTAAATATCTCGAGTGGCTAACGCGATTTTCAGCTCAAAGTGACGACTTATTTGAGGCCGTGATCTCAGAGTTTTCACCTTTGATTAAGGAAGGTACACACCGACTGGTGGAGGATTTTGGCTCTGAGCATCGCGTTTATTTTGATATTTTAGGCGCCATCTCCAAAGGCCATACTAGCCGAGCAAAAATCGAGAACTTCTTAAATATGAGCGTTGGCGTGCACCTAGAAAAGCTTGATGACGTCTTTGATGTCATCACCAAAAAGCGCCCCATTAGCTCAAAAGAAAACTCTCGCGATATTCGCTACGCTATTTCAGATCCTTTCTTAAACTTCTGGTTTAGGTTTATCCATGCCAACAAAAGCGCCGTTGAAATGGAAAACTACGATTATATCAGACGCTACATAGCGCGTGACTTCGACGTCTATTCAGGGCTTGAACTTGAAAATCTGTTCACCGCGATTTTGGTTGAATCTAAACAGTTTGGCAAAATTGGCGGCTATTGGGATGCCAAAGGGCACAACGAGATTGATATCGTTGCCATCAATGATTTAGATAAGAAGGTGCTGATTGCCGAAGTAAAAAGGCAGCAAAAGCGCTATAGCGAAACAAAATTGATTGAGAAATCCCACCAGCTATTACAAAAGATGAACCTAAAAGGCTACCAGCTCGAATACAGAGGCTTTTCGCTAGATAATCTAGTAACGGTAATGGAAGAATATAAAGCACCAGCAAAATAAGCATTTTTAGCTGATGATTGAGGCTTCCACTCAACCTACTCACTTAAAGTATGAATGATCTGATTACTGCTGCCGCGCCATTTAAGGCTCGGGTCGGCGAGTTCTTGCTCGAATGGGCCGTCGATCAGCACATCCACTAATTCCACCACTTTTTGCTGGGCTGGGCTAAGCTCGGCCAAGGTGTAGCCCGTCCAGCACCAGATATCTTTGCCTTGGGTGCGCGCTTTGACTTGCTGCAATAGATCTAACACGGCATCGAGGTTGTTGGGGTGCAGCGGGTCGCCGCCAGAGAGGGACAAGCCGCGGCGCTTGATCCTAGGATCGTTAAGATCCTTGATGATGGTGTCTACCATGCTTTGATCAAAAGGCTGGCCCGCATCGCAGCGCCACGTGGCTTGGTTGTAGCAGCCCTTGCAGGCATGCTCACAACCCGACACAAACAAGGTACAGCGGGTGCCGAGCCCATTTACCACATCCACGCTGTAATATTTTTGATAATGCATCAGCTTAGCTTAAAGATGTTTAACACGGCGCTGCACTTCTTCTTGCTTGCCGTCGTTAAATGGCCTTGCGTCAGGGCTACCTAAGTAACCACAAACACGACGCGTCACTGATACCGTTGCAGGGTTATGATTGCCACAAGACGGACAGGTGAACCCCTTACTGGTGCAATCGAATTCGCCAGTAAAGCCACAATCGTAACATTCATCTATCGGCGTGTTGGTACCGTAATAAGGCACGCGCTCAAAGGCGTAATCCCACACATCTTCTAGCGCTTCAAGGTTGTGCTGCATATTGGGGTATTCGCCGTAGCAAATAAATCCGCCATTAGTGATATCTGGGTAAGCCATTTCAAAGTCGATCTTGTCAAATGGGTTGACCTTTTTCTCCACATCAAGATGGAAACTGTTGGTGTAATACCCCTTATCGGTAACACCATCAATCACGCCAAAGGTTTTGGTATCGAGCTTACAAAAACGGCTACAGAGGTTTTCACTTGGCGTCGAATATAGGCTAAAGCCATAGCCTGATTCTTGCTTCCACTGGTCGGTCGCGGCGCGTAAGGTACGCACGATATTCAGGGCTTTTTCACGCAGCTCATTATCGTCGTACACGTGGGTATCAGTGCCATACAAGGCTTGTACGGTTTCATGTAAGCCGATGTAACCTAATGAAATAGAGGCACGGCCATGTTTGAAGATCTCGCTGATATCATCATTGGGTTTGAGCCTTACGCCGCAGGCACCTTCCATGTAAAGAATCGGCGCAACGCGGGCTTTAACGCCTTCCAAACGGCTAATGCGTGAATCTAGTGCCGCCTTGGCAATGGCCAAACGCTTATCTAAGATCTTGTAAAAACGGCGCTCACTGCCCTTGGCTTCAATGGCAATACGCGGCAGGTTTAGGCTCACCACCCCTAGGTTATTGCGCCCTTCGTGGATCAGCTCGCCATCTTGTTCATATACGCCTAAAAAGCTGCGACAACCCATCGGGGTCTTGAACGAGCCCGTCACTTTCACTATTTGTTCGTAATTGAGAATGTCGGGGTACATGCGCTTAGACGCAGACTCGAGCGCCAATTGCTTAATGTCGTAGTTAGGATCGCCCGGCTTGTGATTCAGCCCGCCTTTGATGGCAAACACTAGCTTAGGGAAAATTGCAGTTTTCTTGTTTTTACCTAAACCAGCTATGCGGTTTTTCAAAATCGAGGTTTGAATTAAGCGCGCCGCCCAGCTGGTGCCAAGGCCAAAACCAAAGGTCACAAACGGCGTTTGACCGTTAGCGGTGTGTAAGGTGTTGACTTCATATTCTAGGGACTGAAACGCATCGTAACACTCTTTTTCGGTGCGATTGCGAGCAAAGCCTTCGGCATCGGGTACTTGCCATTCGTTCGCCAGCGCCACGTTTTTCTCGTAGCTGGCTTCCACATAAGGGGCAAGTACTTCATCAATGCGGTTGATAGTGGTGCCGCCATAAATATGGCTGGCCACTTGGGCAATAATTTGCGCCGTCACAGCAGTGGCCGTAGCAATGGATTTCGGTGTTTCAATTTCCGCGTTACCCATTTTAAAGCCATGGGTCAGCATGCCGTTTAAGTCAATCAACATGCAGTTAAACATAGGGAAAAACGGCGCGTAATCGAGATCGTGATAATGAATTTCGCCCTTCTCATGAGCCTTGACGATTTCTTTTGGCAGCATATGACGGGTAGCGTAGTGTTTAGCGACTATGCCCGCTAACAAATCGCGCTGAGTCGGGATCACCTTGCTGTCTTTATTGGCGTTTTCATTCAAGATAGAGGCGTCACTTTGCTCCACTAAGCCACGAATTTGCATGGCTAAACGGCCCTTTTTCTCCCGCACCGAATCGCGGTCGTGGCGATACTCAATGTAATGGCGTGCCACCTCTTTGTAGTCGCTGGCCATCAATTGGTTTTCAACCGTGTCTTGCAGCTCATGAATATCCACTTCATAGCGCTGAGCGAGCTCTTGGGCTACATTTTCGGCAATGGTTTGGGCGTAGCGCTCATCGGGCTCAAGCACGTTTTCCATGGCACATAATACGGCAGCTTTAATTCGGTTAAGATCAAAAGGCACACGCGCGCCATCGCGCTTTATGACGACAGGTTTCAAAGCAGAAACTCCTAAATATGAAAAGGCCACACACTAAATGTGGGCTTAGAAAGATTCAAGGAACACTAGATGTTGTGTATTAGGCGAAAAATCGTCGTTGAAAGCGTTGATCTGGATCAACTCTCAAACAGGATATGTTTGGCTTTTTGCTAATTGAGATTAGGGTCAAATTTGACAATTATTTTTGCTTTTTTGCTTGCTTCAATGCCAAGGCTTGGTGCGCTTGGCATCGCTAAAAATCAAGCAAAAATACTGTGATATGTTGCGCTTTTTTACCGCATCAAGATTTTTACTCGGTCTACTCTGTGTCTGCCTGTTTCCATAATATATGGCAAAATTTTTCGTCTTTATCCTTGCTGATCAACAAACGCGCATAGACATCACTTAGCTCGTCTTGCTCATCCACTAAGCCAACCACGACTTCGGCATATTCGTCTTCTTCCACTTCAAAGCCAACATGCTCGTCCCAGTCAAACCCCACCGCGACCAAATCGGCGGCGCCTTTTTCTTCAAATTGAGCCCCCAGTAAGATCATGTCGGCAGGATCCAGGTTATCACCCGCCATATCGATAAATATCTCATATGCCACATCAATTAATTCGTCTGGGCTAAGTTGGTTGTTTGCTGTCATGAAGATCTCCTAAATAGTTGACGAAATTAGAGCATGCAATCGGAGACAAAGAAACCTAATTTTGCCAGTCAATACAGCCAAAAAATATTTAAAAAAAATTTTTTTTAGCTTGAAATCTTGTCAGCCTAGCAGGGATAAGGACGCCAAGGGAGGGGCTAAATCACTTAGCATCAATATTGATAACTTGTCTCATTTGGCTACTTTTTTTGTCAATTTTATCTCCTATACTGATTCTTGTATGTCACTTAGGAGGCGCCCATGATAGGTAAAATTGCTGCTTATTCCGTTGCTGGCAGGCCAAGCCAACACGCTGGAATCATTACGTTTTTCAACCAAAACACCGATGAAGTCACGATCCGAGATTTTGAAGGCAACATCTGGAATGGCTGGGGCTATCAAATACAACTACTGTCATCGCAAGAGCCAAAGGTAAAAGCGCAATTACCTAGCTGATCTCCCCTAGAGACTCGGCGCTAGCTTTGTTATGCTGCGCCCTCTTTAACCACTTTTTTGTAGACTCATGAACAAGATTATCTATATTGCCGATCCCATGTGCAGCTGGTGCTTTGGCTTTAGCAGCGAATTTGAAAAGCTTCGCTCTGCCTTGCCAGAATATTCATTCGAGTTAGTTGTAGGAGGCCTTCGCGCTGGCCCTGACGCCCAACCACTCGATGATAGGCTGGCGCAAGAACTATCCCATCATTGGCAAAAAGTCACCGCTATGACAGGTCAAACCATCGGCAATAAGCTCATCGAGCAGGTTGGCCAATTTGTTTATGACACTGAGCCCGCTTGCCGCGCTGTTACCTTAATGGGTGAAGCGGCGCCTAAACACCAATTTGATTATTTGCTGGCGATCCAGCAAGCGTTTTACTTGCATAGTAAAGACATTACTCAACCGGAAGTGTTAGCCGAGCTGGCCACGCCTTGGTTAGCGGCGGATTTCTTCCTTGAGCTATTTAGCAGCGAAGCCATGATTGAAGCCACCGAGCAAGACTTCCAATTATCAAGACAGTGGCAAGTCTTTAGTTACCCCACCTTGGTGTACTCAACCGAAGATCGAATGGTGTTGCTTTCTCAAGGCTATGCTAAAGCGGACGCAATAGAACAAGGCATCAAGCAAATCGAGCAGCAAATAGCTGAGCAAGAACAAGCGGATGATCAATAAGCTTAAGGGGCCGAGTTAGGCCCCTTATTCGTGTTAATACTTATCTGGATGCAGTGCTAGCGAGATTTAAACTGGTTGGTCAGAAAATCATACTGATAACCTATCGCCGATAGCTTATCTTCCAACCCTTCTCTGGGGATATCAAACTGCCCCACCAAGTCTTCCAAATCCTCGCACTCAATACGCAGTTGCTCGTTGACTATGCTCAACAGAATGTGACTATCCATACTATGAAAGCGACTTAGATCCATGCTGTTTCCCCCCTCTCTCGGTGCTCATCAAAAAGTTTAGTCCACTGATAGCAAAACAGTTAAAAAAACAACAAGGTTCAAATTAAAAACGTAAACCAGTTAACGTTATGCCAACTTACTGGCCTTTGGGCTCACAATCGCAAGGGCAATGCCCCCTAACACCAGCGCAGTTGCTAAGGTTAACGACCAAGACCAAGTTTCATGAAGTAACAACACGCCTAGGATGGCTGCGATGATCGGCACAGTGAGTTGATACAAGCCCGCTTGTACCGCGGTTAATTGAGGCAACAAGCTGTACCACAGAGCATAGCCGCATGCCGATGCCACCACACCCGATAAACACGCTAATACAATGCCAGCAGCGGAGCTCCCTTGCGACCAATCAAACCAAGGCAGTAATAATAAACTGAGCAAGGCAGCGCGGATAAAATGCAGGCGACTTAACATGAGCACCTTGCCCTGACCGCTTCGTTTACCCAATAAGGTATAAGCACCCCATGCCATCCCAGCCACCGTCATTAACACCGCAGCCGATACATCAGGCCAAACGCTACCGGGTAAGAATAAAACGCATAGCCCCAGCAGCGCCAATAACATACCAAGCCATTGCCAAATACTGGGCTTGGCGCCCATAAAGAAACTGGCCACGAATAAGGTTATTTGCACCCAAGCGAACAAAATCAATGCGCCTAAGCCAGCCCCTAAACTCAAATAAGCAAATGAAAACCCCGCCGCATAAATAAGTAAAAAAATGGCTCCCCACCAGCTCACCTGAGCTTGCCCTGCGCTATTCGATTGACCTTTGTTTTGTGTCAACCAAACCAGCGCAATTAAAGTGAGTGCGCCAGAGCTTAGCCGGATCAAGGTAAACTCGCCTGCGGCAACTAAGTTTTCAGCTAAGGCTAAACGGCAAAAAATTGAGTTGGCAGCAAAAAGCAGTAAGGTCAGGCCAAGGCGTGACCAAAAGTGTATGGAATGAGTAGCGGTAGAGTCGAAAGGCTGGTTCATGGGCTATCTCTTTAAAAAAACAAATGATAGCCCTTAGCAAGCTCAGCTGCCACTGTCTAGCAACCTCGCATAGCCACCTGTGGGAGGTGAGCTCGCGAAAACGGCACAACTCACACTTAAATATATAATTCCCTGAGCAAGCTCAGGTCCCACTGTCTAGCAACTCCAGATAATCACCTGTGGGAGGCAAGCTCGCTCGGCGAAAACAACACAGCTCACACTTAATTATACATTTCCCTGAGCAAGCTCAGGTCCCACAAGCTCGCGATCAAACTTATTTTAGCGAAGCGTAATAAGCCGCTAAATCTGCAATATCTTCATCAGACAATGCCGCCGCGTTGGCTTGCATCACCGCCGCCATGCCGCCGGTGCGCTCTTTGTTTTTGTAAGCTTTTAATGATGACACTAAATAAGCTTCATTTTGCCCTGCCAGATTAGGGTAAACCGGCACACTCGCTATGCCTGCCTCACCATGACAAGCAACGCAAGTCGCTGATTTTGCCTTACCCGCTTCAGCGTCACCCGCCTGTGCTAAGCCCGGAAGACACGCTAACAGAGACAAACCTAATAACACTTTTTTCATTATTTATTATCCTTCACATTGCAGGTTATCTTAAAAATCATTTTATATTAGCAGCTTGAGCAACAATTAAGGCTACTCAGATCAACTAACATCGCGCTAAAACAAGTTTAGCTTAAGTGATCTTACCTTGGTAAATACGTTGATAAACGTGATTTAGTCCATATTACAAACAGACATCTTGGGGTGAGCGAATATCCCATGCCACCATATTGGCCACCTTACCCACCTCAAGGGAGCCCTCTAGGTGGTCAACGCCGAGCGCCCGGGCTGCATTAAGGGTGATCCCTTGAAAAGCTTCTTCGGCACTTAATCCAAAGTGAATACAGGCCATATTAGCGGCTAGCAGTAAAGAAAGCAGTGGTGAAGATCCCGCATTGTAATCACTGGCAATGGCCATATTGACCTTGTATTCACGCATCAAGGCAATAGGCGGCAAGCGTTTGAGTTGTAGATAATAATGACTTAATGGCAACAAAATGGCGCAACTATCATAAGTCGCCAGCGCCTTTACGCCGTGCTCATCAAGATAATTCAAATGCGCAACCGCTTTTGCCCCCTGAGAGGCGGCTAAAGAAGCACTGTGCAACAAGCGAAATTGCTCTGCGTGGGCACGAATCGCGAGTTTATGAAACTTGGCCACTTCAAAAATGGGCTTGGCCATGCTTAAACTAAACGCATTAGGGTCACAAAAAATATCCACGGTATCCATTAACTGTTGCTCTGCAAGCGCCGGGATCATTTGCTGACACAAGAGCGCAATATAAGCATCCTCTTTGCCTTGATATTCAGCGGGAAACACGTGGGCACCAAGAAAGGTAGTAGACACACTAATGGGCAAGGCTTTTTCAATCGCTTTTGCCACTTTCAGCATTTTAGTTTCAGTTTCTAAATCAAGGCCATAACCCGATTTTATCTCGATTCGAGTCACCCCTTCTTGAATCAGCTTCTTCACTTTTGGCAGGGCAATATCTAATAATTGACGCATACTCGCTTGACGAGTTTCACGTACCGTGGCGTGAATTCCCCCGCCTTGCGCTAATAAGTCTAAATAAGGCACTCCCCGCTGCATCAGTTCAAAATCATCACTGCGATCACCGGCAAACACCAAATGGGTATGGCTATCAATCAAGCCCGGAGATAGCCAGCGCCCTTGCAAGTCAATCACGGTTTGATCCGTTAATTCACTGGCATCCCATTCCGACATCGGAGCAATACAGCAAATAAAGCCATCAGCGACACCGACGGCACAACTGCGCTGCGTACCAAAGCGAGTGGGCACGTTAGCATCAAAACTGATTAACTCAGCATTAATCCAAATGGTGGAACACTGTGCAAAGGTGATGTTCATTCAAGATCCCAAAAAGTTGATACAAAACGGGCCTGTATCAACTTCTAGTTCATAACCCTGCACAGGGCAAATTGGAATAACAAATAAGCGGGTGACTTAACAGCTATGATCAATCTGATAAATATGATCTAATTGCTCTGCTGACGACACCGCCACATTAAGATCTTTGAGCAGGCCATCCTTAATCGAATAAACAATGCCATGCACCGTCAACGCCTGACCCCGCTGCCATGCATTTTGCACTATGCTGGTATGGCAAACATTAGCGACCTGTTCCATCACATTAAGCTCACATAAGTAATCTACTCGCTGCTCTTGGCTCATGTCGGGATCAAACCTAGCCTGATGCTTTTGGTAAGTATCCTTAATATTACGTAACCAGTAATCAATTAAACCATGAGATGAATTTTCTAAGGCGGTTTTGATGCCGCCGCAGCCATAATGGCCCGTGACAATAATATGTTTCACCTTAAGTACATCCACTGCATATTGGATAACCGACATGCAATTAAGGTCCGTGTGCACCACTAAATTCGCAATGTTACGATGGACAAAAATGTCACCCGGCAAGAGCCCTAATAACTGATTAGCAGGCACTCGGCTGTCCGAACAACCTATCCATAAATATTTAGGGGCCTGCTGCGCGGCGAGGGATTCAAAAAATGCCGGATCTTCGGCTTTGATCTGCTGCGCCCAATCGCTGTTTTGCTGCAACAGCCGTTGTATTTCATTCAAACTCAATTCCTCTGCATCATCTACTGGGCAGCAGTGTTGATTACTTTGTGCTAGCACTTTCGCTAATAAAAGTAATAACCTGCGCCTCCTTTCTACTTGTCAGCATTTTATCGGTTTAGAGTAACGAAACCCTGATGCAAAGCAAATAACAAACTCATGATTAGTGTATTAGCCAAAACACATTTTCTTTACAGCGGATCCAGCAACTACGGCAGATTTGCTGCAATTCAGGCAACCATAACCAAAATAAAACGGCGAGCATCATCAATGTATCGCCGAACCAACCTTCAACCAACAAGCTGATGAGGGTCAAGGTGGCAATGAAAACGCGTTGCAAATGTGAGTCATTGGATAGTGTCATCGTGCTCCCCTCCTTTGCGCTTTTAAGGGAAAGATGCATAACCCATTCCAACAAATTTTCGATTTTTCTAGTATCATAGCCTGCTACATTTATCCAACTGGCGTTTATACTTACGGTTAGCTAACTGGGGTATATTCCTCAAGGTGTCTGCTCAGCGACAATCCCTTGGCGCTTAGACCAAGCCGTCAGGTCTCGGTTCGCTGCATGTTCACCACAGCCCGATATTGCTCGTCGCGCAAAACGGGTTACTAGGCTGCAATAAATGCAATTTGCAGTAATAAGGGGGCGCCAATGAGACAAGGAACGAAAGTGCACAAACTCTACCCGCTGTTGTTGTTGGCAACGATATCAACGTCGCCCCTAGCGGCAGACTCAGAACAAGATGAAAACGAAAGCCTGTGTGAATACGAAAGTCCGCATAACACCATGCTCGACAAAGCCTATGATTATCTCAATACTAAGATGTGTGAGCCCGCCCTTTGGTTTGATGATTTCTTCGTTGATGAGCGGGTGAGTGAAGATGCCAGAGCCGGCACCATGGTACGCTGGTATAACGACTTTAAGTACACCGAAGGCGAAGGCTTTGACTATGAAACCCGCCTCTCTGCTCGGGTACATATTCCCAAGGCAACCAAGCGCCTCAAACTTGTTTTTGATAATGACAGTGATAGCAAGGTAGCCGATTTGTTTCCCGGTAGCTCAGATGACACCAAAAATACCTTGGGCTTGCAGTATGATTGGTTTGTTAAAGGTCGCTCTAGTTTAAATTTTAAAGTGAGTTTGCACCCTGGCATCGAAGCCCGCTATCGTTATATCTATCCCGTCAATGATGCCACCTATGCACGTATCACCCAAAAGGTGTATCAAAAGAAGAAAGAAACCGGCAGTAATACCAGTATTGACTTGGACCATAGGCTAAACCAGAACTTATTAATTCGTTGGAATAACTTCGTTAAATTCTCCACGGAATTTGACGGCTCTGAGCTCGGCACGGGGATCACACTATACCAATACCTGTCCGACAAACGTGCGTTAGCCTATGAAGCCAGTCTGTACGGTAAAACCCAACCTTATCGCTACCTAGCCAATCAACGTCTGGCAGTCCGCTACCGTCAAAACATTCTGCGTAAATGGTTTTTCTATGAAATCACCCCGGCCATCGAATGGCCAAAAGAAGAGTATGAATCGAGACGAGATGAAGCTTCTATCACCCTTAGACTAGAGGTGTTGTTTAATAATATCTAACCCTAACGCTCAGTTTGATAGCTAGTACCTATCAGACTGACTGTTATAAACCAATATCACCTAAGCTGCTTTTGCTCTATGCTATGGCTTAGTTGATAATCACCGAAGGAAATTATTATGTTAGCCGTTATTTTTGGTCGCCCAGGTTGTCCGTATTGTGTTCGCGCTAAAGAAATCGCCGAGACATTAACCGAGTCACGCGACGATTTTAAATTTCGCTATGTTGATATCCAAGCTGAAGGTATCAGCAAAGCCGACTTGGAAAAAACCGTGGGCAAGCCGGTTGAAACCGTGCCACAGATCTTCTTAGATAAAACCCATGTCGGCGGTTGTACTGAGTTCGAAGCATATGCCAAAGAACACTTAGGCCTGTATCAAGAGGGCTAAATGGGTGACCGCTGCGTTGTCCCCATTTTCGGCGCCACTGTGGTGCGCTAATGCGCACCTACAAACCTTGCTCCCCACCTTACTCAAGCGCCAATTTCGCCAGCACCTGCACCAACAAACCATCACCACGCCTGATGGTGACTTTTTAGACCTGATTTGGACAGAGCCCCCCAAGGCTCACTACCCTAAGCCCATCGTGGTGTTGTTTCACGGCTTGGAAGGGTCGTTACACTCGCCTTATGCGCAAGGCATGCTCCACGCCATAAAAAAAGCAGGCTGGATTGGCTGTTTAATGCATTTTCGCGGTTGCAGCGGTCGGCCGAACTTAACCGCGCGCAGTTACCACAGTGGGGAAACCCAAGATGCGCGATTCTTATTAACTTGGTTAAACCAGCATTATCCTGAGCACCCTCTCGTGGCCATCGGATATTCTCTGGGTGGCAATATGCTGCTCAATCTCGTCGCCGAACCAGAGCCTACGGCGCTAAAAGCGGCGGTGTCGGTCTCGGCGCCATTACGTCTTGAGCTTTGTGCAAAAAGACTACAAAAAGGGTTTTCTCGGGTTTATCAGCATCATTTGCTCAGCCGAATGAAGCGCAACTTAGCTAACAAAATACAAACCGGTGCACTGGCTGAGTTTACCTTGCCCCATCCAACCGAAATACAGAACTTTCACGATTTTGATCAGGCTATCACCGCTCCCCTTCATGGCTTTGCCAGTGCCAATGATTATTATCAGCAGTGCAGCGCATTTCATAAGCTCAGTGCGATCCACACCCCAAGCTTACTGATCCACGCTCAGGATGATCCCTTTATGACAACCGCGGTGATCCCAACCGCCGATCAAGTAAGCCAACAGGTTGAGTTGATGATCAGTGAAAAAGGCGGGCATGTCGGCTTTGTCCACGGTAATATACATCAGCCCCAATTTTGGTTGGAGCAAACTATCCCCGTGTGGTTAAATCGATTTATCTAGAGCGCTAAATGATTATTCCTTATCAAGAAATCCAACCCGATACGTTAACCGAGTTAATTGAGCATTTTGTCCTGCGAGAGGGCACGGAATATGGCGAGCAGGACGTAAGCCTAGCCGATAAGGTGGCACAAGTAAGGGCACAGCTTGCGTCAGGGCAGGTGGTTATCGTTTATTCTGAGCTTCATGAGTCGGTCAATATCGTGCCAAAAGAGCAAGTAAGTGCAGAAAATAACAGTTTGATCTGCTAAAGCATTTGCGGTCGGATATTTTTCCCCTAAACTGCTATTCCTATGTCGACTTTTTAGCTTAAGGTGTTTTCATGTCAGCTACGCATCCCATTATCGCGATCACCGGCTCTTCTGGCGCGGGCACATCCACTACAACCTTAGCCTTTGCGCAAATTTTCCGACAACTCGGCATTAAAGCGGCCTTTGTAGAAGGCGACAGTTTCCACCGCTACACCCGCCCTGAAATGGATGTGGCAGTGCGCAAGGCACGTGAGCAAGGTAAACACATTAGTTATTTCGGCCCCCAAGCCAATGACTTTGAACAACTTGAGCATTTTATGAAAGAATATGGCGAAACAGGCACAGGTAAGTTTCGTCGTTACCTGCATACCTTTGATGAAGCCGTGCCGTATAACCAAATGCCTGGTACCTTTACCCCGTGGCAAGAGTTAGAAGACAACACCGACTTGTTGTTTTACGAAGGCTTACACGGTGCGGTGTGCGATGGTGAGGTCAACGTCGCTCAACATGTCGACTTTCTCATCGGCATGGTCCCTATCGTTAACCTAGAATGGATCCAAAAACTGGTACGCGATACCTCAGAGCGTGGCCATTCCCGTGAAGCGGTCACCGATTCCATTGTTCGCTCCATGGATGATTACATTAACTTTATCACGCCGCAATTTTCACGCACCCATATTAACTTTCAGCGCGTTCCTTTGGTGGATACCTCAAACCCATTTAGTGCCAAGAACATTCCTTCTTTAGACGAAAGCTTGTTAGTGATCCGTTTCCGAGGCATTAAAAACATGGACTTCCCTTATCTGTTATCCATGATTGATGGCTCCTATATGTCACGAATGAATACCATCGTCGTGCCTGGGGGTAAAATGGGATTTGCAATGGAGCTGCTATTAACGCCTTTGATCCGACAATTAATGGCAACGGGGAAGATAGCTTAGTTAACTGGTTATCGTGCTCATCAAACTCGATGCTTGATGAGCAGACCTAATAATTAAGGATTAATCACAAAGCTAGCATTGATCTGTGCGGTCGACTCAAGCATTTTTGCTACCGAGCAATACTTATCCATCGAGGCATCAATCGCCTTTGCGACTTCGTTCGCGTCTACACCTTGGCCTGTTAAGGTATAAATCAAATCAATTTGCGTAAATACTTTAGGGGCGGTCTCGGCGCGCTGCGCCTTAACATCCACACTGCAGGCTTCAACCCCTTGTCCGGCTTGCTGTAAATCAGAAACAATATCCACGCTACTGCAGCCAGCAATGGCCATCAGTACTAATTCCATCGGGCTAGCACCCGAAGTGCCACTGTTACCGTCCATCAATACCTGATGACCTTTACTTGATTGCCCGACGAACTGTAATGCTTGTGACCAATCGACTTTTACTTGCATATTCTTCTCACTCAATAGATGACTCAAAAAACGTGACTTATTTCACACCCATGTTCATAACAACATCAATGTAAAAACCTGATCCAGCGCTAATTTTATAACTTTATCATTCAAGACTTGCAGCATAACCACAAGGCTTTTATGCTATCATGCGTTAATTATAAAGCTCACTGCTAATGATGTCTCGCTGCAGGTGCAACAGGATTGAAGCGGTAACATACAGTCATAGAGGAACACATATGGTACTTGGTAAACCTCAAGCAGATCCGACGTTAGAATGGTTTTTGTCGCACTGCCATATCCACAAGTATCCTTCTAAAAGCACATTAATCCACGCTGGTGAAAAAGCTGAAACCCTTTACTACATCGTAAAAGGTTCAGTTGCTGTGTTGATCAAGGATGAAGAAGGCAAAGAAATGATCCTGTCTTACCTGAATCAGGGGGACTTTATGGGTGAATTAGGGTTATTTGACGATTCAGAAAACCCAATCCGCACCGCTTGGATCAGAGCAAAATCACCCTGTGAAGTGGCTGAGATTTCGTACAAGAAATTCCGTCAACTGATTCAAGTAAACCCAGAAATCCTAATGCGTTTATCGTCGCAGATGGGTGCGCGTTTACAAGAAACCAGCCAAAAAGTGGGCGACCTAGCCTTCTTAGACGTCACCGGCCGTATTGCTCAAACGCTGCTTAGCCTAGCGAAGCAACCTGATGCAATGACTCACCCAGACGGCATGCAAATCAAGATCACCCGTCAAGAAATCGGTCAAATCGTGGGTTGTTCACGCGAAACCGTGGGTCGTATTTTGAAGATGCTAGAAGAGCAAAACCTTATCTCTGCGCACGGTAAAACTATCGTGGTATTTGGTACGCGTTAATCTAAGCATGCACTATCTAAAAAACGAGGCAAGTTTGCCTCGTTTTTTTATGCCCGAAATATTTTCAAGGCACAAAAAAACCGGCCTAAGCCGGTTTTCAAGAGTAAGCAATTAATGCTTATTCTGCAGCAACAACTGAAACTTTAACCGTTGCAGTTACATCGCTGTGAACTTGGATAGCGATGTCGTATTCGCCAGTGTTACGTAGAACACCTTCTGGAAGACGAACTTCGCTCTTCGCTACTTCTACGCCAGCTGCAGAAACTGCATCAGCGATATCACGAGTACCGATTGAACCAAATAGTTTACCTTCGTCGCCCGCTTTAGAAGCAATGACGATCGCTTCTAGTGCATTTAGCTTCTCACCACGTTGCTCAGCAGCACTTAGGTCTGCAGCAATTTTCGCTTCAAGCTCAGCACGACGTGCTTCGAATTTTTCTGTGTTTGCTTTGTTAGCAGGAACCGCTTTACCTTGTGGGAAAAGGAAGTTACGAGCGTAACCAGCTTTAACAGAAACGGTGTCACCTAAAGTACCTAGGTTAGCCACTTTATCTAATAGAATAATATCCATGTCTACTTCCCCTCTTACTGATGTAGGTCAGTGTATGGTAAAAGAGACAGGTAGCGTGCGCGCTTGATAGCACGAGCTAGCTGACGTTGGTATTTTGCACGTGTGCCAGTGATACGGCTAGGTACAATTTTACCACTTTCAGTGATGTAGTTTTTTAGCGTAGCTACATCTTTATAATCAATTTCGCTCACGCCTTCAGCAGTGAAACGACAGAACTTACGACGACGGAAATAACGTGCCATTTGCCTGATCCTTAAATAATTTTCTCAATGTACTGAGCATGTAAAACCAATTCACCAACACCACTTCGGGTTTTATGGCTAGCAAGAAATCCACTTGCTTTAATTTTACTGCCCTTCTCTATTTGATTTGAAATCTGTGTTGCCATCTCACCCGCTACCACGATGGGCATAATGCAAAAGCATTGGCGAATAAAGTTAGCTTCTGTTTGCCGCGATTCATGTTTCAGCTTAAATTTGCAATGAACAATACCCGCTGGACTTTTCGTCAACTTAGGAGAGCTAATTAACTCACCACTGAGTTGCAAACAGTTTTCTGACACAAATTACTCTTCGCTAGCAGCCTGTTCAGCTTCTTCCGCTACTGGAGCAGACTCTACAGCTGGACGAGAATCACGTGATTGACGCTCTTCTTTAGCTTTCGCCATTGGAGAAACTTCAGTGATCGCAGCTTTAGTACGCATGATCATGTTACGGATCACAGCATCGTTGAAACGGAAAGCAGTTTCCAATTCGTCGATTACAGCTTGTTCAGCTTCTACGTTTAATAGAACGTAGTGTGCTTTGTGTAGCTTGTTGATTGGGTAAGCCAATTGGCGACGGCCCCAATCTTCTAGACGGTGAATAGTACCGCCATTGTCGGTGATCATCGCGCTGTAACGCTCGATCATGCCGTTAACTTGTTCACTCTGGTCAGGGTGAACCATAAATACGATTTCGTAATGACGCATTTACTTGATCCTTACGGGTTTAATCAGCCTCTGTGTGCGGCTCAGTCGGGTACCGTCAGAAGCAAGGAACAAAAGGTGATGACTGATTTAAGGCCGCAGATTATACAGTTCAAGTTCATCTGACACAAGGGAAATAATCGGCCATCACGCTAGCCTTTTTTTTACGGCTAAAGGCTTCTAAAATAGAAAAAAAACCACCATAGGTCATTTATGCGCGCTCTTTTATTCGCTTCTCTCTGTTGCACCTCAGCGCACGCTATCGTGCCCCCTGAGTACCAAGACCCCATTGAGCCATGGCAATCATCTATCGAATTTGGTTGGAACTATGATAAAAGCAATAAAACAACCAGCGCACTCAATAGCGTATTGGCGATTGAGTACGATGCCGACCAAGCCCTAAGTGGTTTTATCAAATACAGCTTTGACTATGCCAGTAGCGACAAGGAGCCCTTCACCCGTAAAAGTCGTACCCAGTTCCAAGCCGACTACGCCTTCGCCAAAAAAGATTATGCCTTTATTCGTACCGATTTAAAGCGCCATAAATACGCCAGTTTTGCCAAGGAATTCACTTACTCTACCGGTTATGGTCGAACCTTTATCGACCAAAAAAAGCAGCGGCTCAGTATCGAAGTTGGCCCAGGCTATCGTTACGCGAAACCTCAAGAAGACAGCTCAGATAACGAACGCATAGAAGAAGGGATCATTCGTAGCGTGATGAAGTTCCGCCATTCATTTCACGATAAGCTGACATTTTATCTCGACACCTCATTAGAAACAGGGCAAAAAAATACCATTTCATTAATCGATGCCAAGTTCGAAAACAAGATCCTAGATGATTTATCGCTGGTGTTAAACTTTAGCCACAGCTACACCCAAAATGTACCCAAGGATACCGAGAACCACGAATTCTCCAACAAGGTTAATCTGCGTTATTTGTTTTAGACCAAAGCATGCCTTGATGAGGAATACCGTCTTCCAGGTAGCCCGCCCCGTGAGGGGTAAAGCCATGTTGATGGTAATATTCCACTAAATGCGTTTGCGCACTGAGATATAAAGGCGGAGAAAAGTATTGCTCGGCAAGCTTCACCGCACGTTGCATTAATTGATGGCCTAAACCTTGGCCTCGTTCACTTGCGGCGACTATCACCCGACCAATCGACGGCTGCGGATAAGCAGTATTTGGGGGCAGAATACGTAAATAGGCAACCAGACTGTCGCTGTGTTGCTCATTGCGCCAGAGGCATAAATGCAGGGTTTGCGGATGACAATCTAACCCATCCAAGTCTTGATAGGGGCAGTTTTGCTCAACCACAAAAATAGCCATGCGCAGCGCGGCGATTTGATACCACTGCTGCGCACTCAGCTGCTGAAAATGGCATGCTTGCCAATTAAATTCAGCCACCATCGGGGTTACTTAACTTGGTAATCGCCGCGCTGGCGCACCACTTCAAACAAGCAAATACCCGTTGCCACCGACACGTTTAGGCTAGACACCGCGCCCGCCATTGGCAAACTAATTAGCTCGTCACAATGCTCGCGCGTTAAACGGCGCAAACCGGCACCTTCTGCGCCCATCACTAAGCCAACCGAGCCCGTCAATTTGGTTTCATAGATACTTTGGGTGGCTTCACCCGCGGCACCATAAAGCCACACGCCCGCTTCTTGTAGTTCACGTAAGGTACGCGCCAAGTTGGTCACTTGAATCAAAGGCACGCTTTCTGCTGCGCCACAAGCCACCTTGCGTACAATCGGCGTTAAACTTGCCGACTTATCCTTTGGCACCACCACGGCATGCACGCCCGCCGCATCGGCACTACGTAAACAAGCGCCTAGGTTATGCGGGTCGGTGACGCCATCTAAAATCAAGAGGAACACCGCCCCGTCATTGGCTTTTAATATGTCATCCAAATCCGCTTCATTCAGTACCGGCGCAGGCTTCACTCTGGCAATAATGCCCTGATGCTGACCACCTTGGGATTTATCGTCCAAGGCTTTGCGCTGCATAAATTGCACCGACACACCCATTTTTTGTAGGCTGCTAATAAGAGGCAACATGCGATCGTCTTGGCGCCCTTTAAGGGCATAAACCTCAATAATACGCTCAGGATTGCTTTCTAATGTGGCCGCAACGGCATGAATGCCGTAGATTAATTCTGATTTACTCATTTCGCTTTCTTCACTTTTTTCTTATTTTTTGCCGGCCGTTTCGATTTCTTAACGGTTTTTTTCTTCTTAGGTTTGCCAAACTCTAGCTCACCAGCGCGGCCTTTGCCTTTACGCTTTTTGCCTCGCCCCTCGGGTTGCAAGTCTTGCTTGCTGCGCTTCGACTCGGTTTGCTTGCTGTCATTACCAATCAGCCTATCGACATCTGTCACGCGAGCGGGTTTGGCCTTACGACCCGAGCGACGACGCCCGCCCTCTTCTCCGGCTAATTCAAAGTCAATTTTCTTATCGTCTAAATTAACCGAGAGTACTTTAACCGTGAGGGTATCACCAATTCTAAACACACGCCCGGTGCGCTCGCCCTGCATCACTTGTCGTCCGGCATCATACTGATAATAATCACCGGGTAAAGAGGTGACGTGCACTAAGCCATCAATATGCAAATCATTGAGGCGCACGAAAAAGCCAAAGTTGGTCACCGCGGCAATCGTACCAACCATTTCATCGCCGACATGATCTTGCATGTATTCACATTTCAGCGCATCGGCGACATCTCGGGTCGCATCATCGGCCCGACGCTCGGTCATCGAACATTGCTCGCCTAGTATAGGCATGTCATCGGCGAGGTAATGATAACCACCTGTATCGGTCCAACGGTGCCCCGGATTCTTCACTTCTTTCACCAACTGATACTTAATGGCGCGATGCAGAATCAAATCGGGATACCGGCGGATCGGCGAGGTAAAGTGCGCGTATTCTTTAAGGGCTAAGCCAAAGTGACCGACGTTTTCATCTTGATACACGGCTTGCTTCATTGAACGTAGCAACATGGTTTGAATCAACTCGGCATCGGGGCGGTCATGAATTTGATCGGCTAAATCCGCATAATCGCGCGGCGCAGGCTCCATGCCACCGCGTAGCTCTAGGCCAAGCTCAGCAAGGAAGCTTCTAAAACCATTGAGCTTTTCTTCGCCGGGACGTTCGTGCACCCGAAACAGGGCATGTGCTTCCATTTTTTCGATATATCGCGCGGCCGCCACATTGGCTTGGATCATACATTCTTCGATGATCTTATGGGCATCGTTGCGCACCAACGGCACTATCTGCTCAATCTTACGCTGTGAATTGAAAATAAAGCGGGTTTCTTGGGTTTCAAACTCCATGCCGCCGCGAATATGACGGGCTTTTTTCAGGGCATGGTACATGGTGTGCAACTCATGCAAGTGTTTAACATGGCTCGCATATTGCTCACGCAGGGCTTCATCGCCATCCAAAATACTCGCGACCTTGGTATAGGTAAAACGCGCATGAGAGTTCATCACGGCTTCATAAAACTTATAACCAGACAAACGCCCCGCCGCTGAAACGGTCATTTCACAGACCATACACAAGCGGTCGACTTGAGGGTTGAGCGAACACAAACCATTAGACAGTTTTTCCGGCAACATGGGCACCACTTGATCGGGGAAATACACCGAGTTGCCGCGATTTAATGCTTCCTTGTCTAAGATGCTGCCATGGCGCACGTAATAGCTCACATCGGCAATGGCCACCCATAGGCGCCAACCTCCCGATGGTTTCTTCTCACAATACACGGCATCATCAAAGTCGCGGGCATCCTCACCATCTATGGTGATCAAAGGTAATTTGCGTAAATCTACACGACCTTCTTTCGCATGCTCTGGCACCGTATCACCAAAGGCTTGCAGCTCTTTATCGATGCCATTGGGCCAAGAGTGAGGAATGTCATGGGTACGCAATGCGATTTCTACTTCCATCCCCGGCGCCATATTCTGACCCAAAATTTCAATCACTTTACCTATGGCATTAACACGAATGCGCGGGCGCGTGGTGATTTCGGTGACCACCACCTGGCCATGACGCGCACCATTTCTGGCATCGGTGGGCACAATGATATCTTGGGCAATGCGGCTATCATCGGGCACCACAAAGCCCACTCCATCCTCAAGAAAAAACCGCCCTACGACCTGAATCGGCTTATCGTCGAGCACTCGGATCAAACGCGCTTCGGTGCGTCCTTTGGCATCCACTTTAACTGGCTGAACCAACACATAATCGCCATGAAATAAGGACATCATTTGCTTCGGCGGTAAAAATAAATCCACCCCGCCCTCGTCAGGCTTAACAAAGCCAAAGCCATCTTTATGACCTATCACCTTGCCTTTCACTAGCTCCAGCTTGTCCGGCAGGGCGTAGCTGGCATTGCGGCAATACACCAACTGACCATCTCGCTCCATCGCCTTCAAACGACGTCGCAGTGCGATGTAATCGTCATCGGTTTTAAGTTCAAGCATTTCAAAAAGGGTATCGCGGGTCGCAGGTTTGCCTAACTTTTCCAATAAGTTAAGAATAAATTCACGGCTAGGGATGGGCTTATCGTACTTTTGCGCCTCACGCGCTTGGTGTGGGTCATTTGACATCGGTATTTCTCCTCAACGGAATACTGCCAGTATATCCAAATCCCTTGTTTATTGTAGGAAATTTCTCGTTGTTCAGGATTGGATAAATGGCAAGAAAATAAAAAAAAATATTATCAGGATAAATGCCCTAGCAACGACTAACCTTTAAAGAGTAGAGCATAGGTATATTCATTCCTTATTGAGGGAGCAGGACGCTCCCTATTTTTTTGGCCGTAACACTCCGTTTACGGCCGGCTCCTTTCACAAGTTCAACCTTTCATGAGTTAAACCTTTCACGATTTAAACTATGGAGCAATACGTTTGGCGCGGGCAACCACGTTGGCAGGCATTTTTTGACTCAACTGACTTAACAACCGCGCAGCTTGGCGATGGGTTTTCTGGTCGGCAATGATGGCATGATGTAGCAAACGATAAGCCTCTTCATAATCTTTTGGGCTTCCCTCTCCTTGTACCAATAATTGTGCCCACTGCAACTGTGCAGGCAAAAAGCCCAAACCGGCTGATTCTCTTAACAAGGGGAGCGCACGCGCTATATCCCGCTGTACTAAAATGCCTTTAGTATAATATCGCCCTAGCTGTTCCAACGCCGCTGGCAAGCCTTGATTTGCCGCTTCCCACATGTAGTAAACGCCGAGCTCAGGGTCTTTTTCAACACACACGCCCCAAGCCAGCATATCTCCCCATAGAAATTGATAGGCAGGCTCTCGCACTTTCTCGGCATGAGCTTCAATGTCTTGCACCAACTGACACTCATCTTTTTTCACTTGTGCCAGGTGTTGGTTTTTATTGATCAGGACTATCAGCTCATCTTGGGTATATAGCTGAACCACTTCATAGTTTTCCGCAGCATGAACCGCGGTGATAGTACAGCAAAATAAACCTAATAAATACTTATACATAAATAATCCTTATCGTCTTAACCAAGTATATCGGCATGATTTTGACTATCTTGACCTCAAAACAACCAAAGTACGTCTCTTAGCAAAACTAAGCAAACAACGATCCAAAAATAATTATTGATAATCATTATCAATTGCATTAGTGTTACAATATAACATCACAACCTTAAGCGAGACCCATGCAAGCAAATATCCACCCAGAATATGACTACGTTATCTTTCACGATACTTCAGCCAATCACTCCTTTTTGATCCGGTCCACCTATAAAAGCGATCAGACCATGGAGTGGCACGACGGCAAGCACTACCCCGTTTGTTACTTAGATACGTCCAGTGAGTCGCATCCTTTCTATACCGGCAAGCAAAGCTTAGTGAAGTCTGAGGGTCGTATTGCCAAATTTAACAATCGCTTTGGTTTCACCAAAACCAATAAGGAAAAATAATGCAGGTACTGAGTTCTCTGAAATCCGCCAAGCAACGTCATCGCGATTGTCAAATCGTGAAAAGACGCGGACGTTTGTATGTCATTTGTAAGAGTAACCCAAGATTTAAAGCGGTACAGGGTGGCACCAAAAAACGTAAGGGATAAATATCAAGAAAGAGGTTTACCGCATCATTAGCGGTAAACCTAAGAGGCTGAGTTCAAGCTCATACCATTATGCACGCATTATGCACGCATTATGCACGACTGGTAAACTTACGCTCTTCAACGTTGATTTTAATCTTGTCGCCTTGTGCTATGTGCTCAGGCACTTGCACCACTAACCCCGTAGACAAGGTTGCAGGCTTAGTTCGCGCCGTTGCCGAACCGCCTTTCAGAGACGGCTCCGTCTCCACAATCACCAGCTCTACGCTACTCGGTAGATCAATGGCGACTGGCGCATCATTGACGATGATCGCTTGTACACCTTGAGTGTCTTCATTGATAAAAAGAAGTTCATCAGCAATCGCTTCTTTGTTAAAGCTGTATGACGTGTAGTCTTCGCTATCCATAAACACATACTCGTCACCATCTGAATAAGAGAAAGTAACAGGGCGACGAGTTAAGTCTGCCAACGTCAGCATTTCAGAATCCTTGAAAGACTGATCCACTTTATGGTTTGTACCTACGCTGTACATGCGCATACGGTAAATACTGCCACCAGCACGGCCTTGCGGTACCGAGCGCTCAATGTCACGCACTATGTAAGCCTCGCCATTGAATTCAATGGCCATGTTTTTTTTGATTTCACTTGCCTTTGGCATGTTATCTACTCCTCAATAATATTTGCCGGCTATCTTAATTCAGGATTTGTCCTCTAGGGTACTTTTTTGTGCGTCAAAGCAAGCATTTTTCAGCGCTCAGTTCACAACTTAGCAAGGCCAATCGGCAGCATCGATAGAATCCAGCGGCAACTGCCCAGCGTCACCTTGCCAACGAGCAACAAAATCCCCCAAGGGATCATAGTGCTCCGTTTGTTTGGCGACATTAAAATGACGCCCCCCGCGCGGATCCACTCCCACTCCAGCAATATACTGCCAGTTACCCCAGTTGGCCGCGACGTCATGATCCGCCAATTGTTGTTGAAAATACGCCGCGCCATAGCGCCAATCAACACCCAGCTCGTTGACTAAACAACTGGCAACTATTTGTCGCCCTCGATTTGACATATAGCCCGTTTGATTAAGTTGCTTCATACAAGCATTCACCAATGGAAAAGGCGTTTGCCCCTGACACCATTGGATGAAGCGACCAGAGTAATAACTGGTTAACGGCGGTTTTGTCGCCAGCCCCTGAAAGCGGTATAAATCCGCTTTGATATGCAAGGCCAGCCACTGGAAATACTCACGCCACCAAAGCTCAAAACCTAACCAATAGGTAGAATCATTAGCGCCAAATTCACTCTCATACCCCTTTATCTGCTGCCAAACCTGTCTAGGAGACACATTTCCAAGGGCCAAAAAATGGCTCAATTTGCTCGAATTTTGCCAGCCATCCAGCTCGTTGCGCGTTTGCTTATAACGGGCTGGCGCACCCGAACGAAAGTAGCGCTGCATGTGTGCGATAGCACTTAACTCTCCCCCCTCTAGAAGCCTTTGCTCACAAGCCCCCTCGCCATAGTTTGCTAACCCCATCCAGCCTTGCTTAGCCTGTTCGCGATTAACCAAGCTAGTAGGTAATGCGGTTAACTCGAAATGATAAGGCGGTCGAGGTAACAAGGGGGTCTTTTCAATCACTTTGCGAAATCGCGAAAATGACCCTAATGTCTCGGAGGTCATGTTGAGCTGCGACAATGAAAACAGCGTACTATCCCAACAAGAAATATACTCAAGTCCAGGCAAGGTTTGCTGTATTTGGCGCCATAATTGCTGCTCAAACAAGCCAACTTGTTCACCATGCCCAACCACATCCACCTGCCACTGCTGCGCTAATTGAGGGATAACTTGCTCGGGCTTGCCATGCACAACAAGCAATTCATGACCATGGGGGTGTAATTGATCTCTGAGTTGCTGCAAAGACTCACAAATTAACCGCCAGCGCTGTTCCCCCACCCATTTGTGGTGGTAATTAGTGGATGCAAACCAACGCGGATCAACCACATACACTAAGCCTAAGGCGTCAACTTGCTGCGCAAATTGAGCTAACGTTCGATTATCCTGTAGCCTTAAATCTTGACCAAACCAAAATAGCCCGCTTTTCATTAACCCCTCTCAAATTATTCGCGACAGAGTCAATAAATCGATACGTTTCATAGTCAGAAAAGTTCAACCTATGGGCGGGAAGTTTAAAGCAGGCAAGAAGTATAAAAAAGCAGGCCGCGGGGCCTGCAAATGGAAAGGTAACGCTGTTATTGGCTCAAGGTTAAGCCACAAGGGTGCCAGACATCCGCCTCAGGACTAAGATATCGCCAACACATCCCCAATCTCGGTTTTAATGTTGTCTGATTGGGTACCAAAGATGGCTTGTAGGTTATCGCCGACCACAACCACTTCACGAGCCCCAAGTGCTTTGATCCGCGCGATATCGACCTTATCAATATCAGCCACACTGACGCGTAACCTTGTGATACACGCATCGATATTTTTAATATTGCCTTTACCGCCCATGGCGCTGACTAAGTTAGTTGCTAACTCAGAGCCAACCACGACGGCAGCTTGTTCGGCTTCAGCCTCTTCGCGACCCGGCGTTTTTAGGTCGAACTTAGTGATCACCACACGGAACAGCACGTAATAAAACGCTGCCCATAGCGGCCCAATAATTAAGAACAACCATGCCTTAGTTGAAAGGGGTAAGAATAAGAAGAAATCGATGGCGCCGTGTGCAAAGGACTGACCATGCTGAATTTCTAAAAAGTTAGTGATAGCAAAGCCGATGCCGGTTAAGAACGCATGGATCACATAGAGCACGGGCGCAACAAACAAGAAGGCAAATTCCACAGGCTCGGTAATGCCCGTTAACCAAGACGTTAATGCCGCTGAAAACATCAAACCACCGACAATGGCTTTTTTCTCTGGCTTAGCACAGTGATAAATAGCCAAGGCCGCCCCCGGCAATGCCCACATGGTGTACATAAAGCCGCCACCTAGATGTCCCGCCGTTGGGTCGCCAGCAAAAAAGCGTGCCACCTCGCCCGTAATTACTTTACCGGTTTCAGGATCGGTATAACTGCCCACCTCAAAGAAAAACGGGGCGTTCCAGATATGATGCAGCCCTAATGGTAATAGAGCGCGCTCACCAAAACCGTAAATGCCCCATGCAAGAATCGGGTTTTGATAAGCGGTCCAATGGGAAAATGAATCGATCATCGCCCCTACTGGCGGCCAAACAAAGGCCATGATAATACCGACAACAATTGCAGCCAACCCCGTCACGATAGGCACAAACCGCTTACCGGCAAAAAAACCCAAATATTCTGGCAATTTAATGCGGTAAAAACGGTTAAACATATAGCCAGCGACCGCCCCCATAATGATGCCGCCGAAGATCCCCGTTTGCAGTGTGGTGATACCTAAAACGGTCGTGGTCTCCAACCCTTTTAGCTTGGCCGCGACACCTAAGGTCGCCAGCATGATGCCCAAGCCCACGGTTCCTGCTAACGCTGCCACCCCATCATTTTTGGTAAACCCAAGCGCCACACCAATGGCAAACAACAGCGGCATAAAACCAAATACGGCTTCGCCCGATTGCGCCATAATTTGGCTTACCGCTGCGGGCATCCAACTAAAGTTCGCTGAGCCTATCCCCAACAATAAGCCTGCCACTGGCAACACCGAAACCGGTAGCATCAGTGAGCGCCCTACCTTTTGTAACTGACCAAATGTATGACTGATCATATCCCTTCTCCCTGCCCAATTAGGCCCTGTAATGTACGTTAGTATTTTGCATCTACAGTCTACGAAGTTTTAATTCGGCCAAGGTGACATAGGGAAAGCACTTTGTAAGCAAACGCTTACAAAAGGAAGCGTGCCATGGCAGCACAATTTCAGTAAACTGATTCTAAGGCAACAAGGGCTAAAGAGGGACGATGCCTACCAGCACAACAAAAACCTTATTGGTCGTCGATGACAACGCTGAACTGCGTGATGCCTTGTCTGACTATTTAGGCAATGCCGGTTTCAATATTCTCACCGCCGCCGATGGCAGTGAAATGCGTGAATGTTTACTTCATCACAACCCAGATCTCATTATCCTAGATGTGATGCTACCGGGAGAAGACGGATTTAGCTTATGTAGCTGGCTAAGGCGTAGCTCAAGTGTGCCCATCATTATGCTGACCGCGGTAGCCGAGGAAGCCGACCGCGTCGTGGGATTAGAAATTGGTGCCGATGACTATATGACAAAATCTTTTAGCCCACGTGAATTACTCGCCAGGATCAAAGCTCAATTACGCCGCGCCCAATTCAATGCAGGGTTAAACCAAGCCCGCTATATTAGCTTTGCCCATTGGCGGCTCGATACCCTCACCCGCCAGTTACTCGACGAGCAAGGTAACATCAACCAACTCTCCGGTGCCGATTACAGCTTATTGCATTTGTTTTTACGCCATGCCAATCAACTGCTCGATCGCGATCAAATCAGCGCAACCATCAAGGGCCGAGAAGCCATGCCCCTAGAGCGCGGTATCGATGTGCAAATCAGTCGATTACGCCAGCACCTTCACGATCATGATCGTAGCTTGATCAAAACCGTTCGCGGCCAAGGTTACATGCTCAATGCCGAGGCGGTGCATGAAGTTTAACCAACCTAGGCTATTAAACACCTTAGTGGTGCGCTTACTGACCACCTTACTACTGGTGATCATCAGTGCTCAGCTGCTCACCGCCCTTATCTTGTATCGCCAAAGCGCCGCCAAACAAGATCAAGGCTTAATCAGTACCGTCAACAGCTTGGCCCTAAGCGCAGCCAGTACCGTGGCATTTTTTAGCTCACTGCCACTGGAATATCGCCACCTCACCTTAAATCAATTACGCAAAATGGGCGGTTCGCGTTTTTTTGTTTCCCTCAACAATCATGAGATAGCCATTGAACCTTTGGCCGATAGCCGACGCAAAACAATGGTACTAGATGAAGTGCGAAACGTGCTTAATCAAGAGCTAAGTAACAAGCCCAATATCACCCTAGAGTTTACCGACCGTGACAAGTTGCGCGTATTTAATACCGAAGTGAAACTCGATGAGGTGCCTCAGATATGGGCTAACTATAGCCTCTCACTGGGCGATTTAAATCCGCCAATCTTAGTCATGCAAATTGAAATTTCCCCCACCGAATGGCTTTATCTCGCCGCCATATTGCCAGCCCCGTTTGTGTTACTCGACACGCCCTTTATGGACAGCAAACAATGGTACTTTATGGGCTTATCCTGCTTACTCTTAATATTTTTCACTTGGCTGGTGGTACGTCGAGAAACCCGCCCCATCGCAAAACTCGCCAGTGCAGCCCAAGCCATGACAGAGCAGCTGGATACCCCTCAATTGGCCGAACAAGGCAGTGAAGAAATCGTCACCGCCACTCGCGCTTTTAATAAAATGAGCTTGCGGATCAAAAATTACCTGCGCGATCGCGACATGCTTTTTAGCGCGATTTCTCATGACTTAAAAACCCCGATTGCCTGCTTGCGCCTGCGCACCGAAATGCTCGACGACGAAGCCACCCGTAACAAGTTTTCAGGCGCCCTCAACGAGCTCGATTTTATGGTCAAGGGAGCGCTGCAATGCATTCGTGATACGGATTTACACGAAGATATCGAGCCTGTGGATATCAACCTGATCCTACAACAATGCATTGAGCTCTACGGACGCTATGACAAACAAGTGGTGTTAACCGGACAAGCCCAAAAACAATACCTAGGCAAACCCTTAGCCCTTAAACGTATGCTGAGCAACCTAGTAGAAAATGGCATCAAATACGGTAAGCGGGTCGAAATCAGCATTAGCGAACAACAACAGGAATTACACATCCAATTGCGTGACTACGGCGAAGGGATCCCCTTATCTCAGCAGCAACAAGTCTTCGAGCCATATTTTCGGCTCAGTAAACAAAAACAAGAAGGCACCGGATTGGGCTTAACTATCGCTCGCAGCATCGCCCGCAGCCACGGTGGTGACATCACCTTAAGCAATCACCCCGAGCAAGGGTTGGTCGTTAGCCTCAGTTTACCGGAGCACTAAGTTATGACGTTCAATCCATTACCCTTGTTTTGTCTCGGTTTCATCATGGCGGTGGTTAATGCCCAAGCTAGCACACCATTAAGTCAACAACACACCCAACCCGAAGTAGAAGTATTACATTGGTGGACAAGTAAAGGTGAACAACGGGCCGCCGCCGCATTAAAACAAGCAGTCAACAATAACGGCATGGTGTGGAAAGACTTTGCCGTGCGAGGGGGCGGCGGTGAAAGTGCCATGACCGTACTGCAAGCTCGCGCTATTGCTGGCAACCCGCCCACCATGGCGCAAATTGAAGGCCCAGCCATCGAAGCCTGGGCGCGGTTAGGTTTTTTAACCGACCTTGAATCCATCGCACAGCAACAGCAATGGCAACAAAGCCTGCCCGATATCGCCTTAAAGGTAAATCGCTATCGTGGGCATTTTGTCGCTATTCCCCTCACCTTGCATCGCATTAATTGGATGTGGCTTAACAAACAGGTATTTACTCAGCTTAATTTAGCCGTGCCACACACTTGGCCTGAGTTTATGCACACAGCAGCCATCATTAAGCAAGCAGGGATAACGCCCCTCGCCATAGGTCATGAGCCTTGGCAAGTGGCCATGATTTTTGAAATGATGAGCCTAGGTTTGCACGGCGCAGAGCATTACCGACAGTTATTAGTGGAACTCAACCCCGATGCCATCACCAGCACCAAAACCTTAGCCAGCTTGAAAATGTTTCGCCAGCTCGCCCAGCTTGTCGGGCCAAAGCAAAATATACAAGAGTGGCCTCAGGTCACATCCGACCTCGCTCAAGGCAAGGCCGCCATGCAATTGTTAGGCGATTGGGTAAAAGGTGAACTCAGTGCCCTAGGCTATCAAGCTGATGTGGATTATCTTTGCGCTCCTGCCCCCGGTACACAAGATGGCTTTATCTACAACATGGACAGCTTTGTGCTGTTTAGCCAAAACAGCGCGCATCCACAGCAAGTCAGCCAAACCATGGCTAACTTACTGATGGATAAAACCCTGCAAAGCCAGTTCAATCAGCTAAAAGGGTCACTGCCGGCCCGCCAAGATGTCGACCTAACGGGGTTTGACAGTTGTAGCCTCAAAGCCAAACAAGCCTTTGATAAAGCTAAGGCCAACAACAACTTGGTGCCCAGTCTCATTGACTCCATGGCGCTACCCGAGCAGCAGCAAAACGAGATCATCCAACTGCTGCATCGATACTTCTATCAAAGTGAAATTACACCAGAGCAAGTCGTGCAGCAGCTATTGAATATACAAAAGCGCCTAGGCCAAGATGGCTTTTAAACGGGAATGGTAAAGCACAGCGCTACCGCATCAATACTGCTTTGATAAACATCATGGCAAGGCCGCCGCTCAATAAAACTCAACCGGCAGCAAATAATTTACCTATGGCATCCGCTAGGGCTGGATCCTGACTCATCAACACCTTTAGCTTATCTCCCGGCAACCACATAACGTCCGTTGGTGTATCTGCGACGCAGCGGGACATGCTTTTATGCGTCAACAGCGACAATTGTGCAAATGACTCCCCCGGCCCCTTGGTCGTGCTGAGCTTATGTGTCCCCTGAGCTGAAACTAAAGTAGCCGACTCACTAACACTGCCACGACTCACAATTCCCACCCGACACCAAGGTTTCCCTTCATCACAAATGGTCTCACCAGCGTTATACACCGCATGCTCGACTAAAACGCCTAGCTTCTCCCTCGTTTGAGCAGAGAGCGCTTTTGCCCAAGGAATGTCTTTGACCAGCTTATGCTCTTGTGTTTTATTGAAAATAGACAACTTTTGCAGCGCCATCATTCTGGCTTCCACATCGTCTAGCATTCGCGCCGCCTCTGGCTTATCCAGCACAGCTTGCTTAAGTAGCTCACCGATAACCGCACGTTCACGATTAAGCAGTAACCGTGCCGCGGTTTGAGATTGCAGCGCCTGAATAATTTCGGGAAAGCTTTCTCGCAGCGACTCTATTCGTTCAAAGGTCGTGGCCTTATTTTGTTTAACTTGAGCATGAACTCGCTCTGCCGCCTCTCCATTTGGAGCCAAACTGTCGATATGACTTTCCAACGCCTCTTGAGCTTGGATAAAGCCTCGAGCCACATCATAACCTAAAGCAAGGCGGGAAAAATATAACCTCAGTAATAGTCGATTACATAAAGGAATATGCCTAAACCCTTCGGCCCATGCAGGTAAACTCCAACTATTAAACAAACGATTTCTAGGCCCGATGCTAGGATCGCCATCCAAGGCTTGCTCAACGGCTTCAACTAGCTTAGCGGTCGCGGATTTTCCTAAGGTACCTTGTTCAAACTGGGTCCAGTAGTGTTTACGCTCCGTTTCCAATAAACGACGCTGAAAAGCGGTATCCAAATCTTCCTCAGTAACCCTCACATCGATATCTAGCTCATCCACCGCCTTAAGGTTGGCCTTTTGTTTCACTTCTTCCCAATCAGCTCCGCGTAAAAAATCACTGTTCATCATCGCAGGTAACATGTCGTTCAAGGCTAGACTAACCTTACCCTGAGCCTTGTCTACTGTGGCTTGTTTCGCTGCTGGTAACGAATTTAGCCGTAACCACTTAAGCAATAACCCCATGGTGCCGCCGTTTATTAAAATAGTCATTACGACTATTCCAGCGCATAAGAACAGCACCAAATCGCCAGTCTCCTTAGGGATCACATCACTGGCCGCCACCGTCAGCGCCAATGCTAAAGACACGGCCCCGCGAAGGCCTCCCCAACAAAGAACCGCCGCCTTCTCAAAATTAATACCGATACCAATGCGTTTAAGGACTGGCATAAACAAGGTAATAGAAAAGGCGCGGATCAAGATGATCCCAACATACAAGACCATCAAGGCCTGCCATGCCTGCACATCATCTAACGGCACCCGGATCGCGACCAATATCCCCACCAACAGAAAGATTAAGGTGTTAGCCATGTGAGCCATCATTTCCCAAAAATGATGCAAAAAACCGGCGACCTAGGGGCTAATTCGGGTTCGACCATAGCTAGCAAACATCAGTGCCAACGTCACTACCGCCACCACACCCGAAACATGGAAAGACTCTGAAATTAGAAAAACCGAATACGCGGCAGCAATGGTCAAACTGATTTCTATCATGGGATCATTAAATACCCGACCTATCCACAAAATACAAAGGCCACCCAAAACGAGTCCAATCACCAAACCAAGTAAAACCACTTTAAAGAATGCTAAGACCACACTAAACAGGCTCGCTGATACCACCTCACCGCCGCTGTAACTGACCAGTACCCAGCCATAAAACAGCGAGAAAAAAACGATGGCAGTACCATCATTAACCAAAGATTCACCTTCGATTAAGGTTTCCAACCTTTTGCGGGAACTGACTTCCTTCAACAAGGCAACCACGGCCACGGGATCCGTTGCGCTAATCAAGGCGCCAAACATCAAACACATGGCCCAGCTCCACCCCCATTCAGCGGGAAACATTTGATCTACTAAGGTGGCGGTGAGCAAGGTCGCCACCATTAATCCCGGCACGGCAAGAATAGCTATCTGGGTGAACATACGCCGAAACAAGTGCACTTCCATGGCAAAAGCACTTTCAAAAATCAAGGTAGGTAAAAACAAAAATAAAAAGAGATGCGGGTCTATTTTAGCGACTAGGTCTAAGGTCTCAGACACGACAGGGGCTTGCTCTTGTAGCCACCGCCCACGATTTAGCAGTCCAAAAATTAGCCCAAGGATCAACAAGGCAACCGTATAAGGAATTTGAGTCCCCTTAAGGGAAAATCGAACCAGAGCGCCAATAGCTAAGGCTAGTACAACAAAAACCAGCACCAATATTCCGGGGTCGAGGTGCATACCAACCTCCGAACCTTATCCGCTTTGCGAAATTGTATTTAATAGAAATGGCCTAACAGCACTTAGAGCGACAAGACCCTCTCTATAGACTAGTTCCAAGATCGCAATATTGCCGCTAAAGCAATAGCAACAAAATATAATGTATTTTGAAGGGGCTAAGCCCAGCCTCATCTAACCTAGGATGAGCTTAGCCTGTCGACGCTTTCACTCAATAATGTTCAGCGAAAGACCATCATCAACCTAAGGCGAATCAGGCAAAGCCACCTCTTGATAATGCTCTGCCCTTAGCCCTAACACCTCAGGCAAGCTGGTGCCCACCGAAATCGATGACCAAGTGCCCGCAAGGATGCCGATAAACATGGCGATGGCAAACCCAGCCAACGGCGCACCGCCCAATAGCCACAGCGCAGACACCGTCATTAAGGTGGTGCCAGAAGTGATCATAGTGCGGGTAAAGGTGGCCTTGATGGCTTGATTATTAACATCGGCTAGCGCGCTATCGGGCTGCAGGCGAAGTAACTCGCGGATCCTATCGGCAATGATGATGGAGTCATTGAGTGAATAACCCAAAATCGCCAGCACCGCCGCCAGCACGGTGAGATTAAACTCCATTTGGCTAAGAGCAAAAAAGCCCAGCACAAATACCACATCATGCACCAAGGCCACCAGCGAGCCCAGCGCTAAGCGCCATTCAAAGCGAATGCTTAAATACACCATGATACACATCATGCTCACCAGCAACGCCAGCCCGCCTTGCTCGGCCAGCTCTTGCCCAACTTGTGGCCCCACAATGCTCGTATTTAGCACTTGCACCTCACCCGATAACGGCGCCAGCAGGGTCTCGATGGAGGCGGCTGAGGCATTCATGTCTTCTGGCACAGCATAACGAATCACCCAACGTCCCGGCTCATCGCTGGCGACCACACTCACCTTTTGCCCCAATCCGGCTTCAAGTAACGGGCTAATTTCACTGCTGCTAATTGGCTGGCTCAGTTGAATTTCACTGACCACCCCGCCAGTGAAATCTAAGCCCCAGTTAAACCCTTTGGTGGCAATAAAAAACAGTGAAATACACACCAATAAAATCGAAATAACACTGCTGCCATAACGCCATTGGCTGGCATTGTGCTTATTCAATAAACGAGTAAATAAACGATCCAATACTTGAGTCATGATTAAATCCTTACGCTGCGACGAGCGTCATTGCCCCAAAACCAATTGATCATGGCGCGCGATGCAAAAATGCCGGTAAACATACTAGTGAGCAGGCCTAAGCCTAAGGTTAAGGCGAATCCTTGAATCGGCCCATTGCCTATACTGTAAAGCACGATGGCGGTGATCATGGTGGTGAAGTTGGCATCAAATATGGTGCTGGTCGCACTGCTAAAGCCACTATCAATGGCGCGAGCCATGCTATTACCTTGCTTTAATTTGTCGCGAATGCGTTCAAAGATTAGCACATTGGTATCCACCGCCATGCCCACGGTTAACACCAAACCGGCAATACCGGGCAGGGTTAACACGGCGCCGGGGATCAACGCGAGCAAGCCAAACAACATCACCATGTTGGCCAACAAAGCCACATTGGCAATCCAGCCTAAACGGCGATACCACAAGGCCATAAATACCAAGGTCATGCCCAAACCTAACGTCAATGCTGCAAAACCATTGCTGATATTCTCAGCCCCTAAGGTTGGGCCGATAGTGCGCTCTTCCACTATGGTGACGGGGGCGGTTAACGAGCCGGCGCGCAATAACAACGCCAGACTTTGCGCATCTTGCATTGAGCCCGTGCCCGTGATGCGAAACTTGGCCCCCAACCCAGACTGTATGGTCGCCACGCTGATAATTTTATGGCTTTGAGTCACCTCACCTTTTGCGTTACGTGAGTATTCGCTGTAAGCGGTGGCCATGGGCTTGCCGATATTCTGGCGCGAAAATTCCGCCATCATGCGCCCGCCTTGTTGGTCTAAGGTAATGTTCACCTCGGGCATGCCCATTTCACCTAAACTGGCGCGGGCGTCGACAATATGCTCGCCTGTTAACACCGGCGCTTGGGCGACCCGTACCGGACGGCCTTGCTCATCAAGCAAGGTTTTCCCCGCTAGCGCTTGATCGGCCAATACCTGATAAAAGGCCAAACTCGCCGTTGCGCCAATCACATTTTTGGCCTGCGCAGGATCTTGTACCCCAGGCAGTTCAATACGAATACGGTGCTCACCTTGGCGCTGCACCGAGGCCTCGGTAATGCCAAGCTCCTCAATCCGACTGCGCATAATTTGTAGGTTCTGTTGCACGGTTAAATTACGCAGCGCAAGATGCTCAGCCGCCTGACGCTCGACCTTTAGTCTTTCTCCAGTCAAAGATACCTGCCAGTTAGGGTATTGGCGCTTAAGGTGTTGAGTTAGCTCACTGCGCTGGCCTGAATCAGCCAAATAAATGCTAAAGCCATCGGCCGACATCGCCGAAAACTGAGCGCCGCGGATCTTGTGCTCGCGCAGCCAAGTATTGATTTCTTTTCGCACTTGGTCGGTTTGCCCTTGATAAACCGGGGCCATATCCACATCCAGCAAAAACTGGACTCCACCACGCAAATCTAGCCCTAAGGCGATGGGCTTAAAGCCCAAAGCGCTTAACCACTGCGGCGCATTGGCGACCGAGGCTAGGGTAATCGGTAAGTCTTGATCGGGTAAAGCGGCCGACTCGGTCAACACTTGTCTTGCTAGCGGCAGTTGGCTCGCATCTTCTAATACCACCCAAGTATTTTCGTTATCTTGCTTGATTTGCTTTACGTGCACACCTTGCTCAACAAGCTGGCGCTGCATGGCAAGGGGATCTAACACAAGGTAAGGATGCGTTTGCTCCACCTTATTATGGTTGATTTGCATCGCGGGAGACTCGCCGAACCAAGAAGGCAGCGCGCTCAATAACATGATGAATAAGGTGACAATCAGCACCGTATACTGCCAGTACGAATACTGGTTTAGGGTGCGTTTAGTGGCTCTTTGTTTCATTTCAAATACCTAATACTCTGCGCCAGCACAGTCACAAGACCAAGCTTTACGGCAAGTGCTGGCGATGGTGCAGCTGATAAATCAGTGCAAATTCAGGCTGTTTAAGGCGAAATGCCGTGGCAGCCAAATTGAACATTGGCCGTAGACGCAAAAGGTCAACCTAAGGTTAACGCAAGCGCGCTTAGCCAATCATTAGGCAAAGAAAGGGGCGTATTGCTGAGGTATGTATTGCAGATTGCTGTCCTTCCAAGCCGCCAAACGCGACTTAGAAAATGTGGCATAGAGTGACCAGTTAAGCTGCGCCGTAAAGGGCTCGACATAACCTAACGCCAGCAAGGGGTAAGGCAAAATCGCAAACTCGTAAACCAGCGCATAACTTGGCCAAGATTCGTCTTCATTGATCGCCCCATGGGCAACGCGCAAACTCACGCCATTAACGTGAACGTCATGATTGAAGTCTTTATTGGTATGCCACTGAGATGAAGCCGGGTCGCTCTGCTCAGTGGGATGAGCAGTGCACAGCTCTGTCGGCATACTGGCAGTGGTGATGGATACGGTCAAAGGCGGCAAGGCATTATGTTCAGATACCGTCACTGCCGCCATGGCTTGGCTTGTGCCGAGCAAACAGAAAAACAGTAAAAATATGCGAATAATAACCACTTATGCCTCAACGATAAGAGCGACAGAACAGTGAGATAATGGGGCCAAGGCAGATCTAATTCAATACCTAAAGACCCCTATTTCTATTTTGAATTTATCCTATCAGCTTGTTACTCGATAACGGGCTAAAAATAATTTAGTGGTTTCAGTGACTAAATGCTGCTTTTGCGCTTCGCTCAGCGGTGGCCTTAAACGAATCAATTGTGGCCATAAGGCACTGCCTTTGATCAAGCTATGCAATTGTTCTTTGGCAAATGCCGCATCAATATCCGCAAGTTTTCCAGCTTTGGTTGCTGCAACCAGCCAGCGATAAACCGCCGTTTCTTGCCCTTCCAACTTTTTCAACTCTTGCTCAAATAAAGCGGGATTATCGAACAGATGATCAAATGCCACTCGGGCGAGATCTTGATAATGGGGTGAGGCGTAAAACTCAACCTCGGCACTAAGCAATTGGGCCAATTGCTGATCCAGCGGCTTTTCGGCTTGGTATTCCAACTGGTTGGCCGAAATAGCCCGCTGCCATAACTCGGTCACCAGATGCAGCACCAAGGCCTCTTTATTGGCAAAATGATTATAGATAGTGCGTTTTGATACATTCGCTAACTTAGCCAGCTTATCCATACTGGTCGCTTGCACCCCGTATTCACGAAAGGCTTCAATTGCCGCACTCACTATGGCTTCACGCTTTTGCTCGGTGAGGCTGCTTTTCTTCTGCTCCATACCCATCTCATTTTTTTATCACTTGCTAGGCTTGCAATTCTACACTCAATAGTTTACTTTTCAAAATACAAGGTAAACTACACGGTGTAGTTTACATTTTAAGGAGGACAGATTTTGAAACTATTTCTAACCCTCATTGGAGCAATAGGCATCATGGCCCTGTTAACAAATCTACTCAGCGAGAAGAAAACCTATACCAATAGTGAAACCCTCTATCAGCCTGATTTTGCTAATACCTTAGACGTGATCAGCGCCTTTGTTTTTGCACCCAAAATAGATACCACCCCAGATTCACCGATTCCGGTACACCCCTTAGATCGCAATAAACTCATGGCTAACCAAGCCGATCAAGTTTACCGACTTGGCCATTCCAGCGTGCTGATGCAATTAGAACAAAAATGGATCTTAACGGATCCCGTGCTGAGTGAGCGTGCCTCCCCGATATCTTGGTTTGGCCCTAAGCGTTTTCATCAAAGCCCCATCGCCATCGAAGACATTCCGCAGCTGGATATGATCATCATCAGCCATGATCATTACGATCACCTTGATAAATCCACCGTGTTGAGCCTTGCCGATCAAACAAAATACTTTATCACGCCCCTAAAGGTGGGAGACCGCCTCATCAAATGGGGTATAGCGCCACATAAGGTCGTGCAACTAGATTGGTGGCAATCGATTCATTTAAATGGCATTGAACTGGTCGCCACTCCCGCGCAGCATTTTTCCGGTCGAAGCTTATGGGATCGCGACCAAACCTTATGGGCCAGCTGGGTGATCAAGGGACAAGCTAAACGCATCTTTTTCAGTGGCGACAGCGGTTACTTCTCTGGCTTTAAAACCATAGGTGAACGCTATGGACCTTTTGATCTCACCTTAATGGAAGCCGGTGCTTATCATGAACTCTGGCCCGTTGTGCACATGACGCCGGAGCAAAGTGTGCAAGCTCACCTGGATCTCAAGGGCAAATTAATGATGCCAATTCATAACGCCACCTTTGAGTTATCGCTGCACCCTTGGTTTGAGCCTTTGGAGCGAATTAGCCAGCTGACTCAGCAACTGCACATTCCGCTACTGGCACCGCAATTTGGCGAACAGGTATTACTGGATCAACCCGTGCTTGCTAACCAATGGTGGCTGCCCACTCAACATGGGCTAGACATTAGCCAAGCCGATTCGTCCCAACCAGCAACAATACAAGCCGTCAATCTAAAGGCGACAGGCTCAACCGAGATCAGTTGGTAACCAGTAGGTAACCAATAGGTAACCAATAGGTAACCAATAGGTAACCAATAGGTAACCAACACTAACGCTGAATTTGTTTTAACTATAAATGGAGCACAAGATGACAATCTCTTTAGTAACAGGGGCTAATGGCCACCTTGGTAACAATCTCGTTCGCACGCTAGCCAAACAAGGGCACACAGTGCGAGCCGGCATGCGTAATTTAAACAATGCAGGCACGCTGGACGATGTGGCATGCGACATCGTCCACTGCGATATGCTCGACCCAGATTCACTGGCCAAGGCGCTCGCTGGCGTTGATATCTTGTATCACGTCGCAGCGGTATTTAAACATTGGGCACAAGATGAAGAAGCAGAAATTGTGCAACCTAATATTTTAGGGACGCGATTAGTGCTGCAAGCCGCAAAAGCCGCGGGCGTTAAACGTGTGGTTTACGTCAGCTCTATCGTGGCGCTAGAGCAAAATCATCGCAATCAGCAAGGCGAAATCTTACTCGATAGCTACAACGAATCGGATCAACTCAACCCCTATTGCCGCGCCAAAACCCAAGCCGAACAAGAGGCATGGCGGGTTGCCAAGCAGCTTGAGCTAGACATGGTGACGGTATTGCCATCGACCATTTTAGGCGGCGAATATAAACCACAGACCGAGTCCCTTAATGCATTTTCGGCCATAGTGAATAACCAGATGCCGTTTTTATACTCTCTTTATCTGAGTCCGATAGACGTGGATGATGTGGTACAAGGCATGATAGCGGCCGCCAGCCTAGGCCAAAATGGCGAGCGCTACGTGCTTGCCAATAGTGAGATAATTTCAACCGCTGAAATTTTAAAGATTGCCAGCGAAGTGAACCCTGACTTTAGCGCACCCAAAGTATTAACGGCCGAGGAAATTTACGCTCTCGCCGACCAAGCCGAAGCCAAGGCAAAACAAACCCAAACGCGACCAACCTTATTGCGCAGCAATATAAAACGCACCCTAGATATTGAGTTTCTGTTTGATTTGAGCAAATCAAAACAGCAGCTTAACTTTAACCCTAAACCCGCCCAGCAAGTCGTACGGGAAACCATGCAAGCCCTAGTGCAAGCTTGATCCTTGTCGCCCTCATGCCACAGAGTGAGCTCACCTCACTCTGTTATTTGTTAAGACAAGCAGGCTAATCAATATCACACCCACATCACTATCTTGTTAGGCAGCGAAGTGTTATCTGGCTGCGACAGTTCGATAGCATTATCTGACACCTCGCTGGCAAAATATTCCTGCATTAAGCCATCGCAGCACAGCGCCATAAACCGGTTACGATAATCATTACTGCTGGTGCTCACACTTGCTCCCGGCGCATCATCTAAGCGGCTTAGCTGCGCTAAATCATTTTCCTGATCCAGCTCTATCATCAGTTTATAGTTGGCATAAGCCGTCTCAATCGGCTCGTCTTGCTGATTGTAATGGGCAAGAAACAAAGCGCAGTGCACACTGCAATCATTGGCATCTTGGATCGGTGCCATCAGGTAGTTTCTCGGTTTGGTTTCATCTAAGGCTAATTGATCAAGCAGGCTATCGTAATTAGCTTTAACCTCACTATCACTGGCGTATTGACTATCAAACACAGAAACCGAAATCGTCTCATCTTGCTCCGATTTTTTGAGCATCACCAAGGCATAATGGCCTTGCTTCACCATCACGGGCACCACTAATTCATCGCCATGGGCCAGGGTATCCGTGCGCTCTTTAAGCTCAGCAAGGTCATTTAAGTTCACCAATTCCACCACGCTCTGTTTGTCATTCCCCACAGATGCGCCATTTAACCCATTCAGCAATAAGTGCGAGCTAATGGGTTGGCCGGGCTCTTTAGCTTCACGGGTGCTTAAGCTGATCAAATCGTCGGTAATTTGATCTTCGCTATAGCAAGTGCGCAAAGCCAAATTGAGCTGCTGACATGCGTGATTCGCTTCATCTGGGTTAGCAGACAATTCATTGATCATTTGCTGTGGCATAGGTTGCAAGGGCTGACCGCGATCGCCCGAGGCCAACAGGGTAAGCACAGACGCTCGGGTCAATTTACTGGTGTCCGCTTGCCAATTTTCATCCAAGCTCGTTGTTAGCTCAAGCATGGCCCGCGCGGTTTGCTCTATGGTGATATCAGCGCCATTATTGCGCCCGACCCCACTATAAACCTGATACAAACACTGCTCGGCCGCTTTGCCCACCGCATCATTTTTCAGGGCAAGATTGTGTAACAGCTCAATGCTGTCCTGATCATTGGTTTCGGCGCGATTTTGCAGCGCGGTTAGGTGGTCTTGAATGCTGGGAGTTAAGCTGGTGCTGGAGAACAACTCATCCATCACCGCGCTCACCGCTTTACCAAAAGCCTGCTGCTGAATGTCTTGCTCTGGGCTGTTAATGTCACCACTGGCATAAAGGGCAAACTGGGTATTGCTAAGAATGGATGTCATAGAGTGGCCGTGCTAAGAAGTTTTACCCAGCTTACTAAAAGCGCCGCGACCATGTTGTTAATCACGCACAGAAAATTGTGAAAAATAGGCAAGTTGCGCTAAACCACCAGCCCATACACTCTGCCAATATCAAGGTGAAATGTGGTTAGCAAAGCTTTAACGAATCATATGATGGAAAAAGCTAACCAAGTAGTACCTGACAAATACTTCGGTTTCCTATTAAGCTAGCTCTCCTTAGCTTAAATACATTCCTCTGGCAAAAACAGGCCTTTACAACCATGCTCTTTTAGCATTCGAGCTAAGATGCCATTAACTAATAAATGAACACGATAATTTACTTCCCGTGCAATCATGAAATCGCCATCGTTATATTTAATTTTTTCAAACCTCATTATTGCTTCAGTGCCTGGAACAAAGTCAAACACGGAATCACGTTTATCTAACGCATCGACAAACGACAATACATTCACAACAAAATAATCTTTTGCAATTCCATCCTTGCATTGAACGATTGATTCTAAAAACTGTATATGACTGCAATGACCAGATAGTAAATCTCGAATCGCCTTATTAACTAAAGGCACTCGCTTATTGTTTGCCAGTTCACATAAGCCGTTTAGCTTATTCAACTTACAGTTAAACTTAAAAACTGGCACTAGATCACTGCTTACTTCTTTTGCCTTCTGGAACGCGCCAAACTCTAAGTCACCCATTAGTTCACCAACTAAAGATGCTGAAACATTCGGGTTCCTCCAAATATATACCATTCAACACTCCACTAAATGATTGAAGCAAATCACTACCACCCTATAACCCACCACTCATTTTTCACTCATCATCATCTGGTATCATGTCGATCAAAACTTCATCTAAATCATCGAAAATACCACCTATTGCTTCGGTATAAGTCCTAAGCCTTAACAGATAGCCTGATAATTGCTCTTTGTTTTTAACGCTTGGATACGAATCGATAAATTCTTCCAGATCTTGATTGCTTTCTTGTAATTCATTTAGCAGCTCTTCAATTCGTTTATCATCAGACAAGATGGCCAAACTTTTTTTAAACTTCTCTATTAAAATGTCATTCATCATTTCAACCTTGTTTCACGGTAGCTGCGCTGCAAGGAGATATCCATTAAGCAACCGACTCAAGCCACCAGATCTGAGTGTTCTTCCAAGGCGGCGGGCTCAAAATCCAATAGGTTACGCTTGTCAAAATAATGGGCCAACATCAAGGCAAGCACGCATATCCCTAGCCCCAGTACTTTAGGCACAGGTAACAAGATTAAGGTCGCAAACAAGGCTGCCAACACCGGAAGATAAACCCATCTCGCTTGCAGTGATTGTTTGGTCGACATGGTTCGCGCGCGTAGCGAGGTGGAATACAGCATGCGGATTTGTCGGTTTTTATGAATGGATATCCCAGCGTTAAATGATTTTGAATTAATCATGGCGATGGTGACATGGTATTCGTTGCCATTAGCCACAAAGCGATCACCCACACTGCTTTTTAGTGAAAATCCTTTAGCCTGACGCACGCCGTTTAGCCACACTTCGTGATAGCCCAGTACGTTGTACTTGATCTGTATCTCGTCCTCATCACAGCAAAAGGTGAAGCTGTTAGTCATCACAAAATGGCGTGGGCGATAATTTTGCAACGGGACCTGATTGATAATATCAAGCATATTGCGGCTCTCACTGGCCTTATTCGCAGAGGATGATTCGGCCTGATTAGACTCAGCGTTGCCGCTTTCAACACAGGCCTGCTCGGGTTGAATTGAGTCAACAACGGGCTTAACGTCTATGCTGATCCTCACCGTATCGGGTAAATCCGCCAATAGCTGCTCAAGGATGGCCGAAACCTTGGTTGGCCAGCTTTCAATGTCGGGCAGCATCACAGGATCAAATGGATAAATGCCGATAAAAAACGGCTTATCGTCTCCTCCCATGCGATCCATAAAGACTTCACCGGCAATCACTTTATCGCCTTCTTCCAGATCATATTCCCGCGCCAATATTGGGCATAAAGGGGGCAATAAGGCCTCGCGAATCGCCCACTTTTTCAGGGTATCAAGCGCCTTGGCTTCCTCGGGCGAATTGGCCGCCAACCCGTCGATGCGAATAAAGAAATCGGCCAGGGTATAAGCGCTCGCCAGCGGCGCTTCACCTGTTAACTGCGCAGCAAAACTGGCAAGGGGTGGCAGCTCAGATCTGGGGGCACATTCCCCCTTAAACATCCACAGTGGAATATAGTCACTTTCCACCTCGGGTAAGATGCCAAATCTGTGATAGCAATAAGACGCGATGGCGGTAATCGGCAAGGATATCCACCCCTCGGGATCAAAATGGTCCATTTCGCTGCGGGTGAACCACGCCTTATGGGCGTCTAACGCCTTAATCAGTGCACCTTGATAAGCTGTTTCGCGCTCTGTGCTAAGTACAACCCCTAATAACTCGGCAACGGGTAAATAGAGTTGATAGGCGTAATTAGCGCAATATTCATCGTCAAAATACTCCGGCGCTGAATAGGTAATGGTATCGCCAAGAAGCTGTGCCAGATCGGCTCCCTGCGTAAAGATGCCCTTTAGTAAGCGCATCATGGCACAGTCAAAATCATGTGGCCCCACAACTCCACTTTGCTTAGCAAAAACACCTTCGTCTAAGCGGTGTAAAACCGCAAGCCGCTCGCTGTCGTGCAGTATCATGGCGATGGCATAAGCCCTCAGCCAAGTGCTAAACGAAGTGTTATCATCACTTTGCGCTTCGCCGGTATAGGTTTTATGCTCTAACGTGAGGGTCACCGGTTGGCCAACATGAACAGCCATGCAAATCGGGTTGTAATACATTTGCCCTAGATTAATTAAGGCACGCTGGCGCATGGCCTGCGGCGCGTCCAATAATTGGCTGTAACCAAGTAGCATTTGAATGCCCATAGTACTAGACAACATTGAGCCTTGAGTCGAGTAAGATTGATAAGCTTGATTCCACTTTTCGATCATCTCATTTAACTTTTTTGTCTTATCAACCTGCTGGCCTCTTTTGGCCATCAACTCAAAATAATGATGCGGATATACTGCCATTTGATTACCTTCCCAACTTATACCACAAGGCCTTGTCGCCCTGCCGAGGAATACGTCATCGCCCTAAATCAGCGGCGCTAAAAATGCCCCTATTATACTGAGGTTTGCAGGGTTTGCTTTGAGGAAAAAATGATACCGCTCGAAGAAATGACTTAAATCCCACCTGAAGGCGAAAAGGTTGCCCAAACGGGATAGCCATGAATTTTGTGATACACATCACGTTAACGCTGTTTTTTTATGTTGCGCGATTTATCGTCACAACGGCGCCATGACGAAGGCAAAATTCAAGAAAAATAAATAGGTGTTTCAATGGCTAGCACGACTTATCTAGGTTAATGGATGACATCTTCTAGCGAGTTAACACCGCCCTTAATATTCCCTAAGTAGCGATAGTCGGTGAATGAAACCGATGAGCTGCCTTGCCCTTGATGATATGTTGACTAATATTTACATCGAAACTAGATGATTTAAATGTCACTAGTGGCAAATGGAATGTTTCCATCACTTCAGACTAAGGAATATACGATGAATCAGCCAGCACAAATCAACTCTATCAGCCAACTTGAAACGGTTAACCTTTCTGAGCTGCAAAGCGCAAAACCGGTAGCAAGATCTAAACCGCGGACGGCCGCGAAAGGCGAGGCAACAAATGGTGTTGCCGTTAATGCTTATGGTCAAGGCCAATGTTCAGGCGTCACCTACACCGTGCCTGCACATGGACAAATTGAAGTTGAATTTGAAATTAAAATGCAATGTATTACTCCTGAAGGTATTGAGTCTATGAACAAGCTCATCAGAGGTATGCTAGATGCATCAAAACAGCACGAATATGATGAGCTATCCAAAAAAAGCATCAGTGGCGGTATCAGCTTTTTACCTTTCTTCGGCTCAGCAAAAGCATCCTATGAAGATACAAAACACACCATGGATAAATGGGGTCTGAGTGAAAAAAACCAAGAAGAAATTGTCACCAAGATGCTCGCCCTTGCGAATGAAATGAACACCTTTAAGTACAAAGGGACCGTGTATAACAAAGATTACGATTACGACGTAACAGGCAATATGTTTGCCATCGTCATGGATTGTGAAATCAAAAAAGAAGAGCAATCATCACAGCAACGTTACATTGGTCCAGACGCACATTTAACAACCAATGAAGGTGAAACCTTACCAGCCGTTGGCAAGCTTTACTAAAACCGTCTCTGCTAAATACGTTAGGGGCATACAACCCCTAACGCTTACCCTCTTATCCACAACGTCTTAGGGCTCGATACCATGTTAACCCCAAGTAGCGGCACCATTGAGTTACTCAGTTATGGTAAAGGAAAGTGTTACGGGGTGACTTGTACCGTTCCCGCCCATGGCGAAATCCAAATTGAGTTTGAGCTGGAATTACAGTGTGTCACGACTGAAAACACCCTTTATATGGACAGCTTGGTCTACCAATTACTCGATAATTCAAAGAAAGCAGCATACAAGGCCCTGGCCAGTAAAGAAATTAGTGGCGGGATCAGCTTTTTACCCTTTTTTGGTACCGCTGCCGCCAGTGCTGAGCAAGTCAAACAAACCATGGACCAGTGGGGGCTAAATCAAGGCGCACAAAATCAAATTGTGGAAGCCATGTTACAAATGCACACCACATCCAATTCATTTAAGTTTCAAGGCAGCGTCAATAACACCTTGGGACATGAGCCGTTAAATGGGAGCGTTTGCTTGATATTTATGGAGTGTGAAGTCACCAATGGTACTAACACCCTGCAACAGCGCTACGTAGGGCCCAATTTACATTTAACTATCAATCAGCAAGCCATCCCTATCATTGGCAAGCTGTACTAATGCAACGAGGTTAAAATGAAAATAGAATACCCTTTCTCACAAAGCCAGCTTATTGATGCCACCGGTTTTCAGTATCCAGAAGGTGTTTGCCAAGGGCTGGTGGTGCAATGGTTAATCTCCATCAAAAAAAATGATAACAAGCAGTATTGGAAAGATCTCAATGGTAGTTTAGAAAGCGCCCCAAATGTACCTTTACTCGGCAAAGGCTATGCTCGACAAGCGATAGAACACCAAGGCGATTACGCATACAATTTTAGGGCCCAGCAAAGCGACGTTTACAGCTTAATTATGCTCAAAGAAGATAAGCTCACCTTGAACCAAGCCGAAACCATAACCAATCCACATCAGGGTGCCTTTACCCCCATAGGTAAAACGGCTATCTCAGATTCCGTGCTCGATGCATCGGGGCGATATTCATTACTCACCATCGCCAGTGCAGAAGCCGCACATGCCATCGGCATTCATAGAACATATGCTCTTTTTGGCAAAGGCAGTGAGGTGCAACTATTCGACCCTAATGTTGGAGAGTACCACTGCAATGGCAAAGATGAGGTGCAACAATGTTTGAGCCAATTAGCCACCTTTTACCGAGGCGGATTAAACAGTTACTTTAAGCTTCAAGTGTTTGACAGTTAACCCCTTTAAACCCCGTTTGCAAATTAACACAGCGCGGCCCATGTTCAGGCCGCGCTGTGGATTAAAGTGCTAACAAGCTGACTTAACCTCCATTTAGGTTAAAGATAGCGCTGTTCTCAAGGTTGCTTAGGGAGTACCGCTTAACCTTTGGTGGCCAAATCGGTGTGAGCCCATCCCCGTTAACATAAAGTAAAGCAGTAGCCCAACTGGGCCAACCATAAAGGTGAATGGCAAGCACAAGTACAATGGCCATTTGGCTCGGTTTGCGCGGGTCACGTCATCAATCATCCAGCGCCCTATAAACAAATCGAACGCCAAAAAATGAACCCAGCCAGCCGCCAAATTGCCCGGCGAGTCAAATAACAAGCCAACATTTTCCAAACTGTTATAGTTGCCCTGCGGCGCACTGCCCCAATACAGCAGCAGTAACACCAGGTACAAAATACACAGCACCAAAGGCAAAATCCGACCGCCTAAAAACAACAGGCCGTGGTTGAAATGACTCGCCATCGGCAGCAGGCTTGCGCCTAAGCAGCCCCAGCCAAGCAGCGCCAAGGTGTTGCTTAAATCAAATGCTAAGTTAGCTGTCATGACGGCACCTTTGAGGTTTCATTTGCAATCACCACGGCTTGTTGGCCGTATTTCACCACCTTACCACCGTGTGCCTTGGCATAACCTTGCGCCTGTTCGAATGAACTAAACCAGTGGCTAAGCCTAGTCACGCTATAGCCTTGCTCATACAAACCCGATGCCAATGGCGTGGCCATATTAGCCAGCACAGGTCGATACTGCTCCCAGCTAGGGTAACCCGCTTCAATGGCGAGCATTCTTAGCACATGCTTGCGTTGGATGTGTTGGCGAGCCTTAAACAGCTCCACCAGCGATTGGTTATAGCAGACACCCGATTGGTACAAACGGCGCAACACGGGCATGGCACTGGCCACACTGCCCTGTTTGGCGGCGCGGTGTAATAAACGGCCTTGGTGTAACACGGCGTCAACAGCCGGGGTAGTGTGTTTTTTTCGGTCAACAGCAGGCTGACCCTTTGAACTTAAATCAAGATTGGATTTTTTATCGCGCATACAAACTCCATCATCATTAGGCCATTCTCGTTAGGGGCCAAACATAGAGCGTGCAAATTGATAGATGAAAACAGGTGGAAAACTTTCACGAGGTGGGCGTCCTGTCAGCCCGTGCATAGACTAACAAAGAGGTAAGCAAAATGTAAAATCTAATTTTGCCCGATTTCACGCAATGGCGAGCCAGACGGATTAAAAAATCACTCGTTTGGCCGTGATTGACGCTCAAAATAAGCATCAATAATGCGCTGATAGCGGCCATCTTGTTTCATTTTAACGAGCTCGGCATCAAATTTATCGCGTAGCACACTCAGCTTATTTTGTTTGGAAAAGGCGATAAAGCTCGCCACATTTTCTAGCTCTGGCCTAAGCTCGGTAATAGCATCGACCCCTGCCATTCGGCTAGCACTGTACAAAGCGCCGTAGCGATGACTTACCAACAGCCTCACTCGCCCCGACAATAGCAACGCCATCGCCTTATCACCTGAATAGGTCAGGCGAATATTGGGTAATTGCCCAGAAGCCACGGCTTGATCAAAGGTTTTGCCGTAACTCACCTTATGGACCGCCGCTATCATGTGCGGGGCTAACTCGGCCAATTGACCCTGATAGGCAACTGGGGTATCTGATTTAGCATAAAGGGCGATCACCTGAGGCAGCAAAACCTCGCGGCTGTAATCCAAAAAAGTTTCTCTTTCTGGCGTTTTAAACACGGTAAAAATGCCATCGGCTTTGCCCGTTTCAACGTATTTTAACGATCTAGCCCAAGGCAGCACCGAGATTTGAATGGGCTGTTCTAAGGCATCGAATACCTCTTGCACAAGATCAACAGCAATGCCTTGCACCTGATTATCGACTTGATAAGCATAAGGAGGGTAATTGAGGGTAACCAGCTCTAGCGAGGCGCTATGAGTAAGGGCGCTGAGAAAAAATAGCAAACAAGCCAGTTTGTTCATCATGACTACCCGCGCTCACCTCGCCCTACTCTATGGATAAGCATAGCCGATCCCGAGACAATGATGCGTGAGTATCAAGTTGCCTAAGGTGGCCACTCACTTAGGCATGCAGTAAGGATTAAGCCAACGCGTGAGGGTAACAGCAGGCAAGGATGCAGGTGGAAGTATAGGTTGGTGATTAACGCAATCTGCGCCACTTTCCTTCTGTTAGGTTTTCCAGACACTCTCCGCTGAGAGGATTTCTATTTCATCACAAGTGAAACTGATTCTATCGTCTTCATAGTCAAATATCTCAAAATTGATATTTTCAAGACCATCATCACCACGATAATCAATATCAAACCCCATGATTTGTGTATCACCACTAAATTGATATAAATTTAGGCTGCCCACACCACTAAATAGAATCAAGCAGCGCACCATTTTACTGTTATAATCTGGCCAAACTTTCCCTCTTGGTTGACAAAGCGCTTGCATGGCTAAATCAGCCCTGAAATTTGATGGGTTGGTTGTCAGATTCATTGCTTCTACTATGGCCAAATCTCCTGGTGTCCATGCTTGATTTGTTATCGCTTCAATTTTATCTAACCCTTTAATTTCATTCATAACCAGCTCCATCAAATAGCAATACCCGCTTAGCTCTGACTTAGCAAATAAAAGCCTAGCCCTGTTTTCAAACGACCTAATTTAACAATGACAAGGGGCAATAAACAGTAACACCTCCCGATTCTTCTTTGCTCCCATCAGGGTTAAATTTGTATAAGAAAAATAGGTTAACCTCCCCCCCATACGCATAAAGAGTCAAACGAAAGCCTGACGGTAAATACATATAATAAATTCTACTCTCTCCAGAATTCCTCCTTTTAGCGCTAGGCCCTCTATAGTTCAATAGACACGTGTAAAAGTCACCCAGCTTTCCATCCTCTAACTCGCCACTCCATTCTTCACTTGTGCTTAATTTATACGGCGTTTCTTCATTAAACCTATCGAGTTCAACTAAAAAATCATCCGCCGTCCAGAATGAGTAAAAAACCTTAACAAATATAAAAGCACCAACTATCAATGCAATGTTTAACTTTGTTTTTTCTGTTAACTTCATAAACACCTACATCTACAAACTATTCCTTTCGCCCTACCTTGGTTTGTAACACTCTAATTTAGTAATGATAAAGGGCAATTAACAGCAACATGTCCTGATTGCTCTTCTTTACTGCCATTAGGGTTCAGTTTAAGAATTTTGAATGAGCTAACCTCACCCCCTGATGTATTCAAATTTAAACGAAAATTTGATGGTAAATACACATAAAAAAATATACTGTCACCAGGTTTCCTCCTTATCGAACTAAGACCCCTATAGTTCAATAGACAGGCGTAAAAATCACCAAGCTTTCCATCTTCTAACTCTCCATTCCATTCTTCACTTGTGCTAAGTTTATACGGCGTTTCTGCGTTAAACCGATCGAGCTCAACTAAAAAATCATCCGCTGTCCAAAATGTATAAAAAACTTTAACAAATATAAAAACAATCAATACCAACGCAATATTAAACTTTGTTTTTTCTGTTAACTTCATAAACACCTACATCTTCAAACTATTCCTTTCGCCCTTCCTTGGTTTGTAATACTCTAATTTAGTAATGACAAAGGGCAATTAACTGCAACACCACCAGATTGTTCTGCTTTACTTCCATCAGAGTTGAACTTAAACAAAAATAGTTGATTGACCTCACCTCCAGAAGTATGCAGGGTCAAACGAAATCCTGATGGTAATGACACATATACCGTTTTACTGTCGCCAGGTTTCCTCTTCACCCAAGCAATATCTCTGTAGTTCAATATACAGGTGTAAAAGTCGCCAAGCTGGCCATCCTCTAACTCGCCACTCCATTGCTCACTCGTACTTAATTTATAAGGCGTTTCTGGGTTAAACCTATCGAGTTCAACTAAAAAATCATCCGCTGTCCAGGATGAATAAAAAACATTGGCAAATATAACAATACCAACTATCAATATAATGTTAAACTTTGTCTTTTCTGTTAACATAAAAACCCAAAATTAAAAACAATATATTACCGTGCCCTATTCTTCAGTCCTGCACTCCTACTCTATTTTTGGAAAAATATCTAAACCTGAAAAATCATGAACACCAGATTTATTATAGGGCACAACTACCTTAAATGAGTTTCGAGCTGATAGGCTGTATACTGAATAGCCTGCATATTTTTTGGAGTCTCGGTAGTCAGCACTATAGATATCAACCCTACCTGGAGTATGTTTACCATTATCACCGGGCAGCAATAATTTTCGAGGAGGTTGAGGAGATGCGAATTCATATTGCTCGACATCTATATAAACAGAGTAAAAATCATCAACTGATATTGATAGATCACAATAATCCTCCCCCTTAACCACATTCGTTACAAATTGATACCAAAAATCATCTTTATTACTAATTTCTTCAAAAGCATAACTTGCTACATTTTTCGGGTTGTATACAATCAGGTAATTCTTACCCAAATCAAATTCCTTTACTACACCAAAACCTTTGCTATATCTAAGCACGCCCGTACTTAAAACCCAAAAAACAGGATTTTTATGTTCAGTAAAGGTCGAATCCTTCCCTTTATAAAAAGTGATATCTCGTGAAACTATAGGAAACTCAATAAACCGCACCCAATTATCACCACGTAGATTTTCAATCACACTAAATTCATATTCAATGGTCTCATCTTTCTCTTCTCTGCCAACAACCTTAACCAAAGAAACAACATCAGCACTTAATATGTATTTCGCTTTATAATCTACTTCACTAGGACACCCCGCATGAGCAAATAAAGGAAGAAGAAAAACAAACACAAAAAGCTTAACCATTATTAACTTCACTTTACAAAACCAATAAAAACCACTAAAAGATGGCAAGCTACAATAATTACAGTAGCCCCACTAACATTTCAAGTTATCAAGACGCTTATTTAATGATTCAACCATACTATCAAAATTCCTAGACGACACTTCAGTCATAGTAATACCGTGTTTGTAGAAGTATTCAAAATCATTTTCAAAGACCTTGTAATCTTCACCATTATTCACAACAACATTTTCATTTAAAAACAAAATCGCATCCAAAACCTCATCATAATCACCAAAGTACTTAGCATAATTATAAATATTACCAGGAAACCTTTCCTTCTCCATACTTTTTTATAGATATACTTTGGAAGTAGAAACGTCACCCAAATCAGAGTATATCTTAGAGAGCATATACAGACTCAATGAGGAGCTAAACTGTGAGACAAACCTTATCAATTTATCTTTTTCATAGTTATCACCATAAAAACAATCATACGCAAGAATCACAGCCGCTATTTCCGTATTTTCACTGTATAACATATCCCTTAAAACATCGTGCTCTAAGTCATGCTCAAAGACATACCATGAAAAAAAGCATAACTTCCCGTGCTCTGTCAGCTCACCTTTTTCATAAGCAGTATAAAGACAATCAAAAACTTTATTAACATCCATACTTTCATGGTCAGCAAGTACACTGTTACTGCGGTTTTTAAATACATCTCGCCTCACTGTTTTCACTCCTTATTTCCATCACCATTATTAATTACAACACTTTAAAAATCATAGTTACACCAATAATCATTACAGCGCAAACAAGAAATTTTTAGTAACAAGTGGTCATACCTTTAATGAAAATGGCCTATCCTGTTTTCACACACACTCATGTGGCAAATAGAATCCCTTGCAACCATGCTCAATCAACAATTCTGCAAGTTCATCACTTACAAGAAGGTGTAATAAATAATTAACATCTCGAGCGATTGAAAAATCATCATCTTTATATACAAGGGAGCTAAACCCCATAATATCTTTTGTTCCAGTTACAAAAAAACACTTAGATTTTTGTTTATCAAGGACATCTACAACCTTCAAAACATTTACTATATAAAAGTCATCAGAGACTCCATCAATAGCTTCTACCCTAACTTTAACAAACTGTATCTCATCACTAAATCCAGAAAGAAAACCACATATAGATTCATTCACTAAGGGAGCTATTGTTCCATTTGCAAGCTGTAAACCATTCAAACAACTTAACTTACAGTTAAACCTAAAAATAGGAATTACATCGCTACTAAAGAGGGTTGCCTCATTAAAACAGTCAAAGCCAAAGCAACTTTCATTTACAAACTCTCCGACCATATTTCTTTCCACATCGGGATTATTCCAAATATATATCATTCTATTTAATCCAATCCCTACTCACCGAGTTCAATGCTCTCCCCCCTGTCCTTAGCATTTGCCTTTCACGCGCAATGATATTAGAAACTTAACTATAAAAATCTCTATCCTGCATTTCTTCTGAAGACACCTTAGGCTAAGGCACCCTACTAATTAATTACCTGCACTATCTTTTCAATTTTTCCTCAGTTCAAAAAGACGTTTATTTAAGGACTCAATCATACTATCAAAATTCCTAGGCGACATTTCACTCATAGTGATACAGTGTTTGTTGAAGCATTCAAAATTATTTTCAAAGTCCTTGTTAATTTCACCATCACTCACAACAACACTTTTATTTAAAAATAAAATTGCATCAAGCACCTCATTACAACCCCCAAAGTACTTTGCATAATTATAAATATTATTAGGAAAACATTTCTTTTTCATGCTTTTTTCAAGATATACCTTTGCAGTAGAAACATCACCCAAGTTGAAATATATTTCAGAAAGCATAAATAGGCTCACTGAGGAACTAAACCGCGAGACAAATTTTATCAACTTTCCTTTTTCAAAGTTTTCACCATAAATACAGTCATACGCCAGAATCACAGCTGCTATCTCCGTATTTTCACTGTATAAGATATCCCTTAAAACATCGTGATCTAGTTCATACTCAAACACATACCATGAAAAAAAGCACAATTTCCCATGCTCTGTCAGCTCACCTTTTTTATAAGCAGTATATAGACAATCAAAAACTTTATTAACATCCATATTTTCATGGTCAGCAAGCACACTGTTGCTGCGATTTCTAAATACATCACGCTTCACTGTCCCCCCCCTTATTTCCACCACCACTTTTCACAACTCAACACCACCACGTACGATTTTCCATTCAGCCATATTTACTCACCACTTCCAAAGAAAGATAAATACAACTAAACCTGAAACCAAAGCTGAGAAAAAGTAAGCATAGGCGATCCCCCTAGCTGTTTCCCATTTTTTACCAAGAGGAATAACAACGAAAAACGGACATAAAAATAAAATAAGGTACACAATCGGATTAAACTGAAAAACAAGGATCAGCGATACTGTAAAAATCACTAAACAAGCTAGAAAGGGAGTTCTTGAAACTGTCTTGCCAAACACTGTTAGCTTATTCTTCATACTTAATGCGCCTTAATAATATTTCGATGACAAAATTAACGCCTATTTTGCTGCTTTTTAGTCAGCTCGGCGTCCAATCCATCACCTAGCAATAAAAAGTGAGAGTCTAAACATACACAGTTTTTCATCAATACAACTTAGGCTAGCTGGCGAACAACTAGATTTAAGAAACCAAGCTAAACCTGATTAGGGATTATGACAACCACAATGCGGGCAGTAAGAAGCACGCGTGCCCTTATGGCATTGGCGGCAAACATTGGCGCGGGTTATGAGCACAGTGAAGGCGCCGCAGCAGGACCAAAGCAATACATGGCGATTCTTTTTATGGGCGGCGATGGCGCAGATCAGTGCAAAGTAGACCCCACCAGCTAAAACGTATTCAGTCAAAGTCACCACCAAGTATAAAATTTTAGTCAATTAAATATTATCAGCTGGATAAAAGCAACTGGGTTTTGGTTACTTGGTTTGAGTTGCCTGATTTTAGTTACCTAGTGAAATCTACAAGGTCTTGCTCGCTGGGTCTTCTAACTTATTTTCTAATAAGGCAACCCAGTTGCTGGCTTGGCTCGCTGTGGTCTGTTGTTGCTGGGCTTGGCGGGCATATTGCAGTGCTTGTTGATATTGGTTTAGGGCGTAGTAAGCTTGAACCTTAGCCAAGGCGACCGAGCCTTGGGTGGCAGCAGGTAGCGAATGGCCAAGGCTTTCGAGTACCTTAATGGCTTGCTGGTGATCTTGAGCCAAGCTGTATAAGGAAGCCTGCTGCATATAGTGCTTAGCAAGGCCTGTTTGCGCCGCTACCTTACCCCATACCTTAGCGGCGCGCTGGTATTCGCGGGCTTGCTGCCAGTAACCCGCCAGCTCGGTTAAATTGCTTACATTGGCATCGAGTGAACCGTTATCCAGATGAGCAGCAAGCAAATTAGCCGCTTGATAGGGCAAGCCGGCATTGGCGCGCAGGCGCGCTAGGTTTTGTAGCTCCCTAGCGCCTTGTAGCATATTGGCTTGGTACGCGATTTCTAAGGTACTAAGGGCACGTTTATGGTCGTTCATTTGCAGATAAACCGACGACAACTGCTGCCACCAGCGTTTGTTATCGGGCTGGTGTTCGGTTAAGCCTTGTAACACCTTAGCGGCATTGGCCAACTGGCCAAGCTGATAATAGCCATTTAATAGCATCAGCTGGGCCGACTGATTAAATACCTTGCTGCGTTTGATGCCCAATTGCGCATGGTTCACCACATTTTGCCATTGCTCCAGCTGGTAATAGGCTTGGGCCATATGCAGGTAATAATTAGCGTCTCGCTGGCTTTTATCCACCTTGCGATAATGCTGCAGGGCCTGCTTGGCTTGTTGCTCTGCAAGATAAAGATCGGCCAACATGCGCTGGGTTTGCGATTGCTCAAGTGGCGGTAAAGCTTGCTCGGCCACCGCCTCACTCAAGCTGCGTAGTGCGGCCTTGGGTTGGTCTAATAACCAATAAAGATTACCCGTAAAACGCTTAACATAGGCGGTTTCAAATCCCGCCTTGGGCGAGGTTTGTTTTAGCACCTGTAGCGCTTTTTGATATTGCTGCTGCTGATAAAACTGATGCGCGGGTTTAACCTGTTTTGCCAAAGCAGCACTTAAGGCCGTTTGGCTCGCGGCATTAGCAAGGGCGAAACAGCTGCTCACTAAAAGCAATAAGGTTAAGATCCATTTCATCGTTTATTGCCTCATTTTAAACTCAAAACGCTGACGCTGCTGGGTTTGCATTTGAGCTTTACCATCCACAATTAGCGGTTTGAACTTCCATTTTTTCATCGCTTTTTTCACCGCTTTTTCAAACGTACGTTTAGGTTTAGCTTCAATGATTTTTACATTAATCGCTCGCCCCGATGTGCTGATATCGTAACTTACGATCACATAACCTTCTTTACCTCGCCTTTGCGCCCTGATGGGAAAATCGGGCTCCACGCGATGCAAGGGCACCGCCATGGTATCGCCTGCACTGGGCTGAGTAATAGGTGCCGGTACTGCCGCTACTGGCGCACTGATAAGCTTGGCAACAGGCTCACTAACGACCGGCTGAGTGACGGCTTGCGGGGCCGGTTTAGTGGGCTTGGCAACCACATTGGGCATGCTGATGGCCACGGCGCTCATTTGCATGGTTAAATTAACCTTCGGCGCTTCGAGTTTAGCGGCCACGGGCTTAGGTGTTTGCGGTTTAACTTGTGGCTGGGCCACTTGCTGCGCAGCCACAGGTTGAACTTGAGGCTGAATAGGCTTTTGCCTGATCTTACGCTCACTGTGCTCTTGCTGCTCTGACATCACCAGATCAAAATACGGCGTTGGCTCAGATTTAGGTAAGGCGCTGAGATCTTTATAAATCAGCCCCGCCATAAAGATAAACAGCGAGAAAGCAACGATGGGCGCGCCAATAAAGGCCAGCAAAATGCGCATCTAAGGCTGCTCCGCCGCAACCGAGATTTGTTTGATGCCCGCTGATTTCGCCGCGTCCATCACATTCACCACCACGCCGTGGCGCGCTTGCTGATCGGCTTGGATCACTAGCCCCACTTCACCGCGCTCGGCCACCACGCGCTCCAGGGCTAATTGCACCTTTTGCACATCCAGTTGTTTTCTATCGAGGTAAATCTCGCCGTTTTCTTTAATGGCAATAAACACGCCCGCATTTTTTTGCTCTGTAGCCGACGTGGCACTCGGGCGATGGACTTCGATCCCCGACTCACGTACAAAGGAAGTGGTGACAATAAAGAAAATCAGCATGATAAACACCACGTCCAACATAGGCGTGAGATCGATTTGCGCATCGTCTTCGGGTCTAACTCGTCTTCTTCTCATGATTTAATTTACGACCAATTGTTGGGAAAAGCGACTTAACAGCACCTTGCTGCGTCGCTCTAACCGTGAATACACTAATAATCCAGACAAGGCACACACCAACCCCGCTAGGGTGGGAATGGTGGCCATGGAAATGCCCGATGCCAATAGCTTAGGGTTACCTGTGCCGTGGACGGCCACCACGTCAAACACTTGGATCATGCCAGATACTGTGCCAAGTAGCCCCAGCAAGGGGCAGATTTTGATCAAGGCCGACAGCAAAGGAAAGTGCCGCGTGAGGGCCAGCTCGGCCTGACCTATCATGGCTTGGCGAATAAATGGGTCTTGCCAATGCTGCCCTTGCTTGCCCTGTTGCTCAAGCAATTGCTGACGCTGCTGCCAACGCGCTAACCAATGCTGTTGCAAAGGGTTAAAGCTAAGCCAGATAAAATAAGTCCGCTCCAGAATCAATAACCATAACAGCACCAATACCGCGGCGATGGCGTACATGACGACACCACCAGCGCGGATAAATACGCTGACTAACTCAATCGAGTTATCAATTTCAATCACGTTAACCCGCCTGTAGCTGCGGCGCACGCTGGTTGACTGGCAGGGCTGACTGAGTTTGCCCGGCTTGCATTTCGGCTTGCTCGGCAATCAGACCTATGCTTTGCTGCTCAAGTAAGATGATCAAACGATTGGCGCGGCCATGTAAAATGCTATGCAGTAACAACAAAGGCAAAGCAGCTACTAAGCCCATAACGGTGGTGATCAAGGCCATGGAAATGCCACCGGCCATCAGTTTCGGGTCGCTGGTGCCAAACACGGTAATGGATTGGAAGGTGCCTATCATGCCGGTGACCGTGCCTAATAAGCCCATCATGGGTGCCATTGCCGCTAAGATTTTTAGAATGCTGTTGCCGCGCTCTAGTGCCGGCACTTCGCGCATCACGGCTTCGTCTAATTTTAGCTCTAGCACCTCGGTGGGACGGTCTTGGTAAGCCAAATACACCGCCATAATGCGTCCTAATGGGTTGTTCTTGTTAGCTGCGCCTTGTTTGGTCTGACGGTGGATAAGCAGTGATACCTTAGTTAGCCGCACCGCTCGCACTAGGGCGATAATCAAGCCTAAGGCTAACACCGCCAAGATACAGTAACCTATCACGCCGCCTTGTTGGATCCGCTCGCCTAAGGTTGGCGTTTTCGCTAATAAGGTCAGTAGCTCGCCCTTGGCCGGATCAAAGTAAAACGCCTGCGGTGCACTCTTGCTCGCATCCCAACCACCTAAAGCCGCAGCCGCTCGGCCTGATACCGGTATGTGCACTAGGCCACCGGTTTGTTCATCTCGCAGCAGGTACGCGCCGTTACTCGCTAAATTAAAGCTACCAAAACGGGTCACGGTTTGGCTTTCACTTACGCCAGCAGGGCTCGCCACTTGGCTGCTAAATTGCGCCACTTTGCCCGCGGCGGTCATATCTTGTAGCAATAAGAACCAAAGCTGCTCGAGCTCGGTTAATGAAGGCAAGGCTTTGCGCTTGGCCAAGTCATTGACAAATGGCGCCCGCTCTGGGTATTGGCTGGTGATCAAAGCGCTTGCAAAATCCTCTGACACTTCGCTGGTCACTTGACGTACCACACCGAAGACTTCGCCCAAATTATCAGTGGCTATGGCTAAGCTTTCTTCTAGCTCGGCTAAGGTTTGCTCTTGTTGGTCAAACTGAGCGTTTAAGGCATCCGTTTGCGCCTTGATCACTTGGTGCTCGGCTTGGGCTTTGGCCAACTGCTCGCGCCAGTAGGCTAAATCTTTGCTGAAGTCGGCCTTGCGCGCGTTATCCACCTGCTGGTTTTTGGCTTGCTGGGCTTTAACTTGCTGCAATAAATCGTCGAGTTGATTGGCTGCGGCCGTGTTCAACAGGAAAAATCCAATGAATAGCAGCCCGATAACGGTTCTCATTGGCTCACCTCCGCAATCAAAGGTAAGCGAATTAAGTCAGGAATAGCGGACTTTTTGGCAATCTCGATGGCCTGTTTCACATCCGCGCCATAGCTGGCATCCACTTCTAACCACACGCCATTTTGCTTATCCCAGCTCCACACTTGCTTGCCATCAAGAGATAAAGCCACCAAGACTAAGCGGCCCAAATAAAAGTAATGCACGGTGCGCGTGGTCTCACCTAAGGTTAACTCGCCTTGGTATTCACCGATTTTACTGCCGTATTCGGCTTCAATTTGGTACGCGGTCAAAATACGGCGGTATTTTTCCGCTTCGGTGATGTCCGCTTGGGTCATCATTTGCTGCAGCTGCGCAATTCTTTCTTGTCTTTCTTCGGGTAAGAAAGGCGTATCGAGGGCAACAAACTGCGCCAGCTTGTCTAGCATCTGCGTCATCAAAGGCACTAAGCCTTGGCGCGTTTCTTTCACGTCGATGATTTGCTGCTCGTAAGAGGCAATCTCTTGGCCTTGGTCTTTAACTAGCTCACTAAGATAAAGGTTATATTGGGCCAATTGCTGCGCTTCACTTTGTAGCGCATTTACTTGCGCGATAATGGCCTGTTTTTCATCATCCAGGTTGTTTATGGTCTGCTGTGCCTGTTGGCCTTGCTCGACGTCTTTTAGCGCCTGCTGCTGAACTTGACTGACACTGGCAGCAGTTGCAGATGCACTGATAACCAGCCAAGCGATGCCTAACGGCAACCCTTGATTTAAAATACGGCGATACAACAAAACGACCTCGATTTAGCAGTGATAATGGAATAATTGATAACAACTCTCTTATGATAATGAATCTCATTAGAGTTAACAATCAAAAACATGCTTATTATAATCTTTTATTGTAGCCAAGTCGGCTGGTTAAATAATCAGCATTATTTGGCCTTCGAGAGCAGCCAGTTTATTCCAACATGAGTAAGCTATGACTAAGCCATGACTAAACCGTGACTAAGCCGTGATTTGCTCGTGATAAAGTCACATACATGGTCTGATCCATTTTCATTGACTTCGCGTATTTCAATGTGAGCTAGAGCACAGTAGAATGGCTCTAACCCAGTACTTCGAGATAGCATCCAACACATAGGAACAGAGCGTCCGTTATGGCCAATCATATCGCTGACAACACATCACATCTGGCAACGGTGGGTATCATTGGGGCCGGTGTCGCAGGCTCAACCATTGCCTTGCGTCTTGCTGAACTAGGTATCAAAACACTGCTGATTGAACGCGGTGATGGTTTGGTAAACGGTCCGCCTATGTGTCATTTGCACGCGGGGGGAAATCTGTACCGTGAAATCAGCGATCAGCAATGCTTAAAGTTACTTAAGCAGTCGATTGAAACCCTTCGAATCTATCCTCACTGCGTGAATCAGCGCCCGACCGTGATTGCTGTTCCGACTCAAGATCCCGGCGATCCTAGCGATCTGATGCCAAGGCTGCATTTACTGCGCGATGAATATCAGCGCATCGTGGCCGCAGACCCACTGAACCAAGTGCTGGGCCAACCAGAAAACTATTTCACTTTATACCAGCGTGAAGATTTAGACCGCCTTGCTCTGTGTCCGACTCCGGTGCAGCCTAGCTCAAATGACGATTGGATGATCCCTATCGCCAAGCAAGTGGATCTCGACAAACTCAAATTCCCACTGGTGCTCGTTCAGGAATACGGCCTGAGCTCGTTGCGCATCGCCGCCACCGCCAGCTTAGCATTAGCACAACTGGAATGCGCTCAAGTACTCACTAATACTCAAGTGACCCAAGTAACGCCCAATCAAGATGGCTGGTTAATTGAATCGCAAGGTAAGCAAGGCGTGCAGCAATATCAGGTCGATTACCTCGTTAATGCCTGCGGTTTTCGCACTGGCTCTGTTGATGATATGGCCAAGTTTTCACGCCAACGTATGGTGGAATTTAAGGCGGCCTATATTGCCCGTTGGCCTGAGCCTAACGCCGTTTGGCCCGAAGTAATTTTTCATGGTCAACGCGGTACACCTAAAGGCATGGCACAATTGACGCCGTATTGTGATGGCCATTTTCAGCTGCACGGCATGACCAAGGACATTACCTTGTTTAACGGCGGCCTAGTTCATTCAAGTACGGCGAGCTCACAGCCTAAACTCCCCGATGCCTTAGTGAATAAAATTATTCACCAATGGCCGATGGATGTATTAAAGCAGCGCACCGAGCAAGCCGTCGATCATGTTAGCCAGTTTGTGCCGAGCTTTGCCAGTGCTGAATTTGGTGGTAAGCCTTTGTACGGCGCTCAGCAAATACCCGGCGATGATGCGGACTTACGCGCGGCGGCGGTGTCATTTGAGCCACACCATTACGCCCGCGCTGAAATCGTCAAAGCCTCTTCGGCCCTGACCGCTGCGGATCAGATCTTGGCGAAGCTGACGGAATTGGATCTTGTTAGCCCTTGCGACGCCGCGCCGCGCGAGGCCCAGTTTACAACCACTTTAGGCCTAGCACCTAAACAAATTACTCAGTTGGCTATGGAGTTAGCCATCGCCCGTCAGTACCCACCAGCCTTAGCTTTGCCCTATCACGCCGCGTCCAGCCGTGACCAAGCCGCTAACACATCAGGTAAGCCAAGTTATTCCAGCATTCATGCTGAAAAATCAGATCTAACGCGCGTTTTCGCATAAAAATAGCGTTACTGTAGAACTTTTTGCTAAAATCGCGGACTCATAATGAGTTCGTGATTATTTATTTTCAAAGCTAATGATTTTTCAGGATTAATTTTTATGGTATTGCGTTCAACCAAAGCACTGGCGCTCGTTGTGGCCTTGCTTTTCCCCTCCTTGGCATCAGCCAATGCCGATATGATCGATTTTGCTCGCCAATATAAGGGCACCGAGTACGTTTGGGGTGGCACCACTCCCGATGGCTTTGACTGCTCCGGCTTTATTCAATATGTCTATAACGAATTTGATATCAGCATCCCTCGCACCACACGCGCTTATCCCAGCCTGTTTGATCGCGAAGTCCCTTTAAATGAAGCTCGAGTGGGTGATTTAATTGTCTTTACCGGCACCGATGCCAGTATCCGTCGTCCGGGTCACGCAGGCATCATCAGCGAGATCGACGATGGCAAGTTGATGTTCTTACATAGTTCGTCTTCGAAAAAACATTTTGGTGTTTCTGAGACCAACTATTATAAGAGTGGCTACCCTAAGCGATTTTTAAAAATTATTCGTATGACGGATAACGAAAGCGACGCTGACATCAGCAGCTAATCCCTACTAACATCTTGCCTCCTTGTATAAGCTGTAAAATGTTAGCTCTGGGAGGCGAGCTTGCTCGGCGAAAAAGCCCTCAACAAAACAAGCTTAAGGCTAATTCCACCCAATCCCATGATGGTCGCTATGGGTGCGATAAGTTATGATAGACCTTTTGCTCTGTGACCTTCTTTATGCCTGCTTTATTGCCCAATATTCCTATTAGTGCCCGTTTTATGCTGCTGTCGGCCCTTGGCTTTGCCATTATGTCGGCCTGTGTGAAATTGGTTAGCCAATATCACATTCCGGTATTAGAAATTGTGGCGGCGCGGGCACTGGTTTCCTTGCTGCTGAGCTACCTAGACGTAAAACGCAAAGGTATTTCGCCTTGGGGTGAGCAAAAAGGCTGGCTATTTGCCCGTGGTGCGGTGGGAGCGTTGGCATTAATCTGCGTTTATTACTCCATTGCCACCTTGCCGCTGGCTGAGGCTACCTTGCTGCAATATCTGCACCCCGTTTTTACGGCGTTGATTGCCCTGCTGTTTTTAAAAGAGCCGATACTGCATTCCACTAAACTTTGTATCTGCCTTAGCTTAGTTGGTTTGGGGATAATGATAAGCCCGGGATTGGGACTCGATCCTGCTGCAGGTTTGCCTTGGTTTAGTATTGTTATCGCCCTGCTGGGCGCCTTTGGCAGCGCCGTGGCTTATGTTATCGTGCGCAAGTTAAGTCGCACTGAAGACAGCTCAGTGATCATTATGTACTTCCCGCTCATTGCACTGCCATTGTCGTTAATATTGCTAGGTGACGATTTTGTGGTGCCGCCACCCGAGGCGCTCGTGCTTTTACTGTTTGTCGGCATTTTTACTCAGGTGGGACAGGTCGGTTTAACCAAGGCCATGCAGTCTGAATCGGCCAGTAAAGCCACGGCTTACTCTTATGTGCAGGTGCTGTTTTCTATGTTATTTGGCTGGCTGATCTTTAGTGAGCTGCCCTCTATCTATAGTTGGATAGGTGGCAGCTTTATCTTGATGGGCGCGTTAATTAACGTGTTGTGGAAGCGTTAAACACTAAGGGGCCGAATCGGCCCCTTATTTAATACAAACAGTGTTCTTATCAGCGATAGCCCCCTTCAAACTTGGCGCTATTGATACCTAAGGTCACTAAATTGGTTTGGCTGATAACCGCAGGGGCAGCCAACCAGCCTTGCTGTTGCCAGCGCTGTTTATCTAGCCCTGCTAAACGTGCGCCCAGTTCAATGCCGAGCTGGCCCGTTTGGCCGCGATTCAAATACAAATAAAGCAGTGGCTGACCCGCACGACCCGAGAAGAGTTCGGCTTGTTCGGTTGGCGTCGGCTCATTTTGTTCAGGCTTTGCTGCGAGTAACAAACGTAGTGGTTTTTCCCCAAAACGCTGCACATATTGGGCAACCTGTTGATCGCTCCAAACCTGCGAACTAAGCAGACCATCGATTTCACCTAGGATCATCGCATCGACATCCCCAGCCACCAGCTGCCATTGGCCGTTATTTAATTGCGTATCCGGTGCTAATTGGGCTATGGGTAATGGTGTTGTGTTGGCCAGTTGCAGTGCCTGTGCATAAGCACCACTGATACCACTCAATACCAAACAGGCCGTAATCAATTGACGTTTCATGGCTTATTGCTCCTTGATTTGGCTATTGGCAAACACGTCCCAAGCCTGCTCAGCTTGAAATTCCCCGTGGCTGATGACGGCAATGGTGCGACGCTGACGCTGCTTTAAATATTGCGTCAACTTGGTTTGCTCAGAGAACACTTGGCTAGCAATGCGCTCCCTTGATATCCCCGTGGCCACCAACGCATTGGCAATAGCTTGATTGCGCCTTTGTGCTAACGCCGTATTATATTCAAGTGAGCCTTCTGCGCTGGTATCACCAATTAAGGTTAGGCTCGCTTTGCTGTCTTCGCGCAGCCAATCGGCTAATTGGGCGACCTTAGCCAAATCCTCTGATTTTAATTGCGCTTTATCGTAGTCAAAATGAAATACCAGTCGATTCACTTCCCTGTGCTGATGCCAAATCGCACAACCTTGATCATCGACCTTAGCTTGAGTCGGCGTATCTCGACATAGATCCCGTTGATTGATCACGCCGTCTTTATCTTGGTCGCGCAAATCATCAATTTGATAACGCTGCACTTGCAGATCGGCCATTTGCACACACCCTACTAAGGGCAGCAGCATGAGTCCCACTAACCATTTATTGTTCATCACGGATCACCTCTTGTTGCCATTGCTCAGGATAAGCCAATCTAAGTGCATAACCTAACCGGCCAGTGGCATTCAGTAAGCGATAACTCGCCAAGCGTTGGCTAAAATGGGTTTCGATGTAATTTTTACGCGCTAAAAACACTTCTACCTTGGCATCCAACACATCTAACAGTGAACGTCTGCCCAACTGGAACTGCTCAATGTAGCCTTTTTCAGCCAATTTAGCGGCGTCGACATTTTGTTGCAGATATTCGATTTGTTGGCGCTGTAAATCCCAAGCGTTCCAAGATAACCGGGTGCCTTCGGTCACTTGCTGCTCGGTGCGTAGGCGTATCGCACGCGCTTGCTCTTTACGCCAACTGGCCGCTTCGGTTCGCGCCGTGGTTTCACCGCCACTGTAGAGATCATAACTGACGGTCAGCATGACTCTGGCGTCACTGTCTTTGCCTTCAAAGCCACCGATATCATCATTGCGATTGGCGTGTAATTCAACATTGACCTCGGGATAAAAATCGGCTTTTTCACGCTGTAATTCTTGTTTCGCTGCCGCCATATCGGCAATCGCGGCCTTAATTTCGGGATGACTGTCCAGCGCTAAGCGAATCGCCTCTTGCTCGCTGCGAGGTAATAATTGGCTATCGACTTGCGGCTCGATCAACTCGCCAGCATCCGCCCCCACTAATTTGTAAAACTCAACTTGCTTATCGAGTAAGTTGTTTTTCGCCGCCACTAAAGACGATTTTGAGGTGGCCACACGCGCTGCAATTTGGGCCAGATCGGAGCGGCTACTTAAGCCTTTACTTTGCCTGTCTTCGATATCGCGATAGACATCCAAATGATCAGCAACATTACTTTCGGTTAATGCCAGTAGTTGCTCGGCTTTCAGCAGATCAAGATACACCCGCGCCACATCAAGGGCCAAGTTCTCCGCATCCGATAACAAGGTCAAGCGCTCGGCTTCAGCCTCAAAACTCAAACGTTCTACTTCAGATTGGGTATGAAAGCCTTTAAAGACATTTTGCGTTGCCTTGATACCCAGCTCTTTACGCGTCAGTTGCTCATCGATTTTTTGGCCCGAGGAATATTGGGTATCTTCATAACCCACCGCACCGTACAGATTAACCTTAGGGTAGTAGCCCGCCTCAGCGGCACGGCGATCTTTTAAATACGCGGTAAAAGACGCGTATTGCTGGGCAATGATGGGGTTATTGTCGATGGCACTGGCGACCGATTGCTCAAGGGTCAACGCATGACTTGAGAGGGGGATGCACAATGTTGCGCTCAGCGCTACGCTAAGCAATGACATAGACCGCATAGTTTATTTCCTTATGTTTTTTATGGCTCCCGAAGGGCTGCCGCTTTGGCTCTAAGTAAAGGCTTAAGCCAATAATTTAAAACTGTTTTCTTTCCCGTCAGCACATCGACACTGGCTTGCATACCGGGAATAATGGCAAAGTTCACCTGCTCGGGTGAGGTTTCAATATGAGCAAGATAATAGGTTGTGCCTTCTTCATCTTGCAGTGCATCCGGGCTGATATAGGTCACCTCACCTTGCTCGCCGCCGTAAATGACAAAATCATAAGCGGTAAACTTAACGGTGGCGGTTAACCCTAGACGCAAATAGGCGATATCTTTTGGCTGGATCTTGGTTTCAATGATCAGCTTGTCGGCCATGGGCACCACTTCCATGATGGATTCCCCCGGCTTGATCACACCGCCCAAGGTCCGCCGGTTGATCTCTTTAACCTTGCCCGCCAGCGGCGAATACAAAGAAGTGCGTTGCAATTGATCTTCCAGAGCAGGCTGGCTTTCATTGAGCTGCGCAAACTGATTTTGCGCCTCGGTCAACTGACTGCGCGCCTTGGTGCGATATTCGCGAGCCAAATTGCTTAGGTCGGTGATGGCTTCGGCCTTCGCCGCGATGAGTTTTTTCTCGTTGAGGCGAGAACTGCTGACTTCCCCACGCAGTCGCACATGATCTCGTTGTAATTTAAGTAGCTCGACTTCGGCAATGGCACCGCTTTCGACACTGGCCTGTGTTAGCTTCAACTCTTTGCTGACAAAGCTTAAGCTTTGTTGCAAGGTCGCCGTGTGGCTTTTGGCTTCATTGAGGGCCTGATTGGCTTGCTCTATTTGTTGCTGCTCTTGCTTTAAGCGCGACATTAATTGCTCTAATCGCTCTAAATACTCGGCTTGCACCGCCAGTGCGCTGATGTCATCTAAATCGCGCGTATCCACTGCCACTTCGGTGATCTGCACCCGTTGACGCCAATCATTTTGGTCATCGTCTATCTGAACGCTCGCTAACTCGGCTTCCAAGCGGCGTATAGCAATCGTCAATGCTTGCAGCTGTTGCCGGGTTTCTTGATAGGCTGCTTTAAATCGAGTGTTGTCTAAGGTGGCTAGCAACTGGCCTTGGCTAACAATATCCCCTTGTTTCACATGCAAAGTAGCCAATAAGCCGCCTTCTAGGCTTTGGATTTGTTGCACTGCTTGCGCAGGTACGACCCGGCCTTCGCCGACAATCACTTCATCGAGCTCGGCCCAGCTGGCCCAAGCGATAATGCTGATGATCAGCGCTGCCACTATCCAGACTAAACGCCGAGAATGCTTAGCTTTAAGTTGCTGTTGCCAATATAACTGCTGACTCATGCTTCACCTCGGCTCAGGTTAATTTTAGTGACGCGCTGAGTTTTATTGTCATGACGTTCAACTGGCTGGCTTGTCCCAGACTCGCGTAAACCTAACTGAGCTAAGATTTGCGCCTTAGGGCCATCGGCAATAATTTTGCCTTGCTCCATCACGATCACACGTTGGCACAAAGCCAGCATGGCCGGTTTATGGCTGACGATGACCATGCCCACGCTGGCATCTAGCTGCATTAACCCTTTGATGACAGCGAGTTCGGTTTGCTGATCCATGGCGCTGGTGGGCTCATCCAGTAATAATAAATGTGCGTTACGCAATAACGCCCGCGCCAATGCCACGGCTTGTCTTTGTCCACCCGACAAATAGCGCCCGCCTTCACCTACTTGGGTTTCTAACCCTTGAGGTAAACGGTTAGCCAACTGGTTTAAGCCCGAGATTTGTAACACCCGTGCCAGCTGGGTTTGATCCACCTGATCCTGCCCCGCGGTGATGTTTTCCAGCACAGAGCCAAAAAACAAGCTGGGTTGCTGGGACACCCAGCCTGTGGCGGCGCGGATAACGCTAGCAGGCCAAAGCTGCGCGTCAATATCGTCATACTGCATCTGGCCTGAGCTAATGGGATATTGATTAGCCAGCAGCGCTAGCAAGCTAGACTTACCCGCCCCCGCAGCACCTAGGATAGCAACTCGCTCTCCCGGATTAATGGTGAGATTAATCTCTGACACGATGGCAAATTCTTGATCAGGGAAGGTAAAGTTAGCCTGTCGCAAGCTTATCTTGCCACTAAACTCAGGCTTGTCGACTACTTGATGGGCACTGGATTCCTGCTCAAGTTGCATCACGGCTTCTAAACCTTGGATGGCCGCTTTAGATTGTTGATAACGCAGCAACAAACCCGATACCTGATTCATGGCACCTGCACTACGGCCACTAAGCATCACAATCGCAATCAAGCCACCCATGCTGAGTAAGCCTTCGGCGATTTGATATACGCCAACCACAATAAGGCCTATGGTGACTAACTGCTGACTATTCATCACCAAATGGGTGACCGTGCTGGCAAGGTGTTTTGCCTTGATGTTCCAATCGGCTAAATCCGCCACCGTGTGTTGCCAGCGGCGCTGGGCTTCGCCTTCACCGTTAATTTGTTTAATTTCAACTAGGTTGTTTAGGCTTTCCACCAGATGAGCTTGGCGCTGAGTCGACAACTTGCCGGTTTCATCCAAGGCTTGTTTCACCTTAGGTTGAACCGCCAAACTGGCAAGCAAAATAAACAGCATCACAGCTAAAGGAATAAACACCATGCCTCCACCCAGCCAAGCAATTAGCGCTAAGAACATTAAGGTAAAAGGTAAGTCCACTAAGGTAACCATGGTCGCCGAAGTTAAAAATTCTCTCACACTATCAAATTCTTGAATTTGCTTACTAAAAGCGCCAACGGATTGCGGACGATGTAGCAGCTTCATGCCCATGGCATTGGCAAACAGTTTAGACGATAGATTCACGTCAACCTGACGCCCTGCCATGTCACTCAAATGGCTGCGCGATTGACGCAGCAGCCAATCAAATATCAGCGCGATAAAAGCCCCCGTAGCCAACACCCAGAGGCTGTCAAAGGCGGCATTAGGTACCACGCGATCGTACACATTCATGGTAAATAGGGGGATCACGAGAGCGAGCAAGTTAACCAAACAAGACGCGACGATAAGATCGCGATACCAAGGTTTCACTTGGGCCAAGGCTTGACGAAACCAATGCTTTTCTTGTGTCGGTTGAAACTCTTCTACCCTCTGGTCAATTTTTGCCTGGGCCGACACCAACCAAATACCATTTGCTTGCTTGGTTAAGCTGATAACAGGCTGAGTTTGCTCCGATTGCGACTGCAGATCCCAACAACAAGCTTGTTGTTGCTCAATGGCCGTTATGATGACAGGCCCAGTTGGTAATACCACCAAGATGGGAAGATTAGCGGCGACCAATTGACTTGGCTTAGCTAATTGGCAGTTTAAACTGGCATTAGCCATACTCTGGACCAATGAGTCTAGGGTTATTTTCCCTGCCTCAAGAGGCACCCCAGCCAGGACTTTCTCGCGATGGCAACGGATCTGAAAATGCCTTGCAAAATACAGCACAGCTTCGCAATAAGGGTCAATATTAGCTTCCAACGTCATGCTCATTTACTGCCCCGTGATCAAGGTTTGATCATTGACCAAGCGAGTTAGAATATCGGCTTCCGATACGCCAGAACTACTTTCACCATACAGGGTATCGATATCGACGCCACTTAGCTCTATGGTTTGTACTTGGTTGGTGCCGTCAAGCTTAATGGTGATCAGAGTCGAACCGCTACTATCATCCAGATCAATCACATTATCCAAGGCACTGGCATTACTCACATCAACCGACGCGAGTAAATTAGACAAATTAATACTGTCTTCACCCACGCTGAAATCCGTGATCACATCTTGTGCTGGTGTTCCTTGATCGGCGGCGTTAAACACAAATTGATCGGCGCCAGTCCCTCCGGTTAAGGTATCATTGCCTGAGCCGGCCACTATGATGTCATCGGCTGCACTGCCGGTGAAGCTGCCAGTGTCATTAACGACTGAAACCTTAATGATCTGCTCTGTTCCTTGGGCCTGATCGCTACCTAGTGTCGCAATCGGCGTAAAGGTTAATTCAAAATCTTGTACTTGGCTTAACCCTTCTAAGGTAAGGTCTGCTAACTCATCTTGTGTTAGCAGCCAATCTGCGCCATCGGCAACACCATGATTAAAGGTCACGCCTGCGGGTAGCCCGCTAACTCTAACGGAACCTGTCTCACTTGGATCTGGGTTAATCAGCTCCATTTCTAACGTCAGTGGCACTGAGCTATTTTGTGCTGCCAGCACTTGATCAAATTGACTGGTTAAAATCGGCTCATCCACCACTGGTGTTAAATCTAGGGTCATGTGATGAATAGCGGGATCGCCAAGATCCGTTTCCAACACCCCACCCACGATGGCCTTATCAAAGGTGCCCACGGAGACGGTTAAATCAAAATGACCAAAGGCATCTGGGCCTGTGATTAATTCAAACCCATCCAGTTCACTGGCGTTGATAATCAAGGTTGCCGTCGCTTGCTTGCCCGTTAAGGTAAAGCCGGCCTCTTGACTGCCAACGCGGATCCCTGATAATCCTTCAAAAGCGGTCAGGTCTGAGCCAAACTCGACCGTGACACTTAAGCGGATCAATTCATTACTGTTGGTTTCGAGGCTCACCGCATTTAAATCTATATGTGTGACATCCCCCTCTTGTCCGGTTAAGGCATCGGGCGCATTAAACAGCTGTACATCATCGCCGATAGGGAGCACTTCTAAAGTGAAGTTACCTTCGGTGGTCACAAAATCGGTTGTGCCTATCTCATAAGTGATGACGTTAACCTGCAATGGAATATCACCACTAAAATCCAATGGCGGTTTGATCACCAGCTTAGCGAGATCAGCCGGATCGACCGCCCAGCTATAGGTGGCTAAACCGTTAAAACTGCCACCATCTGGGCCGTTATTGGGTACTGGCGTATAGCTACCACCGCCATTATCTATAGCCACAATAGAGCCAGCGGGAACACCACTAAGCTCAATCGACATAGTCTCTGAGCCATCTTGGTCGATAAAGTTCACCCCGAGATCTTGTAAACTGATATAGGTATCTTCATCACCACGCACATTGCTAGCGGTAATACTGGCCTTATCGGTGATAGGTTGAACGTCCAATACCAAGGTTGTGGTCGCTGTGCCTGTTGCCGTATTCGTTGAGCCATTACAGCCCGGTGCGGTATCGGTCACTTCAGCAACTACGCCTATGGTGATTTCACCGGAGCGATGTGGCGGAGGTAAATAACTAATTTGGTCAAGCTGAGCCATATCCGATACCTGATAAGTAACCGGACTGTCAGATATTTTGGTCAGCACACCATCGGGCGCGATCAAGCTGCCACCCTCATTGAGCACTAAGGTTAGCCCCGTTAAGGCCTCAACCCCCTCATTGGTAATATTGGAATCGGCAAACGCAGCCGTAAGATCAAGAGGGGTGATTTCATCTTCATTGATTTGATCTGCGCCAACGGTTAAATCAACGCCATCAACCACTGGGGTGATTTCAAGCTTAAGCTGTTGCAGCTCACTGCGGGTATCACCGCTGATGCTGTCGGTTGCCGTCACGTGCACGGGGATGGTCATCACCCCGGCAAAGTCCTTATCCTTCAATACGATATTTAACCCACCGATGGCGGATTCTTGAAACACGTATTGCACCACATATTTACCTGTGGGGTCGTAATCAGCAACCACGCCAGGGCCGGTAATGATGGCGCCATGAGCCAGTTCGCTGGCTAAAATAGTGAAGCTGACTTCGTCATTGCTGTCCCCAGCCACACTGGTATTTAAATGCCCAGCCGTTGAGATCACTTGGCCTTCTTGGCCATCAATCACGTTATCACAAGGTGCAGCGGGATCGATCGGCTGCAAATCATCGACATCACTCGCACTGCTGTCGGCGCTATCTTGTTTAAAGTGCACCTGAATGCTGGTGGTGATCATTTCTGCATCATCACCATCGAGCACTCGAGCACTAACGGCTAACGACACCGGGAATAAAGTTTTATCGCTGGAATGCACTTGTACATCTTTTAATATGTTAGCAGCATTTTCCATTACACTGGTCGAGGTCAATCCGCCTGCTGGGATCAACCAACGGCCATTGCCATCATGAATAGCCTGATTAGGTGAGCCATATTCAACATACCAAGTGGTGGCATTCGGGGCTTGGATCACAATGTAATCCAATACTTCAGATCCATCATTATCTTGATCATAAAAACCAACCGCGCCACTTAAGCGTATAGGGCTGCCATCGGTACTCTCCCGCACCGTATGATCGCTTTGTAAGCGAGTAATATCAGCCAAGGTTTCATTACCCGGCCCAGTGAGCTCTTCAACCTGTGCAATCACGGTTACGCTAGCACTGTCGGTAAAGCTTTGCGTCACCGTTTCTCCGGCTTCCGATGTATCTGTAATGTCATAAGCCACATTAAAATTAAATGTGCCACTGGCATCGGTTGGCGCCGCCACTGCAAGGCGGCCACTGGCCAATAAATCATCTAGGGTGGGCGAGCGGCCATCGACCAAGGAGGCAAGATCGAGGGGAACAGTTTGCGCTACGCCATCAAAATACAAGGTCATACCCGCTGGCATATCCTTGATAGTAAAGGCTGAAACTGACTCACTGCCATCTTGGTCTGCGCCAAGATTGGGTCGTAGATTCAACGCGACTTGCGTATCTTCTAACCCTTCACCACTATTAGCCGCTAACCCTGTGGAATCAATCACAGGCGAGATGTTCACCTCTAAGGTCAAAGCGTATTCGCTGTCATCCGCAGGTGGCTTAGCATCACCATCGGGCTCACTGTCACCGTCTGGCTCAGTAACAATAGCTTCAATATTTAACTTAACCACACCGCTAAAATCGGGTTTAGGCTTGAGATAAAGCTGCTTTAGTTCATCCACCGTCACTTGATAAACGGGCTGACCGAATTCATCAAAATGCGCCACCGTGATAGCCGCTGCGTTACCCGATGCATCGGTTAAGGCAAAGCCATCGGGCACGCCAGACAACAACAGGTTGAGATCTTCTGAGCCGTCATCATCTTCGGTCGCCATATGAATATTGAGCGGGATTAAGCTGTCTTCATAAAATACGGTGCTATTGCTAATAACCTGAGTAGCATCATCAAATACCCAGTCGCCATCAGCTATCACCGTCGGTGTATCAACAACACCTTTGAGGATCACCTCAAACTGCTTCTCGGTACTTTCAGCCGTTTCATTTACAGGTACAACTCCGCCTTGGGTTGATTCGGTGGCAATGGCTTTAACCGACACAAAGAAGCTACCGCTGACCGAACTAATATCCTCTTTGGGAAGTAGCGCTACCTTACCGGCTAATAAATCCTCACCATTAACTTGGTACTTGTCGCCACCTAAAGCAGTAAAACGACCGCCATCGATTGGAACTAAGCTCCAATCGGCGGGTAAGGTGACTTCAAAACTCAATGACTCACTGCCATCTAAGTCTGTTAATGCCCCCTCGATGGCTTTATTTAACAGGATCAACTCATCCTCTAGGCCTCTGACATCTTTAACCGATAGAGTTGGCTTATCGGCATCGGGAGCCACATTAATGATGACTAAATTTGCCGCGCCTGATTCTGTATCACCATTATCTTTTTCCGTTGCAACAGCTTGTATTGTAAAAACAAATGAACCCGCTAAATCTTGTCCAGTTTGAGCGTCCATTGTTAAGGTGAGTTTATCTAGTTCAGTCGCGCTAACCGTGTCACCATTAGTAATCACGCTGCCGTTTATACTTACCGTTAACCCAGCTTGAATATTATCAATGACATAACTGATTTTTTCTGAGCCGTCTTGGTCATACAGGTCTGCTTTGAACTGCATTTGGATCGCTTCACCGTCTTCTACCCCGGAATAACTAAACTGTGAATTGCTGGTATCCCAAATTGGCGCATCGGCATCAGACTCAACATGGATCCTGATGGTATTTTCTTCCACGAAAGGCATCGAATTCGTGGCGACATTAGCTTTAAAATTGATGTCTAAGATTTGTGTCGCGTCTGAGCTATTCAGTGCTGGAGTGAATACAAGATCACCTATAACTTGAAACACGCCCGTCGTGCCAATTTCTTCAAGCTGGGCTGCGTTGATAATAAGGTTACCATCAACATCGGTTGATAGTGCGCCGCCATTAAGAGTAATGGAGCCCCCTTGTAGGGATGCCTTATCTATGGTGATATGTGTCACCCTCTCGCCGTTATCCTGATCCCCGGTCGACACCTTCAAATCTAAGGTTAATGGCGTGTCTTCTATGGTGTCAGTATTGGTGATAGTTATTTCACCTGGCTTATCAGCCACGACTAATTCCAGGTAAGACTGAGCTTGGTCACCATCAAAATCTTCAACCACATAACGTATATTCTCAAATACCCCAAGGCCGACTGGCGCGACTTGGGTCACTAACGTACCCGTGCCATCGGCATTGATCGTCAAGGTGCCAAACGGGGTATTTTTGTCGTCAACTAATACAATGGCAGTGCCAACCGGATGTTCACTATTATCGGGCAAAATAACCTTAACAATTTCACCGCCATCGGCGCCGGTGATCTTGTCAGATAATAAGTTAAAGGTTTTAGTACTGCCTTCCACCACGGCCAACACGTCAACTTGCGAGCTAGGAATGTCATCCGCAATTTCAAGGTTGACGAGATGTTGGCTAGCGGCGCTAACGTCGCCATCGGCATCCACCGCTTGTACGGCTAAACTGATGGTTTTAACCGTATCGTCACTACCAAGATGATCAATGGGCCCCTTTAATTGCACCTTGATGGTGCCATCCAAGTTAAACTGGATCCTAAATACTTCTTGGCTACCTGCTTTTGCTAGCCACCAGCCATTTTTATTGGCTGCGCCAGCAAGCACCACGGGCTCACCATGACTGGTTAACCCAGGAATAGCCTGACCCGCTAAAACAGGATTAATAGCGACCACATCATCACTGCCTTGGTTTAACACAAAGCCTATTTTATCTGCATCAAAATCTTCACTCTGCAATTGGTTTTCATCCACTTGCAAGGTATCTGTGATGGCTAAGCTTGGGTTTAAGCCATCATTGATATTAACCGAGATAGTCACCTTACCCGTTGAGCCATCACTATCACTGACAAAGACAGGTAAGTTTAAGCTGGCATTGTTATTAAAGTTGCTTAAATCATGATCGATAGCTTGGTGCAAGGTAAAGTTAAGAGTAGCTTGAGCAGTTTGATTTGGATCTACGCCTAACGAGCTTGGCAAGGTCACAGTGAAGATCCTTGTGCCATCAGCGAGTACACCTTTATAGCTGCCATTGCCATCATCTTGCCAAGTAACTTGTAGGCCATTGTGCATTAGCGTTGAGCCATCACTTAGCAACACCGCTGAACCGGATGATATCTCTAACCCCACCTTAGTTAAGGCGTCTTGTGATGCGGTTAAGGTTAACGTGGATTGACCACTATTGGTGATGACTGATGGGGTGGTCGGTGCCTTAGGTATCTCTGTCACCGTTAACCCGAACCCTGTAATGTCGGGCGACTGACTATCGGCAATGTTGACCAACAAGGTTTGATCGACTTGGTCCTGATCAAAATCTTTGACGCTAACCACTAACGGGATTTCTAACTCGGCAACCGAATTATTGCTCACATCCAGCTGATCTATCGCCTGAAACAAGGTGACTTGGTATTGTAAATCGCTGTCGCCGGTGGCGTTGAGCGCCCCTTTTATTTCAACACTGAAAACATGATCTTTAGTGGGATCTAAACCTTTATAGGCAATCAGCGTATCCCCATCCATGACGTAATTAATAGGTACGGTGCCGGACGTTAAGCCTGCCGGCTGCTTACTGGGATCAAACCAAACCTGGGTGATTTGGTCGCTGCCAATATTTACCGTAAAGTCACCCACTGCGACCACATTGCCTGCGTTTAGATCTGTTTCATCCAGATTAGCAACACGGGTATTTTCCATGAAAGGATTATTACCATCAGCCACTTGCCAGATAAATTGCCCCGTGGCCATGGCCGTGCCGTCAAGATCCGTCGCGGTAATCGCCAGTGGCAAGGTTAAGTTATCACTCACTTGGTGATCAAATGGCAAGCTCTGAGTCAAGGTGACCGTCGCTTTGACATCTTGAACCACACCATTGGCTTGGCTGACGGCGCTGATATCAAATCGAATCACTTCTGCCACACCATTGTGGCCAATGATTTGCTTGCCATCTGAGCTTAAAGTAAAGATAACCAGCTCACCGTTACTGGTTAAGCGCCCAGTATTAAGGGAAATAACGGCGAGATTAGCAAATTTAACCGTACTCGCATCTAAGTCATCCGAGCCAGATGAAAGGGTAAAATCATGACTAATCGGAGTGGGGTTAGCGTAATCGGGCTCAGTATATTGTTCCCTAACATCCGCCATCTCTCCTTTGTCGCCATCAATTATGGTCAGGGTAACGTCGGCCGAGGCGGAATCTTTATCGCTATCTTGAATTTGATAACTAAAATTTAATTCTTGGGTTTGCTGATGATTTAAATTACGCGCGACTTCTAATTGCCAATGGCCAAATACATCGACCGTAAGCTTACCTTTATCGGTATCGAACACGGCATCTGTGGTGCCATTTACCGACTGAGTGACACCTTGGTAAGTCACACTCGTTAAGGTCAGGGGCGCATCTATGCTTTGGTCATTATCAAGTAAATTCCCCTGCTGCACCTGATCTTCAATCACATCAGCCAGATCCGGTTGAGCAAAAGGCGGGGCATCGCGTAAATTTAGGCTGGCTTCAAGGATCACTTTTTCTTGAGTTCCGTCGGCATCAATTTGCTGCACATCCACTAAGTAAGTAATCAAGGAAGATGGTTTACCCGCTTCTTGATCTAGCGGTAAAAACTGCGTCACACTAACGCGAGCCGAGCTCGGATCGAGCACCGCAATCGAAACCAGCTTGCCATCACCGTCGCGGCGTAGCTCGATTTGCAGTTGATTACTGCTGATATTTGCTGTGATACCCTGACCACCCGATGAAAGTCCTTTGAGCTGACTTTGATCTGCACTAAATGTGAGTTCACCATTAGTGACTTCCAACGCGGTCGAGTCACTTAACGCGCCTTTATTTAAGTCAACCTCAAACATCAGCATATACTGCGGCGCATTGAGATCCGGCGTTTCATCTTGCACGCTATTGCCCGCTTGATCGGCTACTTGAGCACTGATGCTCCAAACATCAAAGCGAGACAAGCTGGATACATCTATGTTGGGCACCCGCCATTGCCCACTGCTGTCTACTACACTGGTGTAAGTCAACGTGCTGGAGGCATCTTGTATCAACAAGGTGACCACCTGCCCTGCCTCAGCTGTGGTTGTACCAAATAGCTCGGTGACCTTACCTAGGATAAATTCAGTCGCATTGAGCCCAGTTAGGGTGTCAATATCGATGGCCAGCAAGGTATCTTTATTGACCGTATCTGACGCTGTGGCTAGGTTTCCTGCCACATCTGTCACCTCGGCCATCACCGTTAAAGTGCCTTCTGCCAAACTAGATAAATCAAGATCAACTAGGCTAAACTGACCACCGCTGACTTGGACGCTAAAGTGCTGGCTCACGCCGTTTACATCGGTGACAACGATAGCGACATCGCGGCCGTCTTCAACGTCGGTCACCGAGCCGACAATATCAACTTGGTTTATTTCGCTGGCATTTAAGGCATCATCACTGCCGGAAACAAATTCGACACTAATGGTGGCTAGGGTATCTTTACTGGCCACATCGGTGGCACTCACCAAATTGCCTGCCAGATCTGCCACCTCTACCCGCGCTGTGAGGTTGTTATCACCTTCCGCCAAGCCGGATAAATCAACGCTTGGCAGTACCCATTTACCGCCAATAACCGTGGTTTGAAAGCTTAACTGCTGACCCTTTTGGTCTTGCACCACCACATCAACTAACTGACCATCTTCAATCTGGCTGACGTCACCTTGAAGTCGCGTTTGGCCCACTTCCAGTTGGTTTAGGGTGTCGTCACTGCCCGTTATGATCTCTATGCTAACCTGAGCTAAGGTGTCTTTAACGGCACTGGCACTAGCACTGGCTGGGTTACCCGCTAAGTCTTCAACTTGGGCATTAACCGTTAAGGCTCCTTCATTAAAGCCAGATAAATCAAGGGGTGCATGGCTCCATTTACCATCTACCACCACAGCCGAATATTGGGCAGAAGTGTTGACGCCATCGGTTATGGTAAAGCGCACCACATCCCCATCTTCGACATCATTGGTTTGACCAAAGATCACAACCTGATTAATTTCGCTGGCGTTAAGTAGATTATCGCCGCCGCTTTCAATTCCGACGGTTAATACACTGAGCACATCTTTGAGCACGGTATCTGACGCCGTTGCAACGTTGCCCGCTTGGTCGGTGACACTGGCCACCGCCGTCAATGGCCCATCACTAAAGCCCGTAAGATCAAGCCCAGTTGCTGTCCATAAGCCATCTTTTATCACGGCTGTACCAGCGGCTTGCAGGCCTAGGCTATCGGTCACGACAACGGTGACGAGGGCGCCATCTTCAATATATTTCACACCACCAACAAAGGTCGCATTGGCGGACTCTTGCGCGTTGAGTCGGCCATCACCATTGGTTTTAATAAATATCAGGGTTTGCGCCAACACATCTTTGATGGCGTCATCACTGGCTTGAGCCGTATTACCTGCCTTATCTTGCACGGTTGCGGTGGCGGTTAATTCGCCTTCTTCAAGGCTGGAGAGATCAAGGTTATCAACCGACCATTTACCTTGCTTAACACTAGCCTCGGCATTAACGGTGTTGCCGTTGGCATCGCTGACCACTAGGTTGACCGTTTGGCCATTTTCAACCTGCACGACCGTACCATGAATATGAACCCCATTGATCTCAGCGCTGTTAAGCACATTGTCGGTGCCCGATTCAATCAAGATGTTAATACTGGCTTGGGTATCTTTAATGATTTGGGTATTTGCCGTGGCAATGTTGCCGGCTAGATCTTGCACCGTGGCCACAGCCGTGATCGGGCCATCTTGAAGTGGCGTTAAATCATTACCCAGAATAAACCAACGCCCATTATTCACTTGCGCGTTTAAGATTAAACTGTCGCCGTTTTGATCGCTCACCACGACTTGCACCCAACGGCCATCTTCCACGCTGGTGACTCTGCCTGCCAAAATCTCATTATCCGCTTCGCTGGCATTAAGGATACTGTCGCTAAGTTGCTGTTCAAAAAACAAATCAATGGTAGCGGTGGTGTCTTTTTCAACTTGTTGCTCAGCTATCGCAACGTTTCCTGCCTCGTCTTTTGCTAAGGCAATAAACGTGAGCTCACCATCAAACAGGGGCGTTAAGTCTAAATCTGGGAGTTGCCATTGACCGCCGGTTATCTCGGCAAAATAAAACTGACTTTGCTTGCCATCGGAAATTTCAATGATGACCTTTTGGCCATCCTCAATATGGCTGGCTTGTCCATGAATATGTACGCCTGTGACTTCAGAGTCATTGATCACTTGGTCTGAGCCCGCGTCGACATTGATGGTTAACTCGGCCAAGGTATCTTTTACGGCTTGGGCTTGCGCCGTTGCAACATTGCCGACGCGATCTTGTACTTGGGCGGTTGCCACCAGAGGGCCTTCTTCTAAGCCACTAAAATCTGCGGCAGGGATCTCAAAATAGTTAAATGTCACCGTGGTCACAAAGACCCGCTCATTGCCCGCTTGGTCGGTCACCGAAATTTGGACTAGTTCACCATTATTAACATCATTGGTGGTACCACTGAGTTTGGTTTTACCCACTTCACGGCCATTTAGCACCCCATCGCCATGGGTTTCTATATTCAATGACAGGGTGGCAAGGGTATCAATTCGCTCGGTCACGGGAGCCGATGCCACGTTACCCGCTTGGTCACTGACACTCGCGACCACATCAAACTTGCCGTCAGCAAAGTGGGAGATATCTAATCCCGAAACCAGATATCGGCCATTCTCAACAATGGTCGTTACTGAGCCTGTATTGCCTTGGCTATCTGTCGCTGTGATGGTGACAACTTGACCATCTTCTACACCCTTAACCCAACCATAAGCACGACCATTTTGGGTTTCTATTGAGTTTAACCAACCGTCACCACCATCATCGACAAATAGGGTGATTTCAGCATAGGTATCTTTATCTGCTTGGGCATTGGCGGTGGCAAGGTTACCGACTTTGTCGGTAACCTCTGCTGAGACTTGCAATGGGCCATCTGCCAAGGTCGATAAATCAATTGGCGATATTTGATAACCATTACCGTCAACTTGGGTGACTAGGTTAATTTGTTGGCCGAGTTGATCGGTGATGGTTATGTTGACGCGTTCGCCATCATTCACCTCAAACACACTGCCGCGAATGGTTGCACCCAGCGATTCTTGCTGGTTAATCACCCCATCACCACCGGTCAAGATATTCACCGAGATGGTGGCTTTGGTATCAATTAAAACCGTGTCGGTAGCTTGGGCTGGGTTACCCGCATTATCAACCGTAGTAGCCGTAGCAGTGAACTCACCATCGGCAAAAGCACTTAAGTCTAGGCCAGTGACAAAATAGCGACCTTGCTGCACCGTGGTGGTGATGCTGCCGGTATTTCCTTGAGCGTCTATCGCGGTAATTTGGATTTGGGTGCCATCGGCAATGCCGGTTACCTCACCAAAGGCAGCCACATGTTGGATTTCTTCGCTATTAAGCCAGCCATCCCCCCCGTCATAAATAGTTAAGGTTATCTCTGCTAGGGTGTCTTTGTTTACCGTTTCGCTAGCCAACGCGGTATTTCCGACCCTATCTTGCACTTCAGCTGTGATGGTAAGGGGGCCATCTTTTAACAAACTGATATCAGCATCACGCACCACCCATTGGCCATTTTTTACCGTGGCGAAAAACTCGGCGCTATTGCGACCATCAGACACTGTCAAGGTCAGCACTTGACCATCTTCAACTTGGCTTACGGAGCCAAAAAAGTGGCTTGCCAGTGACTCTTGTTGATTAATGATGCCATCCCCCCCATCGGCAACGTTCAAGGTGACCGATGCGAGGGTGTCCTTATAGGCTGTTGCCGACGCCGTCGCGGGGTTGCCGGCTTGATCTTGAGTCGAAGCGCTAACCTTAATAGGCCCTTCAGCTAATTCCGATAAATCGACGTGAAACAGGTTGAAAACATGGTTATTGACCGAGGTTTCAAAATACAGGGTCTTGCCATTCACATCGGTCACGCTGATTTCGATTGGCTCTCCTTGATCAACATTAAAGGTCGTGCCTGTAATGTGGGCATTGAGCACTTCATTTTGATTGAGTGCCCCATCACCGCCGGTGAGAATATTGACCGATAGGGTCGCTTTAGTGTCGATTAACACACTGTCAGAGGCGGTCGCTGAATTCCCCGCTTTATCCGTCACCACAGCCGTGGCGGTAAAGGTGCCTTCTGCGAAATGGCTCAAGTCTAAGTCATTGACCCAAAAGCGTCCTTGTTCAACTACCACCGTAATTGAACCGGAATTTCCTTGGGCATCAAGGGCACTGATGGTCACTAAGCTGCCGTCTTCAACACCACTGACTTGCCCCCAACCCGACACGTTTAGAATTTCTTGTCCGTTTAACCAACCGTCACCGCCATCGTTGATATGTAAGGAAATCACGGCAAAGGTATCTTTTAATACTTGATGGGAGTCCGAAGCGGGGTTACCGGCTTTGTCACTGGCAAATGCAGTAAAGTTTAATTCACCATCTTGAAGCGTTGATAAATCAACTTGGGGTAATTGCCACTGACCGTTAATGACTATGGTGGTGAACTCAAGTTGGTTAACGCCATCACTCACTTGAACCGTCACCGTTTGGCCATCTTCAATATTCAAGGCATGGCCTGAGATATGCGCCTGATTCGACTCAGCCAAATTAAGTACGTCATCGCCGCCATCAAACACGGTGATGGTCAGACTTGCTTGGGTATCTTTAAGGATGGTGGCAGCACCTGTCGCCGTGTTACCCGCTAAATCAACTGCGCTTATATGGGCGTCAATTACACCATCAGCAAATCCAGTTAAGTCTTGTTCGCCTAATGACCAGGTTTCTCCTTCAACCACTATTTCAAAGGTTTGGCTAAACCCTGTCACATCCGTTAGGGTGACGCTAAGTAACTGCCCATCTTCAATGCCTATCACCTTACCGGATAATTGCTCATTATCGGTTTCGGCTAAATTGATAACGCCATCTTCACCTTGCTGCTCGAAGCTAACAGATACCTGCGCCAAGGTATCGAGCCAAGATTGGGTTTCACTGCTCACCGTATTGCCGTAACGGTCCGTGACCGATGCAACCACGGTTAAAGGCCCTTGGGCGAAGCCGGTAAAATCAACGTCACCTAACGACCATGTATTGGCCACTATCGTCGTCGAGTACTCTCGGGAAACGCCTTGTGAATCCGTGATCACCACTAGCACTGGCCAGCCTGATTCAATATCAAGCGTACCACCAAATACTTCCGTCGATGGAGCTTCTTCACGGTTAATAACTTGGTCTTCACCATGGTCAACCGTTACCGTGATCTTGGCATCAAGCTTCAAACGACCCGCTAACTCTCTGGGTTGTTCATTTCTTGGCAGGGCAATATCCAGCCCAGGATTAGTTTGATAGCCCGCTTTAGCGATCACTTCATCATGGTCTGCTGCGATGGTCGCAAAATAAGACGCGCCTTCACTCAGGGGGGAGATAGCATTATCGGTACGGGTAACATTGCTTGATGTGATTGAGCCTAACTGAGGGACTACGCTATCTGGAATAGTAAAAACCTGCTGCTCAATGCTCAGTTGCAAGGCTCCGTCATCCCCTTGAGTGATATAGGGAGATATATCACTGATAAAGGGTAAGCTAGGGTTTATTTGTGCACTCGACTCTAATAATAACCAACGGCCATCGGCAAACACTTGCCAAATTAATCCATCAACTTCAACGTACAAAATAACCATCTTCGCTTATAACCTTCATCACAGATTTATAATCCGAATTTAACATAGTTAAATTTGCATAAAAATATAATCAAACCAAAACAACTGGATAATCACAATAAAAAAGGGAAAACCACTGGGTATATTCACTAACTACAAGGGGTTGTATCCCATCAACCTGGATATGTTTGATTTAAGCAATGGCTTACAGGCGTTTAGGCATAGCATTGAGTGTGCCAGCTAGCTGGCAAGTGTAATAGTGATCCTGACCGGCGTCGTGCTAGGGCCTATTGGAGTTAATGGCCGAGTAAACAGGCAAAAAAAAGAGGAGCTATGCTCCTCTTTATTGTGATGTAGCGTGACAATTAAACGAAATCAACGCCTTTTTGGATATCGCCTTTTAGCGTATCTAGCATTTCAGTTAGTGCTTTTTGCTCAAACTCGCTCACATCACCATAAGGTAATACTTGTTCAACACCGTTTTTGCCAAGTAGAACAGGTTGAGCGAAGAATTCTGCGTGCTCGCTGCCACCGTCAACGTAAGTACACTCAACGATGCCTTGCTTACCGTTTAGTGCAGCAACCACAGATAGACCAAAGCGTGCTGCCGCTTGACCCATAGATAGAGTTGCAGAGCCGCCACCCGCTTTAGCTTCAACCACTTCAGTACCCGCGTTTTGGATGCGAGTAGTTAGGCTAGCAATCTCTTCAGCAGAGAATTCAACACCTTGTACTTGAGATAGTAAAGGAAGGATAGTCACGCCTGAGTGGCCGCCAATCACGTTCACTTTAATATCTGTTGCTTTCAGACCTTTTGCTTCAGCAATAAATGTTTCGCTACGGATAACATCCAGTGTCGTTACACCGAAAAGTTTGTTCTTGTCGTAAACACCCGCGTTTTTTAGCACTTCACGTGCAATCGCCACTGTGGTGTTAACTGGGTTAGTAATAATACCGATACACGCTTTAGGACACGTCGCTGCTACTTTTTCAATCAGGTTCTTAACGATGCCTGCGTTAACATTGAATAGATCCGCGCGATCCATACCAGGTTTACGCGCAACGCCTGCTGAAATTAATACCAGATCAGCACCTACTAAAGCAGGTGTAGGATCTTCACCAGCAAAACCTTCAATCGCAACGTCAGTTGGGATGTGGCTTAGGTCTTTTGCAACACCCGGTGTTACTGGGGCGATGTCATAAAGAGATAATTCTGAACCCGCTGGTAATTCGTTTTTCAACAATAGAGATAAGGCTTGGCCGATACCGCCCGCAGCGCCTAGAACAGCAACTTTCATGTGGTTGTCTCCGTTATATGTAGGTGAGGTTTATTTGTTTTTGTTATGCGGGCAAAGTCTATGAGATCCCCCACAAAAACACAAATTGTTAACAGAGGTGAAACCCTAAGATGTGAGCAAATATAAAAAAACAAGCTGTTTGGCTCACGAAATTTAACATTTTGTTAGCATTTAATCGCTCCCCTCCCCCCTACGAAACACTACCATCGGACTCAATAGTGGCACGTAGTCAATCATACTTAATCAAGATAACGTGAAATAATCCGTTCGTACTCGCCCGATAGTTTAATCTGCTGCAGCGCTTGATTTAGCTGCTCTAGTAGTGCTGAGTTGTTCTTATTAACCGCGATGGCATAACCCTCACTAAAGTAGTGCGGGTCTATTAACGTCTCTCCAACAATTGCAAACTCCTTGTTATCAGGCTGAGCTAACCATACTTTTGCGACGGCATAATCCACCAACACGAGGTCAACATTGTCATTTTGCAAATCAACAAACGCCGTTAAATAGCTGTGATACGGCACAACCAGAACGCGCTCCATACTTGCCTTATCGATTAAATAGCGCAAATGTACGCTGCCATTTTGCACACCGATTGATTGGCCTGAAAAATCATGGTGTGACTGATAGCGATTCATTCTAGCCACAAACACCGCCCCACTGTCGTAATATAAATCACTGAAGGCCACCAACTTTCGTCGTGCTGGGGTTGGATTTAATGCAGCGATAACCGCATCAAAATTATTAAACTGCAAGCCCGGCAACAACCTATCAAACCCCTTATGTAAAAATTCACATTGCACCTTCATTTGCTGGCACAGGGCATTGGCTATGTCGATGTCCAAACCTTGAAACTGCCCTGATTCATCTAAATATTCAAAAGGCGGGTAGTTTGCCTCTGTGGCTATTTTCAGTGTGCCTGCGGCCAAACAAGGAAAGCTTAAGAAAAGCAAGACAATCAGTTTCCACATAAACAATCCCTAGACTAAGCGTGATATAACAAGACGAAAAAACATTCTGCTAATTTTAGATTATTTTCATTATTAGATGGCAATGGCTAACTCTTTTTTTACTTAGCATTGACCCTAAACACAATAAGCACTATTAGCTGAGTCTGAATGGATTATTTAGTGATACTGTTCGCTTTCTGCCTTAGTGAGTGATTGAATTACTTGCGAGATTTTGACTTTTTATGCAATATTGCAGCATATTATTGACTGAATATGTATTTGGAATGAAAAATAGCGACAAGCAAGACCGATTGATCGAAGCATTTAAATCTTTGCTTAAAGAAGAAACATTTGGCTCACAAGGTGAGATTGTGAATGCCTTACAAGCGCAAGGCTTTGATAACATAAACCAGTCTAAAGTGTCACGCATGCTAAACCGTTTTGGCGCCGTGCGCACTCGCAATGCCAAATCGGAAATGGTGTATTGTTTACCCGCCGAGCTCGGCGTACCTGCAACAAGTAGCCCACTCAAAAACTTGGTCAGTGACATCGACCATAATGAGGCCTTAGTCGTGATCCGTACTAGCCCGGGAGCGGCTCAGCTAATAGCTCGCTTGCTGGATTCACTAAGTAAAGCCGATGGAATATTAGGCACCATCGCCGGAGATGACACTATTTTTATCACTCCAACTAACACCAAAGAAATCCAAAAGACCGTCATGACGGTTAAGAGCCTATTTGATATGCGCTAGCCTGTGCGACTTGAGGCTTAACCCTACTTGGTTACAAGTCGCTCTCTTCGCTCTTGTGACCGCTCTTGTGATCGCCCTTGTGACTAAGTAGGCCGATTGTCAAAAATGATCAATTCGTGTGGCTGTACTGTGACATCCACTTTTTGCTGCACGCACATGGGTTGAGCAATTTGACATTCAAATTGCAGCCCTTGTTGATTAACCACCACCTTAGAGCTAGCGCCTAAGAATTGGACTTCTTGTACCACCCCTTTTCCTTCTGGATTGAGTGCAAGATTCAACTGCTGAGGTCGCAGCAAGATTTCACAATCACTGCCTAAACTTTTATGATGGGCTACGGTGCCGCAAATGCGGCCAAGAGAAGTCGTCACATGGCGTTCATCAAGCACTTTTGCCTCAATATAGTTGCCCCCCCCCAGAAAATCTGCCACAAAACGTGTCGCGGGTCTCAAGTAGAGTTGATCGGGCGTGCCCACTTGAACGATTCGCCCTTGATCTAACACCGCTAGCTTATCGGCAAAAGCAAAGGCCTCTTCCTTGGAATGTGTAACGAAAACCGCGCTGATACCCGCTTGCTTTAAGATCCGTTTGATCTCTGCGATCAATTCCAATCTCACTTGGCTATCAATATTAGAAAAAGGTTCATCGAGCAACATAATATCGGGCTGGTATGCTAATGCGCGCGCAATCGCTACACGCTGCTGTTGACCGCCCGATAATTGATGAGGATAGCGATCTGCAAAATCCGATAGCTTAACCAAGGCCAATACCTGATCAGCGCGACTGTGTTGCTCAGCTTGAGTGAGGTGGTCGATACCAAACACCACGTTTTCCATCACCGTCATATGTGGAAACAGGGCATAATCCTGAAATATCATCCCGACTTTGCGCTGTTCAGCTGGGATATGCAGATTGTCACCATTCACTTGGCGGCCATTAATGGTGATGTCACCCGATTTTAGTGGCAATAAGCCGGCAATCGCTTTTAACAAGGTGGTTTTACCGCAACCACTTGAGCCAAGCAAACACAAGATTTCATTACTCTCAAGGGCAACACTCATATCAGAGAGGATCTCGACCCCGTTGTAGCTGCAATGTACCTGAGCTATCTCTAATGCTGACATTACTGAATACCTTCCTTATCCGTTAATGCTGCTCAATTGAGCGGCTTAGTACAATCAACGGAATTAGTCCAACTAATACAATGACAATGGCGGGCAACGCACCATATTCAATCATTTCATCAGACACAAATTCAAAAACATAGGTCGCCAAGGTCTCAAAATTAAACGGGCGTAAAATCAACGCCGCAGGCAACTCTTTCATTGACTCGATAAACACTAACAATAGAGCGGTGAAACACCCCTTACTGATCAAGGGGATATGTACCTTTCGCACCATGTTAAAGCTACTTTTGCCTAAGGTTTTCGATACCATGTCGAGTGAGGGCGGTATTTTATTCAGGCTGCCCTCTACAGCCCCAACGGCAATGGCACTAAAGCGCACTAAGTAGCCACAGATGAGCGCCAAGATTGAGCCGCTAAAAAATAACCCTGGGCCAGTGCCGCCAAAAAACTCAACCACCTCATTTAGGCGATGATCTAACCAACCAAGGGGAATCAAGATACCGATGGCCAATACCGTCCCCGGTACGGCATAACCCATAGAGCATAGGCGCGCGGGAATGTCTGAACCACGGCGCACATGTAAGCGACGAAACAGGCCCACTAACATCGCAATCACACAAGCTATCAAAGCCACCACCCCTGCAAGTAACAGGGTATCTAAACTATAGCGCACAAACTGCTCGGTCCAAGATTGTTCAAAATAGGAGTAGGCGTAATAGATCAACATTAAAAATGGCAGTAAAAAGCCAATCCAAACTAAGCCCCAACAGAAAGCACTCGCAAGCCATTTTTGCCAACCAAGTAACTTAATCAAATGCTTGGTTTCTTGACCCATACTTTTTTGAAACACTTTTTGCTTACGTCGGCTAAAACGCTCTAAGCCAATAATTAATACCACGGCGACCAACATCAAAGATGAAATTTTAGCCGCCGCATTTAAATTGCCATACCCCAACCAAGTATCGTAAACCGCACGGGTTAGGGTATTCACAGCAAAAAAGTCCACGGTCGCAAAGTCCGCCAAGGTTTCCATGGCAATCAAAGATAGGCCTATCGCAATGGAAGGGCGCGCTAAGGGTAAACTAATACGCCAAAAGGCTTGCGCTCGGGTTTTGCCCAACAACTGTGCAGAGTGCATTAGGGTGTCAGATTGCTCTAAAAAAGAGGTTCTGGCGAGTAAATATAAGTAGGGAAATAGCACGCTCGCTAATATAACAATGGCCCCGCCCATGCTACGGATATTAGGAAACCAATAATCTTGAGCCGATTGCCAACCAAACAGGTCGCGCAAGGCACCTTGAACAGGACCGGCAAAATCCAGCAGCTCGGTATAAAGTGCGGCCACCACATAAGCTGGCATGGCAAGGGGCAGCATCAACGCCCACTGCAAATATTTTCGCCCAGGAATATCACACATGGCCATAAACCAAGCTGCGGGAATGGCCATCATGGCGCTGAGTATGCCAACACCCAAAATTAACAAAACCGTGTTGAGGATATAATCCCACATCACGGTTTGCATCAGGTGCTGAAACAGCGCTTGTGCAGGCACTAGGCCTTGATAAATAATCGCTAAAACAGGAAAAACCAGTAGTAGGCTAACGGCCCAGCTACTGGTTATCCAAGATAATGATAATCTTGAGTACATTTATTTACTCAAGGGAATATATCCCTTATAAGTCAAATTTCACTTCGTCCAACAACTTAAGCGCAACGGCACGTTGTTTGGCTACTTCTGCTAATGAAACTGGATCTGACTTGAACTCACCCCAAGATGCTACTAGATCAGAAAGTGCAACGCCTGGTTTAACTGGGTATTCATAGTTAACTTCAGCGTACATCTTTTGTGCAACATCATCAGACAAGAATTCCATCAACTTCACTGCATTGTCTTTATTTGGTGAATATTTAGTTAAAGATACACCACTGATGTTTACGTGAGTTCCGCGGTTTGCTTGGTTAGGGAAGTTAATTTCGACTGCCTCAGCCCAAGAAACTTGCTTTTCATCGTTCACCATTTTACCTAGGTAGTAGTTATTACCTAGAGAAAGATCACAGAAGCCTTCTTTAATGGCTTTTACTTGATCGCGATCGTTACCTTGCGGTTTACGCGCTAAGTTCGCTTTGACGCCTTCTAGCCATTTCTTCGTTTCTGCTTCACCGTGCGCAACGATCATAGATGAGATTAGCGCAACATTGTAAGGATGCTTACCGCTGCGAGTACAAATTTTACCTTTGTACTTAGCATCAGCTAAATCTTCATAATTAAATGTCGGTAATTTACCAAGACGCTCTTTTGAAGAGTATACATTACGAACACGTGTTGTTAGCGCAAACCATTGATCTGCCGGATCACGGTATTGGGCAGGAATATTACCTTCTAGTGTTTCACTTTGCACGGGTTGCACTAAATCTTTTTCAACAAGCTCAATTGAACGGCTAATATCTACGGTGAGTACAAGATCCGCCGGACTTAATTTACCTTCACGTTCTAGACGCTCAACTAGGCCTTTCTTAGCGAAAACAATATTCACTTTAATACCCGTCTCTTCGGTGAACTTTTCCATGATAGGTTCAATCAAGAATGACTGGCGGTAAGAATAGACATTCACTTCTTCTGAAGCAGCCAAAACCGATGGCGCAGAAAGAGAGCTGACTAATAGACTAGCGGCAAGAAATAAGCCTTTTTTCACTTTGAACTCCTAATAAGTGTAATGATAACGATTACTATCTCGTTTATTATAGCTATTTTTTCAACGGTGTCATCAAAAACAAGATAATAATCATTCCTATTCATATTAAAATGAGTTTTAAGCATAGGCTTATACCCAAGATATCTCAAGATACTGGATTCAGAGCCGCTCATTATGTTCAGTTTGAGGCAAAAAGACGAAGGAATAGCATTCCCTTTCTAGGCTTTTTAACGAAAAAATGGACGTAATGAGCGACTCCCAAGGGGCGAGTTTTGTAGGCTGTTATGCTTTGTTGCTGATTTTCAACGTAGAGCAACTATGTCTCAAATCAGCGTCGCGCCTAACAGCCTACAAATTCTCGCTGAACAAGCATCTTGAGGTAACTTGGGTATATACAAAAAAGCCCCAAACAAGTTGGGGCAAATGCAGACAACAACATATAAAAAAGAGGAGGCATTAACCACGCCTCCTCAAGGTTTTAACGGCTTGGACGTACCGTTACAAACTCAGGATAAGCATCAACACCACAATCGTGAATGTCCATGCCGCTTAACTCTTCTTCTTCACCAACACGGATACCCATGGTTTGTTTCAAAATCGCCCAAACAATGAATGAAGCGATGAAGACAAAACCAAAGATCACTGCGGCACCGTATAGCTGAGCACCGAAAGAAGCATCAGCATTGGAGAATGGCACAACCATTAGACCAAACAGGCCACACACACCGTGCACCGAAATCGCACCAACAGGATCATCGATTTTGATTTTATCGAAGGCAACGATGCTAAATACCACTAGGCCACCGGCTAACACACCGATAAGCGCCGCAAACAGTGGGCTTGGTGATAGCGGATCTGCGGTAATCGCAACCAAACCAGCTAGCGCACCATTTAACATCATGGTTAGGTCAGCTTTACCCCACTTAATCTTAGTCACGACTAAAGCAAAGATGGCACCCGTTGCAGCCGCAGCGTTGGTGTTAACAAAAATCTGGCCCACAGCTGTGGCGTTCTCTGCGTCTGAGATAAGCAGTTGAGAACCACCGTTGAAACCAAACCACCCCATCCAAAGGATAAATGTACCTAAGGTAGCCAGTGGCATGTTTGATCCAGGGATAGGATGGATTTCACCATTCTTACCGTATTTACCCTTACGCGCACCCAGTAGTAGCACAGCAGCTAAAGCAGCAGCAGCACCGGCCATGTGAACAATACCTGAGCCAGCAAAGTCAGAGAAACCTGCAGCAGAAAGGAAACCGCCACCCCACGTCCAGTAGCCTTCGATAGGGTAAATAACGCCCGTCAACACAACACTAAAGGCCAAGAATGCCCATAGCTTCATACGCTCCGCAACCGCACCCGACACGATTGACATGGCTGTAGCAACAAATACCACTTGGAAGAAGAAATCCGACTCAAGTGAGTGGTCAGCCCCTTCTGCTTGACTACCAATTAACGCGCCAAAGCTAGGTAAGAATCCCCCTTCGGCGTTATCGACGTACATGATGTTGTAACCAATTAATAAATACATGGTACAAGCAATCGCATAAAGTGCGACGTTCTTGGTTAAGATTTCTGTGGTGTTTTTAGAGCGTACTAGACCTGCTTCTAACATGGCGAAACCTGCCGCCATCCACATGACTAATACACCTGACATTAAAAAGTAAAACGTGTCTAGCGCAAAGCGCAATTCAATCACTGTGTTTTCCATGATCCTATCTCCCTTACAGTGCTTCGTTGTCTAGCTCACCGGTACGAATGCGCACCACTTGAGATAGCTCATATACAAAAATTTTGCCGTCACCAATTTTGCCGGTGTAAGCTGCGCTGGTGATGGCTTCAATTAAACGATCAACGTTGTCTTCAGTCGTGGCAATGTCGAGCTTTACCTTAGGTAAAAAATCAACATTGTATTCAGCACCACGATATAATTCGGTGTGACCTTTTTGACGGCCAAATCCTTTTACTTCTGTCACGGTGAGGCCTTCAACGCCGACTTCCGCAACCGCCTCTCGCACGTCATCTAATTTAAACGGCTTGATAATCGCACTGATCATTTTCATATTTACTCTCCCTAAGCATCATTTTTAATTTTGTTACTCTTGTTGTTACAAGTGCTGTGCCAACTTTAAAAGGAACTAAATATCAACAACTTAGATTAACAGGAGTTTTCAGGATGACTTTTGTGCACCAGATCAATGCAACATGTCATTAACAATGCTCATTCAAGGGGCAGGCGCGGTTCAGCAGAGTGACGAACCCTTTTCACACATTCCGCGTTAAAAACGTTACACTGCAAAGGAAAAAGAAAGAGAGCAAACCGTGGACAACATCATCATTTCACAGCGGGTCATGATCCCAATTAAAGAAATCGAAATAACGCATATTCGCGCACAGGGCGCTGGGGGTCAGCACATCAATAAAGTCAGCAGTGCCATCCAACTGCGTTTTAACTTTCAAGCGTCGCCTTCATTACCTGATAGTTACAAGCAAGGCTTAAGGGCCATGAGCGACCAACGCATCAGTAAAAATGGCGACATAATAATTAAGGCGCAAACCTCACGCAGCCAAGATGTGAATAAACAAGAAGCGATTGAGCGTTTAATCGCTCTGATCCAACAAGCGAACGTGGTAAAGAAACGCCGAATTGCAACAAAACCCACCAAGGCATCAAAAGCCAGGCGGTTAAATGCAAAAGCAGTTAAGGGAAATGTAAAAAAGATGCGCGCTAAGGTGAGCTATTGACAGCCCGAGGCACTTGTACTGGGTGTTTAGCAGCCTTCTCGAATAAACCGTTCATAAGAGCGTAGCATTTGCTCAAAGTCTTCTAGCCCAGCTAAGGCAATACTTTCTTCGTCGTAATAGTGCAGATCTTCGGGTAACTCACCTTGTTCGGATAGCAGGACATTGGCGATCACTTTCGCTTCATCCTGATTGAGAAACAGTGAGAACTCACTGCCCAATAATTCAAACTGCTCCAGCTGTTGTTGCTGAAGCAGTTGAATTTGTTCAAATAAGCGTGCTATGCCCGCAAGATCACTTGTTAGCTCTTGCTCCAACCAAGTTCCCATTGCCTCATGGCCCATGGAAAATTGACATCTTATTGTTTTGTATAGCACGTCACGCTTAAATTCAAACTCCAAAATCGAACCTCATATTGTCAGTCTCGCTCGATTGAGGATTTTACCTTAGAGCTTGAACTTAGCACTCAACTTTTTGCAAAAAAGATTATTGCAACTGGTTGTCCAGAAAGTCTCATCCTAAGTCAGCTCTGGTGTTACTTTTTATAAACTTTGTTTTAACTGTCTAATTATCAGCGTTGATTAATTTGTCGCTGTTTTTAATGTCGCTGCTTTACTTAATACTTCTGTTGGTACTAATTCGTATGCAGCTTGTGGTTTCAGTACCACAGCAGACTTGCTAGCAACCATCAGCATTTGTTTCAAGCGGCTGTCTTCAAGTGGCTTAAGTAGTAAACCTTGAATGTCTAACAAGCTGTTAATACCGAGTAGCTCACGTTGCACATCAAAATGCGTGACCAGTACGCGAATATCGGCAACAGCTGATGTTTCACCCATGCGAATGCGTTTTACAAACTCAATACCGTCGGTATCGTTAAGTAATGCATCGATCACGAGTAGATCGAAATCTTGTAGTGCGAACGCTTGTTCAGCCGCTTGCACCGTTGCAACACTTTCAACATAAGCCACGTTTAGGTTTTCTAACTGTGCAACTAACGCTTCGCGATCCGCATTGTTACCTTCAACCACAAGCACTTTCATATTGGTGGTCGCAGCTTCAGGCTTATGAACGAGCGGTGATGGCTGACCCACCTCTGCACCTTCTAAACGCGCGATATAGCCACGCTTTGGAATGGTAGAAATGTTTAAGCCGTGAATGCTTAAATTACCAATGCTCTTACGCAATTGGGAAATGTGTTGGTTAATTGTATGGTCCGTTACCAAGCGACCCCAAACGTGCTGGGCAAGGTCTTCACGGGTAACAACCGTATTCAGGTTTTTACATAAGAAGTGTAAAAGGGAAGTACGTAAAGGACCTAGGTACACTTTACGGTTACTGTGGATCAAGCTGTTTTGGCTTGTATCTATGTGGTATTCACCCACAACAAGGCTTTTCTCTAGCATAATGACACCCATATATAATTAAAAAAATAAAAATGTGACTGACAACATAGTTTTATCAAGACTTTGTAAAAAAATCCAGCCGCGTATGCAAATTAATTGACTTAAATTTAATCAAATCCCTGCATTCTAACTAATTTGTATCGCTATATTTTAATTTCCCAATAAAAAACCCTCCTGAGAGGGTTTTTTTTGGTGTTTTTTACTTTTTAAGCGGTTTAAACGGCTTGCGTAAAAATTACCTTCTCAGCCTTGCTAGTATAACTTGGAAGCTGGTCAAAGTTTAGATATCTATACGTATCTGCAGCAGTAGCATCCAATTGTTTGGCGTATGTCATATATTCATCAACTGTTGGTAGCTTACCGATAATCGCTGCAACCGCTGCCAGCTCAGCCGAGCTTAGGTAAACGTTGGCACCGGTTCCCAAGCGGTTCGGGAAGTTACGGGTTGATGTCGACACAACAGTAGAGTTATCTGCCACGCGAGCTTGGTTACCCATACATAATGAACAACCTGGCATTTCGGTACGCGCGCCGACTTTACCAAAGATGCTGTAGTAGCCTTCTTCTGTTAGTTGCGCTTCGTCCATCTTAGTCGGTGGCGCAACCCATAGACGCGTTGGTAATTGACCGCTGTATTGATTTAGCAACTTACCCGCAGCACGGAAGTGACCTATGTTGGTCATACATGAGCCGATAAACACTTCGTCAATGTTCTCACCCGCTAATTCGCTCAGTAGCTTCACATCATCAGGATCGTTTGGACAAGCTAGGATAGGCTCTTTCACTTCGTTCATGTCGATCTCGATAACTGCCGCATATTCTGCGTCCGCATCGGCTTCCATTAGCTCAGGGTTAGCAATCCACTCTTGCATCGCAGTAATACGACGCTCAATGGTACGCGCGTCGCCGTAACCTTCTGCTAGCATCCACTTCAACATCACGATGTTTGAGTTTAAGTACTCAATGATCGGTGCTTCGTTTAGCTTGATAGTACAACCTGCTGCACTACGCTCTGCTGATGCATCAGAAAGTTCGAATGCTTGCTCAACTTTAAGATCAGGCAGACCTTCAATCTCAAGGATACGACCAGAGAAGATATTAACCTTACCTTTCTTAGCAACCGTCAGCAGACCTTGCTGGATGGCGTAATAAGGAATGGCATTAACCAAGTCACGTAAAGTCACACCAGGTTGCATTTCACCTTTGAAACGAACCAATACCGACTCAGGCATATCCAATGGCATTACACCGGTCGCAGCAGCAAAAGCAACGAGACCTGAACCAGCAGGGAAAGAAATACCTAGCGGGAAACGTGTGTGCGAGTCACCACCTGTACCTACGGTATCAGGTAATAACATACGGTTTAGCCAAGAGTGAATAACACCATCACCAGGGCGTAGTGATACACCGCCACGGTTCATAATGAAATCAGGTAGGGTATGGTGAGTATTAACATCAATCGGTTTAGGGTATGCCGCAGTGTGACAGAAAGACTGCATGGTTAGGTCTGCAGAGAAACCTAAACAAGCTAAGTCTTTTAATTCATCACGCGTCATTGGACCTGTGGTATCTTGCGAACCTACTGTGGTCATTTTCGGCTCACAGTATTGGCCCGGGCGGATACCTGCCACATTACAGGCTTTACCTACCATCTTTTGCGCTAGGGTGAAACCTTTGTCAGAAGCCGCGACATCTTCAGGCAGCTTGAATACATCAATTGGGCCTAGGCCAAGTGATTGACGAGCACGGTCGGTTAAACCACGACCAATGATCAGAGGGATACGACCCCCCGCACGGACTTCATCAAGGATCACGTTGGTTTTCAGCTCAAACTTGGTGATGTCTTCACCTGTTTCAGCATTTTTTACCACGCCAAGATGTGGGTAAATCTCGATCACATCACCCATGTTCAAGTTGCTAACGTCCATTTCGATGGGTAGCGCACCTGAGTCTTCCATGGTATTGAAGAAGATTGGCGCAATTTTACCACCGATACACACACCGCCCGCACGTTTATTTGGTACGTTAGGAATGTCATCACCCATAAACCATAGCACTGAGTTAGTCGCAGATTTACGAGAAGAACCGGTTCCAACCACATCGCCCACGTAAGCCAAAGGATGGCCTTTTTCTTTAAGCGCTTCAATTTGCTTAATTGGGCCAACTTCACCTGCTTGATCGGGTTCAATGCCTTCGCGTGCATTTTTCAGCATCGCTAATGCGTGTAGCGGAATATCTGGGCGAGACCAAGCATCGGGGGCTGGAGAGAGATCGTCGGTGTTGGTTTCACCTGTGACTTTAAATACAGTAACGGTAATTTTTTCAGCCACTTCAGGCTTACTTAAATACCAGTCCGCATTTGCCCAAGATTCGAGTACTTGTTGAGCAAAGGCATTACCCGCCTTGGCTTTTTCTTCAACATCGTAAAACGCATCGAACATTAACAGGGTGTGAGAAAGCGCTTTCACGGCCAGTGGAGCCAGTGCATCGTTATCAAGCTGGGCAATCAGTGGCTCGATGTTGTAACCACCTTGCATGGTGCCGAGTAATTCCACGGCACGCTCAGCAGATAGAATAGGAGATTGCGCTTCACCTGTCGCAATAGCAGCAAGAAAGCCTGCTTTTACGTAAGCCGCTTCATCCACGCCAGGAGGGATACGATCGGCAAGTAATTCTAGGATAAACTCTTCTTCACCAGCAGGGGGTGTTTTGATCAGTTCAATTAGGGCAGCGGTTTGTTCAGCATCTAACGGCTTAGGAACCACTCCTTGGGCAGCACGCTCTTCGACGTGTTTACGATAAGCTTCAAGCACGACTCGTTCCTCTTATTAGTATGTCATCTATTATTGATGACTATTATCCTGTGAAAGATACATTGCCTTCTTTGCACTCCATCCACGCGTTGGCTGATAGAAAAGCAAGCTTCTGGGCAATATGACCTTTCGAAGCAGCGAGAGTATATAAGATCCAAGTAAAAATTAAAATTTAATACGTCAGTAAATTATTTCATTTATGTTATCAGCTTATTAAAATGCGAACTCCAACCCACTTAGGCTAAGCGCAATGAACTTTTTGCAATTAAACGATAATCAATTGATAAAACAAGCAAACTTGATTAATGGTCAATGGCTAACCAGTAACAATTCGATAACAGTTTATAACCCAGCCACGACTCAAACCCTAGGTGAGATACCACTAATTGATGAGCAAACCCTAGAAAACGCCATAGGAAAAGCTCAAGAAAGCTTTATTAGCTATTCAAAGTCAACAAGTTACGATAAATCTCTATGGCTACTAAAGTGGTATGAATTAGTGTTGGCCCATGCCGACGACCTCGCCAAGATCCTCACTCAAGAGCAAGGCAAACCTTTGGCCGAAGCCAAGGGGGAGATCCTGTATGCGGCTTCTTTTATTCAATGGTTTGGCGAACAAATTAAAAGCGATCACGGCCTTACCCTAGCCGACCCGATATCAGGTAAATCCTTTGCTACTCATAAACATCCCGTTGGCGTGGCCGCCCTGATCACGCCATGGAACTTTCCCGCTGCCATGATCACCCGCAAAGCGGCTGCCGCCCTTGCTGCAGGTTGTACCGTCATTATCAAGCCCAGTGAATTAACCCCCTTTACCGCCATCGCGTTGGCAGAGCTTGCCCAACGGGCGGGGTTTCCAGTCGGAGCCATCAACCTGCTCACTGGCGACGGCGCCATGATAGGCAAAAAATTATGCCAAGACCCGCGCGTTAAAAAGCTTTCTTTTACTGGCTCCACCCAAATTGGCAAGCTGCTGTTTGAGCAAAGTGCCAGTAATATCAAGCGGCTATCATTAGAGTTAGGAGGCAACGCACCCTTTATCATTTTCAACGATGCCAACCTAGATGCCGCTATCTCAGCGCTAATGCAAAGTAAATTTCGTAACAACGGTCAAACCTGCGTAGCCGCCAACCGCATCTATGTGGACGAGCAGCTAAAACAGCCACTGCTCGCCAAGCTCATCGAGCAGTTAGCCCAACTCAGCTGTGGCAACGGCCTCACAGAAGCTGTGCAACTAGGCCCCATGATAAATACCACTGCGGTAGCCAAGGTGGAGACGTTAGTCAGCGAAGCCATTGCCAAAGGCGCCCAATGTCTCTATCAAGCCGATACGAAACAGTTAGGAGCGAATTATTATCCCGTCACCTTACTGACAGATGTCACCCCTGAAATGGCCATCGCCAATCACGAAATATTTGGTCCTGTCATCGCCATCCAATGGTTTAACGATGAAACCCAAGTCATTGCACAAGCCAACGCCAGCGAAGCGGGCCTGGCCGCTTATTTTTTTAGTGACAATATCCATCGCTGCCAACGTATAGCAAATGCACTGGAGTTTGGCATGGTGGGGATCAACAGCGGCATGGTATCCCACGCCATCAGCCCCTTTGGAGGCATTAAACATTCCGGTATCGGCCGCGAGGGCGGCCACAATGGGTTAGCAGAATACCAATACATCAAAGCGCACTGCTACGCTCAGTTGGAGTAACATCCCACAGCAACGACCGCAAGGGCGGCACTCATCATAGTGGGATTAGCAGAATATCAATACATCAAAGCGCACTGCTACGCTCAGTTGGAGTAACATCCCACGGCAATGACCGCAAGGGCGGCACTCATCATAGTGGGATTAGCAGAATATCAATACATCAAGGCGCACTGCTACGCTCAGTTGGAGTAACATCCCACGGCAACGACCGCGAGGGCGGCACTCAATATAGTGGGATTAGCAGAATACCAATACATCAAAGCGCACTGCTACGCTCAGTTGGAGTAACATCCCATGGCAACGACCGCAAGGGCGGCACTCAATATAGTGGGATTAGCAGAATACCAATACATCAAAGCGCACTGCTACGCTCAGTTGGAGTAACATCCCATGGCAACGACCGCAAGGGCGGCACTCATCATAGTGGGATTAGCAGAATACCAATACATCAAAGCGCACTGCTACGCTCAGTTGGAGTAGCATCCCACGGCAACGACCGCGAGGGCGGCACTCAATATAGTGGGATTAGCAGAATACCAATACATCAAAGCGCACTGCTACGCTCAGTTGGAGTAACATCCCACGGCAACGACCGCAAGGGCGGCAC
>NZ_JAIMJB010000003.1:205862-263021 GCF_021295345.1 Motilimonas eburnea
CATCCCACGGCAACGACCGCGAGGGCGGCACTCAATATAGTGGGATTAGCAGAATACCAATACATCAAAGCGCACTGCTACGCTCAGTTGGAGTAACATCCCACGGCAACGACCGCAAGGGCGGCACTCATCATAGTGGGATTAGCAGAATACCAATACATCAAAGCGCACTGCTACGCTCAGTTGGAGTAACATCCCACGGCAACGACCGCAAGGGCGGCACTCATTGTAGTGGGATTAGCAGAATACCAATACATCAAGGCGCACTGCTACGCTCAGTTGGAGTAGCCTTAGTTTAAAGGCCACTTCGTTCAACTAAAGCCTCGAGCCGAGAAAGAAGTAAACGGCATTATTGCCCCCTTCCGCCCAGCCACTGGCGAGGGTGATCGGCCCTAAGCGAGTATCCACTGAAATACCCAAGCTAGCGGCTGTTAGCATATTATCAACACGGATATCACGGCTGTTTTGCCAAATATTGCCTTGTTCAAAAGAGCCCGATAAATAGACAGGTAGTTTAATCGCACCAAAATCATTATCAAATAAACGGTAGCGGTAAACCACGGCGGCAAATACCTTATGGGGCCCCGATAACTCATGGTGAAGGAAGCCAGACAGGTTTTGATACCCCCCTAACTCAGGTAGCAAGGTTGGGATCCGCGTTTCTAACTCAGTGCCAGCATATTGCGCGTTAAGTTCAACGACATGACGCTGCCAACTGTGCACATTTTGCCATTGCAATTCACCTCGCCAGCCATGATCTTTAAGTGAATCATTTTCCCCCTCGATCCACTGCAACTTGCTGGTGAAACGCGTGCCTTTAGTGGGGAAAAAGGGATGATCTAAGCTGTCTACCCCAAGATAAAGATAGGGGCTATAAAAGTGAAAGCGAGAGTCAAAGCTCGATCCCACCAATTCCAGCTCACCCGTTTCCACTAATCCTCCTAATTCAAGGATAGCGTGTGAGGCGAGGTTGATGCCTAAGGAAGTAGCCAAACCTAAAGTACTGTAATCCGCCCGCCAATATCTCAGCTCTTCGGAGCCGGCCTCATCAGGAAAAAAATAATTACGCTGATCGGCAAGGTAGTAAATTTCCCCGTCCCAGTAGAACTTTTGTTCGACATCTAATGGAAAATAGAGCTCGGTACTCAGTAGCGTTTTCGTACCCAAAATCAGTCGATTACGCCACTCCGCGCCATAACGGGATAAATCGGTCTGGGTATAGGACAGCCCGAAATAGATATCGGTACTATCGCCACTGGTTTCTTCCATGCCCGCCATAAAATCAAAAAAGCCTGGCCCCCATGGCTTTTCCTTCGCGTAGACATTTAGCACCCGCTCACCTTCGCGCATATCAAAGCCATAGTCGACCCGCTCAAATACACCTTCTGCGTACAAGGCCTCAATGTTTTTTTCCAATTGCTGCTCGGTATAGGGTTCACCTTCAACCACTTTCAACCTTGCTAAAATCGTTTCCTCTGCAAGCCTTGCATCAGTGGCGACTTCAACGCGATCCACCACAAATTCATCACCCACAGGAATGCCTGCTCGCACCGTCATTTTTGACGCGTGATAGCGTTGATAGTCTTGTTCGGACACAGATAAAGAGGCTAACTCATGTCTTTGCAACTGAGCAGCCACGACACCTAACGGCAATATTTGTGCCATGCGCTCAAAATCACCGGTGCCAAAGGCGTTAATGGCGGGTTGGATCAAGATGTCTTGCTCTGTCATTAACGCGATCTGCTGTTGGGTACTCGATTGCGTCATAAAATTGGTTAACTGATCCAACACCATCAAATAGGAATCAAGCTGCTCCTTACTGCTTAATGGTGAAGCGATATCCACCGCGATGACGATATCCGCCCCCATTTCTTTTAGTACATCAACAGGTAAGTTATTCACTATACCGCCATCGGCCAACAAGCGGCCGTCAATTTCCATCGGTCTTAGCACCCCTGGCACCGACATACTGGCTTGCATGGCATTAGCCAAGTTACCCGAATCAAGCACATAAGGTTGCATCGAAGCCAGATCCACCGCTACCGCCCGAAACGGGATAGGCAGAGAGTCAAAGCTGGTAAAATATGGCAGGTTTAGGGTTGATTCTCGTAATAATCGCGCCATGGTTTCGCCTTGGATCACACCATGAGGTAAGGCGATTTTTTTACCATCGAAACCGATGTCTGACTGCAACATAAATTGCTCGGTTTGTTTCTTTTTCCGATAACTTAAGCTATCGCGGCTGACCTTGTCGGAAAAACCTCGGCTCCAATCGGTGCCCAGCATACGCTGCTCAATTTCATCGGCCGATAAGCCCGAGGCATACATGCCAGCCACATACGCCCCCATCGAGGTACCAGCAATATAATCAACCGGAATGTTGAGCTCCTCAAGCACCTTAAGCACGCCAATATGAGCCGCCCCCTTTGCCCCACCACCACCAAGGGCAAGACCAATTTTTGGCCGCTCATTGACCACGCGCTCACTCGCCACACTGTATGATGCAACCAACAGCAATGTGATAACCCATAAAATCCGCAACATTTAACTTCCCTACCCCCTACAGGCAAACCACCCTCGCAGATTATACCCCTGCGCCGATGAAAAATAGACCACATAACTTGCATTATGCAGCTCCCCCCCCATTGGGTGATTGCAATTTGCAATTAAATATCAAACAGCTCATTTCAGCATTATTTAATCAATTGAATTAATTAATAAAAATATCGGAACGTTTTCTGCTTAACCCTAACACAAGACAGTCAGCATTATCATGAAGATGAGGAAACACCATGACAACACTTAGTTTAACCCACGCCAAACAGTGGTTAAAAACGAGCCCGCACCCCTTTGCCCGCGGCTTGTTTAATACCCTTAAAACCCTGATGCAATGTTCAATTCCAGCTCCCAAGTGGCTGTTTAAACCTATATTTTGGTTTTATACCAGTTTAACTGGTCTGCTTAGCTGGCTAAGTCGCAGCTTATTTTGGACGCCGATGTTTAAAAGCCAATGTCGACAAACCGGCAAAGGACTTTTTCTCTACGGTGGCATGCCCTACATCAGTGGCTCACCATATATCTCCCTGGGTCACCATGATCGCATTAGTGGCCACATCACCATCTCTGGCCGTAGCCAAGAAAAAAGACCAGAGCTCATTGTCGGTGACAATGTCGATATCGGTTGGATGACCACCTTAGCCGTTGGCAGCCAAATTATTCTCGAAGATAACGTTCGCATTGCAGGACGCGCCTTTCTAGCGGGTTACCCCGGCCATCCGTTAGACAATGCCATGCGCGCAGCGGGCATGCCGGATACACCTGATCAAGTAGGCAAAATTCATATCAAAAATGGCGCGTGGCTAGCAACCGGGGTCAGTGTGATGGCCGGTGTGACCATTGGCGAAGGCAGTATTATTGCAGCTGGCAGTGTGGTTACAAAAGACATTCCCGATTTTGTTGTCGCTGCAGGCTCACCTGCTAAGGTGGTCAAACAGCTTACTCCTAGCGCCGCCTGTAGCCCAAAATCCTAACCAAATGAGGGCGTAACCATGACAAGATCTATGTTGGTGTTTGGTGAAGATTGGGGCGGCCTACCCAGCAGTAGCCAACACCTCATTAAAGGCCTGGTGCAGCAATACCACACTCGCGTAAATTGGGTCAATTCCATTGGCCTGCGCCAACCTCGAGTGAGTATTCGGGATCTTAAGCGCGTGATAAGCAAGTTAGCCAGTAAAGGCTCAGCCCAAGTACCACTTGCTGAAACAACCCCGCAAACAAATCAAGCCAAGCCCTTTAAGGTATTAGCTCCCAAGGCTTGGCCTGCACCACAACATCATTGGGCCAGAGCCATCGCCAGCCAAATGCTCGCCAAGCAATTAGCCGCATACAGTGCTGACATCATTTTCACGGCATTACCCACCGCAATTGACACTATCAATCAATTGCCTCATCAGGCCTTAGTTTATTATGCTGGGGATGATTTTGGCGCTTTGGCAGGCGTCGATCACACCACCGTTTTGGCCAGAGAGCACACCTTGTTACAGCAAGCCGATTTGGTGATTGCTGCCAGCAACGCCTTAGCCGATTTACTTCATTCAAGGGCCCCGCAGCAAAAGAATATTCAGGTTTTACCTCACGGCGTTGACCTGGAGTTATTTCAAAGTGCGGCTCCCCCTGCCGCTGAGCTAGGCTCAGGTCACCTCGTTGCAGGCTTCTACGGCAGCCTGTCCGAGTGGCTTAATCAACCCTTGCTCGTTGAGGTTATGCACGCCCTCCCTCATTGGCAGTTTGTGTTTATCGGCAAAATAGAAACCGATATTTCAATGCTATTGGCCATGCCTAATTTTGTTCATCTAGGGGCTAAGCCCCATCATCAATTACCCCGTTACAGTCAACACTGGCACGCAAGCCTGTTGCCTTTTGTTGATAACCCTCAGATCCAAGCCTGCAATCCACTTAAGCTACGGGAGTACCTCGCCGCCGGTCGCCCCGTGCTGAGCACCTATTTTCCGGCATTGGAGGAATACCGTGACAGTGTCCACCTAGTGCAAAATAGCCAAGATTTAGTACAGCATTTACGCGCAATTGAGCAAAACCAGCCTAGAATTCAACTAGCATGCCGACTTGGCTTACAACAAGTGCAACAGCAAAGCTGGCACCACCGCGTAACCCAATTAGCCACTTGGCTGGAGCGCTTATGAAAACCCAAACCAAGAGTCTAAGCTACCGTTTTTATTGCATTTTAGCCGGAGGCTGGCGACAACGTTACCTCATCGTTATGCCAATTTTGTTGATGCCGATATTGGGGGCGCTGATCGGCATAATGACGCCTAAGCAGTACCACGCTCACACGAGCATGTTGATTCAAGAAACCTCCAAGATGAATCCGTTTCTCGAAGATTTTGCCGTTTCCGCCATGCTCAAAGAGCGTATCGCAGCGCTGCAAACCTTATTGCATAGCCGTCATATTTTAAGCGCCGTTGCCCGTGAGCGCGGTTTGATCAATGAGGATAGCTCTGCCAGTGAGCATGACAGCGCCATCGCAAAATTGTCCAACGCGCTCAACATGAGCATGGCTGGAAAAGACTTAATTCGGATCGACTATAAAAGCCACCAGCCCGCTGGCATGAAAGAAACCCTCACAGTGGTCAGTGAGCATTTTATTGAGCAACTATTGGCACCCGAGCGCTCATCAATGCGAGATTCAACCCAGTTTTTGGCCGACCTATTGGTCGAGCGTAAAGCCGACTTAGCCCAAGCAGAGCAAGCACTCGCCGAGTATAAAAATATCAACGCCGCACAACTGCCCGAATTACATGTCAGTAGCGTGGCGCGCTTGTCGCAATTACAGCAAACCTTAGCCGAGAAAGAAGCCGAACTTGCTGGAGCTCGAAAAAGCTTGGGCAGCCTAGATGCGCAACTGTCCAAAACCAACCCAGTGGTGGGGCGCTTAGAAGAACAAATCGTAACCTTACAATCTGAATTGGCTGTATTAAGAGCGCGGTATACCGACAATCATAGCCAAGTGTTAGGAACCATACGTAAAATTAATCGCCTTGAAGCCGAACGCCAGAAAGCCCTCACCAATAATGACGCCGGGATCAACACCAGCCAATTGTGGGATATCGCCAGTACCGTTAGCCAGGATCAAAACCGCCCCAACAGCCAGCCATTGCTGATATCACAAATGGAAAACTTACAGGCAGCCCGTAGCCAAGTCACCCGTTTAGAAGAAGAAACGGCAAGCTTGGTAAAGCTGATTAAACCATTACAACAACAGGTTGCACGCTACGGTGAACAAGAACGCAGTTTGTCACAACTCATCCGTGAGATTGACGTTAAACGCGAGCTGTATCATGAGCTCGCTCAGCGCCATGAGATGGCCCGAGTGACCGGTTCCCTTGGTAACTACGAACAAGAGAAAAGAATAAAAATCATTGACTTGCCTTACACACCTAGCAATCCGAGTAACCTTCCTCTCATCATTTATGTCGTACTTGGGTTAATAGCAGGTATTGCCCTTGGCGTCGGTTTAGCCACCTTAATTGAGGTATCCGACACCACCATACGCCGGCAAGAGCAATTAATTTTACTCACTGGCAAGCCTGTTTTGGCGCGGATCCCACCATTGCAGGCTAATTAGCAAAACGCAATGCAGCCTGCTTTTAGCTAACAAACAAAAACAAAAAACCATTAATTAACAAAGAGTTATTATTGGCACAAAAAATGTACTTCTTCTTTTATCATCAGTAGGGGGAAGTCATCATGGCACAACACAACTCGATTCAAGTGGTACAACATTTAAAACCTGGCGGCATTGAAACCTTAGCGCTCGAGCTCGATAAGCTCAGCCCCAGCAAAGGAAACCGGTATATCTTAAGCCTAGAAGGTGAACGCCAACATGCCTTGAACACCTGGCCTCGCCTACAACCTGTCGCCAACCGACTTATCTTTATGAACAAGCAGCCAGGATTACGACTCGGCTTAATATGGCAGTTGGCTCAGTTATTTCGCCAGCTCAATATCAGTACGGTGCACAGCCACCATATTGGCCCACTTTTTTATGCTGGAGCTGCGGCTCGCCTTGCTCGCGTGTCACACTTGATCCACACCGAGCACGACGCTTGGTACCTGCGAGAAATGAAAAATCGCCGCTTACAAAAACGCCTTTGTAAACTGCTGCAACCCAAAATTATCGCCGACGCCAAACGCGTCGCGCTAGACGTAGCCAGCTACCTCAAGTGCCCTCCCCCTCAAGTCATTTTAAATGGGATCGATAGTCAGTATTTTAAGCCTGGCAATTCGGTATTGGCACGCGCCAAATTTAACTTACCCTACACCAAATACATCATAGGAAGCGGCGGTCGTTTAGCACCAGAAAAAGGCCATAAGTACCTTATACAAGCGCTGCCTTTATTGCCTAAACAAACCCATTTGGTGATTGCTGGCCACGGCTCAGAGTTTGTTCCATTAAACGAATTAGTAACCAAATTAGGCTTGTCCGATCAGGTGACCTTTTTAGGCCGAGTTGATGATATGGTGAGCTTCTACCAAAGCTTAGACGTGTTTTGTTTGCCTTCATTGAATGAAGGCATGCCACTGGCCCCTCTTGAGGCACAAGCCTGCGGTGTGCCAGCTGTCGTCACGGCCACTGGCGCATCCCGTGAAGCGCTTTGCCCCATTAGCGGCCGTATCGTACAAAAGGCCAATCCTCAAGCCCTTGCGGCGGCTTTACTTGAAGCCATGCTCAGTGAAACACAGGCCAGCATTCCCAGAGGCTTTGTCACCGATCATGCAGACATTCGCCGCACTATCGCAGCTTATCAAGCATTAACAAACGTATCTTAACGAGAAGGAAGAGCATCATGCAGTCCACTCAAGTTTACCTCCTCATCACAGATTGGCTAGGGGTCATTGAGGCCGACCTCAATCAAGGCCCATTAGCGTGGTTCACCTTAATCTGTATCACACTGGTCATTTATCATCACGTGGCTTACCCCTTGCTTCTAAAATGGATTGCCAGTCGCAAAATGGAGCCCGCCACCCCATCAGTGACCATTTCATCTTGGCCAGACATCACCATTTTGATGCCTGTGTTTAACGAGGCGAAATATATTGAAAGTAAAATTTACAACTTAGGTACGCTGGATTACCCCAACACCAAATTGAAAATTGTGATTGGGTTTGATGGTTGTAGCGACGATTCCGTGCAGCGCGCGCAGCACGCACTTGCCATGCCCGAAAACAGCCACCTCAATTGCCAGTTAGTCATCAACCCACACAACCAGGGTAAAGTGGGCTTAATCAATCAATTAATGCAAGGTGTGACGGCCACAACGGCTGCGGCTGACACTTGGGTCGCCTTAACCGACGTCTCGGCCTTGATCTCTTTCGACGCCCTAACCCTAGCCGCACAGCATATCGCCAACAGTAGCCATCAAGTGAACCAACATAAACCGGTTGGCGTGATTTGCAGTCATTATCAAATGTTACAACCCGGTAGCGAAGGCGAAGCGACCTATTGGCGCTACCAAAGTAACATCAAGCGACAAGAAGCCACCTTTGGTGCCACGTTAGGAGCGCATGGTGCCTTATATCTATTTAGACATGATTTGTTTTCTCCCCTCGCCAACGACACCATCAATGATGACTTTATCTTACCCATGCAAATTGTGGCCAAGGGCTATCGCTGTCTCTATGAACCCAATATGAACGCGGTGGAGCTAGAACAGGCTAGCCAACAAATGGACAGCCTAAGACGCAAACGCATTGCAGCCGGAAACACGCAACAACTTGTTCGGTTGCGTTCACTCTTATTGGGTAAAGCCGGGCTGGGGGTCGCCTTTACCTTTCTCTCAGGTAAGGCGTTAAGGGTATTAATGCCCTTTTTAATGCTGGCCAGTCTGATCTTAAGCGCTTGGCTAAGTTATCAGTCATGGATCTTTGCCAGCTTATGCTTGATTCAACTGAGCCTGTATACCTTGGCACTGCTCGCTCCCTTGCTTGATCCCCACTGCCCTAAGATCATTCGCACCATTAATTACTTGGTACTAGGGCACTGCGCTAACCTAGTGGGTAGCACCCGATACCTATGTGGCCTAGAGCAGCACAGATGGCAAAAAATTGAAAAATAACTTGTTTACAACTCGCATTATTAAAGATCAAAGAGGCTCACTATGAACACACTCCCATTTAAAACCGTAAGCGTTGACAGTGTTGCAGATGAATCTAGCTATATCGACCCCATGACGCGTCGCTGTAAACGTGCTTTTGATTTAATCATCGCCACCACCGCCTTGGTGATGCTACTGCCTTTGTTTCCATTAATAGCCCTTGCTATCAAATTTGATTCCAATGGCCCAGTGCTGTTTAGCCAACCACGTATTGGTCGAGCCAAAGCGCAGCAGACGGCTATTTTTAACATGCTAAAATTTCGAACCATGGTTGCCGATGCCGAACGATACAGTGGTGCAGTATGGGCGCAAAAATCCGACCCGAGGATCACCCGCATGGGTAAGTTCTTGCGCAAAACGCGTTTAGATGAGATCCCTCAACTGATCAATGTCGTTCGCGGTGACATGTCCTTGGTTGGCCCCCGTCCTGAGCGACCAGGTTTCTATGCAAAATTAGAACAAGCCATCCCATACTTTGCTGAACGCACCTATGAAGTATCGCCCGGCATAACAGGGCTTGCTCAGGTGAATCAAGGTTATGACACCTGCATTGAAGACGTGAAGAACAAAGTCGCCTTTGATCATGGCTACGCCTTAAGTTTATCGTCGCCTTGGCGCTGGTTAAAAACCGACTGCGCCATTTTACTTAAAACCTTACTGGTGATGATCACTGGCCGCGGTCAATAAGCGTCCCCAATAGCAAGGACGCGATGATGCCCCACCTCATTTATCCTCACCTTCTGTGATGGCAAGCTGCAAAGCGCTTTGCAGCTTGCAAAAAATACCAATCCCGGGTCTCACCAAATAATTAAAACCTACAAATTCAATACCTTACACATTGGCACTGGTTATGCAAACTCCTTTACTGTGAAAACACTTATGCAAAAAGGGGAAAACCATGGATATTTATACCAATACACCACAACAAGATGAGCTCGTCACCTATTTGAGTGGTGACTTTGATGCCCTCAACATCAACCAAATTCGTCAACAATTAGAAGAGGTTGCCAGCCAACATCAAGCTAATCGCATTATTTTGGACCTCTCACATGTGAACTTCATCGACTCTTCGGGAATTGGTGCCATCGTATTTTTGTTTAAACGCCTACATAAAGAAAAACGTCAACTAGAATTAATCGGAGCACAAGGACAACCTAGGCAACTTCTTGAATTGTTGAGAATTCATCAAGCAATGCCCGTGACATGGGCGAACGTATGAAAGCGCATAAAGAAAGAGTTTAGCCGCCACGCCCATTGACGATCAGGTGATAGGTTAAAAACAGGAGCCAATATGAAAGACAAGCTATTGAGTTTAATCGCCAGCCTCGCCCTTCTTTCTGGTTGCAGTCAATGGGCTGAACCGGGACAAGGCGGCATGGCGGAGCACAATTTGTCCGAGCTCATTCCAGTGGAAGCAGAGCAGCCTTTGACTGCCGATCACGGCCTGCGGTTTGACTTTGAGTTGCAACGCCAACTACTCGATACCTTAGTCAACCAAGGCGCACAGCTATGTTACCCCGCGACGGTTTCTCAACTGCAACAAAGAGAAAACCGCATTGCTCGCGAGCTCAAAGCGGGCATGAGTCAAGATGCTGCCAATACCTTACTGGTTCAACGCCAACAAACCGCTCAATTGGAGCGCCAGTTAAACCAAGCGTTAGCAGAGTCTGATTGCGTCATTACCCAGCGCGCACATCAAACCGCCACCCAAGTGGGCATGACCATAGAGCAACTATTAAATGCCGATAATCAGTTCGCCCTCAACTCAAGTGAACTCAACCCCAAATACATCGGCCGCCTTGCCGAAGCCGTTGCCTTATTAAAACAACAAGATCATTACCGCTTAATGATATACGGCCACGCCGACAGCAGCGGCAGTGAACAAGCCAATCAGGCTCTTTCACAAGCCCGTGCCGAACAAGTCTCTCGATACTTAGCTATTTTAGGCTTAGACCCGGCCCGCTTTGAGGTGGCCGCGATGGGCGAAAGCGCGCCGCTTTTCGATCAAGAAGGGGCAGAAAATCATTTAGTTAACCGCCGCGTTAGCATTACCTTGATTGAAAACGCGCATCAAACCCAAGCGCAATAACGATAACGAACAGCGTGCTCAAGGAGGCCACCATGTGGGGATGGATTCAACGTTTAGTCATAGTCATCATGTGCACCTTATGGGGGTCAGCATGGGCAGTGCCATCGCAACAATTAACCCAAGTGGGTGATTTGATCTATGTTAACTTACCTGGCGAAGACAGCTTAACAGGCGAATATGCCATTGATGAGCGAGGACGCATTATCCTGCCCGAGGCTGGCAGTGTCGAGGTGGCGCAATTAGATGAAATCGCGCTAAAAGAAAAAGTGAAAGAAACCTTGAAGCGGGTTTATCGCGACCTCGATAGCCTAGAGGTCTACGTGCTTGAAAAGCGCTTACTGCTGAAAGTCTATGGTTATGTCGAAAACCCCGGTTTAGTGGTGTTACCAGCCGATGCCAGTGTTCAGATGGCCCTCGCTAAAGCGGGCGGTTTACGCGCAGGGGCGCAGCTAAATAAGTTGCAATTACGACGCGATAACCAAACGCAAACCTTTAACTATAAAGCCTACCTTGATTCAGGCGACAGCAGCACTCTGCCGGCACTTGAGCCACTGGATACCCTATTTGTTCCCGCCTCCCCCATGACGGGTAACATAGAGGTTGAATTTGATCCGGCCAAAATGGCGCTTTCAGGTGATGCTTCGGAAACTCGCAGTGCTATCAAGGTATTTGGCGAAGTCAACAGCCCTGGCAGCTTCTCCTACAAACCCGGCAATAGTTTAGTGGATTTGATCATGCAAGCCGGCGGCGTCACTCGCTATGCAGGGGTCGAGCAAATCCGCGTGATCATCGATAACGAGCCAAAAACATTTAATTTAAAACGGTATCTGGATACGGGTGACAGCAGTCATTTACCACAAATCGCCGAGGGCACCACGATATTTGTTCCCAAACAGGAAGAAGAAATCAAATCAGGAGCCAATACCGTGTATGTCATGGGGGAAGTGTTTAAACCCGGTGCCTATGAAGGTAAAGAAGGGGCCACCTTTATCGATATTCTCGCTAATGCTGGCGGCCCAACCCGCTTTGCAGAAAGCCGTCAAATTCGCATTATCAAAGGAGATGGCAGCATAGTGCCCTTTGATATGACGGCTTACACCGAAGGGCAGCTCGCTCGGATCCCGAGCGTACAATCGGGCGACGCGATTTTTGTGCCAGAAAAAACCGACATGAATGAAAAATCTTGGCTAAAAGTAGCGCCGGATCGCGCCGTCAATGTGATTGGTGAAGTGGTACGGCCCGGCCGTTATGAATGGTCTAATGAAATGTCATTGTTAGATTTACTCGCCCATGCTGGCGGCCCCACGTCACGAGCCGATACCAGCAATATCGATGTGTTGATCCCACAAGGCGGCAGCACCAACACCATTAAGTTCAACCTAGATAATTACATCAAAAGCGGCGGCAAGGGCGCCCCCTTACCCGCTATCTATGCCGGTACGATTATTCGCATTCATGATTTGCCCCAAGATCCCAGTGATAACAAATCCCAATGGGTTCGCCAGTCATCTGAAAAATCCATCTATATCTTCGGTCAAGTCGGTGCACCGGGTCGTTATCGCTTCAATGATGATATGCATTTTCTCGATATCTTGTCGGCCGCCGATGGACCCACAGATCAAGCTGACATTCACAATATTCGAGTCAGCCATCGCAACGGCGGCCACGCCCGCGTCAGTAAACTCAACCTAGCCTTGTATTTTGAAACCGGCGATGAACATATACTGCCTAAAGTGCAAACCGGCGATACCATTTATGTCCCCGAAAAAGATCGGCTTTGGCTAAGCCAATCAAAAGAGACGACGGTTCGTGTGTTAGGCGCGGTTAACAAACCAGGGCGCTATCGCTTTGATGACACCATGACGATCCTCGATTTGCTGGCAGAGGCTGGCGGCCCTACGGACAAGGCTTATTTAGAAAAAGTCACCATAGTCAATTTATCTTGCTGTAAAGATAAGGCCACTACCTTTGATTTGCTGGAATTTAGTCAAACCGCCAATTTTGATTCGCTGCCCTTAGTTCGTGTCGGCGATACCGTTTATGTCCCCAGTAAAGAAGACAGCAACTTATACAAAGCCCGTGAAGGCTTGACAGATATCTTCCAGCTGGTGTCGATTGCGGCATTAATCGGTTTATTCTAGGAGGCCCTATGACTCAATTAGCCCCGATAACGAACGAGTATGACGGCGCCTTTAACGCCAGCGCTAAATTGCACCAATACCAAGAGCTAGAACAGATCTACAATCAAACCTTTGGTCAAGGGATCCGTACCCTAGCCGTAGTAGGGTGCGCGCCTAAAGAAGGCGTGACCACCCTGATTAGCGCCTTGGCTGAGCGCACCTTGCTCGCCGGTAAGTCAACCTTAGTGGTTGATCTCAATTTACATCACCCCAGTCTGGCACGTTTACTCCCCAGCCAAGATACGGCAACGAATACCGATATATCAACACAAGATAACCAAGCAGAATTGGTGAGTATTAACCACAGCCAAAGTGTTTTCACGGGTATATGCATAAGCCAACGCCGAGAATGGCTACAGAAATGTCGTGAGCCGCAATTTCTCAAGCAACAATTAGCCGGCTGGCTTGAAGAATTCGACCATGTGCTCGTCGATACCAGTGCCTTAAACCAACGTAATCAGCAAAATATTCCGGCTGAATTAGTCGCCGCCGCAGCCCAAGGCTGCGTTCTCGTCGCGCAAGCGGGGCAATCAACCGAAGGCATGCTCCAATCTGCGCTCGCCCGCTTGGACGAAGCCAGCGCTAACTTGCTCGGTTGTGTCATTAACGATCAATACAACCCCCGTTTAGCGGACGAAATATGCAGGGAAGTTAGGCGGTTACAAAACAAATTGCCCAAGTTAGCAGCTTGGCTATGTCAGCGGGTCAAACAAACCCGTCTCCTTAACACCGAAATTTAACCTGTCATCGATAGAATAAGGTCAGCATTATGAGCTTCAGGATTAAAAATACCCTTGCAACCCTCATTCTCACCCTGCTGATTTTAGTGGCCAGTCTAGGCTACTTGCACTATCACATGGCGAAACTACATCAGCAACAGGTTCAACACCAAAGCCAGTGGTTAGCCAAACAACTCATTGCACAGCTTCAACAAACAGACCAAGATGCGTCAAGCCTCAAGCAAGCCTTGCAAGCTCTCATAAAACGCTCCCCCCTACTTCAGGTGCGCCTGCTTGATGATAACCAGCGTGTGTTGGTTGAAGCCAATACCACCTTAAGCCAACCCGTTGCACCTTATACCTTCATTCACCCTTGGCCCAATGAAAAGGGCGGCATCAGCCAGCTAGCCTTGGTGATTGACACGTCACAAATCGCTCCCCCATTACCCGTATCCACCAGCTTGGGCGTTGCGATGAGTATTTGGATACTCAGTGGGGTGATTGCGTTTTTTATTTCAAGTGCCATTAGTCGTCAATTAGAAGATTTAAAGCAAGGTGCCATTTTGGTTCAGACCATGGGGCCGGGCCACCAACTGCCCGAGTTAGTCAATCACGAGCTCAGTGAGGTCACGCAAGCATTTAACCGCATGTCCCTTGAGCTTGCCAATAATCAGCAAAGCTTACAAAGCTCCAATCAACAGCAGCAAAAAATTGCCACTATCGCTAATAAAAACACCGCGTTAAACAAAGCGATCCTATCTGCCTCCCTCGATGGCATTATTACTATCGACCATCAAAGTAAGATCATCGAATATAACCTACAAGCACAAGCCATGTTTGGTTGGAGCCGCGAGGAAATGCTAGGCCAATCCCTAACGGATCGCATTATTCCTCCTGAGTTTCGTGAAGCGCACACTAAGGGGATGAAGCATTATATGGCCTCAGGGGAAGGCCCTGTGTTCGGGCGGCGCTTAGAATTAGTCGCCTTGCATAAAGACGGCCACACTATCCCGATTGAAATCGCTATCTCACCCATTCGCTATGGCGGCGAAGCCCTGTTTACCGCATTTATTCGCGATATTTCCGAGCGACTTGAAGCTGAGCAAGAACTCAAATTAGCAGCCCATGCGTTTGACTCTATTGAGCCTATGTTTATTACCGATGCCCAAGGCACCATATTGCGTAGCAACCGGGCCTTTTCCATGGTCACCGGGTTTAGCGCTGAGGAAGCCATCGGACAAAATGCGCGACTGTTATCTTCGGGTAAACATGATCCCGCCTTTTACCGCGAAATGTGGCGTGCTCTATTACAGAATGGCCAATGGCACGGTGAGATCTACAATCAACGTAAGAATGGCGAGATTTACCCCGAGCATCTTACGATTACCGCGGTAAAAGATGCAGATTTAAATGTCAGCCATTACATTGCACACTTTATTGATATTAGTGCACAAAAGAAAAATGAAGCCAGATTAAAACAAGCTCGCCAAGAAGCAGAGCAAGCCAGTGAGGCGAAAAGCCGCTTTTTAGCCACCATGAGCCACGAAATCCGTTCACCCTTGAATGCCATTATTGCCATGACGGATATGTTACTGGAGTCCGAACTTAACGCAGAACAGCAAGAGCTGGCCCAGCTGGCTAGCCAAGGAGGCCATACCTTAATGGCCTTGATAAACAACATTCTCGATTTTAGTAAGATTGAATCCGATCATTTGGTGCTGCAACAAGATTGGTTTAGCTTACAACAAACTGCCGAAGCCGTGGTCACTCTGCTCGCCCCCCAAGCACAACAAAAAGACATTGCCTTGTGTTTAGCCATCGATCCCGACTTGAAACAAAGTTACTTTGGTGATCCACTCAGGTTAAGCCAAGTGTTAATTAACCTGATCAGCAACGCTATTAAGTTTACCGAGCAAGGCGGCGTTGCCGTCACCATCAGCATCGTTCGCCAGCAAGGTATCGATATTCAAGTCAGAGACACGGGGATAGGCATCAGCGAAGCAGACCAAGCCAATATTTTCAGTGAATTTGTCCAAGCGGAAAGCAGCTCTAATCGGCGCTTTGGCGGCAGTGGTCTTGGTCTTGCCATCAGCCAACGCATCATTGAGTTAATGGATGGCACCATAGAAGTCGCAAGTACCTTAGGACAAGGCTCTGTCTTTACGGTTTGGCTGCCACTGCAAGCAAGTAAGGATGCGGAGCTCGTCATCCCAATCAAACAACGCGGAAACCCCCACCAATTGCACTTTTATCACGCGATTGATAATCAAGTGCTCATCGATAGCTTGACCAAGCAGCTCGCTTGGTTTGCACTCCCTTTGATCGATATTCGCAGCCAATCAGCCAAACTTGAGCAACCCAGCCTGGTATTTATTGATAACGATCTTTCGGGCCAGCGACGTCAAGCGCTCTCCATCGAGAACACGGCGCAATTAGAATTTATTAACCTACTGCCTCTGGATAAACAAACCCTATTTCATACCCAGCGCCCAGAAGGTTATCAAGGCAGTTTGGCGCTGCCGATCAAGCTTAACAGCCTAGTGCAATTACTTGGCAGTGGCAGTGTCACTAAACATCATCTTCACGCTCATCAAGTTGAGGCTAACCCCAGTATCACCGCCAGTCCAAATCCTCAACATATTCTCTTGGTTGAGGACAGCCCAACGAATCAAGCCGTGGCCAAGGCGCTGCTAAAGAAAATAAACCCTGTCATCAGTGTGGCTGAAAATGGCAAAGACGCCGTTCAGCAATGTAAGCAACAAAAGTTTGCTTTGATCTTAATGGATCTGGCGATGCCCGTGATGGATGGGCTAACGGCCACCGAGATGATCCGCAATGGCGCGGGATTGAACCAACAAACCCCAATTATCGCCATGACGGCCAATGCGTTTGCCGAAGATAAGAACCGTTGCTACCAAGTTGGTATGAATGACTTTCTTAGCAAACCTTTGGATAAAGACGTATTTCGAAGTACCGTGCTGGAGTGGTTAACACTGGCGGCCAGTGTCAACGACCCCGATGAGCAGCCAACCGCACAGCCAACACAAGAGCAGCAGGCGGAGCCCGCTGCAGAATCAACACAAGCTGCGCCGGTGTCGGTGAATAAATCAACCCTAAAACAACTTAAAAAAGACATCCCAACCCAGGTATTGAATGACATTTTGGCCATATTCAGCCAAGAAAGTGAGCAAAGGATCGCCGATATTCACCATCACTATCAACAGCAGGATTGGCGCTTACTTGAAATTGAAGCTCACAGTTTAAAAAGCAGTGCGGGTAGCTTTGGCCTGGAACAATTACAGCAGCTGGCAAAAGCCATCGAAGACCTTAGCCACCAACAGCAAGCGTCCGACTTGGCGCCCTATATTGAGAAATTAGCGCACGTCTTTAACACGTCACAACAAGATTTGCAGCTCGCACTTGCGGCGATGGAGAGCCAAGATGAAAAAGCAACTGATTGATATAGAAAGGGCTGCCAACCTTGAAGAGATAAGTTTAGTACGCCACTTATTGGCGCGCGTCCTTGCTACGCTGGCGATTTCCTCCGCCAATCAAAATAACATCTTACTTTGCTTTGCCGAACTCACGAGCAATATCATCTTACACGCCAACCCTAGCGCTAAAGTCATCCGCAGCCAACTCACTTGTGACAGCGACACCTTGCAATTGTCATTGCTTCACGATGGTCAAGCCTGGCAACCAGAGCGCCCTCAATCCCTCAAACTAGATAACAGTATCAGTCAGCAAACCCATGGGCGAGGCTTGGGTCTACTCCAAGCCTTATGCCCTGATTGGCAATTTCAACTCACCCCCATGGCAGGCATTGTGATGCGCTGGCCTAATCCGCCTGTGCCTCAAGCCGATAAACTCTTGCTGGTTGAAGACGACAACACCATGCGCACACTGTTATCGGCCTATTTAAGCACCGACTATGAGATAGATTGCGCCAATAATGGCCAACAAGCGTGGCAAATGCTGCAGCAAAATAACTACTTATTAGTGCTATCCGACATTCATATGCCCACCATGGACGGCCTTGCTTTACGGGAAAAGACCTTAAGTTTACAAAATACCAGCTTGACCCCGTTTATTTTCATTAGCGCTGATTCAGCGGATACCATCAAGAGCCGCGCGAACTTACTGGCCATTGATGACTATTTAGTCAAGCCCATCGACAAGCAAGCCCTGTTACAAACGATAGACCGGGTATTGATGCGCTATCATCAACTCAGTCATGATTTCAGCGCCATTATCAACCAAAGGATCAGCAATAGTCTGCCTTGCCTTACCCCAAGGGACACCCATGATTGGCGCTTTGCACTCATTGCACGTAATACCGGCCAAGGAGGCGGTGATTTACTCCGCACTTACCCGCAGGGCGATAACATTAGGCTTATGCTGTGTGATGTAGAAGGCCATGATATTGATGCTAAATTTTTTGCTCATGCTTGGGCGGGGTATTTACATGGGCTATGTAAAACACAAGCAGCCAACCCCTTATCCCTGTTGTTACAGCAAATATCCCAAGCCGCCTTTGCCGACCAGTTATTGCAACAAAAGCTACTCACCCTCCTTGCCCTCGACCTGGCTCCCAAGGGACACTTTAGTTATGCCTGTGCTGGCCACCCGGCGCCACTGTTAATTTGCCAGCAAGAAGTTAAACAACTCAGTGGCTCAGGCATGTTGGCGGGGTTAGTGGCGGATACTCAATACCAAACCATGCACGGCCAACTTGAACCGGGACAACGATTATTGCTGTTTACTGATGGTTTATTTGAATCCGCCAAAACGACATCACAACGCCAACAATTAGAGCACACCTTACTCGAACAACTCCCCCTTACCCTGACACTTCCTATAAAACAGGCAGCGCGTCATTTAATGTCTGTTTTTGAGCAATACGCCACACTAGACAGTGATGATACCTTGCTATTATTAATTGAACTCAATGACAATTAAGTCACCTATTTTTCAGGAGCAATCCATGCATGTAATGCCCAAAGTGTTACTGGTTGAAGATACCCTATCACTGGCTGCAACCTATAAGCATTACCTGAGCAACGAAGCCATTTTTTTAACCCATGTTGATAGTGGCGAACGGGCGAAGCAGGCCATCGCTGATTTATTACCCTCTTTGGTGCTATTAGACCTCAAGCTACCCGATATGTCAGGTCAGGAGGTGTTAGCCTGGATCCGTGAACACGAATATCCCTGTAGTGTTGTGGTCATGACAGCCCATAGCTCGGTGGATGTTGCGGTAGATGTTATGCGTCTCGGGGCACAAGACTTTCTGGAAAAGCCCTTTGATGCAGCCCGCCTTCGCACGACGGTCATGAACGCATTAAAACAGCACCGGCTCAACCATATCGTGGCAGAAATTCAAAGCACGGCACGCACCAATTACCACGGTTTTATTGGCTCAAGCCTTGAAATGCAAGCGGTTTATCGCATCATCGATGCCGCCGCCCCCAGTAAAGCCACGGTGTTTATTACCGGCGAAAGCGGCACAGGCAAAGAAGTGTGTGCTGAAGCTATCCACAAACAAAGCCCACGAAAAAACAAACCTTTTATCGCCTTAAATTGTGGCGCCATTCCCCGTGACTTAATGGAAAGTGAAGTCTTTGGCCATGTTAAGGGGTCGTTTACCGGTGCTTCAAGTGAGCGCCAAGGGGCTGCAAGTTTAGCTGATGGAGGCACCTTGTTCCTTGATGAAATAGGGGAAATGGATCTCGATCTTCAGACCAAGTTACTGCGCTTTGTACAAACCGGCGTGGTACAAAAAGTGGGTGGCAGCAAAGCCGAGCAGGTTGATGTACGGTTTATTTGTGCCACTAATAAAGAGCCTTTAGCCGAAGTCGCGGCAGGACGTTTTCGCGAAGATCTGTACTACCGATTACATGTGGTGCCCATTGCCCTGCCCCCTTTGCGTGAGCGCGGTGATGATATCATTCGCATTGCCGAGGCCTTTCTCGAGCAATTTAGCCAAGAAGAGAGCAAAAACTTTAAAGACTTATCTCAACCTGTGATTGAGCGGCTATTAGATTACCCTTGGCCGGGTAATATCCGCCAGCTACAAAATATAATCCGCAACGTAGTGGTGCTAAATGATGGCGAATCGGTGTCACTTGAACATTTACCGCCGCCCCTTAATCAAGCGACGCCACAAAAAGCGGCTGAAACTAAGCCGAAGGCCGCGCCCAGCCAGTCCATCCCAGCCCCCCGAGAACAAACAAGCACCCGTGTCGCCGAAGCCGCTACGCTGTTAGACATGCCAGTACGCCCTCTCGCCGAGGTGGAAAGAGACACCATAGAGCACGCGATTAACCTTTGTGATGGTAATATCCCTAAAGCCGCCGCCCTGTTAGCCGTGAGCCCCTCTACCATCTACCGCAAGAAAATGGTCTGGGATCAAGGCGAATAACTTTCACCTACAAAAAAGCCGAGGGAAACAACCTCGGCTTATAATCTAGCTAAGTGTTTAGCAAACCATTAACGCGGACGGGGAATAAAGCCCACCGCATCGTACACCGCTTTTAAGGTTTTCTCGGTGCGAATCGATGCCTTTTCAGCACCCAGTTTCATGATCCGCTCTAACTCGGTTTGATCTTCACGGATCTGATGGAAACGCTGCTGAATAGGCTCAATCATGGCGACCATGGCAGCTGCGGTATCTTTTTTCAGATGGCCGTACATTTTATCTTCGTATTCAGGCACTAAGTCAGCAATGCTGCGCCCCGTTGCCACCGAAAGTAGCGTTAATAGGTTAGAAACGCCCGGCTTCTCTGTGGTATCAAAGTAAATACGGGCTTGCTCATCGGAGTCCGTTACCGCACGTTTGAGCTTTTTCTCAATTTGCTTTGGCTCATCTAACAACATGATGTAAGCGCCAGGGTTTTCGTCTGACTTAGACATCTTCTTGGTTGGCTCTTGCAGACTCATCACGCGCGCGCCTACCTGCGGAATAAACGGATCCGGCACCTTAAATACCTCACCGTACAAGTTGTTAAAACGCGTAGCGATGTCACGAGTCAACTCTAAGTGTTGCTTTTGATCTTCACCCACTGGCACCTTGTCGGCTTGGTAAATCAAAATATCGGCCGCTTGCAATGATGGGTAGCTAAATAAGCCCACATTGATATTGTTAGCATGCTTGGCAGATTTGTCTTTAAACTGCGTCATACGATTTAACTCACCCATTTGGGTGTAACAATTTAGTACCCAAGCCAACTGGGCATGCTCTGGCACTTGAGACTGGACAAACAGCGCCGATTTTTCAGGATCAATGCCGCACGCCGTGTACAGCGCGACACCATCAAGCACACGGTCGCGTAAAGCTTGTGGCTCTTGACGCACAGTAATCGCGTGTAAGTCAGCCAGCATATAGAAACAATCATGGTCCTGCTGTAAATTCAGCCACTGGTTGATTGCACCGATATAGTTTCCTATTGTCATGCCACCGGTAGGCTGAATGCCACTTAATACAACGGGTTTTGCCATAATTCTTTCCTTTATTTTCTACTTTTGCTGATTGTCATTTGGCCGTTAAGCGCTGACATTACAAGCTAATGAATGCAACAATTCTGAAATATTTTCTAATACTAAATCGGGTTCAGATAAGCGAATATCTTCACCGTAGTTATAGCCATAAGTTAAGCCTGCCACTGCCATGTTAGCGGCTTTGGCTGCGAGGATATCATTTTTTGAATCACCGACCATCAAGGTTTGCTCAATCTTGCTACCTAGCACCTCACAAGCATGCAATAAAGGAGCAGGATCGGGCTTACGTACAGGTAAGCAATCCCCTGCCACCACTAAATCAAATAAACCGGTTAGACCATAAGCCGACAAAATCGGCGCCATGTATTGACCAGGTTTATTGGTCACTATGGCCAATTTGTAGCCCACTTGTTTTAGGCTGATCAGGGTCATTCGCACATCGGGATACAACTGGGATTTATCACTTAAACACGCCGCATAGTGCTGTTTAAACAATAAATGCGCCTGTTGCAGTTCGTCAGCACAAATATCAGCCGAAATATCCACCGAACCCGATAAGGCGCGCTTAAGTAATACATTGGCACCATTACCTACCCAGCCGCGCACTTGCTCTTCGGGAAACGAGGATCTCCCCATCGCAACTAAGGTTTGGTTAACGGCTTGCGCTAAGTCCGGCGCACTGTCGAGCAAGGTGCCGTCCAAATCAAATAAAACAGTATTTATATGTTGATAGTCGCTCATGCCTTCACCTTAGCAAGTTCAGAGCGCATGTTATCTATCACCGCTTTATAATCAGGTTGGTTAAAAATAGCCGAGCCAGCAACAAACATATCGGCGCCAGCCGCTGCAATTTCAGCGATGTTATTAGCGCTGACACCACCGTCCACTTCAAGGCGAATATCATAGCCGCTGGCATCAATTTTGGCGCGAACTTGACGTAGCTTATCTAGGGTTGATGGAATAAATGACTGACCACCAAACCCAGGGTTCACCGACATCAATAGGATCACATCTAACTTATCCATCACGTAATCAAGGTAATGCAGTGAGGTGGCAGGGTTAAGCACTATGCCCGCCTGACAACCGTGATCTTTAATTAACTGAATGCTGCGGTCGATATGCTCAGATGCTTCGGGATGAAAGGTGATGATTGACGCGCCCGCCTTAGCAAAATCGGGAATAATTCGGTCGACGGGCTTAACCATAAGGTGCACGTCAATCGGCGCGGTCACGCCATGATCGCGCAGCGCTTGGCACACCATAGGTCCTATGGTTAAATTAGGCACATAATGATTGTCCATCACATCAAAATGAACAACGTCGGCACCGGCTGCTAATACATTATCGACTTCTTCACCTAAACGCGCGAAGTTGGCCGATAAAATCGAAGGGGCAATCAAAAAATCTTTCATTTTATTATTCTCTGGTAGGGCTCGCGGTGCATTTTACCTAAGGCGTCCGCTTCAAGCTAGTGCGGATTATTTGGCCAATGGCAAAGCTAACCCTGTGAGCCCGATTAGGGACAAAATTAAGGCGTGTCTATGAAACCATCCGATTTTGATAACAAGACCGACAACCCCCAACCGACTTCTTTTAAAGCTAATTTTCTCAGTGCCTTAGCTGCGTTGTTTGGCATTCAATCACAGCAAAATCGAGAGCGTGATTTTAAAGCCGCTTCTCCATGGCGATTTGTGGTAGCGGGGATCATTGCCATCGTCTTGTTTTTAGGACTGCTGTTGCTGGCTGTACAATGGGCGCTGAGTTGAGTTTAACTAAAGCAGGCTAATAACTCGGCGACCTTGTTGCGCTTACTGCCTTTGCTACTAATGGTGCGCTTTACTTGAACGACATTGAGCTTTGCACCATGGTAAAGTTCTCGCGTCAACGGAATATCGTGATTACTCACTAACACGGGAATGTCATTAGCGGCTGCTTTGCGACTTAATCGGCCAAGAATAGCCTGATCGTCCAAGGTAAATCCATTGGCTGCATAGGAGGTAAAGCTCGCACTGGTACTCAATGGCGCATAAGGCGGATCGCAATAAATCACATCACCACTTTTGGCGCGCTTAAAGGTGTCGCCATAGGATTCACAGACAAACTGAGCACGTTGTGCTTTTTCAGCAAAAAACCACAATTCTGCAGCCGGAAAATAAGGTTTTTTGTAGCGACCAAAAGGCACATTAAAACCGCCTTTTTTGTTATAACGACACAAGCCGTTATAACCATGGCGATTGAAATAGAGAAACAAAAGTGCACGCTCAAATTTATCTTGGCAAAGATTAAATTGACTGCGTAGGCCATAGTATTGCTCTGCATCATTGTATTTAGTTGCGAAAAATTTCTCCGCTTCTTTGATGTATTCGGCAGGCTGCTGTTGCAATATTTGATACAAGTGGATCAAGTCTGGGTTAATGTCGTTGAGCAAATACGCTTGATAATCGGTGTTCAAAAACACCGAGCCCGCACCGACAAAGGGTTCAATCAAGCGCTGTGAAGCGGTCGTCTGGGGTAAGTGGCGCGTGATATCTTCAATTAAGCCAAACTTGCCGCCTGCCCATTTTAAAAAAGCCCGATTTTTTTTCATTATTATTGTCAGTCAATCGCTTCTTGCTGGATTTGTTTATAACCCTTGGCCCACGGTTTTAAGGTGCGCAGATTAGTGGGTAAGGTTTTTATCGCACTCATCGCTTCACGGCGTGATTTGTACTCGCCATATATCACTAGGTAAGCGGTTTTACCTTTACGGTTAATTTTAAAGTAGGTCGCACTTTGTTCTATTTCGTGTTCTTTAACAAAGGCCTTAAGCACAGGTAGCGAGCTGACCGCTGCAAGCTGTAAACTAAAATAATTGCTTGGAACTTGCTTTAACTCGGCGACTGAGGTCATCTGAAAGCCTGCTTTTGACGCGGTTTGTTGCGCAACCACCTTCGGCTCTGGTGTCATCTCAACAATCAATTCAGCCTTAGGCACTGAACTTTCCTCTTGAGCGCGTTCATTTAGCTCAATCTCATTCGATGACTCAACTTCACTGTGCGCCTCTGCTTCGATGGGTTGATTTAACACCTGATTTAACTGAGCAACGGAGTTGACGGTCACATTATCAGCCGATACTTGGTCGGGACTAAGTTGTGCTTGAGCCGCACTGACGTCATTGCTGACACTGCCTAAATCCGCAATAGCCTGCTCTGTGAGGGTTACGCGTTTTCGTCCATCGTCTAACTTAACCAGCTCTAGTTCAGAAGGCTCAACCTGTTCAGGCAAGGCTTTATCATCTTGCCAACGACTGACTAAGGCATCGGGGGTGACCGGTGTTTCCGTTGGCTCATTCGTTGGTGCGGCCACCGTTACGCCTTGGGCCGGTTCATCCAGCAAGGCCATCGCCAAGGTGTCGTTATTCTCTGCCAGCTCCACATCATCTTGGGGGACGATAAAGTAATAGAAGGCGCCAGACATCAACAGCGCTGCAATCACCATCAATCCAATTAAGAGCAGTTGATTGTTTGTTTTCACTTTAGCAACAGGCTGCTCGGTTGATGGCTCATTAACAATGACATCGACGAGCTGTTGTAAGCAGGCGGGTAAACCATGACAAGCTTCAATCTGTCTATGTATCGCAGCATTATTTTCAACTTTAGCCTGATAATCGGCGCGCGCTAATAAGCCACGCACAAACTGATGACTTTCCGATTCCGATAACGCGGGTATTTCCATTTCAATCGTCGGTTGTTCGGTTTTACCTGCTAGCAAAGCCACTTGTTGCTGACACCAAGTCGGTTCGGCAAATAGCAGCACATTAATGTGATGATTAAAGCCTTGAAAACGATTTTCTAATAACAACAACCACAATTCGCTAATCACATCCTGTGGTAAGAAATGCGCATCATCAATCACCAATAATATATCTTGCGGTGCCTCTTTGATTAACTGGAAAAAGCTTTCACCCAAGTTATCGGCTGGATTAAATAGCGGATTAGGCACTAATTGCGACAGCAGTTGCTCACGTGCCGTGTTTGCCCTCAGGCCTGGCGCACAACTAAGAAGGCTTTGATTGGATTCAAGATCTTGGTCCAACAAACGCTGAATGATGATACTTTTGCCTGAGCCCGCTTCACCGGCAACAAAAGTTAGGTTTGAGCTAAATTTAACAAGATGTTGCAGCCTGTCGACAAGCTGCAACTGAGAGGGGATGTCAGCCAGTTGGATATGTTGATCCAGCATGACTGGTTAGCTACCTGAAATAACGTTTCTCAGCACATCTTCACAAACATCGGCAAAGATATCTGATTTACCTATGTCGGTAGGCAAGATTAAACGTAACTGGCCATTTAAGACTTTTTTATCGATTTGCATATGATGCATAAATGTCTCAAATGTCATTTCAGCGGGTGCCTTGGTCGGTAAGTCAAACGCGGCGATCAAAGCTTGGATCCGCGCCACTTGTTCTTCTGTGAGCATGGCCAGCGCTTGAGCCGTTTGCGCCGCCAATACCATCCCCGCGGCAACCGCCTCACCATGGAGCCAGTTACCATAGCCCTGTTCGGCTTCAATGGCATGGCCAAAGGTGTGACCTAAATTCAATAGCGCTCGTGTTCCTCGCTCTTGTTCATCTTGGCTCACAATCTCGGCTTTAATGGCACAGCAGCGCTTAATAACATGAGTGAGCGCGTCAGTATTGAGGGCTTTTAACTGCGCAATATTCGCTTCAATCCAACAAAACAGCTCGTAATCGTAAATGATGCCGTATTTTATGACCTCAGCCATACCCGCAGCAAATTCTCGCTCGGGGAGCGTTTTTAAGCAGTCAATATCAATGGTAACGAGGTTAGGCTGATAAAACGCACCGATCATATTTTTGCCAAGGGGGTGATTAACAGCGGTTTTGCCACCAACAGAGGAGTCAACCTGTGACAATAAGGTGGTAGGTACTTGAACAAAGTCCACTCCGCGCTGGTAACACGCCGCGGCAAAACCTGCCATGTCACCCACCACGCCGCCACCAAGGGCAACCACACAGGTATCTCTGGCATGACGCTTAGCCAGCAAGCCATTAAGGATCTGCTCAAACGAGGCTAAGGTTTTGTATTGTTCACCATCAGGTAAAATGACTTCATCAATTTGGTAATCCACTAACGTCTGCTTTAATTGCTGCAGATACAAAGGCGCGACCACGTCATTGGTCACAACCATGATTTTTTTCGCTTTGATCGCAGGCGTGAACAGTTCAGCCTGAGCGAGCAGCCCAGAACCAATGTATATCGGGTAACTGCGGTCACCTAAGTCGACGTTAAGGATTTCCATATCTATTAAAAGTCCAGTAATTTGATGATCTGATTAGCGACCACTTTAGCGCTTTGCTCATCCGTTTTCACGGTGTAGTCCGCAATTTCTTCGTATAAAGCATTACGCTCTTGCGCTAAGCCTTCTAGCACGCCTCGTGGGTCATCGGTTTGTAATAACGGACGGCGTTTATCACGTTGGGTACGCGCTAATTGTTTGTCTACCGTCGTTTCAAGGTACACGACGATGCCGCGCGCCGATAAACGATTGCGGTTATCTTTGTTTTTGACTGATCCGCCACCCGTTGCAAGCACGATGCCTTGACGTTGTGAGAGTTCATCGATCGCTTCCTCTTCACGTTTGCGAAAGCCTTCTTCTCCTTCAACATCAAACACCCAAGCTACATCAGCTCCAGTGCGTTTTTCGATTTCAGTGTCTGAATCGACGAATTCAAGATGTAACATCTGAGCCAGATGTCTGCCAATTGTACTTTTGCCTGCGCCCATTGGGCCGACCAGAAAAATATTTCGTTTCTCTGCCATGGTCCTACGTATTCTAAATAAAGCTGTTTAAACGTCAGCACAGTTCGACTGACCCGTATAACCTGTATATCCGTGATTAAGGCGGTGATTATCTCAATTGTCGGGGGGAGTTTGCAACCATTGAAAAAAAATGAGGCCACATTTTATTATGTGGCCTCATTAATTGTTTGATTAATGCACGAGCTTAGTCAGAAAATGCATCTTGAGTAATGATCTTAGGTGTAACAAAAATCAATAACTCATCTTTACGCTGTTGTTTAATCGTGGTTCTAAATAACGCTCCTGCCCAAGGAATATCCCCCAGTAGCGGTACTTTTTGCACGGTGTCGCTGATTTGCTGCTGGTAAATACCACCTAGTACGATGGTTTCGCCATTTTCAACCAACACTTGGGTGCCGATTTCTTGGGTATCGATTGATACCGCTTGTCCCACGGCTGTGGCGACCACTTCACCCTTACTGTCTTGGGTGATCACTAAGTCCAGAATAATCTTGTTATCTGGCGTGATGTGCGGCGTTACATTCAGGCTCAGTACCGCTTTCTTAAAGGATACCGAGGTTGCACCGCTGGAAGCAGATTCAACATAAGGGATCTCGGTACCTTGCTCGATGTAAGCCGTCTTTTGGTTTGCCGTGGTGATCCTTGGGCTGGCAATGATTTCGGCTTTGTTTTCACGCTCTAATGCCGATAACTCTAAATCAAGGATTTGACCATTAGCGAGCTTAGCCACTTGGAATGCGATGGACCCTGCTGGGTTAGCCACAGGTAAATTCACATTCAAGCGGTCATCTAAGCTAGGGACAGTCGGCGTACCCTCAACACCAGAAGCTGGATTAGTGCCTTCTAAACTACCCGAGGTAGTCCCATTTTCAGTAGCCTTCGTAATACCCCAGCGCACGCCGAGCTCTTCACCGATATTGTCGCGCACCGTTACCATACGCGATTCAATCAACACTTGCTTGACCGGAATATCGAGAATTTCAATCATGCGTTTAACGCTATCGATCACATCTGCTGTATCTTTGATTAATAACGTATTGGTACGCTCATCAACCGACACACTGCCGCGGCTAGATAAAAGTGAAGCATCACTGCTAGACAGCATACGAGAAATATCACCGGCCTTAGCATAGTTAATTTGAATGAACTCAGAATAAAGCGGCGCTAGCTCACTCACTTCTCTCTGGCTCTCAAGCTGGGCTTTTTCTTTCGCCGCTAACTCAGCCGCAGAGGCAACCATCAATACGTTACCTTCCATCCGTTTACCTAGACCTTTTACTTTAAGGATAATGTCTAGAGCTTGTTCCCATGGCACTTCATCAAGACGTAAGGTGATATTACCTTGCACTGAATCCGTTGTAACGAGGTTAAAGCCATTGGTGTCGGCCAAAATCTGCAGCACGGTGCGCACAGAGATATCTTGGAAGTTAAAAGAAATCAGCTTGCCTTGATAAACGGTTTTCTTCTCATCACGCTTTTTCTTTTTAACATCAATAACAAATAGACTATCTAACTGGTCGTAGCGATACTCAAAGTCACCCGCAATTTCCATCTCAAAGCGGGTTTTACCATTGGCCGAAAACGTCTCAACATTTTTCACCGGTGTCGCAAAGTCAAGCACGTCCATCACATAGATAAGTTCATCCTCGATGTAAGTACTTTGGAACTCTGCCAATAATTTTGTACCTCGTTTACGGATATCCACTGCGATGGTGGAGTTATCAAGCTTAACTAATAACTGACCATTACCTTCTTCGCCGCGTTTAAAATCAATAGATTCAATGCTGTTAACGAAACCTTTCGGCGTGCCCGTTGCCGCAGTGTTGGTGACCACTGCCGGCTTAACAATGGGTGCCGGTTTTGCCGCGGGTTTTGTTTGCTTGGCAGGCTCAACCACTTTTACAGGCGCAGGAGTCGGTTTAACCGCTGTGGTTTCTGTCGCAACCGTTGCGGCGACTGCTGTGGTGGTGACTGGCGCAACAGGTTTGTTTTGCTGTACAGACTCAACAATGGTCTGCTCTTTGGCCGAAGCGGGTTTACGCGCAGTACTTGCAACATCGCCAAACCGAACCGTTAACTTGTTATTGTCATGCTGGAGACGATACGGCATCAGTTGGCGCAGTGAAATAATCACTTTCAAGCCATCACTGGTTCGTTCAGCTTTAACCAACTCAACCCCATCTTTATCAACCGGTACGGGATTAAGCTTCAGCACGGATGATGCATCTTTAACATCAATCACTAATTGATTAGGACGGTAATGTAACTTATCCGTATAACGCACAACGGGCTCACTGAACTCCATTTCGAGTTCAACCTTGCCGGCGATTAAGGAATTCACATTCAGCTTATTTAACTGGGGCTCAGCAAAACCTAGGCTTGAAAACAGTGTCGCCCCTAAAATGGCTGCACTCAGCTTGGCCATATTTATTTTAAATTTATTGGTGCTCATTTAAGACTTCCCTGCTCTCTCTTATTCTTCGCCAACCAAGGCAATTTGTGTGGTGCGCTCACTCCAACACCCTTCGCCATCTGGTACCAGTTCTAACAAGTTAATTTCATCTTTCTTGACTGAAAGGATCCGACCGTGATGCTGTCCCATATAATAGCCAGCCTTAACACGGTGTAGCTCACCACCACTGACTTGCACAAGGGCCCAAAGCTCCTTATCCAACTCAATGGTGCCGCGCATAAATAGGTTATCAACTGAAAAGTATTCCAACGGCTGCTTTTGCCTTGAAGTATTCGGTTGAGGACAAGTATCCGGCGCCCCAGGCTTACCCGAAGCGGTCTCAGGTTTAGGAATGGAAAACGGTTTACGTTTGCTTTCACCTAAATACGGGACAACTTCTATTTCCTGAATTTCAGGAACCTTGTCATTTATAGGATAACTTTTTGATTTAATATTTGCCACATAGGAATTAAGGTCATCATTATTAGCCTGACATCCCATTAACGATACCACTACCCCAACTAACAAAAGGCGCTTCATTGTTTGGCCTCCTTGTAAGTATAAGTCTTCGCGGTTAGTTCTACATTCAGCACCTCGTTATCGACTTTTTTAATTGAAATATTATCTAGGATAATAATTCGTGGTAGCTTGGCGATATCAGCGGAAAATTGGCCTATTTGATCATACGAGCCAATCACTTCGATGGCATAAGGAACCTCAACAGAGAACTCGTGTTCAACCTCAGGCAAAGGTTTAAAACGTTTAAACTGCATACCATTGTCGCTACCAATGAAGTTAACATTATCAAGTAGAGTGGAGACCTCACTTTTACTCGGCAGCTTTTTCACTAGCTGGGCAAGTAGCCCTTCTATTTGCACCATCTGCTCACGATAAGCTTCCAAGTTTGACGCCAACGCCGCTTTTGCTTCAAATTGGCGTTTGATTTCCACTTCTTTTGTTTGTGCCTGCTCTAAAGATTTAATTTGATCATTGAAAATAAAATAATAAAAACCACCCACGATCAATCCAGCAATAATGACAAGGAAGATGCCTTTAAAAAGAGGGGGCCAATTACCAATATTCTCAAAATCTAACTCATTTACATCCATTATTGAGCCCCTCCTGCTGCTTGTTCTTTTGCAACCTGACTCAAGACTTCAAAGGTCATATCAAATTTAAATAGCTTGATAGGCTTTGTCTCTGCTGCATAAATACCGCCTAAGGCCTCATTGCCCACTCGGCTCGACTCTTCAATATTTCTAAACATTCTTGAGATGCGGGATTGAGATTCACCCTTACCGCTGATCGCAATTTTAACATCATTAAACGTAAGAGATTCGAGAAAGACACCATTAGGGGTAATTTCAGGCAAGGAGTTAAACAAGTCTGTAGGCCAGTTGCGTCGCTCTTGCAGCTGCTGGATAAGATTAATGCGTTTTTCTACTTCCGCTTTTTTCTCTTTGATGTTTTTAATTTCGGCAATCTGGCGATCTAAAATACTTATTTCGTTATTAAGATAAGCATTGCGTTGGTTTTGCTTATCAATTTCGCCATCAAGGTAAACTTTACCGGCAAACATCAAAGCCCCTGTGACGAGACAGACTAAAAATAGCAAACCATAAAAGTCTTTTTCTTTACGCTTACGCTGGGCTTCACGCCAAGGCAATAGGTTTATATTTGACATGGTGTAAAACTCCTCAATGCCAAGCCTAAGGCCGTCATGTATTTGGGACCATTCATTGCCATTAATTTTTCATCGGCCGTATTAGCATAACTAAATTCAGTGAATGGATTGGCAAGCAGCAATGGAATTTCGAGTTCAGATTCGATTTGACTGACTAGTTCAGGTAATAAGTTACCACCACCGGTCAATACCAACTTGTCAACCTGTGAAAAGCCGCTCGAACTACAAAATAGTTGAATATTACGGCGGATATGCTGAATAGCGGATGTGACAAATGGTGCGAGTACATCAGTGTCGTAATCAGCCGGTAAAGTATTTGCAAGTTTATCTTTTTCAGCCTGCTCAACACTCATGCTATAAAAATTGGCGATGGCTTGAGTAAAATTTTGACCGCCATAATTTTGCACTCGCGCATACACGGTTTCGCCTTTGTTCATCATCGCGAAGGTCATCATGGCTGCACCGACATCAATAGCGGCAACGACCTTATCAAAATCGTCATCATCAAGCACTAATTGGCAAGCACGGCCTAAGGCATGAGATTCGATATCAATAACCTTAGGTTCAAGTCCAGCATCTTCAAGACAAGACGCCTTGGTAACGATGGTGTCCGTTCTTGCGGCACTAATCAGGACATCGTTACGCGATGGATCGGCAAGATTTTTGTTGAGCACTTCAAAATCAATGCTGATTTCATCTATCGGAAAAGGAATCAGGTGCTCTGCTTCAAGCTCAATTTGCGCTTCGAGCTCAGATTCATTGAGATCGACATCCATCTGCACCACACGCGTATAAACATCCGCTCCCGAAACTGCAGCAGCCGCATATTTGAACTTAGCTGGGAAGTTACGTTTAACTTGTTTAATCACTTGGGCCACTTTATCGACTTCGATAAGTTGGCGGTCGGAGATTGCACCCTTAGGCACACTCATTTCTGCAACACCTTCAACTTTATAGCTTTTACCTGATTTTGATAAGGCAACAGCCTTCACAGAATGCGATCCTAAATCGATTCCGATCATAGCGTAGGTTTGCTTTTTCCTTAATCCTGATAACATAACGTCCCAGTTCTATCTTGATAACTAAGTGAAAAGTAGCGTATTTTCGCCGCTATAATAAGCGCAAATATAACTTTCTTCCAATGCTTTAAATCACAAATCACTGTTTAACTGCAAGATATACAGGATATACTAGTCACTCTTTGTGTTTTTTGTTAACTAAGTAGGAATTTTCATGTGGAAATGGTTTAAGCGATTACTGTTAGTCGCACTATTTTTAGGTTTTGCAGGTATCGCTGCTATCGTAGGCATGTATTACTATGTCAAGCCTGATCTTCCTGACGTAAAAACCATTACCGAAGTTCAGTTGCAAACCCCAATGAAGGTTTACAGCAGTGATGGCATGCTGATTTCACAATTTGGTGAAAAACGGCGTATCCCATTAGCCATCAATGAAATCCCACCACAAATGATCGATGCTTTTTTAGCAACCGAAGACAGCCGTTTTTATCAACACCCAGGCATAGACCCTATTGGTATTGTCCGTGCAGCCTCTGTGTATATTGCTAGCGGCCACGCCAAGCAAGGTGCCAGTACCATCACCCAACAAGTCGCAAGAAACTATTTTTTGACCCGTGAAAAAACCCTGATTCGAAAAATCAAAGAAGTGTTTATTGCACTGCATATTGAACAGCTACTCACGAAGGATGAAATTTTAGCCCTGTATTTAAATAAGATTTCCCTTGGCTACCGCTCTTTTGGTGTCGGTGCTGCCGCGCAGGTCTATTATGGAAAATCCGTTGATGAACTCACTCTAGCCCAAACCGCGGTCATCGCCGGTTTACCTAAAGCGCCTTCCAAGCTAAACCCGATATATTCACCGGAAAACGCAAGGAATCGTCGTGCTGTGGTATTGATGCGTATGCTCGAAGAAGGTCATATTACTCGAGCACAATATGAAGAAGCGAATGCGGCCCCTATCACGGCTCGCTATCACGGCGCTGAAATTGAACTTAGCGCCCCCTTTGTTGCAGAAATGGCCCGCCAAGAGTTGGTCGCGATGTTAGGTGAAGAACAAGCTTATAGCCAAGGGCTTAACGTCTACACCACTATCACAGAAAAACCTCAGCTTGCTGCCAATGCCGCCTTAGTCAACAATTTATTAAGCTACGATCTGCGCCATGGCTTTCGTGGGCCCATTGAAAAGTTATGGGATGAGACCAAGGGTGAAGCTCCTTGGGATATGCAGCGTGTTTTTGACCATTTAAGCGAACAACCTTTTTACAACGTCCTCTCTCCTGCTGTTGTCACTAAAGTAAACGACAAGGATATTGAGGTACTTGTTAAAGGCGGTAAGGCCGGTACTATCAACTGGGATGGCCTAAAATGGGCGCGCCGCTTTGTTAATGACAAACGCCAAGGGCCTGCGCCTAAACGAGCCAATGAAATAGTCAGTGCCGGTGATATGGTTTGGGTTAGAACCGATAACGAAGAATTAGTGTTATCTCAACTACCCGACACATCAGGCGCATTTGTTGCAATCAACCCTAAGGACGGTGCGATCCAAGCGCTGACGGGTGGCTTCGATTTCAAACACAGTAAGTTTAACCGCGCCACCATGGCTAAGCGCCAAGTGGGCTCGAATATCAAGCCTTTCCTCTATTCCGCCGCATTGGAAAATGGCTACACCCTTTCAACCCTAGTTAACGACTCTCCCATCAACCATTGGGATGCAAGTCTAGGTAAAGCTTGGCGTCCCAAGAACTCGCCTGCTGTCTACGACGGCCCAATTCGCATTCGCGTGGCGCTGGCGAAGTCTAAAAACGTCGTCTCGGTTCGTTTAATCCGCAGCGTAGGTGTGGATGGCGTCATTAACCATCTCACTAAGTTTGGCTTCAAAAAAGAAGACTTACCTCCTTACGAAACCCTTGCGCTAGGCGCTGCTGAATTAACTCCTCTTGAGGTTGCAACCGCATATGCCATCATAGCAAACGGCGGTTTTAAAGTTTCGCCCTATATTATTTCTCGAGTAGAAGACGCATATGGCAACCTGATATACCAAGCGGCCCCTGATCTTGCGTGCATGACCTGTGGCCCAGAAGTACCTGTAGCAGGTCAGCCCCTCACCGAAGAGCAAGCTCTGGCGCAATTCGATGAAGAGATTTTAGCTTCAAGTGAGCTTGAAACTGAAATAACGCCAGCTGATGATCAGCAAACATACCAACCGCCTCAGTCAAAAATGGCGAAGCGCGTCATTTCCGGCGCCAATGCATTTTTGATCAAAGAAGCCTTATATAGCGCTATTTGGGGGGGGAGAGCCAATGGTGAACATTGGAATGGCACAGGCTGGCGAGCAGCCAGAGAGCTGAAACGTCATGATGTTTCAGGCAAAACCGGGACCACCAATGAAGCCAGAGATGCTTGGTTCTCTGGTATGACCCCATACTCTGTGGCCACAGCTTGGGTTGGGTTTGATAATCATAGCCGCGCCCTAGGCTATGCTTCCTACAACCCGAACCTAGGCAATCAACAAGTCACGGGGGGGGAGTTTGGCGGACGGACCGCACAACCTGCTTGGATAGCATTTATGGCCAGTTTTCTGGCTGATCATCCCGAACAGAAAAAAGCCATCCCCACAGATATTGTTAAAAAAGTAATCGATCTAGAAACAGGCTTGTTGGCAAACGGTTCGGGACGGGAGTCACGTACAGAGTATTTTGAAAAAGGCACCGAGCCAACTCGATATGTACCTGAAGATCAAACCGATATCTTTACTAACCCTGATGAAGAAAGTGAACTATTCTAATTTAGGGTGTTAATAACATAATGCGTTACCTCCCGACGATAGGGAGGATAACGCATCAAGATTCAGTACGACTATTGTGCCCTTTTACTGATCTTTTGTTTTATCAGCTTGCCAAGCTCATTGAAACAAGGCCTTCTAACGCTATTTTTGCGATACAGCAACACAATTTCACGCGCGGGCTTAGGCTCGGTAAATGGGACGTACACCAAACCATCCTTACTGCGCCCTTTTGGCACAGCTAAACGTGGCAATAGCGTAATGCCTATGCCAGAGCTAACCATATGCCGCAAGGTTTCTAAGCTGGTCGCTTTAAAGGTGGTATCTTCATCTGCGCCGGCCGTAAAACAAAACCCCATGGCTTGATCCCGTAAACAATGACCGTCTTCCAACATCAACACCCGCTCACCTTCTAGGTTTGATAGATTGATCTCTGGCTGATTAGCCCACTTATGATCTTGCGGTATCACGAGCTCTAGCGACTCGTGATACAAACTAATGTGGCCATAGCCTTCCATCCCGGGTAACAAGGCGAGAATCAAACAATCTAGTTCCCCTTCCTCCAATTGGCGCAGCAACACATGGGTTTGATTTTCATAAAGGTACACGTCTAAGTCCGGAAAAGCTTGGCGCATTGGCGGCACAATGGCTGGGAGTAAATAAGGTGCGACAGTTGGGATCAAACCAACATGTAAGGGGCCGTTCATTGGCTCACTGTATGAACGGGCCGCTTCCTTAATTTGTTTAACGTCTAATAATACCTTGCGAGCCTTTGCCGCAATATCAAGTCCAGCTTGAGTAAATAAAACCTTGCGGGAAGATCGCTCCATCAACAACACACCAAGCTCATCTTCAAGTTTGCGAATTTGGCCACTCAAAGTAGGTTGACTCACAAAACATTTTTCCGCTGCTTTGCGAAAATGCTTTAATTCCTCAAGTGCCACTAAATACTCTAAATCTCTTATGTTCATCTCGACTCCTACTCGGGATCGACTGCCTTCAGTTGGCGAAAATACCACCGAGTTCGCATAAATAACCGATACCTAGGCTAGATCCACTGCTAACACCTTTATAAATACAGATATAAACGTTAACATGCCAGCGGATTATTTATTTATAAAAGCATGACTATCATGTTTTTAAACACATTGAGGGAGAAGATAATGTGTTGGCGTAAATTAGCAGTGTTAACCTCAGCGATACTTTTAAGTGCGTGTGGCGGCGGTGGTTCCGACCTAAGTGGAGGCGATGATGGTGGTGGTACTGTACCGTCAACAGCGCCTACTATTGCACCGACACCAGAGCCCCTTCCCTATAGTATCAACCTTCAGTTACTCGATTGTAACGATGTTGCAGGTGGTTGGGATCGCACCGTACGCAATCCTGATGAATGTACAGCTACAACAAGTGTTACATCAACCAAACCAGCTATTGTTTATGTTGCTGTTACTGACACCTCTGGTAATCCAATTGCCGAGCATGTTGTATCAGGCGACTCAACTTTGGGCGAACTAAAACCTGATTCCAAAACAGCGCTGACCGACGCTAACGGCATCGCCATTTTAGACTTACAAGCAGGCACTGTATCGGGAGCTGGCACAGTAACAGTATCTACACTTTCAGGCGACAGTGTACAAAGTGATGCAAGTAAAGGTTTCCAAGTTAGCGTAGGTGATATTGATACTGACGCGCCAGTTACTCTTGAAGTTAGACTTCTAAACTGCCCTGATGATTGGGATCGTGTGACTCGGGATGCTGATTTGTGTAGCGAAACAACGGAAGTTAAATCTTCTGCACCTGCTATTTTATACGTTACAGCTTCACAAGGTAATTCACCTGTCGCTAACAAATTGTTTTCGGCATCAACCACACTCGGCGAGATAACTCCAGCATTAACAGCCTTAACTAATGCAAACGGCATAGGCATCTTGGATTTAGAAGCAGGTAGCACAGATGGTGCAGGTCGGGCGACTATCCAAATAGATATCAATGGCGAAGTCACCTCTACTGCTATTGATTATGCAATCGGGATTGATGGTATTACAAGTGAGCAAAACGTAAATATCAACCTGACTATTTTAGCTTGTCCTGAAAACTGGGATCGAACAATCAGAGACCCTAAGCTTTGTCAAGAGACCGTGGATGTTGCGACAGGAAAACCTGTTGTTCTTTACATTCAACTGCTACAAGGAAAAGTTCCATTAGCATCACAAGTTGTATCAGGCGAAACTACTTTAGGTATATTGAAGCCTGAAGTAAGTAAAACGGCATTAACCGATGGTAACGGGGTTGCCCTACTTGACCTCTACGCTGGAGACACGGATGGTGCAGGTATTGTTACGGTCAAAAGCTCCGCATTAGGCGCAGCTGCATCAACAGAGAAAGGTTTCAATGTAGGGGTCAGTGATATCCAACTGAATGTAACCACAAGTTTAGAGGCAAATGAAGAAGCGCAGCAAAACTCAACCGTTCTAATTACAGCAACTGTCACTGAAGAAAGTGGTGAGCTATTTAATGTACCATTACAGATAAACTTCAGTTCACGTTGTACTAGCACTGGCGATGCAGTTATCGATGCCTCTTCTTTTACAGTTAACGGTGTTGCAACTGCCACGTACAAACCAACAGCATGTGTAGACCAAGACATAATAACTGTAGAAGCCCCAGCTAATAACCTTATTAAAGATGTTACCGTCGATATTGCTGCAACTAAAGCGCAAAGTATTCGCTTTATTAAAGCAACACCTGATTATATTGCCATAAAAGGGACTGGCGGGGCCGGTCGTCAAGAGACCTCCGAGGTAAGCTTTAAACTGGTTGATCAAAACGGTAATCCTGCTCGTCAACAAATGGTTAGGTTTAGTTTAGAAACCTTTCCTGTTGGCACCTCAATTAGCCCGATGACGGCTCAAACCAACAATGAAGGTATAGTAAGTACAGTTGTTGAAAGTGGTGAGGTAAATGGTGTAGTTCGTGTCAAAGCCAACTACGACATCAAGGACCAATCAGGAAACTTCATTAAAACTATTTCCAGTGTTTCTGACCAACTTACAGTAAGTACAGGTCTACCTGAGCAGTCCAGTGTATCTTTGGCATTCTCACAACGCATTTTGGATGGCTGGACTCTAGACGGAAACACGACTCAAGTAACCATTCGTTTGGGTGATATCTTTAATAACGATGTTCCAGATGGTACTGCTGTTTCATTTGTAACCGAAGGTGGACGAATTGGTAGCTCTGGGCAAGGCTCTTGTACCACAACGGACAGTACATGTACCGTAACTCTAACAACGCAAAATCCACGCCCACCGGGTAACAAACTACAAGATTTCTCAGGTCCTGGTGGTTGTGCAGCGTACTCCTTTGGAGATGGTGTTGCGCCATGTATCAACCCAGGTGGTATGGGGCAACCTTACGGAGGCCGAGTTACAGTAACAGCATTTGCTGTGGGTGAAGAAACCTTCTTTGATAACAAGCCAGCAAATGGTCAATTTGATAAGGGCGAAACCTTTCATGACCTACACGAAGTTATCTACGATTACAACGAAGATGGATTGTACCAACAGCTCGAAGTGGCTAAGCGAAGCCACAATCCGGATACCGTGGTTAGTGATACTGAGTATGCTGCGTTAAAGAATGCTTATTTAGCATCGTCTCTAACTCCCGTGACAGGTGAAGATGATAATGAAACTTGGCATGAATTTGATCAAAAGTACCTAGACTCTAATGACCCAAACAATCCATTTGATAGACCTTCACCTGGTAATAACCTCTACAATGGTACTTTGTGTACTTTAGAAAGTGAGAGCAATGGATTATGTAGTCGTGAGTTTGTAGAAGTTAGTAACTCTGCAGCAGTTATTTTTGCTACAAACAAATATTATATTCGTGCTCAAGCGCAAGACCCAGTTACAAAAGTATGGTATGACACTGAATCAATCAGCTTGTGTAAAACTGATTGCAGTGATTCTGAAGAGCAGCCTATCAAAATGCGCTTCTGGATTGCCGATGAACATAATAACCCTCCTGTTTCTGGTGGTGTGATAAAAGTAGAAACAAACAATGGTCGATTATTAAGTGATCCAGAAATAGCGATTCCAGACACAGTTAGGGGCATTGACGAAGTCTCACCACATCCTGTTTTGATTACTATAACGCCCGAAGCCGTTGCTAATGGGACAGATAAGGGTATATTTACGCTATCACTTGAAGTAAGGCAGCATACAAGTTTGGTAGAAATTACAGTCATTGATAAAGGCTAAGCTTAATACTTAAGTTCTACCAAAAAGCCCTTCATTCGAAGGGCTTTTTTATTTTCAGCCATAAACACGGCTCAGGCCACACCAATTCAATGATGGATTATCGCCAATCTAAATAGAGCAGAAATACTTTAAAAGTTATATTAAGGTGGCCAGATTTGGTTGACCACTACACAGTTATTTACTTCATATATTATCTTGACGCTTGAGTTACCCCTGCATATACCCCTGCGGCATTTCTATCTGCGCCACCCCAGAAGTCACCGCCGCCTCAGCTACGGCTCTGGCGACTTTAGGGAGCAAACGCGCGTCCATTGGCTTAGGGATAATATAGTCACGCCCAAAGCTTAAGGCCTTGTCACCACTAGCAGCCAACACTTCAGCTGGTACAGGCTCTTTAGCGAGCTCACGAATGGCATGAACGGCTGCTACCTTCATTTCATCGGTAATAGCACGAGCACGAACATCTAAGGCGCCTCGGAAAATAAACGGGAAACACAAGACGTTATTAACTTGGTTGGGGTAATCACTGCGCCCCGTCGCCATGATCAAATCGTCACGTACGCTGTGAGCCAGTTCTGGTTTAATTTCAGGATCTGGATTTGAACATGCAAATATAACTGGGTTTGACGCCATTAATGCGACGGCTTCAGCGGGCAACACATCCGGGCCAGAAACACCAACAAACACATCCGCACCGGCAATCACATCTTCTAAAGTGCGTTTGTCAGTATTGTTAGCAAATAGCTTCTTATATTCGTTTAAGTCTTCACGACGCGTGTGGATCACACCTTTGCGATCTAACATGTAGATCTTCTCTCGCATCGCGCCACATTTGATCAATAGCTCCATACATGCGATCGCGGCAGCCCCTGCGCCCATACACACTATGGTCGACTCAGCGATGTCTTTACCTTGTATTTCTAGCGCATTGATCATACCCGCTGCGGTGACGATGGCGGTGCCATGTTGATCATCATGGAACACGGGAATACTACAACGTTGCACTAATGCTTTTTCTATTTCAAAACACTCAGGTGCCTTGATGTCTTCGAGGTTAATGCCACCAAAGGTATCGGCAATATTCGCCACCGTATTAACAAACTCTTCCGCAGTGCGGTGCTTAACCTCAATATCAATCGAGTCGAGCCCTGCAAAACGTTTAAATAATAACGCCTTACCTTCCATCACAGGTTTTGACGCCAGCGGACCTAAGTTACCCAAGCCCAAAATCGCACTGCCGTTGGTGATAACCGCGACAAGATTACCCTTACCTGTGTAACGGTAAACCTCATCTGGGTTCATGGCGATCTCTTTTACTGGCTCAGCCACACCTGGGCTATAGGCCAGCGCAAGATCTTTGGCTGTTTCAGCAGGTTTAGTCAGTTCAATGCTAATTTTACCTGGCGTAGGTAAAGCGTGATAATCAAGGGCTTGCTGGCGCGCATCTGTCATGATGTTAGGTCCAATATCCTGTTTCGGAAAAAGAAAGTACTAAAATTAAGAAATGTGATGATAGTCAAGTATTGGCCAGATTCCCAGCAAAAACAAACGGGAATGATTCAATCGCTATAATAGTGAGCAGATGTTAAAACGAGGTAAATTTTAGGCATAAAAAAAGGCGCTAAGCGCGCCTTTATTTGAACATTTTGCAAGCTTACTTCTTGCCAAGTACTGCAAAACGCTTCTTGAATTTGTCAACACGACCACCAGTATCAACAACACGTTGAGTACCAGTGTAGAATGGGTGACATGCACCACATACGTCTAGGTTTAGATCTTTACCAACGGTAGACTTAGTTGTGATTACGTTGCCACAAGAACAAGTCGCAGTCACTTCTTTGTATTCTGGGTGGATACCAGCTTTCATAGGGATAACCTCATCAGGGCCGTGTCGCCATCTGGTCAAATTTTGCCAGATACCACACGTCATTAATAAAGTGCAAATATGCACGTGAAATTTAGGGTGCGAATAATAATCCATCAATTGCAAGCTAGCAAGCTTTGCTTTGCGATATTTGCACTCTTATTTTAACTAGCTTGCCGTTACACTAAGCCCAGTTAACTTGATTGCGAAGCGACTATGATTTGTACCCTAGCCTTACCTGTGCCCCTACGTCGACATTTTGATTATCAGATCCCTGAAAGCTGGCAGGTTGAGGTTGGCTGCAGGGTCAAAGCCCCCTTTCGCAATAAAGATAAAATTGGCTTAGTGATTGAGGTAAAGACCACCAGCGAATTTGATATCGCTAAATTAAAATCCCTGACTGAAGTGATTGATACTCAGCCAATCGTACCGCCAGCTATGCTTAAGCTATTCCAATGGGCCAGTGACTACTATCATCACCCGATTGGCGATGTCATTGCACAAGCCTTGCCAGCCCTACTAAAACAAGGTGAACCCGATCAATTAAAGCCCACTCCCCTATGGCAGCTAACTCCGCTGGGATTACAGGCCGAACCAAGCCAATTCAAACGCAGTCCAAAACAACTCATTGCATGGTCCCTACTAAAAGGAAAAAGCCTAACCAGCAGTGAGCTCAATTTAGCTGAGGTCAGCTCCGCTACCTTAAATGCCCTAGCCAAAAAAGGACTGGCCGAGAAAACCCAACAACAAGCACTATATCAGAGGGATTGGTATACTGACTTTGGGCTCAGTGAAACCAAGCCTGAGCTCAATTCCGAGCAAGCCGTTGCCGTGGCTAGTATTAACAGCGCAGATAAATTTGCCTGTTACCTACTTGAAGGCGTCACCGGTAGCGGTAAAACCGAAGTATATTTGAACCTGATCGAACACGTGTTAAGTCAGGGCAAGCAAGCGCTGGTGTTAGTACCCGAGATTGGCTTAACACCGCAAACCGTGGCCCGCTTTAAATCACGCTTTAACGTGCCTATTTATTTGGTTCATTCAGAGCTAACGGATCGCGAGCGTTTAGACACGTGGCTACACGGTCGTGAGGGCAGTGCTGCCATCGTCATTGGCACGCGCAGTGCCATTTTCACCCCGACACGTCACCTTGGTATCATCATCATAGACGAAGAGCACGATAGCTCGTTTAAACAACAAGAAATGTTTCGCTATCATGCCCGCGACTTGGCCGTGATGCGCGCTATGCGCGAACAAGTCCCCATAGTGCTGGGCTCGGCGACGCCGTCGTTAGAAAGTTTAAATAACGCCTTAACCGGTAAATATCATCATTTAAGCCTCAAGCAACGCGCCGGCAATGCCCAACACGCACGTCATTACTTGCAAGATATTAAAAATGTGTCATTGAGCGCCGGCCTATCACCGCAACTGATGGAGCTAATGCACAAACACCTAAAGCAAGGCAATCAGGTGATGCTGTTTTTAAATCGTCGCGGCTATGCGCCAGCCTTGCTGTGTCATGAATGCGGTTGGCTGGCCAAATGTCAGCGCTGTGACGCCTTTTACACTTGGCACCAAGGCGATAACGCCATGATTTGTCATCATTGTAATAGCCACCGAAGCGTGCCTTATCAATGTGAGGATTGTGGCTCAACGCAATTGGTTGGCGCGGGCGTGGGCACCGAGCAACTCGAGCAAACCCTTGCTGAGCTATTTAGCCAATACAAAGCGGTGCGTATTGATCGCGACAGCACCCGCCGCAAGGGCAGCTTAGCCGACTATTTAGACGGCATTCAAAAAGGCGAATATCAAATATTGATCGGCACGCAAATGCTCGCCAAGGGACACCATTTTCCCGATGTCACCTTAGTTGGCATCCTCGATGTGGATAGCTCATTATTTAGCAGTGATTTTCGCGCCCCAGAAAAACTGGCTCAACTGTTTACCCAAGTTGCGGGGCGGGCAGGACGCGCTAGCAAACCCGGCCAAGTGGTATTACAAAGTCATCATCCCGAGCATTATTTACTGCAAGATCTGGTCAATAATGGCTATCAAGACTTTGCCCGCAGCGCCCTCACCGAACGCCAAGATGCCTTGCTGCCCCCATTTTCCTTTCAAGCCTTATTTCGCGCCGAAGCGACTTATGCCAACTTGCCTCTCACCTTTCTCGAAGAGATGAAGGCTATCTTTGAGCCTTACGTCCAGCAATACCCGCAAATTGAGTTGATTGGGCCAATGCCAGCCATTATGGAACGCCGCGCGGGCAAGTATCGCTTTCAATTGTTAATTCAAGCGCCTAACCGAGCGCTGATTGCGGGTTTACTCGGCTCATGCATGTCTGAGGTGGAAAAAATAAAGTCAGGGCTCAAAGTGCGTTGGTCTTTGGATATTGACCCAACCGACTTTATTTAAACCCGTCCTTCGCTTGCCTTGCGCCCGTTTCCGTTCTGGTTTTCGCGGCGCAGACACGTTAAAATCAGGCTCTTATTTTTTTAGTCTCGATTTATTGGCGGTCATCCTGAATGAAACAGCAACTTCAACAACTACTTGAGCAAACAGTCGCATCCCTAAAGCAACAAGGCATTATCCCAGCAGAAGCTGAGCCTCGCATTCAAGTTGACCGAACCAAAGACAAAGCCCATGGTGATCTAGCCACTAACCTGGCAATGATGCTCGCCAAAGCAGCCGGTAAGAACCCGCGTGAATTAGCGCAATTGATCATCGACAACCTCCCAGCGTCAAGCCTAATCACTAAGGTAGATATCGCAGGCCCAGGTTTTATCAACTTCTTTTTAAACCCAGCTTGGTTAGTCGAGCAAATTGAGGTGGCGCTGGCGGATGAGCGCCTAGGCATAAATCAAGTCGAAGCCCCACAAACGATTGTGGTGGATTACTCATCGCCAAACTTAGCCAAAGAAATGCACGTGGGTCATTTACGCTCATCTATTATCGGTGACGCCGTAACACGCACCCTTGAATTTCAAGGCCATCACCTCATTCGTCAAAACCACGTAGGTGACTGGGGCACTCAATTTGGCATGCTGCTCGCCTATATGGAAGAACTACAAGCCAAGGGTGAAGAGATCGATTCTAACCTTTCCAACTTAGAAGTGTTCTACCGCGCCGCCAAGCAACGTTTTGATGAATCAGAAGAGTTTGCAACTCGTGCGCGTAACCTAGTGGTTGAACTACAAAGCGGTGATGAGCATTGTAACAAGCTATGGCGTGAATTTAACGAAGTGAGCTTGTCACACTGTCAAGAAACCTACGACCGTCTGGGCGTTAGCCTTAAGCGCAGCGACGTTCGCGGTGAAAGTGCTTACAATGATGATCTGCCACAAGTGGTGGCCGACTTAGACCAACTTGGTTTATTACAACAAGACCAAGGGGCAAACTGTGTCTTCCTTGAAGAGTTCAAAAATAAAGAAGGCGAGCCACTGCCGGTGATCATCCAGAAAAAAGACGGTGGTTACCTATACGCAACCACAGACTTAGCTGCAATGCGTTATCGTCAAAAAGAGCTTAATGCCGATCGCGTGTTGTATTTTGTTGATGCTCGCCAAGGCTTGCACTTCCAACAGGTGTTCACCGTTGCACGTAAAGCCAACTTTGTTAAGCCGGAAACCAGCCTAGAGCACATGCCATTTGGCACCGTGATGGGCGAAGACGGCAAACCATTTAAAACCCGCTCTGGCACAGTGGCCAAGCTAGCGGATCTTTTAACCGAAGCGCAAAATCGTGCTTACGACTTGGTTAAGTCGAAAAACCCAGACATGGCAGAGCAAGACTTGCGCAATATTGCCGATGTCGTGGGCATTGCCTCGGTGAAATATGCTGATCTGTCGAAGAACCGCACCAGCGATTACATGTTCAGCTTTGATCAAATGCTGAGCTTTGAAGGCAACACGGCGCCTTATCTGTTATACGCTTACACCCGAGTGGCGAGTGTGTTTGAAAAAGCGGAGATCCAACCCGAGCAGCTAACGGGTCAAGTGATCTTAGGCCATGAAAAGGAAACGGATCTCGCGGGCAAACTCGTTCAGTTTAATGAAGTGATCGCCAGCGTAGCACGCCTAGGTTACCCACATTTATTATGTAACTACTTGTACGAGTTAGCGGGATTATTCTCAAGCTTCTACGAAGCCTGTCCAATATTGAAAGCCGAAGATGAAGCGCAAAAGCAAAGCCGCTTGAAACTGGCTTGGTTAACAGCGCGCACCTTAAAGCAAGGCCTAAACTTACTTGGCATTGATACTTTGGAGCGTATGTAATGGCACGGGACTACGTCGGTAATCAACCGAAAAAACGTAAAAGTAATACCAAGCGTAGTCCTGCCAAGTCTGCTGGACCAAAGCGCCTGCCCATCGTTGCTATTGTCCTAGCCACATTGGGATTATCGGGCTTTGGTTATTTTCTTTACAGCATCAGTGGCTCAGCGCAACAAGATGAAGTCAGCGAACCTATAATCAAACCGACTCCCAAACCAAAACCGAAGACAAGCGCAACCGAAAAGCCCTTGCCTGAAAAACCAAAAGAGAAGTGGGATTACATTGAGCAACTAGAAAATAAAGAAGTGGAAGTGGATGTACCCGATGATCCACCGCCCGCGATTCCGTATCAGATGCAATGTGGTTCATTTAGAGCCATGGATCAAGCTGAAACACTCAAAGCAAAAATTGCTTTTCAAGGTTTAGAAAGCCAAGTGCGAAAAGTAAATGGCAACTCAGGAATTTGGTATAAAGTGATTTTAGGGCCATACGAGCGTAAGCGCTTAGCACAAACCGACTCACATAAACTCAACCGAGCCGGCATTCGCAACTGTCAAATCTGGCAGTGGCAAGGTCCCCTGCCAAAATAAACCAACCCTCCCCACTTAGGTGGGGATTTTTTTAGGGAAAAACCCTCACCACGCTTGAAAATGCACTCTCCCTCCCCCATCTTGTTTTTTATCTTGCAAGTTATCTTGCGCTTGAATACTGATGAGGTATCCCGTGACTACGATAGTTTCAGTTCGCCGTGGTAATAAAGTGGTAATTGGTGGCGATGGCCAAGTCTCCCTAGGCAATACAGTAATGAAGGGTAACGCCCGTAAAGTTCATCGCCTTTATAATGGTCAGGTTTTGGCTGGATTTGCCGGTGGCACCGCCGACGCATTCACCCTGTTAGAGCGCTTTGAAGCCAAACTCCAAGCTCACCAAGGTCATTTAGAGCGTGCCGCGGTTGAACTCGCCAAAGATTGGCGCACCGATCGCATGCTGCGCAAATTAGAAGCCTTGCTCGCCGTTGCTGACAAAGAAAAGTCTTATATTATTACCGGCAATGGTGACGTGGTGCAGCCTGAGCATGATTTGATCGCCATTGGCTCAGGGGGCGCATTCGCCCAATCTGCCGCTCTTGCCCTACTTGAAAATACCGACCTAGAAGCCGATGCGATTGTTGAAAAAGCGCTAACGATTGCGGGCAACATTTGTGTTTATACCAACACCAACCAGACCATTGAAGTACTGGAATACTAACCCATTTTTGTCAGCTGACCCGTTACACTCAGCTGGCCCTAAAACAGGATTGATATTATGTCTGAAATGACGCCGAGAGAGATAGTAAGTGAATTAGATGACCATATCATAGGTCAAGACAACGCCAAACGAGCGGTTTCAATTGCATTGCGTAACCGCTGGCGTCGTATGCAATTAGAGCCTAGCATCCGCCAAGAAGTCACGCCCAAAAACATCCTAATGATAGGCCCAACGGGTGTAGGTAAAACCGAAATTGCTCGCCGTTTGGCAAAACTCGCTAACGCACCTTTTATTAAGGTAGAAGCCACTAAGTTCACCGAGGTGGGCTATGTCGGTAAAGAAGTCGAAACCATCATTCGCGATTTAGCCGATGTCGCCCTAAAGATCACCCGTGAACAAGAAATGGAAAAGGTGAAATTTCGCGCCGAAGAACAAGCGGAAGAGCGTATTCTTGATGCCCTGCTACCACCAGCCAAAACCAGTTGGGATAGCAGTGATAACAAACCGGAAGATGGCCATGCTCGTCAAGTATTTCGCAAAAAGCTGCGCGAAGGCCAGCTTGATGATAAAGAAATCGAGATAGAGGTTGCGGCGCCACAAGTAGGCGTGGAAATCATGGCTCCTCCGGGCATGGAAGAAATGACCAACCAATTACAAGGCATGTTCCAAAACCTGTCGGGCAACAATACCACCAAGAAGCGTAAGCTAAAGGTGAAAGAGGCCCTTAAAGCCTTAGTCGAAGAAGAAGCGGGCAAACTGATTAACCCAGAAGAGCTCAAAGAAAAAGCGATTTTTGCTGCGGAAAACAACGGCATCGTCTTCATTGATGAAATCGATAAGATTTGTAAACGTGGCGACAGTTCAGGCCCAGATGTGTCTCGCGAAGGGGTTCAGCGTGATTTACTCCCCTTGGTTGAAGGCTCAACCGTGAGCACCAAACACGGTATGATCCGCACCGATCATATCTTGTTTATCGCATCAGGAGCCTTCCAAGTCGCGAAGCCATCGGATTTGATCCCTGAACTGCAAGGTCGACTGCCTATACGCGTTGAGCTAGAGGCCCTCAAAGCCGACGATTTTGTCCGTATTTTAACCGAGCCACACGCTTCATTAACCGAGCAATATGCTGCCCTAATGGCAACCGAAGGGGTTAAGGTTGAATTTACCGAAGAAGGCATTCGCCATATCGCTGATGCGGCTTGGCGTGTCAATGAGAAAACAGAAAACATAGGTGCACGTCGCTTACATACCGTGATGGAGCGTCTAATGGAGTCCTTGTCTTTTGACGCATCTGATCGTGATGGTGAAAGTATCATCATTGATAAAGATTATGTTATAAAAGCCCTAGACGAACTCGTTGAAGACGAAGATCTCAGTCGTTTTATTCTGTAATCGAGAAAGAAACAAGGCCGTGCAATACGGCCTTTTTTATTTCAACAAGGCTTTCGCATAACGAATAGGAATGGCATAGGAGATGCCGCTCGGATGGGTTAATGCGGCTTCCTTTGAGCCTTGCACAAAAACTTTATTAATCACGCCTATCACTAACCCTGTCTCAGGATCGTATACCGGGCTACCACTATTGCCAGGGTAAGCTGTCGCATCTAGCTGAAACACCTTGTATGGTTTACGTAACTGCTTAATCATTTGTGGCGTAATTTGTTGACTACTGATTTGTGGCGTCGCAATCGGCGTGATCGCCGATATAATGCCACGATGAGTCGCAGCATAGAGCCCCAAAATCGCGCCAATAGGATAACCGGTGAAGGCAATACTTTGCCCTTCGCGAACATGACTATCATTTCCGAGGCGCAGGGGCGTTAATTTTACCCCCTTTACTTTCAATATCGCTAAATCATGTACTCGGTCTGACGCAATCAGTTCGGCATCATATACCTTAGGCTTACGGCCCTGGCCGACAAACACCACCAACTGCTCTCGTTTACTGGCGTTAAGATCACTGGGCACCACATGATAGTTGGTCACGATTAAACTGCCGTCACCCACCACAAAGCCGGTACCACTGAACTCGGATTGGGGGCTGCCGATAGGACTATGACTTCCCACCGCAACAATGGATGCCTTAACTCGCGCGACCGTGTTCGCCAAGTTAGCAAAGGCGGTTTGGCTAAAGCCCAAGTGTATGATCAACAAAGCGACGCTTAAATGCCGTACACAATTCATTTTTTTGCCTGTTTTGACAAAGTATTAAGCTAAGTTTAGCCGATCGTATCGGGCAAGAATTGAAAATTACTCCATACTTTTAATATGTCGATGCTGGAGTTGTCTCTACATGAATCAAGCAAACAATCATCATAATCGGGAAATGCCCCCTGGCTCAGAGTCTTCTTCTTTCGTCGGTTCCAGCTCATCCCCCTTGAGCACAACACCTTGGCCACAGACGAATGGTAATACGGGTGAGCGCTATTTAGTGCCCATTTTTGCGGGCGGAGGCACTCGCCTGCCCGCTCATATTGGTATTTTACAAGCCCTTCATGATTTAGAAGTGCACTTTGATCACCTTGTTGGCGTGTCTGGTGGCAGTATTATCAGCTCGCTGTATGCCAGTGGCTTAAGCCTAGACACAATAAAAGGCATCGCATTAGACACCGACTTTGAGCAGTTCAAAGGCTTTTCTTTACTCAGTTTGCTGCGTAACGGTGGGCTATGCTCCGGTGATAAATTTGAAGCTTGGTTAGACCATCAACTCGGAGGTAAGCGCTTTGCCGATCTCCCTATTAATCTGCATGTGGTCGCCACCGACGTACGCTCCGGCACCCCCGTGGTGTTCGATGCACTGAATACACCCAATGAAAAAGTATCCCGTGCGGTTCGCTTTTCCATGTCTATCCCACTCATTTTTGCCTTTAAGCCTTACGAGAATCATTTGATGGTGGATGGCAGTATTCTCTCTGAAGATGCCTTACATCAAGACTGGGCGGAGAATGGCACGCCGGTGATTTGCTTTCGTCTACGCGGTGATGGCGATACTCACCCCATCAACACCAATAAGCTGTTTCCTTTAGCCTCATATATTTCCTTGCTAATCAGAACCTTTATGACCACGATTTCAAGAGAATACGTAAATGAAAAGTTCTGGCATCGAACCATAGTCGTTAACACGGGCAACACCTCCCCGGTTGATTTTCATATGTCGATGGAAGACAAGAAGCGACTTTATACGATAGGCTACGACACCGCGGTGAATGTTGTCCCTTTAAAAATATGGCAGCAACCACAGCAAAAAAAATAGAGACATAATCTATTTCAACAAGATATATTGGAATGTAAATATAAAATACATATAAAAATCAGCATAATCCTAAATTTAGTCAACCCCGATACTGTATTACTCTGTTTACATAGCAACAAACTATTTCCTATTGATAATTATTGGAGTGACTTATGACATTACGTCTTCTTCCCCTAGCCGCAGCCACCCTTTTCCTTAGCGCATGTGCAAGCAATGATACTCATCAAACCGTAAGCGTAGAGGACATCACAGGACAAAAGTGGCAATTAGTCAGCGTAGATGGGGAATCCATTACACCGCTTGGTAATAAAATACCGCAATTGCAATTAGACACTTCCCTAAAGGCTAATGGTGTAGCAGGATGTAATAACTTTTTTGGTCAAGCACAATGGCAAGATGGCCAATTGAAGATTGAAAATATGGGCATGACCATGATGATGTGTCCAGAAGGGTTAGATCAAATTGAGCAAAAAGTCAGCGCGACCTTATCCCAATGGAGCACCGCGAGCTTAGAGGGTAATCAATTAACCTTAACAGGTAACGAGCACACGCTTATTTATCAATACGAAGATTGATCTTAACCGGCTTGACTCCTTGCTAAGGCGATAAGGCGATTCAACATACGTCTTAGCAATAACGGCACTGAATCTCGTCCGTTTAATTCAACCGCTTCGGCAATGGCTAACGCTAAACGAGGTTTAGAGCTTCGACCTATCGCCTTATCAATGACCTTAGTGATCCCGAGCTTATCCAGCTCGGGTCGCTTCACTTTGCCTTGGCGTAAATACACATCACTAAAACCATTGTTGAACAAAAAATGTTCAATATCCTTGTCGGGTAAACAAGTTAACCGCTCTCTAAGCCCCTCATGCCCAAGCAATGCCTTAGCCTGCGCACTGTATTTTTTACCCGCTTCGTCACCATCGGTTAATAAGTGCCATTCGATACCAAAATCCTTTGCGACCTTAATCAAAGGCGGTAAACCACATTGAGCAAACTCAACGATGCGCACTCCCTCGGCAGCAAAACTAAAGCCACATACTCGGGCCAGTTCCGTCAGTAGCCAGAGTTCAGTTTCGCCTTCAACCAATAGCCAACACCGCGCGAGTAAACTCGCAGGGCGATTGATTCTGACATGGAATGCGATCCGCCTAAATTCATCACTGGCAAACATGGCTTCATTCAAAGTGTGTACTAACGTTCTATCAAAATGGCGCACAAGGCGAACAATATCGTCTAACTTAAAGGCCGCCAATAAGTCACATGAATTGGTGGTCACCAACTTTTGAATCGGAAGTTGATCCAAAAAAGCCCAACTAGTGAGTAGATTAATGGGGTGTAAGCGGGCTTCGGGATCTTCAACCAATAAGATTGGACTACTTCCTCTGCGCAGCAAGCTTGGCCCTCGCGCCCTTAAGAAAGAGCCGAGTAATACCAACAAAGCGGCCCGGTTATGTTTGCCAGCCGTGACTTTTAACAACTCACTGAAATCGTCAATCGCACGAAATGAGATCGGCTTTAAGCCCATTTCACGTACTTTTCGTGGCTGGCTAGGTTGATCGGCTAAGGTAAAGCGGGGGGTTAAATAGTGTTCAAAAAGATACTTGGTCGCCATGATGGCTTGCTTCAGTTCTCGCTCGGGCAGTGGTTGCGAGGAAGCATGCAAGCGAAGCACAGTCTTTTCCACTAATAGCTCAGATTGAATGCGTTCCGAAGTATCTGCAATATCAGACATCCATGGCTGCAGGCTGCACTCTTGACTGATCCTTAACACAGGAAAGAATGACATTAATTGCTTGGCTAGCTCATTGGTATTCTCAAGGGCTAACACATCCCCTTGACTATTGAGGAAAGCACGCTGGGTATGGACTTGATTATCTTCACCTAAACTGCCTTCGACTTGGTAGTAAATACGCTTTTTGTATTTAGGGGCACCTATCCACAACGGGGCAATAGATCGAAATCGCGCGCGTAGATGTTGACCAACATGCGCTTCCTCGAATGTAAGCACTAGGGTGATTTGGCGATGAGTTATCTCTGTTTCAGGCGCAACATGAAAGTCTTCTAGGTGAAATTTGTATAAGCGCTGAGCACTATTGAGCAGCAAGCTTAAGGCATCTAATAGACTGGACTTACCCCACGCATTTTCACCGATTAAGACGCAAGTCGACGATAACTCAAGTGATAACCTCGCGATACCTCTGAATCCGACTATCTCTATATGCTTAAGCAAACTTACCTCGACGACCAACAGCCCTACTATGACTTATAACCGAAAAAACTGAAGTTGGGTAAGTAAAAAATAAAAAACTGCGCGATCAAGCACTTGCTTGTAGGCGATAATTCGGAGGCTTAATGGTTTCCGTACTGATGACCCAATGCCATTAACTTAGTTGATTGAATTTTATCAGGTAGCGCCTCTTTTGCCCCCACCTGCATGGCTTGAACAGCTTGATTCACTCCTTTACACTCGGTCACCACTACATTAACATCCTGAGCAATATCTGGATATTGTTCGATTAGTGATACAATTGATCCGCTATCTAATTGAAATGTTGACACAAGCATCGCTAAAAGTGACTTTTTCTGGTCAAGAACAAATTCAGCAGTCGATTTATACTGCTTAATTTCAATATCAGAAGACTCCAGCCAAGTGGAGAATACATCAGGCACGCTTTGATAGCCTAACAAGCCAATTTTCATGATTAATGTCTACATGATGAAGTGATAGGTTAATGATAAGGGCGAATAACGCACTTCTGAATTAGGGATTTCCCATAGGTTAACCCGAAAGTTAACGATTTAACCATAGGTTAATCCAGGCATTAGCCCATAAACAGTAATCATACGCACACCCATATTTTAAGGGGGGGAAAACTTGAAAACCATCTATAAAGACAGTGTGTTGGCAAAGAAGCTCATCATTGGCACCGTGCTTTGTAGCTCAATTATCACCCTTATCCTCACTTCCATCACCTTGTATACCCAATACTCACGCGATATCAACCAGTTGAATCAGTCCGAGCAGATTATTAAAAATTCATTGTTGAATAGCTTAAGTGAAAGTATTTGGGATTACGATGATAAACTCATTCGGTTGCAACTTGAGGGAGTCCTCAGCCAACCCTATATCGTCAAAACACATCTCGCCCTCGTCGACGGTCAACGATTTAGTTCAGGCGTTATCGAACATGACTGGGTGAAGGTATATAGCTTTCCAATTCACCATCAACATCGAGACAAGCAACGAGAGCTCGGCATACTCACTGTCACTGCCGACCTTCATGATATTTATCAAGAGCTGGTCAATGCCGCAGCGATGACATTGCTGTTCAATGCGATCAAAACCTTCGCTGTTATGCTGTTTATGCTATTTCTTATCGATAGATTAGTGGGTCGCCACCTCGTTAAAATTGTGGCCAACTTAGAGCGGGTAACGCCAGATCAACCACCGCATCCAATCCAACTCAACCGCACCGGCAAACAGCAACCCGATGACATGGATAAATTGGCCATCGCCATCAATGCGATGCAACAAAGGTTGTTCGATGCCCATCAAGCAGAGCGGCTAGCCAGCCAAGAGAGGGCTCAGCTACAAGAAAAAATAATCAATCAAAATCAACAGTTAGCACAACTTGATCGCGTTTTTACTATGGGCGAGATGGCCACCTCTTTAGCCCATGAGTTAAATCAGCCCTTAGCCAGCATTACTGGATTTGCCGATATCTGTAAGCGGCTCGTAGGCCAAGATCCAATCAACACCCCGATGGTTGAAAAAACCTTAGAGAAGGTATCCAGTGAGGCCATGCGCGCCTCTGAAATCATAAGACGCACACGAGAGTTTGTAAGAGATCGAACACCACAACGTGGCTCACATAAAGCCACCCTGCTAGTCGCAGAATCTATCGCCATGCTGCAAGATATGGCAACAAAAACGCAAGTTAAAATTGACTTTGAAGCGCAGTCACCTTCCCCTTCTATGGACGTGGACAAGGTGCAATTACAACAAGTGCTGATTAACCTGATACGCAATGCCATCGAAGCATTAAAACAACAACACGATGCGCAGGTGAAGGTCAGGATAGAAGAACTTAATCAAATAGTCATGATTCATATCGCCGATAATGGCCCAGGTTTGGCACCCAAAGTGATGCAAAACCTATTTAAGCCTTTTATCACCACAAAAGAACAAGGAATGGGAGTTGGCTTGTCGATTTGTCATAGTATTATTGAAGCCCACGGCGGCAATATTATGGTGACTAGTGAAGCAAACAAAGGCGCTTGCTTCTCAATACAACTGCCATTAAGTCCAAATCAGGAGAGTGCATCTAAATGAGCCAAGAAAGCCCGATTATCTATATCATAGATGATGATGAATCCATCCGAGAAATGCTTGAAATGATGGTTGCCAGCGTCGGCCATCAGTTTAAAAGCTACAGCGACGGTCAGCAGTTTCTCGACGACTTTGAAGAACAACATGGCTGCATTTTGCTAGACATCCGAATGCCGGGCCTGTCCGGAATGGTGGTACAAGACAAATTAAACGAACTTAATGCACTCTTACCCATCATATTCATCACCGGCCACGGTGATATCGCAATGGCTGTTGAGGCGATGCAAAAAGGCGCCTTTGACTTCATGGAAAAACCATTTCGTGAGTTTGAGCTGTTAGAAAAAATCGACAAAGCCCTCGCCCAAGACAAAGAGCAACGCCATGATCTTACTAAAAAACATGAAATAGATCAGCGTATCGCCTCTCTGACTAAGCGAGAGCGCGAGATTATGGACTTGGTCGCTCAAGGCCATGCCAATAAAGTCATCGCGATCGATCTTAATATTGCACAAGGAACCGTGGAAATACATCGCTCTCGCATCATGAGCAAAATGAAAGCGCGTAGCCTAGCGCAACTCATGCGCATGCTCATGGTTGCAGGCGAACTCAAAGGTGATGACTAAACACCATGGCAAATGCGCATAATAAACATCAATACTATATAGGGTTGATGTCAGGCACCAGCCTAGACGGTGTGGATGTTAGCATCGTCAATTTCGCATCTTGGCCAATTGAGCCCATTTATAGCCAAACTTTTGAGCTCCCAAAAGGTATGAAAGAGAGTATATTAAGCATTTGCCAAGGCCAGTCTCTCACCTTGTTACAACTTGGCACGCTAGACCATCAAATCGGCCTGTTTCACTCTCAATGTGTGGATAACACACTTTACCAAGCCGGGATTTCTGCAAAAGAAGTCATCGCTATAGGAAGCCATGGCCAAACCGTATATCATCATCCCAGTGGTGATTTCCCCTTCACACTGCAAATCGGCGATGCCAATATCATTGCCGCGCAAACCAACATTACCACCGTCGGTGACCTTCGCCGTATGGATATGGCATACAAAGGCCAAGGCGCACCGTTAGTCCCCGCATTTCATCAGGCTATTTTTACGCCAGAACAAGGCACCAATATCGTGTTAAACATTGGTGGCATTGCGAATATTACAGTGCTGAGACAAGAACAAGCCACCGTTGGCTACGATACCGGGCCTGGTAATATGTTAATGAACGCTTGGATCGAGGAGGAACTGAACCATCCCTATGACAAAAACGGGCACTGGGCGGCTCAAGGAAACCTGATCCCGGAGCTGCTAGAGACATTGCTGCAAGATCCTTACTTTGCATTGCCTGCTCCCAAAAGCACAGGTAGAGAACATTTCAATCTAGCTTGGTTAAAGCAGTATTTACAGCCCGAGTATCGAAGCGTTGATGTTCAACATACCTTGATGTATCTCACCGCACAAACCATTGCCGATCAAATCAATTTATTTAGCGGGGTAAAGCGAGTCATTATCTGCGGCGGTGGTATTCACAACCACACTCTATTCGAAACACTTAAGAAATTGTTGCCTGGACGGCAAGTGATCTCCAGCATAGAGTATGGAATGGACCCCAACTATGTCGAAGCGATTGCCTTTGCATGGCTCGCTAAACAACGAGTCGATAAACAGGCTGGCAATCTACCGCACGTCACCGGCGCACAACAAGCAGCCATCTTAGGCGCGATATATGAGCCAACAACCTAGCTCTTATTCGTTAAATGGCGCACTAACCAGACTAAAATATGAAGTAAGAATAAACTCCCAGAAGCGACAGCGAAAAACATTGCAGCAATAGCTTCAACACTGTTGGGCTTATCTAAATAATACCAACTCGCAGCACTCAAAAAGAACAATAGACCTGTTTGAAACATACAAGCATGACATCGACCTAACTTCTTAATAAACCAATCACTGCAACGCTGACAATTCATAAAAAAAACCTTATCCTTATAAATTAAATTGTTGCTCAAGGAAAGATAAAGGCATGAAACAAAAATATAACTTGTTGTTATTGATAGCATGTTTTGCTCACAGCGCCCATGCTGACAAGGTATATACATGGGTTGATGATAATGGCGTTGCACACTTTTCTCAAGATAAGCCAAAAGGTGTGAATGCCAAACAAGTGCAATTTGTTGCTCCGCCACCCGTTGATGAACTGCCAGCTGCCAGCACAGTACAAACGAGTAATGATGACAATAAATCAGATGAAATGATTTCAGGCAACTGGATAACATCGCCAAGTACACTGCGTAAATCAACCCTGATCCTTAAACCAAATCGGCAATTTAGCTATCAATCTCTTAACGATCCGAAAAACTCCGTTGATCTTATCGGCACCTGGCATTATGAAGAGGGATTTCTTCAGCTCCAAGTGAATAAGAAAATCGTCCTAAAGCGTGGGAAAAAGTCAGAAAGCTATGAAAATGAGCCTATTGATGTACAAGTGTTACAATTAACAAATAATAAAATGAGCATCATGATTGACGATCAAAATATCGACTTAGCTCGATTTTAAGCTATATCCTTAATTTCGGCTCCTCAATCCTTCTCACCCGTATCAGGATCTTTAGAGCCGAGCTTGCTCGGGGAAGAGCCGTATCAAGTTTTCTTTTCAGTAGACGAAAATAAGCCCAAGTCATTTGATTCAGGTTTAGTGTGGGAGCATGATAAGAGGGGTGTCCTACTCTGCTTTGTTGCTGGTCTTTAAGGAGAGATGTTGCTTTCAGCAGACGTAAATAAGCCCAAGTCATTCAACTCAGGTTTAGTGTGGGAGCATGATAAGAGTGGTGCCCTACTCTGCTTTGTTGCTGGCCTTTTAGGAGGGATGTTGCTTTCAGCAGACGTAAAAAAGCCCAAGTCGTTAGACTCGGGCTTTCTTGTTTGGAGCTTGGCGGTGTCCTACTCTCACATGGGGAAGCCCCACACTACCATCGGCGCTGCTGCGTTTCACTTCTGAGTTCGGCATGGAA
>NZ_JAIMJB010000040.1 GCF_021295345.1 Motilimonas eburnea
GATACAGGGCTAACATACCAGCCCAATATTCACGTTTATCTTGTTGATTCATAGCGCCTCCCTTGAAAAGAAGCACTATGACAAATGTGGCTGTGACTTAGTATGTGTGGTTAATTAAGCGCTTACGAATCTCCTGTAGTAACTATACGAGAAAATTCTACTTTTTCATGCAGTTATTTTTCGGGGGGATTACCGCTGGACCTCGTTACACTCGGCCGCTGCTGGGTGGCGTTAGAGCTTACAAAATGGATGTCGAAAAGTTAAATAAAAAACGTCAGTTGAACGTTCAAGAGCAGAATATCCTAGAGAAGCATCGCATATTCACTGAAGCTTCATATTGGCGTGAAAACGGAATTCCTGTTGCACTAAAAGAAGCGATAGAAGAGAAAGGTGTGAATGTAGATAAAAGTATCTTTCTACAATACGAACAGGATTTTCCAGGAGTAAGTACAGATGAAGGTACTGTTCTCACTCCCGAGGGTGAGTTTTTTGCGTTCGAAATGGATTTAACTGATTCTCGCACAAAATTGATTGAGTTCTATATTTGGGAAAATATCACTCACAATGTGGAAGTCAATGAACATAAACCTGGCACTGGTGCTACGTGGGGCTTTTTAGCTTTGCAGGTGTTAACCGAGTTGAATCAGTGCTAACAAGGCTAGCCAGCAGGACCTCCGTTTCGGCGCTTGTTTTTGTGGCTTCACGCTACGCTACCACAAAAACAACCACCTCCACTCCGGCCTCTGCTGGCGGCGTTAGCTAAATGGAGATATTAATGGATATCTTGGCATATACGAAGACACGCTCAAATGAATTAGCTGATTATTTAGATGAGTGTGCCCGCTCACCTTTGGTTTTTGATGGCAATGATCCTTTGATGCACTCTTCGGACAATCACATTCATCTTTGGAACTTAGAGTATTTTGCTGAACGGAATGAATGGATTGATTTAAAATATAAACATGAGTTTGTTACATATATTTTAGACGCTTGGAAAAACCGAATTAAAGGACTTGCTCCATATCAGACTCAAGGCTATAGAATGTATGTTTATAGCGACATGGCTCCTACCATTTCAGTGGTTGCCGAAACGGAAATAGGATTTCCTTATAGGAACTCTCTAGACAACGCTGTATATGTAAATGAATTACTATCAGTCTTAGAGCATTACGAAGGTCGAAAGTGGTCTCATAACTTTGGTGGTGAATGGGATTTAACTCACGAAAGAGTTTTGAATACTGTCGCCTCTAACAAAGGGTCAATTAGTAAACCAACGGCTAATATGCTGGGCTTAAAGGTTGGAGAGTTAAGGCACCTTATTATTAACATGGGACTCTCCCGAAAAGTTAACGACATCCGCAAGAAGTTTAAAAGGCGCCCTGCGGATTTTAGTCATAATGTTGATGATGACTATCAGATGTTGTTTTATGAAATCTTGTTACCGCCCAAATTTAGCTAACAAGGCGTTTAAACGTAAATAAAACAGTGGGTTACGTTTCGCTTTGCTACACGTTTTAACCCACAATTTTAGTCCACTTAACGCGGCGTTAGTTTGCTAAAGGCTAGCGATTAACTAGCCTAAGCTTGCTCTCACATCAGCGATGGTGATGAAGAGTTTATTTTCAGCGTCTTCAAATGCTTGAAAACCATAGCGTTCATAGAAGTGTTTCGCACCATCTTTGGCATCAACGATAACAACTGGAAATGCAACGCTATCACTTGCAGCTAATAGCTTTCTGAGTGCGTCGATAAGCAGCCACTCACCAAAGCCTTTCCCTTTGTATCGGTCATCGACAGCAAGGCGGGCAATCAGACCACCAGAGGAGGATGATTGGTGTTTTTTTTGTAACTTATCGGGTAATGCCTTTAAGTCAATTGGTGTCATTGTTAGCGTGTAAAAGCCGATGACATGTGAGTTGTCGTTATCATCTTCCAAAACAAACGTTCTGGTGTTGTCTTTTTTTGCTTGCTGACTCGCCATTACTTTTAAGTAATTATTGAGAGCTTGGATACCACAGTTGAATCGGTTTCTATCGTGTTTAGCTTTATCAAGAAGTACCGTATTCATCATTGAGTTTTGCTCTCGTATCGGTCAGCAGCAGCTTTTAGTTTTGAGTTCTGTGTAGCAGGGCGATCTAAAGCTTCCATCAGCAACATAGCATCAGCTTGGCTCAGTTTTAAAGTCTGTTCACGTTCGATGACTTGTTTGGCTTTTTCGATTGCAGCGCTTAGAACAAACGAGTTGATGCTAGACATGCCGGCGATCGCGGCAGCCTTAGTAAGTAAGTCTTGTGTATCGACATCAACTCTAGCGGTGATGCGAGGCAAAGTAGTAGCCATAATGTTATCTCCTGTTGTGTCAAAGTGTCACATATGTATTATGGTCTTAAAGTGTGCAATAAGCAATCTTTGTGTCACTTTGGCACGCAAACTAACAAACAATTTAAGAGTGATTCAGCACGATTGGCATTTTTGATTTCAGTTAAGTTTAGTGTTTACGGTGGTCAAATGAGGTATCGTGGTCGCATGCTTCACAACTTAATTGGGCGTTAAATGCTAAGGAAACTATGAGCATCACATTAAGATCAATCGGATTATTCGGAATACTAATTTTCGGAATTCTGTTCTCTGTCACCTTTGCATCACCGGAGGTCATTGAAGAGTCAGCGAAGGGGTTCGTGAAATACCAAATAGAAAAGGAAGTCAGAGAAAAGCAACAATCTATAGTGGATTCGAGCGTTGCGAGTAAAGCTCTAGGCATCGCAGAAAGCCTTGGATTAGAATCTGAAAAAATACAAGAGGATTTAGATAGCAATCTACCAGAGAAGATTGCAAGTGTTATCGCTTCTATGTGTGGCTATGATTGTGAAAGGAAGAAAGCATTGGCTCAGTCAATTACATCGGGGTACTTGGATCGACTCAAAAGCATGAAAGTTGCTCAAGATACTCTGGGTGATCTAATCAAAGGAAAATACATCGAAATAGTTAGTAACCTGAAATTTGATCTACGAATATTTCTTGGGTCAAATCTTACGATGTTCTTTATTCTTCTGGTGGTGTCCTTCGCAAAGCCAAGAGCTATTGCGCATTTGTTCTTGCCCGGATTACTTCTAGTTTTGGCTACTATAATATCATCGGCAATTTACATATATGGCCAAGATTGGTTCTTTACTATTTTGTACAACGATTATATGGGGTTTGGCTATTTGGCGTATATGTCGGTCATATTTGGTGTGCTAATAGATATTGCTCTAAATAAAGCACGAGTTACAACCGAGGTAATAAACGGTATAGCCAATGCCTTGGGTTCTGTGTTTTCGGTAGTACCGTGCTAGGCGCATTTAACAAAACAATCAACCGGACTCCGCTAAGCGTGGTTCGCTTTGCTCACAATACCACGCTCAGCTCCTCTCGGTTATTGTGGCGTTAGCCGTCATGCAGCTTGCTATACTCAAAGTGATAGAATAGTATCACTTTAGTATTCCTTTGGAGCAGCTCTCATGAAAGTAGAACTAGTTACATCACTCAAACGTCAAGCAACTAAGATCCTCGCCGATCTTCACAACACCAAAGAACCAGTATTAATTACTGAGCATGGTAAGCCATCCGCGTATCTTGTTGATGTTGATGACTACGAGTTTATGCAGAATCGTTTAGCTATTCTTGAGGGTATTGCGCGAGGTGAGCGTGCACTAGCTGACGGTAAAGTGGTAAGTCATGATGAAGCCAAGGACAAAATGTCAAAATGGCTGAAATAATCTGGACTGAGCCAGCGTTATCTGACCTCAACGATATCGCTGAGTACATCGCACTTGAAAATATCGTAGCTGCAAAGCAGTTAGTGCAAACGATCTTCTCCAAAGTCGAACGCCTACAAACTTTCCCAGAGTCAGGTCGTATTCCACCGGAGCTAGAACATTTAAGTTATCGTGAAGTTGTCGTTAATCCATGTCGTGTTTTCTATAAACAAGACGGTGACAAAGTGTTTATTCTGTTTGTTATGCGTGCAGAGAGAGATTTGCGTAAGTTCTTGTTGAGTAAGCAGTAACCTTTGGGAATGAGCGGCTAACAAATTGTTTAACAAAGACTCCTAACGCTTGGCGACTTCAGTCGCAAATTCAGCTCCGTGTTTATGGCACAATATTCAAATTTAGTGGCATCGCGTTGTCGCTTGTTAGCAAGGCGCTGACTGATCCCCTCATAATTTAAGCATCGCTGTTTGATGGAACACGCGCACGTATTCGCAGATTGCCCACTGTATATCCGCGAAATTTCTTTGGTGGTCTCGCCGTCTTAGCACCTCTTTTGCGAGCCGTGTTATTGATAAAACATGGCGGGTTTTGATGGTGTTGGCT
>NZ_JAIMJB010000041.1 GCF_021295345.1 Motilimonas eburnea
CAGCCAGCGGATGCATTCATACCTAAACTATCAAAGCCCCAATGAATTTGAGCGCATTGATAAACCATTAAAAGAAGTAGCTTAACGAACTTAACTAGGGTGACCGAATTCAGTTGACCAGGTCACCGTTTTACCATTCCCCAGCTAAGAGTCACACATCCTCCTTCTAACTCATAACCACCACAGGCAACCACTTCGTCATTTACAAGGACGACAAAGTACGGTAACCGACAAGCATGAAACTCAAGAAAATCTGTGAAGTACTTACGTTCACACTCAGCGAAATACTTGCCCAAATTGCTATCGAAGATGGCTACACACTGGCTAAAGTGTGCCTTATTGTAACTTTCAATAATCATCCTACATCCTTTCTACGGTGGTAGACAACACACAAGCAAGAGATAACACATTGATGAGGATAGCGTTTACAACATGATCACCCCTTGCATCCTTCCCGCTCGCCTTGAGAAATGTGCTCAGGGGCGGCACGGCTAACACCACATCGCGTAATTTACTTAATAAGGAAAGAATCGAGCACATCGAGGCTCCGGGCTTGTCCAACAACCGAATAAGGTGTCGGCTGCGCGACATCTATTCTTATTTGTTAGATGCCAGATCACTGAGCCTGATTTAGTAATGGTAACGACACGAAATTATCGTTATCGCTTGATCATCAACTGCATAAACAAGCCTGTTGGTATCGTCAATACGGCGAGACCAAAAACCAGATAAGCTCTCTTTTAACGGCTCAGGTTTACCAATGCCCTCAAAAGGAGAACGCTTAACATCATTGATGAGTTTGTTGATACGCTTAAGCGTTTTTTTGTCTTGCGTTTGCCAATACAGGTCGTCACCCCAAGCGTCGTCAGTCCATGACAGTAAGCGTTGACTGCTACTCATCAATTAAATCTCGTGCGGTTGTTTGACCAGCACGATACTGTGCAATTGAGCGATTTAGGTGTTCAGCATTTTGAGGAGAGCGTAGTAAGTGAACGGTCTCCATTAGGCTATTGTAGTAATCTAAAGACATAACCACAGCATCTTCAGAATCACGGCGTGTAATGATGGTTGTATCTGCGTCATTAACTACACCGTCCAAAACAGCTTTGAGACTATTTCGAGCTTCAGTAAAAGATACGATTCTCATAAGAACCTCCATATGTACATTTAATGGTACAAGTATAGTCTTCACTCACATAGTTGTACAGTAAATTGAACATGCGATGTTAATAAGGCAACTAACGCCCAATTAAGTTGTGAGCAACGCTGACACAAAGCCTAAACACTTCGCCGTAATCACTAAACCAATTGAAACCGAATGCAAATACTGCCCAAGACGCTACATTCGACCATCAAACCAATGCTTACAGCAATGAAAAATCAAATCACAAGGCTAGAAGAAAAACTCGTCAAGCTCATTGAAGATAACCCTGAGTATCAAGCCAAAAATACTATCTTGCAAAGTGTGCCCGGCATTGGAAACATCGCTGCTGCATCGATAATTAGCAACGTCCCTGAACTGGGTTATATCACGAATAAGCAGGCAGCTTCACTTATAGGTGTAGCGCCTATAACTCGCGAAAGTGGGCGATATAAAGGTAAGCGAGTTATCCAAGGAGGGCGGGCTCAAGTACGAACCGTTTTGTACATGGCGATGATGTCAGCCATGCAATGTAATCCTGTTTTTAAGGCGGCCTACACACGGCTGGTTGACGCTGGGTAACCGAAGAAAGTCGCGATCATTGCCTGCGTGCGAAAGGTGGTAGTAATACTAAATTCGATGTTAAGAGACGGCGTCATGTGGGATGAAAACACCGCTAAAAATTAGCTATTGACGCCATAGTCGTTTGTTATGCTGCTGTTACGAGAACCTCGATGCTAACTTTTTATACACTACATCTTTGTCTCGTTTTCCAATAGCCAACACATACACCACGATTTCGTCGTCAATGACTTCATAGGCTAAACGATAACCTGCTGTACGCAGTTTGATCTTATAAACTGAATCATAACCACGAAGCTTAGACGAAGGGACGTGCGGATTTTCTAGGCGTTCTTTAAGTTTCTTTTTGAACTGACTTTGAATTGGTGGAGCTAACTTGCTCCACTCTTTCTGTGCAGCAGGCAGAAATTTAAGCTTATAAGTCATCAATATCTACTTCCACCGCTTCAGAGAGCTCACCGCGACGGCTTTCGACTAGTTTAGCAAGCTCATAATCATCGAGCATATCCATTAAAAACTCATAAGTTTCTGCAGGTACTAGATAAGCTGCTGGTTTATTGTGGTTTAGGATAGCAATAGCAGAGCCATCTGCTTCGTTTAACAAAGCTGTTGGATTTTTCTTTAACTCAGAAATACTTGCTGAACAATCAGCTAAAACCTGTCTCATAACAACACCAATTAAGTATTCAAATAAGTGCCAATTTTAGACCTTATTTTTAGTCTTGGCTAGAAATTTATGATTGCAGCATAACGCCCGCAGCAACGGCAGGCTAAAGTGGCGCGGCTTTTGGTACAAAAGGCGTGACGCTTTTGACTGTCCGATTGCCTGCGCTTGTTAAATCATGTGACTGAATTGATTTGCTGCTCTTTAAGCTTTTCTGCCAATAAACCATATAAATTTGATATTTCTCGATGAATGTTTCTTCCACTTTTTTTGGTTATTGCTATGTCATCTGAATCGACAAATTTTTGCAAATCTTTATCAACGCTTTTGCTGAATGTCGTTATCGTTTCTTGCTGAAAATGCTCACCAAACTCTGAAAGCATGTTTATAACTTTCTGAATCAATTTCGCGTCTTCAGTTTTATTAACACCCGCAAGTGCCTCGACAGATGATGTACAATATTTATCCATTGCATCACGTGCCGCGATTAACGTAGGTTTAAACTCTGCTAGTTCAGATGTTTTTCTAAAACTTATAAGTTCTTCCCTAATTTCTTCCGATTTGTCGGAGTAACCCCAGGGCAAGATCGCGAACATTTTTTAAACAATTATTAGGTTTTATTTGACCCCCAAGTACGATCGTGATCTTATACTCATTTTGCGCGAGTATGACATGTATCTTGAAGCCTTTACCTCTCACTTT
>NZ_JAIMJB010000042.1 GCF_021295345.1 Motilimonas eburnea
TGAAAATACAGTTAGTTCAACTTAAAATATGATTTTCTTGGAAAATGAAAGATTAGCTCATAAAAGATCCATGGTGAATAAATTACCAACAATTAGACCTTACAATTAATGTTAGATCTCGCCCTGAGTCGACACCTGATTTAAACCATAGACAGCATCAATTCGGTTACGTTTTAATTTCATCAGATTTAACTCAAGCCAGTCTTGCTGTGCCATGTATTCCATTTTTAACTCTTTTTCGTGAGTTTTAATAAAGGGTGAGGGCTCAACGCCGGCAATAAAGCCGATGGTTAAGCCGCGAATGTCATCAATGGATTGGACTTGCTGTAATGGGTTTGATTTTTTAACGAAAAGAACCGGCTGTGGGGAATAGTAGGGGGCATCAGGAAACTGGAATAGCGGCTCTTTTTCAGACTCTTGCATTAAGGGCAGGGCATCAATTTGGCCTTTTTCTATCATCTTTAACAAACGCATGTAAGGTAATGGGCCAACCCATTCCACCTCATAGTCCATTTGCTTAAATACTTGGTTGAAATAGTTAACGGACGCACCCTGCGCGTTGCTATTTTCTCCCTGATACATATGGGGTGGCAATTCAAAGTAGCCTATCTTGACCTTAGTTGCTAAAGCCTGACCGCCTATCATCAGCTGCAACAGCAGCAAAACGCCGATAATACTGGTTTTCATAAGCTACCTCCAATGACAGTATGGCAGAGTGATAAGCTGAGTTACGAAGTGAGCCTGACGAACAACCGATATTTGATAAATGATTGATTAAATATATAATGCCGCCGGTCTGTGGGGGCGTTATGTGGTTGAAACTATTGGGAAGTAATTATTTTGGTTTGGTGGGGGTTGTCTAAATTGTTTATATTTCACTCATTTTAGTGCAAAAATTTTATTCATATATTTATAGGGATTTACTATGCGGGTTTTCGCTTTGCCATTACTTTTAGCGATGTTGGCTGGCTGTAATGTATCATCCGAATCGCAAGATAATACAGATTATAACCAAGGCAAAACCTTACCCTTGGGAACGTGGGCGAGCCCTTGTCAGTTACGCCAATTTGATGGTGAAGTGCTTGAAACTTTTTGGAGTATGTCGAGTTATACATTTTTGGCTGATTCAGCACGTTATCAAATCACCACTTATACCGACGAGTCTTGCAGCAAAGAATTACAAACCAATCACAGTTATTCGGCGCTAAATGATTATGAATTCGTAGCCCATGTCGATACCTCAAACAACATCCAAGTAGGCCGCTATAAATTGACTCACACAAGTGATCAAGGTGCGATGTCTGTCTTTGATGCCGGTTTTTATTTTGATGGCGACAAACTGTATTTTGCTCGTGAGGACGAAGGTACCTATTATATCGACTACAGTATGCAATATACGAATGTCGAGCTTTAACCAAAGCTAACGCTGGCTGTGTTTGGTTTTAGCCGTTGAAAAAGCGCTCGCCAATCTCGGTTGCAACAAAAATAAAAAGTACAAACAAAATAACATTGACCACAATAATTTGTAGCCATGAAACATGTGGGAAAAAGGGCCCATTTTGTATCGGTGGATTGACTTGGGCTGTCGATGCCAATAGCGCTTGTATCGAGGGCGGAATAGCTAAACTTGTGCTTGCCCCTGCTGTTGTCATTGTAATCGGTGTCGCTGTATTTGGAGCAATGGGTGCCGAAAAAGTCGGATAAGTTTGTTTAGTAGGGCGTTTATTGCTAATCCGCTTAACCTTTATCGGAGTTTGTCGGGCTTTGTCCAGCTGACACCAAGGGCAGCTGCTTCCCCAAAAGGCATGTTCGGCATTGTGTTTACAGTTGTGATATGTGTTTAGCTGCTTGGTCAGTAGCTCGTACCAATCCTTAGCGTTCACTCTCTTTATGCCGGTTAGGCTTTGCTCAAAGGCATAAGTAAGTGCTGCTGGCAGATCTTGATGAATGCTCCATGGTGAGGGATTTATTAAGGGGTGTTTTTTGTGGCCGTATGCAAATAAGCCATGAGCAATTCGAGCTTGGTTATCTGTGGGTAAGCTTTCACCCTTAACCGGCACTCCTTGAAAGGGATGTATCCCGTTGTTTATTAATTGAAATATTATAACAGCTAGGGCGAAGAGATCTTGATTTAGACCTAGCTTCGTAGGAGGCAGATGGTGGCTAAATGCCTCGGGTGCAATATAGCCTGCAGTATATTGATGGGCTGGGTAGCGTGATTTGTTATTACTGGCGATAGCAAACCCATCACAATCTAAAATGGTCACCTCGCCGCTTGTTTTGTGTAGGGTTAGGTTAACTGGCTTTAAATCGATAATGAAATGGCCCACTTGGTGTAAGCTAGCAACACGTTGAGCCAAACTGATTGCTGCTTTTATGCGTAGCAGCGGGTGATGGCTTAAGGCCATATGTTGCCTTAGCTTAGTGGATAAAATATTTTCAAGCTCGGTATGGCTTTGCATATTTATTAGTGGCATAGCGTAACCAAGGAAAGCGTCTTTTAAGTTAGATACCACGGCCACAGGCCAAGCAAAATCCGCTTCAGTCACCTGCTGCGGCGGTTGCTGGATCATTTGCCAAATCTTTTGCTGTCTGACTTTATCCTTTTTGACTTCGTGGTATAGCTTTATCGCCAGTTGTTTCTCTTTACTGATGTATATTGCGCCATCGGCTCCCTGACTTATTGGCGTATCATTTAAGCTTATGAGCCCTTGCTCTCCCGATAAAAAATGTAATCTGTATTTTTTCATCTGCCGGTGCCTAACTCAGGGCGGGATTCCACTTTGTTCAACTTTCAACCAAATATAATCTTTGAACGATATTCGCCGGACCAACCTGACTTTCTACGTTTGGCTGCCAAGCTATCTTTTTCGCTAATATCCTGCTTTATCGC
>NZ_JAIMJB010000043.1 GCF_021295345.1 Motilimonas eburnea
TTGCATATTCCCATGGATGCCGATCACCCAATAACATTGATGGCGATCACCTGATAACACTCAAGCCGATCACCAAATAACATCGAAGCCGATCACTTTTGCTTCGAAATGTTATTCAGCGATCGGCATCAATGTTATTAGTACAATTTTTAATCAAATCTTCTTTGTAGGTGTGTTTTTACCGTTATTCTGCTGGTTTGCCCAGCGGAGTAACCATGCCAGCAGCACCTATATCTATGAGAAAACTTAAAGAAATACTCAGATTAAAATATGGCTGTGCCTTGAGCCATCGACAAATTGGCAAAAGCTTGTCTGTCTCTCCTTCCGTTGTCTCCATGTATGCCAACCGTGCGGCCCAACTTGGGATCACCGCTTGGCCACTTGACCCTCATTGGGATGATGCCACCCTCAACCACGCTTTTTTACGTACCAAAGTGAAAAAGAAAACCACCTCGCTACCTGATTGGGTAACCATTCATCAAGAGCTCAAGCATAAAACCATGACGCTGCAGCTGTTATGGGAAGAATATGTTGAACGCAACCCATCGAATCACTACAGCTACAATCACTTCTGTCGCCTGTACCAAGCATGGCGTAAGATCCAATCCCCCTCGATGCGCCAAAACCATAAAGCAGGTGAAAAACTGTTTGTGGATTACTGTGGCCCAACGTTGCAAGTGATTAACCCGACCACGGGGGAATGCCGCTCAGCACAGATATTTGTTGCCGTCATGGGCGCATCAAATTACACCTATGCGGAAGCCACTTGGTCACAGGGCCTGGAAGATTGGGTGATGAGTCATGCGCGCTGCTTCGAATTTCTTGGCGGTGTACCTGAACTGGTGATCCCCGATAACTTGCGCAGCGCTGTCAGTAAAACCTGTCGTTATGAGCCAGACCTTAACCCAACTTATCAACAATTGGCCTGTCACTACGATACGGTGGTGGTCCCGGCTAGGCCTTATAAGCCTAAAGACAAAGCGAAGGCGGAAGTGGCAGTACAAATCGTTGAACGCTGGATCATGGCGAAGCTTAGAAATGAACAACATTACAGCCTACGCAGCCTCAATCTGCGAATAGCCGAATTACTCAACGCGTTAAACAACAAACCTATGAAGAAGTTACCAGGGAGTCGTCAGAGTCAATTTGAGCAGATAGACCAACCCGCCTTAAAACCCCTGCCGCGTACCGCTTACTGTTTCACTCAAGTCAAAACCGTGCGCGTTCATTTGGATTATCACGTTGAAGTTGATAAGCATTATTACTCGGTGCCCCATGCGTTAATCAAACAAAAACTGGAAGCGCACATCAGTGGTGAGCTAGTGCGCTTGTTTCATCAAGGCAGAGAGGTGGCGGTTCATCCACGTTCCAGCCAAGCAGGTAGGCATAGCACCCAAGAACAACATATGCCTGATTCCCATCGCCAGCACGGCCAATGGACACCGGCTAGGTTTGAAGCATGGGCAAGTCAAATTGGCGATGAAACCACCACATTAGTGACTCAATTATTGCAAAGTAAAACGCATCCTGAGCAAAGCTATCGTGCCTGTTTAGGTGTGCTCAAATTGAGTAAAAAATACCCCAATGACAGGATTAATGCCGCCTGCGCCAGAGCGCTAGCAATGGGGGTAACCCGTGTCGCCGGTGTCCGTTCAATCTTAGAAAAAGGCCTTGATAAGCAACCGCTACCACAACCTCAACCCGACAATCTTATCAAGATCGAACATCAAAATATCCGCGGCAATGATTACTATCACTAAGGAAAATGACATGAATACATTAACCAAAAAGCTCAACGTATTGAACCTGAGCGGCTTCCAAGCTGAGCTAGCGACACAACAGCAACAAGCAGCCCATTATCGAGAGCTGAGCTTCGAGGAGCGTTTAGAGCTGCTGTTATCGGAAGAAATCAATCAACGCAACTTACGTAAAGTTACGCGGTTGACCAAGCAAGCGAAATTCAGATTGCGCGCAGAGCTGGCGCAGCTGGATTACAGCAGCGCTCGCCAACTCGACAAAGCCAAGATCCGGTCGCTGATGCAAGGCGATTGGCTAGCCTTACACCAAAATGTGCTCATCACAGGCGCAACGGGGTGTGGAAAAACCTACCTTGCTTGTGCGCTAGGGCATCACTTCTGCCAACAAGGACACAGCGTGCTGTACTTCAGGCTAAAAGAGCTTTTAGAAAAAATGTACCTCGCCCAAGCAGAGGGGAGTTATCGAAAACTTATCAATAAAATCGCCAGCAGCCAAATTCTTATCTTAGATGACTGGGGCTTGGAGCCACTAACCTCGAGCCAACGCAGTGATTTACTGGAGTTGATAGATGCTCGGTATGATAACAACTCGACGCTGCTCTGCAGCCAGTTACCGGTGTGTAATTGGTATGAAATGATCGGCGAATCAACACACGCTGACGCCATCTTAGATCGCTTAGTCCATAGCAGCATCAAGCTCGATCTAAAGGGAGAATCGATGAGGAAAATGCAGAATAAATTGACGCAAGTCGATCACTCAAGTTAGTTTAAAGGAGGTTCTACAAAGAAGAATAAAAGTGATCGGCATCGATGTTATTGACCGATCGACTTCATGTTAATACGCA
>NZ_JAIMJB010000044.1 GCF_021295345.1 Motilimonas eburnea
GAGGTTGTGCTTTGGTGCATTGGACTGATTGCTAGACAGCAAAATTGGCAGTATCAGTTTCAAGCCAACACCATCAAAACCCGCCATGTTTTATCAATAACACGGCTCGCAAAAGAGGTGCTAAGACAGCGGGACCACCAAAGAAATTACGCGGATATACAGTGGGCAATCTGCGAATACATACGCGTGATCCATCAAACAGCGATGCTTAAATTATGAGGGGATCCGTCAGCGCCAAATTAAGTAGTGAGCAACGCTACCACCAACCTAAAACATTGTGCCGTAAACACTAAAACTGATTCAAACCGAAAGTGCCAAGCGTTGCGAATCTGCTTAAATTTATTGTTAGCTGAATTGTTACTGAGGAGCCTTTACTACAAAGCCCTTCTCGATACCTGACTGGAAACCTACTTTCTCGTAGAGTCTGTGAGCTGAAGTTCGAGTTTCACCAGACAAAAGTACAACTTGATAACACCCTTTGCTCCATGCTAACTCAAGAGCCTTTTCCATAACCTTTTGACTTAAGCCCATACGGCGGAAGTCTTCGCTTGTAATCACGTGTTCAATAATACCAAACGGTTTTCCAGCATTCGTTACCGTTGGCACTATTCCTAACTGACATGTCGAAGCTAGAGTGCCGTCAACTTCTGCTACTACAACCATAGTATTGGCATTGTTTTGTATCTCTTCCCACGTGGAAGCAAGTTGCTCCGCTGTCCTTTCTGGATCGTTTCCACGAAGCTCTTTGTACAGTTTTAGTACGCCAGGGAGATCATCCTGATTGGCTATACGAATAAATTCCATTTTATCTTCTTCCATATTTGCTAATTAGGGGATTCAGCTAACGCCCGGCTCACCGAGCAAATTTTATTGGCGGCTTTTTTGGAACAAAAAAGGTGACACTAAAATTTGTCCGGTGGAGCCACTTGTTAACTCTTAGTTTAGTGTCCTGACATTCTCTTCATCCCAGAATTGATCGTATAGCTTGGGGAATTCTTGTTTTAGCTCTTTTTCCGAAGGCCAATCATCTTCGATCACTGGGTCTTCTGGATAGACATATTCTTCTTCTAAATCCTCAATATCTCCATCCCAAGCTTCATCGCATACATACAATAAAGCCTCGCCAGTTACCTCTTCAACTGGATCTTGGACCTGTATATAACTTGCAATATTGTCAGGGTTATCGAGGGTTTCGTAAAACCGTTTCTTTCCGTTGAGAATGACCCAGTTTCTGAAATCTTCAAACACGTCATCTGATATATAGCTGAGTAAGACGAAGCTAGCTTTAAGCATCGGCCAAGTATACGCCTTACACAGTATCTCTCTGTGTATATTGGCAAAGGCCACCAGCTCTTCCTTTGACTTTCCCGATAGCTTTTTGGTTATGCGTACGCACTGCTCTTCTGGAGAACAATTATCTGGAGAACCTGAAGATTCAACCAGCTCCCAAAATTCTTCTTCGTTCACGATATTCCCTCAGAGAGTTAACGCCGCAATCAGCGCGGCTGCGCAGCAGTCCGCTGCATTGCCTTGTTAAATGTTTTTATCAAGCACATGCTTAGCAATTTGATAGGCAGCATACCTTGCCTGACCTTCTTTTGGATAGTCGTCTGGTACTACTTCTATTTCTTGGACTTGCAGACTACCACCATACTTAATGTTGGCTTCGTGCACGCCCTCTAATATTTCGGTTTTGTGACTTTCTAAGTCAAATTTAATTTGAGCATCATCTTGGTTTAAACCCACGCGTTTTACTACAAGCACACCATTTTCTGGAGTTACTCCAAATTTGATAGAGACCAAAACGCAACCCGGACCAGTTACGTGCTGCCTTCGATAATATGTGCTTTCTGAGATGCTCATAGACATTTAACGCCACCAGCAGGGGCAGACAAAGCGCGTAGCGATTTGGCTGTCCCTCTGGCTGGTCTTGTTAGCAGTAAATTTAACCTTTAGACTCGGTAAACCCTGGTAAACCATTTTGATGATCTGCCCACTGCGACTTAGTAAACGTTTCTTTTCGGATCGTTGAAACTGCAATTATTGTCCCACATAAAATTAACAAAAGCCCTGGTGCCGTATTCTTTAAAGCAAAACTCGCCGTACCAAAGTCTGCGGTAATTTCAGAACCATTATTAACATTAACACCTTTATTAACTTCAATATCTTGCTGCGTCAACATATAACCAAGAATTATTAATACAGCTGACATTGTGAAACCCAAAACCATAGTTGCTATTCGTACATAAAATGTATGCTTAATAAACTTTGTGGCTAGGGATTCTGTTTTTTGGTCTTTTAGCTCGGCTTGAGATACCATTGATACTCCTTTACTGCTAACGCCCGCATCTAGCGAATCCCCACAAAATATCTTTCGCTATCAAATATATAGAAACGCATCTCGTTGTGTGATCTAATTAATTTCGCCAAAAAAAAACCAGATTACAACGAGATGCGCGAACTTAATATCATACACCAACAGCTACAAAATCAATGCCCTTTCATTCACAAAAAGCGACTTCAATCCCTCATTGATTCCACTCAAGCATTGCTCAACGGTG
>NZ_JAIMJB010000045.1 GCF_021295345.1 Motilimonas eburnea
AGCCGTCAAAGGGCAGTATTCCCGCAAAACAAAAGCGAGCTTGGATGAAAACAAGCTTCTTAGAAGCAGTGTTGAGTGCGGGATTGAGTCAGTTGGTTGAAATATGAGCACTCATGCGGTTGCCCTGGGAGTAACCCTTAGCTTGCTTTGCTTGGTAGTGAGCATAAATTGCACCAACTATTGAGCAAATAGAACCTATTAGCCCTATCCATTCTACTAGTCCCATCTTTCCACCGCCAAAAGTTCATCTACTTTGGAAAGGCTGAGCTTCATATTTTGCGGTTTTCCAAGCTTATTCCACTCTTCCAGCATTGCTCTGTATTTTGGCATCATTGGGCAATGACTGTTAAATGAGGGAAACTCCTTGTCATAATTTAATTCGTTATACCGATTAAGGTCTACGATAAAATAGCTCGCATAGGCCAACTGTTCGCATTCTTCGTTACCATCAAACCCAGGAAATCGATATTTATGATCATCAACTTGTTTTGTATCATTTGCATCAAAATATGCCCAAGTAATGGCTCGATACATTTCTAAAATATCAAGAACTTCTCTGCATTCTGATTCACTCATTTCTGGGTGTAAATGCTCAAAAATCCACTTGTAATGAAGTACATATCCTTCCTCAAGCGCTTTTCTGTGCCTTGAGTAATATTCGGCTTCCTCAGGATATAGCTTCTCCAGAATCAGGAACTGATTAATCAGATTCATTCGTTCCAGTTTCGATAATTCCATACTCATCTCTTTAGTGATTTAACGCCTAGCACACCGGCAGCCGCTGCGAAGCAGAGCGTAGCAGTGGCTGTCCAGCACGGCGGCTCTTTGCCGTGCGATGGTGCTGTGACTTGTTATGCATTTTCTGGGGCATGCTCCTGATATTGCACTACACCATCAGGAAGTTTCTCCCAGCTCGCTTTTGAGCCTACAAATATATGCCTACCAATTTCTACTTCCGGGTCTTCATTTAGACAACCAAGCGTTACACCGTGTACCTTATTCTCGAATATACCAGATAAGGTAGAACCGCATTTTTTGCAAAACTGCAGCCCAAAACCGTGTTGGCCCGTATACGTAGACAACTTTTCTTCGCCACGTGACCATCGAAATTCTGAAGCGTTTACCAAAGCATAAGACGAAGCCTGGGAACTAAATGCCTTTCGGCAACGTGAACAATGACACGATCGCGCATCGAAGACCTTACCATCAATTTCGTACGCAATCTCACCGCAGAAACACTCACCTGTTAATTTCATTCAACTTCCACTTTTGCATAACGCCCCGGTAAGTGGCGCATAAATAGTAGGCTAAAATTAGCGAGGTACGAGCGCAAGCCTACTGTTTTGCGTCCGCCCTTGACCGGCTTGTTGAACGAAGCCGCTGCGCGGCAGAGTATGGTTGATATTTCATACTCAAGTAATCCCCTCATTTTGATGGGGCTCACTGGAGTAAACTCATGAATACCACTGACCAACAACGCTTTGAATTTCTTTATCAACAACATCTTACCAACTTAACCTTGCAAGGAAAACGCCCGGCAACCATTGATGCGTATTCTCGTGCGGTGCGTCGCCTTGCTGCTTTTTTTGATCGCTCACCCGACACCATGACCACGGCTGATTTAAAGCAATATTTTGCCAGTTTGATCGCCACCCATTCGTGGAGCACGGTGAAACTCGATCGCAATGGCTTGCAGTTTTTCTATCGCTATACCCTCGACCGGCAGTGGGTATGGCTTAACATTGTCAAACCACCGCAGGTAAAGCGTTTGCCTGATGTATTGACCTCAGCCCAAGTCGGCTGGTTGATTTCCATGACGGTTAAGTGTCGTTACCAAGTGTTCTTTTTGGTGCTCTATACCTTGGGTTTGCGCTTGAGCGAAGGGCTTAATTTGACCATCTCAGATATCGACAGCGCATCAATGCAAGTCCATGTGCGTGACGGTAAAGGCGGTAAAGACCGACTGGTGCCATTGCCTTCTCGCACCTTGGTGGCACTGCGCGGTTACTGGGCCACTCATCGCCATCCTCGCCTGTTATTTCCCAAGATGGGCCCCGACAGTGATAGCCCGATGGATAAAGGCAGTGTGCAAAAAGCCCTCAAGCGGGTACTGGCTGATTGCGATATTCATCAACACATTAGCCCTCATTCATTGCGCCATTGTTATGCCACGCATTTACTGGAGCAGGGCTTGGATTTGCGCTCGCTGCAAGTATTACTCGGTCATGCCAGCCTCAATACCACCGCGCGTTACACCCACCTGACGCGCGTAAAGCAAGCCGACAGTGTCGCGGCGGTCAACCAGCTCGCCGATAAACTCGTGTTGATGTGGGCAAGCTCATGAGCGCCTTTATTGAACTGCTGCGCGCACATCAGGATGCGCTGCGCCAACAATACGACCTGAGCAACGACATGCGCCGCGCCATTCATGCTTTATTACGCTGTCAAACCGAGCAACAAGGTCACTCAACATGGCAATGTCACCGCTGCCCACATCAGGAAGTGACGCCGTTATCGTGTGGCCATCGGTTTTGCCCGCAGTGCCAACAGC
>NZ_JAIMJB010000046.1 GCF_021295345.1 Motilimonas eburnea
CAATAGAGGAGCCATCATTTAATCGAACTACGACAAGGAAAGCGTTAGTTGCAGCTAACGCCTGGGTCTCACATTACCCGAAACTGGGTGTAAAGGGTCAATTAGGTGGGTTAATTATCCATACAAGGCCTTTAAACGGAACAAAAACCGTGTGCCTTGTTTCGTGCCTCAACAACTTTGGCACACAATTTTTGTCCGCTTAAGGCGGCGTTACACGTATAGAGAGCTTTATGAATCCAGCAATCCTTAAATTAACTAGCTACATTCAAGAGCTGGAAGAAAAAACAGAGTTCGATACGCTCGAAGAAAAGGCTGAGCATATTGGTTTGATTATCCAAATCAAAGACGCTATCGGGCAGCTAGAGTTATGCGAAAAGCACGGAATTACGGGTGGCTCCTTAGTTAATGAGCTACCTGAAACCTGTACAATTCATCACCAGTTTGTTGTTGCACACCAGAATGAGTCAACGAACCCAGAAAACTGGGAAGAGGTTCTGTTCAATGGTCGTCAAATTTGGTTTTCTTCGGGTGACCTGGTTGTCAGAAAATAGATATACGTGTAACAATCCCAGGCAGCAACGCCAGCAAGCTGGCTGGACCTCCTTTCAGTCGGCCGCTGCTGGGCGGCGTTCTACTCCCCCAATAAGAGAGTTCAAATGGAATTAGACAATATATCCAATAAAAAACTAATCTCAGCTCTGAAAGCTAGCGCGGCTTTGGATATTGAGCTTTGTGAAGATGAATATCTGAGATGCTTCTCCTACAAAGCTAATTGGGAACCAGGAATAGACGTCGCCTCATATGAAAATGGTGGTGGTGATGAAATTATCATTGTCATAAAAGGTGATTCAATTCTAATAAAGGGCTTCGACCACGAATCAGAAATTAGCCCTCATGCACAAGAAGAATATGGAATTTGGCCTGGGATGTATGGTGGAGCGCCTGAGGAACTCTTAGCCGTCTTAGATAATGAAGCCTTAGAGATAGATCATGTAACCTTTTGCTTTTGGCGCACGGCTAATACAGGTTCATGGCAACAAGGGCCTGTCGATTTCCAAAACAATGAAGATAACGGTACAGGTTGGTTGTTACCAGCAATCACTACAACCCCGGAAGACTTCATTGAGTATGCAAAGAGCTACTATGAAGACGGCTACGGTAAAATTACTCCAGAAAGAGTACGTCAAGTATTCAAAGAGTATGAGTAGAACAAGGCCAAGCAACAGGACCCGCGCAAGCGCGGGCCTCTGTTGACGGCGTTATATGCCCAAGGAAGGTTATGAATAATATCGTTGAAATACAAGAATGGTTCTTATCCCAATGTGACGAAGATTGGGAGCATTCATACGGAATAAAAATCGAAACTCTTGATAATCCAGGTTGGCGTATAGAAATCGATTTGACTGAAACTTTGCTGGAGAATGCAGTATTTGAACCAGTTCAACTTGATTATGAGTCAGACAATAATTGGTTAACATGTTTTGTTGAAGATAATAAGTTTAAATGTGCATGCGGCCCAACAATGCTAGATAAAGGCTTTGAGCTTTTCCTTAAGTGGTCAAAGGGCATATAACAAGCCATTACAGTAACGGGACTGCTAACAGCTTGCTCGGTTCCGCTTCGCTTCACATTTTAGCAAGCAATTATCAGCCCCTGAATGGGGCGTTAGAGGAACAAATTATGAAACGGATGTTAACCCTCGCAATTGTGCTTTTTTCGCAGTCTCTTTTGGCGAGCAATTGTATAAAATTCAACGATAAAGACTTTTGCGAAGTCTGGAACAATAAGGATGATGGTGTTCATACAGTTGAACTACTTGCGGAAGGTCAATCATTGGAGTCTTGGTCTACAATGATTACTGTGCGGAAGTACAAAGGTAAAACAGCATTAAAAGAAGTTCTCCCGGGCTACGTAAACAGCGTTAAGCCAATGTTCGCTCTGAAGCCAGATATACTTCAGTCCGACACCTCAAAAGCAAAGGAAGAAGTATACTTCCGCATGCTTCTATTAGCTCCTGATAAATCACATTATGAGTACGTGATAAATCGATTTTATCGAGATGATGATGAGTCGGTTAAATCAATTTTTTACTCTCATCGAATTCCATTTGCTGAGCAGGTTAACTTCAACGAGATAATGGAAAACCGTGATAGTTGGCTAGAGCAACTTCAATCACAGAATATTGATGGACACCTTGGTGAGTAGTTCCTCTAACAAGTTTGTTAAGTTCGCCCAACGAGTTGGGCTGGGACGCGTAAACTACACGCGCCCCTTACAAAAGCGTTATGTTTGCCGACAAAAAAGGGGGTTCGGTGAGAATTACATTAGTTAGGCATGGTATGACGTGGTTTAATTGATACGACTAACCCAGTTAAGACATAATTGATTTAACTGGAGATTGAAATGACAACACGTAAAACCTATTCAAAAGAATTCAAACTTGATGCCATTGCACTGGTACGAGAGC
>NZ_JAIMJB010000047.1 GCF_021295345.1 Motilimonas eburnea
GTAAGCGCTTAATTAACCAGTTAAGTGCTAATCTGCTCCAGTGATTTCAACATTCCACGGCATAAGATCCGCCATATCAACAGCAGGATCTCGTTTTGGCAGCTCGCTGAATAAATGCCGGAAGTAATAGTAGGGATTGATGTCGTTCGCTCGACACGTCATCACTAAACTATACAAGTTTGCACTTGCCTTGGCGCCGTCAACCGACGTTGAGAACATCCAATTTTTTCTACCGGTGGTGAACGGCCTGATATCACGCTCGGTCACGTTGTTATCGATACTGATATCACCATTCTCTAGGTAAGTGAGTAATTTGGGCCACTGATTTTGGGCGTAATTTATCGCTTTGCCAAGTGCCCCTTTGGGGAGTGCGTTTTGTGCATCAAGCCATTGCTTAAATTCATCTAAGAGCGGTTTGGATTCTTGTTGCCTTAGTTTCTGTCGTGCTTCGGCATCCATCGCTTTCGCCTTTTTCTCAACAACATACAGTTTGCGAATAAAGCTTAAGGCAACGTCTGCTTTGCCTGCTTTTTTTGAGGGCGATGCTGTTTGTGCATCGGTGAACTTTCTGCGCACATGGGCCATGCAAGCTGCTTGGGTAACCTCGTCTAAGGTATCGTAAGCGCTGTAACCATCGGCGAGCAGGTAGCCCGTGTAGCCTGTTAAAAAATCTTGAGCGCATGATGCACTGCGATTTGGCTGATAATCATAAATGACTACCGGGCGCTCGACATACTCACCGCTGCGGTAAACCCACATGTAAGATTTTGATTGTGCCTTTTTGTCCTCTTCGCGCAGTACTTGCACCGTTGTTTCATCCGCGCAGATAAGGTTTTCTGTCAACAACTTGGTTTTCATCGCATCGATGACGACTTGTACTTTGCTGCCCAGTTGAACGCACCAGTTTGCCAGTGTGGCGCGGCTGATTTCAATACCTGAGCGGTTCAAGATATCAACTTGACGATAAAGTGGCAGTGCATCTACGTATTTAGCGGTGACGACAGCAGCAAAGGCTTCTGCACTACCAATACTTTTGGGGATCATACTGGCTGGCTTGGGTGCCGTGATGATCTTCGATTCAGTGCGAGTGTTTTCACACTGCCTACATGCGTATTTGACTCGCTCATGGCGAATGACGCTCACTTTTTGCGGCAGGATCTTTAGCTCTTCCGAGGTTTCAACACCGCATTGGTGCAGAGGCTCATTACAACATTCGCAGTACGGGGCATTGAGTTCGTGCTTTTGAACTTCGCGCTCAAGCTCCGCGGGCAGCGGCTTACGACCCGGCTTTTTACGTTGGTCTAGCGACTTTGCAACGGTGTTTTGCTGTTCGGCTTCATTGAAGGTGCCTTTCGGTGTTTTTTCACTTTGCGAGCAAAAGCGTTTGGATTTACTCAGGTTCAACTGCTCAATGAGCAACTGCACCTTGGTTTCCAGCTCCATGATGGTTTCCTGTTGCGCCTGAACGGCCTGCTCTGCTTGCAGCTTCTCTTGATGAAGCTGTATCAACATCGCTTTTAATTGTTCAATGTCATCAGGTAACTCGGTCATATCTGGGCTCAAGGTCATTTTCAAGCCCTCAGTGTGACAGCGAAAAAGGATCCTTCAAGCCCAATATGCAGATCAATATCAGCGATCACACTTCTAGGTTGTAAAGCGGGCGATGGGCTTTGGCATTATCCAGTGTAAGGCCAGACAGTAGCCAATGGAGTTGCTGTTTACTGATGTGAATCGCACCATCTGAACGGGGTTTGGGCCATTTGAAGGTGCCTTTTTCTAAACGGCGATAATACAGCCAAAAGCCATTGGTATCCCAGAACAGTATCTTCAACTTGTCTCGTGTTCGATTACAGAAAATAAACCAAGCTTGGCTAAAGGGGTCCATCTCAAGGGTTTGTGCGACAATTAACGATAAACCATCAATGGATTTGCGCATATCGGTGGCGCCAGACACCAGATACACCGGCCCTGATGGTGTCATTGTAGCGCCTCAAGCCAATGCTTAATTTGCAGGGCTGGCAATGCTAAGGGCAGCTCAACACGAATACCGTTGTTGAGCACCAAAACAGCGACACCGTTGGCATCTGTGCATGGTTCAGTCACGACAATGGGTTGCAGTTGGGTTACAGGCTCAGTTTGATTGAGCTTTTTGGACCAATAATAAAAGGTCTTGTACTGGATATCATGGTCTAAGCAAAACTGCTTGATGCTCAGTTCACTTTGCCGATACAGGGCTAACATACCAGCCCAATATTCACGTTTATCTTGTTGATTCATAGCGCCTCCCTTGAAAAGAAGCACTATGACAAATGTGGCTGTGACTTAGTATGTGTGGTTAATTAAGCGCTTACG
>NZ_JAIMJB010000048.1 GCF_021295345.1 Motilimonas eburnea
CGATAAAGCAGGATATTAGCGAAAAAGATAGCTTAGCAGCCAAGCGTAGAAAGTCAGGTTGGTCCGGCGAATATCGTTCAAAGATTATATTTGGTTAAAAGTTGAACAAAGTGGAATCCCGCCCTGATTTAAGTCTAACTTTCTTGTAGTTGTTAACAGAGGGGAGCGAGAATCTTTGTCTTTTTGTATGCAAGAATCAATATAGGGGTCAAAATGTTGAAAAATACGTCCATCATAACCATTTTTCATAGCCAAAAAGTGGTAGATGAATGAGCAAGCCCTAGTGTCACTTTCTATCCATTGAAAGGCTGATTTGGGTAGTTGGCCTGCAGCAGAAAACCGCTCTTTTAGCTGGTTGATAATTTCCGAATCTTTTTCTTGCCTTACACCTTCAAGGCTTGCTTCATCATTATTGTAAGTTTCCTTGTCAACGAAATTATGTAGGGAAGCGTTGAGAACTTCAATTGCCTCGCCAAGACTTTCACACGCGTAAAGGCTACTTGTGAGTCTGAGTGAGTATTTCTCATCAAGCTTTTCAGCGTAAAACAACGCTTCTCGCCAACTGTAAGGTTTAAGGTCCATATCATCCTTCCTTGAACTGAAATAGATCTCAATCCATTATGAATGAAATTAGACATAAAAAACGGATAAATATCACGTAATTATTACGTAACTTTAGCGTAGTGGATATTCTCTAGATACTTGCTAGACCGCAGTTAAACTGAGGGGTGTTCGGTTGTATCCTTGCATTACGCTGTTGATAACTACAGAGCGAATTACTCGGTGTTACGTATGTAATTTCTCAATTGCCATAGAAGAGGGAATCTCGTGACGGGATCGCTTCGATCGTGTTGGTATAGTTATATACATAGCTCTTAGTGAACATACCCTAGTATGGTCACGTAACGGTATCGTCACTAAAAAACTAATGCTGTTGATTATCTATGAGTGAAAACCATAGGTGATGAAAAATGAGCAAGAACCACTACAAGGGACTCCCTATCCAGGGGAGCGTTAAAGACTACAATGTAAGATACTTAGACCGAACATTAGACACGATGGATTACACCTTCGATGACTACAGGCGAGTTTATGCAGTGAGGATTGATCTCAAGTTACCACAGGCTCCTCACGAGCTTGATTGCTTGAGTAGAGATGAGATAATCAGCTACTGTCAGCTTAGAGATAGATTAATCTCTAGATTTGTTGAATCTATTAAGGCAAAAATAAAAGCGGCAGACCGTAGAGACCAAAAAATTAACAGGAGGGTATACCCTACTAACGTTCGCTTTATTTGGTGCAGAGAAAGAGATACTTCTGAAAATGACCACTTCCATGTAGCCTTATTACTGAATAAGGATAGGTTTTGCAGGTTAGGTGATTGGAAGAGTAGAGGGAGTCTGGCAGGTGTTATTATAGAATCTTGGGCAAGCGCTATTGATTTGGAATTTGATGATACACTTGGATTAGTACATTTTAGCAAAAATGGTGAGTATCGCCTAAATCAGAATGATCGAAATTTCAATCAGCAGTACTCTGAATTGTTCTATCGATTGAGTTACCTGGCAAAAAAACGTACCAAGCACTACGGTGAAGGAAGAAGAAACTTTGGCTGTAGTCAACGATAATAAAATAGGCTAGGGTGGTTCCTAGCCTTAATATAGTTAATCCCAAATGGAATCCCAACATTTGAAAACAACGTGAATAGGTGCAAACGCTGTTTCTATTACTGTCTCAGTGGTACCATAAATTAATTCTCTTGCAGCACCGACAATATCCCCATCGCAGATTTTATCGGTGGTATTAGATATTGTTTTACCAGCGCCATTAATACAAGACTCAAGAGGTTTAGAGACCAAGTCGCCAGGGGTACCAATAACGGTGTTGACTCTATCTGGCAGTCCAAGAGTTTCACCTGCGGCCTTAGCAAGGGTAGAGCCGATGGTAACAATGCCAATAGGCCCCTTAGCTAGATCTGCCGCTCCACGCCCAAGAGTAAGCGCTTAATTAACCAGTTAAGTGCTAATCTGCTCCAGTGATTTCAACATTCCACGGCATAAGATCCGCCATATCAACAGCAGGATCTCGTTTTGGCAGCTCGCTGAATAAATGCCGGAAGTAA
>NZ_JAIMJB010000049.1 GCF_021295345.1 Motilimonas eburnea
GAGGAGCCATCATTTAATCGAACTACGACAAGGAAAGCGTTAGTTGCAGCTAACGCCTGGGTCTCACATTACCCGAAACTGGGTGTAAAGGGTCAATTAGGTGGGTTAATTATCCATACAAGCAATTCAAGCTGATTCGCAACGCTTGGCAATTGTGGTTTGAATCAACTTTAGTGTTTACGGCGCAAAGGTCAGGTTCAGTGGTAGCGTTGCTCACAACTTAATTGGGCGTTAGCTGTCTAAGGTGGTGGTGTTGAGTAATAATCATTTAAGGCCAGCATTTAGGCTTGTGACCTTCATATTGGCCCTAGGTAGTGGATATAGCTGTGTTTTGGTTATAGAACATGTCGTTTGGCTATATAAGTTCGACCTACTTGGTAGTGGGTTAGAGTTTATTTTAAATGTTCTTTTAGACGTTGTTTATGCTGTGATCTTCGTGTGTTCGACGTTTGCACTATTAGTTATGACCACTATAGGGCGTTTACCAAGGCAAGTGTACAGGTATCTTAAAAATAGGCGGGGAAGTTGAAGTGTTTGCATTTAGGTCAACAGCTAACAATCCTAGGCAGCAACGCCAGCAAGCTGGCTGGGTAATCCTCCCATTTATAACTGCATGTTTTTGTAGAATTTAAGCTGCAATCTTCAGTGGTGGATGACCTCCATTGGCTGTGTGTGGCCGTTCATGATTGTAAAACCAAAGCCATTGCGTTGTGCGTGCTTGAACTTCTTCAAGGCTATCAAACAAATATTTGCTAACCAATCCGAATCTCACTGTGCGGTTGAATCGTTCAATATAAGCATTTTGTTGTGGGTTACCTGGCTGGATAGGTAATCCTCCCATTTATAACTGCATCCTTTTGTAGAATTTAAGCTGCAATCTTCAGTGGTGGATGACCTCCATTGGCTGTGTGTGGCCGTTCATGATTGTAAAACCAAAGCCATTGCGTTGTGCGTGCTTGAACTTCTTCAAGGCTATCAAATAAATATTTGCTAACCAATCCGAATCTCACTGTGCGGTTGAATCGTTCAATATAAGCATTTTGTTGTGGGTTACCTGGCTGGATATAGTCTATCCGTATATCATGGCGCTTTGCCCAATCTATAAACTTATGGCTAATGAATTCAGGGCCGTTATCACAGCGAATTGCAGTGGGTTTTGAACGCTGCTCGATAAGCTGATCTAAAATACGTGTCACTCGCTCTGCTGGCATCGTAAAGTCTGGCTCAGCCGCTAACCCTTCTCGCTTATAATCATCAATCACATTGAATAGGCGGTATTTTCGCCCATCTGATAGTTGATCGTGCATGAAATCAACAGACCAAACTTGGTTTGGTTTGATAGGCTCTTTTAACGGCTCAGGGGTGTGTCGGTTTAACCGTCGTCTTGGTTTAATGCGTAGATTCAACGCCAGTTCACAATAGATACGATAAACACGTTTGTGGTTCCATTTGTACCCCTTAGAATTGCGTAGGTGGTTAAAGCACATACCAAAGCCCCAATCTGCGGTGTCCTCGTTGGCCGAGAGTTGCATGAGTAGGTCACCAATAAGCTCGTTTTCAGGCTTAAGCTTTGATCTATAGCGATAGCAGGTCTCACTGATACGAAACCAGCGGCAAGCGCTTCGGATACTGATGTGATGATTCGCCACCGAATACTGAGCCATCATTCGACGCTCACAGGGCTTTACCACTTTTTTTCCAGTGCCTCAGAAATCACTTCTGCTTTGAGGCGCTCTTCAGCATACATTTTTTTAAGCCGTCGGTTTTCTTCTTCCAGCTCTTTCATGCGGCTCAAGAGTGAGGCATCCATCCCGCCATATTTAGCGCGCCATTTGTAAAATGTGGCACTACTCATGCCATGCTCGCGACAAAGCTCAGGGATAGGCGCCCCAGCTTCAGCTTGTTTTAAGATCGATAAGATCTGACTGTCCGTGTAACGTGATTTTTTCATGTTGAATCTCCGTAAGCGCTTAATTAACCAGTTAAGTGCTAATCTGCTCCAGTGATTTCAACATTCCACGGCATAAGATCCGCCATATCAACAGCAGGATCTCGTTTTGGCAGCTCGCTGAATAAATGCCGGAAGTA
>NZ_JAIMJB010000004.1:0-149241 GCF_021295345.1 Motilimonas eburnea
CCATTGCGTTGTTAGCCGTGGCTTTCAACATGAGTATTCACACAGATTGCATGATTAGATTGTTAAAGAACAGTGACTCAGTGGCTTTCGCTTCACCTCGTCAGGGCTGCGCATTCTACGCTAGCCGCTTTGAAAGTCAATCGTTAATTTTAAGAAATTTTCGATTTTTCTTTCTGGTTAGAAACCTCAGCTTCTGACTCCCTGATACTGCCTTGCGCCTTGCGCCTTGCGCTGTGCCGTGTCAGTGGATGCGCATTATAGGGAGATTCGATTTTGGCGCAAGGCTTTTATGAATTTATTTTATCAGGGGCTCAGCTTGAGGTGCTCATCGATACTAAGAGCACCACCGATTCGTTTATCGATCACTAGATTTTGGTCAGTGTGGCAGCAAAAGCGCGCAGATCTTTCTCTACAAAATCGGCTTGTTCAATACCTTCTTGTGTTAATGCCTTTCCAGTTTCAACCAAGACATTGGTTGCCACGCCAGCCGCCTTACCTGCCAAGATGTCAGCGGTTTTATCACCAACAAAGTAAGATTTTGCCATATCGACATTTAACTCTTTGGCAGCCGTCAAGAGCATTCCCGGTGCAGGCTTGCGACAATCACATTCTTGTTTAAATTCAGCCACCACTGCTTCAGGGTGGTGTGGGCAGTAATATATCCCATCCAAATCAACACCTCTGTCAGCTAAAGACCAATCCATCCACTCGGTTAGATTATGAAATTCATCTTCAGTGTAATAACCTCGACCAATACCCGATTGATTAGTCACCAATATTAATAAATAGCCTTTTTGCTTTATTTCTTGGCATGCTTCAATGGCGCCATCAATAAACTCAAAGTCATCCACTTCATAGACATAACCATGATCGACATTCAATACGCCATCTCGATCGATAAATACTGCTGGTTTACTCACGTTACATCCCTATTATTGTTTTGCTTTGATTTTATAGTAGTCACGATACCAAGCAACAAACTGACTGATTCCTTGTTCAATCGGCGTCGCAGGCTTGTAGCCTACATCTTCGATTAGCGCATCGATATCAGCATAAGTGGCTGGCACATCGCCTGGTTGTATCGGCATCATATTCTTTTCAGCCGTCATGCCTAAACTCTGCTCTATTTGTTCGATAAAGTAGCCAAGTTCGACAGGCTGATTATTACCTATATTGTATACCCGATAAGGCGCTGAACTTTGTGCTGGGCTAGCGTGCTCTGGCGTCCATGAGCTATTTGCTTCAGGTGTGGTGTAGAGTGAGCGCACGACACCTTCCACGATATCGTCAATATAGGTAAAGTCTCGCTGCATCTTACCGTAGTTGAATACATTGATGGGCTTGCCATCGATGATAGCCTTAGTAAATAAGAATAAGGCCATATCAGGCCGCCCCCATGGACCATATACGGTAAAAAATCGTAAGCCAGTGGTGGGTAAATTGAACAAGTGACTATAAGTATGGGCCATTAATTCATTGGATTTTTTAGTCGCGGCATAAAGGGATACCGGGTGGTCGACACTGTGCTCTACCGAAAATGGCATTTGCGTATTCAAGCCGTATACCGAACTCGATGAAGCATAGACAAGATGTTTAACTTGGTTATGACGACAGCCCTCCAATATATTGACGAACCCCACGACATTTGAATCTATATAAGAGTGGGGGTTTTCTAAGGAATAGCGAACGCCTGCTTGAGCCGCTAAGTTAATCACGCCATCAAATTGTTCATCAGCGAACAACTTAGCGATGCCAACTCGGTCTTCAAGGTCCATTTTTACAAAGTTAAAGCCATCTCGCCCTTCTAACCGCGCTAATCGGTCTCGCTTTAATTGGGGATCATAATAATCATTAAGGTTGTCTAAGCCTACCACCTCATGGCCATCGTCGAGTAAGCGTAAACTAGTATAACTGCCTATGAAGCCTGCGGCTCCGGTAACAAGCACTTTCATGGAGGTTCCTTATCAGCTTGTTCAAATTGAAAAATTAAATCTTATCTGGCTCTCATTCTAGCCATTTGTCACCTTGTTGCCTATTCCCTCTGCTTCTTTGTTTCTGCTATAAATAATTGTCGCTATCACAAAAGAGGTCAAACATGGATATTTCCGGATTAAAAACACTCTATCGTCATCAGCAACTCGCCGAAGCCAACATCATCCCAGCCACCCATGGCGAAGGTTGGATTTTAGATTGTAAAAACAACGAAGGTGAAGGCGTCATTTTGACCGACAGTTTGGGCCGCGAGACCTGCTTTAAAAGCCATGAAATGGCGCTTTCTCAAGCCAACGAAATTGGTTTCAGTCAAGTCAATGTGCCTGAGTATTAACTCAGGCTTTTCTTTCTAAGCCCTATAAGCAGGAAGTAATGAAATATCATAAGATCCCGCACAGCGCCCTCGAAGTCAGCAAAATTTGTTTAGGTACCATGACATGGGGGGAACAAAACAGTGAGCAACAGGCCCACCAACAGCTCGATTTCGCCCTTGCTCATGGTGTCAACTTTATTGATACGGCGGAAATGTATCCCGTTCCGCCAAAGCCCGACACCCAAGGCCTGACCGAAAAATACATAGGCACTTGGTTAGCTAAAACCGGGCAAAGAGAAAAAATCATCCTTGCGTCCAAAGTAGCAGGTCCATCGAGTGGCCGCGGGGTCAATATTCGCCCTAATATGGCACTTGACCGCAGAAATATTCATCTTGCGGTAGATGAAAGCTTAGCGCGCTTACAAACAGACTATATCGATCTGTATCAAATGCATTGGCCCGAACGACAAACCAATTTTTTTGGCCAACTCAATTACCAATATGCCAGCGAAGAAACCTACACTCCCGTGGTCGAGACCCTTGAAGCCCTGCAAGAGCTGGTCAAGGCAGGTAAAATCCGCTATATCGGTATCTCCAACGAAACGCCTTGGGGCATGTCGCAATACTTACGCCTAGCCGAAAAACACAATCTGCCACGCATTGTGACGATTCAAAACCCTTATAATTTGCTTAATCGCACCTTTGAACAAGGCCTTGCAGAGTTTGCCCAGCGAGAAGGAGTGGAATTACTGGCATATTCTCCACTGGGTTTTGGCGTGTTGTCTGGAAAATACCTCGATGGCCAGCGTCCAGCTAATGCGAGATTGTCATTATTTGAACGCTTCCAACGTTACACCAACCCACAAGCCGAAGCGGCAACCCAAGCTTATGTTGAGCTAGCTAAAACGCATCAGTTAGACCCAAGTCAGATGGCTCTGGCTTTTGTGAATCAGCAACCGTTTGTTGCCAGTAATATCATTGGTGCGACAGACATGACTCAGCTCGCTAGCAATATCGCCAGTGTTGATCTTCAGCTTACTGACGAAGTTATGTCGACAATTAACCATTTATTTCAACAGTACCCAAATCCATGCCCCTAATTTAATCAACAAATGAGCTGACACCTCGCCAGCTCATTTGTTGATGGAATCTCAGTGAGACGCTCCCACTCCTGATTTAACTTTGCTACACTCTTTGCCCTGTTCAACCGAGGCGTAATTCAATGCGTAAAACCACTCTACTATCCACCTGCATATTGGTCAGTTTCGTCAGCGGATGCAGTAACTACCGCTTTCATTCTAATGTCGACAAAGAAAACTTTGAGCAATACTTTAAGCCTTCCCAAGTCAAGGTATATGAAAAAGCGGAATTAGCTGAGCTCAACTACATCCCACTAACCACAGTGGAGGGGTCCGTATGTAAACAGCTAGAGCATGAAGCCAAGCCTACGTTTGCAGATGCAAGAACCCAAGCTCGCCTTGCCGCCGCAGATGCCGGTGCCAACGGCATTATTTTTTCAAGCTGTATCGAGACCCAAGATGAAGTGTGCATTGAAGCAACCCTTTGTTATGGGCAAGCAATCAAAGTCGCGCAATAACATGGCCAGTATTTCGCTATCTGAAATAGGCCTGGTGGAATCACCTTATAGGCAAAAATTTGGCATTCCCAGGCAACCCGGGTTAGCCCCTGCCGCCAAAGGGAGAATTAAACTACTCGGTGAAGTCAACTCACCCGATGCCTTTAAATCCATCGAGCAATACTCACATTTGTGGCTGATTTTCGTGTTCCATGAAACCATGGCTCAAGGCTGGAAACCGCTAGTCAGGCCCCCGCGCTTAGGTGGCAATGTCAAAGCCGGCGTGTTCGCAACGCGCTCTACTTTTCGTCCTAACCCGTTAGGGCTTTCGGTGGTCAAAAATGAGGGCATTGAAATAATTAAGCGCCAAGTTTATTTAAACATTAGTGAACTTGATTTACTCGATGGTACACCCATCGTTGACATTAAGCCTTATCTTCCGTTTGCCGATGCCCTGCCCCATGCCAGCAGTGATTTTGCCCCCACGCCCCCCTCTACTCAAGTTGAGGTACACTTTGCTGAGTTGGCAAAACAGCAATTAAGCATCATTGAAGTGCGCTATCCAAAACTGCAAGTACTGATAGAACAAGTATTATTACAAGATCCTCGTCCCGCTTATAAACGTAACAAAGCCGATGACAAGGTTTACGCTGTCTCACTTTATGAATTTAACATTCGCTGGCAAGTCAACCATCACATCATCACTGTGCTTGACATAACTTGATAGCAAGCTAACAAAAAGCCTTGCTGTATTCAGATAGCCCTTTGCTGACTTAGTCGGCACTGGTAAACTCAACCCATTAAGAACATAACCAAAACGACAGGAATAAGATGCGTACCAGTAACTATTTACTTTCAACGGTGAAAGAAACACCAAGCGACGCTGAGATCATCAGCCATCAACTTATGCTACGAGCAGGCATGGTGAGAAAGTTGGCCTCAGGCCTATACACTTGGTTACCCACTGGCTTGCGCGTATTACGCAAAGTTGAAAACATCGTACGTGAAGAGATGGACAGAGCTGGCGCTATCGAAGTGCTGATGCCTGTGGTACAACCCGCTGACCTATGGCATGAAACGGGCCGGTGGGAAAAATTTGGTCCAGAATTACTGCGCATTAAAGATCGCCATCAACGCGATTTTGTATTAGGCCCAACGCACGAAGAAGTCATTACCGAATTAGTGCGTAAAGAAGTCGCGAGTTACAAGCAACTGCCGCTAAATCTATACCAAGTTCAAACTAAATTCCGAGATGAAGTTCGCCCTCGTTTTGGTGTGATGCGCGCGCGTGAATTCACCATGAAAGACGCATATTCATTCCACACCTCACAAGAGTGTTTAGAAAAAACCTATCAAACGATGTTTGACGCTTATTGTCGCATCTTTGATCGTCTCGGCTTAGAGTATCGCCCTGTTATTGCCGACACTGGCAGCATCGGTGGCAGTGCATCACATGAATTCCATGTACTGGCACAAAGCGGTGAAGACGATATCGTATTCTCAGATGCCAGCGATTACGCCGCCAACATTGAAAAGGCCGAAGCATTAGCGCCAAGCGAGCCAAGAGCAGCGGCGACCCAAGAGCTGACACAAGTGGCCACACCTGATGCTAAAACCATCGAGGAGCTCGTCGCTCAATTTGACGTAGCCATTGAAAAAACTGTGAAAACCTTAATCGTTAAAGCCGATGAAGAATCTGAGCATGAGCTCATCGCTCTGTTGGTCCGAGGCGATCACGAACTAAACGAGATCAAGGCGGAGAAAATTGAAGGTATTGCTTCACCATTAACCTTCGCCACGGAAGAAGAAATCCGTGCAGCCATTGGCGCTGGCCCAGGCTCACTTGGCCCTGTTAACCTACCTATTCCTGTGATAGCTGATCGCACCGTTGCAGCCATGAACGATTTTTCTGCTGGCGCTAACATCGATGGCCAACACTTCTTCGGTATCAACTGGGGTCGTGATGCAAATGAGCCTCAAGTTGCCGATTTACGTAACGTGGTCGCGGGCGACCTTAGTCCTTGCGGTCAAGGTACCCTGTCTATTGCGCGCGGTATCGAAGTGGGCCATATCTTCCAACTCGGTGACAACTATTCTAAGTCGATGAACGCCGCCGTGCTTAACGAGCAAGGCAAAAACCAAATAATGACCATGGGTTGTTACGGCATTGGCGTATCACGCATTGTGGCAGCGGCAATTGAACAAAACAACGATGAGCATGGCATTATCTGGCCAGAAGCGATTGCACCTTTTACTGTCGCTATCATCCCAATGAACATGCATAAATCTGAGCGTGTGGCCGAGGTTGCCGAGCAACTCTATCAAGGCTTACGTGAGGCTGGCGTGGATGTGCTATTTGACGATCGTAAGGAGCGTCCAGGTGTGATGTTTAAAGACATGGAACTAACCGGTATTCCCCACACGATTGTCATTGGCGACCGCAGCCTAGATAACCAAGTGGTTGAGTACAAAAACCGTAAACTAGGCAGCAAAGAAGAAGTCGCGGTTGATGCTGTGTTAGGGCAAATCTTAGCGCAGCTCAACTAAGCACACGCCTCGCATTAATCCTAAAGCAGGGACCTTATGTCCCTGTTTCTTTTTATCCTTTCTAACTATAACGCCTACTCTAGCAACAAATTAATTTCCCAAAGCTGTATTGAATATGGCTAAACTTAACGCATGAAAACAAAATCTTGTGCGTTGATTTTAACCGGAGGTGGGGCGAGAGCGGCCTACCAAGTAGGGGTATTAAAAGCCATAGCCGAGCTTTATCCCAGAAATCACCACTCGCCGTTTAATATTTTATGCGGCACCTCGGCAGGCGGCATCAACATTACTGCCCTCGCCTGCTATGCCAGTTGTTTTCGTCTGGGCGTAAAAAAATTGGACTTTATGTGGCGCAACTTCCATACAAATCAGGTTTATCAAACCGATATGCTTAAGCTCACAGGCAAAATGTTGTCTAACGTGTTTTCTAGTTTTCAGGCTGATTATGCCTACAAACCAGGCTTCTCACTGCTTGATAATTCACCGCTGCGAGAAATGTTAAACCGCTACATGGATTTTGAGCGCATTGACAGAAATATACTCGCTGGTGCCATTAATGCGCTAGCGATCACGGCATCCGACTACTCCACCGGCGATTCAATTAGCTTTTATCAATCCGATGGCAAACAACCTTGTTGGCAACGAGCCAGACGTAAAGGAGTTAGCACAGTGATCAACGCAGAGCATTTACTGGCAACTTCTGCAATCCCACTGCTATTTCCTCCCTGTCAGATAGGCCAAGATTATTTCGGTGATGGCTCTATACACCAACTGTCACCGTTAAGCCCTGCTATTCACTTAGGTGCCAAAAAAATCTTAGTGATTAGCTTAGAGCAACCACGAGTGAAGGCCAATGCGCCGCGCCATATCCCGAATGTATCTGAGATTTCCGGCCACTTGTTAGACACGATTTTCACCGACACTCTAAATTCTGACATTGAGCGAATGAACCGGATCAATAGCACCTTAGCCTTATTAGCCCAACATCAGTCTCATCCTATGCAACTCAGTACCATTGAAAGTTTTGTCATTAAACCAAGCCAAGGTTTTAATCAACTGGCCGATAAACACTATGATGCACTGCCATTGAGTGTGAAATTACTCCTACGTAGTTTGGGCATTAAAAAAGGCAGCGAGTCAACGTTGGCATCCTATTTAATGTTTGAACAAAACTACACCCGAGAGCTGCTGCAATTGGGCTATCAAGACGCTCAAAACCAAGTGCAATCCATCCAAGATTTTTTATTCAATTAAGCCCTAATGCCCATAAAGTAGATGTGATTCTGCCACTTCGATGTCTTTACTTTCGCCCGATAAAAGTAAAATATCGCCCTGTTTGACCGTTTCATCGATGTCGGCCGTTTGCAATATGTCTTCACCATTTCGGCGCCATTCAATTATATCTACCCGGTCGAGTGACAGCTTTTGTAAACTCCGCCCAAGGGCGATACTACCTGCAACAATTTCAACAGCATGTAACCGTTCACTGACATGCTCGACTTTATTTTCACTCGTCTGGCCATGGAAAAAACTATGTAAATGCTGATATTGACTTTCTCGCTCATGTTGCATTTTTTTGATGATTTTAGAAATTGGCACACCCGACATAAGTAAAACATGGGAAACCAACATCAGGCTCCCCTCCAACACCTCAGGGACAACTTCGGTTGCTCCGTTGGCCTTTAATTCTACAATATCCTTATCATCCTTAGTCCGCACCAGCACCTTCGCATCGGGATTTAACTTCGAGATAGTATTGAGCATACTTATGGTTTTCTTATGGTTATTAAAAGTGATGATGACCAGCTTAGCTTTAGTCACACCTAACATCAGCAAAATTTCTCGCCGACAAGCATCACCGAAAGCCACGGCCTCCCCCCCACTGACCGCTTCTTTGATGCGCAAAGGATCGCGATCCAGCGCAACATAACTGATGCCTTCTGCCTTTAAAAATCGCGCGATGGTTTGGCCTACCCGGCCATAACCACAAATGATCACATGCTCTGCAAACTCACCCGGCAATGGCTTTCGTTTCTTTAATAACGCTTCAGAGCTATGCAGTAAGTCGACACTGAATTGGTGGCTGTATTTGACCAAGCTTGGGGTAAGCGACATCGACACCACCCCCACCGCCACCACAATCGACGCCTGACCGGGTGTGACCAGTTGGTGTTTGCTCGCTAACGCCATTAGCACAAAGCCAAACTCTCCGACTTGACTTAACATCATACCAGCGGCAATGGCATCGGTGTGACGTTGACGTAGCACCACAGCAAGCCCAGATACAATTAACATTTTGACCAACATTAAAATGAGCACTAAACCAACTAACGCTAACCAATGCTCAAGTAGCACAGTTAAATCAATCAGCATACCTATGGTGACAAAAAACAGTCCCATCAACACATCACGAAACGGCCTTATATCCGCCTCAAGCTGATGCTTATAATGACTTTCGCTCAGCATCATCCCTGCCAAAAAAGCGCCTAAAGCCATGGATAACCCCAACAAATGTGTTAACACACCCGTTAACAGCGCAACCAACAAGGTGGTGAGCACAAATAATTCATCACTGTGATCACTGGCAATTTCATGGAACAAACGAGGCAAGCACCACTTACCCATCGCCAAGATCACCATTACAGCTAAGCAGCCCTTTGCCAGTGCGATCATCAAGGTTGTAGCGATGGCAACCGGCTCCATGTCCGCAACCGCTAAAATCGGCACCACGATTAATAGAGGGACGACAGACAAATCTTGAAACAGCAGCACACTGACCGCTAACTGGCCACGCCGGGTATGGATCTTTTGCTGTTCAGCTAACTGTTTAATGATAATGGCCGTGGATGACATGGCGAGGGCGCCAGCGATAACAATGGCAGGTTGCCAAGAGATACCAAACAACAAAGCAACAATAAAAAACAACAAAGAAGAGCAAAACACCTGCGCCCCACCCAAACCAAACACTAAGGTGCGCATCGATAATAATTTACTTAAGGAAAATTCCAGGCCTAATGAAAACATTAAAAACACGATACCCAGCTCTGCAATCAGCTCCATATCGTGAAAATCAGCAAAAAACGATAAGCCACTAGGCCCAATAATCAGCCCCGTAAACAAATAAGCAATAATGGCTGGCAAGGCAAGGCGGCGGAAAATTGCCACATTTATCACGGCCAATAAGAGTAAAAGCACAAACTCAAGCAAGTCGATTCCCCCTATAAGTAACTGTTTTAAGGTTAGCCAATAACCCTAAATTTATCTTTCTGAATAACGAATAATTAATGGCATATAACCTGCATGATAAAAAGTGATATTGAGAAAGTAGCCAAAGTGAGGAAAACATGGATAACTTGAGCCGAGTAACTAGCCTAAATGAGCCAGCCACATTATCCATTGCGTGTAACAATGGATTCACTCTGAGTAGTGATGACAAACTTGAGGTAATGGAAGCACTGCAACAAAGCCTAGAGTTGAAAGAATTGATGCGCAACTTTGCCACCCAAGCGGCACGTTTTGTCCAGTTTATTGGCATTCGCTTCCAGTCTGAACAAGGCTTTTTCACTGCCGATTTTAGAAAAAGCAGCGACTATATAGAAAACTTTGCGCTCAATACGCACCATGAACATCAACTCGGTTACATCAGTTATCGCTGCGCCACCCCTTTAGATGAGGGGTCCCTGTCATTGCTTGATGATCTACACCGCTTATTGCTTTTGCCATTGCAACATTGCCTACGCATGTCAGAGTTAAAAGCGATTTCGTTAAAAGATCATCTCACCGGCATAGGTAACCGAGCGTATTACGAAGAAAGTATTTCTCGCTCAATAGAGCATTGCAGTCGTGCAGAGCAAGGCTTAGCGCTCATGTTGCTTGATTTGAATGATTTCAAATTGATCAATGATAATTTAGGACATCAGGTTGGAGACCAAGCGTTAACTGCATTTGCAAGCGTATTAACCAAAGCCATCCGTCATTCTGATATGGTATTTCGCCTTGGTGGAGACGAATTCGCCATAATTTTGACACCTACGACAGCCGACTCCGCCACTTTGGTAGAGCAAAGAATTCGTAAGATGATCGCGGCCGATCCAACGTTAGCCGATCTAAAACTCAGCTCCAGTATCGGCTGCCATAACTGGCATCGTGGGCTATCGACCACTGAGCTGTTTCGTAAAGCAGACGTTGCCCTATACAAAGATAAGAAAAGAAAATAATACCCCACCTACAGAGCTAGGTAGATTAAGGTAATAATAAAATGGCCCTTCGCATCGGGCCATTTTTAACTCAACTTATAAGCTCAATAACAGCTTAGCGATGGTGCGCACACCATGACCTTTACCGCCCGCAGCCCATAAGTCATTCGGCACTTTTTGGTAAGCGCCTGATAAATCAAAATGTAACCAGTTTTTTTCTGGGTTGGCCACAAACTTAGACAAAAAGGCCGCTGCGGTGCTCGCACCAGCTGTGCCTTCGCCACTGCCAACATTGGCAATATCTGCAAACGAAGAGCTGATTTGCTCACTATGCCAAGGCGCAAAAGGCAATGGCCAAGCTTGCTCATTCACTTCGCGAGCACAAGTCAATGCTCGGTGAACCAGCTCGTCGTCCATACTCAGTACGCTGTTGTAGTCTCGGCCCACCGCCATTTTAGCCGCGCCCGTCAGTGTCGCCGCATCAATAATCACTTTGGGGTTCAATTCTCCAGCGGCAATCAAGCCATCGGCCATCACTAACCGGCCTTCGGCGTCGGTGTTTAAGATCTCAACACGCACGCCATTTTTGTAGGTAATGATGTCGCCCAACTTGTAAGCATGGCCACTGACCAAGTTTTCTGCACAGCATAAGAACAGCTTGACGCGCTTTTTTAACCCTTGAGTAATGGCTAAGGCTAATGCCCCCGTTAAGGTGGCCGCACCGCCCATGTCACTTTTCATCACCGACATACCGTCGCTGGATTTTAGGCTATAGCCGCCTGAGTCAAAGGTGATCCCCTTACCAACAAGGGCGATATCATAAGGGGCATTGGCATCACCCGTAGGGTTGTAGTCAAGCTGTAACATGACCCCCTTGCGTTCACTGCCTCGACCCACTTGGTAGATCCCGACATATCCTTGCTCAAGTAGTTCATCACCTGTGACATAGCGATAACTAATATGCTGGCTGTCTAATTCCGATAGAAACTCGGCGGCTTGCAAAGCGAGTTGGCTTGGGCCTAGCTCTTCTGGGGTTTTGTTAATGGTTTCACGCACCCACTCCGTTGTCAGCTTAACGGTATTGAGCCAAGATGCATCTTCATCAGATACTTGGCCCCAATCAATATTCGCGCCGGTTTTAGCGTTATAAAAACCTTGGTTAAATAGCCAACGCCACTCGTTAGTCCAATGGTCACCTTTTAATATGACGCTTGGGATCCCCATATTGGCCAATTTACGAGCCGCTTTTTGTACTTGACGCGGCGTATCTTGAGCAGGGTCAAGGTGAATATACGCTTGCTCAGCTGCAAAGCTTAACAGCGCCCCTTCCCCCCACAGAGCTGGGGCGGGATCCAGACTAAGGTAAACAGCAAAAGACATGATCATGGTTCCTTAAAAATAAGTCAGACAATCAGCATACCTAAGCAGGGCCAACAGGTGAAGAGATATCTAAAGCAGAGACACAAAACAATAAAACACAGGGGAGCAAGATGAAAAAAGCGCCCACAAGGAGGCGCTTTAAAAAGAGTGGCTTAATGGCCTTCTGATACAATGTTGACGGTATATTTAGGAATATCCACAACTAAATCCTCGTCGGCTACTTCAATTTGGCAGCTCAAACGCGATTCGGCTTCTAATCCCCATGCCTTATCTAACATATCATCTTCAAGCTCATCACTTTCTTCAAGTGAATCAAAGCCTTCACGTATGATTACATGACAAGTGGTACAAGCGCATGACTTCTCACAAGCGTGCTCTATATGGATACCATTGCGCAACGCAATCTCTAACACGTTATCCCCTTGATTAGCATCAATTGCTAAGCCATCGGGACATAACTCTTCATGAGGTAAAAAAATAACCTTTGGCATACTACACCTTATCGACAGATTGTCCTTTCAGCGCATCACGAATGGACTGGTCCATCCGACGCGCGGCAAATTCAGAGGTGGCAATATCAAGCGCTTCAATTGCCAGCTTTATTTTCTTCTCGTCATCGCCTTCGCTGGCCTGTTTTAACTCAGCCATCGCTTGCTTGATTTGTGCTAATTCCGCGTCACTTAATAGGCTTTGCGCATCTTTACCTAAGGCTGCAGCAATAGACTCTAAGGCGCGCTCAGCTTCCACTTTTTGCTCAACCAACATACGAGCGCGTATATCTTCCTTGGCGTGCAACATCGACTCTTTCAGCATATCAGCAATTTGGGTATCCGCTAAACCATAAGAAGGCTTCACTTCTATCTGTGCTTGTACCCCTGAAGATTTTTCCATTGCTGTAACACTTAATAATCCATCGGCATCAACTTGGAAGGTAATGCGGATATGGGCCGCCCCGGCCGCCATGGGTGGAATACCAGTTAGCTCAAAACGCGCTAACGAGCGACAATCCCCCACCATCTCGCGCTCCCCCTGAGTCACGTGTACCGCCATGGCGGTTTGGCCATCTTTGAAGGTGGTAAATTCTTGAGCTCGAGCAACAGGGATTGTGGTATTGCGAGGAATAATTTTCTCTACCAAGCCCCCCATGGTTTCAATGCCAAGAGACAAGGGGATCACATCTAGCAGTAGCATTTCAGAATCGGGCTTATTGCCCACTAAAATATCCGCTTGGATCGCTGCACCGATGGCAACCACCTTATCGGGATCAATACTAGTAAGTGGCTCAGCGGAAAAATATTCACCCACTTGCTCACGCACATAAGGCACGCGGGTTGAACCGCCTACCATGACAACCTGCTGTACATCGGCAACAGATTGATCCGCATCTTTTAAGGCTCGGCGACACGCAATTAAGGTTTTTTTCACTAAGCCAGCAATCAGTTCATTGAAGTGCTCACGTGTCAGCTCGATATTTAAATCAAGAGACGCCACTGTGATGCTGACTTTATCTGCTGCTGATAACGCCACCTTTGCCTCACAGGCCGCTTGTTTGAGCTCTCGTTGCAGTGAATGAGAAAACGGTGCACTGATGTTAGCTTGCTCAGCTAACCAAGCGACCACTTTATCATCAAAATCATCACCACCTAAGGCAGAATCACCGCCGGTTGCCAGTACCTCAAACACGCCTTTATGTAAACGTAATATAGAGATATCAAAAGTACCGCCGCCTAAGTCATACACAGCGATAACGCCCTCTTGACCCGAATCTAAACCATATGCAATGGCCGCCGCTGTCGGTTCATTAAGTAAGCGCAATACATTTAAGTTGGCTAATTTGGCTGCATCTTTGGTTGCTTGGCGCTGAGCATCGTCAAAATAAGCAGGAACGGTGATCACTACACCTTGTAGCTCATCACCTAAGGTTTTAACCGCAGTGTGATTTAAACGCTTTAAAATCTCACTGCTCACTTGCACAGGATTCACTTCACCTGCACGCGTTTTAATCGCAATACTATCAAGCTCACCAAAATGATAAGGCATCTGTGCTTGATTAATATCGGCTAGAGATTTGCCCATCAGGCGTTTTACTGACACTAAGGTGTTTGCCGCATCTTTAACTGCAAAATCAAGAGCCTGTGCGCCAACTAGAATGTCACTGTCACCATAATGCACCACGGATGGGATAATATCTTGACCAGATTCATCCACTAAGGTTTGAGCTAAACCACTGCGAACACTGGCAACCAAAGAATTTGTTGTACCAAGATCTATCCCCACCGCCAATTTACGCTGATGAGGAGCCGCACTCTGACCAGGCTCAGCTATTTGAAGTAACGCCATATAAATTTATTCCAGGAGGGATTCTTCTAATAGTTCAAGCTCTTGCTGCAGCTTGAACATAAATTTTAACTTTCGTACCAATAAAGCCGCATCCTGATAGCTTTGTGCGGCCAATGTGGTGACGAGTTGTTGCTGTAGCGTATCTTGATGGCAAGCGAGCTGTTTAGCAAAAGCAGAAATTTCACTATCGGGATCACGACTTTGGGCAATCTCTTCAAGTTGCTCGCGCCATTCCATTTGCTGCATCAAAAACGCGGGATCACGCAGGGTTTGTTGTTCGTGCTGCAAGTCAACACCAGCGAGGCTAAGTAGGTACTCCGCTCTTCTTAATGGAGACTTCAAGGTTTGAAAGGCATCGTTGATTTGTGATGCCTTTTGCATGGCCGCGAGCTTGTCGCTTTGTGACGCTGTCGCAAACTTATCTGGATGGAACTGCATTTGCAGCTCCCGATAAGTTTTTGAAACAGAGGCGAGATCAACCGTGTAATCAGGCTTTAAGCCAAATAATTCAAAGTAATTCACAACGCCCCTTAAACACTAAAACTTTCGCCACATCCACATTCGCCTTCAACATTGGGGTTATTAAATTCAAACCCTTCATTTAGGCCTTCTTTTACAAAGTCTAATTGCGTACCGTCAAGAAAAGCCAGGCTTTTGGCATCAACGATAACTTTCACCCCATTTTGCTCAAACACTTCATCATCAGGATTAAGTTCGTCAACGAACTCAAGTACATAAGCCAAACCTGAACAACCTGACGTTTTGACGCCTAAACGTAGACCTATGCCTTTGCCACGGTTTGCTAGAAAGTCACGCACCCGAGATTCTGCCGGTGGAGTCATCGTTACTGCCATTATACTGCCTCGTTTTAATTACGCTTTTTTACTCTTGTAGTCATCAATAGCTGCTTTAATTGCATCTTCTGCAAGGATCGAGCAGTGAATTTTAACAGGTGGTAATGCTAATTCGGCAGAAATATCGGTATTTTTAATTGCCGCCGCTTCTTCAAGGGACTTACCTTTAACCCATTCAGTCACAAGTGAACTGGATGCGATGGCACTGCCACAACCGTATGTTTTGAACTTCGCATCTTCAATAATGCCGTCATCGCTGATTTTCAGCTGTAGCTTCATAACATCACCACATGCTGGTGCGCCCACTAACCCAGTGGCAACTTGTGGGTCATTTTTTTCAAAAGAACCAACGTTACGTGGGTTCTCGTAGTGATCAATTACTTTATCGCTGTAAGCCATACTCTATTACTCCCATGCTTAAGATTGTTTACTAAAGGTTATACCTAGACAATTAGTGGTGTGCCCACTCAACCTTGCTTAAGTCAATCCCTTCTTTGAACATGTCCCATAAAGGTGACATTTCACGTAAACGACCGATATTTTTATTTATAATTTCAATTGCATAATCAATCTCTTCAGCGGTAGTAAAACGACCAATACTGAAACGAATTGAGCTGTGCGCTAATTCATCATCACGACCTAAGGCACGCAGTACATATGAAGGCTCAAGGCTGGCTGAAGTACAAGCACTACCTGAAGAAACAGCTAAGTCTTTTAGCGCCATCACTAACGACTCACCTTCAACATAGTTGAAGCTGACGTTTAGGTTACCCGCTACACGCTGTTCCATGGAGCCATTAAGGTACACTTCTTCCATGTCTTTCACGCCGTTCCATAAACGCTCGCGCAGAGCCAAAATACGCTTAGACTCTTCAGCCATCTCAAGCTTAGCGATACGAAATGCTTCGCCCATGCCCACAATTTGGTGAGTAGGTAAGGTACCGCTGCGCATACCACGCTCATGGCCACCGCCGTGCATTTGCGCTTCTAAGCGAATACGAGGCTTACGACGAACGTAAAGTGCACCAATGCCTTTAGGGCCATATATCTTATGGGCAGAGAAGGACATAAGATCCACTTTCAATGTCTGTAAATCGATAGGCAGTTTACCTACACTTTGTACCGCATCAACGTGGAAATAGACTTTGTTTTCACGACATAATTCGCCGATGGCTTCAATATCTTGGATCACACCTATTTCGTTATTAACATGCATGATACTAACCAAGATAGTGTCTTCGCGCAGCGCTTGTTTCACTTGATCTGGGGAGATAATGCCATCGCTGTCCGGCTCAAGGTAGGTCACTTCAAAACCGTCGCGCTCTAATTGACGACAAGGATCTAGAACTGCTTTATGTTCCGTTTTTGCCGTTATAATGTGTTTGCCTTTTTTACCGTAAAATCCTGCAATCCCCTTGATTGCAAGGTTGTTAGCTTCCGTCGCACCAGAAGTGAACACAATTTCACGCGGGTCTGCATTGACCAGTTCTGCAATTTCATTACGTGCGATATCAACCGCTTCTTCAGCCTGCCAACCAAAACGGTGAGAGCGTGAGGCAGGGTTACCAAAATTGCCATCCAAGGTAAGGTATTGCATCATCTTTTGTGCAACCCGAGGGTCAACCGGTGTGGTTGCAGAATAATCGAGATAAATTGGCAACTTCATTTTGTTCTCCATAAAAGCACATCTTCGACAGTGCTTGACACATAGCTATAAGCGAAAATTCACTTCCAATTGTTCTAATTTATTAACCAGTGCGTTCTCTTTCACTGAAGGCGCACTGGCTGATTTCATCTTGTTATCTTGCGCGACGGCAATCTGTCTTACCTCGGCGTTATTCACTAACTCAAACAAGCTAATACCGTCTAAAAAATCACTGATACGATCACTGAGCTGATTCCACAGTGAATGGGTTAAACATTGTACCCCATCTTGACAAGTACCTGAGCCTAAACATTTACGCGCGTCAACCGACTCATTAACGGCATTAATGATCATTCCAATAGAGATATTTTCTCCATTTGTTCCCAGCAAATAGCCGCCACCTGGGCCTCTCACACTGGTCACTAATCCTTCTTTACGTAGCTTTGAAAACAGTTGCTCTAAGTAAGACAAAGAAATACCTTGTCGCTCAGAAATTTCTGCCAACGGCACTGGGCCTTTACCTGTGTGTAGGGCGACGTCTAGCATGGCTGTCACCGCATAGCGCCCTTTAGAAGTCAGTCTCATTGCATGTCTCAGTTGTGAACATGCGCACATTATCAAATACCAGACTAATTTAGTCAAGTATAAAACCAACCAATTTACTCAGGTATTATTCTGCTGGTTTTGAGCCTTTCTTTTGTGGCCGCTTAATGCCTTGAACAGCCTTATCGACGGAAGTTAACATCCCCCTCAGAATATTGAGCTCTTGAGATTCGGGTCTCGCACGATTAAAAAATCGACGCAACTTGTTCATGACCTGCCCTGGGTGAGAAGCAATAATAAATTCTACTTGGGTCAAAGTGGTTTCTAAATGCTGATAAAAACGCTCAAGCTCGGCCGTCAATGGATATTCTTGCTCGCGCTTTGGCCATTGCTTTTGTGCTAACAAAGTCATGCGCACTTCATAACACAAGGTTTGCACTGCCATGGCAAGGTTAAGGGATGAGTATTCTGGGTTAGCCGGAATATTGACATGAAAGTGACAACGTTGCAGTTCTTCATTGGTTAAACCGGTGCGTTCACGACCAAATACCATGGCCACGCGTTTATCTTGCCCTTCAATCACTAACTTTTCAGCCATTTCTCTGGGGCCAACCATGGGCCAATTTAGCGTACGTGAGCGCGCGCTAGCTCCCACCACCAATTGGCAGTCTGCAATAGCATCTTCTAAGCAATCATAGATAGTGATATTTTCAACGACATCAGCGGCCCCTGCCGATAGTGCCACAGCGTGGCTATCCACTTCACAGTCAGGTGTTACCAGTACGAGATCATGGATACCCATGGTTTTCATGGCCCTCGCGGCACTGCCTATGTTACCTGGATGGGAGGTACCAATTAATACAACGCGTACATTTTCTAACATCTTACTGCTCGACATTAATTCCAAAAACGCGGATTCTACCACAGCAACGAACGTAAAAAACGACTTTTATTTCTTTACTATCACAACATCGGTTGTTATCATCCGCCGCCGTAAATTTATACAACGTTCTTTAACATCTAGTGGTGAATCCGATATGCATCCTATGCTAAATATCGCGGTACGCGCAGCGCGTAACGCAGGTAATGTTATTGCAAAAGCTTATGAGCAACTTGAAAAAGTTGAAGTACAACAAAAAGGGTCTAACGACTTTGTGACTAATGTTGATAAAGAAGCTGAGCTAGCCATTATCAACACTATCCGTAAATCTTACCCTGAGCATTCTATCGTCGCTGAAGAAAGCGGAGAATTAGCAGGTAGCGACAACGACTACCAATGGATTATCGATCCACTAGATGGCACGACTAACTTTGTTCGTGGCGTCCCCCACTTTGCCGTCTCTATCGCACTGCGCGTAAAAGGCAAAACAGAACAAGCCGTTGTTTACGATCCCATCAACAACGAGTTATTTAGCGCAACGCGTGGCGCTGGCGCCCAATTAAACGGATACCGTATCCGTAGCACCCAGCCGAAAGAGCTCAAAGGCACCTTACTTGCCACTGGTTTCCCATTTAAGCAAAAGCACCACAGTGAAGCTTACTTCAATATCTTTGCTGACCTGTTCACCGATGTTGCCGACATGCGCCGCGCAGGCTCTGCAGCGTTAGATTTAGCCTATGTTGCAGCAGGCCGTTTTGATGGTTTCTGGGAGCTCGGCCTTAAGCCTTGGGATTTCGCCGCGGGTGAACTGATCGCAAAAGAAGCAGGCGCTATCGTGACTGACTTCGCTGGCAACCATGATTACCTAAAATCAGGAAACTTAGTGGTTGGTGGTCCTAAAGTGGTTAAGCAACTGCTTAGTAAAATTCGTCCTCACCTTACCGAGTCAATGAGCCGCTAAACGCAGCCTCAGGCAAAGGTTTTGGACATCAAAAAAGGCGATATTTCTATCGCCTTTTTTGACTGTAAATCAGGATCATCTACTCGGTAATCTCATAACCCGCTTCTTTCCAACCGCGAAAGCCGCCATCCATACTGATGACCTTGGTGTATCCCATTTGTTGTAGATTATCAACGGATAAAGCCGAGCGAAAACCACCGCCACAATAAACCACAATCTCGGTGTCTAAATCTGGGCAGCGCTGCTCAATATCACGCTCTAAAATACCTCGCCCCAGATAAATGGCACCTGGAATATGGCCTTTGGCCCATTCACTTTCTTCTCGGTTATCGATCAAGACAAAGTCGCGCTTGCTATCAAGCCACTGCTTTACCGTCTCGACATTGGTTTCTTGGATCCGCGCTCTGGATGCATCGACCAGCGCAAGAAAACGTGTACTGTGTTGCATAAATTCCTCGTGAATTGTTTTTAGTTATGCGTTTCATCTTACTCAGAATCTGCAGCAATAACCACCTAATGAACCAGGTAGTTTAGGTCAAAAAAAACCCGCTGACGCGGGTTTTAAAACAATTGCTGCCAATCAACCTTAAACAACAGGCTCTTGATCGGCGCCTTCCTTCTCTACTTCTACTGGGATCATATGCTCACGAGAAATGCCAAGCCTGATGGCTAATGCACTCGCAACGTAAACCGAAGAGTAAGTACCGACTAAGATCCCCACGAGTAATGCCGTTGCAAAGCCGTGGATCATCGCGCCGCCTTTCACAAACAAAGCGATTAATACAAACAAGGTCGTACCAGAAGTAATCAAGGTACGGCTTAGTGTTTGAGTCAATGAGATATCGACGATCTCTTCTGGCCCACCCTTACGCACTCGGCGAAAGTTTTCACGGATCCGGTCAAATACGACTATGGTATCGTTTAACGAGTAACCGACCACCGCGAGCACCGCAGCAAGTACCGTTAAGTCAAACTCAAGTTGAAATAACGAAAAGATACCTAAGGTTAAGACCACGTCGTGTCCCAGTGCAGCCACCGAGCCTAATGCGAGACGCCATTCAAAGCGCATACTGACGTATAACAAGATACAAGCCAGTGCCACAATAATGGCCAAGCCACCGTTTTCGGCCAGCTCCGCGCCCACGTTAGGTCCCACAAATTCAATCCGGCGCATATCCACGCCCGCTTCGATAGACTCTTGTAAAGCATGCAAAATTTGCTGGCCAATGACCTCGCCTTTCACCCCTTCACGAGGAGCCACGCGAACCATCACTTCTTTAGTACTGCCAAAATGTTGCACGATAGCATCATTAAAGCCTTTGCCCGCTAACACCTCACGCACTTGATTCAAGTCCGCAGGATGTTCAAAGCCCACCTCAATCAAGGTTCCGCCGGTAAAGTCCAGACCCCAGTTAAAACCTTTGACTGCAATCGTAGTGATTGAGGCCAAAACGAGGATCAGCGACAAAATAGACGCAGGCTTAGAGAAGCGCATGAAGCGGATAGTATCGCCAGGTTTTAATATTTGAAACATAGTTGATACTTCCCGTTAAATTGACAGCTTCTTGAGACGTTTGCCGCCCCAAAGCAAGTTAACAATGGCACGAGTACCTACGATAGAGGTAAACATGGACGTCGCAATACCTATCATCAGCGTCACCGCAAAGCCTTTCACGGGGCCGGTTCCCACAGCAAACAAGATGAAGGCCGTGATCAAGGTCGTGATGTTGGCATCGGCAATGGTTGAGAACGCATTACCATAACCTTCGTTAATAGCTTTTTGAATACTCTTACCTTCTAATAGCTCCTCACGGATACGTTCAAAGATAAGTACGTTAGCATCCACCGCCATACCCACCGTTAATACGATACCGGCGATGCCCGGTAAGGTTAAGGTTGCACCTGGTACCATCGACATAATACCGACGATCATGATGATGTTAACGAACAAAGCGGTATTAGCGACTAAACCAAATGCACGGTAGTAAATCGCCATAAAGATCACCACGGCTAGCATACCGTAGATCATCGCGGCCATACCGTTATCGACGTTCTGCTGACCCATGCTTGGGCCGATGGTACGCTCTTCAACAATTTGGATAGGTGCAATTAGGGCACCCGCGCGCAATAGCAAGGCAAGGTTGTGTGCTTCGGCTGGGTTATCAATCCCCGTGATACGGAAGCTGCGGCCAAGCTGTGCTTGAATGGTTGCGACGTTGATGATCTCTTCGTGTTTAACCAGTTTACGCTTACCGTTTTCATCTTCTTGGCCAGTGGGTAACCATTCAATAAACAAGGTCGCCATTGGCTTGCCTATGTTATTTTTGGTTACACGCGACATCTTCGAGCCACCTTGTGAATCCAAATCGATGTTCACTTGCGGACGGCTGTATTCATCCATACTAGAGCGAGCACCAACAATATGATCACCGGTCAACATGATTTGCTTTTGTAACACAAAAGGCTGGCCATCACGGTTTTGATAAACCTGAGATGTCGCAGGTAAACGGCCTTCGACAGCATCACGGACGTCGGTTTTCTCGTCAACTAAGCGAAATTCCAGCATGGCTGTTGCGCCCAAGATCTCTTTCGCTTGTGCCGTATCTTGTACACCCGGTAGTTCCACCACGATGCGATCTGCACCTTGGCGTTGTACTTGCGGCTCGGCAACACCTAGCTGGTTAACACGGTTACGAATGATGGTGATGTTTTGCTCTAAGGCGTAGTTTTTGGTCTCTTTGAGCTTATCTTCACTCATTGCGACTTTTAATAAATACACGCCTTCACTTTCATCATCATCGAACACAAAACCAGGGTATTTAGGTTTTAAGAAGGTTTCGGCATCGCTGCGGGTTTGCTCATCGGCAAAACGTATGATGACACCGTTGGTTTTAGCATCTTCACGCACCCCACGGTAACGGATTTTTTCCTCACGCAGCTCAGAACGAAAATCGCTGACCATTTGCTCTTTGGCTTTGGCTATCGCCGCATCCATGTCCACTTCCATTAGGAAATGAACCCCGCCACGTAAGTCTAAACCGAGTTTAAGCGGGCCTGCACCTATCGCCTCAAGCCAAGCAGGTGTTGCAGGCGCTAGGTTTAAAGCAGTGGTATATTGTGCGCCGAGTAAATCAGAAATCAGCTCTTTTGTTTTTAGTTGATCATCGCGATTAACAAGACGAACTAGGTAGCGACCTTCTTCTAAAGACGAACTTTTCACTTCGATATTGGCTTGCTCAAGGGCGTCGTTAATCTGGCCAGCAATGGCCAACTCAACTTCCGCACCGCGCTTACCGGATACTTGAACGGCAGGATCCTCGCCGTAAAGGTTAGGTGTTGCGTAAAGTAAACCTATGGTGATCACCGCGATCACCATAATGTACTTCCACAACGGATATTTGTTTAACACTGTAAACGTCCTTGTAGACTTATAAAGACTTTAGCGTACCTTTAGGCAGTACTGCGCTAACATAGTCTTTTTTAATAACAACTTGATTGCTCTCATTAAGTTCAATCGTGATGTAGTCGTTTTCGTCAGTTACTTTAACGATACGGCCAACTAGTCCACCCGATGTTAACACTTCATCTCCTTTTGCAAGTGATGACATCAGGTTTTTATGCTCTTTCACACGTTTGTTTTGTGGGCGAAAAATCATAAAGTAAAAAATGGCAGCAAAGACAACCAGCATGAAAATCATAGACATACCGCCACCTTCGGCGCCTGCTGCTGGAGTTGCATAAGCGTTAGCAATAAAAAAGCTCATTATTTTTCCTCGTACTTAACGTAAAAATTATTTTTCTTCTAAAGGCGGAACCGGCTTACCGATCTTGCCATAAAACTCAGTCACAAAGTCGTCTAATTTACCTTGCGCGATAGCATTGCGCAAACCTTCCATCAAACGCTGATAATAACGTAAGTTATGAATGGTGTTTAACCGCGCCCCCAAAATCTCATTACACTTGTCTAAATGGTATAAATAAGCCCGAGAATAATTTTTACAAGTGTAACAATCACATTCGGGATCCAGAGTATTCGTGTCTTCGCGATGCTTGGCGTTGCGGATTTTTATCACACCTTCCGATGTAAACAAATGACCATTACGTGCATTTCTCGTTGGCATCACGCAATCAAACATATCGACGCCGCGGCGCACGCCCTCAACTAGGTCTTCTGGTTTACCCACGCCCATTAAATAGCGCGGTTTGTCGGCAGGAATTTTGGGGGCGATGTGCTCAAGAATGCGGTGCATATCTTCTTTTGGCTCGCCCACAGCAAGGCCGCCAATAGCATAACCATCAAAACCAATATCGGTTAAGCCTACGAGAGATACATCACGTAAATGCTCATAGACCCCACCTTGGATAATGCCAAACAGTGCATTCGGATTTTGTTTGGCATCAAATTGCGCGCGGCTACGCTTAGCCCAGCGCAATGACAACTGCATTGATTTCTCAGCCTCGGCTTCGGTCGCTGGATAGGGCGTACATTCGTCAAATATCATCACGATATCTGAGCCTAAATCGTATTGAATATCCATCGAGCCTTCTGGGCTTAAAAAGATCTTCTCACCATTCACAGGGTTGCGAAAATGCACCCCTTCTTCGGTGATCTTGCGGATATCACCTAAGCTAAACACCTGAAAGCCGCCAGAATCCGTTAGGATTGGGCCTTGCCAGTTCATAAAGTCATGTAAATCACCGTGCTTGCGCATAACGGCTTGACCAGGGCGCAGCCACAAGTGAAAGGTGTTGCCCAATAAGATTTGCGCGCCCGTGTCAGCCACTTCTTCTGGCGTCATGCCTTTTACCGTGCCGTAGGTACCAACCGGCATAAAGGCGGGGGTTTCAACCGTACCACGTTCAAAGACAAGGCGGCCACGGCGGGCTCGACCATCGGTGTTTAATAGTTCGTATTTCATGATTACCTCTTCAAGTCAGAAAAACAGTCCAACCGAATTTGGGTGTAAAAAGGGTGACTTATTCAGCCACCGTGTTTATCGCATTAGCTTTTCGCGTCAAGAACATGGCATCACCGTAACTAAAAAAACGGTATTTATGCTCTATCGCACTCGCATAGGCAGGCATTATATGCTCATAACCGGAAAAAGCGGAAACCAGCATGATCAAAGTTGACTCAGGTAAATGGAAATTAGTGATCATGGCGTCCACTAATTGAAATTGGTAACCTGGGTAAATAAAGATTTGGGTGTCATCAAAAAAAGGCGCCAGTGGTTTACCCTGTGCAAGGGTTGCCTGAGCGGCACTTTCCAGTGAGCGCACCGACGTTGTCCCAACGGCAATAACACGGCCTCCACGTGCACGTGTTGCATTAATTTGGTCGACAACCTCTTGCGGCACTTCGGCATATTCAGAGTGCATTTGGTGTTCAAGTACATTATCCACCTTCACCGGTTGGAACGTACCTGCGCCAACATGTAAGGTGACAAACGCTTGGTCGATGCCTTTCGCCTTGAGTTTATCCAATAAGCCTTGATCAAAATGCAAACCCGCCGTAGGGGCGGCTACAGCTCCCGGCTTTTTGTTGTAAACCGTTTGATAACGCTCTTTATCTGAATCTTCATCCGGTCGGTCAATATATGGCGGCAATGGCATGTGACCAATGCTCTCCAGTACTTCAAGTACGGTTCGCGTATCATCTAGCTCAATTTCAAATAAGGCTTCATGGCGCTGTCGCATCACAGCATTGACCGTGCCTTCTAAAATCAATTTATTACCCGGTTTGGGTGACTTAGAACAACGAACATGGGCCAAAAAGCGCTTGTCATCTAAAATGCGCTCAACTAAAACTTCGAGTTTACCGCCCGACTCTTTTTGCCCAAACATTCTAGCTGGGATCACGCGGGTATCATTAAATACCAGCAAATCACCTGGCAATAATAAGTCAATAATATCGGTAAATTGCTTGTGTGCTATTTCACCTGTGTTGCCATCAAGGGTGAGTAATCGACTTGAAGTACGCTCAGGGTTGGGATAACGAGCGATCAACTCATTAGGTAGTTCAAAAGAAAAATCGGCTACTTTCATTACTGCATACCAAGATAAAAGAAGGCGGTTAGTCTAGGCTTGGGCCTTTTTAATATCAAGTTTTGTATCAGGGAAATCACCACATGAGCCGCAAAGTAAGTCCAGTAAGACACTTAGGTCACCCAATTGGACAAGTGCGTGTCATCACCTCATCGGCGGCCAGAACAATCAGATCGCAAGCATGAGATCAATAACAGACAGGCTAACCCCCACCAAACCATGACGCCGCCACCTCCCCTTGAGACAGGCGCAACCCGGTTATCAGCATGAGCTGCGATACTAAAAGCCAGACGAGCAACGGCACCATTATCACCAAAAGCGGCTAACTCGATTTGATGCACTTGTAAAATATCCCCCACCATAGCCAAATTAAGGGTGCAGCTTTGCTGTGGCATAAGCTCATGGCCAATGCACCCCTGCTCCGCTTCTAAAATGCCTTCCGGAGACAGCTGAACCTGCGTGATCACCACCGCTTGATCTGACGTGTTGGTTAATGTGATGGGTTGGCTCAGTCCCTTGTTAGGTTCATCAGCCTGCTGCTCAAATATCGGGGCATTGCCCCATAATAAAGGCGCTTGCTGCTGCGCAATCCAACTAAGGTATTCAGGAACATAAGTAAAGGCCGCTGGCAGCCCCGTTAAACCACATGCATCAGCAGCCCCAAAACTGACAATACCAAACTGCAGCCTCCCTTCGTTCGTTTCTGTCATCACTGGGCCGCCCGAGTCACCAAAGCAAGTATCCTGCAGGGCTTGCCCTCCGGCGCAAAATACCGCATTGGGCAATGGGCTATACGGACACGGTTGGTAATTGAGACTGACTTGCTTGAGGTAATTAGGGTAATGATCACCTGCTTGGTTATCCGCCCCCCAACCGTAGGCGGTAAAATCCGTATTTCCGAAACTGAATTGGCTCAAACTGCCCGAGCCTAAACGATTGTACTGGCTATTGATAGGATTAATTACATGCAGTAAAGCAATGTCATGGCTTAGGCTGACAGGATTAAACTGTGGGTGAATAATGACCCTGTTAACCTTAGCTCTGCGGTTATAATCCGTTGACCCACTAAGTTCAGTCGCATTAAAAAAAACTTCCAGTTGACTGTCCTCAACACCATCGCGATTATTGTCTTGGCCCTCTGCATTTACGCAGTGAGCGGCGGTTAATAACCAATGGGGAGATAACAAACTGGCACCGCAAAAGTGATAAAGGACATTTCCCCGCCAAACCTGCAAACTCGCTATCCCCACATTCAACTCGGTCACGGCGCTACCACCGACAATTCGCGGCTCAGCATGAGCGGCTTGGCTCACCAGCGTGATGCTTAACATAACCACATTAATGACACCGACACGGCTTAAACAGTTGAACACAGCCATAACCTCACTCCAACAAACCCAATGACCGCGTTGACAACAACGGCGATCACACAGTGATTGCTTAAGCTTAGGCTCTTCACCCTAAATGCTGGCGAATAAATGGTCATTTCCAAGTCAAAAATAGAGGCCGGTAAAGATGTAAAAAATAACTGATATAACAGTGATTAAGCTCATAAATATGATATTGATCAACAGCAAGTTACGCTTCCTTGACTAGATTTAAAGTAACTAAGTAGGAGGGTAAATCATGATTACTGTTGCCGATATTATGACGTCAAGTCTTTACACCCTGAGCCCCCAAGACACCCTTGCCCAAGCAGCCACCTTGATGGCCGAAAAGCGCATTCGCCACATCCCTATCCTCGAAAAGGAAAAATTGGTTGGCCTGATTTCTGAACGTGACTTACTGGCTGCTAAACAATCAACGGTGATTAAAGACACAGGTGAGCATTCACTTTGGTCAACTATCGCACTGCACAAGGTAATGACTAAAAACCTCACCACGGTTGATCCTAAAGCCAGTGTTAAAGCCGCCGCGCTGTATATACAGCAACATAAATTTGGCTGCTTACCCGTTGTCAAGCGAAACAAATTAATCGGCATTATTACCGACACCGATTTTGTTGCGGTAGCCATTAATCTGCTTGAATTGGAAGAATTACATGAACATGAGGAAATTTGAGTGTAATTTTATTTCATTAAAAAGCATGATATTTAAGCGAGTTAGGTAAAACATTAGGCTTATTTGATGGGGTTTTCATGTATTTAGTGATAAAACTACACTTTTACCTTGCATTGTGAGATCTATCACATTAATATTCGCCCCATCATTTATCGACGTATTGATTAGCAAGCCAATGCGGGCACTTCGGAAGTGCGGCAAGATAAACTCCATTAGGCAACATAGGATTTGATCGCTTGATGTAACAGGTTGAATGCCTGTTAGACTATTCCTTGTTTTTTAACCCTGCTTAGATAGCAGGGTTTTTTTTTGCCTACCTGAATGATGCGAAGCAGCCTTGCTCTAACCAATCTTGTTGCCGTTTGTTCACCTCTAGTTTTAGAATCTGGTCATAGTCACTGGCATGTTGTTCCATCAGCGCCTCCAATAAAGCGATCCGCTTGGCTATCCAACGGCAACTGGGGGACAAGTCTTGGTGTAAGGAAAACACCTTGTCTAAGTCAGCCGTTGGCTGATATAGCTCAGGCGCCTGCGTTGGTACTGGCTCTGACACAGTATCAATACTAATTTCAAACTCCATAAAACGCTTTTTCTGCCTGACTTCCGGGGCGGGGGGCTTATCGGTGTAATGGATCACCCCTTTTTCATCTATCCACGAAAATACCGTCTGCGCCGAAGCCATGCCGATCGTCAATATTAACCATCCAACCAACAGAACATGTTTTGCCATCTTACTCTCCAAGGGCAGCTATTTGGATTTCACTGCGCTTGCCAATTGCGTGGCTGTTTAGACATAAAATCAGTTATTTATACTATAGTTTAGAAACGGCATTGAAGAAACCAATCAGCTGACTTGGCAGCTTATTAGACAATTTAGTCGAAACGACCTTAGAATTGATGGGAGCTATCTATATGGGTAAATTATCAAAGAAGCATTACCTAAAGTCACTGCTTAAATTGCAAACCGAACTGGTCACCTTGCAACAATGGGTCGTTGCGAAACAATTAAAGGTCGTGGTCATTTTTGAAGGTCGCGATGCGGCTGGCAAAGGCGGTGTGATCAAACGTATTACCGAAAAACTCAACCCTAGGGTATGCCGTATCGCTGCCCTGCCCGCCCCCAATGACAGAGAAAAAAGCCAATGGTATTTTCAGCGCTATGTGACCCATTTACCCGCCGGGGGGGAAATCGTCTTGTTTGATCGCAGCTGGTATAACCGTGCAGGCGTTGAACGGGTGATGGGGTTTTGTACTGAAGATCAATACTTAGAGTTTTTGCATTCTTGCCCCAAGTTTGAACGCATGCTTACCCAATCGGGCATTATCTTAATTAAATATTGGTTTTCGGTTTCCGATGAGGAGCAAGAAAAGCGCTTTCTTGATCGTATCCACGATCCATTGAAACGTTGGAAGTTTAGCCCCATGGATCTTGAGTCACGTAGTCGCTGGGCCGCCTACTCCGAGGCAAAAGACGAAATGTTTGCTTACACTGACACCACATCAAACCCTTGGTGGGTGGTGAACTCAGACGATAAGAAGCGAGCTCGACTCAATTGTATCAGCCACCTACTCAATCAAATTGACTATCAAGCATTACCCGAGAAAGAAATCGTTTTACCCCCTTTAAATAAAAAGGCGCAAGAAAAGTACCTTCGTGCGCCTATAGATAGTCAAAATTTTGTCCCTGAAGTGTATTAGCTATTTCACTTCAAAGTATGGGTTAAGCAATGACTCTTGGTGGTTGTACAACAAGGCAGAGCCGTCAAGTTGACAAACGGTGGCCCCAGCTCGTTCAGCAACGCAATGTCCTGCACCGGTATCCCAATTCATGGTTGGTCCAAGACGCGGATACACATGGGCGATGCCTTCAGCCACCATACAAAACTTGAGCGAGCTGCCCACTGGCACCATTTCATAGTCACGAAAGCGTTCAAGGTAAGCGGCTAGATCTGGGCTTGGATGTGAGCGACTCCCCACCACTTTAATGGTTTCGCCCGCAACCGGTGCGACCACTTTCAGCGGTCGGGTTTCACCTTGATGGGTTAAAAATGCGCCTTGCTCATCAGCAAAATATAACTTATCTAAAACCGGTGCATAAACAACGCCTAGCACAGGTTTATTTTGGTGGATAAGCGCGATGTTAACGGTGAATTCGCCATTTTTCTTGATGAATTCCTTGGTGCCATCAAGGGGATCAACCAGCCAAAAGGTGGTCCACAGCTGACGCGTTTGCCAGTCGATGTCCGCTGCTTCTTCAGACAGAATTGGAATGGCTGGCGTTAGCGCTTGCAAGCCTTTCACTATGATTTTATGAGCGGCAAGGTCGGCTTCCGTCAACGGAGATTCATCTGATTTAGTCTGAACCGCAAAATCACGTTGATAAATGTCCATGATGGCAGCGCCGGCAGCTACTGCAATGTCGCATACATCCGCGATCGGTTTATCGATTAATGTAGCCATGTTGCTCCAAGTATTGAATGATTTGATCAACGGCTTCAGACAATGGACGTTCGCCATTCTCTACCTTAATTTCTGGATTTTGCGGCGCCTCGTAAACCGAGTCGATGCCGGTAAAGTTAGTGATCTCGCCCGCTCTGGCTTTCTTATACAAGCCTTTAGGATCCCGTTGCTCACAAATATCCAAAGGCACGTCAACGTACACTTCGTTAAACTCGCCCGCAGGTAATAATTGACGCACCATTTCGCGCTCGGCGCGATGCGGTGAAATAAATGCCGTTAACACGATTAAACCCGCATCCACCATTAGCTTAGCGACTTCACCGACACGGCGAATATTTTCTTTTCTATCGTCGTCAGAGAAACCTAAATCGCCACATAAGCCGTGACGGACATTATCACCATCGAGTAAGTAAGTATGAACACCTAATTGGTGTAAGCGTTGCTCTACAGCGCCAGCTACCGTTGACTTACCCGCGCCACTTAGACCGGTAAACCAAAGTACACAGGCTTTTTGCTTTTTCTGTTCGCTGCGCGCCTCTTTATCGATGGCATGTTCATGCCATACTACATTTTCATCTGCCATGGGCATCCTTGTATTAATTCGTTAAAACGGGAAAAGCCATATGATCATCGACAATGCGGTGACGGAGTACACCAAGGAGATCGGAATGCCGATACGTAAATAATCCTTCAGCTGATAATTACCCGCACTGTAAACCATTAAATTTGTTTGGTAGCCATAAGGGGAAACAAAGCTACAACTGGCCGCAAAAATCACTGCCATGATAAATGCTGTCGGATCAACGCCATAACCAACGGGGATGCTGTAAGCAACAGGAAAGGCTAACGCTGCCGCCGCATTATTCGTGATCAACTCGGTCAGTAACAAGGTAAATAGATACACCGCAATAAGCGCCCCTATTAACCCCCAATCCGCAAAATAGGTATGGACAAAGTTGCCCATCATTTGTGCTAAGCCGCTGCTGGTTAACAATTGTGCTAAGGTTAATGCCGACCCCACAACCACCCAAATATCAAACGGAAAGCGTCGCTTCACTTCATTCCAAGTAATCGAGCCAGAAAGTACACAGCCGATAAGCAGGACCAGTAACCCTTTTAAAAGGGGTACCATTTCAAGTACGGCGAGGCCAATCACAGCTGCAAAGCCTAACATCACCCCCGTGCTGCGATATTTATCTAATCGAGTGCTGGCATCCACACCACTGACCACTACAAACTCTCGATTTAGCCGCTTAACCTTATAAAAGTCGCGCCCAGGTGCCAGTACTAAGGTATCCCCTTCGCGTAAAATAATATTACCTAAACCACCTTGCAAAGGGGTATGGCCGCGACGAATAGCCACCACCACAGCGTCAAACTCCTCACGAAAATGACATTCCTTAATGCTTTTACCTTTTATCTCTGCACTGTGACTCACAATCACTTCTACCAAGTTTTGACCTTTCAACTGGTTTTCTGCAAATAAGTCTAAACCGGGGAAGTCTTGTAATATGCCCACACTATGTACGGCACCACAAAACAGTAATATGTCATTTTCTGCTAATACATCTTCCGGAGAGACCGGACAAATGCGTTTGCCATCACGGATTATTTCCGCCAAAAAGAGTTGTTGTAGGTTACGCAGATTGTTTTCGGCAACGGTGCGCCCTATCAAAGGCGAGCCAGCGTTGACTTTAGCTTCTAAGAAATAATCCGCTTCTTCGGGGGTATCGGCTTGTGTATCCGGCAGTGACGGACTCAAAAGCATGATCATGACCAATCCCACCACAAACACCACAATGCCGATCAGGGTGAAGTCGAAAAAGCCAATACTGGGTAACCCTGCGTCCATCACAAAACTATTGACGATCAAGTTAGTCGAGGTGCCAATTAAGGTTAAGGTGCCACCAAATATCGCAAAATAGGAAAGGGGAATTAACAAACGTGAAGGCGGATGATTGCCGTTGCGTTTGATGGCGCCAATTAATGAAGCCACCACCGCGGTATTATTGGTGAACGACGACAAAAAAGCCGTCGATACACCCATTTTCAATAACACTTGCAACATGCTACCCGTAGACAGCTGTTGGCTGATCCAAGAGATCAGCCGTGTTTTTTCTATTGCCGCTGATATCATCATCAGCAGCACCAACACCAATAGCGAGGAGTTGGAAAAGTTAGCCATCATGCTCGGTAATTCGATCATGCCGGCTAGGTAACAGACGATAACGGTGACGCCAAACAGCAGAGCTGGTTTTAACTTAGACGCTATCAATAGCGTGATCAGTACAGCTAAAACACCTAATATCCCTATCTGGTCTAGCGTCATGTTCCATTACTCCGCTAGCTTACTGATATCAAGCGCCTGCCAGTGTGGGAAGTGCTTGCGAACCAAGGCATTAAACTCCAGTTCAAATTCACTAAACTCATGATTAAGCGCTTTAGCATCTGCCGCCTTAGTGATCATACCCGCACCTACGGTAACGTTGGTTAAACGGTCGATAACAATAAAGCCACCGGTGTCACGTACATCTTGGTATAAATCGAATGCCACTTGCTCTTCTAACTGCACCACACAAGAGGCAATCTCGTTCAGTTCAAGTTGCGTCGCCTGTGATTGCTCTAGGGTATTCACGTCGACTTTGTAGCTGATGCTTTCAATAAAACCAGGGGTTTTCTTACTCGCTAATTTAAAGTCATATTGGCGACCCGGTACCATGGCATCGTCTGCCATCCATACCAAGTTGGCTTCAAACGCACTACTTAACTGCGCTTCTGCACCCGTTTTAACGATCACGTCGCCACGGCTGATATCGATTTCATCTTCAAGGGTGATCGTCACCGCTTGTCCGGCAAATGCACTGTCTAGTTCACCATCAAACGTGACAATGGATTTAACCGTTGATTTTTTACCTGAAGGCAGTGCCGTGATCGCATCGCCCTTAGCAATTGAACCGCTAGAAATCGTCCCTGCAAAACCACGGAAGTTAAGGTTTGGACGGTTAACGTATTGCACTGGGAAACGGAAATCTTGTTTTACTAGCTCACCTTGAACCTGAACCTGCTCTAAGATGTTCAGCAGTGGCTCACCTTGATACCAAGGCATGGCTGGGCTCTTAGAAACTACGTTGTCGCCTTTAAGGGCTGACAGCGGTACGAACTTAATATCGCGCTCACCCAAGCCTTTAGCGAACTCAAGGTAATCTTTCTTGATTTCTTCAAAACGAGCTTCAGAAAACTCAACCAAGTCCATCTTGTTAATGGCTACAACGAAATGCTTAATACCCAGTAACGAGGCGATAAAGCTGTGGCGTTTAGTTTGGGTTAATACGCCGTAACGCGCATCCACTAGAATAACCGCTAGCTCACAAGTAGAGGCACCTGTTGCCATGTTACGCGTGTATTGCTCATGCCCTGGGGTGTCAGCAATAATGAACTTACGCTTAGCCGTCGAGAAGTAACGATATGCTACGTCAATGGTAATACCTTGCTCGCGCTCGGCCGCTAGACCGTCCACTAATAGGGCAAGATCAAGCTCTTCGCCTGTGGTCCCCATTTTTTGGCTGTCAGAATGCAGTGATGCAAGCTGATCTTCATAAATTTGCGCACTGTCGTGTAGTAGACGACCAATGAGGGTACTTTTACCGTCATCCACGCTACCACACGTCAATAGACGTAATAAGCTTTTGTGTTGTTGTTGGTTTAGATATTCTTCAATACCAACGCTGCCAATTTCTTCTGCAATTACCGTATTCATGTTCTGTTCCCTTAGAAATAACCTTCGCGTTTCTTCAGCTCCATCGAGGCTGCTTGGTCACTGTCGATCAAACGACCTTGACGCTCACTGGTCTTGGCTAGCAACATTTCTTCGATGATTTCAGTTAACGAGCCCGCCTCTGATTCAATCGCGCCCGTTAGTGGGTAACAACCAAGGGTACGAAAACGCACTTTCTTCATTTCAGGTACTTCACCTGGCTCAAGTGGCATACGCTCATCATCAACCATGATCAAGGTGCCATCACGCTCAACAACAGGTCGCTCAGCAGCAAGGTACAGTGGAACAATTTCGATGTTTTCTAGGTAGATGTACTGCCAAATATCTAACTCGGTCCAGTTAGAAAGTGGGAAAACACGGATGCTTTCGCCTTTGTTCACTTGGCCGTTATAGGTGCGCCAAAGCTCAGGACGTTGGTTCTTTGGATCCCAACGGTGGTTTTTATCGCGGAAAGAGTAAACTCGCTCTTTAGCACGTGATTTTTCTTCATCACGACGCGCACCGCCAAAGGCTGCATCAAACTTGTGTTGGTTTAGCGCTTGCTTAAGGCCTTGGGTTTTCATGATATCGGTATGCTTTGAACTGCCGTGTACAAACGGGTTAATGTTCATGGCTAACCCTTCTGGGTTTTTATGAACAATCAGGTCAAAGCCGTATTTTTCTGCGGTGCGATCGCGAAATTCAATCATTTCTCTAAACTTCCACGTGGTATCCACATGCAGTAAAGGGAATGGGATCTTACCTGGATAAAATGCTTTACGGGCAAGATGCAGCATCACTGATGAATCTTTACCGATCGAGTACATCATCACAGGGTTGTCGAACTCGGCAGCCACTTCACGAATAATGTGGATACTCTCAGCTTCCAACTGTTTAAGGTGTGTTAACCTTTGTTGGTCCATTTTCTACTCCGTTAGGCAAGATTAACTAAAGATTGGGCATCGGTTTGCGATGATTGCTCACCAAACCAATTTAGCTTGTCAGCTAAACTCACAACTTCACCAACAATGATCAAAGCCGGTGGTTGCACCGTTTTCGCCATCTCTGGTAACTGTTCTAGTTGCCCGGTAGTTACATTTTGATCGGCCCGTGTCCCTTTTGACACGATCGCCACCGGCGTTGCGGGGCTACGACCGTTCAATGTTAAGTTTTGGTATATTTTTTCTGCTTGCAACAAGCCCATGTAAAACACGGTGGTTTGATGCTCGCGGGCAAGGCTAGACCAATCAATGGGCTCCCCCTGCTCTTTACAATGCCCAGTCACAAACGTCACCGACTGCGCATAATCTCTATGGGTTAAAGGAATACCAGCATAGCTAGCACACCCTGAAGCGGCGGTCACGCCCGGTACCACTTGAAAATCAATACCGTGCTCAACCAGTACTTCTAACTCTTCACCGCCGCGACCAAAAATAAACGGATCTCCGCCCTTTAAACGCACCACTTTGTTGCCTTGCTGGGCATACTTAACCAACAATTCGTTGGTCGTTTCTTGGATCACGCTATGACGACCCGCTTCTTTACCGACATTAACCAGTTGTGCATCTCGGCGCACTAAAGCCAACGTCTCTTGTGATACCAATTGGTCATACAGTACCACATCGGCTTGCTGCATTAATTGCAGTGCTTTTAGCGTAATTAATGAGGGATCGCCAGGGCCTGCGCCCACCAAGGCGACTTCGCCTTTGACATTAAAATCAGCTAATTGCTCATTCATTAGCTCACGAGCTTGCTGCTGTTTGCCCTTCTCGAGCAAACCAGCGACCGCGCCAGTATTAAAAATATGCTCCCAATAGCGACGGCGGCCTTCAACAGTCGGCAACGCTTGTTGAACTTTAGCTCTAAATTCACCTGCTAATCGAGCCAGTGGGCCAAGATAATTGGGTAGCAAGGCTTCAAGTTTAGCGCGGATCAAACGCGCTAACACTGGGGTATTGCCCCCACTGGATACCGCTACAACAATAGGCGACCTATCCACTACCGAAGGCAGAATAAAGCTGCCCGCCTCAGGCACATCGACCACGTTAGCAAAAATGCCCTTTTCATTGGCATCATTAGCCACCTGCAAATTGACTTTGGCATCATTGGTGGCGGCAATCACCAGCCAAGCCCCGATTAGGCTTTCGCTACTATAGGCTTGACGTATCAAGGTAAGATTAGGATCCTTGATGGCACTTAATTCAACACAAAACTCACTCGAATGGACGACGACATTGGCTTTTGCTTTCAATAAATACCGCACTTTTCTCAACGCAACGCTACCACCACCTATCACTAGGCATAAGCGCTGTTCAAGTTTTGTGAAAATGGGTAAATAATCCATGTAGACGTCCTTACTGCTTTGGTCTGCAACTATAATTTGAGATCTATATCCCGTAAAATAATATAAATGACTCTTTTATTCCTTAATGGAATAAAAAAACTATTTTTTATAATCTGATACCCATTAAGAACATAAGGATTTTACCTGTGACCGAGCTGCTACACCATGTAAATCAGTGGCATTGGCTGGCTTTTTCGTTATTAATGTTATTACTAGAGCTTAGCAGACTAAAAGGCTGGTCATTTGTGGTCGGCGCAGCGGCCTTTTTCGTTGGCTTAACCCTGCATTTTGAGGTGATGACATGGCCATTTCAATGGACGCTATTCTTCATTGGCGTACTGATTTTTGCCTTCATCCGAGCACTGGTCGTGAATATGAAGTCATCCGGTTAACATAAAAAAAGCGCCTTGCGGCGCTTGGTTGTGCTGGTTCAGGCTATATGCCACTGCCATCCACTTCGGTATCCGCTTCATGTAAACCACATTCGCGTTTAAGACCGAAGAAACGCGTTTCTTCTTCTGTCATGCCCGCTTCCAGTGGGCGTGAAGTTTGCACATCACCAACCGAGACATAACCTTGATCCCATAACGGGTGATAAGGCAGGTCAAAGTCTTTCAAGTAGTAGTGCACGTCTTTGTTGGTCCAATCTATGATTGGCAAAAACTTAAAACAACCATTTTGAATACTCAGTACTGGCAAGCCTTCACGACTAGAAGACTGACTGCGACGTAACCCCGAGAACCAAGTTTTGACCTTAAGCTCTTTAAGGGCACGTTTCATGGGCTCAACCTTGTTTATCTGGTTGTAGCGGGTGATCCCTTCTACGCCCTGCTCCCAAAGTTTGCCATAGCGTGCTTCTTGCCACGCAGGGCCTTGCTCGGCGCGGTAAACTTTCAAATTAAGGTTTAATCGCTCGGTTAACTCATCAATAAATTGATACGTTTCAGGGAATAAATACCCCGTGTCGGTCAAGATCACTGGTGTATCTTGACGTTCGCTGCTGATCATATGCAATAGCACTGCAGCTTGAATACCAAAGCTAGAAGACAGAGCGAACTCGCCATCTAGATTAGCGTAAGCCCACTTCACTCGCTCAACAGCCGTCATCTGCTCCAGTTCAGCATTGACCTCTGCCAGCGCTAACGCGCGCTCGGCAGAGTTTAGCTCAAGCAGTGCAGCTAAGTCTAAATTAGGCATAGAAATCCCGTGATGCAATTACAACTTCTTCGACAATGCCAGCACGGATAGTAAAGTCACCAAAGCCTTCGTTTGGTAGACGCTCCGTGGCCCAGCGACCAATTAAGCCATCAAGCTCATCCAGAATTTGTGCTTCGTCAGCATTCTCAATGTACATTTTTGGAATGCGGGTACCTTCACGGTTCCCCCCCAACAAAATGTTGTATTTACCCGGGCCCTTGCCCACCAAGCCAAACTCGGCCAGTGCGGCGCGGCCACAACCATTTGGACAGCCTGTCACACGGAGCACTAAGTGCTCATCGGCCACGCCATATTTATCTAACATGGCTTCCACTTCGGTCACAAGACCCGGAAGGTAGCGCTCGGCTTCAGCCATCGCCAATGGACAGGTTGGGAAAGACACACACGCCATCGAGTTTTCGCGTTGCTTGCTTAGCTCTTCGGTTTTTAAACCGTGCTCAACGGCTAATTGCTCAATTTGCGCTTTATCTTCTTCCGCCACACCCGCAATGATCAGGTTTTGGTTCGCGGTTAAACGAAAATCGCCTTTGTGCACCTTAGCTATCTCACGCATACCGGTTTTAAGCGGCTTGCCAGGGAAGTCTAAGATACGGCCATTTTCGATAAACAGAGTGAGGTGCCACTTGTTGTCGATACCCTTGATCCAACCGATGCGGTCACCACGGTATTCAAACTTGTAATCTTCACTTGGCGCAAATTGAATGCCACTGCGGCCTTCAACTTCGCCTTTAAACGCTTCAACGCCAACACGCTCGATAGTGTACTTAGTCTTAGACAGATGACGATCGCAGCGGTTACCCCAGTCGCGTTGTACCGTAACAATGGCTTCAGCAATGGCAATCACGTCTTTTTTGGCGATAAAACCAAAATCGTCCGCTTTACGAGGGTGAGTACGCTTGTCGCCATGAGTATGACCTAGACCTGCACCCACTAACACGTTGTAACCAATCAGCTCGCCGTCACGCACGATGGCCACAAAGCTAATGTCGTTAGCGTGTACGTCAATGTCATTTTGCGGCGGCATAACAAACGCAATTTTAAACTTACGCGGTAAGTAAACATTTGAATACAATGGCTCACTTTCAGCTTCGTTACTCGCTACTTTTTCGCCATTGAGCCAAAGATCAGCAAAACCTTTGGTGTTAGGTAAAAAGTGCTCGCTGGTTTGTTTGGCCAGCTCGTACATCTCGGCGTGGAATTCAGATTCCACCGGGTTAGAGGTACATAAGGTGTTACGGTTTACGTCACCCGCGGTAAAGATAGAGTCGATACCGACTTCATCCAGACCTTGGAAAATAGGACGTAAATTACGCTTTAAAATACCGTGGTATTGGAAGGTTTGACGCGTGGTCAAACGAATGCTGCCAACCATGGTGCGCTCTTGCGCGTATTTATCAATTTGTAGCCATTGCTCTGGGGTACAGATACCACCAGGCATACGGGCGCGCAGTAAGAAGCTATGACGTGGATCTAGCTTTTGCTTTTTACGCTCACCGCGCAAGTCACGGTCATCTTGTTGATACAGACCATGGAACTTGATCAGTTGAATATCATCTGGGCTGAAACCACCATAAACTTGATCATCTAGGGCTTCAGCTATGGTACCGCGTAAGAAATTACTTTCGGTTTTAATGCGTTCGTTGTCCGATAACGCGCGTCCATCTAGGCTATTGTCTGGACTTGGTTTAGGCTCATAGCTCATTAGTATACATCCCTCTGATAACGCTTAGCACGACGTAACTCACTTACGTATTCTTCGGCTTCTTCGAAGCTCTTATTAGCTTGCTCTTGTACAATTTTCACCAAAGCATCATTCACATCTTTGGCCATGCGGTTCGCGTCACCACAAATATAGAAGTGCGCGCCTTCTTCAAGCCATTGATACACTTCTTTGGCATTTTCTAATAAACGATGCTGAACATAGACTTTCTCTTCTTGGTCACGTGAGAAAGCCACATCCATCTTAGTTAACAAACCCGAATCTAGGTAGCTACGCCACTCGACTTGGTATAGGAAGTCTTCGGTAAAGGTTTGGTCACCAAAGAACATCCAGTTTTTACCATTAGCGCCTTGGGCATCACGCTCTTGCATAAAGGCTCTGAACGGTGCCACCCCTGTACCTGGGCCAACCATGATCACCGGCGTTTCAGGATTCGCTGGTAGGCGGAAATTATCATTGTGTTCAACAAAGACTTTCACTTCCCCGCCTTCTTCTAGGCGTTTTAGGAAGCCCGTAGCACCACCGCTGCGAGGCTCGCCTTGGCTGTTTTCAAATTCAACCATGCCAACCGTTAGGTGCACTTCTTCATCCACCTCTGCTTGGCTTGATGCAATGGAATACAAGCGAGGGGTAATACGACGCAACATGCCCACTAACTGCTCAGCGGTTAGAGTGACATTTTTCTTCACCGATAGAATATCTAAGATCTGATTGCTGTTAGCGTATTCACGCGCAGCTGCTTTATCGGCCGCGATTTTCGCTAATTTTTTACTGCCTGAAAGTTCAGCAAATTTTTCAACAAAGCCAGGATAAGATTGTGTTAACTCGAAATTTTTAATCAAAGCATCGCGAATGCTGAACTTGTTACCATCTACTTCAACTTCTTCACTGCCCGTTAGGCCTACTTGTGCCAGCACTTGGTCGACCAATTTCGGATCGTTTTCGAACCAAACGCCTAGCGCATCACCCGCACGGTATTGAATACCCGAATCTTCAAGGGAAATCTCAAAATGGCGTACGTCTTTGTTTGAGTTACGGCCGGTAATTTTCTGATTCGTTGCCAGAGTGGCTGTGTATGGGTTTTTCTTATCGTATTGACTTGCTGCAAGAGGCGCTGGCGCCGCAAAACCCGCAACAGGTGCCGCTGTGGCAGCCGCTGGCGTAGATAAAGTCTCTGCCACTAGGCTCAAGGCTTTATCGCCCCACTCTTTTGCAGGACCTTCGTAGTCCACGTCACAATCAATACGATCTAAAAAGCTTGATGCGCCCGTTGCCGCTAAACGCTCGTCAAAATCTTTACCCGTTTGACAGAAAAACTCATAACTTGAGTCACCCAAAGCCAGAACAGCGTATTGTAAGTTAGGTAATTTAGGCGCTTTTTTCGAGCCCAATAGCTCATGAAGCTCAGCGGCATCATCAGGTGCTTCGCCTTCACCATTGGTACTGACAACAATAATAAGGTGCGTTTCACTCTTAAGATCTTTTGGCTTGTAGTTAGCCATCGATTTAAGTTGTACAGGTAAACCTTGCGCTTTGGCACTGGCGGCTAATTCTTCAGCAACGCCTTTCGAATTACCGGTTTGTGAACCGTATAGCACGGTAAGTTGGCCAGCAGGCGCGGCGCTCACTGCACCCGTTGCCACCGCACCAGCGCTCACCACTGCGCCACCTTGGCTGATTCCTGACAAGTATCCACTAACCCAAGCAAGTTGGTTTGGATTTAACTCAGCGATTGCCTGTTGCAACTGGTTTAGTTGCACATCTGACAATGGGCTGGTTAACGAAGAGAGTTCCTTTAACAGCATGGCTATTGATTCCACTATCCCAATATGAATTGCGAGACAGTTTACTGGCTAGGAAGAATAACAACAAAGAATAAATAGGGATTTTTTATAATAAAAAGGAATAAGAAATCAGTTCCTAATAATGTCGAAATGAGGAGGGTAAACCCCCTCATAAGCAATGGCTTAAGCGACTTAAAAGTTAACTTCTATGCCAGCAAACGCGCCACTATAGTCCGATTTAATCTTGCCACTGTCTTTGATTTTAACATCTTGATAGCGGTACCCCCCACGTAGGGTAATAGGTAACATTCCCTCTGAGTTAAGGGTATATCCCACACCAACTAACGCATCAGACGCTTTATCATCAGTGACAGCGCCCCCAGCCAGTTCCGAGAAAACACTGATTTGGGTACTCGGGATATGGAATTTAGCCGCACCATACAACAATGGAATAGTACTACTGACACTCTGATTTGAAAGGGTATGCAAGTCGCCATCCATAAATTTGAGGGTCATCCCTAAATCAATCTCAAACAACTCATTATCAAACACTTGATAGTAAAAAGTGGTATCAATGCTAGACAGGTTTAAGGTGACATCACTGGCTGACGAGTGACCTTTGGCATCAAAGTCAGCAAACGCGAGTTTAACATTTGGCAACAAAATGATGCCATGCTCAATGGCAACATAGCCATTGAAGCGCCAGTCATTTTTTAAACTAAGGCTATCTCCATTAAGCTCACCATCAGTAGTAGGCTTAGCTAAATCAAGCCCCGCAAAAATTCCCCAGTCATCAGCCATCGCTGACGTTGAACAAGCAGCCAAAAGTAAGGTGGCGGTTAAGTGTTTCTTCATGTTGTACTCTTTACACTGTTATTTGGCGCGTATTGTAACTAGGTTGATATTGCAAGCAATGCTAAAACACCGCCAGCGTGATAGTTTTATATTTTTTAGACAAACAAAAATGGCGCTGTATTTGCGCCATTGATAAAAGGAAGCAGTGAATATCACTAGCCTTTAGAAAGCAGCTCTGACAAGTCAATAACCGCAGCATTAGCGCGAGAGATATAGTTAGCCATCACCAATGAATGGTTTGCCATTACCCCAAAACCACTGCCATTTAAAATCATCGGGCTCCAAACCGTTTCTTGGGTCTCTTCAAGCTCTCGAATGATCTGCTTAACGCTCACTTCGGCATTCTTCTTAGCCAACACCCCTTTGAAATCCACTTCAACCGCTTTCATCAAATGCAGCAGGGCCCAGCTAGCACCGCGTGCTTCATAAAATATGTCATCGGTTAAAAACCAAGAGGTTTTCACTACTTCTTCTTCTGGCATATAGGTAGATTGCTCGGCTGAGCTATCACCCGCTAGACCATCATTAATAATGTTTCGGCCCACACTCGCACTGAGTTTTTGCGATAAGCTGCCCAGACGGCTTTGCACTTCTTTTAGCCATGCAGCGAGGTTATCGGCACGAGCGTAAAACTGCACATCGGGTTGGTCAGGATCGGCTAAACGCGTGCGGTAACGGTAAAGCGCTTCGATGGCTTCTCGGTATTCGGCTTCTGCGCTAGGGAGGTGCCAGCTTTTGTTATCGATATTAAATTTGGGTTGCGCAATTTTGAGATCTTTATCTTCCACCGATTGACTTTGTGAGCGGCTGAAGTCCTTACGCATAATCAAAGAGAAATCGCGTACTTGTTCCAATACGCCTAACTCCCAAGCGGGCATGTTGTCCATCAGTACGCCCGGCGGCATGACATCATTACTTAAATATCCACCCGGTTTGTCGAGCAAGGTTTCAGCCACCATGATCAAGGTCGTGGTCGTGGTGTAGCCTACCACTGGCTTTTTGCCTTCATTATTAGCTTCTTGTTTTGACTTAGCGACCAGCTCAGAAATTTCCATCACATCGGGCTCGCTACTCCAATAGACAGAGACGCCGTACCCGAGAATAAAAATGAGGGCAAGGACAGCTAACACGCGTTTAGTTGTAATATATTCCATGATTAACCTTAATGATCGTGATTCATTTTGGCAGGCTTGCCATTGATTGACTTAACAGGTGCGGTAAATGAAACGGTTTCACCTGATGCAAACGTTAATGTAAACTCAACTTCCTGATCTTCTTTTAATGGGCCGTGTAATCCCATCAACATAATATGATAACCGCCGGGTTGAAGGGATACCGTCTCCATAGGGCCCACCTCAATGCGCTCTACTTGACGCATTTTCATCATACCATCGGCCATGATGTGATTATGTAATTCCACTTTTTCAGCAATATCACTGCTCGCCCCCACTAAGGCCACCGCTTCTTTACTATGGTTCATCAGCTGCAAAAAGGCCGCGCTATTTTGTGCATTGGGTGGCGTCGCGCGTACATAGGCGTCATGGATCATTACTTGCGCCTGAGCGAGTCCCGACAACAACATCATTCCCAATACACTTAGCGATAATAACTTTTTCAATTTAATGTCCTTAATAAAGTATCGTTATGCAGTCAATTTAATCTAAAGCAAAGGTTAGCTCAAGGTTTGAAACACTTACCTACAAGGATTTACAGCGCTTTTCACTTACTAGCCAATACACTAAGCCAGCCAACAACAGCCAAGGCGCCCATTGGATCAGCACACCAATAGCACCAAAAATCAACATTAATGCAAACGTAACCAAGAGCACTGTGACACAGCCAAGTAAAGTAAAACCCGTTAATGCCATCGCACCGATCACCAACAACAAACCAATTAACTCAAACATATTGCCTCCACTGACACTTAATCATCATTCAACCTGATGTATCAAGAACTAGGCCAACATTGAACGATTCGCAACACATTGATAATTAAAAGGTAAAAATACTTAACCTGTAAATGCGCCATAACCTTGGCTAAATTAACCAATTACATTAGTGAAACTAACCAACTTATTTAAGGCGCACAAAAAAGCCAAGCTATATCGCTTGGCTCAACACTTGTATCCGCCCTTTAGAAAAAACGACTAAGGGCGCAAGGCGCGCTCACCACGTGCAATACCACACACACCAGAGCGAACCACTTCAACGATTTCTGTGGCCTCGCCGAGTGCGGCAATAAACGCATCGAGTTTTTCTGTGGTTCCACTGAGCTGCACGGTATAGACGCTTTGAGTCACATCCACAATCTGGCCGCGGAAAATATCAGCATTCCGCTTCACTTCATCACGCTTCGCTCCTGTTGCTTTCACCTTCACCAGCATCAGTTCACGCTCGATATGAGCGCCGTCGGTTAACTCACACACCTTGAGCACATCCACCAGCTTATGCAGTTGTTTAAGGATCTGCTCAATTTTACGCTCATCGGCGTGGGTGGTGATGGTCATCCGTGATAAGGTAGGATCATCGGTCACCGCCACGGTTAGCGATTCAATGTTATAACCGCGCTGCGAAAACAGTCCTACCACTCGTGATAATGCGCCGGCTTCGTTTTCAATTAAGATAGACAGGATACTGCGCATTAGGTTCTCTCCGTTTTACTTAAAAACATATCTTGCATGCTGCCAAATTTAATCTGCATCGGGTAGACATGCTCTTCAGGATCAACCGCGATATCAAGAAATACCAAACGGTCTTTCATGGCAAAGGCTTTTTCAAGTGCGGGCTCAAGCTCTTCGGGCTTATCCACGCGAATACCCACGTGATGATAAGCTTCGGCAAGCTTAACAAAGTCAGGCACCGAATCCATGTAAGAGTGGGATTGACGACCTTCGTAGAACATCTTCTGCCATTGTTTCACCATACCCAATGAGCGGTTATTCAATGAAATGATCTTCACTGGGATGTTGTATTGCATACAAGTCGACAACTCTTGAATATTCATTTGGATTGAGCCATCACCGGTAATACAAGCTACTTCTTCGTCAGGCAGCGCTACTTTACAGCCCATCGCTGCAGGGAAACCAAAACCCATGGTGCCAAGCCCACCTGAGTTGATCCATTGGCGCGGCTTTTTAAATGGGTAATACAAGGCACCAAACATCTGGTGTTGGCCCACATCTGAGGTGATAATGGCATCGCCTTTAGTCACTTTATAAAGGGTTTCAATCACTTGCTGAGGCTTGATCACCTTGTCAGACTTTTCATAAACCAAACATTCACGAGCACGCCAAGTGTCAATCAACTGCCACCAAGGCGCTAAATCTTCTTGCTCTTTTGCCGCATCCATTTCCGTCATCATTTCTTGCATTTGACGCAGAACCACTTCAACTGAGCCGACAATCGGGATATCTGCGTTAATGATTTTCGAAATCGAGGTAGGATCTATGTCTATGTGCATGATGGTGGCATTAGGACAGAATTTATCGACCGCGTTGGTCACGCGATCATCAAAGCGCGCGCCCACTGCAAAAATAAGATCTGAGTTGTGCATCGCCATATTGGCTTCATAAGTGCCGTGCATACCCAGCATGCCCAAAGACTGCTTATGCGTCCCCGGAAATGCACCTAAGCCCATTAAGGTGGTTGCCACGGGCAAATTACATTGTTCGGCTAACTGGATCACATCCGCCGAAGCTTCTGCATTGATTGCACCACCACCTACATACAACACCGGACGTTTAGCCGCCATCAAAGCTTTAACCGCGCGTTTGATTTGCCCTTTGTGCCCACTTAATGTTGGGTTATATGAGCGCATCTGTACCGATTCAGGGTACTGGTAAGGAAATTTTAACTTAGGATTTTGCACATCTTTAGGTAAATCCACGACCACAGGCCCCGGGCGCCCAGTGGCAGCTAAATAGAAGGCTTTTTTAATGGCAACGGGAATATCCTCAGCCTTTTTACACAAAAAGCTGTGCTTAACCACAGGACGAGAAACCCCTATCATATCGGTTTCTTGGAACGCATCATCACCGATGAACCCCGTCGGCACCTGACCCGAAAGCACCACCATAGGAATCGAATCCATATAGGCGGTCGCAATCCCAGTGATACAGTTAGTGGCGCCTGGCCCTGATGTCACTAACACACAGCCCACTTTACCTGTCGCACGGGTATAGCCATCAGCCATGTGAACCGCGGCCTGCTCATGGCGAACGAGAAAATGCTCAATATCGCTGCATTGAAATAGCGCATCATAGATATCCAACACTGATCCACCCGGATACCCAAAAATATGTTTTACGCCCTCGTCCTGCAATGATCTGATCACCATTTCAGCACCCGACAACATTTCCATAAGCCCTCCCGTCTGAGTTTATGATTTACTTGATAAATAGATTGAGGCCTTTGATAAGGATCAAATGGCAATAGTGCTCGCCAGTGTAATAATTTTTTCCTTTACACGTCTATGCTTTTTTAATATTTAGCCACAAAAAGTAACTAATTATAAACCCGCTCTCGCTCTATATCAGAGGTCAACCAGCCACACTCAGCGCGCACTTTCCTAGACCTCACTACGTAAGCCCTTGCTTTAAAGGTGGAACGTGAAGAAAAAAGAAAGGGCCGAAAGGGCCCTTATCAGACATATGTATTCAATTGTAACAAACCAGCGAGTGAACAATTGACATGGAATAACGCATACTATTTGGCGAATACTGCTTAGCTAATAAAGCTTGGCTAAAACAGCTCAACACTTAAAGCTAAGCCAACATGGCTTAATTAACATTCATTACTAATCATTCACCCAACAGCCACTCATTGCACCTCATCTTCCCTCAGGCTCATTGCTCTGGCACTTCGGGCTCTGATAACCAAATGGAATGGTTTGGGTCTAACTCTTCTGACACTGAAATACTCACGCCCATATCGCGAAGCTCTTGCAATGTGAGGTTATCAGCTAACGTCATTACTTCGCCATTTTCATTACTAAATTGCATAAAGCACCCCTATTTGACTCAATGATACCTCTTAAAGAATGGCACATACTGCTCAACTTGCCATGCTTAATGCCTTGCACCTTATAACCTTTTAAGCTTTAGTGATAATCTTATCCACTAAGAAAAGCCTTGCGTTACATTTAGCCATGTTTAAAGCACTTCTTAGCCTCGTAGCGCGATATCCCAAGCTAAGGAGGCCGATTTATTCGCCCCTTGTTCTGGCAATTGGTCCAATACATTTTCCGGGAAAACCGTAGCACACCATAAGGTATCAACAAGCTGCTGAAAAGGTTGCTCTCGGCCCCCCTTGATCCAAAGAGCAAGAGCCTTGGCCACATCAGGAAAGCGCACCTTCCCAGCACTTTCAGTGGGCAACCAAGCTGCAACCTCTGCTTGCTCTAAACCGTGCATTTTCGTCGCCAACCCCATCATTTCTAGGGTTGCCACATTAGATTGCTGTTCAAATTGACCATGTAATGGCTTTAACAACATTTTTTTACCAAGTTGCATCGCTTCGGAAGGCAGCTCAAACCCGCCATTGGCAATCACCCCCGCACAATCATGCAGATCTTGTTGAAACCCTTCTCGGCTCAGCTGGCGGATGGTCACGTTCTCGACTTGCTGGTTTTTGGCATCAGGGTGGTAACAGTAAAATTGATGCGTAGAGAAGCGACGTAATAAATCGACAACCTGGCTCAGTGATTCAAAAGGTAGGTAAACCAGTATTTTGTTTTCAACTTGCTGGTCACTGGACAGCATATCAACTATCGGGGGCAAAATAGGACAACCAAAGTGATACCAATGCACACCAATGGGGTGTTGAGTTGGAGCAAAACACTTCATTAGCAAAGCATTGGCCATATTAAAATCCACTTTCGGCACCTGATGCCGAAAGGCATTTTGATGAGACAAACCAATAGTCGGCACACCCTTACGCTTGGCAGCCCAAGCCGAAACAGGCTCAAAGTCATTGAGAACCAAATCGTAATCTTGCACATTGAGCTGGTTAATATCACTAAAGAGTTGCCTTGGCCGGCTTTCTAATAACGTCTTGACAGGATTGATCTTGCCGTTAGCAGAATTAAAGGTCAGGCCTGTAAAAGTGCGATAATCTCCAAACGTAGCCATATCAAAATAGGCATCTGGCGCTCGACCAGTAAATAAGTAATCAACTTCTAAGCCAACTTCATGTAAGGCTCTCGACATTTTTCGAGCCCGAGTGATATGCCCATTTCCCGTGCCTTGCACGCCGTAAAGAATCCGCATTAAAATGCTCCAGTAAGCCAAAAAGTGAAATAGGCAAATCCAACACCTAACCCAGCCCCAACCAAAATATCACTGACAAAATGAACCCCTAATAACACCCGTGATATCGCCACGCCACTCGCCCAAATAAACACATAAGAGAATAAAGGGGGATAAAACCACGCCAGCTCTGTTGCCATTAAAAAGGCAGCCGCACTGTGCCCAGAAGGCAAGCTATATTGGTCAGAGGGTTTAATAAAACAAGGTAAATTAGTGGGTCGATTACGCTTGAACAACCGCTTTAGCAACATATAAATCGGCAGCCAAACAGCAAAGCCGACTAAGCATGTGCTAAAAAATTCAGTTCCCGCACTGGGCTCGAAACACAACAACAATAAGCCAAGTAAAAAATACAAATGACCATCGCCAGTACGAGAAATACCTTTGCAAATAAACGCAACTTGGCGGTTGAATCGGTGCGCTAAGCAGTAGTTAGAAAGCGCATAATCGATTGCTGCAATGCCTTGTAATTTCATCCACAGCCCACATTTCTATCAATTTACTCAATAGTAGAAACAAGCTATGACAGTAAAGTGACGAAACTAGGGCATATTGATGACATTGTTCAGGCGAGTGCGGACTCAGTCAGCAAAACCAATAAAGCCAAGTCGATGCCCTTGGCTTAGTGTATAAGAAACGAAAAAGAGGGGATGACGCAGGGACGCCAAATTGCGTAACAATCAAGGCTATTTTACCGCCACCGCACGCAATGCAAAGCTCGCTACAAATTCACCTAACGCCATAAAGTCTTTGCCTTTGGGGTCGTTATCATCATGAAGACCAAAGTAGTTAGGCATGGTAAAGGGGTGAACCATTAAGCTCAACAGCACAACTTGTAACTTGGCTAAATCAAGAGCCGGATCAATTTGCTCTCTGCGTTGCAGATCGGCCAACATGCGTTGAAAGCGAGGTAAAATGCCTTCACGCAGAAACGTATTAAGATAGCTTTGCCCCACTTCAGATTCATTTTGCATAATTCGCATCAGTAAAGGAGGAAACTCCGGAAAGCGTGCCATGGTTTTATAAAAGGCCATTATCACATCGGCCAAGTTATTTTTTTCGGGTTGAGCAAGACGACGGCTTAAATCATCATCAAAAGGTTTTAAGGTCTCCGACAGCATGGTCAGGTAGAGGTTTTCCTTATTACCGAAATAGTAATGGATCATGGCCAAATTCGTGCCCGCATGCTCAGCAATCGCACGAGTTGTCACCTTACGGTATTCTTCACTGACAAAACAATGACGAGCGCTTTGTAATAACATATCTCGGGTATCAGAAGCGCCTTCTGGTCGACCCGGTTTACGTTTAGCCACATACTGTTCCTTAAGTGCTGCCATTTCTACCATCTCCTATAAAGTGATGAGCCATGCATTAAAAATAGAACAAAAATCACATTAACGTGAGATTATCAAATGAACATCACGTTACGTATAGGCAATTACACCTATCCCTATCACCCAAATAAAACCCCTAACCCTGTGGCTACCGGTTTAGAACAGGCAGTGATAAACTTGACTCGCTAGCTAAAAAAACGTATCTATCCATACTGTTAAGCCACACTCTTTTAGCAGTAACCAAGCACCAGGTCGGTTACCTGCCATCTTGGCTTAACAACATCGGCCACAACCAAGTGAACAGATTATAATAAAGCCAAACAGCCATTAATGATGCTGTGGCAATTTACGAGGGAAGATTTATGACAGATCAAGTGATCATTTTCGACACCACGTTACGTGACGGTGAGCAAGCCCTTGCCGCGAGCCTAACGGTTAAGGAAAAACTGCAAATAGCCCTTGCCCTGCAGCGCCTTGGTGTTGATGTGATGGAGCTGGGTTTTCCTATTTCTTCGCCAGGTGATTTTAAATCAGTACAAACCATTGCAGGCCAGCTCACCACCAGTGTGCCTTGTGCCCTCGCCCGTGCGCTCACCAAGGATATCGATGCCGCGGGTGAAGCCCTAAAAGTGGCCGAGCGGTTTCGTATTCACACCTTTATTTCAACGTCCACCATCCACGTTGAAAGCAAATTACGCCGCGGCTTTGACGATGTGTTAGAAATGGCAGTGAAGGCGGTTAAACACGCTAAAAATTATACCCCCGATGTTGAGTTTTCCTGTGAAGATGCGGGGCGCACGCCTATCGACAACTTATGTCGTATGGTTGAAGCGGCCATCAAAGCCGGTGCCACGACCGTTAATATTCCTGATACCGTGGGTTACACCGTACCCAGTGAATTTGGCGGCATCATTCAAACCTTGTTTAATCGCGTGCCTAACATTGACCAAGCCGTGATCTCGGTGCATTGTCACGACGATCTGGGGTTATCGGTAGCTAACTCAATTGCGGCAGTACAGTACGGCGCAAGACAAATCGAATGTACCATTAATGGCATCGGTGAGCGCGCGGGTAACTGCTCCCTTGAAGAAATCGCCATGATCTTAAACACCCGTAAAGATCAACTTGGCCTGCACACCAACATTAAACCGACCGAAATTCATCGCACCAGCCAGCTGGTTAGCCAGTTGTGTAATATGCCAATCCAGCCCAATAAGGCCATCGTGGGCGATAATGCCTTTTCCCACTCATCAGGCATACACCAAGATGGTGTGCTTAAGTCGAAAAACACTTATGAAATCATTACCCCAGAGAGCATAGGTTTAACCCAAAACAACCTTAATTTAACCTCTCGCTCCGGCCGCCATGTGATCAAGCACCGAATGGAGCAACTGGGCTACACGGATTCTGACTACAAGCTTGACGACCTTTACGAAGACTTTTTAAAACTGGCCGACAAAAAAGGCCAAGTCTTTGATTATGATTTAGAAGCACTGGTTTTCTTCAATAATATTCACGAAGAGCCAGAGCACTATCACCTTGATTACCTCAGCGTGCAATCCGGCTCTGGCGTGCTGGCAACGGCCACCGTGAAGCTAGGCATGGGTGAAGATAATCACATGGTTGAAGCCGCGACGGGCAATGGCCCCATTGATGCCGTGTACCAATGTCTGAACCGCATTGCCGGTTACGATATCAGCATCGACGACTACAAAATCTCATCTAAGGGCCAAGGTAAAGACGCCCTCGGCCAAGTGGATATCGTGGCCCGTTATCAAGGCCGTAAATTCCACGGTATCGGTCTAGCAACGGATATTATCGAGTCGTCTGCGCTGGCCATGGTTCACGTACTGAACCATATTTATCGCGCCCAAGCAGTAGAAGAGAAAAAACAAGCAAGACTGGAAATCAACGACCAAGTCTAGCGGGTGTATTTATTTAAACATTGAACAAGGGGCATTTAGCCCCTTTTTAGTGTGGCTTGCTCTGGGTTTATTTAAGCTCGGTTAACTCAACCGCTAACACAGATTTATCACCTTGAGCAGAAATACGAATAATATTGGCTTTACCGCTTAATGGCGGCGCGGTGGCCGTGCCTTGGCCAAGATGCACTTCAATCTCATCGCCAACTTGATAAACCGAATCAGCAACTTCAATCGACATCCCCGTGGCGCTTAAATCCAAACAAACCCCTTGGCGGGTTTGGCCATTAAAATGTATCTGCAACGGCGACTCAATAGCCATACGACGAAACGCACGGCGGTCATTAATGGGCGTGATCACATAAGCTCCTTACACCTGCTCTATTCTATTGACTATTGATAAAAGTGAATCACCACACCACTCGGGTCAAGAAATATCTCAAACCTTGCTTGAAGTTTGCGAGAAGGATAAAAAAAGCCGTTAAATGGCCCAACATATTGGGCCATGTCTGAAAGTTAAAGGTTTTCCTCTGCAAACGAAGCCAAGCGGCTTCTCACCACACCATTGAGGTAAATATTGGCGCTGCCTTCAAAGTGTTTAAAACGCTCAACAATATAAGTTAAGCCCGACGTCACCGGGGTAAGATAGTTGCTGTCAATTTGCGCCAAATTACCCGAGCAAACTAACTTAGTCCCCTCCCCGCAGCGGGTAATAATGGTTTTTAGCTGAGATGCGGTTAAATTTTGACATTCATCGAGCAACACAAAGGAGTTTTGAATGCTGCGACCGCGCATAAAGTTGACCGATTTAAATTGAATATTGGCCTGCTCCATAATGTAATCTAATGACCCATTGGGGCATTCATCATTTTTGTGTAGTACCTCTAAGGTATCGGTCACCGCGGCCAGCCAAGGCATCATTTTCTCTTCTTCTGTGCCCGGTAAAAAGCCGATATTTTCAGCAATATCAGGGGTATTTCGCGTCACTATCACCTTGTCATAAATGCCCTTTTCAATCACTAATTCAAGGGCGGCGGCCATGGCTAGCAAGGTTTTACCACAGCCCGCTGGGCCGGTTAAAATCACGAGATCGATATTAGGATCAAGTAGTGCGTTAAGGGCCATGCCCTGATAGACATTTTTTGGGTGTATTCCCCACGCATGGCGCGACAGCAACCTATCGCGGCCTAAATCAAGTAAACGCGCCTTGCCTTCTTCATGGCCCACCACTTTTGCCGCAAACAGCTTGGTTTCATCAATCAGGTATTCATTGATATAGGTATTTTCTAAAATGGTCTCATCGACTTGATGCCAAGTGTCTCGGCCATCCGTGGTGGTGTCGCAATTTTCAACTTGATCCCAAAAGCTGCCGCTGAGCTGCCTAAAGCCCTTTGCCAGTAAATTAATATCATCAATCAGTTGGTCAGTGCGGTAATCCTCAACCAGTTTTAAGCCTGCCCCTTTGGCCTTTAAACGCATGTTAATGTCTTTGGTCACCAGTACCACGGCCGCTGGCGCCTTGCTTTGCTGTAACCTCAACGCCACATTTATAATGCGATTGTCCGGCTCGTCTTCGGTAAATACCGCCAAGTTCGTGGCCATATTATGATCGGCAAAAATACTAATTCGGCCCGTTTCAGCCTCTTCCAGTTTTGACAAGGCAACACCTTCAATGATTTCTTCTGGCGTTGCATCTTTAAAGATATCTTCTAAGGCGCGAATGGCCACCCTAGCATCGCGACTCACATCCTTTTGCCTGTCTTTAATGCGGTCTAGCTCCTCCAACACGGTCATGGGGATAATTACGTTATGCTCTTGGAAAGAATAAATTGCGAGGGGTTCATGCAGTAACACATTGGTATCGAGAATAAAGTATTTACATTGATCGCGGTTCGCCATAGGCACTCTCCTTACGCTCCAATAAACGGCGCTGAACTAAACCCAGTGGCAGCCCAATCGCGTGGAGCCATACTGTCAGCTTAGTTGATGAATCCCTACTCTAGCCAAACATTGATGTCATTTTTATGACTGGTCAATCAAATTAACCAAGATTGCCAACTCCGGCTTGTTTTTGCGCTCCAACATTTTCATTTATCTCATATTAGGTAGAATAACCGCAAAAGATGAGGACTCACACCATGCGTATTCGAATTATTCCTGTCACCCCATTTCAACAAAACTGCACCCTATTAATTTGCGAGCAAACCAACAAGGCCGCCGTTGTCGATCCCGGCGGTGATGTTGACCAAATTCTGCAAGCCATTGAAGAAGAACAGGTTGAGGTTGAAAAAATCTTGATCACTCATGCCCACCTAGATCACGCAGCGGGTACTCACAACCTAGCCACTACCTTAAACGTGCCCATCGAAGGGCCACATAAAGACGACATCTTTTGGATTGATGGTTTTGCCATGCAAAGCCAAATGTTTGGCTTTGGCCCAGTGACTAAGTTCACCCCCGACCGCTGGCTAGCGCAAGACGACACAGTGACCTTTGGTAAAGTGGAATTACAAGTGCTCCATTGCCCCGGCCACACCCCAGGTCATGTGGTGTTTGTTGACCATAACAGCAACCAAGCCCTAGTTGGCGACGTGCTATTTAGAGGCTCAATCGGTCGTACCGACTTCCCCATGGGCAACCACGATCAATTAATCAGTGCCATCAAAACCAAACTTTGGGTGCTGCCCGATGACATGGAATTTGTCAGCGGCCACGGACCTAAATCTACCATAGGCAAAGAGAAGAAAACCAATCCGTTTATTTTTTAAGGGTTATGCAAGTTGCATGCTTTTTCTTAGCATCAAGTATGCAACTGTTGCTGCGTAGAGGTTAACGGCTTGCGTGGTAAAGGGAAGCTCCCCCCCTGCTCAATAAGTGGGTTGTAAACTGGATGAGAAAGCGCTACTCACCTGCATGGCATATGTCGATTTAAATCCAATACGAGCCGATATCTGCCAGCACATCGAAGAGCAAGAATTCACCTCGATTTATGAGCGCATACAGCAATTTAAAGCAAAACAAGATGCCCATCAGGTAACCAAATCCGAGCTGTTACCTTTTGAACGTCAATTTGATTCACGCCAGCCCCATGAAATACCGTTCTATTTTGAAGAGTACCTGCAATTAGTAGACTGGACAGGGCGAGCCATTCATGATGATAAGCGTGGCTATATCCCCACCCATCAACCAAAGCTTTTGCACGAGCTGGGCATAGAGCAAGATAGCTGGCTGCAACTTGTCAGCCACTTCAGCCGTAGCTTTGGTAGCGCTGCGGGCAGCTGGGAACACCTCACCATGGAGTAACAGGACACCCATCTCTTTTTGCGCTAACTCACGTTCTGAGCCATAGTTAATAAACCACTTATTGAGCAGGATGTGGCCATGACTTTATCTCGCGAGCAGTTGATTTGCCCTGAATCAACGCCTTACTATCATGTCACCAGCCGCTGCGTGCGTCGCGCTTTTTTATGCGGCATCGACCACTACACCCAGCAAAGTTACGAACATCGTAAGCCTTGGCTGCTGGATAAAATTAAACAACTCGCCAGTATTTTTACCATAGATATCTGTGCTTACGCCATTATGAGTAATCATTACCACCTGATACTACACATTAATTTAGCTGATAACCGTGATTTATCGGATGTTGACGTCGTGGAGCGCTGGCAGCAATTGTTTGCTATGCCCATGTTGGTAGATGATTGGAGAGTAGGGAAAGAGCAAAGCACTGCTGAGCAAGAAGTCGTTGCAGAGCTGATAGAAAAATGGCGCAGCCGCCTTAAGGACATCAGCTGGTTTATGCGTTGTTTAAACGAAGATATCGCCCGCAGAGCCAACCAAGAAGACAAGTGCAAGGGCCATTTTTGGGAAGGGCGATTTAAAAGCCAAGCCTTGCTGGATGAGAAAGCGCTACTGACCTGCATGGCTTATGTCGATTTAAATCCAATACGAGCCGATATCTGCCAGCACATCGAAGAGCAAGAATTCACCTCGATTTATGAGCGCATACAGCAATTTAAAGCAAAACAAGATGCCCATCAGGTAACCAAATCCGAGCTGTTACCCTTTGAGCGCCAATTTGATGTACGCCAACCCCATGAAATCCCATTCTATTTTGAAGAGTATCTGCAATTAGTAGACTGGACAGGACGCGCCATTCGTGATGATAAGCGTGGTTACATTCCCGCAAATCAACCAAAGCTTTTGCAAGAGCTGGGCATAGAGCAAGATAGCTGGCTGCAACTTGTCAGTCATTTTAGCCGTAGCTTTGGCAGCGCTGCCGGCAGTTGGGAGCACCTCACAGCACATAGCATCCGAACAGGCCACTGCTGGACCCGCGGTCAAGCAGCATGTAACCGACTGAGTGGATTTGGATAATATTTTCCAGCTGCATAAGCTAACTGCATCACTTGCTTAACAGGCAGGATTGCTCACACCTAAAAATCACACATCAACTCAAGACTAGGTCTTTCTAACAACATGTTAGCCTAACCTTCCATCCATTAATGAATCAGCAGTGAATCTTTAAAGCAGATCTAGCCTTTTTCGCTGCCTTTTTGCGCCATCAAATAGCTTGTTTATTTAGATGGCTGTCCGTTATTTGTTGACTTGTCAGTCATTTTAGCCGTAGCTTTGGTAGCGCTGCAGGCAGCTGGGAACACCTCACCGCACATAGCATCCGAGCAGGCCACTGCTGGACCCGCGGCCAAGCAGCATGTAACCGACTGAGTGGATTTGGATAATATTTTCCAGCTGCACAAACTAACTACGTAACTTGCTTAACAGGCAGGATTGTTCACACCTAAAAATCACACATCAACTCAAGACTAGGTATTTCTAATAACATGTTAGCCTAACCTTCCATCCATTAATGAGTCAGAGGCGAATATCTAAAGCAGACCTAGCCTTTTTCGCTGCCTTTTTGCGCCATCAAATAGCTTGTTTATTTAGATGGCTGTCCGTTATTTGTTGTCGGTATTTGTTGCGCCCGAAATCTATCCACATACAACCCTAAATTGTTTTCAAAAAAACTTAGAGTTGCATCAGCTATGTCAGGTGACAACTCTAGATCCTCAAGGCAAAACAAATTTGAAGCGGAATCGACCCCTATAATTTCAATTACATCAATAACTGTAAGTTCTAAATGGCCAACGGACCCTTCTCCTAGTGGCAGTGAATCGTTTGAGAGCACTACTACCTCTCCTTTTTTTGGCACTTCAGCAACCCACACTTTACCTGATATACTAGCGTATGCTTCTGGGATGAAAACCGAAAAGTCTATTGCAATATCCATCTTATTTACCTTATTTCAACGGGCCTTTAGGCACATACAAAGAACTCGATAAAGCAATTTCTGCTGACATATCAGAGTAACAGGACACCCATCTCTTTTTGCGCTAACTCACGTTCTGAGCCATAGTTAATAAACCACTTATTGAGCAGGATGTGGCCATGACTTTATCTCACGAGCAGTTGATTTGCCCTGAATCGACGCCTTACTACCATGTCACCAGCCGCTGCGTGCGTCGCGCTTTTTTTATGCAGCATCGACCACTAGACTAAATAGCGGACACCCACCAAAATAGCCTGAACATAATATGCTAAACGACCTGCCACAGACAGAGCTATATTCAAAATGACGCGATGATGCCAGCTTATGCCAAGCCGGCTATTTATTTTGATTATTAGGTAGCCGCAAGTTCAATGTCGAATACTCAGTGAACCCACTCAGCCGATTGCATGCTACTTGTCCGAGCCTCGGCCACCCACCAAAATTGATGCAAATCATGACTAAGGTAAACCCCTATTGCGAACAGATCTCGTTTATGCGATTTTGTCGCTATTGCAATTTTGGGGATAACAGCATGAGTAATAGCGTTCACGTCCACGATATTTTAAACCTGATGGAAGCTTCTCAAGCCACTTACACTAACGAGACGTTAGCCACGGCATTACATCAAGCATTTGGCGCCGATGCTAAGTATCGCAGCTGTAAGGTTCAAGGTATGAGTGCGCAAGAAGCCATTGAGTTTCTAAAGCACAAAGGCAAGTTTGAAGGCAGCGAGACCGAGTTTAAAAAAGCGCCGGGCCACTGCTGTTCACATCATTAAGCACTTCTAATAACCCAACGACAGCCCTCACGGCTGTCGTATTTGTTTTAATCTCTTCTAACTCACCTAAACATACCAATAGCTAACCACGGCCGACACACCCGAGACACTGCACAGGGTTAACGACATATAACGGATCTGCTGTTTTGAAAACAGGTGATTGGTTTTTCGCGCTAGGTAATACCCCGCCATACAAGCGGGGATCAGCGGCAGGGTCAACTCAACATGATGCCAGCTTAAATAGCCTGCGCCGCCCTGAACCAGTAACGACAAAATTGAGCTGACCACAAAAAAGGCAGAAAGATTGGCGCGAATGGCATTCGCCTCGGCGTGTTGTAACAACAAGGCCATGGGCGGCCCACCAATGCCAGCACTGGTGCCAAACAGGCCGGAAAAAAATCCCGCCACGGCTAAGCGATTTGGCGTGGGCTGGATCCTAACCGGCAACAAGCTAATGAGCACAGCGGCCATCACCGACAAACCGATAAGCAAGGTGAGCTGAGCGCTATTGACCCAAAGCAGCACCACACCGCCGGCCAAGGAGCCCGGCACCCGCCCCACCAGCGCATAGAGTAAACCTTGCAATGAGAAGTTCTGGCGATATTGCCAAGCATTAAACAGCGACAAAATCAGGCCAATGATGGTGATGGGCGCAGGCACATAATCAATGGAAATAAAAATCAATATAGGCGCGGTTGCGATGGCCAAGCCAAAGCCGGTGGCCGATTGAATAAACGAGCCCATGATGATCACAGCCATGGCCAGCAGGATCTCGGGCGAAAACACACTTTCCATTATTAATTACCTTAAATAAACAAAAAGCCCCAAGCAACCAAGGCTACTCGGGGCATATCTTTACAATCAAGCTGTGCTTAAGTTAGCCACAGCATGACTCAGATAAGGCTATTTCGCTTATGCTTGTGGACGCATATGCGGGAACAATAATACGTCTTTGATTGATGGGCTGTCGGTGAAGATCATCACTAAACGGTCGATACCGATACCTTGGCCCGCTGTTGGCGGCAAGCCAAATTCCAGTGCCGTAATGTAGTCTTCATCGTAGTGCATGGCTTCATCATCGCCGGCATCTTTTTCTTCCACTTGCTTGCGAAAACGCTCGGCTTGGTCTTGCGCATCGTTAAGCTCAGAGAAACCGTTAGCCAGTTCACGACCACCAATAAAGAATTCAAAACGGTCGGTAATGAAATCATTTTCGTCGTTACGACGTGCCAGTGGCGACACTTCCCATGGATATTCGGTGATGAAGGTTGGCTGGATCAATAGATGCTCAGCGGTTTCTTCAAAGATTTCACACAATACGCGACCTGGGCCCCATACATCTGGGTTTTCAGGGAACTTAACACCGACTTGTTTCGCGTAAGCTTTTAGTTGCTCAAAGTGACCTTGTGGGTCGCGGATCACGGCTTCGTCAAACTCAGGGTTGTGCTGTAGCACTGCATCAGCCATAGAGATACGCGCAAAAGGTTGACCAAATTCGTAAACCACTTCTTCAACCACATTACCTTCGGCATCTTTTTTGGTGTTAACAACCGAGGTAGTGCCGAGGATATCTTGCGCTAGGGTGCGCAGCATATCTTCCGTTAGGTTCATCAGGTCTTTGTAATCGGCATACGCTTGGTAGAATTCAATCATGGTGAATTCAGGGTTATGACGTACGCTTAAGCCTTCGTTACGGAAGTTGCGGTTGATTTCAAACACGCGCTCAAAACCGCCCACAACCAAACGCTTTAGGTATAGCTCAGGTGCGATACGTAGGTACATATCGATATCTAAGGCATTGTGGTGAGTCACAAATGGACGCGCACTCGCACCGCCTGGGATCACCTGTAACATAGGTGTTTCCACTTCCATGAAGTCACGTTCAGTTAGGAAACGGCGGATACCGTCAACCACTTTAGAGCGGATCTTAAAGGTATCGCGGGTTTCTTGGCTCATCATTAAATCGATGTAGCGCTGACGGTACTTAGTTTCTTGGTCAGCTAAGCCGTGGAACTTCTCAGGCAATGGACGCAGTGACTTAGTGAGCAATTGGTATTGCGCCATATCCACGTACAAGTCGCCTTTACCAGACTTATGCAATGGGCCTTTAACACCGATAATGTCACCGATATCCAGTTGACCGTACTTGGCTTTTAGCTCTTTTTGCACATTTTTGTCGGCATAAGCTTGAATGCGGCCTTTCATGTCTTGTAACACAAGGAAAGGACCCCGTTTAGCCATAATACGACCCGCAATAGCTACCTCATGGCCCGCTTCGGCGAGTTCTTCTTTGCTTAGCTCACCGTATTGCGCTTGTAAATCCGCCGTATAATGCTCACGGTCAAAGTCATTCGGGTGACCATTGGCTGGGCAGTTTTCGCGGATCTGATCTAATTTGCCGCGTCGCTCTGCAATCAGTTTGTTTTCGTCTTGTACTTGTTCAGTCATGTGTGCTTCTCAAAGTTATTAAAGGCCAGATTTCAAGCTAGCTTCTATGAATTTATCTAAATCACCGTCGAGTACCGCTTGGGTATTGCGGTTTTCAATCCCTGTGCGCAGGTCTTTGATGCGCGAATCATCTAATACGTAAGAGCGGATTTGGCTTCCCCAACCGATATCAGACTTATTGTCCTCATTGGCTTGTTTTTCTGAGTTTTGCTTTTGCAGCTCATACTCGTATAACTTCGCCTTAAGTTGTTTCATCGCCTGATCTTTGTTCTTATGCTGCGAACGGTCGTTTTGACACTGCACCACAATATTGGTGGGCACGTGGGTAATCCGCACCGCTGATTCGGTGGTGTTGACGTGCTGACCACCCGCGCCCGAAGCACGGTAAACGTCAATGCGTAAATCAGCAGGGTTAATATCCACGGCGATATTGTCGTCAATTTCAGGGTAAATAAATGCCGAAGCAAATGACGTATGGCGACGGCCGCCGGAATCAAATGGCGATTTGCGCACCAAGCGATGCACGCCGGTTTCGGTGCGTAGCCAACCGTAAGCATATTCACCTTGAAAGCGAATAGTGGCACTTTTGATGCCCGCTACTTCACCTTCAGAGACTTCAATCAGCTCGGTTTTAAAGCCATGGGCTTCGCCCCAACGTAAATACATGCGCAGTAACATGCTGGCCCAGTCTTGGGCTTCGGTGCCACCAGAGCCAGCTTGTAAATCCAAGTAACAATCACTGGCGTCATGGTCGCCAGAAAACATACGACGAAACTCCAGCACTTCTAATTTGGCTTCCAAATCAGCTAGTTCGGCTTTGGCTTCATTGAAGGTTTCTTCGTCTTCCGCTTCAACGGCCAGTTCAACTAGCCCAGCCACGTCTTCGAGGCCGGCTTCCATGGTATCGATGGTTTCAACCACGGCTTCAAGGCTGCTGCGCTCTTTACCCAGCCCTTGAGCACGCTCAGGCTCATTCCAAACTTCTGGCGCTTCTAGTTCGCGGGATACTTCTTCAAGGCGTTCTTTCTTAGCCTCGTAGTCAAAGGTACCCCCTAAGAAGCTCAGTCCGCTCAGACAGCTCCTTAATTAAATTATTTACTGGATTGACTTCGAACATGGTTTTACTCGAATTGGTTTTAAAAAATAGGCGCAAAATTTTACCTGAAAGCGACATCAATAGACAGCCACTTTAGACAAAATCCTTAACGAGAAAGGATCTTTTTTCGCCTCACTACGTAAAACTTAAAAATTCGACCAAGATGAAAGTAAATCACTCAGTCAACGGTCTATTGTTAACAGCATCACATCAAATTAGCGTGGCGATATATGTCCAATAAAATTCACAGTAGTGAAATCACCCCAGAGTCGGTCTACTTAAACCGCCGCCAAATCATCAAGGCGTCAGGCTTGATTGCGGGTAGTGCGCTAGCGCCAAGTACCGCCAATGCCGGCTTTTTTGGCTTGTTTGAAGATGAGCCCGATGTGCCTGAGCAAGCGGTTTATCAGCCCAAGCCCCTCAATATTAGTAAAAAAGTACCCAACAACCTTAATGAAGCGCTTACGCCAGAAAGTAAGGTCACCACCCACAATAACTTCTACGAATTTGGCACCAACAAAGGCGATCCTGCCCATTATGCAAAGGCATTTAACCCCGAGCCTTGGACCATACAAGTTGACGGGGAAGTGGCTAAGCCACAAACCTTTGATATGGAATCGCTGCTCAAACAACATGCCATTGAAGAGCGCATTTACCGTCTGCGCTGCGTTGAAGCTTGGTCTATGGTGATCCCTTGGCTCGGCTTTTCGCTGGCTGATTTGCTTAAGCGCGTTGAGCCTACCTCAAAGGCTAAATACGTTGCGTTTCAAACCCTTTACGATCCAGAGCGGATGCCGGGCCAAGCGTCACGCGGTTTTGGTGGTGGCATCCCTTTTCCTTATGTCGAAGGACTCACTATCGCCGAAGCCATGCACCCACTGACCTTACTCTCGGTCGGTCTTTATGGCAAAACCTTACCGGCACAAAATGGCGCCCCCATTCGCCTTGTCGTGCCTTGGAAATACGGCTTTAAAAGCATTAAAAGTATTGTCAAAATCACCCTGACCGAAAAAGAGCCACCAACCACATGGCAGGTGTTAGCCCCCAACGAATACGGTTTTTATGCCAATGTGAACCCCTATGTTGACCACCCAAGATGGAGCCAAGCCAGTGAACGGCGCATTAGCGATGCCTTTCGCGCCGAGCGGATCGATACCTTGATGTTTAATGGCTATGGTGATGAGGTTGCTCACCTTTACAAGGGGATGGATCTGAGAAAGTTTTATTAACACAGGAGCAAGTCGTTGATAATCAAAACTTGGCTGGTAAAACATATATCACAGTTCAAACTCCTGCTGCATTTGGCTGCCGCCGCACCACTTTGCTGGCTTGCTTGGCAAACTTATACGGAGCAATTAGGCGGCGATCCGGTGCAATACTTAACCCATTTCACCGGTAAAGGCGGCCTTAACTTACTCTTAATAACCCTGTGCGTTAGCCCATTAGCAAAAGCAATGAAATGGGGCTTTTTACTGCAAACACGGCGTCTATTAGGATTGTGGTGTTTAGCCTATGCCCTTATCCATGTCGGCATTTTTTGGTGGCTGGACTTGATTGGTCGAGTGGATTTGCTGCTCAGTGAAGTAATTAAGCGCCCCTATATTAGTTTGGGTGCGTTAGCGCTGATGATTCTTATCGCTTTAGGGATCACCTCATTTAATCACTTAAGGCGACGCATGGGCCGACATTGGCAACGTTTGCACAACTGGGTTTATTTGGTTGCCATCCTAGTGCCAGTCCATTACTACTGGTCGGTTAGATCTGGCCTCACTGAGCCCAGCATCTATATTTTGTTGGCCCTGCTACTCTTGCTGCTACGCTATAGAAAGCTGTTGCACTGGCCCTTAACCAAAGGTATCGGCTAACTGGGTGAGTTTTTTCGCACTTAACTTCAGGCCAGCTAGGCTTTCATTCACCTCATTGGCTAGTTTCACATTCTCATTGGCGCCATCATTTAGGTTATTAATATTGCGATTAACCTCTTCAATGGTCGCGCCTTGTTGCTCACTCGCGGCCGATATTTGCATGGCCAGATCCGAAAGCGCATTCATCTGCTCGCCAATTTCTTCTATCATTTGTTTGTTCGATCCACTGGTTTCCAGAGCCTGCTGCGCCGCTTGTGCGCCGGCTGACATATCTTGCTGCCATTGATGAAGTTTCTTTTGCATCAGTTGAATTGAGCTGCCGATTTCTTCCGTGACCTTATGAGTTCGTGTGCTTAAGTTTCTTACTTCATCGGCCACCACAGCAAAACCTCGGCCCTGCTCACCCGCTCTTGCCGCCTCAATCGAGGCATTCAATGCGAGCAGATTAGTTTGATCCGCGATCCCTAAGATTTCATTCATTAAATCACTGACTTTATCGGCTTCGGCTACCAGAGTGGGTGCAGAATCAGCTGATGCAGCCATTTGATCCGCAAGGGAGCTTATTGTGGTATTGGTTTGCTCCACTTGGATTTGAGTGCCTTGACAATGCTGATTAACTACTGCGATACGCTCACCACTGCTCACTATGGTCTGAGTAATTTCCGCCGTTGCCGTGGACATTTGGTTCATGGCGGCGGCCACTTGCTGCAGTTCAAACGATTGTTTTTCGATTGACTGGGCACTGTGCTGTGCGGTGTTAGATAAGGCATCGGCAACGGATCTTACCTGTTTGGCCGAATCGGCAGTACGACCTAATATGGTGCGCACTTTGGCGGCCAGCAAACCTAAGCTAAATTCGATCACCGACACAGGGCCAAAGCCAGCAAAGACATGACGGGAAACGCTGTCATTTTGCCGCTTTAACTGCGCTATAAACGTCGGCGTATCGACTAACTCAGCCTTGAGGGTAAGGGCCAGCAGCAAGATAAGCACCAAGTTGACGCCACTTAGACTCGCGCCAGATAACCACAGGGGTAAAGTCAATAACGCCAACAAGAGTAGAGTCAAAATAGACCATTTTACTTTGGCGTGCTCAGATAGGTGCCAAGGCAAGGCTTTACCTTCATTGATCCTTTGGTATAACCGGTTGGCTGATGCTTTTTGTTGCTGAGTGGGTAATACCCTTACCGACTGATATCCCGTTACCTTACCCTGCTCTATTATGGGGGTAACATAAGCATCCACCCAATAAAAGTCACCGTTTTTACAACGGTTTTTCACCATGCCTCGCCAATGCTTACCTGCTTTTAAATTCCCCCATAAGTCGGCAAATGCCGCTGAGGGCATATCAGGATGACGCACAATATTGTGGTTTTTCTGATTAAGCTCTTGAGCGCTAAAGCCAGCCACCTCACAAAAGATAGGGTTTGCGTAAGTGATCACGCCTCTGAGATCCGTTGTCGACACTAACTGTTCATCAGCGCCGAACGTCACTTCAGCACCCGCAATTTTAGGCTCTGCCATAGTCCACCCTCGTCAAAACACGCGTTCCTAGATAAAGCATAGACCTAATTTAGTTAATGTTGATACTTTAAACGATAAAGCCCAGCATCGGCTGGGCTTTGTGGTGTTACGCATTTAACACATGACTAAGGCGTAGTTTTTTGTCTTTCGCGTTTACTAAAGATTTTTTCCACTATGACAAAGAACAATGGCACAAAGAAGATGCCTAAGAAGGTAGAGCTCATCATCCCCCCTAACACCGCGGTACCGATGGCGTTTTGGCTACCTGAGCCAACGCCGCTACTGATAGCTAAAGGCACAACCCCTAAACCAAAGGCGAGAGATGTCATCAAAATAGGACGCAAACGAACGCGCACTGCGTGTAAGGTCGCTTCGATTAATCCTGCGCCTTTTTCATAGAATTCCTTAGCAAATTCCACAATCAAGATGGCGTTTTTAGTGGCAAGGCCGACCGTGGTTAACAAGCCGACTTGGAAGAATACGTCGTTAGGTAACCCCCGCCCTTGCATCGCCAATAGCGCCCCAATGATACCTAAAGGCACAACCAAAATAACCGAGAAGGGTACCGACCAACTCTCGTAGAGTGCTGCTAAGACTAAGAACACCACGAGGATCGAAAGGGCGTATAGAAATGGCGCTTGGTTACCCGACAGCCGCTCTTCATATGATAAGCCATTCCATTCAATGCCAAAGCCCGGTGGCAACTGCTGTACCATTTCTTCAAGGATTGCCATCGCATCACCTGTGCTGTAGCCCGGCGCGGTGCCACCTTGAATGTTCATGGCCGGTAAGCCGTTAAAACGCTCGAGACGAGGTGAGCCAAAGTCCCATTGTCCGGTGGCAAAGGCAGAAAATGGTACCATTTCGTTGTTACTGTTACGCACATACCAAGAGTCTAAGTCCTCTGGCTGCATGCGATACTGTGCCTCACCTTGCATGTAGACTTTTTTGACGCGACCGCGATCAATAAAGTCATTCACATAAGCACCGCCCCATGCCGTACCAAGCACACTGTTAACATCGTTGATATTGATGCCCAGAGCACGAAGCTTAGCGTGATCCACATTTATTTCGTACATGGGCGCATCTTCCTGACCATTAGGACGCACACCCACTAGATTTGGGTTTTGCATCGCCATGCCCAGTAATTGATTACGCGCGGCCAGTAAAGCATCGTGACCTTGGCCGTTTTTATCTTGCAGATAAAAATCAAAACCGTTAGCCGTGCCTAACTCAATCACCGCAGGCGGCACAAAAGCAAATACAAAGGCTTCTTTAATTTGTGAAAAGCTCGCCATTGCTCGCCCTGCAACTGACTTAACGTCTAATCCAGGAGCATCACGCTCTGCCCAATCTTTCAAGTTAACAAACGACAGGCCCATGTTTTGACCGCTACCCGCAAAACTAAAACCTGCGACACTGAACACCGACTCCACACTGGCAGCTTCATCTTCAAGAAACACCTTATCAATCTTCTTCAGCACGTCGATGGTGCTTTCTTGAGTCGAGTTAGTCGGCAAGATCACCTGAGTAAACAATACCCCTTGGTCTTCATCCGGCAAGAAAGCGGTGGGCATGCGCAAAAACAGCCACGCCACCACCCCAACAAAGGCCAAGTACAACAGCATCACACGTAGTGAACGCTTGAGGATCCCGGCAACCGTCGACTCATAACGGGCAGTTAACTTATCAAAGCTGCGGTTAAACCAACCAAAAAAGCCGGTTTGAATATGACCATGACCTTTTGGAATGGGTTTTAACATGGTGGCACACAAAGCCGGTGTTAAGACCATGGCGACAAACACCGACAAGGCCATTGCAGATACGATTGTAATCGAGAACTGACGGTAAATAACCCCGGTCGAGCCTGTCATAAAGGCCATAGGCACAAACACGGCCGATAAGGTTAAACCTATGCCCACCAAGGCACCGGTTATTTGGTCCATGGATTTACGCGTGGCTTCCAAAGGGGGGAGCCCTTCTTCTTGCATTACCCGCTCCACGTTTTCCACTACCACGATGGCATCATCAACCAGTAAGCCGATGGCCAATACCATGGCAAACATAGTCAAGGTGTTAATGGAAAAGCCCGTTGCCGACAAAATGGCAAACGTACCCAGCAAAACCACAGGTACCGCGATGGTTGGGATCAAGGTGGCGCGGAAATTTTGAAGGAACAAGTACATGATGATAAACACCAGTACGACCGCCTCAATTAAGGTGTGCACAACCCCTTCAATGGACTTTTCCACAAACGGGGTGGTGTCATAGGGGTATTTTACCTCTAGGCCTTGCGGGAAGAACGGCTTCATTTCTGCTAATTTGGCTTTTACCAGTTCAGCCGTATCAAGGGCGTTAGCACCGGTTGCCAATTTAACCGCCAAGCCTGACGCTGGCATACCGTTATAGTATGACTCTACGGCATAGCTCTCTGCGCCTAATTCAACGCGTGCCACATCACGTAAGTAAACCTTAGCCCCAGAAGTGTCCGCTTTTACAATGATTTGTTCAAATTGCTCAACCGTTTGTAACCGGCTTTGCGCTGACACAGTGGCGTTCAATTCTTGGCCCGGTAACGAAGGTGAGCCCCCTAGCTGACCCGCTGACACCTGAGCATTTTGCTCACGAATAGAGGCCATGATATCTAGGCTAGTTAGGTTATATTGGGTTAGCTTTAACGGGTCTAACCATATACGCATCGCATATTGGGCGCCAAATAGCTGTAATTCACCGACCCCAGCCACACGGCTTAGTGGATCTTGAATATTGGAGGCCACGTAGTCCGAGACGTCATTTTTATCCATCGATCCATCGGCAGACACAAACGCCGCGACCATCAAAAAGCCCGAGCTGGATTTGGCTACATCTACCCCTTGGCTTTGCACCTCTTGAGGTAACAAAGGCATGGCTAAGGACAGCTTATTTTGCACTTGTACTTGCGCAATGTCGGCATCCGCCTCGGCGTTAAACGTTAAGGTAATTTGCGCATTACCGAAGCTATCACTGGTGGAAGAGATATAACGTAAATGGTCTAACCCTGTCATCCTTTGTTCGATAACTTGGGTTACCGTGTCTTCCATGGTCTTTGCCGATGCACCGGGATAAAACGCACTGATAACAATCGTCGGCGGCGCAATACTCGGGTATTGAGAGACTGGTAATCCCTTAATGGCTAAAATACCCGCCAGCATGATTAAAATTGAGATCACCCAAGCAAAGATGGGGCGATCGATAAAAAATCGAGCCATGATATAACCTTATTATTGGGCAACTGAATCAGAGAGAGGCGTTGGATTGACCACTGCGCCAGGGCGAATTTTTTGTAGCCCTTCCACAATAAGTTTATCGCCCGCATTTAAACCACTGGTAATACGCCACTCGTTATTGATAGCCTCGGCCGTGGTAACAACGCGAGGCTCAACCTTGTTATCGGCCCCTACGACCATAGCAACCGCTTGCCCCTTCGAATTACGGGTGATGGCTTTTTGTGGCACCATAATCGCCTGCGGATCACTGCCCGTATTTAAGATGGCGCGAACATACATACCGGGCAATAAAATCCCATCTGGGTTTGGAAACTCAGCGCGTAATGTCACTGAGCCGGTATTTTCATCAACACTCACTTCCGCAAATTGCAAGGTACCAGCATGATCATAAGTACTGCCATCCTCTAGCACTAATGTCACGCTCGCGTTATCCGTTGCTTTTAATTGACCTTCTTTAAGCTTGGCTTTCAAGCGCAACAACTGGGCACTGGATTGGACGATATCCACATTAATCGGGTCGAGCTGTTGTATGGTTGCTAAGGTTTGCGTTTGGTTGGCCGTGACTAACGCACCCGCCGTGACATTAGATTTGCCAATGCGTCCTGAAATCGGCGCTTTCACCTTAGTATATTCAAGGTTGATTTGAGCCGTATTAATGGCCGCTTTCGCTACCGTCACATCGGCTAACGCTTCTTTATAGGCCGCTTGTGCTTCGTCATAGTCTTGCTTACTGATCGAGTTTTTCTTTACTAGGGCCTGATAGCGCGCCGCTTTAGCTTTTGCAGATGCAAGCTTGGCATTGGCTCTCGTTAAATCGGCCTCTGCGCTCACTAGCTCGGCATTATATGTAGCTGAATCAATTTGATATAAAGATTGTCCCGCTGTAACGTTTGACCCTTCCTCAAACGAGCGTTCAATAATGATCCCGCTTACTTGTGGTCTCACTTCTGCAACTAAAAAAGCCTTACTGCGACCGGGTAATTCAACACTAATATCTTGTTCAATCGCCACAATATCAAGCACACTGACGGCAACAGGTGGAACGTCTTTCGGTGTTTCCTGGGTGGCGTTACTTTTATCACAAGCACTCAGCACCACAGTCAAGCCGAGGGCGAAGGCAACTTTAGCTATTTGCCACATAAATACTCCTAGGGAAAATGATAAATAAAATCAAAAAGAAATAATGAATTTAAAAACGATTATATTCCTCATTAATGCCAATATCTACAGTACAAAGCACTATAAAACACCTCATTTTCGTACTAGATATTTAAGTTCCGCGATTATGGCTAGTCGATTACAAATAAATATCCTAGCTGTGTCGTAAAATGTCGCCATCAAGGATGTAAACGCAGACATCATAGAGAGATGATCACCGCGCTTTACCGAAAATTCATCGGGCAAGATGACGACAGTGATCAGATAAAAGCTTCACTCAATGATAATTTAACGGGATAAAGAAAAATGGGGTCGTTTGTAGCACTCGTTTTCATCTTTAATCGCTAAAGTACGGATAACCAGAATTAAACTAGGCTCTTTTGCCAAAATAAGGCATCCCCCATTTCTGGGTCTAATTGATAACCAGCAAAGCCCGCCTTAAGATATGCATTTTGCGCAACGGTATTGCCCTGCAATACTTCGAGCGTCACCTTACAACAGCCTTTTTGGCGCGCGATGTCCTCTAACTTAGCTAGCATACGTTGGCTGATCCCTAATCCACGAAACGTCGATTTTACTGTAATATCATGGATGTTAATCAAAGGCTTGGCCTTAAATGTAGAAAAGCCATAAAAAGCATTGGTTAACCCTGCAGGTTGACCGTCTACATAACAGATCAAGCTTACAGCATGATCCAGCTCTGCCAACCTAGCGACCAAGTTTGCAGTCACATCGCCAGCTAAAGGCTCGCCTCCCCCCATCGCATCAAGGGCATAATCATTTAATAAGGCCACTAAATCTTGGCCCTGTTGAGGGTCGTGGTAATCCACAACTTGTACTTCTATTTTCATTACTAAACCTATTCAATTAGTCGATATGTTTGCTACGTAAGGGCGGTAATTTGTCACACCAAGCACGAGGAAACATTAACAGAGCCATGTGTCGACAAGGCGCCCAAAATGCCGAGAGCAATAACAGTCCAGCCCCAATTAACAATGCTGTGGTAGCAAACCCTGTACTGATCCCGCCTTGATTTGATAACAAGTTTGATAAGGCATAAATCACATAACCTAATGCCGATACCATCAGCGCACGCCTGTCTATGGCCAAAGACACGAAGCCAATAAACAAATAAACAGCAATGATGATAAACGGCTGGCTTTGTTCACTCATCCCATCAAATGTGCCAAGTAGAGCAAATACGGGGTGAACCATTAACGGTGCCGCTAACAAATGTAACCAAAAAGCCACATCTGCACGACGCGTTTCGCGTAACGGATCCGTGCTATCCCAATACAAGGCAAAAGCAAATACGCCTAGCCCAGAAAGAAGCAAGAGTAACAGCCACAACGCGTGGGCCTTTGGAAAAAAGCCCAATATCAAGCTCAATACCAGCGCCACAAGTGAAGCCGTGATGGCAGCAATCGTAATGGGCACAGCAAAGCGACGCCAATGTAGCCAGGCACAAAAAGCCGTGACGAGGCAAGTTATCGCAACATTAAGTGCCACATAAAGCGCCATATGATGTAACGCTCCAGCCCCTAACAAGTCCAGATCATTGGGCAAGCCAAGCATAGGCAACCAGTCAAACGTCGCTCTGGCGGCCCCCAACACAAAACAAAACATCAGTACAATGGCGGGCAGTGCCATCCGGCGCTTGCGAATAAAGAACTCACTGAGCCCCCAAGCTAGGATAGCAACCACGAATGGCCCCAACCCAGCCGCAAACTGAGCGGCAATATAATTTGCCGAGACCAATAATAAGCAGCAAGCAATGACAACAAAAATGTCATTGAATCCTGTCACTAACCGAAACTGCTCTTCGTCGGCATGAGCACTGTGTTGACGCTGCGCCACGTGTTCACGAAACGCGCGTGCCGTTTCATTGTTAAATATCCCGGCTGCAACGGCCGAGTTCACATCATCGTCACTATACAATGTTACGCTTCCCTAACAATTTAATTGTGATTGACATTATCCATTCCCCCATAGGGCTGCAAGCCCATTTATTGCCTTTGTCTGTGTTCATGATTTTGGCAAGCACATGTTATAGTGCCCTAAAGTCAACCTAAACGAGAATTATCATGGCCAATATCCCCCACAATTACGCCCAATTTGAGCAAGGCTACCGAGACAAGGCCCTTAAACTATTCCCTTGGATCTGCGGCCGCTGTGCACGCGAATTCACGTTTTCCAATTTACGTGAGTTGACCGTACACCATATCGATCACGACCATAATAATAACCCCAATGATGGCTCGAACTGGGAGTTATTATGCTTATATTGCCACGATAATGAGCATGCCAAATACACCGAAGCAAGGGAATACGGTTCAAGTGTCGAAGCTGGGGCTGATTTAAAACAAGATCATGCCACCAATAACCCATTTGCCAATTTACGCGAAATGATGAATAAAAAATAAACATAACCATTCATCATTATTATTGATGACCTGTTGCAATTTACTCTCCGTTTAATACACGCTAACGGAGAGTGGACTTATTAATTAGCGTGCTGATTTGAAATCACCAGCACGCTGTGGTCATCTGAAATGCTCATGCCGAGCCAAATAATTTGAACGAGAAAAAGGTTCAAGTGGGCGGCTGGAAGAGTATTGAGCCAAACGGCGTTGACTCGCCATTTCAACTAACCCTATATCTTTTAGCGTGTGTTCACTTAAATGAGCGTAATTTTCTATATTCAGCACTTTTGCACGTTTCTCGTTACGTCTTTCATCCAACTTGATCAACAAGTTTGCAAGCTTAATGTATATAGACTGTGACACTTTCGTTCCCTTTTTTATCAAAGGGTCGAGGGAAAAACGAAGACAATAATAATGACTATTAAAGGTCGTTTATCCACGACCCAGAACAGTTAGGCAGTGAATTTATTGTTTGTCTTGGCCTTGTTTGGTTAAGGCACAGCGTGCTTGTTTGGTTAAGGCACAGCGTGCTTGTTTGGTTAAGGCACAGCGTGCTTGTTTGGTTAAGGCACAGCGTGCTTGTTTGGTTAAGGCACAGCGTGCTTGTTTAACTCGAACAACAGACACAAGATCAGAGTGCAGCATTGGCATATAGACTGAAATATTCATGCTGACTCCTTATTCAAACAATAAATTCATGAGATAGATGGAGGGCCTAAAAAGCCAACCACAAGTGATATATTATTTATATTTTTACATAACACAAGCAATTATTTTATCTATTTACATTTAATTTTAAATCCAATCTCTTTTATTTACTTGGAAGTATCTCCACCTTCATCTTGGATGAAATAAAATTCAAAAAAACCAATAAATATCGCATATATAGACAAAAAAACATGCTTTTTAATCACGCAAACAAATTCAACAAACGGATATCAATTCGCCTTTAACAAGCAAAGCCAAATCATTAAACAAGTCAGTGATTAAGTGGTGCAAGCATGTGCTTGCGATTCATCCAGCGCCTACCCACCAGCACAAATAAAACATGGCGCGAAACTCACCCTCGTTTATTGATGCACTGCTATACTTTGAGCAGTCTATTTATGCTAGTGACACCATGAACTTACTCTCACGCTTGGTTATCATTGCCAGCCTTTTTCTTACTTGGATCCCACTTGGATACACGCAAGTTCTCTTTTGCGTTGAGGCCACTGAATACCCGCCATTTAACTATCAGCAGCGTCATCAACAAACGTCTGACCAATGGGTGGGCTATGATATTGATGTATTAAAACGCGTTTTTATACCCGCAAAGGTTGACTATCGGATCATCCCTCTACCTTGGTTGCGCTGCCTTAAAGAAGTTGAGAGAGGGGAAATCGACGGTGCCATGAGCGCATCATTAAATCCAAGGCGTCAATCCCTCTACCTAGCGACGCAGCCTTACTATCACCTTACACCGAGTTACTATTACTTAAAGTCTGCATTTCCTCATGGCGTGAACATCAAACAAGCGAGGGATTTGCTCAACTTGGGGTCAGTATGTGGCATCGATGGATTTAACTACGACAATTTCGGATTTTCACCTTCTGACGCCATATATCGGATCAAAGCTTTGTTCCAACTTCCGAAAATGCTAGAGCAAGGCCGCTGTCATTTTTTTCTGGCGCGGCAAGAAGTATTCAGTGCCACCTTAGTATTAAACCGGCTCACCCACCTTGAAGATAAGCTAGCTGCTCAGGTAATGCCTGACACCAAGCCAGAGCCGTTTCACATTCTGATATCTCGTCAGTCAAGGCACAAGGAGCAGCTGTTGTCATTACTTAACAGTAAAATAGAAGCCATGAGGCAATCTGGAAAGTTAAAGCGCTTACTGCATTATCATCGCTACATCGTGACGCAATTTGAGCCTGTGACTCCCCTCCCTGGCAACCAGTAGTGCTCCACTTACCTTGTTTGCCTAATATTCAAGGGGTATTCAACTAATATTTAACTAATGTTTAACTAATATTTATCTAACGTTTAGCTAGGGGGGGAGCAAAAATGACAACAAAAAACTACATCGTCGCGTTTGACCAAGGAACCACCAGCTCTCGCACCTTGATTTTTAACCATCAAGGTGAAATTGTGGCCATGGCTCAGCAAGGTATCAAGCAAATCTACCCGCATCCAGGCTGGATCGAACATGATGCAAATGACATATTACAAAGCCAACTCAATACCCTATCAGCCGCACTGCAACAGGCTGACATCTCAGCCAATCAAATCCAAGGGTTGGGGATCACCAATCAAAGAGAAACCACGGTCATCTGGAACAAGCACACGGGCCAGCCCATCTACAACGCCATCGTTTGGCAATGCCGACGAACTACCGCATTTTGCGAACAATTAAAACAACAAGATCCTGAGCTTAACCGCTATATTAAAACGCACACAGGTTTAGTCCTCGACCCTTATTTTTGCGCCAGTAAAATAAAATGGATTTTAGATAATGTAGCGAATGCCCGTGAGCAAGCCGAAGCTGGGGATTTACTCTTTGGCACAATAGATACTTGGTTACTTTGGCAACTCACCGAGGGCCAAGTCCACGCGACCGACTACACCAATGCCTCGCGCACCCTCTTGTTTAATATTGATACCTTAAGCTGGGATCCCTATTTGCTCGACAAGTTTGGTATTGCGGCCAGTTTATTGCCTGAGGTGAAGCCCTCCTCTGGTTTTTTCGGGGAATTTAAATATCGACAACACCGCATCCCAATTACCAGCCTAGTCGGCGATCAACAAGCCGCTTTGTTTGGTCACCTTGGGGTCAAAGCTGGACAGCTAAAGAATACCTACGGCACGGGTTGCTTTTTACTCATGCACACAGGAGCCAGCAAAGTGCAATCAGATCATGGGTTATTAACTACCCTAGCCTGTGGTCCAAAAGGTGAGCCGCAATATGCTTTAGAGGGCTCGGTGTTTATGGGCGGTGCAACCATGCAATGGTTGAGGGACGAAATGCAGCTATTTGAGGATGTTAGTCAGACGTCAGAGATGGCCAAACAAGCTGCCAGTGCGAACAAGGTGTACATGGTGCCGGCTTTTACCGGCATTGGCGCGCCTTATTGGCAACCCAATGCCCGAGGCACACTCGTAGGCTTGACGCGTGGTACTCAAGCAAAGCATATCGTTAGGGCCAGTTTAGAGAGTATCGCTTATCAAACTTATGATGTGTTATGTGCAATGCAAAGTGATGCCAACCTGACCTTAAAGCAAATGAAGGTAGATGGCGGCGCTAGCAGTAATGATTTTCTGATGCAATTTCAGGCCGACTTACTGAATATTCCCGTATTAAAGCCTAATCAGACCGAAGTGACCGCCTTAGGCGCTGCTTACTTGGCTGGACTCGCAGTCGGTTTTTGGTCGTCATTTAACGCATTAGAAAAACTAAATGTAACGAATGAGGTGTTTATCCCTCACCGAGATCCACAAAAAAGAACAGCGCGGCTCAAGGGCTGGCATAACGCTATTCAGTGCGCTCAGCTATGGGCTCAACTTAATCAAGCTGATTAAGCTGTGGCTAAGGAGTTGCCATGGTCATACCCGCAACCAAACTTTCTATTGCCCCGTTGCCCGAGCAGCAAACGGTATTGGACCTTATTGTCATTGGCGCTGGCATTAATGGGGCAGGCATTGCCGCCGATGCTGCGGGACAAGGTTTAACAGTAGGCCTTTATGATGCTAAAGATATCGCGGGCGCCACTTCATCAGCCAGCTCTAAGTTGATCCACGGCGGCCTGCGCTACTTAGAACAAGGCGACTTTGCATTAGTGGCCAGTGCGCTCGCCGAAAGAGAAATTATTAGCCAAGTCGCACGTCACTTGGTCACCCCAATTCGCTTTGTATTGCCCCATCAACCAACACTTAGGCCAGCTTGGTTGATCCGTTTAGGCTTGTTCTTATACGACCGCCTCTATTGGCACAATCGTTTTCCACCCAGCCAGCAGATACACTTGTCAGCGAACAATCCCCTTAAAGATGAATTTAACATCGCCTTTGAATACAGTGATTGCTGGGTAGATGATGCCCGCTTGGTCATCAGTAATGGCCTAAGAGTGTTAGAGCACCAAGGCGAAGTGGCTAATTACTGCGCAGTCACGCAAATCACTACCTGTGATGTGGGTTGGCAGCTGACCTTGTATGATCAGCGCCAGCAGCGCACTATCACGCGCCAAGCTAAGGCCATCGTCAACGCCACCGGCCCTTGGGTCAATCAATTACTCGATAAAGCCATGGCACAACCTATGCCAGAGCCCATAGCAGCCAAATCAACTAACTCAACAAAGGCAACTAGGCTGCGCTTAGTCAAAGGCTCACACCTAGTGGTGCGCAAAATGTATCCGGGCTCGCAAGCCTATATTTTGCAACACAGCGACAAACGTATTGTGTTTGTGATCCCCTTTATGAGTGATTTTACCCTGATTGGTACCACGGATGTGGATTACCAAGGCGATCCTCGACATGCCAGTTTAGATGAAAATGAACGCACCTATTTGCTGCAAGTCGTCAATCAGCATTTTAAGCAAGGCCTCGACGAACAAGACATTGTTTGGCACTTTAGCGGCGTCCGTCCCCTGTTTGACAGCGGGGACACCAGTGCCCAAAACGCATCGCGAGATTATCAAATCGACTTGAAACTGGCGGCCAATCAAGCCCCGATCGTGACCATCTACGGCGGTAAAATCACCACCTACCGCAAGCTCGCCTTGCGCTGTATGGAAAAATTACAACCCTTTTTTGGCCAGCTGCTCAGCCAAACAAAACGCAATTGGACAGCCCGCGCGCCCTTGCCCGGCTCAGAAGGCGATTTAGCCCAGCTCCACCAGACCTTATTGGCCCACCACCCTTATTTACCTGAAACCTTACTAACGCGCTACCAGCATCAATACGGTCAAACCACATTGAAAATGTTAGCTAAAGTAGAAAAATTAGCCGATCTTGGTCACTGCTTTGGCCATGATCTGTATCAGCGTGAAGTAGATCACCTCATTGAGCACGAATGGGCATTTCAAGTCGATGATATATTATGGCGGCGCACCAAGCTTGGTTTGTATTTATCTAAAGGTGAACAGCAAGCTCTTGCCCTGTATTTGTTTCGTCAAACAGGGCAAGTGAGCTAAGTACCTAAGTTCAAGTTAACTATGCACGGTTGTTAGCATGCTCAAGAAAGGTGTTTATAAATATCAGTTGTGTTATTCGCCGAGCAAGCTCGCCTCCCACAGGACAGAGCTTGAGTGCAATCGGGAGCTTGTGGAACCTGAGCTTGCCCAGAGAAGACATTTTTAAATATGAGTTTACTTCATCGCCTCTTCAACCATGGTGGCAACTTGCTGAGACTGAGGCGTCAGCGCATTAAGGCCATTAATAACCCCTTGTTGATTCACTCGAGGCTGATTTTGACTCAATTTCCACTTGCCTTGGATCCCTGTGATCTCAATCTCTATCCCCACAATGGCAGGTAGCATACGCTCTATATAACCCGGTGGTGCTTCATCAAAGGTCCAAGGGGTGGCGGAGTCGGCTTCATGAATCGAAGTTAAATCTTGGATACAAGTCATGATCCAATCAGGATCGCGAGTGAAATTTATCTTGCCTTGGACATGCACCACAGCATAGTTCCAAGTCGGCACGGCGCGGCCATCTTCTGCTTTAGTGGGGTAATGATTGGGTGAGATATAACAGTTTGGGCCATTGAAAATGACTTGTACTTGAGTACCTGATGCCACTTTTTGCCACAAGGGGTTGGCCTTAGCAATATGTCCTTGCAACAACCCACTTTCTCCGTTTGGCTTTAGCACCATAGGCAAGTGATAAACTTCTATGCCTTCATCGCTCTGCGCAACTAAGGTCGCAAACGGATACGCTTGCATCAAAGCCAAGCAGGCTTGGATATTTTCTTGGCGAAACGCCTTTGGAATAAACACTGAATCACCCTGCATCTGTAAAAAGACAGTGTAACTTATCAGGGAAACGACATGACAACAATCATTAAACCACTACTTTTAGGCTCAAATAGGGCACCACAAAAAAGCATAAGGTAATGAGCTTATAGGCACTTAAATATTTAAAATAAAGAATCGTTAATTGCGTTTCTTCAATCTCAAATAAACGACTATGTAGCTTCACGATAGATGATCTCAATACAACCACAGCTAACGTTGATGCAGTCAAAACGAGTATGTTAATCAAACTGCACCACCCTAAAACAGTCGCAACCGTGTCTAATTCAGTCATCACATTTCTCCCTTAGTCACTGATCTTAAAGCAATACATAACAGACAAAGATAAACCCAACAATTGGAAAAAATCCGCACTTTGAGTCAGATTTCTGATATCGAATAAGGTATTTTGTCTTGCAACAACACAAACTAGCATCAGTTGCTTCAAAAATTTAAATTCAAAGCATTATTCACTACCAAATTATGTAATATACTTATTAATGAGAAACCAACGTGCCACTTTGTCATTGTAATTTAAACCATAGGCCATCTGGCAATAAACCGTTAGTCAGTTGCAAACAACTTAGGCTGTTTGTCTTGTTGCTAAGCTTAGTTGCTAACGCAATCACTAGCCTGGTCGCGAATGCAACCAGCCAGTTCGATAACATTGACCAAGTCTTGCAAGAACATGCCCAAAGGTATGATATTCCCGCTCTAAGTGTGGTTATTCGCCAAGGCGACAAGATCATTTATGACCAAACTCATGGTCAAGCAGCACTGTCTGGACCTGATAATCCCATCGATAGTCATACCCCCATGTTTATCGGCTCAGTTTCTAAGCCCATTACGGCCAGTGCGCTGATGTTACTTGTCGCACAGGGGAAAATTGACCTCAACGCGCCGGTGACTGATTACCTTCGCGAATTGAAATTTAAACACGGCGGGGAAGGCAAGGTAAAAGTGAAACACTTACTCAATCACACCTCTGGGTTATCATCGCTTAATTACAAATACCAAGCCAATCAACGGTTTGAGACTAGCGATATCATCAAGGATTTAGCCCAAGTCAAACTCGCAACCATACCCGGTGAGCACTTTTCTTATAGTAATACAGGCTATCATTTACTGGGTGAAATTATCGAACGAGTCAGTGGCCAACCCTTCGACAGATTTGTTCATGAAGCGCTGTTTACTCCATTAGGCATGAGCCAATCTGCCACCATAGCCAGCAAGCATGTGACTCACTCGGGCTACAGTGCGTTTATGGGGTTTAATCTCAAACGACAAGAATTGACTCATAACCTAAGTGAAATACCAGCAGGATTTATTCTCAGTAGTGCCCAAGATCTTTCCCGCTTTATGCAGTTTCAGCTCACCGGATTAGATAAAGAAGGTAAGCCATTGCTAAGCCAGTCTCAGCTCGCTATGTTGCGCCCACCATTAAACTCACAAGCAGATAATGGCTTAAGCTGGTTTAACTACTCCAATGGCGACATGTCAGCCTTTGGTCACGATGGTGTGTTGGCGAACCATATGGCAGAGGTGATCGCCATGCCCGAGCAAGAACTGAGCATAGTGCTCCTTGCCAATAAATCAGGATTGCCGCTGGTTTATTTTGCTCATCCACAGTTAATCGCTGCGCTAAAGGCCGAGTTACAAGGTAAGCCACATGCGGGAAATGGCCTAGTTACTTGGCTTATCTTGCTCTATCCCCTGTTGATCTTAGCCGATGTTATCAGTCATATTTTTTCGACCAGAAAGTACTATCTAAAATATCTAGTCCAAGGAAATGTCAGCCAGCAATCAACAAGGCGTGATTTAGTAGGAATCGTTATCCTGCTTGTCTTTATCCTTGCCCTGCCGTATTTAGTCCAGCTGCTATTAGGCCGTGGTATGACTTACTACATGCTTTGGTATATGGCGCCAGATCTGGTGGTCTGGCTAGGGATCATAGGGTTACTCACCCTCATCAAGCTGGGCATATTGATTAAAGGCCAAGCTAATAGAGCTCAGTCGGTAACAAAAGGAAAAACACAGATAGCTTGATAAATACGCCTTTTGAGGCAAACCCAAAAGGCGCAACAGGGACATGGGGATACTAGGGAATAAGCTCGCCAGCCTTGATTGCGGCATCAATTTTCGAAGCCGATTTTGGAAAAGCGGAAGAGTCGGTTTGCCCTAACTCATTGGTTAAATCTCGGGTATTTTTTTGCGCTGTGATCACGGCAAACAAGGCCAGCAAAAACGAGATGCCGTAAAACCCTTTTTCACTGAGTAAAATATCCGCATTAATTAAACCGATGACCAACAAGGCAACGGCCGAGGCAAACGCAACCCAGCACATGCCGAAAAAAATCTTAGTTACCGGCAAGCCTTCTTCCTGGTCCCGAACACTTTTTTGCAGGGTCACCGCGGCAAACATTGCTAACAAAAACACGGCAAAATAATAACCTTTTTCATTGAGCTCAAAGGAGGCGTTCCATAAACCAATTAAATAACTCAATACACCGATCACAAGTGCAGCCCATGTCGCCATTATATAAGCGGTAGAAGGTTTGTTTAACTTGGCTTGGTTTAGCTTCATAGCAATATCCTTATTCGACATTAATGAGAGTCCGTAACGCGTTGCCTTAGAAACATACCTTAAGGCCGATAAATAGATGCTGTTGATTAAAAGCATTAACTTCCTCGAGTGAACCATACAGCGATGGAGTTGATCTGATTTCGCTGATACGATTGGCCAAAACGAACCTAATTACAACAAGGTATGAAATGTTGAAAGGATACATTAACCGCCACCTATAAAAACATATTTATCATTAAAAAGCGACTTAACTCACTATTTATGTCGTGATGCCTTAACGGATAAGTTTAATGCTTCACCCGCTTCAGCAAAAACTTGCTCTAATAGGGCGTAACCTTCCAGCTGCATAATAAGCTCGGCTTTTTGGGATTTCGCTATGGTCAGCCAATGCTCGCCTTCTAACGCGCCAACTAAGGCATACAATAAATTTAAACTGGGGGTTACCCCGCTGGCTTGTTTGACCTTGATAAAAGCAGCAATGGCGCCTAGCGCGTTTAACTGCTCAACGCTGGTGATCCCAGCTTGATGCAACATTTGCTCTGATTTTGGCCCAAGCCCGGGTAAGTCTCTTAGCTTCATGTGAACCTCAAGACTTAACCAGCTCAGTTAACGCATTAATTTGCTTTATCCTTGCAAGAGGCTCTAAGTCTTCCCTTCTAGGATTAAACCAAATCCCTTGAAGGCCTGCTGCGATAGCGGGTAAGACATCGTTTTGCAGTGAATCGCCCACCATGAGTACAGTATGAGGTGCAACATTAAGTTGCTTAATTATCCGATGAAAAAACTCAGGCGTGCCTTTTGCTACGCCTAAATTGGCACGGCAAAAATAACCCGATAGATACTTATCTAGCCCGACGCGGGCAAAGGCCGCTTGGATCTCAGACTCACTGGAATCAGCCGCATTGGTCGCTATATAGACAGGATAACACTGAGATAACTGAGCCAAGGTTGCGACCGCGCCGTCTACCGCTGCCACATTTGGCCAATCACACATCTTGCCCGACTGATTTGGAAAATCCGCCATCAAGGTATCACCCCAATCAAATAGATAGACTTGCTGCATATTGTTTTTCTCCGAGCCTTACTCTATCGCAACGATGTGATTTGCTTCATCGAGCTTCATACAAACTTGCCCAGCCCACAAACAACCTTCTTTAATGCGGAGGTCAGAGTTATAAACATCCTGACCAATCAAATGTTGCGCTTCATCTGCGCTCAGGCCAATTAAATTTAAGTTAGCCAAATGAGTTAACTGTTGATGTGAGCGCGCTAGGGTTTCATAACTCGCCTCAAGATAAGTAAAGCTAATACCTTGATCGAGAGCAGCAAAAAACCAAAATACATTGCTAGCAAAGAGCAACACAAATAGCACAATACAGATAAGTTTCATTATTTGACCTTAATTCACGGGCTGATAACGATAATGCCCTGTGATGGGGTAACTAAATAGCATATCTTCACGCACCGGCCCCGCGCCAATATTGTGAACCACCCAAGGTGAGTTTGATGAAGCCTCCCCCTCTGGCGGCGGCACTAAAATGCCAATATGAGGCAGGTTGCCCGGTAACATCCAGGTGACGATATCACCCACTTGATAAGTATCGCCTTGGTCAGAAACGGGCAATACCTCGCCATGGCGAGAAAAATACGCCTGCAGGTTAGGTACGCGACGATGATCGATATTGCGATCGGGGCGAGTTAATCCCCAAATACGTTTAGAGGGATAAGCACTAAAGTGCTTGGCCATATCCTGATGCACCCGTTGTTGTAAATCTATGCCTAAGGCGCGATAACTGCGCACAATCACATCGGTACAGACACCAATATAGGCAGGAACATCGCCATTAGGATAGGCAATGGCAATATAGCGACCATCGTAACGCACGTTTTGCGTGGTGCGGTATAACGCGGCCGTCACTAGTTGTTGCTTAACATCACTCGATGCCAGCTCACTGGGTGTAGAAGCTGGTGCAGCCATGGTTAAGCTCGGCACTAGCACCATTATTGGCCATAACGCAAAACCCAAAACCAGACCTCTGCAAGTCAGTTTCCTAATTATCTGACACATTGCCATTTTACTTTATCCTTGTTACGCACTCTGGCCCATAGATCGCTGATCTTAGCTTCACGCCAATATGCCTGTTCAGGATCTTGTTGATACTCTTGTACTTCCACCGAGACCGCAAATTGCGCTAAGGTTAAGCGCCATTTCCCCGTGAGTTTTTTCATCATAATTACTCGCTTCGCTTTTAGTTACTCGCTTCGCTTTTAGTTACTCGCTTCGCATTTAGTTACTCGCTGCGCTTTTAGTTACCGCTTAAGTCCACCAATATCGCACCAAATGAAAGAACACCGGCGCGGCAAAACAGACCGAATCAATGCGATCAAACATGCCGCCGTGACCTTCTATCATATGGCCCCAGTCTTTCACCTTGCAATCACGTTTAATGGCCGACATCACTATGCCACCGGCAAAACCAAGTAGATTAACCAGCAAGGCGATCAGAGCCGCTTGCCAAGGTGCAAAAGGCGTTAAATGATAAAGAGCCGCCCCCACAACCATGGATAGCAAGATCCCACCGACAAAACCTTCAACGGTTTTTGATGGTGACAAGGTCGGGGCAATTTTCGTTTTACCGAACAACTTGCCACAAACATATTGCAATACATCCGACAGCTGTACCACCAAGATAAACCACGCGATCAGTAACAGATTTCGCCCCGCAAAGCCTTCTATGTCTAGCAATAGCAAGGCAGGAATAGCCGAAACACAATACACGGCGATCATCAGCCCCCATTGCACCTTACTGGTCCGCTCTAAATAACGCGTAGTATCGCCGCCTAGCGCGGCCAAAATGGGCAAAAGCAAGAATAAATAAACCGGAATAAAAATAACCAACAAGCTATACCAGTCAATCGCAATTAAAAAATACTGCATCGGCAAGGCAAAATAAAACGCGGCAAACAAGGCCGGATAATCGCTATGACGAGTGGGCACTAAGGTTAAAAACTCCCGTAAGGCATAAAACGATACCAAGAAAAACAACACGATCACGCCCAAGTCGCCAAAATAAAAAGCAATGGCCAGCACGATGATCATGCCCCACCACGCCTTGATCCTAGCGGTTAAGTTTTCCAACACCGGCGATGCCGATGGCGGCTGTCCCGCTCGTTTTTGCCCTTGAGCATGGTGATACTGTAAGGCTTTAGCTATCACACTGGCGAGGGTTAAAAACAGTCCTAGACCTAAGAACAACATCTGCATATCTTGGCTCATTGGGCCTCCCCCGGCGCTTGGCCAAGTAAAGCTTGCTCTGCGCGCTGGAGAAAAGCGAGCTTGTCTTCACCATGCTGCAATAAAAGCGGCGGCGCAAAGTTAAGAGTACAAAGCAAAGGTAATGGCAGGCTACGCCCTTTAGGCATCACGCGATTCAAATTAGCTATCCACACCGGCACACATGGCACATGAGGGGCTCGGTTTAACAAATGGTACAAGCCAGATTTAAATGGCAACAGAGGTGTGTAACCCAGCTCTGGATTTGGCTCTGCCAAATTGCGGGTGCCTTCGGGGAAAAAGATAAGTGAATCCCCCTGCTTTAACGCATCTAACATGGGGGCTAACGGGTCGTCAGCATTAGGCTCATGCTTATTACGGCGCGCAATCAGTACGCCATTAAACACATGATGAATAATAAAACGGCGCAGCGGCCCTGCTTGCCAATAGTCAGCGCCAGCCACGGGACGCACGCGTTTGCGCAGCGCAGGGTGTAACGCTGCCCAGAGCAGTACAAAATCACCATGGCTGGTGTGGTTAGCGATATAAACGCGAGGCTGACCATAGGTATCCAAACTGGGCACTTGACCCAAGGCTTTAGCGCCTGTTATCAATTTAGCCGCAACAATAATCACAAGCCGAACCAAGGCCGCCGCCATACTAACAAACCATTTCACGCGATAGACCACTCCATATTCGTATTTATACCGCCAAGCAATTAGGCAAAGTGAGCCAAACTAGTCATGATGATCAGCACTAGCATCATCGCCAGTTGGCCAAATAAGTAAATCATTTGACGTTTTAACAAGCGCTTTGCCCCTAGACAGCGCTGCGCCAGTGTGCGCGTTTTAGTTGGGCGCTTGATAAGTCCTTGTTCAGCCAAGGCGAGATCTAATCTGGCCAAAGCATGGGTTAACGCCTTTTCATCAATGTCTGTTTCGCTTTTGCTCATTTGCGTTAGCTCACTGGCTAAGTTACTAAACAGCTCGGCATCCAAACTGACACGCAGCGCATAATATTTCTGCAATAACCCCAGCAAAACACCAGTCATTAAACAAATCACTTGCCATAAAGCGAAGTTCAACCATGGCTGCACTATCAGCAAAAGTAAGGCTAACAAGGTTAATTTAACCGAAAAACGATCAAGCTCGGCACCTTGACGTAATAGGCTGACTTGCAATTGTAATTGGCTAAACCCCGTCATGCTTGCACCGCGCTCATTTTTCTTTGCTGCTGATTTTGCTGACTAACATGACTGCGATGGCGCTGATACGCCTTAAAATCAGCTGTTGTGATCAGCTCTGCTAAAGCCTGTAAGTGATGGGGTTTAATCACCACTTGCGGCCTTGCTTTAGCCACCAAGGCATAAGCCTGCTCGACACTGCTGGCATGGCCAGCTAATAGCAGCCACGCCATTAGCGCCACACTGCTGCGTGAATAACCTAAGGCGCAAAATACCAACAAAGGAGAATGACAATGTGGATTTAAACTATCAATCGCCTTGGCTGCTGACCAACATTGCTCAGGCGTTAGAGGCGTTAAGTCCAATACATCTAACTGTTTATAATGACAATGTGAGCTTAGGGTAACAGGAAGCTCGGGACATAAGTCCACTAACCCCAAATAGCGTTGAATTTCATGGCGATTCGGTTTTCGTCCTAAAAATACACCGGGCACAACTTCATTGGCCGCCACTTGATTGGCCGTCCATAGCTTGTGATTAACCCAAGCGGCTAAGGTATAAGGCGCAAATAAAATCTTAGCCGCCCAACTTAGCCGGCCATCACCTTGTTTTTGAAAACCCGTTGCGCCAACAAAGGCATAATTCAATGCCACCAAAAACAAAGCTAAACTGGGCCAAAACAGCAGTAAGCTCAGGCCCGTATTGGGCTCAAATCCATACCAGCCCAAACAGCCAAATAGCGCACTGCCAATCAGGTACAAACAAGCTAACTTAAGCTGTGGCTTAATACGACCTTGCCACAACAATAACGGGCTGGGACGCTGCTGCGGCCAGCACCATAAACACAAGGCCCCGGCTAAAATGCCGGTGGGCACATCAATAAAATGATGCTGCCATGTGGTCAGCACCGAAATACCAATCAGCGCCATCCAAACATGCATCACATAGCGCCAAGGCCCACGTAAATGGGCGGCAAAACAAGCCCATAAAACAATCAACAAGGTAATGTGTAGCGAAGGGGCTTGATTAAAGGGCTTATCAAAGCCCATTAACAAATCGAACAGGCTACCAAAGACGCCCGTTAACTCAGGCCGCTCTAAACTAAACTTTAACGGCCAAATCAAAAAGCAGCTGATGCAAATCAGCTGAGCGGTCAGCAGCCTTAATCCCAAACGGTCAACGCCGCGTCGACTGCGAGGCAATAAAAAAGCCAAGCCATAGAGTAAATCTATCGACCAATAAGGAATTATGGTCCAAGGCAGCAAAGGAATCGCTGATTCCCAGCTCAGCATCAAGCTAGGCACCTGCGCCTGATTGGCCGCATATTGATTAGCAAAGTTATAGCTAATAAAAAATAGCGGCGCTAATAAGGCCAACCAGCCTAGACTGCGTCGCCATAAAATCGGCCCGGTTTCGCGTGCTAACTCGGCGGGTTTCATTGGCTAGCTATCCTGTTTTTGTGCGATCGATACGGTAAAAATACCCATTTCATCAATGCGCTGCTCTATTTTGGTAAAGCCTGCGGCGGCAACCAGCTGATCCATTTCTTGCTGACTACGACGGCGCATCACCCAAGCTTGCCCCTCTCGATGGCTGGTTAAGGCACGGGCAATCAGCTCTAGTTGCGGATGCCAAGGTTGGCCGGTATAAACCAAATAGCCGCCCGGCTCGATGGCTTGCGCAACCCCAGCAAGGGAGCGACTCACTAGCTCATTATCGCCAAATAACTCATATAACCCCGACACCACTGCTAAATTTGGTTTGGGCTCAATCCCTGCCAAACTGCTTTGGTCAAACGCATCCCCTTGCACAAACTGAGCAATATCACCTAGCCCCATGGCTTCAATCAAGGCTTGACCATCACGCACATTAATATCGCTATAGTCGCGTAGCAGCACAGAACTTGGCTTCACCTTGGCCTGTGCGATGGCTTCAAGAATATAACGGCCATGGCCGGCCGCAATATCGAGCATACGCACATCGCCCTGCTCTGCTTGCAGCTTTGTCATCGCCTTAGCCAATAGCTCTTCAAGGTGCAACTTACGTTGGCGAATACCGCGCCACCCCACAGAGTTAAGGTAATTTTTGTCAACGAGCTTACCAAATTCATTGGTGCCGGTGGGCTGGTTACGATAGACATAATCTAAGGTACTGCCCGAGTCAAAACCGGTATCAAAGCCAAGCTTGATCCCCGCACTAAAGCGACCAGCAAAGGCAAGGATTTGACGGTAACCACGCCAAGCAAGATCGCGCAGCGAAGAATGGGGTAAAGGTGTCGCTAAGGCTTCAGCCTCGGCGCAAAAATGGCCTTCTTTATCGGCATTAAGTCGGCTTTGCTCTTGATAAGGCTGAGCAAAACGCTGCTCCACAAAACGTTTAATGCGAACCAAGGCATATGCTCGGTCACGCTCGCCTAAGGTATCATGATAAAAACCGGGTAGTTCATGTAATTCCTTACACTCGGTGCCAAGGTTGGCAAAAAAGGTCCGCTGCGGCGCCTTGCGCACCACATAATCCGCGCCCGAGATAAACATCTGAGTAGGCACAGAAATGGCCGCTGCATCAGCGACAATGCGTTTTGCCGTATCATGTAATCCCAATAGCATATTGACCGAAATAGGCCGAGCAATAAGTGGATCTTGTTCAAAAGAAGCAATTCGCTTGGGATCATGGGTTAGGAGCTTGGCCTTAACATAGCTATTAACAAAAAAGTTGCCCTTTAACTGATGCAGTAATCGTAATCCGGGAATGGCAAAGGGCACATACAATTTGATGCTAAACGCCGGTGATGCCAGCACTAAACCGCGCAGCTTAGGCGCATAATCATGCACCCAAGTGGCCGCAAGCACCGCCCCAACACTTTGGGCGATCACCACGGTTTGCTCCATTTCTAGTTGATGCTTCGCACTTAAATGCGCCATAAAGGTTTGGATATCGCGTACGCTGGTGCCAAAACTAGGACTTTCACCCCGCTTACCCGGTGATAAACCATGGCCTCTGGCATCCCAAGCAAAAAAGTCACAGTCATCTAAACCAAGCTCATCCACCAAGTGCTCCATGCGACCACTGTGCTCATGACCACGGTGAAACATCACGATGCTTTTTTTCTGTTTCACTGACGCATACTTTGCCGGCCAATAGCGGTATTTCAATTCCGTGCCATCATGGCAAGTAAAACTCAAAAGCTGTGGGCTGGTTGGTAATGATTCCGACACGACTAAATCATCTTTTGCCTTTGAGCTGACAACGTTCGCAGTCATATCCATGTAAAGCTCCTAAAAAGGTTATTCGCAAATTTGCGGTAATTAATTCACTTTAACTCGGCTAAACCGCCACGTACGCGATTGACCAAGGTCGGCAGCAGTAATAACAAGGTAAAAATCAAAATGGCGTTAAACCAAGGCTCAGAAATAACATCTAGCCCCCATAACAGGGCTAACAAACCAAACACAAAAGCCCTGTCACTTTTGCCCATAGGGCCATCATAACGCCTTGACGCACCGACCATTAAACCCAATACCCCCGCCATTTCCGTCAAGGTGGCGAAAAAGATAATGGCCAGCACCCAAACGGGATCGACTAAAGGGATAAAGACAAAGGGAAGCAGTAAGGCCGCATCGGCTAGTACATCACTGAGCTCATTCAGATAGGCGCCCAAAGGCGATTGCTGGCCAAATTCACGCGCCAACATGCCATCGATGGCATTAAAGGCCATGCGTAAAAACATCCAAACGGGCACGAGTAAAAACCAAGCTTGGCTGACACTAGCCAAGCACAGGAAAGCACCTAACAAGGCAGAGATAATCATGGCCAGCAAGGTCACCTGATTAGCCGTTACCTTATGCTGATACAGCCAAGCAACCAGTGGACGAAGACAAGTTTGAAAACGGGACTTGAGCAAATAAATAGACAAGCCAACTCCCTCAGCGTAAAGACGCAAAAGTTGATTAAAAGCAGGAGCTTATCAAAAACGATTAAACAGTCAATTTAGCCATCACAATTTTGTGAACACAAATTAAACTAGTTTAACCCCGCCATCACTAAAAACCCCGACAAGGACACCACACTCAGCAAAGTTGATATGACAATCGAAGAAGCGACAAGAGCCGCCACCTGTTCCCCCTTTGGCTCATTCATATAACGCTGCGCAAAACCATAACAGCTGATCCCAACGGGCAAGGAAGCCGCCATCACCGCCGTCGTCGACCAAAGCGGGTCTAGCTCAAAACAAATGAAGACAAGTAACGCAACCAATAAAGGGAAAATCCCCATTTTAAGTATTACCAGATAGAGCGCAGGGGCTAATTTGGCCTGAATTTGGTATTGGCTTAATGACATACCTAACACAACCAAAGCCAGCGGGATGGCCAACTCACCAAGCCACCCCAACCCTTGAAGTAAGGTAGGAAAGAGCTCAACACCAAACAAGTTACACAGCAAGCCAAGTAATAAACTGGCGGTGATGGGGGTTTGAAGCAACTGCTTAATGATATACCAAACACTTTGCCCAAAACGCCGAAAAGACAGATGTTGCCATTGGACCGCCAATAAACCTAAAGTAAAAAGCACGAGGTTATGAATTGAAATAAGCATAAGTAAAGGCACCAGTGCAGCCTCGCCGAGTCCATACGCACAGATAGGAATGCCAATGATGGTGATGTTTGAATAGACACCAGTCATAGCAAATGCACCCAGCGCGCCTTGGCTAAATCCCCAATATCTGCGCGCTATTTTAATGGTCAGCAGAAATAGTGCGAGCACCACGCCATAATAACAACCTAAAAAAACCCACGGGACAGGTTGCGGAAATTGCGCTTTAGCCGCGCTAACGAATAACAAGGCAGGTAATCCAAGATTAAACACGGCATAGCTTAAATATCGCGCATGAACTTGGCTCACCCAGGCTCGTTTGATCAGAAAAAAACCGAACAAACTTAACAACAATAAAGGGCATATAACTTGAACAATAATCATCAATAAGACATCAAAATACAGGGCTCATCAAGGGTATCGCAAAGTTTAATGAAGTGCGATGGCTAGCGTGCGAGTGACATCGGCCAATATCACTAAAAAGGCAACTTAATTCTCTGTTCCCCCTGCCATTAAGGGGGCTCACCTGTTAACATACAGCGCAATCATGATCGTCACTTAGGTCAGGGAAGTCTCCTCTACAGCCATGGAACAAGAGCAACGCGAACCAAGCCCTACTTTCTCAGTTAAGAGACTGATTAAATGGCTTTTAATTATTTTTATTCTTGTTGCAATTGCACTTGGGATTTATGAAGCCAAGACTTCACATTTGCAATCTGTGTTTATTTCAGACTATGCACGCACACTCAACTATCAACTTGAGCCAGGGCCCAGTGAGCAGCTTATTTTCCCAAGTGAAGGTCCTTTTGATGAGCGCTTAGGCTATGTTTCTCTGCCTAAGATTCAAGCCAGATTATTAACCCGAGGGTTTGAAGTATCACAACAAGTTCGGTTTTCACCGGCCCTGTATGACTACACCCAGCAAGGCTTTTTTGCTCCTTATACCGAGAAGGTACAAGCTGGGCTCACGTTAAAAGATTGCAGTGGGGCTCCTTTTTACCGGTTTAACTACCCCTATCACCATTACAGTGATTTTTCCGACATTCCCCCTTTAGTGATCCAGTCGTTGCTTTTCATTGAAAACCGTCACCTTTTGAGCAGCAAAAACCCCCTTGCCAACCCCGCTGTAGATTGGCCACGCTTAGGCATAGCGGCGATAAGTCAAGTGACAAAGGCTTTAGGCATGTCTGGGCAATCTTCTGGGGGCAGCACCCTCGCGACCCAAGTCGAAAAATATCGCCACTCTGCCGATGGATTAACCGACTCCCCGGTGGAAAAACTCAAACAAATGGTGTCAGCCAGCGTGAGGGCTTATTACCATGGTCCACAAACCTTAGCGGCAAGAAAATTGGTGGTATGGGCTTACTTAAACTCAGTGCCTTTGTCTGCAGCACCGAGTTACGGAGAGGTACATGGCATTGGTGATGGCTTATGGGTTTGGTTCGGGGCCAATTTTCAAGAGGTTAATCGTCTTTTAGACCCAAAGCGTAACCAAAATGACACCCTTAAAGATATCGGCTTAGCTCTGCGTCAAATTACAGCATTAATGATTGCCCATCGTCGCCCATCTTTTTACCTTGCCCCGAAAGGCCGTGATGAGTTAGCCAGATTAACCGACAGTTACATACGCCTTTTTATGCAACAAGGCATGATCACAGGCCCCTTGATGGCGGCGGCGCTCGAGGCAAAAACACAATTTCGTGATTTTAAAAGTAACCCAGCGTTAATGCGTGTCGCCAGTAGCAAGGGCTTACAATTAGCGAGAGGACGCCTGAGCCAATTGCTCGCCACTCAATTTTACGATCTTGACCGCATGGATTTGACGGCGAACACCAGTTTGAACATCCGACTGCAGCGTGCCGCTTCAACGTTTTTAGCCGAGCTAGCCGATCCCGCTATCGCGCAACAAGTGGGGCTTATCGGTCATCGATTATTGTCACCAGCGCATACCGCGCAGGTCAATTACAGCTTTACCTTGCTGCAACAGTCTCCACAAGGCTTTAAGGTTCGGGTACAAACCGATAACACCAACCAACCTTTTGATATCAACGAGGGCAGCAAGCTTGAGTTGGGCTCTACGGCAAAAATTCGCGTATTAACCACCTATTTAGAAATTATTGCCGAATTACATCAAAAGTATGCCACCACCGAGCAAGGGGAATTAAAACAACTGGCAAACCAGCAACAAGATAGCCTAACCCGTTGGTCAATCAATTACCTGCTCGCCAATCCTGAGCGAAGTTTGACCAAGATGCTCGATGCCGCCATGGCACGTAAGTATTCAGCCAACCCATCGGAGCAATTTTTTACCGGTGGTGGCATTCACGTGTTTCATAACTTTAGCCCACAAGATAACAAGCTCAATGCCACCCTTACCGACTCACTCAGATTGTCATTAAACTTGCCATTTGTGCGATTACTGCGTGACATAGTGCGCTATAGCACTTATCAAGATATCAACCGAGCCCGCTTACTTAGCGACGATAAGCACCCTAAACGCCAAGAATACTTAAGTCGTTTTGCTGACCGTGAAGGCAAAGCCTTTTTGAGCCGTTTTTGGAAAAAATATGCCGGCAAAACCGACACTGAGCAGTTGGATATCTTTTTAAATGGCTTAAAGCAAACACCGGTGAGACTCGCCGCCGTGCACCGCTATATTTTGCCTGATGCTACTTTTGCCCAATTTCAGCAGTTCCTGCAGCAACGTTTAGGCTCGCAAACACCTGACAATAAAACCCTAAATCAGCTTTACCAACGTTATGCCCCAGGTAAGTATTCACTGCCCGATCAAGGTTATATTGCTCGTGTTCACCCGCTTGAGCTGTGGCTGCTGGCTTACCTGATGCAAACGGATCAAGTGACCTTCAACGATGCCATTCAAGCCAGCCAAGTACAACGTCAAGAAGTCTATGGTTGGCTCTTTAAAACTCGCCATCGTAATGCACGAGACTCGCGTATTCGCACCATGTTAGAAGTTGAAGCCTTTTTGGATATCCACCAACGCTGGGTTAAATTAGGCTATCCATTTCAACATTTAGTGCCTTCCCTCGCCACCGCTCTAGGCAGCTCTGGCGATCGTCCACTGGCACTGGCTACCTTACTCGGCATCATTCAAAATGGCGGGGTAAAATACCCAACTGTTCGTATTCAAAGCTTAGCGTTTGCCCAAGATACCCCCTATGAAACCCACTTTAGCCCACAAATCATTGCCGGTGAGCGGGTGATGATGAAAGAAGTGGCCGATACCCTAAAACAGGCCCTTGCACAGGTAGTTAACAACGGCACGGCAAGACGATTAGCTGGCGTGTTCCAATTGGACGATGGCACCCAACTCACGGTTGGGGGGAAAACCGGCACCGGTGATAACCGCATAGAAAGCGTCAATAGCAGTGGTCAAGTGACCCGCTCGGTTGCACGTAACCGCACCGCAACCTTAGTCTTTTATATAGGTGAATCGTATTTTGGCACCTTAACGGCTTATGTCGCCGGTAACGCGGCAGAGCAATTTAGTTTTACTTCCGCCTTACCATCACAAGTGCTTAAGGGCATGGCCCCGATGATAGCCCCGTATTTAGACGATGACGCCGCCGTTGCAGCGCAGCATCAAGGGCATTGTTTACATTAATGGGAGCGGTTCAATGATAGTCAATTTTGAAGCCTTTATTATTGCGATCACCTTGCTTACCTTAACTCCGGGATTGGATACTGCCCTCGTCATACGCAATACCAGCAAAGGCACAGGCCTCAGCGGATACGTTACCAGTTTAGGCATTTGCTGTGGTTTATTTGTCCACGCTCTTTGCTCTGCCATCGGTATCTCAGCAATCCTTGCTCAATCTGCCTATTGGTTTAATGTCATTAAGTGGGCGGGCGCTTTATATTTAATCTGGCTTGGGCTCAGCAGCTTGGTGAGTATCCTCAAAAATCGTGGGCGCAGGGCAGCAATCACTCCCCCCATTGACTCTGCGTCCTCCCTGCCCAAATTAACGCATCAACCTAGGCAATATTTTCAGCAAGGCTTTATCTCGAATGTGCTCAACCCCAAAACCGCCATTTTTTATCTGGCATTTTTACCCCAATTTATTAACCCCGATTATTCCCCCCTTTGGCAGTCCTTCATCTTGGCAGGGATCCACTTTGTGATCGCCATGGTATGGCAATGTGCCATTGCAGCCAGTCTCGAGACGAGCAAAAAGTGGTTCAATCAAGGTGGGTTCAGTACGTGGATGGAAGGCGTAACAGGCACTATCTTAATTGCATTGGGGACGATGCTACTGGTCGACAATTCGCCGACTTAAGAGCGTTTAACCTTCAGTTAACGGCCAAGGTGTTGGTCTATCAATTGCGATAACCTCTCATTAAGGTGCATTTCAAAATCATCTAACTCTTTGCCAAACAAGGCCATGTATTTACACGCTTGTTGGTAAGTTAACTGTTTACCTGCTAAAAGGTATTGCGTCTCCGGCAGGGATTTATCATAGCGGGGCACAATTTGCCAACGCACAAAGTCGGCATCAATATCGGCAAAAACCTTGCCTGCAAAAGCGCAAAAATCTTCTATATAGTCTTTACCTTGTGGCCCCAGGCAACCGGGTTCAACGCGAAACAACACGGTTAGTTTTTTGTCATCGGATAAGGGTGAAGCAAGGTTCATTGGCGTGGGTTTGTTGGCTTCAATTAACTTTAGTGTAGGCCAACTCAGGATTGAGTGAAAGCAATACTGATGGATGTCACTGGGCAAACTCGAGGAAGATCACTCATCTCATACTTAAGTTTTAACTATTCATGCGCTTTATCTCATTTTATAAACGATGTAATAACCAATACGGATTCTTAGCCTATACTTTTTATGATTTTTTTATCATATAACAATTTGGAGATAACCAAATGATGTATAGACGCTCTATTTTAGCCACCGTAATTTGTACCACCCTCGCCGCTTGTGGCGGCTCTAGCAGCTCCAGTGATGTAACAACAGTCACCCCCGAGCCAACTATCGAACCGACCGTAGAGCCAACGCCAGAGCCATTAAGCTTTAGCGGTAAAGCAGCAGATGGTTATTTAGTTGATGCTAAAGCCTGTTTGGATTTGAACGCCAACAAACAATGTGATGACGATGAGCCCTTCGCTACCACAGGTGAAGGCGGTGTATTTACTATAGAAGGCGTCACTCAAGAGCAAATCGATTCTGCAGCCTTATTGGTAGAAGTCATCGAGAACGTCACCAAAGACGAAGATAACCTAGATGATGAAAACGGTGGCGTGATTCAAAAGTCTTACAAACTCACAGCCCCAGCGGGATCTGACTTTGTCAGCCCGATTACCACATTAGTACAAAACGAAATTGAAAAAGGCAGCACGGCCGAGCAAGCCAAAGAAACCGTTAAGAAAAAACTCGGTACGACTAAAGACGTCAGTGAAGATTACGTTGCCGCGCAACAATCTGAAGAGCTAACGGAAGAAGAAAAACAAGAGTACGCCACCCTACATAAAATTGCACAAGTCACTGCAACCGTTATCGCAGATAACACGGAAACCTTAGAGCAAGTGGCGCAAAGTGCGGACATTAGTGTTGAAGAGCTCACCGCTATCATTGTCGAAGAAGTCAATAAAGCCCTTGAAACCATTGTCGAAAAAGTGGCAGAAGCCGAACAAAATCAAGGTGAAGTAGGTGAAGGCGAAGAAGAGCCTGACTTCGACCCAACAACCATCGCAGCTGAAATTGACGAAGAGCATATCGATCTTGATGAAGAGAACCTAAAAGACAAAATTGACGAAAACGAAGCAGAAAAATCGGCCACTGCTGCTGATTTAGGTGAGCTACTCAAAGGAGATGGCATTCACTGGTTCTACGGTGAAAAAGAAGCCGATCGTGAACTTGAACTCGAGTACGGTAACCTTCAACTGGATGATGAAGGCAACGCCATTGAAACCATCTATTACCTAAATGAAACAATGGATGGCTTTGAAATGGAAGTCATGGATGCCGATGGCGAAGAAGATGATTACTTGCAGCGCATGCTCACCGCTGATGGCTGGGTAACAGAAGACGATGATATTGTCAGCGTGAACATCAATGACGATGGCAGCATTGAACTCGTGATGCAAACGCCAGCGCTGAATGAAACAGCAACAGCGAAGCAAGTTAATATTGGTGACCTAAAAGTGGCCGTTGTCCTTGCAGAATCAGGCGGTAATGGTGCTTGGTCTAAGGTGTTACCAAAAGATGCCACCTTCCCAGCCGATACCATGGCGTATCGATTGAAAACCGAATCAAGTATCGAGCAATATTATAGCTTCCACGAAGGTGATTGGTGTGATGATGACCGTAAATCAAAACTTAACGGCATGTGTAATGGAGCAGAAATTGTCGCTGCCGATGGCACACGCAGCTGGGCGCAAAGCTTAGATGAGTTTATTGGTCAAAAACATTATGTGATGGGTTTTGACCAAGCCGAAGGAGCGGTTGAGCTCAGCGAAGATGGCAAAGTGCATTTTTACAGCCAAAAATGGGGTGAAGCCGAATTTACTAAATTAGAAGCCGTAGGTACTTGGCAAGATATCACAGTACACGGTGAAACCTTGCGTGAAATCGTCCTCCCTGACAGCATCGCAATGCGCGATGATATCCGCTGGAATAACTTTAACGAAGAAGATAACAAGCAATACCTTACTGTGGTTGACAACTACGTACGTGTCACTTGGAGTGAAACACGGGACAGTGCGGATGGTGAATATGTATTCGATAAGGCGACCCAAGAATACATAGTGAATAAATTCGATTTCGACCTCTATCATCCAAAAACCTTAGCCAGCTGTTTGGCGAGTTTGGCGGATAAAGGATATGTAGCAAAAGTCGGTGATGAGTTTGAGCAATATACCGAGATAACTCGTGCTTCAGGCGATTATTCAGATACATTCAAACGTTATGAAACCTTCAAAACAACAAGCCTTACTGGCTCTTGGTTGCAAAATACGAAAGACGTAACAGGGCTACCTAGCTGGGTTGAAGATATGACAGGGGATTTACAAGTTATTTTCTGGTCAGCAGTTTCTCCTGAAGGAGACTCTTTTGGACATGTAAATATATACCAGTCCGATCACACTTATTACGGGGAAGAAATGGTTGATGGGGATGGCAACTTAGTTGTTGATGAGCAAGGAAACTATAGTGGCTGGGGTATAGCCCGAGCAGGCTTATTTGAGCGAGTTCCTGAACAAATGGTGCTCAACCAACCTGTTCCCTTTAGCTATTCCAATTTCTCAACCTATCCTCTGTATAACGCTGAGCCAGGCGCCGATGTAAAAGATTATATTACGGCAGAGTTCAATGGTGCAGAAGAGTATCTAGGTAAAGAGACAATAAGTATCCCAGCAGGCCAATTTGATGCCTGTAAGGTGCGTCACACCAGCCAACAAAAAGGCTATGATGGCCATACCTATGAAGAGACTTATTGGAAAATAAATCGAGCAATGCTCAAGCTTGTAGCGCATGAAATGTCACCGGATTCAGAAATGAAAACAACAAAACATAAAACTCGCCTACCGCGCCACTAAATACAAATGAGTTAATTCTAATGCCGCCCTCGGGCGGCATTTTTTTACTCGTCCATCTCGTTACGATTCTTCGCTTCAATCCACTGCGACATATACTGGGTACTTTTCATGCTGTGGTGGAGTAGCATGGCGCCGATAAAGTTGCCTTGTCGGTGAGTCGCTAAATTCGCTTGCAGCGCTGCCAATCTAGCAACCAAGGCCTGCCCCAATGTCTTAGCATCATACACTTGCGTTAATAACACCTGCCCTGCCTCACTGGCTTGTTGCCACGTTTGCTCATCTTGATACAAGGCGACGGCACCCGCAATAAATGCTTGCTCGGTCTCAGCCACCTTACCGGGCCACGGCAATTCGTCTGTCATACCTTCACTGCCAATGGGTGTGGTGACACTTGGTGTGCCCATTTGCATGGCATCAATAAACTTCCCCTTAATGCCCGCGCCAAAGCGCAGCGGCGCAAGGCAAACTCGCGCACTGGCCATCACGGCATGGGCATCTTCGGCCCACCCTTTGACCATAAATCCCGTTTTGGGGTTATGTAGGGCCGTTGCCTTGGGCGGCGGATAAGAGCCATAAATATGCAGCTCAGCCTCTGGGCATTGGCGTCTTATCTCTGGCCATAACTGACTTAACTGCAGCACCGCATCCCAATTCGGCGCATGGCGAAAATTACCAATGGAAACAAAGTGCTGACGCTGTGCATACGGTACTGGGTTCACTTCTTTGGGCGCCACCATAAACGGCAAGAGATGCAAGATCTCCGGCGCCATATTAAAGTGCTGCTTAAGCAAGTGCATTTCATAACTTGAAATAATCAATGACAAATCACAGCGATAAATGGCGGCAATTTCACGCATGGCCAGATCGGACGTCATTAAATCGCTGATGGCAAACTCACGCTGCTGCTTTACCGCTTGATGACGCGCTTGGCGCAGGCACTGTAAATCCTCTGTATCAAGCACCCGCATGGCATTAGGGCAGTTTTTTTCTACCCGCCAGCCAAATTGCTCTTCCATCATAAAGCGGTCAAACATCACCATATCGGGCTGCAACTCGCTAATAAACACATCAAACGAGCTGCAATTTAGCGCGATACTAACGCCGTCGATGCCCTCTTGCGCCAGATCCACCATATGCTCGGTGCGCGCCGCGGGGCTAGCAAAGGTCACTTGCCAGTTTTGCTGTTTAAATAAGCGCAGTAACGACATCATATGGCTGCCAGCCGCCGACGAATTGGGCTCTGGCCACACGTAGCCAATCACAAGAACTTTTTGCATAGAATGCCTTACAAAGGATTAATCAATTCAACGATGAGTTGTACGCTACGATTGCCGCGAAACTCATTGATGTCTAACCGATAAGCCAGCTCAACCCAGCGGTTCATGGGGTTAGGCCAAAGGTTTAAGTCGACATTAAAGGCAATAGCATCAATAGCAGCGCCGCCCGACTCCGGCTCCAGCACCATTTTTAAGTGCTTTTGCCCAACAAGACGCTGTTGCAACAGTTTAAATTTACCGTCAAACATTGGCTCTGGGAACGCTTGGCCCCAAGGCGCAGCAAATTTCAGTTGTTGGGCGAGCTCAAGATTGAAATCCGATGGACTTAGCTCGCCATCGGTTAACAAGCTGCCCTGCAACACACTAGGGCTAATGTGTTGATTAACCACTTTATTGAGCGCTGCTTTAAAATCAGCAAAGTGCGCTAAAGGCAAAGACAATCCCGCCGCCATGGCATGGCCACCAAACTTAGTAATTAAGCCCGGATATTGGGTATCCACCGAATCCAGCATATCACGCATATGAATGCCGGGAATGGAGCGCGCCGAGCCTTTAATTTCTCCTTCACCCGCACTGGCAAACGCTAAGGTAGGACGGTAGTAGCGCTCCTTGATCCGTGAGGCCACCAAACCTATCACGCCCTGATGCCAATCTTCTTGATATAAACAAATCGCTGTCGGTAAATCGTCTTCATCCAGCTCAAGGCGCTCTAAGGTGCTGATGGCTTCTTGTTGCATTGCCCCTTCGATGTCGCGGCGATCGCGATTTAAGGCATCCAGTTCAACGGCGAGTGAGCGCGCTTGGGGCAGCTCCTCACATAACAAGAGCGACACCCCTAAACTCATTTCATCAAGACGACCGGCCGCATTAATGCGCGGGCCTAGCGCAAAGCCCAAGTCGCTGGCTACCAGTTGCTGCTGGTTTCTGCCGGCCACTTCAATCAGGGCTTGTATGCCCGGACGACAATGTCCGGCGCGAATACGACTGATGCCTTGATGTACTAAGATGCGATTATTGGTATCAAGGGCGACCACATCCGCGACCGTGCCAAGGGCGACAATATCGAGCAAACTGGCCAAGTTAGGTGGCGCACCATTAAAGCCGCCGCGCTCGTTTATATATTGGCGCAGGGCCAACATTAAATAAAAGGCAACCCCGACACCGGCAAGGTTTTTACTTGGGAAACCACAACCATGTTGATTGGGGTTTACGATGGCATCGGCCGGCGGCAGCTCATTACCCGGTAAATGGTGATCGGTAACCACAACGGTTAAGCCCAGTTGCTTGGCCGCCATCACACCTTGAATACTGGAAATACCGTTATCCACGGTAACGATGACTTGCGCGCCCCTGTCTGCGGCTAACTGTACGGTTTCAGGACTTAAGCCATAGCCGTAATCAAACCGGTTGGGCACCAAAAAGTCGACATTGCGACAGCCGAGCATTTTGAGGGCCAGCACACATAAAGCGGTGCTGGTAGCGCCATCGGCGTCAAAGTCGCCGACAATAATAATGCGTTGCCCGGTGTTGATGGCATCAAAAAGCAGCTGACAGGCACGCTCTATGCCTTGCATCGTACCAGGAGGGCATAAAGCGCTGGCGGCTGTGGCTAGCTCACTGGCACAAGTAATGCCGCGACTAGCATAAATTTGCCGTAACACGGCTGGGATCTCTGGGGGTAAAAAGCTGTCATCCACCCGCTCACGGCGCTGGATTGAAAATGTCGCCATTAGCTAAACTGCCTCTTTTAAAAAAACAAAAGGCGACCTAGGCCGCCTTTGCGATAAAATGATGAAATTATTGCGCGGTATCAGCTTGCGCAGTCACTTTCTCTTTTTCCGCCATTTCAGCTAACAACGGAGCCAGACGCGCAGCAGGCACATAACCGGGTTGCATCGAGCCATCAGACAGCACCATAGCTGGTGTACCGTTAACGCCGAACATACCGCCTAACTCATATTGCTTTAACACGGTATTATCACAAGTCTTGGCCTGAATTGGCTGACGGCTTTTCGCTGCGTCCATGGTGGCTTTCTGATCTTCAGCACACCAGATCGACACCATGTCACGATAGGTTTGTGAGCGCTCACCACCACGTGGGAAGGCTAAATAGCGAATGGTGATGCCTTCTTTATGGTAATCCGCCATTTCACTGTGTAGCTTTTGACAGTAACCACAGTCGGTATCGGTGAATACGGTGACCACGTATTTCTCGTCTTTCGCTGGGTACACTATCATGTCTGTTTCAAACGCTTTTAACTGCTCAGCGCGCAGCACAGATTGCGCTTGTTCGGTCAAGTTAGTCACTTCTTTATTCTCTACTTCGTAGAGGTTACCAAATATTAAATAACGACCCGTTGGGTTGCTGTATAAAATGCCGCGATTGGTTTTCACTTCATACATGCTTGGAATAATGCTGCGATCCATGGTGAAGGGCTCAATACCAATGGTCGCTAACTGCTCACGGATCATTTCAAAGTGCTGCGACTGTTCACGCGCCGCTTCCAGATCGGGGTGCTCCGCCTTCAGTGCACGCAATTCGGTGGTCAAATCACTGTTCTTTTGGTTTTGCTCATTGAGCACCTGCTCCAACTCGGCAATACGTTGCTCAGCAGAGCTTAATTGAGCCTGTAATGCCTTGGTTTGACTGTCCGTAGTCTCAGCAATTACTGGGGCACTGATGGCGCCCATTAAAGCAACTGCTAGCAAGGTTTTCTTCCACATAACAACTCCAAATACTGGTTGATTAGTCGCCTAATTATTCAGGCAACAAAAATGGCTATCGCCCAATTATGCACACCCTTTGCAAAAGCCCAAGTAGTTTATTCCTGTTTCTTGCATTGGCATTTCATTAAGCCCGAGGATGATGAGCTTGATGTAAGCTTTTCAAGCGCTCACCTGCCACATGGGTATATATTTGCGTGGTAGATAAATCACTGTGCCCCAATAACAATTGCACTACGCGTAAATCGGCACCATGGTTTAATAAGTGAGTCGCAAAGGCGTGACGCAAGGTATGAGGCGATAAATGTGTGTCAATTTGCGCCACTTGCGCATAATGCTTGATCCGGTGCCAAAAGGTTTGCCGAGTCATATACTGGCCGCGCCGGCTAGGAAACACCACATCTGAGCTGATTTGTTTCAACAGCGCACCGCGCGCCTCGTTAAAATAGCGCTGCAACCAATAGATGGCCTCTTCCCCCATGGGCACGAGTCGCTCTTTATTGCCTTTACCCACTATGCGAATTACCCCTTGGCGTAGGCTAATGCGCTCGGTGCTTAGACCCACCAGCTCGGAGACGCGCAAACCCGTTGCGTATAATAGCTCTAACATGGCCTTGTCTCTCAGACCGATGGCATCTTCTAGATCCGGCGCCATCAGCAGCGCATCCACCTCAGACTCAGATAAATCGGCAGGCAGATATTTAGGTAATTTAGGATTAACAATTAACGCGCTGGGATCGTCTTCACGGATTTTTTCACGGCACATATACTGGTAAAACCGGCGTACGGCGCTCAGTAATCGCGCACTGGAGGTGGCCTTATAACCCGCGTGTTGACGCGCCGCTAAGTAATCTTGCAAATCACTGCGGCTTAGGGTCAACAGGGCTAAGCCTTGCTCGTCACACCAAGTGGCAAGATGATTTAAATCATGACGATAAGAGCTGGTGGTGTTATCACTTAAGCCCCGCTCTAACCACATGGCATCTAAAAAATCATCGATTAATGTGTTCATTGCCTACCACTCTCAGTTCAGTTGGCCTGATTCTAAATCACTCCCCTACAAACTCAAGGCACGGCTCGCTTATCGACCTGATTCCTTGCTAGAATGCGACCAGTTTAACAAAGGGGACTGTAATGAAAATTGGTTTATTTTATGGCTCAACCACCTGCTACACCGAAATCGCCGCCGAGAAAATCCGCGAGGCGATTGGTCCCGAGTTGGTTGATATCTTTAATATAAAAGAAACCCCACTAAGTAAAACAAGCGACTATCAAGTGCTGATCTTGGGTATCTCCACTTGGGACTATGGCGAGTTACAAGAAGATTGGGCTGAGCTGTGGCAACAAGTTAATGGCTTATCGGTGCAAGGTAAAATCATTGCTTTGTACGGCATGGGCGATCAAGAAGGCTATGGCCAATGGTTTCAAGATGCCCTGGGTATGCTTCATGATGAATTGCAGCCCCAACAGCCGACCTTTATTGGCTATACCAGTACCGACGGCTATCAATTTGAAGCCTCTAAGGCCCTGACCCCAGATGGTGAACACTTTGTTGGCCTCGCCCTAGATGAAGATAACCAATACGATTTATCTGATCAGCGCATTCAAGATTGGGCAATTCAAATTTTAACCGAAATACAGGAACTGTCAGAGTAAGTCGACTTTTTATGCCGTAAAAACGGGCCTTTGCTCAAGTTTTAGCCACTTATCCATTAGCCCAGACCATTAACTAAGCTAGTATTGCAACAAATAGGCAAACAAAGGTAGAAGGTAACATGGTCAAAGCAACACTGAAAAAGGTTAGCCTAATGAGTGGCCTGTTATGTTTATTTGGCTTTAGTAGCCATGGCCACAGCGCCGTATATAAGTGCCAAGTCAAAGGTAAAACCGTCTACCAATCAACTACCTGCTTTAACGGCAAGCAAACCGTATTACACCCTAGCAAACATGATACAGGCCTGCATGCATCTTGGTTTGCTCGCCCGAAAATGCTCCCTGATAGTGCCCGTTGTCAGCCCGAACAATGCCAATGCGGTGAACAAACCTTGCCTTTAGGCCAAAACCAGACAGAAAATGTGGCCGCGTCACTTAATGCCATTATCACCGACTGGCAGCGCCACCAAAACGCATACCTTAGTTATCAAGCATTGTCTGATGAGGACAAATTTACCTCACCGTTACAAGATCAAGTGGCGACTTCTGCTTGCAGTATTGCCATGCATCAGGCGGTACTGAACCAAGCCTATTTAAGCGTACTCAATGATGACTTGAAGCCTGCCTTAACCGATGTTCAGCAACAAGAAATTAAGGCTAAATGTGAGTCTGAATCGCAAGAGAATAGTAGCGATGAGGCCAATTCGCGCCTTCAGGCTTGTATCACCCGTGCGCAAAATGAGGCAAGTAACAATGCCCAAGCAAGGGATGAAAGAATAGCCCAAGCAAAGGCTAAGTTCGCCAAACCCGTGGCAGTGTTAAAACAAAAAAATCCCTACTTTAGCGAGTAACGCAGGGAGCCTAGGCTCCCTTTATTATCACTTTATCGCTCAGCTCATCCTTTTGAGTATGCTGTAACATGGGTTGTCTTTTTAAAAGCAAACATGGCGATCAATAAGGCGCCAGCCGTAGGCAACAGCCACGCCATGCCATTATTGAATAAGGGGAGATAGTTAAACGATTGCATATCCACCCCGGCCACTTTTAAACCGTCAAGCACTCCAAACATCAAGGCCACCGCAAGCACAAATTGATAGGATAACTTTTTATTTGCCAACTTATCGCTAACAAAGGTCAGGGCCACCAGCGCAATAGCAACAGGGTAAACCGCGAAAAGAACAGGAATCGAAATACTGATTAACTGGCTTAACCCCACGTTAGTCACAAGGGCGCAAATAGCACAATTGATTAATGCTAATTTGGTGTAATTCCAATGGGGCTGTAATTGAACTAAAAACGTCGTCAAGGCACTGACTAATCCCACCGCCGTGGTTAAACATGCCAGCATCACAACCAGCGCCAAGGCCATTAACCCTGTCTGCCCAAACATAGCAAACACATACTGAGCTAAAATATCCGTGCCTTGGGTCGCGCCTTGGGCAACCACCTGGCTGGTTGCGCCAAGATAAAAGAGTGCCACATAAACAAAAGCCAGTCCCGCTGCAGCAATGCAACCTGCAATCATTAAATACTTATAAATATAGGCTTTTTCACTTACACCTTTACTAATCAAAACATTGACGATCAACATGCCAAACACCAAGGCTCCGAAGGTATCCATGGTGTTATAGCCCTCTAAAAAGCCGTTAATAAACGCCGAATCTTGATAACGTTCTGTTGGCACGCCTAACCCATCTAACGGCGCAACAAATACCGCAATGGCTAATGCCACGAGCAACATGACTAATAATGGAGTAATGAATTTTCCAATATAATCCAGTAATTTACCGGGGTTTATTGCAAGCCAAGCAACAATAGAAAAGAACACCACAGAGAATAAAGCCAAAGCAATCGCGCTATGTTCAATGAAGGGCTTTACGCCAATCTCATACGCTACCAAGCCCGTTCTTGGCGTGGCAAAGCTTGGCCCGATAATGATATACACTGCCAAGGCCAATACAGTGGCGACCTTAACCGGCAAATACCTTGCCATGGTGCTAATGCCGCCTCCCGCCTTTGCCACGGCAATCAAGGTGATTAATGGCAACCCGACCGCGGTAACCAAAAAGCCAAGCATAGCAGGAACCAGCTCGGTCCCTGCTTGAGCGCCAGCCAAAGGAGGAAAGATAATATTGCCCGCGCCAAGAAAGAAAGCGAAGGTCATCAAGCCTAACCCGAAGATATCCAGGCCAGTTAAGGGTTTTTTCATGTTGTGTGTCCTGTTTTATATGAAACAACAGGGCTAACACCCAATAATTAACCACAAAAAGATTAAAAAACTAGAGCATTAGGCTATTGTTTTATTTTTTTTGCAACAGGATAAAGCAAGGGAGCAGCTGAGAAAATACCTAGTTTCACCTAGACCTAACAAAACATAATCAAGATCAAAGTGTCGAGACATATACCTAGTATTAAGTCATTTTTAAATAAAAGTCTCTGGTTAGAGCAACATAGTCAGACGAATACTCGCCAGCTTGATGGTGTATCGTCAATGTTGAACTATCGCAGCCTTGTGCCGTTTTAGCCAGACTGAGCAGCATGCGATGAGGGGGCTTATTGCTTAGCGTGTGAACGTCAACGCGCTTAACTAAAAAAAGACCTATCTTCTTTGCGGCATCGATATATTCAAGGGCGACATCAAAAGGAAGCACCAGATCGCAACGGCCATTAGCGCTAAGTAATTGCATGATTGCCGTTAATAAATCCATTTTGCCTAAACTGCCCGTATGTCGTGCGGTCGCTCTAGCTTGGGAGGCCAGCGCTTGTCCCGCAGGAAAATACGGTGGATTAGAGACAATCAAATCATATTGCTGGCAAGCTGTTGCGGCAAATTGCTGAATGCTTTGCTCAACCACCTTTACTTTATTAGGCCATGGGCTGGCGGCCACATTTTGCTTAGCTTGCAAAGCCGCGTTGGAGTCAATTTCGACAGCCGTAATATGACAAGCACCGTGGCTGCGCTGAGCAAGTTGGAGTGCGATCAACCCCGATCCCGTCCCCATATCCAGCACCTGCTCTGCCGAGCCAACATCGGCCCAAGCGCCCAATAAAATCCCGTCCGTGCCCACTTTCATGGCACATAAATCATGATTGATATGAAAGCGTTTAAAGGTAAAGCCTGCTTTGCTTGCCATGATTTTTCCTAAACTCGATCAAAAGTGGCCACTATACCTTTTACAAAGTGAAATACCACCTCAGCCATACCCAAGGCTGAGGTTATCCTCTATAATCCCACGCTAATTTAGTTACTCACTCAGTTACACTGGAAAACATTATGTCTTTTGCCGATCTAGAGTTAGATCCCACCCTCGTTGATGCATTGACCCGTATGGGTTTGGAAAAGCCAACCACCATTCAACAAGAAGCCATCCCACCCGCACTTGATGGCCGAGATCTAATGGCAAGCTCACCGACGGGGACAGGTAAAACCCTCGCGTTTTTACTGCCTGCTATCGAGCACATGTTGAATTTTCCACGCCGTAAACCTGGCTCACCTCGGGTATTGATCCTAACCCCAACACGAGAGCTCGCGGTGCAAATCCAAGTGGAAGCGACCAAGTTATGCCAAGACACGCCACTAAAAGTCGGCGCGATCATTGGCGGCATTAGCTACCAAACCCAAGAAGAAGTGCTCACTAAAAATATGGATCTGGTGGTCGCCACACCCGGTCGACTCATGGAATACATAGAGCAAGAAGCCTTTGACTGTCGAGAAATTGAAATCCTAACCTTAGATGAAGCCGATCGCATGTTGGATATGGGCTTTATTAGCACCATGGAGCGTATCGCCGAAGAAGCGCGCTGGCGTAAACAAACCTTTTTATTCTCGGCGACCCTTGAGGGTAAAGGGCTATCTCAGTTTGCCGCCAAGGTACTCAAAGAGCCTGTTGCCATTTCTGCCGCCGCGCCACGCAGTGAGCGAGGCAAGATCCTGCAATGGATACACCTAGCAGACAACGCCGAGCACAAGTTTGAGCTGTTAAAAGCCACCCTGAAAAAACCAGAGGTCAGCCATGCTATCGTGTTTGTGAAAACCCGTGACCGCCTAACAAACTTGGTAACCCAGCTAGAAGAAGCGGGGATTAAATGCTGTTTTTTACGTGGTGAAATGGAGCAAGCCAAGCGCACAACCGCCATCATGCGGTTTAAAACCGGTAAGGTAAATGTGTTAGTCGCGACCGACGTCGCGGCTCGCGGCATCGATGTCCCCGAAATTAGCCACGTGATCAACTATGATATGCCAAGAACAGCGGATATTTATTTACACCGCATTGGCCGTACTGCGCGTGGAGGCCGTAAAGGCACCGCCATTTCCTTGATTGAAGCCCATGATATGGAAATACTGGGCAAAGTTGAGCGCTATATGAAAGAGCCACTAAAACGTCGCGTGATCGACTCACTGCGCCCAAAAAACAAAGAAGCGACCATCCCCGCCAAGAAAAAGCGCCCCACTGCCAAGGCCGATAACAAAAAATCCGCGCCTAAGCAAAAAGTCAAAGCCAAGAAAAATAAAGGCAAACCCAATTGGGCTAAAAAAGCCAAAAAATAATTGGCTAACACCACCTCAGGGTCAAGGTAACCCCATGGATGTGTTTTGAGCGTTCATTCGCTCGCACTGACCTAGGGGTGGTGTTTTTATTTGCCCCGCCACATCATCACGCTTCTAATGCGATTAACCTCTTGGTTTACTATCAATAATTCCATCTTTTAATAATCTCAGGCTAAACTAAACAGGAGCCCCACACGACAGGAGCACTGGATGTTAAATGTGGACGATTATTTCTCACCATCCATACTGGATCGCCCACTTGATGCACTGTGGCATAACCTCGCAGAGCATTACCTTTGCCAAGAGCACCCCCTTATATTACAAATGCAAAACTATGCCTGCATTAGTAGCTGGGAAATGTCCAAAACCACTCAGTTAGCGGCCAATATTATTGCCAGAGTGAGAGCAGATAAAAGCCAAAAGAGCTTAGCGCAAGCTTTCCTTGAGGAGTACAACCTCAGTAGTCAGGAAGGCATATTGCTTTTGTGCTTAGCAGAATCGTTAATGCGTGTTTCAGATGCTGACACCTTAGACAGCATACTACGGGATAGGCTCAGCCAAATAAACTGGGCTAAGCATGTCAAACATTCCGACTCCTTTCTTGTTAATGCGTCAACTTGGGCATTATTACTGACCGGGCGATTAACCCCACAACCTGAACAGAAAATGACGGTAAAGCAAGGGGTTAAACATCTCATCAGCCAACTAACAGAGCCCATTGTCCGCAAAGCCTTACACAAGGCCATCAACATGATTGCCGAACAATACATTATCGGTAGTACCATAGAGCAAGCATTGGCGACGAGTGTAACCCAAGCACAGCCTAAGGAACTCTCAACTGAGCTGGCGTTTTCATTTGATTATTTAGCCGAAGCGGCCCTGATCAACGAGCAAGTACAACAGGCAAAACACCAATATATTCAAGCCATTCATCATATTGCTCATCACAACCGCCAGCATCAGCGACACGACAATATTTCAATCAGACTCTCGGTGTTGCAACCCCAATTTGACTATCGCTATCGACAACATGCTATCAGTGAATTAATGGCAACTTTACTCCCCCTCCTTGAGCTAGCCCAGGCATTAGATGTAGGGGTGTATTTAGACGGAGAAACGGCCACGCGATTGGAATTGTGTTTAACCGTGTTTGAGCGCTTAATTAGCCATTCATCCCTACGCGGTTGGGGCAAACTCGGGATCGCCATACAAGCCTATTCCAAGCGCAGCTTAGCCAGTCTATGTTGGTTAGCCGCCTTGGCCAAAAAGCAACAAACAAGTATTCCCATCCGCTTGGTTAAAGGGGCTTATTGGCGTGAAGACATGCGTCAAGCCCAGCTTAACCACCTGAGCGACTTCCCTGTTTTTACCAGTCAAGCGGCCACGGATATCAGTTTTCTATGTAATGCACGCTGGCTGCTGTCGCACTATGTTACTCCCTATCTCAAGGCTGAATTTGCTACCCATAACCCCCATACGGTGGCCGCACTGGAAGTGATGGCGGCGCAGCACCCCATTAAAATGCAAAAAGTGTACGGCATGGGTGAGCCTCTTTATACTATTCACCCTCAGCCCAGCTTGTGTGTGTTAGCGGCATTTGGCCCCCATCATCAATTGGTGCCATTTATTTTAAGGCGCTTGCTTGATTTTGCTGCTCAACCTGGCTTTGTGCCACAGTTGCAGTCAAAACAACAACCTTTAAGTGAGCTTATAGAGCACCCGATTGATAAATATGCCACACTTTCGCCAGCAGAGCGCCCTGCGCCCTCGGCAAAAGAGACGCTTTTTAGTATCAATCTTCCTTGCCAACATACTCTCAACCATTGGCTACAAGCTTGTGCTCCCTTTCTCAGTCAGGTTGAAGAGTGCCGCTCAATCATTCATCACTCTGGGACGTTAAATCCAGCGCACGAGACACAGGCGAACGCGGCATCAATGGGCCAACTAGCTTGCCCCCACGCCATAGATACCCGTTACGCTCACCTACATTTCGCCAGCAAAGCCGATTGTGAGCTAGCCGTGAGCGCAGCCCAACAAGGTTTTGATAGCGGGCAAAAGCCGCCCCTAGAGCAACGTAAACACATGTTAATCGAGTTTAGCTCTACCTTAGTTAACCATGCTCCCTTACTACTTGCTCGATACATGGCAAGCACAGGGCAGCCTATCTTTGCCGCTGAAACAGAGCTTAGGTTAGCCATTAAACTGTTTAAACAAACCCTAGAGCAAGGCATCCACCTATTTGACGAACAAGAAGTCAGCCTAGCCGATCCCACGCCTTATCACTGGCAACGCCAAGGCCGAGGTGTATGGCTTTGTTGCCCAGAGCCCACCCATCCACTGATCACTTTATTAACCCAACTCGCGGGGGCGCTGATTTGCGCCAACAGTGTCATTGTTGCCTGCTGCCCGACAAGCGCGAGCATTTGCTCACAGCTTGTGCGCTTATTGCAACAACAAGGGTTAGCCGAAAACGGTTTACAATTGATTATCAGCGACCCTAGTTGGACATTGCCTTTACCTGGCTCTTGTATGGCTAAACTCAATGGTATCAGTGGCTCATTCACTCAAGAACAACGCCAACAACTGAATCAGATTAATCAAGACGTTAACAACAAGCAGCAACAAGCCATCAAACACAACGTCATGAACATGATGATCATTGACAACTCAACGGCATTTGAAGATCTTATCAGCGTCATCTTAACTTTGGCCTTTGACTTAGCGGGCCAATCTCCCACCAGTTTAAAGCTGATTTGTGTTGAGCAAGACATTGCCGACGAGTTTATATACCTACTTAGCAATGCCATGATTGAATTAGATATTGCCAATCATGATCTTAGTCAGGGCTGTGTTGGGCCCTTACTCAATGCCGCTCGATTAGACATGTTCAACCAGCATGCCAAGCAGTTGAGCCAACAGGCAAGCTTATTACGTCAAACGCCGATGGCACATGATCTGAACGGGTATTATGCCCCCCCCTATTTGTTTCAGGTTGACGACTTACAACAAATTAACGCCGAAATTAAAGGGCCTGTATTGCACCTCTATCGGTATTCAAACTCAACGTTGCAACCGCTGTTAGATGAGCTCAATCGTATTCAAGCGAAAGGTTACTGCTCAATCCACAGTCGACATCAAACACGGTTACGTCAATTAGAGCATGGCATATTAGGCCGCCAACTTATTATCAATCAAAACCACAGTCTGCCCTTAGCTGCCTACTATGCAACCTTTGATGATCAGCAAGCAGGTATCACCTATAGCCAATTGGAGGCGACCCTATGCCAAAACGCTGGCAAACCCTTAACCAATCACTAAGCGATTGGCGCAATCAACCACAGCTAGAAAGGTGCCACATTTTTCGCCATTGGATGAGTGAAATCCCCGACCACTTAACCAAGCTACCACTCACACAAACAGAGTGGCAAGCCATAGATCAAATCAGCCGAGCATGTGATTATTTCTGCACTATGGCGGAAATCAAGCTCATTCCCCGCTTAACCCATCACCATGAGCTCATCACAACGCGTCACTATTACCAAGGTAAAGGGGTCTACTGTCTTGGTGAAATCCCACTACCCGAACAGCACCAAGGCAAACCTGCATCCATTGAATTAGCCCCAGCTAAAATAACGCATTTCACCCTATTGGTGGCCAGTGCTATCGCTATTTTACTGTGTGGAAACGGGGTCTTTATGCATGCTTATCACCCATTAACTAAGTGGCAAAAGTCTTTACTTATCTCTTTATTTCGGGCCTTACCCAGCAACCTATTCCAACTCACCTCTAGCCTAAGTTGGCACACCATCCACCAACAGCCAGAAATTGTTGGGTCTGTGTATATTCCCCATGCTGAGCAGCAAGTTACCCAAGCCTTTCAGCGCACGTTATTGGCCCGTCAAGAGACCTTAGTACAACAAGTCTGCTTAGCCCCCAAACAAGCTTTAGCCCAAGTATTCCACCCCGATTGGCTGTATCAGTTCTGTGTTGCTGTCAGTGTCAGCCACACCAACCAAGATCACCCGTGTAGATAAATGACCCTAGAGCGAACAAGAAATACAAAATAGCCCCCGTAAAGTGAGCTGATCATAGGTTCCCTTCGTTAAATCATGTTAGATTGATTAAAAAGACATTAACTCTTACTTTATTTATTGAATTTAATGACTCACAAGGATGTTTCCTATGCTACACCCGTCAACAAAACTGGCCGCTCTGTTGGCCTGTGCGAGTTTTTTACCCCCCTCTTTCGCGCGCCCAATGGCGGACGAAGCGGGCTGGCAATTTACCCTAAACGTGAATGCTGGATTTATGCAATCCCAATCACAAATAAGTACCGACAGTGATAACAAGGTAACCGAAGATCTGAATAACAAGGGTAAACAAGTGGATTCCGCCATTGTGTTTCCCCTTGCCAGGTTGGACTACACCTTTGACGACTTAAAAACACAACTCTTCATCGGTAATAGCCTTGAAAACGTCTCCCAAGGCCAGTTCCAATTAGAAGTGGGAGGCAAGCATCAATTGGCCAGTGGCAGTACCATCACCTTGGCTTGGATCCCCTTACTGCCCAGTTTTCAAAAAACCTGGCAAGATCCTTACTTACAAAACCAACACCGCGATAAAACCGATCAAGATACACAAGGGTTACGATTTGCTTGGGAGAACATTGCAGGCAGCTTGTTTAGTGTTAAATATGGCTATGCCAAAAACGACCTCGATCATGAGCGTAGCGGCCAGAGCTTAGGGCTTTCAGCGCCTGAACTACGCTCGCTGGATCGCAACAGTGACTACCACAGAGGCAGCCTAGAAATGTTAGTGCCACTAGGCAATGGCTTATTCTTTGAGCCGGCCCTGACTTATACCCGTGGTGACGCCAAAGGGGATGCCATGAGTTATGACGAATATGGCACCCGACTGAGTTTAGTCAAACTGTATAACAAGCATAGGATCGCCGGGAACCTGTTCTACAGCCGCGCTGAATACGATCAAACCAATCCCGTGTTTAACCGCAAGCAAAAAGACGACAATTGGGGTGCATTTGCATTTTACAGTTACAAAGCCCCCTTTAATTGGCAGAACGCGAGTTTCACCTTGTTTGGCGTATGGACTGACACTCATTCCAACATTCGTTTTTATGAATCCGACATGTTTAGCCTAGCTGCGGGTATGGCCTACACATTTTAGGCTTGAATTGGAATGGTTAAGCAAAAGCAGCAGCCAGATAATTGAATGGGCTGCTGTAGTTTGATTTCGCCATCATGCCATTCGCAAACCTTTTGCGCGATGGCCAAGCCCAAGCCATAATGCCCCTGCTCTCGGTTTCTACTGGCTTCTAATCGCACAAAAGGCTTAAATACATGCTGCCAATTGGCAACGGCGATCCCCGGCCCATCATCTTCTATGGTTAAGACCAAATGTGCACCTCGAACATAGAAGGTTAATCCAACTTGTTGCTTGGCAAAACGGACGCCATTAGCCACTATGTTCAGAACAGCGCGAGTGAGCCACACCTTGTCGGCCATCAACTCAACTCCGTGAGTGTGGTTTATCACGACAAAATCCTTATTTTGCTGCTTTGCCAGAACCTGAGCTTGGCGTTCAATATCAACGATAAGTTCATTCAATGTTAATCGCGTTTGCTGCAGTTGATCACGCTTCTTCTCTAAACCGGCAAAATCCAAAAATGCCGTCACCATTTGCTCCATTTGATCTAAATCTTGCTCCATACGAAGCAGCATGTTGTCCTTTTGCTCAGGTGTCGGCGCATCAAGAGCGGCATCTACGCCAAAGCGTAAACAAGCTAATGGAGTCCTTAAATCATGGGACAGGCCACTGGCTAACATGCGATTCTCGGCGATTAACTGCTCTATTTGCGCCGCCATGCGATTAAAACTGCCTTCAATCCAATGGATATATGAAAACCGGCTTTGCGGCACTCGGCTGGCTAGATTGCCTTTACCAAATTCCGTGGCCATCTTGTGGATCAAACTCAAGCGCCGAGTCAGTGGCAACAGCCACAACGCCATCAATAAGCCCGCGCCAATATAAAAAGCCAAGGTTAAGCCCAGATCTAAGGTGGAATGGCTGGCAATCTTGGGCAAATCTAGGTACAGCTGATGCTCTGGGTGGGCCACTAAGGATCGAACTAAATAAGGGCGTTGATCCGACTCTAACAACAAGCCCCCATCACCTTGTAACGCTTGCTCTAATTCCGGGGGCAAGGCGAGTTCATTAATATGGTGTAAGGTGATAGGCAATTGATAAAGCCGTTGCCAAGTGCTCACTTGCTCGGCTAATTTTAGCGTCGACAATCCCTCAGCTTGTTGAGCAAAGCCTTCCATTAAATCAAAATAAATTTGATACTCATTTTGATGGCTCGGCTCAGCGTCACTGTCTTGAAACTGATCTAACGTCCAGCCCAAAAAGAACAAGGACGCCAGCGCCATCAGCACTAAACTTAAATAGAGACGGCGCATGACTATTCCCATGCATCAGCAACAAAGAGATACCCCTTACCCCATACCGTCTTGATACGCTTTGCTTTTCCTTGGCTATCGCCTACCTTACGGCGTAAACTTGATACCAGCACATCGATACGCCGATCTAGGCCGTCATACTCCCACCCTTTCATGGTTTTAAACACGGTATCACGATCAAGGACTTGCCCAGCTGAACTAGCCAGCAGCCAAAGTAGCTCAAACTCGGTTGTAGTTAAATTCAGCTCCTTGGCTGCTAACTCGGCACGCTGTGATGCGGCATCGAGCACTAACGAACCAAAAATTAGTTGCGATTGATTCGTCTGCGCTGCGGGTTGTTCTGGACTTAATTGAATTTGCTGATGCTTTTGTAGCTCAGAGCGAATACGGGTCAGTAATGCACGGGGCCTAACGGGTTTCAACAGATAATCATTGGCACCTAATTCTAAACCCAGCACTTCATCAAACTCATCATCGCGAGCCGTTAACATAATGATGGGCGCAGTAAAAAAGGTCCTTAATTGCTTACACACCTGATGCCCATCTAAGCCAGGTAACATTAAGTCGAGCAATACCAAGTCAACTTGATGCTGTTGAATATAGGCCACAACTTGATCACCTCGTCCTAGGTGAGCAGTACTAAAACCTTGATTATCTAAATATTCAATAATCCATTGCGCCAATGAAATATCATCTTCTACTACCAAGATATGCGTTTTGTTGTCCATGGCTCCCCCTAAAACAAGCGCCAGCGGCGCTTCTTATTCTTGGTTTTATACACCCAACTCACTTCCACCTGAGTGGATACCAAGGTATTGCGCTGGCCGTTTTTTATTAGGCTATATTGTGTGGTTTGTTGGCCCGTAAATTTAAACTTGTGCTCACCTTGCTGGCTATGCTGCCAACATTTCAGCACCTTCTCACTGCCTTGCTCAATGAGGCAATAATCCCCTTGCACCTTAGCCTGCCACTTAAACGTTAATTCAGCCAAACAGTCCCGGCCTTCACGCAGAGCCACACACTTCTCTGGTGTGACTTGTAGGTGGGGCTCATCATTTAATGACTGCGCGAGCGTCAACACGGGCACTAACCAAATCAATACGGAAAAGCCGGTTAACAACAGGGCTAGCGGGTTAAAAAACATACTTAACCCCCATATAACCGACACTTCTAACCGCACTGCTGGTTAACGGGCTGTTATAAATACTGGGCGAGGCCACGCCCAATAAAGCACCACCATTAAACACCCAGTCTTCAGTGATGGGGTATTCCGCCACCAGCATAACATAACCACCAAAAGAGGTGCCCGGCTGGTATTGGGGGCGATAAGCATTGGCTTCCCCAGCGCTAACGCCGTAATAGTAATTGGCTAATCGGGCAGAGTAGAGATCGATACCTACGCCCCCGCGCATATCCCAGTTACCAAGGGGAATAGCCTTACTGACCACACTACGCCACATCCAAGCGCCATGAGCGGAGCCAACATCATTGACGAGCTCGGAACTAAAATCGACATATTGAAATTGACGCGCTATCTTCAGCCCGACATTAAAATCATCATCTCGTCGGGTGATCCCTGCTAACCACGGGCCGCTTGTTTTGGTATAGAGGTTACCGTTTTCATCAAAGCCCGAAATGTAGGTGCCACCGACCAGATCGAGCTGCCAGTCTTCTCCCTGCCACAACTGATAGCCCAAAAAGGCGCCACCGGGCAAGTTGCTGCGTTGCACATCGAAATAAAAGTTCTTGTACTCTAAAGAAAAATTAACATCAAAAAAGGGGGTTAGATTACGCTCTTCGGCAACCGCGAGGATATCATGACTGAAATCGATACCCACACCGATACTCATATCCCAACGTAAATCATCCCAAAATGATGACTCCGTTTCAGGAGATTCAGGCGGGCTCTCTGCCTGCGCCAGCGCGGGCAATATCAGCACGGCCAGCAACACGATAAGCTTGCTAAAGGGGGTTGCCATTGACTTCCATTTCATTTGGTAACTTCTGTGACAAGGATTATATGTTAATGAAATAATTTAATCAGGCAGTGAGCGGGGATAAATTGTAATAATTTGTAATGACCTCGACTCAATCAAACCAACATACGTATGCGTTACCTACGCGTTACCTACGCGTTGCGCGATTAGAGAACCTTTACTTACAATTATTGACGTTTTTCCCTAACTCTATGACAGATTTCTCCCTGTCCTTGCGTCATCTTAATCAACAAGAATGACACCATTAAAGGGAATAATCATGGTTAGGCTAGCGAAATCAACAATCACTTCAACACCCGTTTTACCGACTGTTTCAACAGCTGTTTCAACAACTGTTCAGCGCCACTCAAGATGGAAAACCCTCACCATTGGCGCATTACTGTTAGCGCCAACGGGGGCATATGCAGATTTAGCACAAGAACCAGGGTTTGATTTTATTTTGAATCTTAACGTCGGAGTTGGCGAAGTCACGTCACAACAGAACACCAGTAAAGACAATGCGAGAACGGCTAGCCTTCAGAGCAATGGCAAACGAGAAAGTGGCCTCAGCGCCTTTGTATTAGGTCGACTTTCCTACACCTTATCTAACAACAAAACGCAATTTTTCTTTGGTAACAGCGAAGACGATGTGGTGCTCGGAGATTTTAAGGCTGAGCTGGGTGTCAGCCAAGAATTTGATGATGGCACTGTGTTTACCCTCGCCTACATTCCACTGTTAGCGAAAACGCAAGCGTGGCGAGACCCTTTCTTGGTTAATCAGAAACGACGTAAAACCGACGTAACATCTCAAGGCTTAAGAATGCGCTTTGACAACTTGTTTGATCTGCCATTAAAGCTGCAATACACCTGGGCCCAAGCCAAATACGATAATGAGCGTAGCGGCCATAATAAACAATTAGATCTCAGCCGTGAGCAACAAGCCTTATTAGTGCGCGATAGTCACTTACATCAAGCCTATATAGAATATGCGTTTGAGCTAAGTGAAGGCCTTGTTATTCAACCTGGGCTGACGTACACCTTAGGCGACGCCAAGGGAAAGGCCATGAAATACGACTACATTGAAATGCAATTACCCCTGCTCACCCTGATCAACGAACGAAGCCACCTCACCACCAGTGTGTTTGCGGGTCAAGCTAACTATGACGCTCGCCACCCTGTATTTGATAAGGTACGCAAAGATAACAGCCTCGGTGTATTTGCCTTTTACAGTTACCGCGCGCCATTTGATTGGCAAAATACCACCTTCACGGCCATGGCGACCTACAATGAGGTTGACTCCAACATTAACTTCTATGACGAGCAAGGCATGGCTGCCTCTATCGGCCTGGCTTACGCTTTTTAGCCAGTGACTAAAACTCGGTGCGAGCGTTAAAGGCGCGCACCGACTCTTGGTAACACTGCCATAACACCAAGCACAAGGCACTAATATCCTGGTTTTGCCGATGCTGCGCGACCAACTCGCGCGCGACTAAGGCTAACATGGGCAAAGCTAACTGCTCACTTAGCTGGATCAGGGTTTCACTATTTTCCATGACCCCTTGCTGCTTGGTTAAGGCTTCTGCGGCAGCGGCAAGATCAAACAAAGCTTGGGGCACTTGCGGCATCAAATGTTGCTCTTGATCTAAAATCTGTTTTTGTTGCATCACCTCATTACTGGCAAGTAAAGTGAATGCTTGCTCGCTGGGTAATTGCGTCTGCAGTAAATGCTCCAATTGAGCCACACTGTCTTCGTCAGCTGGCATCGATATGCAAGGCAGGCAGCGTAACACGTCAAATAGCCCTACAGGATAAACGAGCAGCCCATCAACACGAGCTTGAAATGAGTGTACGTCATGCCAAGACCAATGCTGACTGACAGCGAGCAATAAGGTATCCGGCTCTAATACGCCATCTAGGTTACTCAAGTGCGCTAAGCGTTCATCATCAGGGATTTGTTTTGGCCCGTGAAGACGCATGTCGCAATCTACCACCACACATAATGAGGCAGACTGGGCCTTATCTGCTTTTATTCTATCAGCCAGCCCTCCCTCATCCGCGACAAGCTCTGCATTAAAGCCCTGCTGAGTCAATTGTGCCAGCAAGCCATTAAGCTCCGCTCCGAGCAAAACAAATTGCCACTGATGTGCTTGCGCCCTGCCCAGCTGTTGCAGATAGCCAGCGTGAGAAGTCGACATCACACTGGGCATCTGCCACTGAGGTGTCACGGCTTGCTCGGGGCAAATATCAAAATAACTGACCAAGGTATCCAGCTCTTCTTCAAGCTGGCTTTTCAACCTTTTAGCTAACATGGCATGATTTGGCAGCTGACTTTCTAGATACAGGTATTGGCTGTTTTCTATCATTTTAGGCAACAACTTAGCCCAATGTTGATAGGTGCTGGTGCGTAATTCTCGATAATAACTCAAGCGCTCTTTCAAGGCGGCCAGTTCGTCAGCAAAACAAAACTTAAGATGGCTTATCTGCTCACATCTTTGCTTATCGATTTCTTTTATTTCCAACAATGAAAGGCTGAGTTTGCGTTTGTCCTGCTCTAGCTGAGCCTTAGCTTTTCTTTCATGTGCTAAGTTTTTTTCAAGCTGAGATTGTTTATGCTGCAACGCCGTTAACTGCTGCTGTTGCCAGTACAGGGCGTCCACTACAGGCTTATACTCAACCGTTTTCATTCCCCTTTCAAACAAGGGCTTGCCTTCATAAACTTGAGCTTCAAGTTGCTGATAAGCCCTACGGCGGGCTTGTTGCGATTGTTGATATTGACGTTTCTCACCCTTCGCTTGATGCCAAGTCGCCCACTGCAGTACGAGGAGTAAAACGATAACCACAGGTTGCCAAGGCGCTAGCCACTGCCAAAGGGAATGCAAGCCACTGGCGGGCCAGATCGCTAATTCCAAGGAAACGCCCAAAGCCTGCCAAGGCTGGGGGTAAACCACAATCAATAAGCCAATCAATACAGCGTAGATAGCGCGAAAAAAAACCACTCTTGCAAATGCTGCCATAGCGAGCTTCCTTGACGAGGACTGACGGGTATCAGGGGGCTTATCACTATAGTATAGACCCTGTTTTACTGGTCGTTGTGAGCGCCCTTGTTGCCGTCTGCTTCTAAGCTGAAACTTACTAAGATATTCTTTTTAAATAAATTAAAAAGATATTATGACATGGCGCAAGAAATAGAAGCATGGCAAAAGGGAAACGAGGCATTTGTGAACAGATTGGAATTTTTGTGGTTAAATGATTGCGTTCAAGCGTGATCCGCTGCATGTTGAGCTCAACAAGGTTCAAAGGAGTTGAGCATGTTTTTACTATTTGTCGTCATGTCACTGATTGCCATTATGGTATTAATCCACCGCAACTGGGTGTTCGAAAAAAAGCTTAAACCACTGAGTTTATTTCAATTTTGGCTGGTTGCCGTCACCAATTTTGTTAACGTGTTGTGCTTTAAAGATCCCATTAGCTTTGCTCAAGCCTACCCCAGCCGAGTACGTTAATTCCTTCGCGGATCCCATTGACTCATCGAGTTCACTCTTTGTGCTTACTCTTTGTGCTTACTTGTTGAGTTTGTTCGTTGACCTTGCTCGCTGACCTTTCTCGATTAACGCTTTACCTTGGATAACAAGCGAGCCGACCGAACGCCCCCTTTGCCAACGGTCTCAAACCCACCGAAGTTGTAATCCAATTACAGTATTAATACTCAAACTCAGCTTGGTTTATGCTTTGGACTTGCATTTACATCAAATAGCCCCTTGATTATTCCCACTCAATGGCCTGATAGGCAAAAAACCACCCAATAGAAGTTGTTGCTCTCTTTCAATCTAATGAGAGCCACATCTCATAAATTAGAAATAATGCAACAACATATTCCACCATTACCAATAAATATAAACCGCCCTCAAAATACATCAAAAAACAATATACCCCTAGATATAGCAATATGTTAGAAGCGCTCCTCGCGCTTCTCCCCCTGAAAAAACACCTCAAAAACCACAACAAAAAACCAACATAAAAATAACATTTAAATACTCACACAGAAAATAATATCAAGATAGATTCGATTATCAGCATATAACTCCATTTGAGATAGCAAACGCTTATATCGCTCATAAGAAAAATTAATACATGAATCTGATTTAGATCAGTAAACTAAATAGCAAAGCCATTTTAAATGCACTCCAAAGGATGTCCGTCAAACGGATACAAGACGCATTAATTTTTTAGGGATATAGAGGGAAGATATGAATTCACCAAATCACCCAGTGGAATCACAACCACCTGCAGAGCAAAGTAGCTACCAACAAAAGCACAGACCCGCCAGTGAATTTAATAGCCGTAATGAATATCTCGAGCACGAGCTTGAGATCATGGATCTCAAACGTTGGAAATTAAATTTACCCGTTCGTGATTACCGCATCGAAGTGGAAGACTGGGTGCCCGCCTTCGCCGCCACCATAGGTAAAATCGTGATGGTAACGGCCATGGTGGCCGCGTTTGCTGCCCAATTTAACCTTTCTCCTGAATTTATTGTTGAAAACGTACGCTACGAGCTATTAATAGCCGGCGTGCTGTTCGTGGTGTTATTTTCCGCATTAATCAACCCATTAACTAACTTGGCCGGTACCCACGGGCCAATGATCCCCCTCATACCTTTAATCGCCGCGGCCGGCGGTCATCCCCTTGCCTTGGGTATTATGGTGGGTGTATTTGGTTTGCTTCTCAGTGCCAGTAAAGGCGGCTCTAAACTCGTTACCTTAACGGGTGAAGGGGTACGTGGCGGCTTGTTGATTTACCTTGGTGCCATGGGGCTAGTAGGTCAAATCAAGAAATTTGACGAATGGTCTGTCAGTATCGACCAAGAGCCTGTTTTCTTTGTGGTTATCTTCGCCACTATCGTCATTTACGCCTACCTTGCTAAAGTGCAAAAGCGTTGGCTAGCCATTCCTCTGTGTTCTGCTTTAGCCGGTATTATCGCTTACGCCATGGGCACACCGTTTAGCTTTGTTACCGAGCCAGGCCTGCCTAATATGAGCCCGTTCTACTGGTGGGGTGAAGACACAGGTTGGCAAATGGGCTGGCCAGAGCTACACCACTACATTGCCGTTATTCCTTTTGCCATCTTAGCGGTGGCTATGTGGTCGCCAGATTTTCTTGGTCACCGCGTATTCCAAGAACTGAACTACCCACGTAAAGCCAACAAGGTACTGATGAACGTGGATGACACCATGGCCGTGTGTTCGGTACGCCAAATTATCGGTGCCGGCTTAGGTGGTGGTAACTTAGCCTCATCTTGGGGTACCTACATGATCCCAGCGGCCATCGCAAAACGTCCTATCCCAGGTGGCGCGGTATTAACCGGTTTAGTGTGTGTACTGGCCTCTATTATTGGTTACCCGATGGATCTCGCCATGTGGGAGCCTGTGCTTCGCGTAGCCCTATTGGTAGGCGTATTCCTACCTCTACTTGAAGCCGGTATGCAAATGGTACGCAGCGCGCAAAACTCACAAAGCGCGGGTATCTGTATGTTCTCTTGTGCCCTAGTTAACCCAGTATTTGGTTGGGCGCTGGCTATGCTACTGGATAACCTAGGCCTAACCGGTGACAAAGAGCGCGCCGAGTCGCTATCTTGGACCGACAAGCTAACCATTCCACTGATCACCTTCATTATCTGTGTAGGTTCATTGGCGTTGGTTGGTCAATTACCCGGCTTCCCAGCACTGCTGTAGCCGGCCCTTTGGGTTATCTCATCACCAAACCGAGGCTAAGACCTCGGTTTTTTTTTACCACTGACCTTTCAATACTGGCTATTTACTTGCCTAGCTAGACCAAGCTACGCCACTTAAACAAACCGCTTCAACACCATGGGCCGACCTAAATCAAAGCTTAATAAGGTACCGGTTAAAAAATAATCAACAAATCAATTAAAGGTTAACTTTTCAGCTAATCTTATTATTACTTGTCCCATTCAAATGCCTTGATACTTGGTAATGGAGCCACTCATGGAAGCCGCCAATTTAGCCCGTGACGAAGCCTTTTCTGTTGATTTAAAGCACGCGTTAATTTGGGTTGCCCGGGCGCTGGATTACGTCGGCATTGATGATGTCCATCATGGCCACCGAGTGGCCTATATTGCTTATGAAGTGGCCAAAGAAATGGGGTGGGACAAACAGAAACAAGAGTTTTGCTTTTTGGCCGGGTTGTTGCACGATTGCGGGGTATCAAGATCGGAAGAGCACCTCGCCTTGGTCAGTGAAATGTCACCGAGTATCAGCGAGCGTCATTGTATTGCTGGTTACCACGCCCTGCGCCAGTGCAGTCTTCTTTCTCGCTTTGCTAATATCGTGCTGTACCATCATAGTCCTTGGTCAGAGCTCATTCACTTCGAACTGCCTACCTTTGAAAAAGAGGTTTGCGCCTTGATCTTTCTCGCTGATCGGCTCGACTTCATTCGCGCTAGCCACCTGGCCGATGTGGATAGTCATCTCATCACATTAAAAAAAGACCAAATGGCAGCTGAGTTAGCGCAGCATAAAGGCAGCTTGTTTAATCCCGTGTTTGTTGATGCCCTCGTCAAGCGCACCGCGAAGGATGGCTTTTGGTATTCCATGGTGCCCGAGCACATTGAAAACCTGCCGCACCAGTTTCAAGCCCTTGATTGGTTACAAGTACACTTATCCCTGAATTCATTAATCGAGCTAGCGCGCTTTATTGCGTTGATTGTGGATGCAAAAAGTCCGTTTACCTATCAGCACTCCCTAAAAGTGGCGCACCTTGCTGAGCGATTAGCCACCAAACTGCACCTGCCAAGTAAAACCTGCAAAATGTTGTATGTAGCAGGCTTAGTCCACGATATTGGCAAACTGCGTACCCCTGACGCGATTTTGCATAAACAAGGTAGCTTAAGCCAAGCAGAATATGCTCACATCAAAAAGCACACGGTCGACACCGAAATCGCGCTCTATATGGTGTTTCCAAATTCTAAAATAGGGGAATGGGCCGCGAATCACCATGAAAGGCTCAATGGTAGCGGTTACCCATACAATAAAAAGGGCAATGAACTGGATTTACCTTCACGCATTATTGCCGTTGCCGACGTGTTTCAGGCCCTATCCCAAGACAGGCCCTATCGAGGCAAGATGAGTAAGCAACAGATCCAAACCATAATGCAACCTATGATAGACAAGCATTTACTGGATAAACACGTTTATCTTTGCCTGTGTCAGCACCTTGACGAATGCTATGCCTTATCGACCTCACAAGAGCAGATAAACGAAGTTGCCGACATTCATTGTTAAATCGTTCATAGGTGATTAAGCCTAGCTCATCAGGCACCAAGGCTTAATTGTTTGTGACAACGAGATAACCCTTTTACTTTCGTTTAGCTGTCGCTCTATTTCACCTCAAACACCGACTTTGACTTGTTATGTGTTTTGAGTTTATTCATATATTGTTGCTGCCTGCAAAGCATCTGCGAACAGCTGCCAACTTGGTTTTTCAGAGCTGGTTTCCCGATTGAAATTTTTATAAAAGCAATCCGCACTTTCGAGCCATGCAGCAAGGGCACCAAGGAAATCTGAAGTAGATACATTTTCCCACTTTCCAGCGTCTTCTGAGCTCAACTTTGAATCAGTGATATTAGAGCTTCTTTGCTCTCTATATTCTTATAATCTATTTCCATGGCTATACTCGGTAGGACACATAACATGGTTATAGGGTGCCTTATTCTTCCGGCGCTAACGGGTCTCTCGGGTATACTTCCACATCACGGTCACGCAAAAACGCAATGACCTTATCTCGCCAGTATGCCTTCTCACTTTCACCCACAATATTTTGCTGCTCTAAGGCAGTGATGATTCGAGGTCGATTTTGCAACTTGCTGTTGCCCGTATAGTCCACGCCCGCTTCCAGCATCATATACACGATTTGCCACTGGTTGCTTGATGCCGCAAAATCCGCAACCGTTTCACGCTTCCAGTTTCTTAGGTTTAAATTGGCTCCCGCTGCCATCAGTATTTTGACATTCTCCAGTCTTGTCGCCACGACAGCATCAAAAATAGGAGTAATTTGAATATTATTCTTTCCGTGGCGTAGATTTGGATCCCCCCCATAAGCAAGGGCTAAACGCAAAAAGTCACTGTCATTAACCACTGAGCTAACACTCATGACAGATTCACCATATTCAGTGAGCTGAATATTTGGATCGGCCCCTGCCTCCAGTAACGCTTGATAGCCCTTTTTGTTAAGCGCGGTTAAACTCCAAAGTAAAGGGGTTTCTCCGCCCTTACCCCGCACATTCACATCAACCCCGCTTGCCAGCATTTTGTTAATGAGCTTTACATCCCCGCGCATGGCAGCCCGTGATAGGGTAATGGCAGATTTATCGCTATAAGCGTTATCTAAATCTAACCTAATCGCACCTAGGTATTGACCACTGGCACAGCCAAGCAGGCTAACCCAGCACAATATCAGAGTGATTTTTTTTACCCATTTAAATCGCATTTCCAGCATCCCTGTTTATCCTAAATCAAGCGCAATCTCAGGCGCCATAGCTCCTAGCCTTACGCAGCATGTTCCACGCCATAGAGGTGGTGTTGTAATAACCTTAAGCCATCCTAACCAAGATAGGCATAAGCGCATAGCAACGAGATAACCCTTTCACTTCGTTTGGCTATCGCTCTATTCTATGGTTCTATGGTTCTATTGTTCTGGGTTCTATGGTGGCCTTATTCTTCCGGCGCTAACGGGTCTCTCGGGTATACTTCCACATCACGGTCACGCAAAAACGCAATGACCTTATCTCGCCAGTATGCCTTCTCACTTTCACCCACAATATTTTGCTGCTCTAAGGCAGTGATTATTCTAGGTCGATTTTGCAACTTGCTGTTGCCCGTATAGTCCACGCCCGCTTCCAGCATCATATACACGATTTGCCACTGGTTGCTCGATGCCGCAAAATCCGCAACCGTTTCACGCTTCCAGTTTCTTAGGTTTAAATGGGCTCCCGCTGCCATCAGTATCTTTACGTTTTCCAGTCTTGACGCGACGACGGCATCAAAAATGGGGGTGATTTGAATATTATTTTTGCCGTGGCGTAGATTTGGATTACCCCCATAAGCAAGGGCTAAACGCAAAAAGTCACTGTCATCCATCCTCGCACTGATACTTGTTGCCGAGGTACCATATTCATAAAGCTGAAGGTTTGGGTCTGCCCCTGCCTCCAGTAACGCTTGATAGCCCGCTTTGTTAAGCGCGGTTAAACTCCAAAGTAAAGGGGTTTCTCCGCCCTTACCCCGCACATTCACATCAACGCCGCTTGCCAGCATTTTGTTAATGAGCTTTACATCACCACGCATGGCTGCCCGTGATAGGGTAATGGCAGATTTATCGCTATAGGCGTTATCTAAATCCAACCTAATCGCACCTAGGTATTGACCACTGGCACAGCCAAGCAGGCTAACCCAGCACAATATCAGAGTGATTTTTTTTACCCAGTTAAATCGCATTTCCAGCATCCCTGTTTATCCTAAATCAAACGCAATCTCAGGCGCCATAGCTCCTAGCCTTACGCAGCATACTCCACACCATAGAGGTGGTGTTGTAATAACCTTACGCCATCCTAACCAAGATAGGCATAAGCGCATAGCAACGAAGGCAACAGGATTACATTTTTGTGACTTATTTTCCGTTGTAAACTCGCCATAGCAAGTGCTTAAGATAAAAACCACCCAGGATCCCGCGAATATCCCCCATGATGATTGCACCCACCTAGAAACAAAGTAGAATAACGCCATTATCGCGATTGATAGGCTAAGTTACTGCGCTGGCAAAACAAAGCATTGATGCTTTACTGCCATCTGCAATGACTTGCACTAATATTTAGCCGACGCATTTTGAATCATTATTAACGGGTTATTTAAAGGACATTTTAATGGCGCAATTTATTTACACCATGAACCGCGTGAGCAAGGTCGTCCCGCCTAAGCGCACGATTTTGAAAGACATTTCTTTAAGTTTCTTCCCGGGCGCTAAGATTGGCGTATTGGGTTTAAACGGTGCGGGTAAATCCACTTTATTACGCATCATGGCGGGCGTGGACACGGAAATTGAGGGTGAAGCGCGCCCTATGCCGGGCATTAAAATTGGTTACTTACCGCAAGAGCCAAAACTAGATTTAGAAAAATCGGTGCGCGAAGTGGTAGAAGAAGCCGTCGCCGAAGTAAAAAATGCGCTGGTGCGTCTGGATGAAGTGTACAACGAGTATGCTTTAGAAGACGCTGATTTTGACGCCCTTGCCAAAGAGCAAGGTGAATTAGAAGCCATTATTCAAGCCCATGATGGTCATAACCTAGACAACCAACTTGAGCGCGCCGCCGATGCCCTGCGTTTGCCTGAGTGGGATGCAAAAGTGAAGCACTTATCAGGTGGTGAACGTCGCCGTGTTGCCATTTGTCGCTTGTTACTTGAAAAGCCAGACATGCTGCTCTTAGACGAGCCAACCAACCACTTGGACGCCGAATCTGTTGCTTGGCTTGAGCGCTTCTTACACGATTACGAAGGCACCGTAGTGGCCATTACCCATGACCGTTACTTCCTTGATAACGTGGCTGGTTGGATCTTAGAGCTTGACCGTGGTGAAGGTATTCCATGGGAAGGTAACTACTCTTCTTGGCTAGAGCAAAAAGATGCCCGTTTACAACAAGAAGCATCGCAAGAAAAAGCACGTAAGAAGTCGATTGAAAAAGAATTGGAATGGGTTCGCTCCAATGCCAAGGGTCGTCAATCGAAAAGTAAAGCCCGTATGGCGCGCTTTGAAGAGCTTAATAACCAAGATTTTGCCAAACGTAACGAGACCAACGAGTTATTTATTCCAACGGGTCAGCGTTTGGGCGATCAAGTTATCGAAGTAAACAACCTTAAAAAATCATTCAATGGCCGTGTGTTGATTGATGATCTGTCTTTTGCCATTCCTAAGGGAGCCATTGTTGGGATTATCGGCCCTAACGGTGCAGGTAAATCGACCCTGTTTAAGATGATCAGCGGCCAAGAGCAGCCCGATTCAGGTGAAATCAAAATTGGTGAAACGGTGCAATTGTCGAGTGTGGATCAGTTCCGTGATGCCATGGACGACAGCAAAACCGTGTTCCAAGAAGTCACCGGCGGTGGCGACATGATGCAAGTGGGTAATATCCAAATTCCTAGCCGTGCGTATGTTAGCCGTTTTAACTTTAAAGGCACCGACCAGCAAAAACGCGTTGGCGAATTATCGGGTGGTGAGCGCGGCCGTTTACATCTAGCCAAACTACTGCAAACCGGCGGTAACGTATTGCTACTGGATGAGCCAACCAACGACTTGGATATCGAAACCTTACGTGCTCTGGAAGACGCCCTACTGGAATTTGCCGGCTGTGCCATGGTTATTTCCCATGACCGTTGGTTCCTTGACCGTATCGCGACCCACATTATCGACTACCGCGATGAGGGTGAAGTGAACTTCTACGAAGGTAACTACACCGAGTACGAAGCTTGGTTGAAAAAGACCTATGGTGCTGCGGCGGCTGAGCCTCACCGCATCAAGTACAAGCGCATTTCTTAAATCCCCTTAAGCTTGTTTTGAGCTTGCTTAAAGCTCGCTATCTGCTCCACTAACGCCCTGCTTGCAGGGCGTTTCTTATGTCGTAAAGTCGCACAAACCTCACAAGTTAGTTATGCTTAAAAACAGAGTAAGTGATCTCCAACAGAAAACGCGCTAATCTGCGTTTTAAACAGGGGTGCAAACCACTGAGATCAGTTTAACGACAGGAAATCGAGCATGTCTGAACGTAGAAAGTTTTCCCGCGTGGTCTATCAAGCCAGCGCATCACTCGAAGCAGGTGACCAACATTGGCCAACGCAGTTATTAGACCTTTCACTCAAAGGTGCGTTAGTAACAACCCCCACGTCTTGGAATGGGGCGGCAGGTGATGAATATGTTTTGAACTTCACCTTAGGTGAAAGCAACATTGAGCTAAGTATGGAAGTGACCTTGTGTCATCAACAAGCCGATCATCTTGGCCTAAAAACCACCAGTATCGACATAGAAAGTGCCACTCACTTAAAACGTTTGGTTGAACTCAACATGGGTGATGATGAGTTACTGCACCGAGAGCTGGAACAACTCGTTAGTCAGAGTGAATAATGTTTAGTGCTTTTTTATCATCTTAGAGGCCTTATTTGGCCTCTTTGCTCTTGTCTTGTTTATTTCGTTCATATCCCTTCTTCGATCACAGCCTTGCCATAAAAAATCACTCGTTAGCAACTATACTGTTACTTTATTAGTAGTTATTTTTCTTTAAAAAACGTAAGGATACGCAATGGACGAGCACATAACGGGCATGCTGGCACTGATAGGTGTGTTATCTTTACTATGCCAATGGGTTGGCTGGCGCTTACGTTTACCTGCTATCTTACCCCTGCTGTTGTGCGGTCTGCTGCTGGGGCCGGGTTTAGATATCCTCAATCCGGATCAGCTGTTTGGCGATCTGCTGTTTCCTATTATCTCCCTTGGCGTGGCCGTGATCTTGTTCGAAGGCGCCCTGACCCTTAATTTTAAAGAGATCCGAGAGCATGGCCGCATGGTCACTCACCTTGTCTCTATCGGTATGCTGATCACTTGGGCTTGCGTTTCCCCTGCTGCGTACTTCTTACTCGGTTTTGATTGGACCATCGCGTTATTGTTCGGCTCTTTAGTCGTGGTGACAGGGCCTACGGTGATTGTGCCCATGCTGCGCTCAGTCAAGCCTAAATCTAATCTTGCCAGCATTTTGCGTTGGGAGGGGATCATTATCGATCCCATTGGCGCTTTGTTAGCGGTACTGGTGTTTGAGTTTATTACGGTCACTGCCGATCCCACCACCTATATTTTAACTTCGTTGAGCATGACATTACTGGTTGGGCTGGGGTTAGGCTGCGCTGGCGGTTACGGGATTGGGATTGCTATTCGTAACAACTTATTCCCCCATTATTTACGCAATACCGCCGTGCTTACCATCATGCTCGGCATTTTTGTTGCCTCCAACCTGTTACAAGAAGAGTCAGGCTTGCTCACTGTTACTGTGATGGGGATTTGGCTAGCCAATATGCGCGGGGTCGATATTGAGGATATTCTAGAGTTTAAAGAAACTCTGACGGTTTTGCTGATTTCAGCCTTGTTTATACTATTAGCGGCCAGACTCGACTCCCAAGCCATGCTCAGCCTCGGCTGGTCTGGCATCGGTGTGCTGATGGTGGTGATGTTGCTCGCCAGACCCCTGAGCGTCTGGATCTCAGGGATTGGTACCAACTTAAGCCGGGCGGACAAGTGGTTTCTTAGCTGGCTTGCCCCGCGAGGTATCGTCGCTGCGGCCATCTCTTCTCTATTCGCCATTAAATTAGAGCAACTGAATGTCAAAGGCTCTGAGATGATCGTGCCCTTGGTATTTTTGATCATCATAGGTACGGTGATTATCCAAAGTCTAACAGCAGGTAGATGGGCCAAGCTACTTGGCGTAAAAGCAGGCTCGCCCCAAGGTTTATTGATGTTTGGCGCCTCTAAGTTCGCGCGCGATCTGGCCGTGATTTTGCAATCAAAACAGATTCCCGTGTTACTCGCCGACACCAACTACGACAGTATCCGCTTAGCCAGAATGCAAAATTTACCTGTCTATTTTGGTAACCCCGCCTCGGAGCACGCCAGTAATTATTTAGACATGAGCGGCATTGGCAGGGTGTTAGTCATGTCCCCATACCGACAGCTAAACCCGTTAGTCAGCTTTCACTATCAAGATTTACTGGGCAAAGATAAAGTCTATGGGCTCAATAACCCCGATGCGACCAGCGCTAGGCATCAATTGTCTGAGTCTTACTTAAAGCGCCTTTGCTTGTTTGGCGAAAGTGTCACCTATGGCAAAATCGCCAGCTTAATGGCGCAGGGAGCACAATTAAAGCTCACTAACATTACCGACAGCTTTACCTTTGAGCACTTCAAAAAACGCTATGGTGATACCGCCATTCCCTTGGTGTATATCACTAAACAAAACAAGTTAAAGATACTGTCGGCAACCGAAAGTCATCAGCCCCCTAATGGGGTAGAATTGATCAGCTTATTGCCCATTGACGCTCAAGAGCATGCCATTTTACAAAGGGCAAAGGAAGAAGCGGCTGAAAGAGAGCTCAAGCAAGATCCCACGGCATCTCCTAACAACTCAGATATAGCCCCTAAACCATCACAGGATAATGCTTAATCGCAGCATTCGACTCATCGGTAGGTGAAAGCTGAACGAATACCATCAACATTTGGAGTGACGGTAAAGCAGTAACGTCAGAGGAATGGGTCATTCCTCCCCCTTTTCTAATCCAATCACAGTTCAATTTCGTAGAATCGTTCATTGAATAGAGGAATCTCACGGGGACTGTTCGGGCACAAGAGCAGCCTAAAGGGATAAAGGAGTAACAGGATGACAGCGAAAAATGTAGCCGAATTAACGATTTTTTATGATGCTTTGTGCCCTTTGTGCAAACGAGAAATGAAACACATCAAACAGCGGGATCATCTGAATAAAGTCGCCCTCGTCGATATCAACCAGATAGATTTCGAGCAGCGCTACCCCCATATTTGTCGGCAAAAAGCCAATGACATTTTACATGGCCAAACCGCGAGCGGAGAGATTTTATTAGGGCTGGATGTGACCCATCAAGCTTGGTCGCTGATTGGCTATGGTAAGTGGGTATCGCTGCTGCGCAAACCTTTGATTAAACCGGTCGCCGATAAAGCCTACCTGCTATTTGCCAAGCACAGGTACAATATCTCACTGCTGTTAACAGGTAAAAAGCGCCTCGAATATCAAGCGTGCAACGATAACACGTGCAGCACCAAAATCCGCTAGAGGCCCGCATCATGTCGACATCCCAAAAAAGTGCCCTCGTCATCGGTGCCAGCAGTGGTATCGCAAGTGCCCTCATTGACCGCTTGCATCATGAGCAAGACATTGAGCATATTTTTGCTTTTAGCCGACACCCCTTATCGGCAAGCTCCAATAAGCTGATAGCCCTGCAATGTGATTACAGCGAAACGAGTATCAGAGATGCCCTTGCCAGTTTAGCCCAGTCACGCCCCCCACTAAAATACGTTTTTATTTGCAATGGCTTACTGCATAACATCCCAGCAGATGAGCAAACCAATCGTCATCCGTTAACACCTGAAAAACGATTAGAGCAAGTCGATGCGCATCATCTGCATGAGGTGTTCGCCGCCAACGCCATCACCCCTATGCTCTGGCTAAAGCATTTGCTGGCTTATCTTCCCCCTCACAGCCCAACTCACGTGGTGGTATTTAGTGCCCGGGTGGGCAGTATTAGCGATAACCGTTTAGGTGGCTGGTACAGTTATCGAGCCTCAAAAGCCGCATTAAATATGCTCGTCAAAACCACCGCCATTGAATATGCAAGGCGCAATAAGCACGCCAAGATTATTACCTTTCATCCGGGCACCACAGACACCTCGCTGTCGGCGCCGTTTCAACAAAACCTTGGCAACAAGCCCTTATTTACCCCCGAGTTTGTCGCCAATCAATTACTTGAATTACTGCCTTACTACCCTGCCGATGGCCAAGCCAGTTTTATTGATTGGCAAGGCAAACCGATAGCTTGGTAATCAACCAATAACTGACTAAGGAAAAAAATGAACATCACCTCAGCGCAACTGGCGCAATTTGATAAACACTACCGCACCCATTTTGTAAACTCATTATCGGGTTATAAGAGCGCAAATTTAATTGGTACTGCAGATAGTCAGGGCAACACCAACTTAGCGATTGTCAGCTCAGTGTTTCATCTCGGCGCGCACCCGCCCTTGATAGGCATGATCATGCGCCCCCACCGTGTCCCCCGTCACACCTTAGAAAATCTGCTCGAAACAGGCTATTACACCATCAATCAAGTCAATGAAAAAATATACCGACAGGCCCACCAAACGTCCGCTCGCTACGACAAGCAGGTTTCAGAATTTGCCGCAACGGGATTGGATTGCGAGTACCTTGATGACTTTATCGCCCCTTATGTGGCACAAAGTAAATTAAAAATGGGGATCAAGCTCATCAGCACCCAAACCTTGGCCGTCAATGGCACTGAATTAGTGATAGGTGAAATAGAACAGGTGTATGTCGAGCAGCAAGCCATTCAAGCCGATGGCCATATTGACATTACCCGTCTAGAGGCCGTTGCCGTTACGGGCTTAGACAGTTATCACACGGGTCAGCCTTTAACCCGCTTAGCCTATGCAAAACCCGACAACTAAGGTTAAAGCACTTCCAATGCTTCACTGAGTTTTTTCACGCCCACCACTTCCATGCCTGCAATGGGCTTTTTAGGCACGTTGGCGATGGGCACAATCGCGCGTTTAAAACCGTGCTTAGCCGCTTCAATAATGCGCTCTTGCCCACTGGGAACAGGCCGGATCTCACCCGATAACCCCACTTCACCAAACACCACCAACTCTTGCGGCAATGGCTGATCGCGAAAGCTTGATACTAATGCCACCAACAACGCTAAGTCGGCACTGGTTTCAGCCACTTTTACGCCTCCGACCACGTTAACAAACACATCCTGATCGGCCATTTGCAAGCCGCCATGACGATGTAATACCGCCAATAAAATGGCTAACCGGTTTTGTTCGGTACCGACGGCTACGCGGCGAGGATTACCCTGCTGTGAATAATCCACCAGCGCTTGAATTTCCACCAATAAAGGACGCGTGCCTTCCCAAATCACCATTACCACCGAGCCCGAGGTGTTTTCATCCCCCCGAGATAAAAAGATAGCAGAGGGATTACTGACTTCTCGCATGCCGCGATCTGTCATGGCAAAGACGCCCAATTCATTGACGGCACCAAAGCGGTTTTTATTCCCACGCAGGGTGCGATAGCGCGAATCAGCATCACCATCAAGCATCACGGAGCAATCAATACAGTGCTCTAACACCTTAGGGCCTGCTAATGAACCATCTTTGGTGACATGGCCCACCATAAAAATCGCCACCCCGGTTTGCTTGGCAAAACGCGTGAGATAGGCCGCCGCCTCACGCACCTGTGACACACTGCCGGGCGAGCTTTGCACATCGGCAACATGCATCACCTGGATTGAGTCGATCACCATGATTTGCGGCTTCACTTGCTCTGCCAAGTGGCAAATACTCTCCACGCTCGTTTCCGACAACATTTGCAGTTTGTCGTTGGGCAGGCCTAAGCGCTGAGCTCGCATCGCCACTTGTTGTAAGGACTCTTCTCCCGTCACATACAAGGCCCCCATGGTTTGAGCTAAATGACACATGGTTTGCAGCAACACGGTACTTTTACCCGCACCGGGATTACCGCCGATTAAGATGGCACTACCGGGCACAATCCCCCCGCCGAGTACCCTATCTAACTCTTTAAAACCACTGCTAAAACGGGGCAAATCTTCGAGGGAAATATCATTAAGTAATTGGATTTTGGCTTGCGTAGACCCACTGTATCCTTGGTGACTACTGGAGCGGGCACTTTTGGCCGGCGCTAATCGAATTTCAGAGATGGTGTTCCAAGCTTTACAGTCATTACACTGGCCCTGCCAACGCGCAAATTCAGATCCACACTCGTTACATACGTAAGCTGTTTTTGCCTTAGCCATAAGCGATGATTACCTTCTCTGTCATGATTACCTGTGTATCGGCATGAATTTTGTATCATACTACGCAATAATCAAAAAAAGCGACTGCTCTTAATTAAGATTGCGGTTAGAGTGAGTGGGCGTTGTTCCTATTTTAACTAAGTAAACGATTAATGACCGTTAGATGGATTTAAAACAGTACCAAAGCCAAATTGAGCAGCTATTACCCTTGATGCGAGATTCTGACTTTCCAGAGTTGCTCGATCGCATCTTATTCGGCGAAAGCAATAATGTGAAGTTCCTGATCAAGATGGAGCTCAATCGTCTGAGTGCGCCTTGTCAACGGATCATCGATTTACGGGATAAGTTTGCTTCCGCTGAAGAGTTCATTTTTAACAACAAACGTCATTTTCTCGACAGCGCCGCCCAAAAAGCGTTTAAAAAATCCCTTAAACGCTTCAACAACGTCTACACCATGGGCGTGTACGAAGACGTCATCAATCTCAAGCGTAACCAGAATAAACCGGATATCGGCAAGCAAGGCAAAGAGCTATTACAAGCAGAGCACCTCAATTTACAGCGCAGTAATGCCAGAGGTGCTGAACGTATGCACTTTGCCATCCCGGTGCAATTATTTAGCCCCGATGGACAAGAGATCCCAGCCACCACTTCTGATATTTCAACCACCGGATTACGCATTAAAATCAGTCAGAAATACCGCCTACAGAGCGGTATCGATGTGGGCATTATTTTTACCGGCTTGCAAAAGGAGTTTAGTGGGCCAGAACTGCGTAATGCGGTGCCCTATACCTTGGTCGGCCAAGACAAGGGCGATGACATTACTTGGCTTCGCTTGGCCCGAACCCAAGAGCCCATGCGCTTTGACGGTTTTATTGAAGGCTTTATTAAAGGGAATAAACACCGTTATAAAATCAATACCGAAAACCTACTGCACTCGGTCACCACTAAGGGATATGAGCAGTATTACTTACCTTTAATGAAGGGCTTACCTTTATTCTTTAGCCATGATCACGAGCCTAAGCTGGAGAGCGTGTTATACAACAGCCAAAATTTACCCATTCTCGAATATTGGCGTGATGAAAATGGCCAAAACTGCTTAACTCAACTGGTGACGCCTGAGCGGATCGCCTTGCTGCTAAAGCAACCCAATACAATCAAAGAAACCTTGATCTACAGCTTTATTCACCATACCGAAAGCAAAGCGTTTTTTATCGCGGCCAGTAAAGAAGAGCTGCAACAAACCGGATTAAAGCCGTTATTTCTATCTTTTGCCTCACGTAAAACAAGTTGGCGAGTTTACAAGCTTCAACTTACCGTCGCAGAGCCAAGCATTCTAAAGCGCCAATTTAACGAACATAGCCCTGAGAATGTCTCGCGCATCGCCTTAGAAAAGGCCCTTGAAGTAAGATACGTCGGACTATTGACCGACGCCACTTTTGACAGCCATAAACCCAGTTACCAGAATCTCAGTTCTGACGTCAAAAGTGCCAACCAACTCACTCGATTTGTCAGTAAAACCCACTCCAACTTTGAGCAACTGCCCTTTAAATTTGTGCAGCAGCGCCAAGAAAAACGGTATAACTACAACACGCTCGTCACCCTAACCACTACCACGGGCAGCTTAGAAGGCACCACTCAAGACTTCTCGCCCAGAGGGCTAAAAATCGCATTAACCCAAGCGGCCCCCGTAAAAAAGGGTGACAAAGTCCTGATTGCTTTACCCAAGCTGCAAAAACTCACGAAAACCATGAACCTGTCTCGTATGGTTTACCGAGTGGTAGGGTTTAACCCGGCGCGCACCATCGTTCATTTATGTGTGGGTAAACATGCCGAAGCCCACACCGGCACCGAGTTTTTTAACCTATTGATTGAAAGTAACCCCGGAAAGCTCAGTGAAGCCGTAGAAAAGCTACCTAAACCGGGGTTAGAGCTCGCACTGCGTCATCTATGCTGCCATCATTTTCTCTCTGCGGTGAATTTTGTTACCCGCCATCACGGTCACTTCGATATCGGCCGTTTAGCTATCGATCCTCAGCATCATAGCCTTGCGCTGTTATTATCCGGATTTAGTAAGATCCCCGGTCAGTTTAATTTAAGCCCGTTATTTGCAGACAAATTAATGGAGCAATTAGTCGGCTCAAGACTAAAAGAATTGCCCGGCAACAAAGCCAATCATCAGGTTGAACTTTATGTTCACCTTGATGAAAAGACGCAGGCCGTCACCCATGGTTTAGCCGATGATTTTATCGACGACAGCGAACGTAAAGCGTTTATCAATCATGCGCTGCAACATGGCCATTTTTATTCCATTTTAATGAGCTTAACCCGAGTGGGTAAACCGGACATAGAATCGATTCAAAAAGAGTTGGACTACATCGCTCACTACGCGATTCACAAGGCAAAGCAAGTCGAAGAGGAGCTATGGTCTGTGTGCGCCTTGGTCGAATTACTCGATACCACCACCGAAACCTTATATCGGTTTGGTCTTCGCGATCCTCACTAACACACACGGCGCCGAGTGATTATCACCTGACGCCGTGCGTTTTATTCAAGAGTCCAAGCTCAGAGTCAAGCTCAGAACTAAGACCAGAGCTAAGCCCAAGCCGTGTTTTGGCTAGTCGCTAAAATACATAGCGCCGCTTCAAGGTCGAGTTGGTTTATCGACACTGCCGCTTGCTCTTGCACCACAGGTTTTGCATGGATTGCCACGCCCATGGCCGACGCGCCAAGCATGATTAAATCATTCGCACCATCACCTATTGCCACGGTTTGGCTGGCTTCGAGACCATACTGCTCGGTCAACTCAGCGAGTAAACGCGCTTTTACTTGGGCGTTAACAATTTCGCCAAGTACCTTTCCGGTGAGCTTACCCTCTACTATTTCTAGCGTGTTAGCAAACACTTGGTCGAAACCTAATTGATCTTTTAGTGCTTGGGCAAAATAGGTAAAACCACCAGACGCGATACAGACTTTCCAACCCGCTTGTTTCAATCCAGCAAGAAGATCCTCTAACCCCGGCATTAATGGCATGTCGGCAATCACTTGATTCAAAATGCCTTCATCAGCCCCTTCCAATAAAGCCACGCGGCTGCGTAAGCTTTCGTTGAAGTCCAACTTACCATGCATGGCTTGCGCCGTGACCGCAGACACTTGATCACCCACCCCGTACAGACGAGCAATTTCATCGATGCATTCTATTTGGATCGTGGTTGAGTCCATATCCATTAACACTAAGCCTGGCTTATCTAACGTAGGGATATGCTCAACTAAAGCAAAATCTAACTGCGCATTGCTACAAAATGATTGAACCAAGCCCTTGGTATCGGCGTCATCGTTACTGAGCGCTAGACGAATGACACTGGTGTTTAACTGGAATCGCGGTGAATAAGCATAAACTTGCTCAACCCCATTTTGCAGTAGTAAGTTAACCAGCTGAGTGAGTACAGAGCTGGTTAAGTTAGCCCCCATCAGCACTAATTGCTTACTGGCTGCACCAAACTCCCCTTTCACAGCATTGATTGCTTGGCTTTGAAATAACAACCCATCAAACGAGCCAACTTGGTCTACCAATAAGGCTTTCCATTGATTTAGGCTCTGTGGCAATTGAGTCACTTTGACTTCATGTAACTTTTGCACAATACTTCCCTGATTTTATCTTTTAAAAATTGCGCTCAAGATAGCTATTGCGTTTTCGCATTGCAAGCCCAAATCTGAGTCTATTTGTTAGTCTGGAGACTTGATTCATGACACTCACAGCAAAATCATCCCGGATAGTTATTTGGCGAGCCTTGCAACTTCTTGTTGCTCTGGGATTAATTGGCTACCTTGCCTATTTAACGACAAACCTACAATTACTGGCTAACAAAAACCGCATTGAACAAACTCAACGCTATGGCTATACCCTAACCAGTCGCGCTGCCAATGATGCAGCTCGATATTTACAACAGGATGAACCTGATGAGTTAGCCCGCTTAGTGACACAATTAGCCAAAGACCCATTGGTGCGAGATGTCACGATTTATGATGCGTATGGCGTTGTCCAGCATCAGTCGGATGATGCCATGTCCCTTGACTTAATATTAGGGATCACCCCAAAAACGACCTCAGCCGATGCCCGAGAAATCGCCCAGAACCGTATCCCCTATATTGCAGAGCTGTTTCAAGAAACCACCAAAATTGGCTACTTACGCGTCACCTTAGAGCAAGGTAAGATCTTGGCTGAAATGAATCACTTTCAAGCAAAAGCCAATGAACTGCTTAAAACCATGTTATTCGTCGCCCTGTTAATCGGCTTTTTGCTCACCCGTTCTCTGTCGAAAAAGCGCCAGTGGTGGCAGCAGCTTATGTACAAAGCTAAGTTACAAAATGAGCAAGCATAAGCCCGCAGCAAGGTAAAATATAAAACGTTAAAGACGTAAGTAAACCCGCCGCTAGACGAAGAGGTAGGGGAACAATGAAGCGAGGAGGCACTCTTTTTGAAGTTCTTTTTTAAGCTGGGCGATAGTAGGCCACACTAAGCCCAACCTCGAGCTTAGTGGGGGGAAACCAAAACCGCTATAGGCCTAAACGTTTCGCCAAAGATTTGTACTGATCGGCGACAGAGCGACCAAATAAAGGGTCATCTTGGGGATCATGATGCCAGTTTTGCTCTAACTGGCGCCAATCGTCCGCCGTCAGGCTCGCCTTAATGGCCGGCAATATTTCACCTTCTTCATAATTCAAATGCGCTTTTTGCAGGCTAACAAATTGATCAAGCTTTTCGATAATGTCATCACGCGACACAATCGCATCTAACAAAATACTGTCGATCATTTCCTTGAGTTCACTGCTGATCTGTTCAAGGTTATGGTGCTCTTGTGCAAGTCGATTGGCAACACTGTCGTCAACCACACGATATTTTAAATAATACTCGTAAATACTGTCTTCGAGCGGATGGTGAAACTTACCCGAATATGTCTGTAAATAATTAACAATATCGCGAACCAGACGGTAATCCACCCCTTCCTCTAATTTGATTCTAGCGAGCTTGTCGGTCAACACATTAAGCAATTTGGCTATATTTTTATGATCGTTATGAATGATACTTAACACGGCTGCTTCCTTATCCTTGTCTTTAAGTCCACACTCTACCAAGGCCAAAAGTGAAATAAATTGATATAGAGCATTACAACTCTCTGTTACCTAATAGGGCCTGTTGATCTTTCGTGCTGGTTTTTGCAGCGATTTGTTGGGTATTTATACCAAACAATCGTTGTGGGCAGCATCTTTGTGGCATAGTTACCTACGCGAAAAGGCGCTAACGCAGTAGAAATGACCAACAAACGCTGTCCTACGGATTCGGCTAAAGCCCTTCGGGCGTAAGCATTCTGTTCATCGTTGAGCAGTATTTACTTAGATTGCTAAGCTACATACTGCTCGCCTTGCCCAAAACGCTTTTAGACAGGGTGTCTCCCACTCGAACAAAAATCAACCATCAAAGATCAACAGGCCCTAATTACAATTAACCTTTTGATATTAGTTGCCAAACCTGTATTAGCCAAGGTGCTAGTTCGCACTTTTCGGGTCAAGTCTGAGGTTGCCAATCAATGGGGTCTTTGCCTAAGCTGGCCAGAATTTGATTGGTTTTAGAAAAATGCTTACAGCCAAAAAATCCACGATGAGCCGATAAAGGCGACGGGTGTGGCGCAGTTAAAACATGGTGACGCTGGGTATCCACTATGGCGCCCTTTTTTTGCGCATGGGCACCCCAAAGTAGAAAAACAACACCATCACAATGCTGATTAACCTGCTCTATCACTTTATCAGTAAAGGTTTCCCAACCGCATTTGGCGTGGCTATGAGCTTTACCCGCTTCCACCGTCAACACAGTATTGAGCAACAGCACCCCTTGTTCGGCCCAGCTTTGTAAAAAGCCATGCTCAGGAATAACAAAACCTGGGATATCCGTTTGTAGCTCTTTGTAAATGTTGACCAAGGAAGGCGGCGTTTTAACACCTGGGCGAACAGAAAAACATAACCCATGAGCTTGATTGGGACCATGATAAGGGTCTTGCCCCAAGATCACGACTTTCACATCGGCCAGTTCGGTCAGCTTAAAGGCATTAAACACCTCATTTTGTGGCGGATAAATCACTTTACCCTGAGCTCGCTCACCCATTACAAAAGCAAGGATTTGTTGAAAGTAATCCTGTTGCTTTTCTACACCTATCACATCAGTCCAAGTTCTAGCTTCTGTCATCTTGCCCTCAACCTCATCTACCACACGCTAATTAAGCGAGTTAATTAGGTTTTCATTCTAAGAGCATAAACAGCCGAATGAAAGCATAGTCACAAATGTAATAAAATTACGAAACTTAATTACAATAAAGCACCCGATAACCATTTCTGCAGCGCGGACTTAAAAAAGGGGTAAAATCAAAATTTCATTGATTTAGATCAAGTAATTAATGAGATAAATACCCCTTTAGGGGTAGCAAATTGATTTACATCAAGTGTTTCACTGCCTATAATGGGTCATAGATTAACCAAGAGATGAAAGTTCTTAATTTTCACTTATGTACTTTTGTTTCAATATTTTTACTGTAAATGGAGCTAGACTATGACTGTTGGTGTGCAAATTACTAAAGCTGAAAACGCCTCTCTACTTAACTCTTTCTGGTTACTTGACGAAGCCAAACAAGAAGCGCGCTGTCTATGTGTTAAAGACAATGCTTATCAGGAAGACCAAGTTGTTGCATTAAACGAACTAGGCGACATTGAATACAAAGAAGTACCGGTACAAGTTGCACCACTACAAGAAGGTGGTCAGCACTTAAACGTGAACGTACTAAAACGTGAAACGTTGGAAGATGCGATCGCAAACCCAGAAAAGTACCCACAATTAACGATTCGTGTTTCTGGCTACGCAGTACGCTTTAACTCACTGACTCCAGAACAACAACGCGACGTTATCACGCGTACGTTCACAGAAAGTCTATAATCAATCGGCCATTGCAGCCGTATTGAAACAATTAAGGGCGCTAAGCGCCCTTTTTTATGAAGATTTTTTGGCTTGGTGTTTTCTAATCAATCCTTCTTGGATACTTGAAGCCACTAAAACGCCATCGCGATTATAAATTTTACCGCGCACTAACCCAGTACCACCCGATGCCACTGGGCTATCAATTTCATAAAGCAGCCAATCATCAAACCGAAATTCATGATGGAACCACATAGAATGATCGATGGTGACGACCTGCATGTGCGGGGCTAAAAAAGACTCGCCGTGCGGGTAAAGGGCTGTGGGTAAGAAATTAAAATCCGACGCATAAGCAAGTAAATACTGATGCACACGCAGATCATCAGGCATGGCCCCGCTCGCCTTCATCCACACCGCGCGTTTCGGCTCGGCAATGGCTGGGTTTAGAGGATTAACCATGACCACAGGCCGCATTTCAATCGGACGGTCACAAATAAACTTTTCGCGAATATACTCAGGCAGCATGTCGCGATGCTGTAAGGCATAATCCTGCTCAGATTCTAACGCCTCGGGAGGCGGGACATCTGGCATAAGATCTTGATGTTCAAACCCCACTTCAGGCACCTTAAACGAAGCCGTCATATAAAAAATGGCCCGACCGTTTTGAATCGCCTTGATCCGACGCGTTGAAATAGAGCCACCATCACGAATTGCTTCAACATCGTAAACAATAGGCTGGTTAACATCACCCGCCAGTAAAAAGTAACAGTGTAATGAATGTGCTTTGCGACTTTCATCCACCGTTTCTTTAGCAGCAGATAATGCTTGCCCCATCACTTGACCACCAAACACAGCGCCAAAGCCTAAATCTTGGCTCTGGCCACGGTATAAGGTGTTTTCAATTCGCTCAAGTTGCAGTTGCGAGAGTAAATCCGTTAATACTTTACTCATAATTGGCCCTACTTAATGAAAATCCGCCCATCATAGTGATATATAGAAATGTTTCCGAGGCTAAGATCAAAAAAAGGGGCAAAAAACCATCGGTTTTTGCCCCTCACGCATAGTTAGAAAAAACGTAAATATGCCACTTTTTTGTGTTTAGTTATTTAACAGTAGCTCGCGTAACTGTGCAAAATCAGCAGGTAACTGTTTTGATAGCAATTCGAGATCGGCGCGATCAGCTAACTCTTTTGGTAAGCCGATGTCTTTGCCTAAAATGGATTCCACACTTTCTTTAAACTTAGCCGGGTGCGCGGTACATAAGAAAATGCCGGTTTCGCCTTCGGCTAGTTGCTTAGTCAGTTGATCATAAGCTATCGCACCGTGTGGCTCACACAAATAACCCTGCTCGTCTAACTGTTTCAGCGCCACTTCGGTTTCGGTATCCGTTAGCATACCTTTACCCAGTTCAGACAATTGCTTGCCTTTCACTTTAAATAGCTCTTCAATGCGCGGCCAGTTGTTAGGCTGGCTGACATCCATGGCGTTAGATAGGGTCGCCACGGTTTTCTTCGGCGCCCAGTTACCGTCCGCTAAGTAGCGTGGCACAGTGTCGTTTGCATTCGTGGCAGCAATAAAGCGTTTGATAGGTAAACCGAGTGCTTGCGCCAATAGGCCGGCAGTCAGGTTACCAAAGTTACCGCTTGGTACAGAAACCACCACGTTGTCACGCTTATCGGTAGGCAGCTGCGCATAAGCTTCAAAGTAGTAACAAATTTGCGCTAATAAACGGCTGATGTTAATTGAGTTTGCTGAGTTTAGGCCAATTGCTTGTTTCAACTCTTGATCGTCAAACGCCGCTTTAACCATGGCCTGACAAGCATCAAAGTCATCTTCAATGGCCACGGTAGTGATGTTGCCACCTAAGGTACAAAACAGCTTTTCTTGTAGCGGGCTGATCTTGCCTTTCGGGTACAAAATAACCACTTTGATATTTTCTAAGCCATAGAAAGCATGAGCTACCGCAGCACCGGTATCACCTGACGTGGCCGTCAAAATAATGATGGGCTGCTCGCCACCGAATTTTGCTAAGCACTGCGCCATAAAACGGCCACCAAAGTCCTTAAACGCTAAGGTGGGACCGTGGAAAAGTTCAAGGGCATAAACGCTGTCTGTCACTTGCTTGATTGGCGCGCCAAATTGGAAGGCTTTACTGACCATGTCATTAACATCTTGCTCGCTGAGTTCATCACCAATCAGGTGATGTAAAATAGCGGTGCTTCGAGTCACAAGATCTTGGTTGAGTAACGCGTCAACGTCAGCAAGGGGCTCGATGGTATCTGGGAAAAACAAGCCTTGGTTTTTACCTAAACCTTGTTTAACCGCTTGTTGAAAGCTCACTTGCTCACTGTGTTCTTTTATATTGTATAAGTTCATAACTGCGTTCCTACAACTCTTGCACCTTCTTCATCGAGGTGACAAATATGACAAAATCCGTCTTCATTTTGAATGAAGTTCTGCTCTAACCAGCTTTTCAAACGCTGGGCTTGGTCTTTTTCTTTCATGACTACAAATACCGTTGGGCCTGAGCCCGAGATACCGGTAGCTAATGCGCCGCTTTGGCCAGCGTATTTTCTTACTTCTTTGAAACCTGGGATCAACTGCTGGCGATAAGGCTCGGCAATCACATCTTTAAGCATACCGGCCGCTAATTCCGGCTGATTGGTATAACTGGCATGAACAAAGCCCGCTAAGTGACGGCCATAGGCAAGCACATCGCTGCGACGATATTGCGCGGGTAAAATTGCACGGGCCGCCGATGTCGATACCGTGATACCCGGGTAGGCCACCACCCAATACCATTCTTTAAAGCTTGGAATGGCTTGGCTAATGAGTTCACCTTGCTCTAGCATCAGCTGCATGCCACCAAGGTAACAAGGGGCAACGTTATCGTAATGCACGCTGCCACTGATTTCCCCTTCTAGCTTGCCCATGAGCGCCAGCATTTCCATCTTGGCTAATGGGTACTCATGAAACGCATTTAATGCTTCAAGGGCGGCCACAATTGAGCTGGCACTAGAACCTAAGCCACTGCCCACAGGCAAGTTTTTCTCAAGTTCCATGGCCACATTTTTGCATTCAATGCCTTTTTCAGCCAATGCCGCCTTGAAGCCAAGAAAGCATTGGTAAACGATATTGCTTTTACCATCGGCAGGCAATTTGTGGGCAAAACGGCCGCTACAACTAAGGCTGTACTCTTCACTGCCTTGCTCAATAAACACGCGATCGCCCAATAAACTGCCATCGATAGGGGCTAATGCCCCACCGAGCACATCAAAGCCTACACTGACGTTTGCAGTAGAAGCCGGTGCGTATGCAACTAAACTCATGAACCTACTCTCCCTCAAATTTGTTCTACAACAGGTGTCATGATCACACTTCCTGCTTCCAATTTAATGTTCTTAATACGTCTGCAAACACGCCAGCAGCCGTCACTTCAGTACCAGCACCATAGCCGCGTAATACCATAGGGATCGGCTGATAGTATTGGCTGTAAAGCGCTAAGGCGTTTTCGCCATCTTTAACTTTATTTAATGGGTCTGACTCATCACATGCGATGATAGACACACGACATTTACCATCTTCTATGGTGCCCGCGTAACGTAATACTTGGCCCTTATCGGCAGCATCTTGCGCTCGTTTGGCAAAGTATTCATCGGCTTGTGGCAAACGCGCCATAAACTCTTCAATGCTACCACTGTCATCAAACCCCGGTGGCAAGGCCGCTTCAATTTCAACGTCATCTAATGACAGCTCCATGCCTGCCTCACGCGCTAAAATAAGCAGTTTACGCGCCACATCCACGCCACTCAAATCATCGCGCGGATCCGGCTCGGTAAAGCCATTTTCACGAGCAATCTTAGTCACTTCGGAGAAAGCCAAACCTTCGTCTAATTTGCCGAAGATATAAGATAAAGATCCCGATAAAATACCGTTAAACTTCATCAGCTGGTCACCGGCATTAAGCAGATTCTGCAAGTTTTCAATGACAGGTAATCCTGCGCCTACGTTCGTTTCGTATAGGAACTTACGGCGTGTTGATAGCGCAGTTAAACGCAATTGACGGTAGTAATCCATGCTGCCAGTATTGGCTTTTTTATTGGCCGCTACTACGTGGAAACCGGTGCCTAAGAAGTTCACATACTGATCAGCTATGTTGTCATCACTGGTACAGTCAACCAGTACAGGGTTGATAATATGAGACGCTTCAACCAGCTGGTTAACACGCTCAAGAGAAAACGGTTCAGTGGCATCTTTAAGTTGATCACGCCAATTCGTTAAATTGATGCCATCAGGGTTAGTGATCATAGCGCTGCGATTGGCAATACCACAGACCCGCATGGTGATATTTTTACTGGCTAGCTGCTCACTTTGACGATGAATTTGGTCAACAAAGGCACCACCAACGCCGCCACAGCCCACCAAGAACACATCGATAAATTGCTGGCTACCAAAGAAGTTCTGGTGACAAGACTTTATCGCTTCATTTACTTTGTTTTCTGGGATAACAGCCGAAATCGAACGCTCAGAAGAGCCTTGAGCAATCGCGACAATATTGACCGAGGGTTCAGCGAGTGCATTAAAGAAGCGCGCTGCCACACCCAATGCGGTTTTCATGCCGTCCCCCACTAGCGAGATGATCGCTAGGTTGGCTTTTTGCTCAAGGGGTTCAATCAGTTTATTGGCCAGCTCTAATTCAAACTCTTGCTCAATGGCGCTCACGGCCATCTCAGCTTCATAGCCATGAACACAAAAGCTAACGCTGTATTCAGACGATGACTGGGTGATTAACACAATGGACACGCCGGCACGAGAAACCGCAGAGAAAATGCGGCCTGCGATGCCCACCATGCCTTTCATGCCAGGGCCAGAAACACTTAGCATGGTCATGCCTTTCAGATCGGAAATGGCTTTCACTTCCATCTTAGTGTCACCCGGCTCACCGCTGATTAACGTCCCCTTAGCTTGTGGGTTATTGGTATTTTTGATCAAACAAGGAATGTGATGCTGTGAGATAGGCGCGATGGTTTTTGGATGCAATACCTTAGCACCGAAATAAGACAGCTCCATGGCTTCGGCGTAGCTTAATGAATCAAGTAAGGTGGCATCTTTAACCAAGCGCGGATCGCAGCTGTAAACGCCATCCACATCGGTCCAGATTTCGCAACACTCCGCGTCCAAACAAGCCGCTAACACAGCAGCAGAATAATCAGAGCCGTTACGGCCTAACACTAAGGTTTCACCCGCTTCATTACCCGCGGTAAAGCCCGGCATTAGATAAATCGCTTCTGGGTTCATCGCCGACGCAGCAAAACGGGCTTTAGAGGCTTTAATGTCAACCATGGCTTCTAAGTAGCCACCGCGATAAGAGATGAGTTTTTCTTGCGGCACGATGATCTCAACCGTTTCACCTTTGGCTTTTAGCAGCTCAGCCATACAAGCGATACTCAGCACTTCGCCTTGGGATAAGATTCTGGCTTCGATATTATCTGGACATTGCTCTAATAGACTAACACCCTGCAATAGTTTGCTTACTTTGGCTAACACTTCGTCGGTTTGAGTCAACAAGGCGTTGTGACGAAAGGCGGGGTAAAGGGCCGATAACCCCACGATTAAATCGTTAAAAATGGTCTTGATTGCCGCCACTTGGCGCTCTGGGTTATGGCCTTGGCTGGTTTGCTGAACCACTTCCACTAAATTGTTGGTCACGCCTGCAGGGGCAGATAAAACCAAGGCGACTTGAGATTGCTGCTGATTACTGATTACGATATCGGCAGCGCGATTAAATCGCTCCGCATTTGCTAATGATGTCCCGCCAAACTTAAGTACGCGCATCGTACCTCCCCCAGTTAAAAATGAAAAAGCCCGCTTCAGTGAGCGGGCTTATTGAATTTGGTTATTGCTTATCCATTAGCCCGCTCCAGCAATTGTGCCGGTGGTGATAATGGTGGTGGTTGTGATTAAACCGTACATAAAGCAACCTTTATTAAGTAATGCGCTATTTAATACCGAACTTTACCGCGATTGTCAATTTTGCCACGCAGGAAAACGACACCAACAAAAAGAAGATTTCACCACCAAAACAAAACCAAGCAATTTATAAGAAAGGTATTTCAAAAAAAAACAGCAAAATAGTCCAAATAAAAAACCCAAACCAGACCTTACACCCACACCAAGCAAATCCCTTTCATCGCCATTTTTAATGACACTGCCCCCTTTTTCGTAAATCAGAAAAAAAAGAGAGCATTTTTCCAACTTCGCGCCATAATGAATAAACGGACTTTCAATCAAAGGTAAACCCATGCCAAGGACGTTCACTTACCCGCTTTTATTGTTATGCTTTGTGCTATCAGCCATGGCAGCAGAGGCTAAAGCCGTAAGTGGAGAAGTCAACCCTGAGTTTTCTAATCAATGGTATGTCAGTCAACTTTCACCCTCGTTCCACCTGCTGCTCAATCAGCCAAGCGCATCACTAGACTCAGAGCAAGAGCGCATTATTTCTGGCGTAAATGGAGGTTATAACTTCCCTTTACTGGATAATCTAAATTGGTTTATGGAGGCCGGTTTGTCGACTCCAAGCCAGCGTAGCGGCACAAACTCACCCGCCGCGAACCAATATCATATGTCAACCGGGCTTAATTACGTGTTTGCCGATCGGTTTAAGCTTGAAAGTAGAATTACCCAAATGCGTTTAACCCTCACGCCAGAGCATTTTGGCACGCGCAACACCAGCCTCGGCATTGCCACTTCCTACAACATCATTCAGAACCTCAATGTGAAAGCAGCGATAGACATGCAACTTGAGCATCAAATTATGCACCTTGGGTTAGATTACAGCTTTTAGTCAAGCTCCATTGCACACCGAGCCTTAAACGAGCCCATCTTAACCGCTGCCATCGCAAAGCGTACGCCATGTAAACTTAAACGATCAGCGCTCACCCAATAAACCGCATTTTGTTGAAACTCATTAGCCAATTTGATTCCTTGTGGCAAAGAGCACGCAAGGGCAACACTCAGCTCTTGATGTTTACCGTCTTGAGACTGACCTATCAGCTCTCTATAGGCATAACCCATTAACCTAATTCGTTGAATTAAACGCCGGTGAGCCACTTTATTGGCAAAACGACTATGCAGCCTGCCTTTTGGGTTATGCGCCGTAACAATAACAAACTCCGTTTGATCTAGCCTGGCACCTAACCAAACAAAACAGGTTTGCTGGTAAAGGCGCCACTGAAAATGTTGTAATTTTGACAAAATCCTTTCACCTTTTAGGGTCAATGAAAAACAAATGTTAAAATAATCTGCCCGTAGAACACTCTTGATTTAAGTCAATCAGAATCGAAAAAAAAACACCTAAGGTCGGATATCGGTTGTTATACATCTGTTAACTAACTAGAATTGGCAATCAATAAAATTCGCCATAAAGCCTTTAGTTGCTAGATGTTCACACTTTATTATCAACAACTAGCGGACAGTACAGCTGCCCGTAAAAGAGCCTAAACAGTGCGAGTTAAGCTGAATATAATAGTAAACCGACATCATCATTTTGAGCAATTGCACCAAGTAGACACGGTAAATGTTGCGCTCATTTTAAATTTCATACTCGGTTTACAAATGAAAGAATGTTAGATTTGTAATTAAAATACTTAGGGCCTACTAATATGAACACTACCAATATTCTCATCGTAGAAGATGAATTGGTCACTCGAAATACGTTAAAAAGTATTTTTGAAGCCGAGGGCTATCACGTACTTGAAGCCAATGATGGTAACGAAATGTATCAGGTATTGAAGTCCAACACAGTTAACTTGGTGATCATGGACATTAACCTGCCAGGCAAAAATGGCTTGTTACTGGCCAGAGAGCTGCGTGATAAGCACAACATAGCACTTATGTTTTTAACGGGTCGCGATAACGAAGTTGATAAGATCCTAGGACTAGAAATTGGTGCCGATGATTACATTACTAAGCCTTTCAATCCTCGTGAGCTCACCATTCGTGCAAGAAACCTGCTTAACCGCAGTCAAACCGCTGTTGCCGTTGAAGAGCAAGTTAACCAAGTAGAAAATTACGAGTTTAACGGTTGGCAACTGCAAATCAACAGTCGCTCTTTGGTTAGCCCTGCAGGTGTCGTGTTTAAGTTACCACGCAGCGAGTTTCGCGCCATGTTGCATTTTGTTGAACACCCTGGACAAATTCAAACCCGTGCTGAGTTATTAAAGAAAATGACAGGACGTGAATTAAAGCCACATGATCGTACCGTTGACGTTACCATTCGCCGCATCAGAAAGCATTTTGAAAGTCACGGTGAAACGCCAGAGATCATTGCGACCATTCACGGCGAAGGCTACCGTTTCTGTGGTGACATCGAGCCGCAGTAATCTGAAGACAGCTATCCGTTTAAACCCCAAAAGCCCTGAACTCCATTCAGGGCTTTTTTGTTACCTTTAACTTTGCTTTAGACAACAAAAAGCCCTGCTAAATTGCAGGGCTCTGTATTGACTAGGTTCAGGGCTTAATTAAAGCTCGATACCCAGTGCTTCAAGATCTTTCTTCACTACCGCAGCAGGTAATGGGATATAACCGTCTTTAGCTACGATTTCTTGACCTTGCTTAGAAAGCACCATTTTCAAGAATTCACGCTCTAGTGGACCCAATGGCTTGTTTGGGTGCTTGTTGATGTAAACGTATAGGAAGCGAGAAAGCGGGTATGAACCGTTTACTGCGTTATCCATGGTTGCATCTATGTATTGGCCGTCTTTCTTAGACAGTGCAACTGCGCGAACGCCAGATGTTTTGTAACCGATACCTGAGTAACCGATTGCATTTAGAGAAGAAGACACAGACTGAACAACAGAAGCTGAACCAGGTTGCTCGTTTACGCTGCTCTTGAAGTCACCCTTACAAAGGCTTTTCTTTTTGAAGTAACCGTAAGTACCTGATACAGAGTTACGACCGAATAGTTGGATATCTTTGTCAGCCCAAGCACCTTCTAGGCCTAAATCACCCCAACGCTCAGCTTGCTTGTTACCGCCACATTTAAGCGTGCTAGAGAAGATAGCATCAACTTGCTTGATTGATAGACCTTCGATTGGGTTGTCTTTGTTTACAAATACCGCTAGGGCATCGATAGCAACACGTACTTCAGTTGGCTTGTAACCGTAGCGCTTTTCGAATGCTTCGATTTCTTTAGACTTCATTTGACGGCTCATAGGGCCGAATTGTGAAGTACCTTCAGTTAGCGCTGGTGGCGCAGTAGAAGAGCCAGCCGCTTGGATTTGAATATTTACATTAGGGTATTGACGCTTGAACTCTTCTGCCCAGAAAGTCATCATGTTAGCCAGTGTGTCTGAACCAACTGAAGATAGGTTACCTGAAATGCCACTTACTTTTTCGTAAGTAGGTAGGTTTGCATCAACATTACCAGCAACAGCTGAGCCAGCGAAAACGGTAGCGACACTGAAACCAATCGCTGTTACCAGATTTTTTACTTTCATTATCTTTACTCCAAGTGAATGTATTTTTCGATTCCGCGCCAGTATGGCTAGCGATAATGACAAATATAAGTAGCTTAGATGACAGTTTGATGACCACTGTCATTTTTTATTCATGGAGAGTTGGCTGGCAATGAAAGGGGGCAATCCTGTGGAAGCATTGGAAACAGTGGGAGCTGCAGTAATGCAGCGATAAAATCAACCAACTCAACAGCTATTATCGCCCCATGACTGGGGCTTCCACAAATCACTAGCTGCAACTATTACAGGAAGAATAGCCCTGTGGGAGCTGCAGTAATGCAGCGATACAGTTAACCACATCAACAGCTGTTATCGCCCCATGACTGGGGCTTCCACAAAT
>NZ_JAIMJB010000004.1:149339-184466 GCF_021295345.1 Motilimonas eburnea
CAGTTATGCAGCGATAAAATCAACCAAATCAACAGCTGATATCGCCTCATGACTGAGGCTCCCACAAATCACTAGCTGCAACTATTATAGGAAGAATAGCCCTGTGGGAGCTGCAGTAATGCAGCGATACAGTTAACCACATCAACAGCTGTTATCGCCCCATGACTGGGGCTTCCACAAATCACTAGCTGCAACTATTACAGGAAGAATAGCCCTGTGGGAGCTGCAGTAATGCAGCGATAAAATCAACCAAATCAACAGCTGTTATCGCCTCATGACTGAGGCTCCCACAAATCACTGGTTCCAAATACACCTTAACTACAACTTATTAACTACACCTTAAATGCAGAAATGTGCTTGGTCACTTCATCGGCCAATTGTTTAACCTTGGCACTATTAGCTAAGGTTTCTTGGCTACCCTCGCCCGTTTGCGTCGAAATCACACTGATGTTGACCATAGAGCGTGCAACATCTTCAGCCACGGCTGCTTGCTCTGTCGTCGATGAAGCAATCTGATGATTCATGTCGTTAACGCGCTCAACTTGCTTCACCACTAGGTTCAAGTTATCACCGGTTTTACCTGCTGCAGCCACGCTTTCTCGCGCAGTCTCACGTCCCTGCTCCATGGCTAATGCAGCGCTCTTGGCCAAGGATTGCAGCTTTTCAATCATCTTCTGAATTTCGATGGTTGAATTTTTGGTGCTGTGGGCTAGGCTGCGAACCTCATCGGCTACCACAGCAAAACCGCGTCCCGCTTCACCGGCACGTGCGGCTTCAATCGCGGCATTAAGGGCTAATAAGTTAGTTTGCTCAGAAATTCCCGAGATCACATTCAGCACCTCACCAATTTCACTTGAGCCCGCTTCCAGTTCGTTGACGACCTTCACCGCGTGCTCTACCTGGCTAGACACTTGGTTAATCGAATCTAAGGTCTCATTGATCAAGTGGCTAGCTTCACGCACCACATCGTTGGTCTCACTGGTGGCCTCTGATGCTTGTGTCGTGCTAGCCTCGACCTCTTTCACCGCCAAGGTCATTTGCTCAACCGCACTCACCACACTTTCCACGTCACCCATTTGCTTTTGTACGCCAGTATTGGTTTGATTGGCGATCACAGCCAGCTCATCGGCAGACAGGTTTAACGTGGTTAAGCTTTGGCTCACAGCCTTAAGTAAGGTTTGGAAGGCATCAAGCATGGTATTGATTTCTTTTGCTAACACTCCCATCTCATCTTGACTGTCTACGTCAACACGGATCGTAACGTCACCCTTCGCAACTTGGGTCATGGCGGCGACAATTTGGCGCAAAGGTCGGACAATCGACAAGATGATCAGCCACGAAATAGCAATCAATGACAGCAGAATAACAACAAAGGTTCCCCCCTTACTCCACAAGCGGGCTTGGAACAATTGTTCAACGTCATCCAGATACACACCTGTACCCAAAATTACTTGCCATGGCGCATATTCAGCAGCGAAAGAAAGTTTGGCGTCGGGAATGCCACCCGCCACTTTAGGGAAGTGATACTGTAAATAACCTGAGCCACCACCTGAGCGCACCGCTTGTAATATATCGCGATACACATAGACACCAAAGCTGTCTTGCACAGCGCCCACATTTGAGCCTATTTTACTGGATCCTTTTAAACTTGCTTTAAGGATGAAATCATCGTTGAAAACAAAGAAGTAGCCATCACTTCCATAAGTCATTTCGGCCAGCTGAGCGAATGCTAGCTGCTGTGCTTGCTCCAGTTCAAGCTCACCTTTTTCAACCTGCTCTTGGTAATATTCAAATACCCCTAGGGAGGCTTCTACTTGATACTGCAATTGCTGCTTGCGCTCATCCAGCATGCTGTCTTTTAGCTCAAGCGCACCGAACCAAGCCATGGCTAAAATTGCCAGCGAAGCAAACGAGACCAGAAAGGTTATTTTACTTTTAACCGAAAGGTTCTTGATATAGTCCATTAATTTCATCCCAGTATTGTGCGTTCTATCATTGATGAGAATAATTCTCACCTAGAGACAACACAGCAATATATCAGAGATGATTTAAAGCGCAAATATGGCCTTGGCAAGCTACATCGCAGTTTAATGAAAGGTGATTATTAATTGATTTTTAAGGTTAAAATGCGCCCCGGCGTTAACAAGAAACACTTTAGCAACATAATTGCAACGCACTACTTTGAAACTTTATTCTGGAATAAAGGGATGAATAAACATTAGCCACTAAATGATGTAGGTATCAATGACAAATAAACTTTGTCGGAATTTTAAAGCTAAATTGGCTGCCTTTGCCCACTTGGCTTTCTATCTCTAATACACTGTCATGATGACTTAAGGCATGCTTAACAATGGACAACCCCAAACCCGAGCCGCCCGTTTCACGCGAACGCGCTTTGTCGACGCGATAAAAACGCTCCGTTAGCCGTGAGATATGCTCTGGGGCAATGCCGTTTCCTTTATCGAGCACGCTAAAAAATGCCCCATCAGCCTCTTTGCGCCAAGTCACGGCAATTTCTCGATCCTTAGGCGTGTAGTACACGGCATTATAAACCAAGTTAGAAATGGCACTGCGTAACTGCTCCGCATCACCAAATACCTTTAAATCAGGCTCAATATCAAACTTAAACAGATGGGCTTTATCACCACTCAAAGCGATGGCCTCTTTTTCAACCAAGGACAACATGGCCGGTACATCTACCTTTTGATCCAAGTCGACTTCGGGCGCCGCTTCAATGCGTGAGAGGGTTAACAGTTGCTCAACCAACGAGTCCATTCTCGCAGTTTGCTCTGCCATTACATGATGGGCCTTAACCCACATGGCAGAGCTGGCATCGGGCGCATCTTCCATCATCTCCAAGTAACCTTTTAATACCGTCAAAGGCGTACGCAGCTCGTGAGACACACTGGAAACAAAATTACGACGCATGGCTTCCAGTTGGCGGATCAAGGTCACATCACGTGCCACCAGCATATTTTGGCCCGAGGTATAAGGCATGATACGAAATTCGAGTAACTTATCACTTTGTACCGGCGACACCAGCTCCAACGGCTGATCAAACTGCCTCGCTTTAAGGTAATCGACAAATGCCGGTGTGCGGATCAAGTTACCTATATGTTGGCCCGCATCTTCGGGCCAGCGAAAGCCTAAAATGCCTTCAGCCAACCGATTACACCAAATAATACTGCCATCGGTTTTGAACACCACCGCCGCATCGGGCAAAGCTTCGGCCCCTTCTCGGAAACGGCGGATCACACTGGCCAATTCTTTACGGCGCACGCGGTGGCGCTTTTGTAGCTTGTAGATGCCATTAAACACTAACTCCCAGCTGCCCTTGCCCTCAGGAGGAATAAGACTGCGGTCGTGCCAAAGCCAATCGGCTAACTTCTTTTGGTTGTTGTAATGCCAGGTTAAGTGGATCACCGTAGCGATAAGTAAACAGGTTGTGATGGCTTCAAGAAAGAACCCAACAACAAAGAAAGGCAGGTAGAAAAACAGTACGCGAGTAGACAGTACCATCCAAGAGAAAGGTTGTAACATAGAAAGTACCGTTTTCCTTAACTATCTAATGGCAATAATGCCAATACTACATTCTGGTCGAAAAGCGATAACCTGCACCACGCACGGTTTGAATCAAGCGATCATGGCCTTCATTGGCCACCGCTTTACGTAACCGACGTATATGGACATCTACGGTGCGGTCTTCAACGTAAACATTGGTGCCCCACACATTATTGAGTAACTGCTCGCGGCTGTAAACGCGCTCTGGGTGGGTCATAAAGAAATGCAGTAGCTTAAATTCTGTCGGCCCCATCTCCAATGGATTATCGTTGGCACTCACACGATGGGAAACAGGATCTAACTTAAGGCCTTGCACTTCAATCACATCATCCAGTGACGTGGGCGACACGCGGCGCATCACGGCTTTTAATCGCGCCATCAGCTCTTTGGGTGAAAACGGCTTAGTAATATAATCATCTGCGCCCACTTCAAGGCCGCGGATCTTATCTTCTTCTTCGCCTCGGGCAGTCAACATCACCACCGGAATTTGCCGGGTGATCTCGTCTTGCTTTAACTGCTTAATCAGTTGAATACCGGTTCCTCCCGGTAGCATCCAATCTAATAAAATCAGATCTGGAAACGGTTCAACTAACTTTTCCAATGCCATCTCAAAGTCAGAAGCTTCAATCGCTTCATAGCCTTTTTGCTCTAATACAAAGCACAGCATCTCTCGAATCGGCGCTTCGTCCTCTACCACCAGTATTCTTCTAGACATCTTGAAACTCTATGTTTGTTACGATTGTCTGCATTATTAGCCCTTTGTATGACACTTATATGACACCTGCAACGGTTCAAGTAAGAAAAGTGATATTTTTATGACGTTTGCTTTACTCATAAAGCTAAACTCGCTAAAACAGACTAAAAATCCAGCAAACACCCGCTAAACAAAGCAACAATTCGGTAATACCGCTAACAACATCTCGAATATTACGATCTAACACTAAGGTAAAACAAGTGCTAAACGACTCCCCAAAGAGCTTTTAATGACATCGATACGCATGCCAAGCTGTTCTTTCATCTCAGAAACGTGAGAAATCACCCCCACCATACGCCCGCTGTTTTGCAAATCCATCAAGGTTCGAATAGCCAGATCTAATGATTCTTGATCTAAACTGCCAAAGCCCTCGTCGATAAACAGGGTATCCAGTTTGATGCCGCCTGCATAAGCTTGCACCACCTCAGATAGACCCAGCGCCATGGCCAGCGCCGCCATAAAACTCTCGCCGCCACTTAGGGTTGCCACCGAGCGCACCTTGCCCGTATAGGCATCTTCCACTTCTAGCTCTAGCCCAGACGCTTTGTTCCCTTTGGCCCTTTCTTCTTTGCGCAACAGTCGATAGCGGCCCTTACTCATTAATTGTAGTCGCGTGCTAGCATCCAGTAATACATCATCAAGTAACACACTCAGTACAAAACGCTGCAAGCTGATCTTATTACCGGTTTGACCGTTAGCGACCGCCGCTAAGGTGCCCACCACTTCATAGTCTTGGTCAAGCTTTGCCAGCTTTTCATCCAGCCCGGCCAATTGGGTGGCGGTTTTTGTTAATTGGTCTTGGCGCTGCTGCAATTGTTGCCAACTTAGCTCTGCTTGGTTTTTAGCCGCCAAAGCACGTTCACATTGCTCATTGAGTTTAGCTAAATCGGGCTTAGTCAATTCGGCTAACTTAGCACTCAATTGCTCTCGCTGCGCTTGATTGCGTTGACACTGGGTTTGATACTGATTTAGGCCTTCAATCAATTGGCTGAGGGCTTGCGGCGTTAAACAAGCCTGCTTAAACTGCTCAAGGGTGGCAAAGCCTACCCCTTCACATTGCTGCTCAAATTGGCTTTGCGCCTGCGCCAGTTGCGCCTTAGTGCTTTGCTGTTGCTGCTCGGCCCCCTGCGCGGCGGTTTGCGCCTTGGCCAATTGGGTTTGCGCTTGTTGGTAAGCGTCTCGAATTTGATTTATCTGTGTATCTAATCCAGCTACTTGCGTTTGGCCTTGCGCTATCGCCTTGGTCAGGGCGCTTAACTCGCGTAACTCAGCCGGGATCTGCTCATTTAAACTGGTAAATTGCCCTTGCAACTGCGACAGCCGGGCGTGAGTGTCACGCTCTTGGCCTTGCTGCTGCTCGATTTGCTGGCGTAATTGCGCTTCTTGCTGTTGCCAATTTGCCAGCTGCTCATTGAGCTGTTTCACTTGCAATTGTGCTTGCTGGGCTTGTTGGCATTGGCTTTTTACCCCTTGTAAACGCTGGGCTAAGGCGTCACTGCTTTGGGTTGTTAACTCACCTAAGCTTTGTGCTAATTGATTAACTTGCTGCTGCTTTTCACCGTGCTGGCCCTTTAGGGCGGCATATTCTTCCCGCGCCTTAAGCAAGGCTTGATTGGCTTGATTAAACGCCTCAGTTAAAGCTTCAATTTGCTCTTCACTTGGCAATTGCGCGTCGGGTTGCGCCGGCGCAGGATGTAACGTACTGCCACACACCAAACAAGGCGTATTAGGCGCTAATTGCTGGGCTAAAATAGCCGCTTGACCTAAATGGCGCTGATATTCCGCGGTTAACTTGGCTTGCTCGGCAGTGTTGGCGTATTGGCTTAACCGCTTGCCCTTGATCACTGACTGATTTAATTGCTCACTCAGTTGGCTTAAGGCTTGCTGGGCTTGTTGCCACTGTTGATGGCTTTGCAGCTGGGTTTCAAGCTGAGATAAATGCTGCTGATGCTGCACTAAGGTGTCGGCCAGCTGGCCTTGCTCGGCCAATTGCTTTTGCCTGCCTTGCTGCGTCGCCATGCCTTGCTGCAATTGCTGCTTGCTGGCATCTATCACCTTTTGTTGCTGCTGGTGAGCTTGGCTAAGGGCTGTTATTTTCGCGCTTAACTCGCTCAGCTGGCCCACCGGCGTTTGCCAAGCAGTGAGCTGCTGCAAACCTTGTTGTTGCTGCTGTAATTGCTCTGTTAGTTCACCCAATTTATTGTATTCAAGAGTTTGCTGGGCTTGGTGTTGCTCGGCTTGGCGAAGTTGTTCAGTTTGCTGCTCACAAGCCTTCACGCTGGCTTGGTATTCTTTTTCTCTGGCTAAAAACTGGGCATAGCTAGGCTCAATTTTTTGCGCATGCTCGGCCTGCTGCTGACGCGTTTGGTCGGCCTTGATGACAGGCAACTGCGCATCTAACTGCTGCTTCTCAGCGTCTAATTTAGCCAATAGCTCAAAATCAGCGGCAATGCCTTTGGCGCTGGCGAGGGCTTGGTTGGCCTCGTCATACGCTTTATTGGCCGCGATTTTTTGTCCTAAGGCCAGCTCTAATCGCGGGCTTAGCTCGGCTTGTTCTTGGCTTAAGCTGTTATCCCCTGTCAATTCAAGGGCATCCATAATGCCTTGACGCTGATTGGCCAGCCCTTCGCGATTTTTACGCAGCTTGGCCGCTTGGTTTTTTAGGTTGTCTTCAATTTGGCGATAGATCTGGGTTTGAAACAACTGGCTAAAGATTTTTTCGCGATCTTTGGAATCCGCCATCAATAACTGGCGAAACTTACCCTGTGGCAGCACCATGACTTGGCGAAACTGATCCACGTCTAAGCCGGTTAACTGCTCGATAAGTTGATTAGCTTCGCTGACCTTGCTCGCCACCAATAAGGTTTCCGCGTCGCCATCAAGGCGATATAGCTCAGCCTGCGGCTTTTGCTCGGTCATGCCATCGCCACTTTTTTTCGGCCGCTGCTGCTCTGGAATACGCACAATGCGATAGCGCTGCTCGCCTAATTCAAACACCAATTCTACTTGGGTCAAGGTTTGCTCATCGGCGTAATCACAGCGCATTTGCGCCGCTTCGCGCTCATCCCCCGTGGTTTTGCCGTAAAGGGCAAAACAAATCGCATCTAAAATCGAGGTTTTACCCGCGCCCGTTGGCCCATTAAGCAAAAACAACGGATTACGCCCTAGTTTTTCAAAATCAACCACTTGCTGATCGGCAAAAGGGCCAAAGGCCGCCATGGTTAAATGAACGGGTCTCATGATGCGCCCCCCTGCTCTGGGGCTTGATGTAATTGCTCGATGGCGGCTTCGAGTACGCTTTGCTGGGCTGGGGTTAACGCTTCGCCTTGTACTTGCTGATAAAAATCGCGGCACATAGCCAGCTCGGATTTTTTAATATGATCTTGGCGCCGCTCTAAGGTGCTGCTTTCGGCCATCAAACCAGTGCGCTCGATATGCAACACATTGGGATACACTTGGCGAATTTTACCTATCACATCCAAAATGGCGGTTTTATCCAATAAACGCACCATCAAATAATCATCGCGGTTAGGGTCATTTTTCCCCTCTTCGAGCACGGCTTCCAGCAAGCCTTCAATGACGCGCACATCACGCAGCGGGTTTAGTGGCAGTAACTCAAACTTAGCCTCCCCCTCATTGCTTAACTCAACAAGGGTGACCGACTTGTTTTGGTGTTGCTCACTAAAGGAATACTTTAATAACGAGCCGCTATAGCGCACATGGGGCGCTCCTTTATATTGCGGGCCGTGTAAATGCCCCAGCGCCACATAATCAAAATCAGCAAACAGGGTTGGCGCTATTTTATCTGCGCCGCCAATGCTTAATGGGCGCTCCGATTCACTTTCCTCGCCGCCATCAAGAAAACAATGGCTGACCACCACGCTTTTATGCTGCGGGTGTTTTTGGTGCTGCTGTTTAACTTGCTCAAGTAAGCAGCTCATCGCCTGTTGATGGCCACTGGCCTCAACCTCAAACACATGGCGCACCGTGGCAGGCTCGGCGTAAGGCAATAAGTAAAACGCCGCCGACACGCCCGAGCGCCCAGTAATAATCACAGGTGAAATGGCTGCGCTCAGCGGCCCGACAATATGCAGCCCCGCCGTGCCCATTGACTCGCTAGCAAAGCCTAAACGCTCAGGGCCATCGTGATTGCCCGCGATGATAAGCACGGGAATGGAGAGCGCATTAACTAATTCGGTCAGCACCTCATTTAACAAGGTGACCGCTTGCGCCGGCGGCACCGAGCGGTCGTAAATATCCCCCGCCACCACCACCGCATCTACTTGATGATCTTTGGCATAAGCTATCACTTGCCCTAGTACATGACGCTGATCGTCTAATAGAGATTGGTTATGAAGTTGGCGGCCTAAGTGCCAGTCCGACGTGTGGAGAAATTTCATAAAGCCTAGGTCACCTGAAACGCGTTCGATAAAAAGTGAGATATCACCAAAAAAGCCCAAACCAGCAAGCATAATCGGCGCAAAATGGTTTATCATGCCTACCTACGTGAATTTTTCCAACCCTTCTGACACTTTCCAGCCATTGACAAGGGCAAATTGAATTTGGCTGGCTGAGCAAAACGTGCAGATATTTTTATAAGTGAATCAAGACTATGTGGTTTAAGAACCTACAAATTTATCGTTTTACCCGTCCTTTTGAGCACAGTATCGAAGCCTTGGAAAACACCTTAGCCGACTTTGAGTTTGCGCCTTGTGGCTCGCAAGACATTTCAAAATTTGGTTGGGTTAAACCCCTTGGCAAATTCGGCCAAACCTTAACCCATGGCGCCGACGGCAACATCTTGTTGTGTGTGAAAAAAGAAGAAAAAATGCTGCCGGGCCCAGTGATCAAAGACATGGTCGAAGAAAAGGCCCTTGCCCTTGAAGATGCCCAAGGCCGTCCGCTTAAGAAAAAAGAAAAAGACGCCCTAAAAGAAGACATCATCATGGAGCTATTGCCCCGTGCTTTTAGTCGCACCAGCCAGACGTTTGCTTGGATCAGCCCAAAATCCGATTTATTAGTCGTCGATGCTTCCAGCTCGAAAAAAGCCGAAGAGTTAATCTCGCTGCTGCGTAAATGTCTGGGCAGCTTACCCGTGGTGCCACTTGGCTTAACCACGCCCCCTGAGCTCACCATGACCGACTGGTTAAACGAAGGCAACATTCCAGCGGGCTTTAACATTGAAGACGAAGCCGAGCTGCGCAGCGCCCTAGAGCACGGCGGCATTATTCGCTGTAAACAGCAAGATTTAACCGCCGAAGAAATTAAGGCTCACTTAGACGCCGACAAGCTAGTGACCAAGCTTGCCCTAAACTGGCAAGAAAACGTGTCCTTCATCCTAGGTGAAGACATGGCCATCAAGCGCGTTAAATTTTCTGACGTCCTGCGCGAAGAAAATGAAGACATCTCAGGCGACGACTTCGCCGCCCGCTTCGACGCCGATTTTGCATTAATGACAGGCGAGCTAGAAAACTTTATCCCCGCGCTAGTAGAAGCACTGGGTGGTGAAGATAAGAAGGCGTAAAAGCTGCCTTCAATGCCCGCAAGCCTGAGGGTTTGCGGGATTAGTCATCCCTTTTGTTTGGTAGTAATAATCATGGCAGAAAGAATAAACTCAGAAGGAATAATAAAAGTCGGAGATTACTTCGAAAGTTGCTGCTTCCACCCATGTCTATGCATCGAAGTTGATGAATACGGAAGTAATATTGAGGGCATTTCCTTAATTGATGGCCACATTCAAAATTGCAGTGCCGTCCATTGTGGCATCCGTAAGTTAACTATTGATGAAGCCATTGAATGGAAAAAGCGAGGCCCACAAGAGATAGAAGGCCAACAAGTTGAGAATCCGTGGTGGTAAAACGACCAGCAAAGACAGAGCTGGCATCTCTTATTTATCACAGTCAAAGCTTTTGGTAAGTGCATTCTTGCCCCCTAGGATCTTGAAAAAACATAATTACGATGAAAAATTTTAAATTCGTGCTTATATCAGAATCAGGCTATAAAAAAGAGCATGACAAGCTGCTACAGAGCGTACTCGACCAGAGATATCAACTTTTTTGTGTGGTTGGTAAGGACTGTGAAGTATGGGAAGAGATCATGGATGAACTGTCCATCGGAAATGGATCTAACCCTCACCCCATAACCACGACTAGTCATCCCGACGAGTCTGTCAAAGATGTGCTTGAGTTTGCACACATGTTCAAAATTGAAAAAGAATCGGGTGTTGAAGTTGTGCGTATTTAGAAAGAAAAACAGGACAGGCACTTTACCGAAGATTACGAGTATGACTATCCGACGTTTTTGGGTGTTTTATCACCATAAAGTGAATCTAAGAAACTGTTATACAAAATGAAGCAACTACTCTTTTCAACACTATTACTTTTATCTGGAATAGCCATGTCAGAAACTTTCATCAAGGAAGATTCGTTTCATGTAAAACTGCCAGATGGCTGGTCTTTGATAGATTCGTCACCCGATGCAGGCCTCTGGGTATATCAAAGTTCATCTGGCGATGAAAGACTCACTATATCAATCAAATATTTCACTAATGAGCCTGAGATTAATCAAATCAAAGAATCAATAGACGTATATACAGCCATACGTAAACAATCATCTACCGGAATACATCAAGACATTTCAATATCACCAGATGAATTCAAAGAATACCCAAATGCATTTACCAATATTTTCATGGAAAAAGGCCCAATAGATAGATTAGCCGCTAATAAAACCATCGCTACTAAAGTTGGAATAGCAAATTTTTACTATGAGTCTTATCAAGATACGAAAGCTTTTATGCAACAAGTAAAAGTAATTTTATCCACGACTGGCTTTGCAAGCTAAATAACAAGGCCAAGCATTTCGCTATGCGGTTTAATCAATGAAACTAACCAGATTAATCAAAGAAAGCAGGCTCTTTTGGCCCCGTGAAATTTCCATTTTAGATAGCAAGTTGCTGGGTGAAGGACGCGGCGTTTTTGCGACCCTAGATACAACCTATGAGCGGATTGAACTGTGCCAGAGCTGGGTTAATGAATGGCATGAAATCATGTCGTATGCCATCTATTGTGGCTTTCACAAGCAGGCCATGGAAAAAATGGCGTCAGGTAGCGCATCCGTCGTCCGCTTTGATGACATTGACATTGAATATGTGGCCTTAAAAGTCAACGCGCATTTGTCTCAAGTCTATCCGAGCTGGCCCCGTTGGATGAAACGTAAATTTGTTTGCGACATAAAGCATAAAAAGCACAAATAACAACTATTGGAGCATTACCTTCTTGGTAAAGAGCGAATCATTATGCAGGGAGTGACCATTGAAGCCTGAAATTAAGTGTTTCGACTGCACGGATTTTGACCCTATCGAAACCTATCATTTTGATGATCTTAATGATGTTGATTATTGGATTAACTTCACCATTGGCCCAACAGGCTTTGACGGAGGCGACTACTTCCAAGTAAGAGTCACAACGTTTAGCAACGTAGGGCTTAAAGAGTCGATACAATATTGTATCTTACTTGAGCACTATTCTTTTTCTCAAGTATTGGCCAGAGTTAATAAAATTCTTAGCCAATGCGAAGGTCAAGATTGGCATGAGGTGGCGACTAAAATTTCAGAGTATATGCGTTGGGAGTTCCATGATTATAAGCCATCTAACCAATAAAAGAAGCCTCTGCATTGTCTGCAAGGCTTTTATAGCCTGTGCCTTGAAGGGATAATACGCTTTCCCCAAGGCGCCCCAAATTATTAGCCCTTATTTTTTCTTCACTGGAAAGTAAATCTTCATCACTGAGCTCTCTTGGTTTAGGGCAAACTCAGGGCCGTAGTATTCAAAAAAGTAACCGCCAGTATGCTCATAATCTGAGGTGGGAAACCAGTCTTGCATGATGCTGAGCCAATACTCGTGGTAACGCTGTTCCATCACGCCTTTGAATTCAAATACGGCATAGGTGTTGGTTGGAATGTCGCGGGTTACTGTTTGGTCGGATAACGAAGCTGGAAAGCGAGCGCCGGCAACTAGTTCACAACCTGTTAAATAGCTTATTTGATTGGTTCGGGTAAAGTTATAAGTATTTAAATCTAAGGTGTTAACCCCAATACCCGCTTTATTGTTGCAGCTGTTGGGATCGATGCCTGATGCATTTACCCGTGGCCACAGCTCTGCAAGTTGTGGGCTACCCTCATAGCCCGACGCTTCGATACCGGTGACCGTAAAAGCAGGCAGTTCGACCATACTCGGTTTAAAATCCAATGAGCCCGAGAGCGCAGCCAATGACGCGGGTAACTGCGCCGGTAAGGTATTGGCAAAATGCTGTGAGAAAAATTGAAACACTTCTTGCTCAATCAGCAAGTTTAATCGATCGGAATGACCGCCGGGGTATTCACTGTAAAATGCCTTGATGCCCTTTTGCGCTAGCTGATCTGCTAGCTCACTTATATCGGCATTAATGGCCCAATCTTTGTTGCCTGCATCTAGCTTGATGGCCGACACCTGTGTTTTGAGCTTATCTAACTGATTGGCGGGTAACTGATCAAGCATCACTGAGATGCTGTTGGCGCGAATTTGTGAGACGGTTTGCTCAGTAAAAGGCACTTGTGCGTACAAGGGCCCATGAGCACTGGGTGCAAAGGCTAAGGCAGCGGAATAATTGATGATCTCGTTCCAAGTCCATTGATCTTTTGGCATGGCTAATCCCGCATTAATTAGCTCACGTTGCGAATCGCTGCTCATAAAGCTCAGCCAATTTTCCCCAACCAAGGCTGGACTCATGGCGTACACACCCGAGAACAGCTCGGGATAATTAATCGCAAACTTAAGGGCGCCATAACCGCCCATCGAGCCACCGGCAATACCGCGCTGTTGATTGGTGCGATAGTTAGCCTCAATATAAGGGATCACGTCTTTAATGATGTAGTCTTCCCATTTCCCGCCGGTGGCTGAGTTAGTGTACCAGCCGCCCTTGGCGTGCTCGGTGAAGCTATCTGGCACCACCACTATCATGTCGTTGATTTGTTGCTGCGCATATAAGGATTGCAATGCTTTGGTTACATTCGGTTCGGCCTCAAGCTGTGAGAACCAGCCATACGCATTGGCGCCCAGCCCGTGCAATAAATACACCACGGGGTAAGTTTTATTAGGATCTTGGTGATAGGAAGGCGGCAGTGCAATCAGCAGCTCTCGCTCGGCTTTGAGGGGCAATACATTTTGTTGCAGTGATGGGCTAGTGATGGTGACGCTGACTAAGTCCTGCTGTTTAGCGGCCTTTGCAGCCATTTCTTTTGCGATGACTTGCTCAGAGCATCCACTGAATAGGCCCGCGCTGATGGCCAGTGCCATGATTCCAATTATCGTTTTCATGTGTTCCCTTACTGTTTGCTCAACCAAGTGATTAACAATCCATGCCGTAGGCTTACCCTTACCATAACCACAAGACATAATATGTCAAACATTAATTTACCTTTATTTGATATCAGTAAAAAAGCTATCTGTGTCTCAACACCTCTTATTCGCCTGTATGATGGCTTTGTTTAATCAAAGATCCTTGACTAAGCTAATAAAAAATAAAAACTAATTGGCAGAATAGGGAAAATCATGGCGATGATTCGACACTTACTACTTGGCTTTATCGGCGTAGCACTTTTTAGCTGCTCGCAACCTGAGCCTAAGGTTTTACGCATCGGCTTAAATGCTTGGCCTGGTTATGAATATTTGGCCCTTGCCCATGAGTTAGGCTATTACAAAGACGAAGGCCTTGAGGTTAAAATGATCCCATTTCAAACCTTAGCCGATGGTCGTCGCGCGTTTGAAAAAGGCCAATTTGATGTCATGGCGGGCACCTTGATGGAGTTTTACACCACGCGTGAAGTGGATGGCCTAAACCCCGTTATTTTTATGGTGGCTGATTTTTCCAATGGCGGAGACATGCTGTTGGCGCGTAACGAAATAACCCGCGTTGCTGACTTAAAAGGTAAGCGATTAGGCCTTGAAGCCGGCTCAGTTGACGTGCTAACCGCCGCTAATGCGTTAGCATCTGCGGGGCTAAGCTTTAATGATGTGACCTTAGTGCCTTTGCCCCAACCCAGTAACATTGCGGCGTTACTTGAGGGTGAAATTGATGCAGCACAAACCTACCCGCCTTTTGCGACATCGGCACTCGCTGATCCCAACATTGTGCGTATATTCGATACCAGTCAGACCCCGGGCAATATTGTTGATGTGTTATTTACTTCAAGTGAAATAGTACAAACCCGTGGGCAAGATTTGGTTAAAGTGGTGAATGCATTTAACCGCGCACTGAACTATCAAAAGACCAATCCGGAAGATGCCTATCGCCGCATGGCTAAACGTGAAGGGTTAACCACCGAGGAATTTATCGACGCGTTAAGTGGTTTGGTTATTGTTGAACAAGCGCAACAAGCCACTTACTTGCAACAAGGTAAAATGCTGCAACTGCTACAGGCCACTCACTCAGCGCTAACGGAGATAAATGTGATTGCAGGGCCTCCATGTGATCAACATTGCTTTACCGATGTCGCCCTTAAGTCTGAGCCTTAGCCTAGATGACATTTCGTTCGCTACGTAGCCGCTTATTAAGACCTTTGATCGGTTTTGCCATTGCTGCCACCTTGTTGGGCGCATTCGGTGTCTATCAATTTGCGAAACAAACCTTAGCCAGTAATCTGGCTACGCAAGGCGAACTGATGGCCGGAACCCTTGTGGTGACCGCTGAAACAAGCTCATCATTAAGTGACTTTCAGCGTACTGTGTTAGCCTTGGCCGCGGCCCCGAGCATTGAACGTATTTGGCTGTTAGATTTAGACAATCAGCCGCTGTTTGCCACCGATATGACCCCCGAGTCAGAGCGTGAAAAGATCCTGTCTAATCTTGCTAGCCTGATATCAAAAGCCAAAAACATAGGTGTGAGTGTCAGCGGTACCGACCCCGAAAACAGTGATTTTTACCATGTTGTCACCTTAGTGCACATCGCCGCATTGGAGCAAAACAATCATCTTACCCCGATCCCATCGCTGCAGATCATCACCCTTAAAACCCAGCAAAATACCTCCCAAGCCATTCGCAGTGCCCTACTTTTAATCTTGCTATTTAGCAGCATCGGCACCGTCGCCTTTATTGCCATTTATTTTTTGATCAATCGCCTGGTACTTAAACCAAGCCAAAAAATTGTTGCTGTCATGCAAGCCCAGCAACAACATCAAGCCATCACCACTGATTTTAGACCCATTCATGAGCTTGGCTTAATTGGGGAAACCTTTGACCAACTCAGTCAAACACTCAGATCGAGAGAACAATCACTGCAACTGGCGCTGCAAGAAGCCAAGCAAGCCAATACGGCCAAGAGCGAGTTTTTAGCCAATATGAGCCACGAAATTCGTACGCCAATGAATGGTGTCATCGGCATGACCAGCTTATTGCTCGAAACCCCATTAGATCCCCAGCAAAAAAGCTATGCCAACACGGTGAAAAACAGCGCTGAATCTTTGCTTGCCATCATCAATGATATTCTTGATTACTCCAAAGTAGAGGCTGGGATGCTGGATTTAGAGCAGCTTGAATTTGATATGGGTGAGCTGCTGTATGAAACGGCTAAAACCCTCAATATCCGAGCCCAAGATAAGCATTTACAATTGATTTGCCCAGCCAGCCCCGCCCTTAATCACAAGTTTATTGGCGATCCTGGCCGGATCAGGCAGATTTTAACTAACCTGATTGGCAATGCCATTAAGTTTACCGAGCAAGGAGAAGTGGCCGTTTATTTTTCCATTATTCAAACTTCGGCTCAGCACACTGAGCTTAAGATTGAGGTGGTGGATACCGGCATTGGCCTTGCTCCCAACCAACTAGAAGGACTGTTCGATCGCTTTACTCAAGCCGACCTCTCCACCACACGCCAATATGGCGGCACCGGCTTAGGCCTTGCCATTTGTAAACAACTGGTCACCATGATGGGGGGAGAAATCGGCGTCACGAGTGAGCAAGGAAAGGGGTCAACCTTTTGGTTTACTTTATGCCTACGCCCATGTCAACCCAGCTTGCTTAACATGGGCGATATTCGCCAGCTAAACCTGCTGGTGATTGATGACTCAGCAACCCAATTGGCCCTATTCCAACAGCTGATGGATGATTGGAAAATAGCCTACACCCCCCTCCTTTACTCAGCATCAACAGAAGATTCGCAGATACTGGATCAAATAAGTCAAACCCAGCCCGCCTTTGATGTCATCATCATCAGCTTGAAGCAACTCACTGCTGATGGGATCAGCTTATATCAACGCATAGGGCAAACAGCCAAGCAAGCTAGCGCTAAAACTAAGCTCGTTGTTATCTCAAATCGGCGCTCATTGCAACAGCTCAGCCCACAACCCCCTCACACGGCCCTCCTTACGCCTGATCCCCTGCCTGACGCTCAGATCGAGCTGCCGATCAATCAATCACTGTTGTTTGACACCTTGAGCGAACTGGCCGCCTGCACGCCAACGCCATCGACAACAAGGATTGAAGACAACCAACAAGCTCACACTTATCCTCAGTTTAAAGCGAGCGTGTTGGTCGTCGAAGATAACATCACCAATCAAATGGTTGCCAAAGGCTTCTTACAGCAATTTGGTATTGACGCCAAGCTAGCGGCTCATGGTCAAGAAGCACTGGAGTTACTGGCTATGATGCCCTTTGACCTGGTACTTATGGATTGTCAGATGCCCGTGATGGACGGCTATCAGGCCACGAATTTGATTCGTTCACCTGAATCAAATGTATTGGATCATGAGGTGATTGTGGTTGCCATGACGGCCAACGCCATGGCCGGGGATCGCGAGAAATGCTTAGGGGTAGGAATGAATGACTTTATTTCCAAGCCCATTGATATCGGCAAATTAGAACAAGCCTTAGTGCGATGGCTAAAATAAATGCCCCAGTTGAATACATAAGTTGAGTGCCTCAGTTTAGTGCCTAAGCACAATACCACCACAAACAGATCAATACCGAAAAGCACTCGCTCATTGATAAACAACTACATAGCATGAACACTAACGTTACATTCTTGTAAAAATTTTGTCACCTTTTACTTTTAATTTGTTAGCCAATGTCTGATCTAAATCAGTATAACTAAGCAGTTGGAGACAGTGATGAGTAAAGAGATTTTTAACCCAAAACGATTTAACAAAAGTGATAACCCAGATTTTGACCAAGTACTGGAGTCACACCTTTCTCGCCGTAACATCATCAAAGGCGGTTTGGGTCTAGGTGCCATGGCCACCTTCGCGACATTTGGCCTAGCCGGTTGTAATTCAAGCAGCAGCTCGTCTGCAGCCACTGACACACTTACGCCGACCACCCCAGCTACACCAACCGCATCAAGCGCGAGATTAGGCTTTAATTCGATTGCGGGTTCAAAAATTGACGCGGTCAGCGTGCCAGAAGGTTACACGGCTCAAGTGCTTGCGCCTTGGGGTCAACCGATCAAATCAGGCGGCTCAGCTTGGCAAGAAGATGGCTCTAATAATGCCATCGACCAAGCTAATTCCATGGGGATGCATCACGACGGCCTGCACTTTTTTCCATTAAACGATGACGGCACTGACGGGCTACTGTGTGTTAACCATGAATACATAGATCAAAATGCACTACACCCTAACGGTAGCGATAAGGATGCCGACGGCATTCGCACTAGCGTTGACCAAGTGCGCAAAGAAATTAATGCTCACGGTGTTGCCGTGGTGCGAATTAAGCTGGTCGACAATGAGTGGCAAGTGGTTGACAACGATCCCCTAAACCGTCGCTACACCGGCGCCACCACGATGACTATCTCAGGCCCACTGGCTCATTCAGATAAGCTGATCACCCCATTTTCCCCTGATGGTAGCCAAGCGCGCGGCACACTCAATAACTGTGGTAATGGCTATACGCCATGGGGCACTTACCTCACCTGTGAAGAAAACTGGCCGGGTTATTTCATCAATACTGGCGAAACAACAGAAGATCAAGAGCGCATTGGCATCGATACCAGCGGCACAACTCGCTACGGTTGGGAAACGGTTGCGGGCAGCACGCAGGAGCGGGTTGACGAGTTTGGCCGATTTAATGTCACGCCAACGGGCACCAGTGCCCTAGATGATTATCGCAATGAAGCCAATGGCCATGGTTATATTGTTGAGATTGATCCTTACACAGCCAACTCTCGCGCGGTAAAACGCACCGCCCTTGGACGTTTTCGTCACGAAGGATGTACGGTAGGCAAGCTGACCGAAGGCAAGCCAATTACTTTCTACTCAGGTCACGACTCACGCTTTGAATACATGTACAAATTTGTTTCTGACGCGCTATGGGATCCGGCTGATGCCAATCCAACAGACCGCTTGGCAACGGGTGACAAGTACATGGATGCGGGCACCTTGTATGTCGCTAAGTTTGACGCCGATGGCGTCGGTACTTGGTTACCTCTGACCCTTGATAGTGTAACAAAAGAGGGCGGCACCCTAGGTGATAAGTTTGCCAGCCTAGCTGACATTATCCTAAACACAGCGGGCGCGGCGGATCTGGTGGGAGCAACGCCGATGGATCGCCCTGAATGGTGTGCGGTTGACCCATTCACTGGCTCGGTGTACTTAACGCTGACCAATAACACACGCCGCAATGAAACCACCGGCACCAACCCAGCTAACCCACGTCTAAACAATAAGTTTGGTCACGTTATTCGCTGGGACGAAGGCGATAATCATACCGAGTTCAGCTGGGATATCTTTGTATTTGGCTCTGACGCGGCAGGTGATGCGCTAACCAACCTATCGGGTTTGGATGAGTTTAACCAGTTTGCTAGCCCAGACGGCTTAGCGTTCGACCAACGCGGCATTATGTGGATCCAAACCGATAATGGCGCCGATGAAGTTGAAAACTACACCAACGACCAAATGCTGGCGGTAGTGCCTTCTGCACTCACGGATGAAGAGGGTAACCAACAGACCATCAACAGCGAAAACCAAGGTGAATTGCGCCGCTTCTTCGTCGGTCCAAACGGCTGTGAAGTAACTGGATTTACCATCACGCCCGATTACACCACCATGTTTGTGTCCATTCAGCACCCTGGCAACTGGCCTTATAGCAGCAATGCTGCGCAAGCGACACCAAGCGGTATGACAGTGCGCCCACGTGCAAGTGTCGTCGCCATCAGAAAAGCCGACGGCGGAGCCCTTGGCGTATAAGCTGGCACGCTTGTAAATCGACATAAGCAGGCTAACAAGCCTGCTTTCTCTTTTAACTCGTTTAAATGAACAAAGGAAACATCATGGCAGGAATCAGTATTTGGCAGCTTGTTATTATTGCCGCCATCGTTATTTTGCTGTTTGGCACCAAGCGCCTGCGCACCTTAGGTGGCGACCTTGGTACCACAATAAATGGCTTTAAACGCGCCATGGCAGAAGAGCCAAGCCAAGATAGCACAGTGACTCAGACGCAACAGATCAGAAAAGACAACGAACAAAACAAACTAAGCTAAGTGGTTTGGTTAGGGCCTGTGGGAGCTGCAGTCATGCCGCGATAATTTCGCCAATCTCAACATGACAGTTGCTCCACAATAAGACGGGAGTGCTTTTTCAAAGAATGATATGAGTTAGATTGATTAGGGCCTGTTGACCTTTTGAGCTTGTTTTTGCAGCGATTTGTTGGGTATTTATTCAAGGCAGAGACTTTGCAGCATAGTCATCTATGCGAAAAGGCGCTAACGCAGTAGAAATGACCAACAAACGCTGTCCTCTGGATTCGGCTAAAAGCGTTTTGTTCGTCGTTGAGCAGTATTTACTTAGAATGCTAAGCTACACACTGCTCGCCTTGCTCAAAACGCTTTTATCTCGAACAAAAATTAACCGCGAAAGGTCAACAGGCCCTAAGTTTTCATACCCTATTGCTTATCCAAAACACAGGTTATCTTAACAAGTCAATTGTTGCTTCAGCCGATGGACTTGTTTGGTCGTTAATTGTCGCCACTCACCCAAGGCTAAATCAGCTAAGCCTATCCCCACAAGGGCCACGCGCTGCAGATCTATCACCTTATGTCCCAAGGCTTGCGCCATTTTTCGGATTTGGCGATTTAACCCTTGAGTGAGCACGATTTCAAACTGGTCCGGTGCTAAACGCCTTATCTGACAGGCTCGCGTCACCCCTTTGCGCAGCGGCACACCCGCCGCCATCGATGCTAAAAATGCCTCATCAAAGGGGCGCGCAACGCGCACATGGTAAGTTTTAGGGTGATAAAAGTCGGGATGAATTAAACGCTGGCATAAGTCACCATCATCGGTCAGTAAAATCAAACCATGGGAGTCTTTATCTAATCGACCAACGGGAAAAATCCGCCCCGCTTGCACAGGTATTAAGTGCATTAAACTGGCGCTGTGATGAGCGCGATAATTACAATCCACACCAACGGGCTTATTAAAAAGCCAATATTGAAACTCACGGCGCCATTGCAAGGTTTGCCCCACTAATTTCACCACATCATTGGCCGCTACCTGATCAATATGGCGCGCCAAACGCCCATTAATGGTGACCTCGCCCGCTTCAATATGCCTTGACGCTTGACGGCGTGAGCAAGCTCCAGCTTGGGCGATAAAACGCGCCAAGCGCATGGGAGGAGAGAAATTAGGTAGCACGTTATCTGGTATCAATCGATTATTGCGCAAAGCACCCCTTGGCTAAAAATGCACTAATGGCATTGAGCACGCGCCGGTTAGTCATTAAAAAGGTGTGGGTAACAGGCAAGGTTAAGTGATCTGTCATGCCATTCAGTTTAGTACTAGCCACGCTGACCTTGCCATCATTGGGTCTGGGCATCAGGGTAGACAAAATCAAGTTGATGCTACGCGTTCCGGCTATCACGCCCAGTTCATAATCCACCGCCCCCAGCCGCTTAGGCATGCTCATTTCATCTGTGCCTAATTGCAATCCCGCTTGGCCATTGATCCATTTAAACAAGCTTAAATGGCCTAGCTTATCAACAATTTCACTGCCTTGATTGGGCGGGGCTAACATCACCACTCGCCCCAAATTGGCTAAAGCGTGGTTCGCCAAATAAGCACGCACTAAAATGCCACCTAAAGAATGGGTGACAAAATGCACTTGATGATCACTGGGGCATTGCGCCAGCGCGTTAGGGATCACTTGCTCGGCCAAGGCTTCAATCTTGTGATGCCGTGAAGGATAGCCTAGATTGACCACATGATAGCCTTGCGCCCGTAAATGCTTGGCTAACTTATTTAGCGAGCGCGGCGTTCTGGCTAAGCCATGTAGCAAAATCACGCTCTGTTTAGACCCGATAGCTCTCTCGTTCATTGCTGTTCGATCCATTCATAAAGATGCTCAACATTAGCAGGGTATTCACGTTTTAATTTCTCGACCCAATCATCTATGTTGTCCCACCATGCGGGTAAGTCGGGCGATTGGGCTTTTTGCGCTAGCTCTCGCAGGCGCTTTAAGCCGACCGAGCCCGCTGCCCCTTTGATTTTGTGGGCTTCACTGACTATCCCAGCTTGGTCCCGAGCGATCAGGTTTGACTCCAGAACAGACAAGTATTCGGGCATGAGTTTTTCAAATAGCTCAACACTGCTGATCAAGGTTTCTTTATTCACCGCGCTCAAGAAATCCGTCAACATATCAATATCCAATAAGGCTTCGGTGCTAAATGCCGGCTTAGGCTCACGCGGGACCACGGCGGGTAAAGGCTCCATCGCAAATAACTCACTAACCATGTTGACCACGGCTTCCACACTTAAGGGCTTACTGATCGCATCATCCATGCCGCGCTCTATGTACTCACTTGGATCGCTGATTACATTAGCCGTTAATGCCACCACCGGACACAAGTCCTCTTGATAGGTATCGCGAAGTTTAGCCACGACTTCAAAGCCACTAAAATCAGGCAGCTGAATGTCTAATAAGATGAGCTGATAACGGTGCTCAGCAACCCTGTCTAACGCTGCTTGCCCTGTCATCGCCACCGCAACCGAATGGCCTAGCTTTTCAAGCAGCGCTTTGGCTACCGTGACATTTAGCTCGACATCTTCCACCAGCAAGATATCTAATTTAGGCAGCGCTTTAACCCGCTCGCTTAAGGCATTGATTTGTTTTGGCACGTCAACAATCAATTCAACGGTAAAAGTCGACCCTTTACCTAGCTGGCTGTCGACCTTGATTTCACCACCCATGGCATTGATCAGCTTTGACGAGACCGCCAAGCCAATCCCAGAGCCCGTCGCCTGTTTAGTGCCTTTCACTTGGTAGTACATTGAAAAGATTTTTTTCAATTGATCTTCGGGGATCCCCATCCCCGTATCTTGCACCGCCATCACTAACTTAGTTTTATCTTCGTCAAGGGGATGAGCGCTGACACGAATGTCCACCCGGCCTTGATCGGTAAACTTCACCGCATTTGTGATCAAGTTCCACATCACTTGGCGCAGCCGTGTCCCATCCGCCTCAATAAAATCAGGCAGCGGCGTTAAGTTTTGACTGCTTAAATACAGGTTTTTTTGCTGCGCTTGGATATGGGCCAAACTTTCTAGATCAGAGACAAAATCATGGAAGTTTAATGGCTGAGGGGCAATTTCGAGCCGCTTTCTGTCTAATTTATCTAAGTCTATAATATCGTTAAAAATATTACCTAAAGTGGTGGCACTTACGTGAATCGTTTTTAGGTACTTTTGTTGCTGTTTATTCAGTTCGCTGTCGAGCAGCATCCGGCTTAAGCCCACAATGCCATTGAGCGGCGTGCGCAGCTCATGGCTGATGGTGGAAATAAACGTGGTTTTATCGCGACTCGCCTTTTCCAGTTTCTCTTCGTACTTTTTACGCTCGGTGATGTCGCGGCCAAATCCCAGTAAGCCCAATCGCTTCCCTTTTTGATCAAAAAACGGCACCTTGCTTAATTCAAAATACGCTTTGCGACCCGATGGAAATTCAAGCCATTGTTCGTAGGTTAAAGGTTCATTGGAGTCAAACACCGCGGCATCGGTTTCAATCACTTTTTCAGCGATATCAGAGCGATAAACATCTCGAGGGGTTAACCCTATAAGCTCGGACTCTTTTCTCCCCGTGAGTGATTCCATCGCCTTATTGCAGCCTGAAAAACAGCCTTTTTCGTTACGGTAATAAACCAAGTCGGGGGAGCTATCAATGAATGAACGCAAAAGAGCCGTTTTATCTTCTAGGGTTTGCTGGGCTTCTTCGCGTTGCTTTATCTCGTTTTCTAATTCGGTCATGGCCGCACTGCGAGCACGCTCGGCCTTTTGCCGCTGCTCAAACTCTTGGTGCATTTGCTCTATGGTGGCGGTGAGCTCTTGGGTTCGCTCTAAATCACGCTCTCGCATGTCCTGCAGTTTTTTTACCATCAGACTTGATTTTTTGCGTGCCAGCTCCAATTGATCCACTACGGCAGAAAAAAAGTATATTGCCCAGGGCGCAATTAGCAAGCCAAAAAAAACGGAACGCACTAAATCAATTTGTTTCACCTCGCCAGACAAAAACAAGGTCACCGCGATTTGTACAAATAATGCCAACAGGATCAGGCAGGTCGCCATTAAAAAGCTGAACTTAAAAATCCCCAAGCGGGTAAGATAAGAAACATAGAACTGCGACCAAAGTTTCATTTTTTTCATGTAATTGCCCTCTTTTATCGCCTCCATAATAAACGACATTGTTACAAAAACCTTGGTTTTTTATGGTTTTTAATCTCTGCTAAGGGGGGTATAATGCGTCCCTTTAATTTAATTTGAGCTAAACGTTCTTGCTCAAATGTGACAATACTTTGCCATCGGCAAACCGCCTTAGCAGTGCATATTAGTAGTAATCAGGAGTATCGCCTTAATGTCATCATCTATGCCCGACATCGCAAATAGTGCCTTCGCCCAAAAAGAGGGGCTATTGGACTGGGTTGGCATGAGCCAAATCGAACTGCCTTTGATGGTATCGAGTGACAATCAAGCGCCACGCCAAGTCAGTGCTAAGGCCGAAGCCTTTGTTAACTTGGCGGATGCCAAAGCCAAAGGCATTCACATGTCACGCTTATATCTGTTGCTCGATCAACTGTCGGTTGAAGGCGAAGTCACCTTGGCCAGCCTCAAGCAATTGCTTAACGACTTTTTGGTGAGTCATGATGATTTAAGTAATCAAGCCCACTTAAAGCTCGATTTTGATTACCACCTTCGCCGTAAATCCTTGATCAGTGGCAAGCAAGGCTGGAAAGCCTACCCTGTGGTGATCACGGCACGCCAAGAAGGCACTCACTTTAGCCTTGAGCTTGAACTGAACGTGCCTTACTCATCTACTTGCCCCTGCTCTGCCGCATTGGCTAGGCAATTAATTCAGCAAGCTTTTAATGAGAATTTTAATGGCGAGAGTATAAGCAAAGACGAAGTTCATGCATGGCTTGGCACCACCCAAGGCATCGTCGCCACGCCACACAGTCAGCGCAGTAATGCGCAAGTTAAGATTCAATTAACCGAACAAAGCCAATACTTGCCAATCATTGAGTTGATAGATCTGGTTGAGCAAGCATTGCAGACCCCCGTACAAGCCGCAGTAAAACGTGAAGATGAACAAGAGTTTGCGCGCCTAAATGGGCAGAATTTAATGTTCTGCGAAGACGCCGCACGTCGCTTGCAGCACGCCCTGACACCACGCGATGATTTTGCTGATTTTTGGGTGCGCGTAAACCATTATGAAAGCTTACATGCCCATGATGCGGTGGCGGTCACCACTAAAGGTGTACCGGGTGGTTTTAAGCCTTAAACGTTAACCTAAGGCCGAATGTCAGCTAAGTCCAAGGTGCTCATCATGTTGGACTTTTTATTGTTTGGGCAAAAGGGCCTGATAATGCAAAGCTTGGTTACGCCCGTTGGCTTTAGCTTGATAGAGAGCTAAATCCGCTTGTTCAATTAATTGCTCGCATTCAAGTTGCGGCGCTGGGGTTAGCGTAGCCACACCTAAACTCACGGTGATATGCTTGGCGACGTTTGAATGTTGATGTGGAATGTTTCTTTGGGCCACCGCATCACAAATCACTTGCGCAATATAGAGCGCGCCTTGGGCATCGGTATCCGGTAATAAAATAGCAAATTCTTCACCGCCGTAGCGTGCCACCCAATCTGTGGTGCGCTTGGATGTTTTCGCTAAGGTATCGGCGACCAGACGTAAGGCGTCGTCTCCTTGCTGATGACCATAATTATCATTGTAGGGTTTAAAGTAATCTATATCTAACAAAATCATTGACATAGACTGCTCTTGATTGATACTGCTACGCCAGTAGTAACGTAACCTCTCATCAAAGCTGCGTCGATTCGCTATCTGAGTCAAGCCATCAATAAAGCTTAACTCTTCTAGCTTACCAATGGCTGTCGCCAGTTGTTGCTCGGTCTCTTTTCTGTCTGTGATGTCATGGGTCAACATCAGAATAGCGGGGACACTCGTTGACGAAAAACGAAACGGGCTTTTGACGACCTCTAGCCACTTTTGCTGGCCATTGGCTAAAAACACTAACTCTTCATATTTCACATGCTCATTTTGGGCAAAAATGTCTTGATGCTGGCGTTTATTCCAATCCACCTTGTCCGCAGGCAACATATCGGCTACCGGCTGGTCTAAGATTTGCTCAATGGTTTTTTGCACCACAGATGCCGCAAAAGCGGGGTTTGCGCTCAAACATATCCCCCCTTGATCGACAACGGCAACCGGATCAGGGTGATTCACAAACAGGTTTTGCAAACTTTGCTTAAGGTATTGCTGCTTCTCTTGCTCACACTCGGCGCGGCTAATGACCTGGGATTGGTCAAGCACAACCAATAAGGCATAAACCTGATCTTGTTCATTACGCATGGGATACACAACCACATCGTCGCCCTGCTGCATTTGTCCTAGCCAAGCTTGAGATTCAAGGGGCCGTTGACGTGCCAGTTCGACTTTAGATAAGACGTCTTTATCGCGCTTACCAATCACATCTTCGGCCTTTAACCCCACCAAATTAGCCCAGGGTGCATTACAACTTAACATCACCCCTTGTTTATCTTTGATACATGCAGGGCTCGTGATCGCGGCCAATACATCCCTTAGCAATGCTTGCTGCTGTGGCAATGGCCTAAAGTCAGGTTGAGCTGTGAGTCGACAGAGTTGGCATAACCACACTTGACGACTACCACGGGATATCACTTTGCCGTTGAGGGTAAAAAAGTGCCATTGCTGCGTTTGGCTTTGTAAACCCAGCTGCTGATTAACTATCATACCTTCCGTCAAGCTCGCATTGACGAGGTTGACCAAAGGTTGCAGCCAACTCGGCGTGGGGGTTTTGAATTGGCTATCAGGGCCACACAAACCGAGTTCATGCGCTATCTGATTAGCATTAATCAAATATTTACCATCTAGGCTAAGGATCAAAGTGGCAAAGGGAATATCATTAATGTAGTAGCTATCTTTACGCCTCAAACGTTTCACGCCGCGCCAAATAAACAACACAAAAGCAATGGCGACGATGGCGGGTAACAATAACCACCACCATAAACCAGATAGAGACAACCAAGTTAGGTTTATCTTTTGTAACTCCGACGAGCTGATCAGGTTGGCTCCCCAACTGATCCAGTCAATCAGTTCCCCCTGTAAAGGGGCAACGTGAGCCATAATATCCAGCTCAATCAAGGTATAAGAGTGTAAAAACAAGGTCAGGAAGTCATCACTTTGCCCGCCACCTGTGTCTAAGCTAAGGGAGGTAATGGCATCCACCTCCCCCGTTAGCAAAGCAAAGGCCAGTGACCAAATTGACTGGTAGGGGCGAGCCTTAAAAGTGATACGTTGAGCGATATTGTCAGGCAAAAAGCCTTTATCCTGAAGGTAGCCTAACTGCACCGAATGGCGTTTATCCTGTAACGCGAGGCTGACTTTATTTTGCTGCTCTGGTAGATAAAAAAGTTTAACTTTTAGCCCGACTAAAGGAATGGCCACGTGGGCAGGTGCGCTTAATTCGCTAGAAAGCCGAACATAAATATTTCTATTATCAGTTTCCACCACTTGGGACAAAGGCAGCATATTAACCTGGATCCCCGTGTGCTCCTGCCATCGCTGCCAATAATCGGTTAACACCCCCATTACTAGGTCATCTTGGTTAAATCCCAAGTATTCATGCTTGTCAGCCACAATAATATTAACGAGTTGCGGTTTTTCGGTATCGAGCAGTAAGGTATTCGCGCTGACGTTAAATATGCAAATCAACGCCAGCGGCAGCCCACACCCTAGTAGACAGCGCTTAAGTTGATAGAGGAAACAACCAAGGCGACGCAATAATTTTATGACTATAAGCATGACCACTGGTTACACCAAATTAGCTAGGATTCACAATCAAGATACAAAGCAAACATGGCACAAAGCCATATTATATTGCCTTGTTATATTATGTATGAGTCTGATTAATTAACCAATATTTCGCAATTTGGGATCAGAAAGTTCCACCATAGCTCACAAATACCGTCTAAGAATTAAAGACATATGGATTAGTCGTTTGCGCACCCTGACCGCCACTGGCCGCTAAACCTTGGGCTACACTGATAAGCCCTTGCCAGCGGTCTTCACACCAAGCTGGCGCAATCAAGGTGGGCTTGCGCGCGGTAGCCGATACTCGATGAAACACGACCTCAGCGGGCGTACGCTGGATCATCATCACCGCGGCATCGACGTATTGCTCCAGCGTCAGCGCGGTTATTTTCCCCGCTTGGTAAGCCTTGGCTAAGGTTGAGCCCTGCACTATATGTAAGGGATGCAGCTTAATGCCATCCACGCCTAACGCCACCACGGCATCTAGGGTATTTTGGTAGTCTTGCCACGTTTCTCCGGGTAACCCCACGATTAAATGGGTACACACCTTAATGCCAAGCGCTCTGGCTTTTAGGCAAACCGTTTCATACTCGGCCCAGCCATGGCCGCGGTTGATACGCTTTAAGGTTTTGTCATTACTGGTTTGCAAGCCGAGCTCAAGCCAAATTTCAAAACCCTGCTGCTGATAGCCAGATAAAAGTTCAAGTACGGCATCAGACACGCAATCGGGACGCGTACCCACACACAACCCTACTATGTTGCGATAGGTTAATGCTTCTTGATAAAGGCGGTCTAACGTCATCACCTCGCCATAGGTGCTGGTATAAGCTTGAAAATAAGCCAAATATTTATCGCTCTTGCCTGCGAGCTCTTGGGCTTTAACATTGAGCTGCTCAGCAATCGGGGCGGCGGCGATTTGCTCATCAGCAAACGACGCCACGTTACAAAAGGTACAGCCCCCTTTGCCTAAGGTGCCATCTCGATTGGGGCAGGTAAAATTGGCATGTATGGTTAGCTTTCTGACCGCTTCACCGTAACGAGATTTTAGATCTTGACCTAAGGTATTTACCCAGTGATGTAATTGCATACCGCCCCCCAAAATTGAAGCCGACATGCTAAAACAAGGCCATGCTAACTAACCCTAAGCCAAATCAAACTTAGGCAACCTTGGGCAAAAAAACTTTTTTAACACTTGGTTAAACTTTTTGTGCAAAAAACAACCTAAACTTAGGCTGTAATCACCACACTAATTTCAGGATACGGAGCTAACCACTGATGTAAAACTGATAATTAGCTGAAAGTGATAAATAAAAGCAAATGTTACCAAAGTTGGTAAAATGTAAACAGAATTTGACTCCAGTCAATTTTCTGGTTAGTTTCTCGCCAACTTTAAGTGTATGTATCATTGCCAGGTACCCTAGCAACAAACCATTATTACTAAGCAGGCAATGATGTAATGGAGCAAACTTATGTCTCTTTATCATCCCTCATTTGAACGCGATAACTGTGGCTTTGGCCTGATCGCCCATACCCAAGGTGAAGCCAGTCATAAACTGGTGCGCGTGGCCATATCCGCACTTGATCGCATGAAACATCGCGGTGGTATATCTGCCGATGGCAAAACCGGTGATGGCTGTGGCCTGTTAATGCAAAAGCCAGATAGCTTTTTTCGCGCCATTGCCAAGGAAAACGATTGGCATCTAGGCCGCAATTACGCGGTCGGCACCTTGTTTTTAAGCCAAGATGAAGCCCAAGCCACTCAAGCCAAGCAAATCATTAGTGAAGAATTGGCCCGCGAAACCTTAACCTTAGTCGGTTGGCGTGAGGTGCCCGTTGATCTTGATGTATTAGGCGAGATAGCCCGCGCCAGCGTGCCCAACATCCAACAAATCTTTATTAATGCCCCCACAGGTTGGCGCGCATCGGATTTACAGCGCCGCCTTTATTTAGTGCGCCGACGCATTGAAAAGCGCATCGATAACGATGACGTTTGCTATATCGCCAGTCTTTCAAATCAGGTGGTGATCTATAAGGGCTTGGTCATGCCAGAGGATCTCCCTACTTTTTACCTAGATCTAGCTGATATTCGCATGGAAAGCAGCATTTGCTTATTCCACCAGCGTTTTTCGACCAATACTTCGCCGCGTTGGCCGCTAGCACAACCGTTTCGTTTACTGGCCCACAACGGCGAAATCAATACCATAGAAGGTAACCGCCAATGGGCTAAGGCGCGCTCTTATAAATTTAGCTCGCCCTTGTTGCCTGATATGCAAGAAGCCGCGCCGTTTGTGAACACTTCAGGCTCGGATTCATCGTCTCTCGATAATATGGTGGAATTGTTCCTTGCTGGTGGTATGGATTTGTTTCGCGCGTTTCGTTTGGTGGTGCCACCTGCATGGCAAAAGCACCCGTCGATGGATGACGATCTTAAAGCCTTTTACGACTTTAACTCCATGCACATGGAGCCTTGGGATGGCCCTGCGGGCATCGTGATGACAGATGGTCGTTTTGCCGGTTGTGGACTTGATCGCAATGGTTTACGTCCTGCTCGGTATGTGATCACCAAGGACAACTTTATTACCTTGGCTTCTGAGGTCGGGATTTGGGATTATCAACCCGATGAAGTGTTAGAAAAAGGCCGCGTTGGCCCGGGTGAGCTGTTTGTCATCGACACCAAGACCGGCAAGCTTTGGACCTCTTTTGCCATCGACCAAGATCTTAAATGCCGCCATCCTTATCGCCAGTGGCTAAAGGAAAACAGTCAGCGCTTAGTTCCGTTTAAGCAAATCGCCGATAATCAAATTGGCGCCCGCGAAATGGACGAACTAACCCTAAAAAGCTATCACAAAAGTTTTGCCTATTCGGCGGAAGAAATTGAGCAAGTGATCCGCGTGCTAGGTGAAATCGGCCAAGAAGCGACCGGCTCGATGGGCGATGACACGCCAATGGCGGTATTATCCCAGCGCCCGCGCAGCCTTTATGATTACTTCAGACAAAAATTTGCTCAGGTCACCAACCCCCCCATTGATCCCTTGCGAGAAAACCACGTGATGAGCTTGGCGACTTGTATTGGCCAAGAGCAAAACGTGTTTAATGAAACCACGGGCCACGCTAACCGCGTGATGTTTGACTCACCTGTCTTGCTTTACAGCGATATTCAGCAGTTGCTCGCGCTCGATCAACAGCATTATCAGCATGGCGAAATTGACATCACCTTTAGCCCAACCGAAGGTTTAAGCGCTGCTATTGATAGGGTCACTAAACAAGCCGTATCACTAGCGCAAAGTGGCACTGTGCTGCTAGTGTTATCGGATTATCATATCTCACCAGAGCAGTTGCCGATCCCGGCCGCCATGGCCCTAGGCGCGGTGCAGCAAGCGTTAGTGAATAATAACTTACGCTGTGACACTAACATCATACTAAAAACCGCCAGCTGCCGTGATCCGCACCAATTTGCCGTGTTGCTCGGCTTTGGCGCCACCGCCATTTACCCGTATTTAGCTTACGAAACCTTGGCCAAGTTAGTCGACAGTGGCACCTTAAATTTGAGTCTGCGCGACGCCCTTGAGAATTATCGCAACGGCATCAACAAGGGCTTATACAAGATCATGTCGAAAATGGGCATCTCGACCGTGGCCAGCTATCGCTGCTCACACCTGTTTGAAGCCATAGGTATCGACCAAGAAGTGATAGAGCGCTGCTTCAAGGGCGTGAGCTCGCGGATTGCCGGCGCTGGATTTATCGATTTTGAGCAAGATGCGTTGAGGCTCAACAAACTCGCCTATATTCATCGCAAGCCGCTGGAGCAAGGCGGCCTACTCAAATACGTTCACGACGGTGAATACCATGCCTACAACCCTGATGTGGTCAGTAGCCTACAAGTAGCGGTGAAATCAGGTAATTATGCGGATTACCAAGTTTTTGCCAAGCATGTCAATGAGCGCCCAGTGTCGAGTCTGCGCGATTTGTTAACCCTAACTGACCAGCATGAACCTATTCCACTTGAGCAAGTGGAAGCCCCAGAGTCCTTGTATCAACGCTTTGACTCGGCGGCCATGTCCATCGGCGCTTTGGGGCCAGAAGCCCATGAAGCCTTGGCCATTGCCATGAACACCTTAGGCGGTCGCTCAAACTCAGGCGAAGGCGGTGAAGATCCGGCGCGCTTTAGTGATTTGCGCCTGTCTAAAATCAAACAAATTGCTTCGGGTCGTTTTGGCGTGACCCCGCACTACCTGATGAATGCCGAGGTGATCCAAATAAAGGTCGCCCAAGGCGCCAAACCCGGTGAAGGCGGTCAACTGCCCGGTCATAAGGTCACCACGCAAATAGCTAAGTTACGTTATTCAAATCCGGGCGTGGCCTTGATTTCTCCTCCGCCTCACCACGATATTTACTCGATTGAAGATTTAGCTCAGCTGATCTTTGATATTAAAGAAGTGAACCCCACTTGCTTAGTGTCGGTGAAACTCGTTTCCGAGCCGGGTGTGGGCACCATTGCGACGGGTGTGGCTAAGGCGTATGCCGACTTGATCACCATCTCAGGTTACGATGGCGGCACTGGCGCCAGCCCGCTCACTTCGGTGAAATACGCGGGCAGCCCTTGGGAGCTCGGCTTGGCCGAAACCCATCAAGCCCTAGTGGAAAATAACCTGCGCCATAAGGTCAGGTTACAAGTCGATGGCGGCCTAAAAACTGGCCTAGACGTGATTAAAGCCGCGATTTTAGGCGCGGAAAGCTTTGGCTTTGGAACCGGCCCGATGGTGGCGTTAGGTTGTAAATACCTGCGCATTTGTCATCTGAATAACTGCGCGACGGGCGTGGCGACTCAAGATGAAAAACTGCGCCGCGATCACTACCACGGCCTACCCGAGATGGCGATGAATTACTTTAAATTTATCACCCAAGAAGCGCGTGAAATCATGGCTTCACTGGGTGTTAAGCAATTAACCGATCTCATTGGCCGCACCGATTTACTCAGCGTCAAAGCGGGAGAAAGCCAAAAACAAGCCAAGCTCGACCTATCGGCCATTTTATATGCGCCGCAAAGTAAAGCGGGTCATGCTCTGCATTGCACCCAAGACAATCCGCCGTTTGATAAAGGCGATCTGAACCGTAAGCTGGCCAAACAGCTTGAGCAGGCCATAGCGAATAAATCAGGCGGGATCTATCGCCATCGCATCCGCAATACCGACCGCTCGGTAGGCGCTTTGGTTTCCGGCATGATAGCCAAACAACATGGCAACCAAGGCATGGCGGGCGACCCGATTAAAGTCATGTTCAACGGCACCGCAGGCCAAAGCTTTGGCGTGTGGAACGCCGGCGGCCTTGAGCTTTATCTCACGGGTGACGCCAACGACTATGTGGGTAAAGGCATGGCAGGCGGTAAGCTGGTAATTAATCCGCATTTGGGCGTGGCCTTTGCGTCCCATCAAGCTTCTATAATCGGCAACACTTGCTTGTATGGCGCCACTGGCGGTCAGCTATTTGCCGCAGGCTGCGCTGGTGAGCGCTTTGCGGTGCGAAACTCTGGTGCCCATGCCATCGTTGAGGGCATAGGTGATAACGGCTGTGAGTACATGACCGGAGGCATTGTTACTGTCTTGGGCGAAGTGGGCGTTAACTTTGGCGCAGGTATGACAGGTGGCTTCGCCTATGTGCTCGATGAAACAGGTGACTTTAACGAGAAGCTTAATGCTGAGCTGGTGGAAGCCATCGAGTTAGACGATTTGGTGATACACCAAGAGCATCTGCGCGGTTTAATTAACTTACACCTTGAGGAAACAGGCAGCGCCAGAGCCGAGTATATCTTGGCTCATTTCAATGAGTTTTTGCCTTTATTTAGACTAGTTAAACCTAAATCAGCTGAGCTTTCTTCACTGCTAGGCCATCGCAGCCGTTCAACCGCAGAGCTTAGGGTTGATGCCCAGTAAGGAATTGTTATGAGTCAAAATGTATTTCAATTTATCGATGTCCAACGCATTGATCCGCCAAAGAAACCGATTCAGGTGCGTAAGGAAGAGTTTGTCGAAATTTACAAACCTTTCAATGATAACCAAGCGCAAATGCAATCGGATCGCTGCTTAGAATGCGGGAATCCTTATTGCCAGTGGAAATGCCCAGTTCATAACTACATTCCCAACTGGTTAAAACTGGCCACCGAGGGCAAGATTTTAGAAGCCGTTGAGCTGTGCCATCAAACCAACAGCTTGCCAGAAGTGTGTGGCCGCGTTTGCCCGCAAGACAGACTGTGTGAAGGCGCGTGTACCTTGAATGACGACTTTGGCGCGGTGACCATAGGCAATGTGGAAAAATACATTACCGAAAAAGCCTTTGAGATGGGCTGGCGCCCGGATATGTCACAGGTGGTCGCCACCGATAAAAAAGTCGCTATCGTTGGTGCAGGTCCTGCGGGACTAGCATGCGCCGATATTCTTGCTCGCGGCGGCGTGAAAGCCGTGGTATTTGATCGCTACCCTGAAATTGGTGGCTTACTGACCTTTGGTATTCCCCCGTTTAAGCTAGAAAAATCCGTGATGATCCGCCGCCGTGAAGTGTTTAGCGCCATGGGTATCGAGTTTAAGCTCAATACCGAAGTGGGCAAAGACGTGGCGTTTGAGGACTTACTCAGCCAATACGATGCTGTGTTTGTCGCCACCGGCACCTACACCAACATGAGGGCTGGCCTTGCCAATGAAAGTGCACCGGGCGTTTACGATGCCCTGCCCTTTTTAATTTCCAATGTTAATCGCCTGATGGGGTTTGAAAACTCCCCCGCTGATTTTATCGATATGAAAGATAAAAAAGTGGTGGTACTCGGCGGGGGTGATACCGCCATGGACTGCGTTCGCACCTCCATTCGCCAACAAGCCGCTAGCGTTTCTTGTGCATATCGGCGCGATGAAGCCAATATGCCGGGCTCAAAACGTGAGGTGCAAAATGCCCGCGAGGAAGGCGTTGAGTTTATTTTTAACGTGCAACCCACCGCCATTGAACTCAATGAGCATGGCGCCGTATGCGGAGTTAAAATCATTAAAACCCAACTGGGTGAGCCCGATGAAAATGGCCGCCGTCGCCCCGAGCCGATTGCCGGATCAGATGAAGTGCTGCCAGCAGATGCCATTATCATGGCGTTTGGCTTTCAGCCCAGCCCAGCACCTTGGTTAGCCCAGCATGGCGTTGAACTGGATCAATGGCAGCGCATTAAAGCACCCGCTCAAGGCGCGTTTGCATTTCAAACCAGCAATGAAAAAATCTTTGCCGGTGGAGATGCTGTGCGCGGCTCTGATTTAGTGGTGACCGCCATCGACGAAGGCCGTAAAGCCGCCGATGGTATTATGACTTACCTTGGCGTTTAGTATAACGGTTAAGGCAAGCGCAACGGCTTGATTTAGTCGTCAGGTTTAGTGGTCAGATTTAATCATGTCGACCACTGACTAAGGCCGTAAAGCCGTTGATCCA